>JBGCFI010000001.1:0-133715 GCA_045106855.1 Granulosicoccus sp.
CGAGGATGTCAGGATCAGAAACGTCACGACGCGCCGGCACCGCCAGGTTCTGGGTATAGAAAGTGATTAAGTCAACGACCTGGTCCGGTGCTTCGCCTTTGTCCAGCCTTGATTGTTCACCATGAGCCAGGCTGTTGCAAATGCGCTGAGCGGATGTGCAGTCACCATGAGGATTGCTCAATGTATCCGTTGATGACGATAACCCCATGTCAGTGAAAAGTGCGTGAGCGTTCTGCTCTCTGATGGAAGACATGGCGGCCTTGTGGCCGAAGCGCCCGAGTTTGCGTTGCCCGTTTTCCAGCAGTTGCCAGTTGGGACGCCCGGATATTCCATCTCCATCGCTGTCGTCCGGATCAGCGTAAGCCAATACATGAGCATCATCGATTGATTCCAGTAAGCCCAGCCCATGAACGGCTGATGCTAGTCGGGGTGAGAGGATGGTTTCAGGATGCAGATCACCATAAGCAAGTTTTTCCAGGGTATACGTGGGTTTGCGAAGTCCATGCTTGCTGCCGTCATTGAACGTTTTCGTCACGGTATCGTAGGTGATGGATACTAAGCCTTCAGCTTCGACACCGGGCACGGCGGATGTTTGAAACTGAGCACCGTATGTCGGATCGGGGCCCCATTGTCCGTTACCGGAATTTTTCAGTTGGATAACCAGCGATGCTGTTTTCTCGTCAGATTGGGGTACTTGTCCACGTCCATCTTTTATGTGGCATGACTGACATGCCCGTGCGTTGTAGAAAGGTCCCAGTCCGTCTGAGGCTTGTGTGGAAGAGGGGGATGCAACCCAGAACTTGTTAAATAACGCATTACCCAGTTTGAAAGTCTTCAGGCCCTCAAAACCGAGAGTCGTCATCTCGTGGGAATAGGCGTTACGATCAAAATTGGTCCTCTGGGTTCCGGCACCGCCCTGCATTAATTCGAATTTCTCTGGACGTGAAAAATCCGTGGTTGATCTTAATACGCCGCGCACACGCGCATTACCTTCCCAGATTGCATCAGGCAAAGTGGAATTGCCTGATGAGGTGGTAACGGGTTCTGCGTTGCTTGCCTGAAGGCTACTGTTAACTGCAACGCCACAGGTTGCGATCAACAGTAGAGTTGCAACTGATAGTGAATACTTCAAGTGCCTGATATTTTTGTGCGGCAGTTGTGCCCTTTCGAACTCCACCTTACACTTTTTTTATGGGTTACTGGAACACTGACGAAGGATCATCCAGACTGCCCGATCCCTCAAACTCAATGCGTGTCACGCCCAGTGCAACAACAGCACGTTCTATGTTTCTGGTTTGGTGTATCAAGGCGTCGATAGCTGTTTGAACCATCTCGTTTCCATTGGTATTGCCCTCTGCTATCAGCTGGTCGTAGGCCTGTCCGTTGTGTTGACTATCAAGCAGTCGTTGTAAGGCATCAACGCTTGCTTGTATATCATCACCTAGTTCATCGGACAGATCGGCATCACTAGAGGCGAGTAATTCTCTAAGTGACGGCCCGGATACGGTGCTTCCGTCGACTCGCTGATAACTACCATTGAAAATATTCTGGATACCGATGCCATCATAAAAGTGGGAGGCCGATGTGTTATCGGCAAAACAGTCGTGTTCTTCCTCCGGGTCATGCAACATCAACCCGAGTTGCATCCGTTCGCCTGCCAGCTCACCGTAGCTCAGTGAGCCCATACCCGTGAGCATTGTCGCTAGACCTGCATTGTCACCTATTGCGCCGAGTGCTGTGCGTGCTTCACCGCCACTTGCCCATGCGCTGGCCATGTACTCCAGATCAGTGAGCAGCAAATCGGTTACGGCGGTAAGGTACGCGGCTCGACGATCACAGTGGTTATTGCTGCAATTGTTGACATCGAAGTCTGTGTAAGGTCTATCGCCTGCACCAGCCTGACTACCGTTAAGGTCCTGGCCCCAAAGCAGGAATTCAATGGCGTGATAGCCAGTCGCTACATTGGATTCAATGCCTCCAGCTTCATGTAGTTGGGTGCTTAGCAATTCGGGTGTAATGATGTTTGCGTCTATTAATTGCCCGTTGATATTTACCGATGGATTGGCAATGATGTTGGCGGTATAGAATCCGTTCTCTTCCGAATCAGTACCATAACTACCGTCAACATAATCTATCAATCCTTCGTCCAGTGGCCAGGCATTGACCTTTCCTTCCCAGTCATCAACGATGGCGTTTCCAAAGCGATAGACCTCTGTTTGTTGATAGGGGATCCGGGCCAATATCCAGGCTTCGCGCGCCTCGTTCAAGGATTGTTCCGACGGTATTTCAAGCAAGATTTGAATAGTGGTGCGCAGCGTTTGGGCCGTGGAGAGTGAGTCCTGATAGGCTGCCTGGGCGATATTGGCGTAAGTGTCCAGAACATCAGAACGGTCTACTGCTGCCAGGAGAGGGCTTGTCGCCGTGATCAGTGCAGCGGCTGTAAGTGGTGCGATCAGGTAGATTGATTTCATTTTCTTAATAGTAATAAGAATTATTCGCATTACTATAACAGCATATATTTTTTTTTGTAGATTTTTACAGAGCTGATGTGGAGCACGCTAATCGTGTCGCCGCAGATCCGCGCTAACGCCGTCGAATCAGCAAGTTATGCGATTCAGTGGGCTGGTGGGTGAGGTAAACAAGGGCGCGGACGGTGGTTGCAGTTGGTTACACCATGGTCATTAGGGACCTGGTGAGGTAGGGAGGGGCTGTACAACTAGGCGGTGTGCCCCTTTCATGGTCTCATTGGTAATGCCACACAAGTAGTGAAAGCAACAAACTACTTGCGTGAGATCATGCCTTTAACTAAGCCTGTGCTGAATCCAATCTGACTTGAGAGGAATCCACTGTGCTTTTTTATACCATCGTTAATGTCGCCTATGCGTTTATCGTAAAAAATATGCATCCTTGGTTCAGGCAAAAAGCTTGTGTCGTCGAAGTTAGTGCTGGGTACGATGAGCATTTTTGGAAGCAGGGGTATAGTCAATTTTTCGATCACCGGACTATTGCAGTGCGTGCAGTTACCACGACGAACCAACGGTGGTTGTTTGTACACCTTAAACTCAATCTTGCTTTCGTCAATGCCTGTGATGTCTTTTGAATAGAACACTGTCACATCAGCGTAGTTTGCGTTATTGAACTTCTGGCAAATTGTGCAGTGACAGTAAGCACGAGCTATTGGTGAGCCAACAATCTCGAATGTGACAACGCCACATGAACAAAAAGCACTATTTTTTTGAACTGTGCTCATATCAAGCCCTGGTACGTTTTTCGTTGATGTGTTTTTCTAAATTTCGGCAGTCATCATTCACCAAAATATTAGCACTTCACTGGTTTTTATAATATATCTGAGAAAAAGTGTTATGGAGGTGCCAGCACTGGTGAATCGAGCTCTCCATAGTGGATTTATAACGCTGATTTTTGACTTCGACTAAAATATAGTTGGTGGTATTCTGGTAATTGTGATCTCCTTGTCAATTAACTAATTGCACAAGGAGACAGAAATTGAAAGTTAGATTGTTCAACGAGTTATCCACAGGAACTGTTCGTAGAGCCTTGGTGATCGCGGCGAGTACCGCCACTCTCATGCTTTCTGGTTGCAGTAAAGACGATGATTCTGATGAAGAAGTCCCGGCTATCAACTACCAGATATGGGCGTCTGATCAATCCAATTCTGTCGCTGGTGTTGAGACCCCCGGCACTCGTGGAAGCTATCTATGGATTTGGGAATCCTCTGATCTTGCTGTCCAAATAGAGGGCGGCGTTGATGCTCCACCTGTAAGTTGTGTTCCAGCAGAGAACGACGAATCAACAGGGCCCTGCGATTTACTCGATGTATTTCCACAAGATCTTGCCGAGATTGACGCTGACGGTAATGCCACTGGACAGTCGCTGGGCGATCTGAATGGCTTTGGTCGATTGCATGGCATGCTCGCAGATCCACAGAACCGTTACGTTAACGCGAATATCTTTGCACCAGGGGGTGGATTTGTTGGTGTCATTGATATACAGACCCGTGAGGCTATCGCTTTGTTCCGGGTCACTGGCACTAACGTTGGTGGCAACACAGGTGTGCGCTCTGTGCACATGTCTTATTGGAGCGATACGGGTGATTCCATTCTGGTTGCGAATCTCAATGGCAAGTTACTGGAACGCATCGATGTAACACGCGATGCCAGCGACACGATAACGGATCTGATGTTCAATCGGTCAGCATCTCTGGGTGTTGGCAAAGGAATGGCGGTTACCGAAGAAGCCACAACTTTCAGTGGTAACAATGCCTTTGGAAGAGCGATGATGGGCAGTATCGGTGGCGATTATTCTGAGGCTGATCTGGGTGATCTCACACCTTCAGGTGTATGCAAGGAAAACGGCTGTGATGGTGCTGATGGTGGGCTTGGCGGTAGGCCCAATAATGTCATCATTTGCCCCATTCCCAGTAGTGGCGGCAATGGCTATGTAACCCTGGGTGGGGGAGGTTTACTCGTTGCCAATACCAGAACGACACCGATGGAAATTGTCGGTGAGTATGGTAACCAGGTTATTAACGGTGCCGGATGTGGTGCCGTGCAGGTCGACGACACGATGTGGATCAATGCAGGAGTGTCCGCTTCACCGGCAGGTGCGACGCAATCTGTTTTTACAATCTATACCTTGAACGATACAGATTATGCCAGCATGGCCCAGCCCGAGAATACTCCGATGCCCATGTTTGTATTCCAGGATTCCGGCAACACTGCCACCGGCGGCAATCAGAATGGCGATGCTGCCAACGATAGTGGTCAGATGCCAGGAACAACCACGCGGCGGGACTCACACGGTATGGAGCCTACGTTAAATGGTTCTCATGTACATGTGGTTGATCGAGTGGCTAACAATGTCGAAGTGTTCGATCGGGAATTCAACCGTACCAGCTATGATCTGACAAGTGCTGACGGTCGGGGTAATGGCGTAGGTCCCTGCGCTGCGAGATCCATCAGCGATGATGCTGGCCTGCCCGGTAATGATCCAGCGCCGGACCTTATGGACCTTACCCCTGATGGCAAATACATGGTGATTGCATTTCGAGGGCCTTCACCAGTCTCCGTTAATCACTCAGCGCAGGGATCATGTCCTGGTGTGGGCGTGGTTGAAGTGACCGATGGCGGTGCCTATGGAAAGTTAGTAACGGTGCTTAATACACGTAATGTGACTGATACAAGCACTGGTAGTGCACCAGGTGGTTATGCTTACAGCGGCGCAGAACGTAGCGACGTGCATGGTGCGATTGCAGTTAGAGTGCCTTGATTGTAGATAGATACCGTGACGACAGACAGCTGGTGAGCTTTCTCGCCTCACCGGCTGCGAACACTCATCGTTACCACAGCCGTGCTGTTTTCATCAATATTGGCTACGTTATTGCGCTTTAAGCAGGTGATGATAAATCAGGTATAACTTACAGCTAACCCCAGATGTCTCAGGTTAGAAAATTCAGTTGCCGCTACGCGCATTGAGGGCCTAATTTGCTTTGGAGCGCGTTCAAAACTGTGTTCAAGGAATCCAAAATAGACGAATTTGCCGAATTCGTTCTATCGTCTGTCCAGAGCCTAAGCCTGGAATTGGCGGACGTGGCTGGAAATGTAGATGATCTGTTTCACCGTGTTTCCAGTCAGACTGAATGTCTTGTTGAATTAACCAGCCTTGCACAACAACTCTCCTCTGCTGCACGGGAAATTGACACTGTGGGGCAGGGGGCACAGAGTAAAACAAGTACATTTGAAACAACCAGCAAGGAATCCGCGGTTGCTGTAGTTTCCGCCACTCAGCGTATCGGGAACCTTGTTGATGGTGTTAGCGCTATTGAAGAGCAGTTGCGGTTACTTAACAAGAGCCTGGACGGAGTCGCTGGCGTCTCTGGTGAGATTCAGTCTGTTGCAAAATTAACCAATCTACTGGCCCTTAATGCTTCTATTGAAGCCGCCAGAGCTGGCGAATCTGGTCGTGGATTCGCGGTAGTCGCCGGTGAGGTAAAAATGCTGGCAAGTCAAACTGCAACTGCTGCCGGAGAGATCGAGGGAACCATGTCAGAAGTATCCAGAAACGTTGCTGAGCTCATTATCTCTGGAGGAGAAGCTCGCGATGTAGCTGATAACGTCAACGAGGGTGTTATAGTCATAAATGATGCTGTTGAGTTCTTCTCGGATATGGCTATAAATATGCAGCAAGATGCAACAAGAATCGCATCGGCCGCCGATCAGTCACTCTCTCAGAGTGAGACTATGCGTATTCGTATAGAAGGAGCTGCCGAAGATATGCAGGTCGCCAATGAAGCCTTGAATCAGGCCGACCAGCGCATCAAGGGCATACTGGAAAAAGGCGAAGCGCTGGTTGAGCATGTTGTCAAAAGTGGACGGCGTGTCAAGGCCTCATCGATCATAGAGTGTGCCCAGACTACCGCCTTGCGTATCAGTACTCTTTTTGAAGAGGCTTTGAGATCGGGTGAGATAACGCATGAAGAATTATTTGATGAGCAGCATATACTTATTCCTGGCACCGATCCTGAACAATACATGACACGTTTTGTAGAGTTCAGTGATCGCAATGTCGCCCCCATTCTGGATGAAATCCATGAGAATGACTCGCGAATTGCCTTTTGTGCCATCATTGATCATTACGGATTTATGCCGTCGAATATAAAGAAAGTCTCAAAGAAACAGAGACCTGGTGAGAGTGACTGGAATAATAGTAACTGCCGTAATCGCAGAATGTTGAATGACCGTGCCGGGTTGGCTTGTGGTAGAAATACAAAACCATTTCTATTACAAACCTATAGGCGTGAAATGGGAAAAAATCACTATGTCTTAATGTATGACTGTTCGTCTCCCGTGTTGGTTAATGGAAAACACTGGGGCGGTTTTCGTATTGGTTTCCTGACTGATTGATGAGGTGCTAAAAGGACATCAGTTGAGTTTGTGATTCGTCATATCTGCACAACACGTTTTTCACGGTAGTGCATTGCATCTGGTGCGGCATAGGCAGCTACTGATTGATATCTCGGGTTTGCCAAGGCATTTCACAGTGTTAGCAATAGGACTGCTTATAATTCAAATCGACTTGTCCGACATGAATCATTTCTTCAGGATTTGGCAAATTTAGCTAGTAATATTTCAGATAGAGCACTCTATTTTTTCGGTCAGTATGCACACGGACTACCAAGTGATGGCTTAGTGGGAAGGCTGGCTACGCCATGGCCCCAATCTTAAGCCGACACCAACAAAAAGACCGTAAGTCACAACGGCACCTGCTACCAGATACAATACGACGTTGATAGAAGTAGTTTCAGTCACCCAATACAAGCCCGTTGCGACAATCAATAATCTCAACAAAGAACCAAGTACTGGAAATTTTAGGGTATTTAGCCCTTGGCTTCCAAAGTAACAACCAAGGCCTAATGCAAAAAATGCGTAAGTAGGTGCGATCACTCGCAAGGATTGGCTGCAGTTTTCTATTACAGTTAAATCACTACCCACGATGCCACACCATGTGCCTGGGAATAGTGCTAAAAATAATCCGAAAAAACCCACCAGAATGGTGTTGATAATTACCCCGCGCCAGGCAATCGATATAGCGCGTTGGCGCTGCCCCGCTCCTACATAGGCACCGACAATCGGAATTATCGATGAGCCGATGCCGAATATTACTGGCACCATGATCAACTCCAGGCGAACGGCAAGACCAAAACCCGCTAGCCATTCTGTGCCGAACCTGCCAAAAAGAAGTGTGGTTGTCAAAGCGTAAATGATCGTCATCACTGATTGACTGGAGGCGAGTAAGCCCTGTTTTAGGATGCGGACCAGAGTTTGAGTGTGATAAGCAGAAACCCTGAAACGAATCGTTTGTCGGCTTTGTGCAATAAAGAAAATAGATAAAAATAGTGCGAACAAAAAAGAACCAATCATGGCAGTAGCGGCGGCGCGTATCGACTCATCTAGAGCTGCGCCTTGCGAGGGTATGATAAAGAAAGCCAGTGAGATGTATGAAGCCAGCAATCCGGCCGCTACCACCGCCGGGCGAACCATATCTCCGCTTCCTCGCAAAACAGAGCAGAGCATATTGATCAACCAGAAAGCCGGGATAGCTGGAAACACAAGTTCAGCATAGAGCTGCGCAGCCTCGGTCACTACCGGGTTGCTACTGGCGTGGTTAAAAAGAACATGGCCAAATTGAACAACAACGGCCCACATTAGTACCCCGCCGACCAGGGAGATCAGTACAGCGCATACCAGTACTGCACTGGCTTCCCTGGTATCGCCGGCACCTATTGCTCGAGCGGTTAGGCCGGTGACTGCTCCACCGATAGCCCCTGCGGAAAACATCGCCGCTAGAATGACTAGCGGATACACAAGTGCGACTGCCGCGAGTGCATTAACCCCCGATGCACGTAAGAAATTTGCCTCAACCAATCCCACGGATGAGAACAGCAAGGCACCTATGACGCCCGGAACGGCCAAACGGAACATGGTACGACCTAATGGAGCGCCCACTAAAGGAGATGATGGTTTGATGTCTGGAAACCTTAAGTCAGTTTTAGAATGGGAATACGGAACTGATTAGTTTAACGCTATCCACAGCAACGAAGGAGAGTAGTTCATACTGCAACCTTTCGATGGGGTAAATTTGGTTACGCGAGAACCACATCGTGCAAGATGTTCGTTCGTATTTGATCATTCATCCAGCCACCGATTTATCTGACGCATCCAGCGATTTACAAGTTGAACCATGCCTGCTCAGTGTCTTTACAGTTGATAGAGTTCTTGTTTCAATGTGGGGGCACCACTTTTTCGTGTGTGACTAACAAATAGGTACCGATTATGCCCATGCTGTCTCCAACCCACCTGAAGGGCACTGTTCGATTTCTTGGCATCAATGACACGCCCGGGGATTTAAGCACTACAACTGTTTCAGCCGTAGATGTGGATTACGGAGGTTTTATCGGCGATTCGCACAGTGGTGTGACGCGAGCTTCGTGTGTTCGAGTGGTCAGCCAATATCCCAAAGGCACCGAGATTCGAAATACTCGTCAAATATCTGCTTTGTCTGCTGAAGAAATCGAGAGCATCAGAAGCTCGATGGATATGGATACTTTAAATCCTGAATGGGTAGGTGCCAATCTGGTTTTGGAAGGTTTGCCAGAATTCAGTAAGATACCTCCCTCCTCACGTCTTATTGCACCCAACGGTACATCGTTGGTGGTGGATATGGAAAATGCTCCCTGCCGGTTTCCCGGTGATGTCATAGAAAAACATCGCCCTGGTTTCGGTGGCAAATTTCCAAAGGCCGCATTGGACAAACGTGGTGTTACGTTGTGGGTGGAACGCACTGGCAAATTAGAAACGGGTGATATTCTCAGTTTGCACATACCACCGGTTTGTACATGGCAGTTGGAGGAGTGAGGTTTTATGGCATTGCATCAATAGGTTTTTTTACGAGATTTTCAAAAACGAGCAAGCAACCGGCGGATCAGCTCCAATGTAACGAGCGCTCCGGCGGGCCACATGACCCAGGGATAGCCGGTCCATGTAAACACGTTGATCAGTGTTAGCGCACTGACGATGATCCCGAGACGAACGGTCTGTAGTTGAAACCAATCGTTAACGAACATAGGCGATGCGTGTAAAGCAACGAGTACTCCGATGCCCAGCCCCGGCCAATGTGCCCAGAATGGAGAGCCAGTTGTGAGATCGACGACCAATAACGCGAGCCAAATACCTAAAAGCAGTTTGGTACGACCTCTGATGCGGTCACGCAGATTGTCAGTTTTGGTGCGCGCAGACCTGGACGGATTTGTCGCTTTTGCCTGACGCTTGCTGAAAATCTGGCTTCGTTTTTTGCTGAGAGAAATACCGTAGACCGGTACGTCTTCTATAAAATTCTTGGGACGCTTTTCTCCAAGATACTCGAACCCGATTGAGAGTTTGTGTTGAACCTGATCATAGACCTGTTGGGAAATCAGCACGCCGCCGGGCTCCGCCATAGACTCTAATCGTGCAGCGAGGTTTACGGCGTCGCCCAACAGATCACTGCCGTCGATCATTACATCGCCCAGATGAATACCGATCCGGAAGCGCAAGGCATCTTTCCCATTTTTTTCCTGAAAGACAAGTTCTTGCTGAACCTCGATAGCGCATTGAACTGCCTCGACAACGGATGGGAACTCCGCGATTAATCCATCACCCGCTGTGTTCGCGATGCGACCATCGTGGCGCTCAATAAATTTTTTAAAGACATTTCGTGCGGAACGGAGGCTGTCAAAGGCACTAACTTCGTCGACGTTCATCGCATGACTATATGCCACTGCGTCCGCTGCGAAAATAGTTGTCAGTTTTCGTTGAACCTTTGAGGACATAGCAATATGGGTAATTTTTCGTTGGTTCGAAGGTGAAAAGGCACCATCCTTTTTTCCTCCATTCGTCAGTGTGCCAGTAATTCAGTCTGACAACAATGATATTGCATCATCTTTCAAGAAGCACAGTTGGAGAGTATCGCAGGTTGTAAAGCCCACGGTGGTTCAAGTTTCTTTCGAGACCAAAACGTATTATTTTCACAAAATCCTAATGTGACACAGTGGTGTTGGTTGTGATTCTGTCTTCGGGATCTGATCGAATGTGATTGTCGAGTGCCGTTTTCAGTGGAGATTGATCGATATCAATGCGTACCATCGCATCTCACATGAATATGGTGTCAGTGGTTGAGTTTAGTGGCTCAACTTAATCCCTCTGAAGAAGGAATCCGGACAATGAAACCGACACGCATCATAGAAACCCAATGCACTCACGCGCAATTCATGGCGTCCTTGCCTTCGGCATGTGGAGGGCTGCCTTACGAAATTATTGATAATCAGGTTATTGTTCACGACGACGACAAGCAGATAAGAATTACTGTCAACGATCAGCCAATCAGGCATTTGGGGTCATTGGATCTGCCAATGGAGAAAGCGGAGTTTGTTTTTGATCGGTACTCAGAGTCTCAGGCAGATGAGTTCATGCGCCTCTACCGCCAGCATACCTTTCGGGCGGGCGGAGGGTAGTGTAAGTCTGGTCTTAATCTCTGAAGCGCTGCGCAATGCGCCTCCAGTAAAATCGAAGGCGGTTATACTGTTGATATTATGACCATTTATAATACCATTCGGCCAGACCTATACAGATGAACGAACATGCTCACTCAGGTGCAGGTCACGACGGTGCGGGTCATGCTCAGATTCTGGATCAGGTTGGCGTGGCCGTTATAACCATTGATCACGCTGGAATCATCCTGGATACAAATATATCTTCGGCTGTTATGTTTGGACATTCCGCCGATGCCATGTTGGGGCAGAACGTGTCAATGCTTATGCCCGGTCATCATGCTAAAAGACACAACGGTTATCTGCATCATCATTTGAGTACTGGCGAGCACCGCATAATTGGAAAGGGGCGTCTGGTAGAAGGAAAGCGCTCCGATGGAACAGTCTTTCCGATGCATCTGGCTGTGGGGCGCCTCGAAGTCGACGGTGAAATCTACTTCAAGGGAATAATTCATGACCTTAGTGTTCAGGATCGTTTGCAGGATCAGGCAACTCGTCTGGGTAAAATTGTAGATGAGTCCATTAATGAGATATTCGTGTTCAAGACGGACACACTGCAATTCACATTGGTGAATCGCGGTGCCATGAACAACCTGGGTTACTCATTGTCAGAGTTTACTCAAATGACCCCGGTTGATATTAAACCTCAGTTTGATGAAAACGGGTTTCGAAAGTTAATAGCACCGCTCATCAGTGGAGAGCTTGAGCAATTGACTCTTCAAACTGTACATCGGCGTAAGGATGGCAGCGAATACGATGCAGATATTGTATTGCATTTGTCGGATGCGGTAGCACCACCAGAGTTTGTCGCGATAGTACAAGACAGTACTGAAAAAAATGCCATGTTCCAGGCTGTTAGTCAAGCACAGAAGATGGAGTCGATAGGGCAATTGACAGGAGGGATTGCACACGATTTTAATAATCTTTTAACGATAATATCCGGTAACCTTGAGTTACTGAACGAGATGATTACCGCTACGGATCAGCTTGAACTAGTGGATGAAGCGCTATCGGCATCTGAACGAGGTGCCGATTTAACCAATCGTCTTTTATCATTTGCTCGACGCGGTCGTCTACTACCCGAAAAGCTCAATCTAAACGACATCGTGAAGGAATTGTCCGACCTTTTAAGGCGTACATTGAGCGAAAATATCTCGTTGCAACTCCTGCTGGCACCACACCTGTGGGATGTGAAAGTGGATCGGTCGCAGATTGACAGTGCCTTGATGAACCTGGCGATCAATGCCAGAGACGCCATGTGCGGTAAGGGCGCACTTACTGTAACAACTGACAATCGATCGCTGTCCACATCCGATGCAGAGCCATTGAATCTTGTCGCAGGTAATTATGCTGTGCTGAGCGTAACCGATTCAGGCACTGGAATATCAGCGGATCAGCTGCAGCGTGTTTTTGAACCGTTTTTTACAACAAAATCGGAAAGTAAAGGTCATGGGTTGGGCTTGAGTATGGTCTACGGATTTGCGCAGCAGTCAGGTGGTTCAGTGAGTGTCAAAAGTACAGAAGGAGACGGCGCTAGCTTTAGTCTATATCTTCCGCGTGACTGGTCGCCAGAGAGTGAAGCAAAGCAGTCCAATCTCAGCAATGCACTAAAGCCACGCGATCACTACAGGATTTTGCTTGTGGAGGACGACGACAGTGTACGTCGTTTGACTATCCGTAGGCTTGAGCATATGGGTCATACCGTACAGTCTGCTGGCAATGCCGGTGAAGCGGTTGCTTTAATGGAAAATCAGTCAGTTTTTGACTTGGTTATTACCGATATCGTCATGCCCGGTGCCATGGATGGAGTAGCATTTGCCAAATTTGTGCATGAAAAGAAACCGGCAATGCCCATTATTCTTTGTACTGGCTTTTCAAAAAAACTGCTTTCCCTGGACGATAGCCAGCGCAAAGCGTTTCATATATTGCATAAGCCTTATTCTTTAACGGAGCTTGAAAATATCGTGTCTACCGCAGTGTATGGCTATATTTAGCAAACAATAAAAGTCACTTTCATTGTGGTTTGCAAAGCGGTTTTTCTCAAATTATCTCCACCTTGTAGGTAAATTGATAGCCGACACCACGCACGGTTTTTATAGCTCTGGACACTCCTAACGTAGTCAGTTTTTTTCTAAGTTTAGCGATTCTGTTATCAATAGTTCGGTCGTTTGGATTCCAGTCGTTTCCCTTTAATTGATCCATGATTTGATTGCGTGTCAGCGCTCGCAAAGAATGACTGACCAATACCTCGAGTAAATCAAACTCAGCGGTGGTCAGCTCGCATACCTTGCCATCCGATCCTGTGAGATCTCGTGTCTGCACGTCCAGCGTACACTGTGCAAAGCAATATTGAGTTGAATGAGATGCGTTTTGATGGTGCGCAACTTCATTTGCTGCCTTCCTATCAAGCTCACTGCGTCTTAATGCAGATTTTACTCGAGCCAATACCTCACGGATCTGAAAGGGTTTCGAAATGTAGTCATCTGCACCCATTTCCAGACCAACAATGGTGTCGATAAGCTCACCTTTGCCAGTAACCATGATTATCGGAACCGGAGAAAGCCCCCTGATTTCCTGTGCTACCGAGAGTCCATCATCGCCATCGAGATTGATATCCAGCGTAACCAGATCTATTTTGTGTTCAGATATTGCGTCAATCGTCTGCTGACGATTTTCTGATTCAAGAACATTGTAAGACTCCAGTTCGAATGCACGACGCAATAGTTTGCGAACAGCAGGTTCGTCGTCAACGACCAGGATTGTCTGTTTGTTAGTGCTCATTTGGTATGAAGGGGCGTTTATTTTCTGTGGAGCAACCTTTGTTAGCAACTCTACCAGCAGTGTAGAGGCTTTTCGATCTGATATTGGTAATAGAAGGTATTGCCGGGATTTGCCCCTGCAGCAGCGCCTGAGTCTGAATAACTTTGATGAATCAGTAGTGCGACTATTGTTGACGCCGCCTTCATATGAGTTGATCCTGATCATATTCCTAAGAGGTGGGCTGACATAAGCTGAAAAAGAGTCACCGACCGGAGAGAACTGATGACATACCAAACGATCCTGGTAAATTTGTCCAATGAGAGCACCGCCGACACAGCCCTTCGAGTCGCAGATGGTCTGGCAGAGCGGCATACCGCCCATTTGTTGGGGATGCATATAAAGCCGCCTATGGAATTACCAGTCTCCGCTGAAATCCCTGTGTCGGTGGAACTGGCACACTATTACGAGGATCAGCACCGTCAGATCGAGGGTCGAGTCAGGGCCTTGTTCGACAGGGTGACAAGCACGGCTAGCTATGTCGCTGATTGGCGCAGTGTTGATGCCGGGTTTAAATCTGTCGCTGATACCTTGGTGGATCAAGGAAATACGGCGGACTTGATCATTCTCGGGCAAGCAGGCTCCGATGCCGCCACAAAGTCAGAACGCCGTTTGTCAGAGTACGTCCTGCTTGCATGTGGCAGGCCTGTTCTGGTCGTTCCCTGGCAGTACGAAGCAACAGAGGTTGCGGCACGGGTACTGCTGGCCTGGGACGGACGACGTGAATCAACACGTGCGGTATTCGGGGCTTTACCCATGCTCAGGCATGCCTCGGAAGTCAGGTTACACCGTATCAATCCTCCTGATCAGGATCGTCACCATATTGTCGGCTCCACAGAAGAGCTTGCTAATACGCTCTCACGTCATGGTGTCAGGGTGGACGTGCATCATTCTGACGCAAAAGGTGGCGAAGTTGCACAAGAGCTACTTGGGTTTGCACGTGACATGGATGCGGACACTCTGGTCATGGGTTGTTACGGACACAGTCGTCTATGGGAGTTCTTTCTTGGAAGTACTACGCGGCAGATGTTTACTGATGCGAGGATACCCGTTCTAATGAGCAACTGATTCCATTCATTCACAGAGAACATTAACAGCACAACTCTAGGGTAACGGTTCTGGCAAATTGAGAGCGGGCGGATCGGGATGGCCAGTGCAGCTGGTCATTACAAATCATTACAAATAGAGAAAATCGACGACATATCCGCCACATTGTTGTGACAGGCAAGTGATTAGATGAGACTCAATCGCTGGGTGGACCAGCCAAACCAAAGGTCTAGACAATCATGCAATGCCACTCTTCATCGTTTGTAAGTGCTGCCTCCTCGGTCTCGCCTTGGCTGAATACGGGTGTTCGTCCCCCGGTATCTCTGGGTAGTAGCATCAGCACTAGTGTTGATCGTCATGTCGCTGCGCAAGAACATCTGTATCTGGAGGGTGAGATTCAATCTCATATTTTCCTGGTTCTATCAGGTGTCATCGGATCCTATAAGCTCCTTCCCGATGGTCGACGGCAGATTTGTGCCTTTTCCTACCCGGGAGACATTCTTGGTATAGAGTGTGAGCAGTGGCACCTGAATCATGCCGAAGCGCTCTCTGAAACAGTTGTCAGGAGCATACCGGCCACTGCCATAGACAAACTCATTATGAGTGAGCCGGGTTTTGGTCAGGCATTGTTACGTATAACTGCCATGGAACTGGCAAGCACCAGGGAGCAATTACTCTCTCTTGGCCGAAAGACTGCCAAGGAGAAGCTGGCTACTTTTCTACTTAACATTGCACGACGACACGCCTTGCCCGGTATGTCGGAGGCTCAGTTTGATTTACCCATGAAGCGATACGATATTGCCGACTATCTGGGACTGACAGTTGAGACCGTCAGTCGAAATTTTACAAGGCTCAAGACATCCGGCATGATCCGTTTAGTGTCAAGCCAGCGGGTGCAGGTCGACGATATGAATTTACTGGAAATAACAGCTAATGGTGGTGACTCTATACGCTTGCATTGATTACGTGCAGCCCTCGGGATTGGTTGGGATTCAGTGACCTCATCGAATCTGGAAGCAATACGCTCAATGGTCATTTATCTGGTGATAACGTTAGAAGTTGGTTCAAACTTAATATAATTTAGTATTGTCTGCAGATGGCCGATCCCTTGTAATTGGAACGTCGTCGTCTATCAGAATACGCTCGGCAGCGCCGTCAAGATCGTCATACTGATCGCTGTTGAGCGTCCATAGGAATACGAAAAGAGCGGTAACAGCTAATAACAAAGAGATAGGTACCAGGAACAGATAGTTCATCTTATTGTGCCGAAGACGTTGTGTAACGTCGTGTGGTCAGAAGTTCAAGTACAGAGTTGTTCGATGCCAGTCGCAGTGAATTACCTATGACCAGCACCGATGATAAAGACATGGCGACGGCCGCTATCAACGGCGTCACCAGACCTGTCATGGCAAGTGGCAAGGCTACGACGTTGTACCCCACGGCAAGTGCCAGATTTTGAGCAATAACCCGGCGAGCCTGTTTCGATATTCTAATGGCCTCCGCAATAGCGGTCAGTTGATCGTTTAATAGAACAAAGTCTGCCATTTTCCGTGTCATATCAGCGCCTGTACCCGGTACCATTGATACAGAGGCAGCAGCTAGTGCAGGGCTGTCATTGATTCCATCGCCTACCATCAGCACGTTCTTTATAGTGGATTGCAACGATTGCACACGAGCCAGTTTTTCGTTAGGCCTGGCGTTAGCCGTGAGTCGAACGATATTCAGGGCTTCAGCAACGTGACGTACACGTGCGGATGAGTCACCGGAAAGAATCTCGATTGATAAGCCTTGGTTTCGCAAACGATTGATGCATTGGACCGCATCCGTTCGAATACGGTTCTGGATATAGAACTCGGCAAGCCACTTACCATTCTTTGTGAGTATGGTACGGCTGTTTGCTTGACTGTCGCTGTCCTCTTGTTCGCATGATGCATCATCCAAAGCCCAGGCTGCCCTGCCTAATCGATAAACGTCTGTATCGATGCTGGCTTCTATACCTTCGCCTGGTACTTCACACCAATTGTGCATTCCCGGCTGGCGTCTAGAAGCTGTGATCAGGTCTTGATATCTGCCAATGGCTTTTGCGTGAGGATGTTCAGCACCATGAGTCAGGTTCTGGGCTATCGAAAGCGTTTCTCTGGTAAACCGACTGAGCGTTGCGCAAACCTGGCTCTTCTCATCTGTCAAGGTGCCTGTCTTGTCAAAAATAATAGTGTCGACCATCGCCAGTCGTTCCAGTGCTGCCCCGTCTTTCATCAACACGCCATGCTTTATAAGTTGATAGGCTGCAATGACACGCGCTATCGGCACGGCAAGGCCTAACGCGCAGGGGCAGGTAATGATCAGGATAGTGACGCCCACTGTTATTGCACGATGCCAATCACCGCTGTACCACATCCAGATCGAGAACCCCAAAAGGGCTACAAGGTGCACAAAGGGTGTGTAGTAGCTGACCACTTTATCAGCCATTTGCTGATACTGGCCTTTCTGTGCGTCAGCTTCATTAATCTGCTTTTCAATTCTGGCCAGGAATGATTCGTCGACGCTTTCGACAGCTATGGCCTGTAATTCGCTTTCCAGATTAAGGCTCCCCGAATACAGCACGTCCCCTTTACTTACCCGAACAGGTGAACTTTCACCGCTAACCAGTGATTTATCCAGTGACGAGATGCCAGATAAGATCTTACAATCAACAGGTATCCGATCTTTTTTACCGATGAGTAGAATGTCGCCTTTAAGTACCTGCTGCACTGGTACGGTGACCGTGTCGACGCCGTTTTTCGCGTAAGTAGTGACCAGTTCGGGTTGTAGTTTTTTTAGATCACCAACGGCATCGCTTGCCTTAGCTCGCATTCGCGTTTCTAGTGTGCGTCCTATGAGTAGCAGAAAAACCAGCATGATAGCTGCGTCAAAGTAGACATGATTTCCGCCAAGAGCTGTATCGTAAAGGCTAAGAAGTGTGGTCGCCATGATACCGACACAGATCGGCACATCCATGTTCGTATGCCCAGCTCTCAGTGCTAGCCAGGCTGATGTGAAAAAAATTCGGCTTGAGAAAATGAGGGCGGGCAAAGCAATGGCCGCGGACACAAGATGAAACAGATGGCGTGTTTGCTCATCAGCTCCTGACCATATAGACAGAGATAACATCATGACATTGCCCGCAGCAAAGCCTGCTATGGCTAGTGCGCGTATGTGCTTTTTGAGTTCATTGTCATCTTGCTCGATAGTACGGGATCCTGGAAGGTACGCTTTGAAGCCAGCTTGCTCGATGATGTCAATCAAGGCTGGTGTTTGTTCTGTGCTGAACCAGCGAATGCGCACGCGACGAGAGGTTAGATTCACGCGCGCGTAACTTACTCCTTGTGTGTCAAGCAATGCTTTTTCTATTGCGCTAATACATCCCGCACAGTGTATGGAAGGCACTGAAAGCTCGATCTCTGATTCAGATTCACTTAACTGTCGTGATGCCCCGACAATAGCTTCTGGATTGAACGATAGACTATCCATCAGTAGTTTCTGGACTAATGATGGCTGGAGTGAACACGGGATTTTCAGGTGCACCGCGAATGGCCACATAGGCATGCCAAGTGGCATGGCCAAGCACTGGAAAGGCTATGATGAGTCCCAATAATCCGCTTAGCATACAGACGATGAATACTGAGAGAACAATACCTCCCCAGGTCACCATAACAGGCAGGTTATTCCATACTAAAGTCATACTCGCTCCCATGGCCGTGAATGCGTCAACACGCTCGTTCAATAGCATGGGGACCGACAGTGCGCTGATAGCAAAACCCAATGCGGCAAATAAGGCGCCGAACAGCGAACCTACGATCAGTAGCCCCCATCCGGAAGGTGTCAGAAACAGCGAGACGAGCAAAGGGGCGAATCCGGGGAATTTATGAAACCCGAAAAACAAGGCATAGATCAGCACTGCGGCACGCATCCATAGCAAACACAGCAGTAAAAGAATAAGTCCGATAAAAAACAACTGATAAGGAGATTTTGTTTTAACGAAAATCATGTCATCCAGCTGGGTTTGCTCTCCTTCCATACGCCTGCGGCTTTTTTCGTACAGACCCATTGCCAGGGCCGGACCCACAACAAGAAATGCACCCATTGCAGGAAAAAATGCATAATCGGCACCGATCCAGAAGAGCCCGCCAATCAGAAGTGCCGAGAGTATGAAAACAAAAAAGCCGTAAATAATGCTCGCACCTGTATCTTCGCTTGTGAAGTCATCCCATCCGGCTTGCAGCCAGACAAACGCCTCATCAGTTCTAAGATGACGATTAAGCGGTAGTGCTCGTGGAGTAGGTGGTTCTAGAGCTGGCAGTGAGTCCATATTATTGTTCCAATTGGGCTCCTTCGAGCGGTTAACAGGATGACTTTGCAGCCAATGCCGCAGATGATTCGTGCCCGCCCATGCGATCATGAGTAACACAAGCCGGTTGAGATACAATGGCCACGCGTACCAGATTGATACTGGCAACAATGAACACCACCAGTAAAATGGTAGTGCCGAGAACTGCTGCGAGTGTAAAAGGCGTCCAGTCTGAAGACAGTTGCGTATTTTTGGACATTTGGTGACCTGCCTCTTATCAATCAAGTGTGGTGACAAACAACGCCAGAATCTTGCGTTCATAGGGCTGCAGTCGCTTCTCCCATGAGGGCATATGGCCTTGTCTACCAGACCATACACTCTTGACTATCTGCTCCGGTGAATGGCCATATATCCAATATTGATCAATCAGGTTCGGTGCGCCGAGGCTCTGATTGCCTTGCATATTCTGGCCGTGACAACCGGCACATGTTGCTTGATAACCTTTCATACCAGCTTGCTGACGCTTGGCTTCGGTTAACTCAATGGGTACCGGTAGTCTGGCAGCCACACTCACATAGCCGACAATATCTTCGATGGTTTCCTTGTCCAGAATCCCGGATTCCCCAAGTGCCGGCATAATAGCGACACGCGATTCAGGATGCTGGCTATTGATTCCCACACGCAGAGTCTGTTCAATATGAGCAGGGTCGTCTCCCCAGAGCCACGACTCATCTGCAAGGCTTGGATAATTCAGGTTTCCTACCCCCTCTCGTCCATGACACATCGCGCAGTTGTCATCAAACAATCTGGCGCCGCTGATGTTGACCTTTGACATAAGGCGCTGATCGTAGATTATCTCTTCAAATTCTGTTTCTTCCAGTTGATCTATCCAGCTCTCGTGTTTCAGTGTTTTTGCTTCGGCTATCTTGTTTATCAACTCAGCCCGCTCATTAACGTCCAGTTTGCCAGGAAAGAATCGATCAACTAGTGGCCAAGACGGCATCAAGTACCAATAGCCCACCGAAAATAGGATGGTGCCGACCAAACATAGAATGACTAATCGTGGTACTGGTGTATTGAGTTCCTTGATGCCATTCCATTCATGACCAGTTGTCTTGTAACCAGAGTGTTTGTCTCTCTCGATTAACGACATGGTTTGTCATCCTCGTCGAGTATGCTCTGAGCAGCTTTATCAAAGGTCTTTTGATTGGAGGGGCGAAGCGTGTATGCCAGAATTGCTAGGGAGAAAACAACCAGATATAGCAGTCCCCATGATTTAGACAGGTATACCCAGAATTCATGTTCCATTATGGTTCACCTTTTGTGCTGTTTGGGTTGAACCTGCGTCCTGATAGGGCAGTTGAGTCAGCTGTCCGAGAATTTGAAGATAGGCTACAATGGCATCCATTTCTGTTACCCGGTTTTGCAAGCCATCAAACACTCGTACATTAGTATCATCACCGTAGCGAGACAATAACGCATCCCGCGTTTCGGCATCCGGTGTTGCCTGTGCTATTGCGTCGCTTGTAGCGTGGGTAATCATATCGCGTGTATAAGGCACGCCTACTTGGCTCATTGCTTTCAGGTGAGCGCTAAAGTCATCAGCTTTCAACGTGTTGCGCAGCAGCCAACCATAGGCTGGCATAATAGACTCAGGCACAACATCGCGCGGATTGTTCAGGTGTTGCGTATGCCATTGATCGGAATATTTATCACCGATGCGTGCAAGGTCTGGTCCTGTACGTTTTGACCCCCACAGCATGGGATGGTCGTACTGAGATTCCGCCGCCAGTGAAAAAGGACCATAGCGATCTACTTCATCTCTGAGAGTGCGTATCATCTGTGAGTGACAAGCGTAGCAACCCTCCCGCATATAAATGTTTCTTCCCGCTAGCTCAAGCGGTGTGTAAACGCGCATGTCGGGATCTGCTTCGACGGTGTCATCAATGGTGAACAGTGGTGCTATCTCGACAAAGCCGCCTATGCCTGACACCAGAACAATGGCGAATACCAATGCGAGTGAATTTTTTTCAAGTTTATAGTGTGTCCCGAAAATCATGTGCCTTGCTCCACTGAAACGGGAATATCGGCTGGTACTAACCTGTTGTCGGGCGCAGTGTTCTCGCGTGAATTGTCTGTAGCCTTATGCTTCGTCTGACGAATAGTCATCAACACATTCAACAGCGCCAGGCAGGCACCTGCCCAGAATAGAAAACCACCAATACCCCGAGCTACATAATAGGGTTTCATCGCAATCATGGAGTCCAGGAACGAATAAGAGAGCTCACCCGATGTCTCGTACGTGCGCCACATGAGTCCCTGGGTAATACCTGCGTTCCACAGGCTGACAAGATAAATGAGAGTGCCTGAGAGTGCCAACCAGAAATGCAATTCGATAAGGTATCTGGAATACATTCGCTCACGTTTCCATAGCCACGGAACAAGGCTATAGATTGAACCGAAAACAATGAAGGCCACCCAGCCCATTGCCCCGGAATGTACATGGCCTATGGTCCAGTCCGTATAATGAGATAAAGAGTTGACCGGTCGAATTGCCATGAAAGAGCCTTCAAACGTAGACAAACCATAGAAGATTGCCGCCACCATCATGAAGCGTAGCGTGGGTTCGTCCCGCACTTTGTGCCATGCGCCGTTCAGCGTTAATAATGCATTGGCCGCTGAACCCCAGGAAGGTACGAGAAGCATCACTGAAAACGTGACACCCAATGTTTGCACCCATTGGGGCAGGGCCGTGTAATGCAAGTGGTGAGAGCCAGCCCACATATACATGAAGGTGATTCCCCAGAAACTGATAATCGACATGCGATAGGAGTAAACGGGTCTGCCCGCACATTTAGGCAGATAGTAGTACAACATGCCAAGGAAACCTGCCGTCAGGAAAAAGGCCACGGCGTTATGTCCATACCACCACTGGGTCATGGCATCTTGTACTCCTGAGAACAGCGAATAACTTTTATCTATCCCCAGACCCACCGGCATGGCCAGGTTGTTCACGACATGTAAAACGGCAACAACCAGTATGAATGCCAGGTAATACCAGTTGGCGACATAGATATGTGGCTCTTGCCGCCTGGCTAGTGTTCTCAGATAGAGAATCAGATAAGTGACCCAGACAATGACCAACCAAAAGTCCAGATACCATTCGGGTTCAGCATATTCCTTCGATTGTGTTATTCCCAATGGATAGCCGATCACGGCAAGGAGGCAGAAAAGGTTGTAACCCAATAAAACAAACCATGGACTGAACTGATCGGGGAGGCGGGCACGGCTGGTCCGCTGTGCGACGTGCAAAGATGTTGCGATTAGCGCGTTGCCGCCGAAACCAAATATGACTCCTGTGGTATGAACCGGCCGCATCCGGCCAAAGCTTGCCCAGGCTGCGTCAAAGGTGAATTCCGGATACGCCATCATCCAGGCAATCCAGTCGCCCACACCCATGGCGAATACACCCCATAGGAGCGAGACTATCAAACCGACTTTAGTAGGATCATCGTAATAGTGCGCCAAACGGTCAGGTGAGGGCTCAGGAGCCAGACGATGGCGATAGACCAGCACAAGAAATACACCGCCGTACAGTGCAGCTGCCAGCCCGTGAATAGCAATCACATTGTCACGACCCACAAACGCTATGAGCAGGCCAACTATCATGACCAGGCTCGAAACCCACTGCGCCTGTCGACGTTCACGACCGGTTAATTCAGAGATCATAGGGAGGGCATCTCATTTTTAAAAATCTCTTGACTGTTATGTAAACCTGTTGGCGCGACCACATCGACTCACTATCGCCGATGTAGTCTCTGTCCCGGCCTCGCAGCACGGAGACTCCAACGGCTCGACTTCTATTACTTGGTTTTTGAGTTGCGCTAATGGTGACAAAAGAGGGCCTGGAATCATTTGATCCAGGTCAAGCCGAGGCGCATTGCCGTTGAATACTGACCCTGCTCGCAAGGGTTCGCAACGTGGCTTTGCTCTTCGACGCTATACTTGCCACGTGGATGTCATTGTGACCATGACCGACGGCTGAAACCCCTGCAGTTCCATAGCCATTCAATAGACTTGTCATTCGAGATGTCAAAATTCCCAAAAGACTACGCTGATTCTCGTTCTCGCTTCCGGCAGGCTGCTGGCGATTTGGGTGCTGAGCTACTCAGTTTTCCACTGGGCATCGAGAACATGCCTGATCTGAGCGTTGATGTTGCGTTAATTGGTGAGCCAGGTCGTCATGTGACCGTTATGTCTTCCGGATTGCATGGTGTTGAGGGTCGTGTAGGGGCCGCCATACAACTAGCCTGGCTGAACGCTCAACGACAAGTGCCTGTCAATGGCCGATTTGTACTCATCCATGCGTTGAACCCCTACGGGTACGCGCTTGGACGCCGGGTAAATGAAGATAACGTAGATCTTAATCGTAATTTTCTGGACCATGATCAAAAACCGTCAATGGCTCGGGACAGGTTGTCAGTCGATGCGTCTCCCTCCGACTATGCTCGCTTCGATACACTGTTGAATCCCGCTTATCCTCCACGCCGTTTTGATGGATTTCACCTTAAGGCGTTGGGATATCTTGCTCGCGAAGGAACAAAGCGATTACAGTGCGCCATCGTCACCGGCCAATGTGAATTTCCGAATGGATTGTTTTACGGTGGCGAACGCAGTGGTCGCACTGCGTTGTTAATGAGGGAGAAAATACGACACTGGGTGGGAGATGCTATAGAGGTTTGCCATCTTGATTTTCACACGGGGCTGGGTAGCTATGCAGACTGTCAATTGTTGGTGGATGCTGCCCCAGGCTCGCCTGAGCATCAGTGGTATGAGCGGACATTCGGTGCGGCCGGGATTGTATCGACAACGCCTTCCGACAGTCATGTCTATCAAGCCCGGGGTGCCATGGGAGGCTGGTTGACGCGGCACTTTGATGATAAGACGTACCGATTTGTCACGGCCGAATTTGGTACGTATTCTTCATTAGTAATGCTTGGCGCATTGCGCAGAGAAAATCAGGCTTTTCATTTTGCAGGTGCTGATAGTGGGCTCAGAGTACGTGCAAGATGTCAGTTGGAGCGCCGCTTTTGTCCACCATCTTCTCGCTGGCGTAACAAGGTTCTGACCCGTGGGCTGCAACTGATAGAACAGGCAACGCATGCGGTAAACTAGACACCACTTATAATGTCGCTGGATACAGACAGACCAACAATGAAGTGCACCTCCCATCAACTGCTTGGCGATCTTCCACCACTGATCTCATCACCATCAGCCTGGATAGGTAAGGACATGCGTGAGCAGCCTGATGCCTGGCTGTACACGCTCTCTTCGGATGATATCGCAGACCTTGAAAATGCAGCCAGACACTTTCAGGCATTGGGGCATGATGTTGGGGAAATAACAAAGCAGACGTTTCCACTCAGTACTTTTCAGGGTCACATCGACAGCCTGAAGCAATGTTTGCTGAACGGGGCCGGTGTGGAGGTGTTGCGCGGTCTACCCATTGCAAACTACACGCAGGCATTTGCTGCCACTATATTCTGTGGTGTTGGAGTTCATCTTGGTAGCGCCCGCTCACAAAATGCACAAGGGCATATCCTGGGTCATGTTCGTGATATTGGTGCTGACGCCAATGATCCCAACAGCCGCATATACCAGACAAGTGAACGCCAGAGCTTTCATACTGATAGCGCTGATGTGGTTGCGCTGTTATGCCTGAAAGATGCACAGCGGGGTGGTCAGTCGCTCCTTGTGAGCGCAGAGTCAATTTACAACAGGATGAAAGCTGAATGTCCCGAGCTTCTACTCAAGTTGTTTGAACCTATCTCGACGGATAGACGTGGCGAAGTGCCTGAGGGCGCCAAACCATTTATGAATATACCGGTGCTCAGTTGGGAGCATGGTTTTCTAACTGTGTTTTATCAACGTCAATACATAGACAGCGCGCAGCGATTTGAAGATGCCGTGCGCCTGACACCGGACCATGTCAGGGCGTTAGATAAGTTTGACGAGCTGGCTAACGATCCGGATTTGTGCTTTGGTATGCAGCTTGAGCCAGGAGATATGCAATTTGTGTACAACCACTCGCAGTTGCATGACCGCACCGCATTTCTTGACTGGCCCGATCCATCAAAGCGGCGCCACCTTATGCGGCTATGGCTCTCGCTGGAAGGAGACCGCCCGTTGCCCGAGTGCTTTAAAGAGCGGTATGGATCGATAGACGCGGGTAATCGCGGTGGCATAGTGATTAAGGGGACGAGGTTACATGCACCGTTGGATTGAATGTCTTGCGCCTTTGCAGCTCAGTATTTTTAAATTGTCAAACTTGGCATGCAATTGGCAGAAACGACGAAGAGCAACTGGTAAATCGGTGCTGTTTGCCTTGCGATTCCCATTGAGAAATTACATTGCCTAGTAAGCGTTTTATACGATTTTTAGTCGCTGGCGGAGTCGCGGCCTCATTAAATTTCGGCAGTCGTTTCGTTTTCTCAATGTTCATGGATTTCGAATTTGCCATTGTTTGCTCGTATTTGGTCGGCATGGCGAGCGGCTTTATTTTTTTTAAGCTTCTGGTGTTTGGCCCGACTGATAATTCGGTTCAAACCCAGATCAGCGCGTACACGGTGGTGAATATGATTGCGCTGCTGCAAACATGGGTGGTCGCTTTACTCATGGCAAAAGCGCTTGTGCCAATGCTTGGCGTAGAAAAAGGTGAAGCTCTGGCTCATTTGTGCGGGATTGTAGTGCCCGCCATAACGAGTTATTTCGGCCACAAATATCTCACTTTTAAATAAGTATTAATATCCTGGTGGAGAGTTGAACCAGGCACATCGAGATGAACCCTGAACATCAACCAGCTGGAATCCAGTGTCATCGGTTTATCAGTAAACAAAGCTATTGCGATAAGGTTCGAAAAATTTCTGCAAAGTCGTTTGCAGCCGCGAATTGGCTCGAACGAGTAAGTTTAAGCCTGGGTTGCAGTTGGTGTGGTCTCAGTATGCATGTCAGCGTCTTACGTTTGCTTTGTTTGGACTTAAACCCGGAATTTCCCCGGTTTTTTGTCCGATAGTTCTGAGTTCATTGGGGAGGATTACTCACAAAAAACGGGACAGGGAATCTCTGTCTTTCGACGTGGTACTTACTGGTAATTTCGTAGAGAATTTTCTCTACACTACTAGCTAGCTTCACCATTTATCTCATGCGATAAAGTCCTTAAACCAGAGGGAAGCTGGTTTGCCAGAGAGTAAATGTGGCTTACTTGCACTGCAAAAATTTACCTGTCGGCTTCAACAGTGGTATCACTATCTGACATCAAACTCAATTTTTTTGAGTTCTTCACCTGATCAACTTCGTTCAATGCTTCAATTTTTTCCTGCTCAGCTTCATCCAGTTGGACGGTTAACTTTTCATTTTTTTGTTCAACATCTTTGAGTTCGACGGTTAAGACATTATTCTCTGCCGAAAGACCGGTTATTCTGTACACAACGAATTCCTCGCCATACGCTGGTTCGAGCTCCAGTGGTACTTCGTTGCCGTAAGTGAAAAATTCGTATCCCAGCACTTCCTTGGCGACTGGAGGAAGTGTTTCTTCGGTGTCTACCGAGGCCTTTAACACTTTGAAAATGCGGGCCTTGTTGTCAAAAACGACGCCACCGTCCTGTTTTGCAGCGTTACAAAATTCAGAAATCTCGCGCGTGCACCATTCTGAGTTCTGGTAACGCGGCGTCAGAATAGAAAGCAACACAGCGGTGTTGCCGAACTGTCGCATAATCTCGTCACTGAAAACATCGTTACCCTGCAGCTTGTCATCACGCCAGATTCTGGAGGGCTGACCAAGCCGCATGTTGAGCAACGCTTGAAGCGTAACGTGGAAACGCGTAATCCAGCCGTCTTATTCGGGTGGAAGCGGCTCGTTATCCAGGTGCGCATAACTGATAAATATGTCTTTCGTATACTCGGACACGGTGGGCTCCCTGAAGAATTAAAAAACCATACTGAGACACGATCGAAATAGCGAACGGGACTGGCAGGCATCGCGAGTTTCAGCTTTCCCCACTTAAGATGTCACATTACATTACAGAGGCTTAACAGACCAAAATTCTAAATAGAACGCGATGAGAACCCTTGCGTCCGGATAAACCCTTGCGCCGATACTGCAATTCTCGTTCAGCCAGAATACAGGCAGTTAGCGACTTGAGAATCTGGTGATATATTTTATCGACCTGTACTTTAGTTGAGCTTTTCGTTGCAGTAAGCGCAGGTGATCATTTTGGCCGTGATCAGGCAGGCTAGTGCGGACTCCACCAGGGCGGATCGGTAGCGCAGGAGAAACACTTGGCCAAAGGTGGACCCTAATAGTCGCGGCTAGTCTATGTTCAATTCAGTCCACTGACCCCGAATCGGGCATCATGGAGCAGGGGACTCGTCCGTCGGGCGGTCAGAAAACGAAAGGATCTTCAAATGTCGAAACCCAGAATTGCGGTTGGTGGAATGCAGCATGAAACCAATACATTCGCGCCACTAAAAACCAGCTACAAACACTTTACAACGCCTAGCGCATGGCCACCGTTGACCGAAGGTGGCGAAATATTTGCGGTTTTGCCCGGGCGGAACATTCCACTTTCCGGTTTTCTTAAGGCGGCAGTTGGCTGGGAGCTCGTTCCACTACTTTGGGCCTTTGCGGAACCTGCGGGTTATGTGGTTGACGATGCTTTTGATCGCATAAGTTCGTCAATAATACACCGGTTAAAAAAGGCCGGCCCTGTCGATGGTGTTTACCTTGATTTGCACGGGGCCATGGTCACGGAGTCTTATGAAGATGGAGAAGCGGAACTACTTCGCCGTATTCGCAAAGTTGTCGGGCCGGATCTACCCATTGTCGTTAGTCTGGATTTACACGGTAATCTTTCACCCGATTTCTTTGAGCGTGCATCTGCAGTAAGTGTTTATCGTACCTATCCGCACCTTGATATGGCAGCTACAGGTGCCAGAGCCCAGATTTTGATGGCTGAGCTACTACAACGCCAACGCCCGTTTTGTCGGGCATGGCGGCAATTGGACTATATTATCCCCATCACCTCCCAATCTACCATGAGGGAGCCTGGTCAGCGTCTCTATAAGCAGCTATCAGAATTAAGCATAAAAGGCGTCTCGTCGATTGATATGGCAATGGGATTTCCGCCAGCTGATATCTGCGATACAGGTGCATCAGTTTTTGTCTACGGTGATGATCAACAAGCGGTAGATACCGCTGCCGATAATGTGATTGATGCGTTGTCGCAGGCCGAAGACGAATTCTATAACCCTTTAGTTCCAGCCAATAAGGCGGTCAAGCAAGCGATGGCGTTGTCTATCGATGCAGATAAACCTGTCGTTATCGCCGACCCCCAGGACAACCCTGGTGCAGGAGGTATGGGTGACTCCACCGGTCTTCTTAATGCGCTGCTGCAAGCAGGTGCGCAGAATGCCGCCCTTTCTATGCTATGGGATGCCAAGACAGCCGCTGCGGCTCATGAGGCAGGTGAGGGCGCTGAGATAGACGTGTTGTTGGGTTGTCAGTACCCCGAGTACAGTGACCCGGCGGTGAAGATTCGTGCCCGGGTTGAATCATTGTCCGATGGCATCTTCCCGTTCACTGGACCTATGTACAAAGGTTCACACGCTAACTTTGGTCTTTGTGCCTGTTTGCATCTTGTACACGACATAGCAGACATTAAAGTCATCGTGAGTACCATACGCAGTCAGAATGCAGATCAGGCGATGTTTCGTGCATTTGGCATCGAGCCCTGTACGAAAAGTATTCTGGTTGTTAAAAGTGCTGTGCATTTTCTAAATGACTATGCGGCTATTGCTGAGGAGATAATTTTCGCAGATGCGCTTGGTGCAAATCCCTGCAACCTGGACACACTGGCCTACACACGGTTACGTAATGGTGTGCGCATCGGTCCAAAGGGTAAGGTGTTTTCTGGATCCTGCTGATGAAGCTGATGGTCAGAGGCTCTTCACGAACATCGTATAGTGTGAAACGTCTCCAATCTGAATTTAGAATGACCAGTACAAAGACAGGCTAGGGAAAAAGTAAACAAGCGTATTGGACGGAAATTCTGTCGTACGAACACTATCACTAATTTCTCGATCAATTGCATTGCGCTGCGATACAGCAATCTCAAGATTTAATGAAAGAAAAATATTTTTATTGAATTGGTATCCGTAATTGAACCGCCCTTGTCCGAACAATCCACTAAAGCCCTCACCGAATTTCTCACCATCATTGATTTCAGTATTTGATATATTGGTTAACAACGGCAATCCCAAAACTGCCTGAAACTGATATCGCCAACCCGGCTGGTCAGACATAAATACCGTGGTTTTTTCCAACCCTGCGACCGCTGCAAGATCCAATACTGTTTCTGATTCAGTACCCAGATTAGCGGATTCTGCGGTTAAGCCAAAATCCGTCGCAGCGGGAGTCAGGGTGGTGCCGAATCGACGAAACTCGGTATTGTTGTACTGAGCGCCAAAAAGGTAATAGTAATCGGACTTTAAATGCTTGGACAGTAATAGTCCAATGCGTTGTTGCTCGAACAGTATCTTGTTGGTTCGGATTATTGCATCGTCTACCACCCAGCTTTCTTCCGACTGGGATTCGCCAAGCGTAGAAGAAGTAATAAGATAAAACCCCCACTCGTTGCTGAAGGATACGTAGGTGCCACTTTGCTGGGCAACATTCACCATTGAGGCGGTTTCGACGTCGACGATTCTTCCATCTACTCGTTGAGCAGAATTCTCTTCATAATCAATAAAGTTAACACCCAGACCAAAAAAACTATAGCCTGCGCGTGTTGGTTTAGTCACTGGTTCCGAGTTTGCCCGACTGGTTGTCATATCTGTGACAACCACGCAGATAATTAAAATAACAATTCGTATAGACAAGTAATTCTCCTACTCAATTGCAATTAGTATCCGCCACTTTCGGATGTTGTCTCTCTTAAGCTACCTTAATAGATGCCTGGGTCAATTTTTCTTTCTGTACTCATATAGTATCAATCCTTTTTAATCCCACAAGTCCCTTTGCTGTAAAGATCGATAAAGGCATAGAGCGCAGCCAATTCGTTAGTGCTGAAATATGTAAAGGTATTTCTATTTTCGCTACGTGGCAAACAGTGTTTTTTAAAATTCGTCGTCACGTTACCCAGCAAGTTGACAGTATGGAGTCAGGCGAGTAACTATAGTCGTTTTACCTGCATCCATACCGCCAGATGTCATGTCATGCTGTTTTACTCATAGTCTCAGAATACTAAACCGACGCTGACAAATGTGACATCATCATCTACTGCCGTGTAGTCAAGTTCAACGCGAATCGCGCCCAGACGCAAACCAATTGCCAGGCCATAAGTCTCGCCCCCTTCCTCCTCTGATAGTGAATCGGCGACCAGAGAGGCATCCATATATCCCACTCTACCTTTTAAGTACAGATTTCCACGAGTTGCGTAGGATAGGTAAAGTCCTTGACTTTCTACTTCCAGATCGATGCCGGATACCAACCCCGCTGCGGTGCTACGGGTCGCCTCCGCTTCGAGAGCGAAGCCTCCCGGTTGGCTGTCAAAGTCATAGCCAAGCAGAACACCGACACTGACGGGGTCCTCGTCGACGTCAACATCATCAAAACCCACCAGCATGGGGCCCGCTTTTACACCAATTAAAAAACCAGCATTAGCGATGGAAGACAATCCGAAGAACAGTACGGAGGCGATCAAAAAACGATATTTCATTACATTTTCCCTTGTTTTTAAGATTATATAAAACCGGATCAACACTTCTGTTAGTGAAGTGTCGGTCCCGTCCAACGTTGTATCGCCAGTGTCAGGGATTTAGCGCCGGGACGGCAGGGTTTACTTATCACTGGAAAGGGTAATATTCACAATTAGCAGTTATGTTAGAGCTTTTTGTGTGTGCGATTGGCCCAAGGCTATTCATGTTGAAAAGCACACATGTCCTCAGTTCTCCCTGTCTGCAAATAATGTGAGCTTAGAAGCCTATTCTTCTCATCGACTACTGCTATCTGTAAACCATCGGTGGTTTACACCTTTTATTTCCTCAATCAAGATCAATATACGGGATAGGTGATCGACCGTCGCCTGCGCTGCAGTGTCCTGATCACCTTTGATTATTGCGTCGAGTATGGCTACGTGCTCGTCAAGCGCATGTTGTTGAGATGAAGAGTTAAGCGATAACATTCGTACCCTATCCATATGCGCTTTGTTGTCATGGATTAGATCCCAGACATAGCCGACGCCTGAGAGCGCGCAAATTTGCCGATGAAAACTCTCATCAAGGGCATGGAACAGGTTTCGGTCATTGGCAACTATTGCAGCTTTTTGCTCTTCAAGTATGTCGGCTAGTTCTGCATGGCCTTTCTCATCGAGCGTGACGCAGGCCGCCCGGCTAGTCTGTACTTCCAGTGCGGTGCGAATGAACCGGGCGCGAAGAATGGATTCTTCTGAAATCAGGCTGACTGTGGTGCTGCTTTGAGGCCGTATTACCAGAAACCCCAGTTTTGATAACCGTTTGAATGCTTCTCGAACGGGTTGGCGTGAGACCCCCATCGTTTTTGCGACATCCAGTTCCGCAAGCTTTGTTCCGGGGGGGAGCTCCAGCGTCAGGATGCGTTTTTGCAGCTCATCGAATACCTGATCGGCAATAGTGGGCAGGGTGGTCTGCTGAATTTGTGGCAAAACAGAGGCTTCTTCACCTTGCCGGAACTCCTTGGCCATTCCCGATCACCTTCACTAAATGTGTAAATCAAGGCATATGCTACATCATTTTGTCTACTAATTAACTAGGATATTAGTTGACATGTGGAAAAACGCTCTCTAGTATGCCTCAAGAGGATTGGGGTTACGCACATTTACTTGACATGAGAGGGATGCATAATTGTGTTGAATGACGACCGACTGCTTCCGTCAGAGTCTGGCGCAAAGCACATTGCCCGCAGGCTTTATGAGCAGGTAAAATCACTACCAATTATCAGCCCGCATGGACATACCGACCCTCGTTGGTATGCCGAGAATGAGGCATTCTCTGATCCAGCGAATTTGTTCGTGACGCCCGATCACTATGTATTTCGAATGCTCCACTCACACGGTGTTCCATTGGAGGCGCTAGGAGTTCCGAGAGTGGACGGCGGGTGGATTGAGCAAGATTCTCGCAAAATATGGCAAATATTTGCACAGAACTATCATCTGTTTCGAGGCACACCTTCAAGGCTCTGGATAGACCATGCTCTTTGCGAAGTGTTTGGTGTTAAGGAAAGACTTACTGCCAAAACAGCAAACGCGATCTATGACCATATCGCGCAGTGCCTGACGCAAGATGCTTTTAAACCACGTGCCTTGTTTGAAAGATTCAACATAGAGGCTATTTCAACGACCGAGAGTGCAATTGACGACTTACGTTGGCACAAGCTTATCCGGGACAGTGGCTGGCGCGGCAGGGTGATTACTACCTATCGACCTGATTCAGTGATAGACCCGGAGACAAAAGATTTCACCGCGAATGTTGAAAGACTAGGGGTATTGACTGCCGAAAATACAACCACGTGGTCTGGCTATTTGGCAGCTCATCGAAAACGGCGTGCCTATTTCAAAAGCTATGGTGCGACAGCCTCTGATCATGGGCATCAGAGTGCACACACGGAGGACTTGTCGCAAGAAGATGCCGCCGCACTGTTGTTTAAAGCCTTGCAAGGAAAGTGCTCTGAACAGGAGGCGGAAATATTCCGAGGCCATATGCTGACAGAGATGGCAAGAATGAGTCTGGAAGATGGTCTGGTACTACAAATACACAGTGGCTCAGTACGCAATCATTCATATGACATTGCAAAACGCTTTGGAAGCGACAAAGGTTTCGATATTCCTACACGCACTGATTACGTCAATGCGCTTCGACCCCTACTCAATGCTGTTGGACACTCTCCAGATTTAACCATCATTGTGTTCACGCTTGATGAAACATCCTACGCACGTGAACTTGCTCCACTCGCCGGTGCTTATCCTGCTTTGAAGCTGGGTCCGGCCTGGTGGTTTAACGATAGTTTTGAAGGTATGAAGCGCTTTCGCGAAATGACGACTGAAACGGCTGGTTTTTACAACACCGTTGGATTCAATGACGATACGCGGGCTTTCTGTTCGATTCCGGCACGTCATGATGTTGCTAGACGAGTAGATAGTGCTTATCTGGCAACACTGGTTGTATCGGGTCGGCTGGATGAAGATGAGGCCATGGAGCTGAGTTATGACTTGGCCTATGGTCTGGCAAAAAAAGCCTACAAACTCTAATGGCCCTTCAGATTCCATATATGGTTATCGTAGAAAATTTGATGATTTACTCTTGGAAATTCACTCATACGATTGTTTTTCGCAGTGTATCTAATGAAAACTAATCGCCCGCAGACAGGAATAGTACATCTTGGCCTTGGCGCTTTTTTCCGCGCTTTCGGCTGCATCTATGTCGCTGATGCCATGGCGTCATCCGGTGGAGACTGGGGCGTTGTTGGTGTCTCTCTTCGCAGCTCCAGCACGCGTGATGCTCTTCGCGAACAGGATTGGACCTACACGGCTGTATCGCTGAATAACGACGGTGAAAATTGCCGAATAATCAGCGTGCTGAACGATGTTCTGGTAGCACCTGAGGATCCCGCAGCTGTACTCGACGTGATGGTAAGTCCATCCGTACATATTGTATCAATGACGGTAACAGAGAAAGGGTATTGTCATAACCCTGCAACGGGTGAGCTTGATATAGAGCACGCAGATATACAACACGATTTGTTTTCTTCCATGCCTATATCCGCTCCTGGTTTTATCGTGCGTGCTTTACAACAACGTCATCGGTCCGGATTGGGCCCCTTTACCGTGTTGACATGTGACAATCTGCCGGAAAATGGCGAACTGACACGCCGTGTTGTCCTGCAGCTTGCAAAAATGATCGACCCTGTTCTTCACGATTGGATAGTTGAGCATTGTCTGTTTCCATCAACAATGGTTGACCGCATTACGCCAGCGACAACTGAATCGGATATTGCTCATGTAAAGACACTTACAGGACGATATGATGCCGCGCCAGTTATGCATGAACCTTTTTCACAATGGGTGATTGAAGACACCTTTGTTGGAGGTGTTCGGCCTGATCTGGCAGTTGCCGGTGTTGAGCTGGTTGAAGATGTAACCGCCTATGAGATAATGAAACTGAGAATGCTCAATGGTACTCACTCGGCATTGGCCTACAACGGCTATCTTGCCGGCCATGAAACCATAGCAGATGCTATGGCTGATCCGGTATTTGCCGACTATGTACGGATTTTGTGGGATGAAATAATGCCGACAGTCAAAGCCCCCCCAGGTGTAAACCTTGCGAACTATGCTGATGCACTATTCGATCGCTTCAGCAATTCGAAAATACAACATCGAACCTGGCAAATCGCGATGGATGGTAGTCAGAAGCTACCTCAACGCCTACTCGGTACTTTGCGAGAAAACATTCTCGCTGGGCGTGAGTCTCCGGGATTACTTCTAGCTGTGGCAGCGTGGATGCGATACGTTAGCGGTATCGATGAATCCGGGCAATCAATAGATGTCCGTGATCCAATGTCTTTAAGGTTGCAAGAGCTTATCGCACTGACAGATACATCAGAACAAATGGTGTCTTCATTGCTTTCTGTGCGTGAGATATTTTCGGCAAACATGACTGACATGCTGCTGGAGCCGCTGGTTCTCGCCGTCGAGAGTTTGAAAATCCTTGGCACTCGTGGTGCTTTGGTTGAGCTGTGTCATGCATAACTATTCGCAGTATTGTTCGCGAAGCCTTTGGATTGTGCACAGGCCGATGCGTACTGGCGACACTAATTGCCCAACGTTGGAAGAGGCGTAGCGGATGGGCGGAGATCACAAATATCTGGGACTGGCATACGTAGCGCCTTACATCATCGGGTTGTTGATGTTTACTGCGTTTCCATTTCTATCTTCGTTGTATCTCTCCTTTACTGAATACGACTTGTTGTCCAAACCCGAATGGACTGGTGTCGATAACTATGAGCGATTGTTGAGCCGTGATCGGACCTTCAAAAAATCGCTGAGTGTCACTTTGCTCTACGTTGCGATGACTGTTCCGCTGAAGCTGGCCTTTGCCCTCTTGATCGCAGTCGTTCTGAACTACAAGCTACGGGCAATTGGTTTCTTTCGTACAGCGTACTATGTGCCTTCCATTCTGGGCGGCTCTATAGCCATCGCAGTTCTGTGGCGCTATATCTTTGCGGAAGTTGGTCTGGTTAACATGGCGTTGACGTCTTTGGGGCTGGAGCCTGTGAACTGGTTTGGTGATCCTCAGAATGCCTTGTTCACACTGACGCTTCTACGCTGCTGGCAATTTGGTTCAGCCATGGTGATTTTTCTGGCCGCTCTGCAAGTAGTGGACAAGTCACTGTATGAGGCGTCTAGCATTGATGGAGCAAGCAAGTGGGATCAGTTTCGTTATATCACTCTTCCACTCATAACTCCTGTGATTTTCTTCAATCTGATTATGCAGACGGTACAGGCGTTTCAGGAGTTCAACGGGCCCTACATTATTACGGATGGAGGGCCGCTCAAGTCTACCTACTTACTACCATTGTATATCTATGACAAAGCGTTCAAGAGCTTTGACATGGGTTATGCATCGGCTATCGCGTGGATTCTTTTTATTATCATCATGGTGTTAACCCTTATTGCTTTTTGGTCTTCAAAGAAGTGGGTGTATTACGCCGGTGATAAACGGAGCTGAATGTGACACGTATTCAGCATAATTCTATGAACAGCAATCGCCGGGAACTGTCGGCCACCGAGCTTAAGCTCAAGCGCCAGGAACGCAGCTCAGCACTAGTTCGTTATACCGTGTTGGTTGTATTTGGTGGCTTTATGCTCTACCCATTGATCTGGCTGATAGGTGCATCGTTTAAAACAAACTCAGAGATTTTTTCTAGTCCGTCGTTCTGGCCGAACAATCCTACCGTTCAGGGTTATATCGATGGTTGGCAAACTTCCACGCCCTATACGTTCGCTAGATTCTTTATGAACTCAATGACAATTGTTTTGCCGAAGGTTGTAGGTACTGCTATTTCATCGGTGGTTGTCGCTTATGGATTTGCACGATTCGATTTTCCTGGTAAGAAAATATTATTTGGAATTCTGATTGCTACGCTGCTACTGCCTGATGTAGTTACTCGAATTCCCCAGTATCTGCTGTTCCGCGATCTTGGTTGGCTCGATACTTACTTGCCGTTGTTCGTGCCTCAATGGTTTGCATGGGAGGCCTTTTTTGTTTTTATGCTGATACAGTTCATGCGCTCTATTCCGCGTGATATAGAGGAAGCTGCGCGTGTGGATGGTGCAAACACCTGGCAGGTTCTTATCTATGTGCTCATTCCTATGCTGTTGCCTGCCATCATTTCAGTATGTCTGTTTCAATTCATGTGGACCATGAACGACTTCCTTGGTCCGTTGATCTACATCTCATCAGTTGAAAATTACCCAATAAGCCTTGCACTGAAGTTGTCCATAGATGCTACTGAGGCATTTAACTGGAACCAGATTCTGGCAATGACTGTTCTTGCATTAACTCCATCGTTAGCTGTGTTCTTCGTCGCACAGAAGTATTTCATTCAGGGCATTGCAACCGGAGGAGTAAAGGGCTGATGGCGGAATTGAAACTGACATCTGTTGAGAAAGTTTATGATGGGGGCTTCAAGGCTGTGCATGGCATCGACCTGACGGTGAACGATGGTGAGTTCATGGTACTGGTTGGGCCTTCGGGCTGTGCAAAATCGACAACGCTGAGAATGATTGCCGGTCTGGAGACGATTACCGGTGGAAAGATTTGTATCGGTAATCAGGTTATCAACGATTTAGTACCTGGAAAACGTGGCATTGCCATGGTCTTCCAGAACTATGCGTTGTATCCACATATGAAAGTGCATCGAAATCTTTCCTTCGGCTTGAAACTCAAGGGGGAGTCTAAGAAAAGTATAGAGCGCTCGACAGCAGAAGTGTCAGGTACTCTGGAGATTGACGACTTACTTGAAAGGCTACCCAGACAACTCTCAGGTGGACAGGCACAGCGAGTAGCGGTAGGACGCGCCTTGATCAAGAGCCCGGAGGTTTTTCTTTTCGATGAACCACTGTCTAACCTTGATGCGAAATTACGTGCCTCGATGCGAGTGCGTATAACCGATCTGCATCAACGGCTGCGCGATGAGGGGCGCCCAGCAACAGTTGTGTATGTCACTCATGATCAGGTGGAAGCCATGACTATGGGTGATCGAATCTGTGTAATGAAAGACGGCCGTATCATGCAAGTCGCTGACCCCGTGACGCTGTATGAGCGCCCCGCAAACGAATTTGTGGCAGGTTTTATTGGCATGCCGGAAATGAACCTTGTGCCGGCAAGTCTTGCATTTGATGATGTGCCGTTGTTAACGCTAGCGGGACAGACCATCCGTATAGATCAGGGGTTGGCGCATCGGCTCAATCGATACAGCGGTTCTGTGACTTTTGGTATACGACCACAGCACATTGAATATGTACCCTCCGGTACACCCGACGCTATTACTGGGGCTGTAAACAACATCGAATTTCTAGGGCATGAGGTAAACCTGCATGTCACTGTTGGCGATGACAGTTTCATTGCCGTAATTCCCACCGAGCGTTTCGACATGAGCGTGAAGCGTGGTGACAAAGCTGCACTACGCCCCATTGGTGCACGTATACACCTGTTTGACAAGAGCAGCGGAGAGGCTATCTCACACGCTGACATTACTTGAAACCAGAGGAGCAGAACGATGAAACGAAGCTACACATTTTTGGCAGTGGCAATGGCTACCGCTTCCATGTCCAGTCTTACACACAGTGCGGAATTGCGCATGAGCTGGTGGGGTGGCGACAGCCGCCACGCTGCCACGCAAGCGGCACTGGAAGTCTGTGGTACTAAACATGGCCATACGATAAAACCTGAATTTACTGGCTGGTCGGGTCATTTCGAGAAGGTGGCGACACAGCTGGCAGGAAGCACTGAAGCTGACATCATGCAGATCAATTGGCCCTGGTTACCTATCTTTTCAAAGGAGGGTACGGGGTTTGCCGACTTGAATAAATTCTCTGACACGATTGATTTGTCCCAGTGGACTAATGAGGAACTCGCAGCTGCGTCTCGCGGTGGCCACCTTAATGGCTTACCAGCCTCTGTATCGGGTCGCATGTTTTTTTTCAACAAGACTACGTGGGACAAGGCGGGTCTGTCTGTACCGACATCAATGGATGAGTTGATGGCTGCTGGTCCCGTGTTTGCGGAGAAGTTGGGCGATGACTACTATCCACTTGAAGGTATTGGGCAGGATGCATCATTATTGATTCAGAATTTTGTCACACAGCTGACAGGCAAGTCGCTTATCGATCCCGAGACTAACCAAGTGCAATGGACTGCAGAGGACTTAAAGGCCGGCATTGATCAGTATCAGGCAATGGTAGAAAACCATGTTCTCAAGGACTGGAAGTCGATGGCTGCCGCAGGCAATGTTCGATTATATGAAAACGCTGACTGGACAGGTGGGAAGATAGGCGGTAGCTATCAATGGGATTCAGTGTATTTCAAGATTTCAGATCCACTGACAGAGGGGCAGGAGCTGGTGCCGGCAGGGTTGTTGCGTTTGGCCAACTCGAAAAACGATGGCGTCTATCGTAAACCTTCAATGACCTTTGCAATATCTGCGAATTCCCAGAATCAGCAGGCAGCCGCTGAAATCCTTAACTGCCTGTTAACTGAGCCTGAGGGCATTGATGCTATGGCGTCTGCCCGTGGTGTGCCATCCTCCGATGCTGCGGCCAAACGACTACTGGAGACGGGTGGAATCCAGCCAATCCAGATAACTGCTCAGAATATGGTCATGGCGGCACAAGCACCACCGATCAGTCCTTACAACGAAGATCCTGACGTACGCGCTGGGATTGAAGACTCGCTCGAATTATTTGCTTATGGCCAACTATCCAGTGAGGAAACTTCCGAAGAGATCCTGATGTTGGTTAACGAGGCATTGGAAGACAAGTAGGTTCAATGATCGCAGAGGCGCTTGAACAGAGAAGCGTCTCTGCGAACTTACCTCTAATTCGTCAACTGAGTGAGGAATATGTCTGTACTGAATGTAGTTTCCGTAACTGCGTACACTGTCACAGTGGTGTTGCATGCAGATACTGATCGCTATCATTTATCGTTTCCCGAAAAGTGGTCATTGAATCATGGTGAGCAAGCGGGCGTCAGTAGTACAGTTACGGTGTTCATTGACAGTTTGTTGCCTGATACTCGCTATTTGTTTCAGGCAGCTGGAGAGGTTTTGCGGTTCAGGACTGCGAGCTGTAATGGATGTGTGGATGCATCCTTGTTTGGTGTTAACGAAACTTCTAAGAATAATGCAATGGCATTCAGCGCGGCGATAGCAGCCACACCTGAAGGTGGTACATTGTCTGTACCCAAAGGCCGATTTTTAACCGGGCCGATATTTCTGAAATCGCGCATGACTTTGTTGTTGTGCAAGGGTGCTGAGATTATGGCCATAACTGATCGCAGGGATTGGCCCATATTGCCTGCCACAGATGACAGTGATCGTGTTGTTGGTACCTGGGAAGGTTTACCCGAAGCCAGTTATGCGTCGTTGATAACCGCAATAGGGTGCGAACAACTGTTCATTACCGGGCATGGCGTTGTAGATGGAGGCGGAGATCGCGGCGACTGGTGGACGTGGCCCAAAGAGACCCGGCAAGATGCACGCCGAGCCAGGACATTGTTTCTGGCTCATTGTAACGACGTTGGGTTGTCGGGGTTTACCGTGCAAAATTCACCCTCATGGACTGTGCATCCCTACAAGTGCAACAAGCTTTCAGCTGCCGCATTGAATATAGAGAACCCTGCCGAGAGTCCGAACACTGATGGCTTCAATCCTGAAAGTTGTACGCATGTTCATTTGTCTGGACTGAAGATCAGTGTAGGTGATGATTGTATAGCTGTGAAAGCCGGAAAACGCGGCACGGGCACTGATGAGCGTACCAACCACATAGCGCCGACTCGACATCTGACGATTCGTAATAGTCTTATGCTTGACGGGCATGGCGCTGTTGTCATGGGATCAGAGATGAGTGGCGATATCGCTGATGTTTCCATCTTGCTCTGTGAGTTTAAGGGCACTGATCGCGGGTTGAGGATAAAGACTCGTCGTGGTAGGGGAGGACAGGTTGCCAGGATATTAATGCGCGACGTAAAAATGGAAGGGGTGGGTACCGCCGTGGCGGTAAATGCCTTTTATTACTGCGACTCCGATGGTAAATCTGATGCTGTGCAATCACGCAACACAGCTTTACTGGATCAAACCACACCAGTTATAACGGATATATCTATAGAAAACATCATACTCACTGGAGTACAACATGCAGTAGCCGCGTTACTTGGACTTCCCGAAGAACCTCTTAGAAAGATTCGATTGAAAAATATCAGCATCAGCTACGATCTAGCGGCGCAACCTGGAGAGGTTTTGATGGCTTGCCATGTTCCTCGTGTGCTTCATGGTGGTATTCTTCATCAGTTTGCTGACGTTCACGTTGATGATGTTCTAACGAAACATCAACAGGAACTATCTAGTGTTATTTGATTTTATCGATAAATACGTGGCCCGATATCAACCTTATAAAGAGGGCAGATGGTGCTATGAAGATGGCTGTATCTATCGAGGTCTTGAGCTTTTACATGTTGAAACAGGTGAACAAAAATGGCTGGATCATTTGCTGCGACTTTGCGATGCTCAAGTCGGTCACGGCGGTAGTCTCAAGGGTTATAACTTAACAGAATATAATATTGATAATATATTGCCGGGGCGCGCATTGCTTTACCTGCATTCACTAACAGGGAACAGACGTTACGTGGATGCAGCAGATCTGCTAGCAAGACAACTAAGCACACATCCACGGACACGCTCAGGTGTTTTCTGGCACAAACTGCGCTATCCGTGGCAGATATGGCTGGATGGTTTGTACATGGCTCATCCGTTTCGTATTGCGCATGCACTCGCGCACGAACAACATAGTGTAGTGACCGATTCCCTGCATCAAATCAGCACCGCTATGGATGTTTTGTTTGATTTGGAAACGGGGCTTTACAAACACGCTTTCGATGAGGCCTGCGAACAGCCTTGGGTAACATCTGCCAATGGGCAGTCACAGGCTATGTGGTCTCGAGCAATCGGATGGCTAACTATGGCGCTGGTTGATGTGGCGGAGCTTGTGGGTCCCGACTTTGCACCACTACGCGCGCGCACTGTAGCATTGTTAAAAACCGTGCAGAGCTATCAACAGGCAGATGGTTTGTGGTTGCAAGTTATGGATAGACCAGAACTAACGGGGAACTATGGGGAGAGTTCGGCGTCAGCCATGTTTACCTATGCGCTATTGAAAGCAGCAAGGCTGGGGCTCGTAGCACAGTCTGCAGGTCTGGTAGATACCTTGTCTGCGCGTTGCATAAAGCCAGCTGCCGACGGTGGGCATGAGATGGTGGGTATGTGCTGGGTTGCCGGGCTTGGTATGTTTGAAGGTCGTTACCGAGATGGTACGGCTGAATACTATGTAAGTGAACGGAAGGTGGCCGACGATGCCAAAGGAGTAGCTCCCCTGATGATGGCCGCAGCGCTGGAATACTTGCCGAATTATTCTGAACAAAGATAGAACGACTGTAAGAGAACGTACGCTTGTTACAAGTGTTCCAATAGAGTTAAGGTTTTTTTCTATACCAGGATGGATCTATCGAATATCTGACTCCAATGCTTCCCGATTACTGGAATTTTTATCTCCCAACAGGGGTTGTTGTTGGTACTACTAATTCGGAATATTTAGACGTCAGTGTTGGCGACAGTATAGGTCGGTAGAATAAAACTAAATACCGAACCCTCACCAAATTCACTCGTGACGGTGATTTCTCCCCCCAACAAAAAACATAGTCTCTGACTTATCGCTAAACCTAGTCCGGTCCCACCGTATTTTCTTGTGGTTGATGAATCCACCTGCGAGAATTCTCTGAATAATCGTTTTCGTCTATCAGGTGCAATACCGATTCCATTATCTTCGACTGAAAACATGACACCTCCATCAGGGGGGAAGCCAGTCTCTGTGACATTTAGCTGGATGTGGCCGCGCTTAGTAAACTTGCAGGCGTTGCTAAGTAGATTCAATAGTATTTGACTTAACCTTAGTGGGTCGGTTAGCAGAAACTCAGGTTGACCGTGGTAGTTCAGAGTTAACTGGTTTTTATTGTCGTCTGCCAGGGATTGCACAGTTGCGCTTACATCTTCAATTAATTCGTACAGGTTTACCTGTTCCAGAGATATTTCTACCTTGCCGGCTTCTATTTTTGAAAAGTCGAGAACACCGTCAATCAAATTCAATAAATGTCGCCCGGAACCCGTAATTCGTTCGTAAGGCTCAGTATCCAATTCAGCCTCTTCAGCTTCTTCTCTAAGCATTTCCGCTATGCCAATCACTGCGTTAAGCGGTGTTCTTAGCTCATGGCTCATATTTGCAAGAAAACGACTTTTGGTTTGTGCTGCCGACACCGCCTGTTCGCGGGCGGCCACCAACTCAGCAGTTTTATCGTCAACTTGCCGGATCATATCGTTGTATGCCGTCATGACACCACCCAACTCATCTCGGTAAGACCATTTTACGGGTAAACGCTGATCCTGCTTCTCGGATTTTTTTATTGCCATGATCAATTGTTGCAACGGTCTGGCAACTATCAATTGCATAGCGGCATATGCTGCGACACTGACAACGGTAACAAGTAGTAAGGAAAACAACGCACTAATATATATTTCGCGTTTGAGAGCTTTGGTCAAAGGGTCAGATGTATAAAATATATTCAGTTGTCCAACGGCGACGTTTTCATACACGAGTTCTCTTTTATATACCGTTTCTACTTTATTGTCTGAGGAGCAATTTTCCGGCGACTGAAAACTTTGATTCAGGCTCAGTTCGAATACTTCAACACAGGAAATTTCCGGATATAAAGCAAGTGTTCGAATACTCCGTGCTAAACCATCTTGATTCAATGTCCATAGAGGATAAGCGATAGCCTGAGTATGAACCTCAGCTATTACGTCAACCTTGTTGTGCAATATCTCATCTGTGGAGGCTAATCTGTGGAATACATAGAATGCGATAGCAACGACAGCAGTAAGCATTACTGTCGGAATGAGTATGACAAGAAACTTCCAAGAGACGCCCTTGAATTTATACTCTGATGTATTCCTGGTGGCCAATCAACAAGACGCTCAATTCAGATGTTGTTTAATAATCCGGTCTCGAGTTCCATCAGCTATGACCTGATCTATAAATTGATTGAGCTTTTCCAGAAGTTCCGGTTTTCTTTTATTCACAAGAAATGCAAGATCAAATTCGTATATGGGGATTTCTGAAAGCAAGAAATCAGTCGGGTTTAGTCCCATGCGCTTCATGTAATAGGGGGAGACAAATCTGTTTCCCAGATACGCATCTGTGCGCTTATTTACCAGCATGCCGATTGCCTGTTCGTGACTATCTACTCTCACGTCATCCACAGAACCCTGACTAAACAGTCGATCGAACTCACCATAGCCATAGCCAATGATGGTGCCAACTGATTTGCCATGAAGGTCTGAAGGAGACGAGTATTCAAAGGCCTGATCTCGACGTGTAATAACAACATCCCTAGACCTGAAAAGCGGAATAGTGAATTGGTAGTGTTTCAATACATCTGAAGTGACAAATAGTTGACTATTCAGCATAACATCAAGAACAGGGCCTCTGGCCATCATCGTATTGACGCGTTTTCTAGGTAGGATAAGGTGTGTTCTTTTGTAGCCGGGATTTTGTTGCTCAAAATAATCAAGTAAATCGTGGGCGATTCCGGAGTACACATTGCCCTTCTCTGATTTATCGACTATGAAATATGGCGCATAGCCGTGTGGGCCCAAGTGGACGCTGTACGTAACGCTTGCGCCCAGAGAAGAAGCGAAAAGAAATAATGAAGGAAACAAAAATAGGGTAAAAAATACAAATTTAATCGCTGATAGTGTTCCTTTGATTGGCGTCACGCCCCAAGCTCCTGTCTATTCTGCCGTTAAGGCTAGTGTGTCAACATCTCTTCCGCTACCGTGAACCAATTTTACTAATATCTGGCCCGCATCAATATAGACGCACAAATTGTAAGGAGGCTCTAATGCCGGGCGAAACCATACTATATGTAGAAGACGACGAAGACAATGCCTACATGCTATCGAAACGTCTGTTGCGCAGGGAGTATCACGTAGTCGTGTCCACGGATGGAAAATCCGGAATTGAAGCAGCGCTGACCATTAAACCAGATCTTATTCTCCTTGATTTGAATATACCCGTACTTGATGGATGGTTGGTTGTACAGGAACTAAAATCGAACCCCATAACAGTACTGACGCCCGTAATCGCGGTATCGTCACATGCGTTAGCGAATTATCAAACTGCAGCGCTTAATGCCGGCTTTGATGATTACGAAACCAAGCCTATTAACTTTGATAATCTTTTGAAAAAAATTAGAACGCTACTGGAAAGCGACGTTTCGGTTTAGCCGACGAATATGTATCCCACTCCACGAACCGTTTTTATAACTTCTGGCTTCGCAGGATCAGCTTCGATTTTTCGTCTGACTCTGGCAATTCTGATATCAACACTTCTATCGAAAGGATCCCAATCTCTCTTGTGAGCTATAGCGAGTAGATTATCCCGGGTTAACACCCGTCCTGGGTTTTCTGCAAACGCCTTTAATAGATCAAATTCCATAGATGTTAGCGAAACCAGTTTATTATCTGAATCTCGTAACTCATGCGCGTCAAGACAGAGGCGAAAATCTCCCAATGTTAAGGTTTGCCCCTTTTTGACTGTCTGCTTGTTATGAATTTGATCTGATTGCTCAGTGCTTCTGCGCAGCAACGCTTTTACTCGTGCCAGTAGCTCTCTGGGCTCGAAAGGCTTGGTTATATAGTCATCGGCTCCTATTTCCAGGCCGAGCACCCGATCAAATAAATCAGTGGCTGCCGTTAGCATGATTATTCCTACGTCGTGATTTTCACGTAAATACCTTGCTAAAGTGAATCCGTTTTCACCGGGCATGGATACATCCAGCAAAATCAGGTCAACCTTTTGTTCCGCTAATCGTTGCCGCATCTGCTCACCGTTCTCTGCGGTATGAACGAGCAGGTCATGTTTCTGAAGATATGTTTTTACCATCCAACGCTGGTTTTCATCATCGTCGACGACCAGAATGGTAGCGTTTTTTTCCGTATTCATTACAGATATCGCTCAGCTATTGGTTTCCGTTACCAAACTATCCAAGGGTGGTGGGTACCAATTTCAGTTGTTGCTTTTCTTGAATTTTCTCGTAAATTTCCTCCCGATGTACTTCTATTTCAACGGGGGCGTTTATTCCTAGTCTTACATTGTTTCCTTTAACGCTTTAAACAGTGATCTTTATGTCATCTGAGATGACAATAGATTGGTTGATTTTGCGTGTCAATATGAGCATGGTAGTTCTCTAAAAAATGAACAAGTAGGCCTGTTGTCAGCACGCCGGTGCCGAGCCTTGTAGATGTAGACAATAAGTAAGTGCGAATTATCGGCCAGACTGCTTTCCAGTGGGTTCCTGCTTTGTTTCAATTACAGGAGATTTGTTTCTATTGTTTCAATGGTTATGGCTGTAGAAGTACCTGCGTGTGGTCACAAAGGCCCACCTTTGGAGGGTCGAAAATCTTTTTATTTCATTAGGTTAGATGGCTTTTCGGCCCAATTACTTGTGAAATCCGCTAGCAGGGCTTGCGTGCCAGCAAATTCATCGCCTCTGAACTCATAAAAGTTGCCAATGAAATATTTGTTTTGTATACGCGGATAATGTACCGGGAGTTTGCAGTTACCTGTGCATGTTGGTACCCGGAACATCTCGCACCTGCCTGGCTTGATGTGAGCACGGTGTTAAGTGTTCTAGGATCCATTCAACCAGTGTCTAAACTCTTATGCGTCGGTGAGCCCCCTATCAACAACAAACGTTGTACCTGATAGAAGCCTGCAGAAAAATCCTAGTGGTGCTGTGACATGGAAATTCTGTTTGGCTGCTAGTAAAACATCTGCGTATTTTTTTGGGGCATAGGCGTTCCTTGTAAATTGGATTTGCCAGCTCAGACCCTCTCCAGGCGATAAATCGTATTACCTTCCTGTCTTTTAGATTCTGTACCCTTTAATGAATCTTGTTAGTTTAAGTAATTGCCAATGCAATGCGTTGCTGTATCTCTTACATTTACATTGATGAAACCATCGACGAGCCAGGTGCGGGTACTATCAAGGCAGGCGAGTTGCCCTTTGCGGACTCCAGCTCGGCCAGCCAATATCCACCCCAATTGTCAAGGCTATCTGAGGCATCAACTTCGAGGTATTGCGTACCATCGTATCGGAACACAGGCAGGTTTAATATTTTAGCGTCTATTGCTTCATCCATGGTACATCCTGCAGTGATAGCGCACTCTCCAGTTGCAGTGCTTACCCGAAAACCTCGCAGGCTCAAACCGCCGTCTGTGTAAAATGGATTTCCTATCAGATTCCAGGTTGCTGTCGACCCTCTGATACCCGACAAAGGAATCGAAAGGCATCCGCTGTCGGAAAGGCATGTCTCAGCCTGGCTTGAAACATCAGTACGAATTTGTCTGCTTCCAGGTGGTAGGGTCAGTGTTGCTGGTACATCATCTGTGTGAATTATCCAGAAGCCTTGTCCGGGATTCAAACGACCATTGAGGCCTGGATCGATATACGGATTATCAACTATCGAAGGATCGTACGTGTAGATTATCCAATCGCTACCATAAGTACCTGCTATGTCATCACTAAACGCATCCACAATAGACACATCGGCAGGGAGCTCGCAGGGGAGGGACAACATTTGCCACTGCTGTGACGGTAACGTATAACGATACTCATCCGCCTCCACATCGCAATCATCGCTCTGCATTGACATTGGTTTGCATACAGCTGCTTCAGCTGCTGACGATAAAACACGCTCGGTTTTACAAAGATCTTCAAACAGTTCTTCTGCTGGAACTTTGTTAGGGCCTGAGTACTGCGGACGAAACTTCAGTGCCCGTCCCGGTGTGGGCGAATCACCGTCTATTCCGCCATCGGATAAGTACCCCATCCCGCAACCGGTTGGAACTCCCGGGATGAAGTACGTTGTACAGTTATCGATCCACTCTTTATTTATTGCCGGGTTCCAGCCGCCCCACCAGTCCGCATGAATCGTGCTACCGGGTGTCTTGTCCAGCTGCAAGGTTTGCATGTTCACATCGGAAGCCAGATACCAGCCTTCCGTTGTTTCGTCATCGTCGTAAGGGTAGACAATGATGTAATCAATGTTCGGCGTAGTATATGAATCATTGCACACGTTGCCGCCCCAACCGTTGCTACCAATGAACCAGTTGCCGGGGTTGGAAGCATCTTGACGGTTCCAGCATGTTGGGAACTTAACTCGCATTTCCAGGACGTTTTCGAACGGTTTGTCACCGCATACCGGAATGGTGCTGTTGCTCCCAGGCCCACGTGCCCCTCTAAACTGGTTTGTGCACATGAAAGAAAATTCTGAAGGGTTAGTGTCGCCTTCAGGCGGTGCGCTGTGATAGTTGGTTGTTGCAATCATCGCCGCACCGGGAGGATAGACGTCCGCGTTGTCACGTCCCGCACCGTAGCCTTTGTAATACACTATAACGCGGCTTGGAATTCTTACATTGCCCTGTGCGTCAAACATGGCCGGAGCCCAGTAACCGGTTCGGTTTAGTTCCTGGCCGTTGCAGGTGCTGCTGCCCGAATTGAATAGTGTGTCATACGTGCTAAAAGCATTCACATCGGTATTTCCCCAGAACATATGGAGATGTGAAGCACCGGGCGCGTCTGGAAACACTAAAGGGTCGTCGTAGGCAAAGTGTGAGAACTCACAGCTAATCCGGAATTGCCCTCCGCTTGATTCTGGAAAGTGCCCTTCAGTATTGCCTCCCGGATTATTCAGGTAATCAGTGCGTGGTCCGAGGTGATTGGTGTCTACAATGTCTCGCATGGGTGTATTGCGATAAGGACTTGTATCGTGATTGGTATTCCTTATATCGCTACCTCTTATCAATTCCAGGTTTTCTGCGTAGTTTTCTTGTGCTCTTACATCCGCTGCAAACACGGATAACAGGAAAGAAATCAGCATGAGTGATTTTACGCTCAGCGTTTTTGGGAATGACTTAAAAGTGGGGACAGGATGTGAATCTGCCGCGAGTGCGCGCGTAGGGTAGTTCGGAAATTGTTTCATCATAGTTGCTCCGAAGAAACTGACACCGCTATTCAGCATACATTCCGAATTCCAGAAACCATGTGTTAATTCTGTCCATGTTTCAAGTTTGTAAGTAGCGCTATGAATGCGATGCTGTGGTTTTGACGCCGATACGGAAGGCATCGGGCAGTTGGATTTGAAATTAACAGACTTGTCAGATTCACCTGATGTGGATACTAAAAAGACAATTCATGTCAGGTTCGGGTACAAGCTATTGAAACGCCTTTGCCTGAAGGATCTGGCAGTCTCTCTTGTAGGGTTATAAGCGCCGCATCCAGTTTATTTCTAAAGAGAATGCGATCAGAGTAAGCCACTGGGCTTTTTTTTGCCTCTCTGAAAATGGCTACAAGGCATGACCCAGAAGTTTATAGCTTGCAACCCGATCTGTTCTGCGGTAACTTGCATTCGTATGCATATAAGGATATGTCGATGGCCGGACGTTCTGTGTACTTGTTTTCGGCCGGGTTTTTCTAACAACACCGACACGGCAATCACGTTATGGCCATTATTCTAAAGGCTAGCAAACCCCTGTCAGAACGCGCTGAAGACGACAGTAAAGTTCGCCATATTGTCGAAGAGCTGCTCAATAGTATCGAGGCAAGAGGTGATGCAGCGGTGCGAGAGCTCTCTGTAAAATTTGATAATTGGTCCCCTGAATCATTTGTATTGAGTGAGCAGGATATCGAGGAGGCGATGTCCAAGGTCGCACGTCAGGATCTGGAGGATATTAAGTTCGCTCAGAAACAGGTAAAAGGCTTTGCCGAAAAGCAGCGGGCCTCAATGCTGGATGTCGAGGTGGAGACCATGCCCGGTGTTGTGTTGGGCCACAAGCATATCCCCGTCAATTCTGTTGGTTGCTACGTACCGGGCGGTAAATATCCGATGGTGGCCAGTGCCCATATGAGTGTGGTGACGGCGAAAGTTGCTGGTGTAAAGCGAGTTATTGCTGCTGCCCCACCGTATGAAGGTGGCGCTCATCCGGCTATCGTTGCCGCCATGCATCTGGGAGGAGCGGATGAAATTCTGGTGCTGGGTGGTACTCAGGCTGTAGGTGCAATGGCTATTGGCACAGAAACCATCGCGCCGGTAGACATGCTTGTGGGTCCTGGGAATGCTTTCGTGGCGGAAGCCAAGCGCCAGTTGTTTGGTCGGGTCGGTATCGATTTGTTCGCTGGCCCTACAGAAACTTGTGTTATTGCAGACGATACCGTTGATGGCGAAATGGTTGCCACTGACCTTCTAGGACAAGCCGAGCATGGCACCAATTCACCGGCTGTATTGATCACAGATTCGCGCAAACTTGCCAGTGACGTTCTGCGCGAAATAGATCGCTTGCTTGAGGTACTTCCAACAGCATCCATTGCACGTGAATCCTGGGTAAATTACGGCGAGATAATTCTTTGCGAAAGTCTTGAAGAGATGCTTGAGCAATCCGAAATCCTGGCCTCCGAACATGTCCAGGTCATGACGCGAAATGATGACTATTTTCTGGACAACATGACGGCTTATGGTGCGTTGTTTCTTGGGCCACGTACCAACGTTGCGTACGGTGATAAAGTGATAGGTACCAATCATACGTTACCTACAAAAAAGGCAGGTCGGTATACTGGAGGATTATGGGTAGGCAAGTTTATCAAGACACATACTTACCAGCGCATACTTACTGAAGAAGCTTCCGCCCTTGTGGGTGAGTACTGCTCGCGATTATGCATGCTGGAAGGATTTGCAGGGCATGCCGAGCAAGCTAATGTACGCGTGAGGCGATACGGTGGTCGTAACGTACCCTATGCGCAGGCAGCGACCAAGTTGTTGTAATGCATTCATGGTGGCGGTAACTTTTGATCGCCCGGCAAGAATAATTCTGGTGGGTGTGCCTATTTCCTTCTTTACTTGTGCGTCATTGGTTGTGGCGTCGAATTAATTCTGGAGCAGAGACTCATGCAGCTTCCTCAAACACCGTCCATGCGTCTGGATAGCAAACGAGCGCTTGTTACCGGTGCCAGTCGGGGTATTGGCCTTGGCGCAGCCTGTGCACTCGCCAGTGCTGGTGCACATGTTGTGTTGGCTGCTCGTTCAAGTAATGAGCTGACAAGCGTCTGTACCGCCATACAAAAGGCGGGGTTTAGTTGTGAGTCGCTGGTTCTGGATGTTACAGACACCGCACAAGTGCGCAGTAAACTGAACAGCCAGAGTGCATTCGATATCCTGATCAACAATGCCGGCGCTAACAGACCGGGCCCAATGTCTGAAATGACCGAAGAGGACTATGACATGGTCATGGATGTCAATGTTCGCGCTGCTTATTTCGTGGCTCAAACTGTTGTGGCTGGAATGAAAGAAGCTGGTCGTGGTGGATGTATTATCAATACATCGTCGCAAATGGGGCACATCGGTGGAATAGACAGAACCGTGTATTGTGCAAGTAAGTTTGCGATTGAAGGGCTGACCAAAGCACTTGCCCTGGAGGTGGCTATGCACTCTATAAGAGTCAATACCGTTTGCCCGACATTTATTGCAACGCCTCTCACTCAAAGCACGCTGGCAGACCCGGAACGCGTTGCCTGGATAAAATCCAAGATAAAACTGGGTCGTATCGGAGAAGTGGAAGATGTCATGGGTGCTTACGTGTTCCTCTCCTCGGATGCCGCGAGCCTGATTACTGGTGCATCGCTACTGGTCGATGGAGGGTGGACTGCGGGTTAGACCGTTTAAAATCTGCATGAAGAGTTTTGCGACTTGTTACGGGCGCTATTTTCACTTAGTCTCTTTGCTTCAGATAAGGAGGCGATAATGAAGAATATCAAAGGGCCTGCGCTATTTCTCGCGCAGTTTGCCGGTGACGAAACGCCATTTAATTCATGGGATAGCATTACCCGGTGGGCTGCGGACTGTGGATACAAGGGCGTTCAAATACCCAGTTGGGATGCCCGGCTGTTTGATCTGGAAAAAGCGTCGACATCGACAGATTATTGTCAGGAAATCATGGGTGTCGCCAGCAATAATGGTGTCGAGGTTACCGAGCTATCCACTCATCTTCAGGGGCAACTGGTTGCCGTACACCCTGCCTACGATGAAGCGTTTGACGGGTTTGCCGACCCCAAGGTACGCGGCAATCCCAAGGCACGGCAAGCCTGGGCCGTAGAACAGGTCATGATGGCATTGCAGGCCTCCAAAAACATGGGTATCGGTGCACATGCCACTTTTTCAGGTGCGTTGGCCTGGCCGTATGTCTACCCGTGGCCACAGCGTCCGGCAGGCCTTGTGGAAACGGCGTTTGATGAACTGGCAAAGCGCTGGAAGCCGATTCTTGATAAAGCCGACGACTGTGGTGTGGATGTCTGCTATGAAATTCATCCCGGTGAAGACCTTCATGACGGGGTGACGTTTGAGATGTTTCTGGAACGGTTGAATGGCCACTCGCGTTGTAACATGCTTTATGACCCTTCCCACTATGTACTGCAACATCTGGATTATCTGGACAACATCGATATCTACCATGAACGCATAAAAATGTTTCATGTAAAAGATGCCGAACTCAATCCTACCGGACGGCAAGGCGTGTACTCGGGATACCAGAGTTGGGTGGACCGCGCAGGGCGATTCCGCAGTCTGGGTGATGGGCAGGTCGATTTCAAGAGTATCTTTTCAAAGCTTGCCGGATACGACTTTGATGGTTGGGCCGTCGTAGAGTGGGAATGCGCTTTAAAGCATCCTGAAGACGGTGCGCGTGAGGGTGCTGCGTTTGTGAAAGATCACATTATTCGCGTCACTGAGCATGCGTTTGATGACTTTGCTGACGGTGGCAGTGACGATGCAGGCAATCGTCGTATGTTGGGTTTAGAGGGATAACGATATGAGTCAGATCGGAAAGCCATCACGCATCCGCCTGGGCATGGTTGGCGGTGGCCGCGATGCCTTTATCGGTGGTGTACATCGCATTGCCTCGCGCATGGATGATCACTACGAGTTAGTAGCCGGCGCATTTTCATCGACGGCAGAAAAATCTTTACAGTCAGCGGCTGATTTGGGAGTTCCCGCCGATAGAGCCTATGCAAGCTATGCTGATATGGCAAAAGCAGAAGCGTCACGTGATGATGGTATCGAAGCGGTTAGTATCGTAACGCCCAATCATCTGCACTATGCCGTTGCCAGGGAATTTCTTGAGTGCGGTATCCATGTGATTTGCGATAAACCGCTAACCTCCAGTCTGGACGATGCCAAGGCCTTGGTAGAAGCTGCCAATAAATCTAAAGCCATGTTCGTCCTGACTCACAACTACACGGGCTATCCGATGATTCGCCAGGCACGAGCGATGGTATCTGCCGGTGATCTTGGAGATATCCGCGTTGTACAAGTCGAATATCCGCAGGATTGGCTTGCGACCAAGCTTGAAGACAGTGGTCAGAAACAGGCCGGCTGGCGTACCGATCCAGAACGATCCGGATTGGGTGGCTGTATTGGTGACATCGGCACGCATGCTTTCAATCTGGCAAATTTTGTGACCTCTCTGGAACTGGAAAGCCTTTGTGCAGATATCCAGAGTTTTGTTGAAGGACGAGTACTTGATGACAACGCACATGTCATGCTTCGATATAAGGGCGGTGCAAGAGGTATGTTGTGGTCGAGTCAGGTGGCGTCTGGAAACGAGAATGCTCTAAGGCTTCGAGTTTATGGCAGTAAGGGTGGCATCGAATGGAGTCAGGAAGATCCCAATTATCTGTGGTTTACCCCGCTAGGTGAGCCTAAACGCTTGCTGACTCGAGGCGGTAGCGGTGCCGGAGACGCAGCTAATGCTGCCACCAGAATTCCCGGCGGTCATCCCGAGGGCTACCTGGAAGGTTTTGCCAATTTGTATACCGACGCTGCTCATGCCATTATTGCAGTCCGAAGTGGAGACTCACCACCCGCTGATAGCTTGGTCCCCACGGTGCAGGATGGTCTTGTCGGCGTTGCATTTGTAACTGCCGTTGTTTCTTCGTCAAGCGAAGGCGGTGTCTGGACATCGCTAAACCTTGTCTGAGGTCACGTTTTAATAACTAAAATACTGGAGGAAGTATGAATCTATATAAAGGAGTTGCACTGGCTATCGCAGCAAGTGCGGCCTCGTTTTCAGCGAAAGCAGACGATTTGACTCTGTGCTGGGCAGCCTGGGATCCAGCCAATGCGCTGGTAGAGATGTCCAAGGAATTCGAAGAACAGTCCGGTATCGACATGACGTTCGAGTTCACACCCTGGCCGAACTTCACTGATCGAATTCTCAATGAGCTTAATTCCGGAGGTAAACTGTGCGATTTACTGATTGGTGACAGCCAATGGCTGGGTGGCTCAGCTGAGAATCAGCACTATGTCAAGCTGAACGATTTTTTTGAACAGGAAGGCATCTCTATGGATGACTTCGCCGGGGCGGCTGTGGAAGCTTATTCTACCTGGCCAAAAGGCACCCCCAACTATTGGGCATTGCCTGCCATGGGCGATGCCAACGGTTGGTTTTATCGCAAAGACTGGTTTTCACGTCCTGAACTCCAGGCCGAGTTCAAAGAGAAGACTGGCCGTGATCTGAGTGCGCCAACAACCTGGGACGAGCTTATAGAAACCTCAAAGTTTTTTAACGGTCGTGACATAGACGGAAACACAGTATTCGGTTCCGCCATTTTCACCGAGAGAGCGTCTGAGGGCATCACCATGGGAGCAACGTCTGCCATGTACCCTTATGGTTTCAAGTATGAGACAACGCCTGGTAGCTATGAAATGCAAGGCGCTGTGAACTCGCCGGAAGCCATTGCAGGCCTTGAAGCCTATAAGGAGCTATACAGTTGTTGCCAGCCTCCGGGCTATACCGATAGCTACATGTCCGAAGGTCTTGATGCGTTCAAGTCAGGGCAGGTTGCAATGGCGATGAACTGGTTTGCCTTTTTCCCCGGCCTTGTGAAGGATGAGGTTGTGGGTGGTGACAAGATCGGATTTTTTGTTAATCCATCGCAGAACATGGCTGGCTCAACGCTTGGAGGTCAGGGTATTTCGGTGGTCTCCTATACCGACAACATGGATGGTGCACTTGAATACATCAAGTGGTTTGCAAAACCAGAGACGCAAGCTAAATGGTGGTCGCTGGGTGGTTATGCAGTGCATAACTCCGTACTGAACGACCCATCGTTTGTCGATTCCCAGCCATTCGCTGCAGACTTCCTGACTGCCATGAATCAGGTGCAGGATTTCTGGCAGGAACCTGCCTATGCCGAGTTACTGCTGGCTATGCAAAAGCGTCTACATGACTATATCGTTGCCGATAAAGGCACTGCAGAAGATGCGCTTAATTTGTTGATCGATGACTGGACTGAGGTCTTCGAGGACGAAGGTAAGTTATAAACGAAAGACGCGTCAGCGTTTTATGTTTATGGGCGATGATCTGACGTTAACGGTCATCGCCCTCTGGTTAGTTAAAGGTTAATACCAACGGTGTCTTCTTAGAAACACTTACCATGTTCTGGATTCAACACGCACCGAAGTACCTGCAGGGAGTCGGGAAATGGGTATTTATATATTTTCCGTATTGAGAGCATCTTAAGCGTGGCGAACAACCCATCAACGATTATTGATCGAACTGCCGACAAGGCGGCAGCGTTGACACCAGCGCGTATGTCTCGATCCATCAAAGGGCTATCGGATAGAGCGGTAGCGTGGTGGTTCATTGCTCCCACTATTATTTTATTGTTGGCCATTAACATCTTCCCCCTTATCTGGGCCGTGAAGCTGTCATTTACCAACTATCGCGCTAACCGTCTGAATCTCGAAGTCAAGGATGTGGGGCTTCGTAACTATGAAAGAATTCTGACGGATCCGGATATCTGGCAAGCCATGCAGGCAACAGCGCACTTTGTGTTCTGGACCATCTTGCTACAAACATTGATAGGTTTTGCTCTGGCTTATCTGATAGATAGAAAATTTCGTGGCCATGCATTCTGGACAACGGTGATTCTGGTACCGATGATGTTGTCGCCCGCTGTTGTAGGGAACTTCTGGCGTTTTCTGTATCAACCGCAAATCGGTTTGTTCAATTACATCGTCACCTTTTTTACCGGTGCCGATCCATCCTCGTTCCAGATGCTGGGATCGGTAGATCTTGCACCGTGGGCAATTGTCATTGTCGATACATGGATGTGGACCCCATACGTGATGTTGATTTGCCTGGCGGGGCTACGCTCGATACCAGATTACATCTATGAGGCTGCCGAGGTAGATCGCGCATCTAACTGGCGGCGATTCTGGTCAATTACCTTACCCATGGCACTGCCTTTCATCATGCTCGCAGTTCTATTTCGCGGTATAGAAAATTTCAAAATGTTTGACATGGTGGTGCTTCTCACCGGAGGTGGCCCGGGATCAACCACCGAGGTAGCGTCCATAACGCTGAAACGCGAAGCCTTCGAAAAATGGCGAACCGGTTACTCGTCCGCCTTTGCCATCATTTTATTCGTTGCGGTGTTTGGTCTTGCCAATATTTATGTCAAGGCACTCAATAGGGTTAAGCAACGATGAGTAGTTCTGCACATTCCGTTGTCGAGCCATCGACAACGTCGAAAACGGTTGCCGGTATTCTCGTTGTGTTGTACGCAACCATAACCATGATTCCGCTGGTCTGGATTGTCATGACGAGCTTCAAGTCACCACCTGATTCCATTAGTTATCCACCCAAGGTGGTGTTTGAACCCACCATTGAAGGCTATTGCAATCTTTTCACCACCCGTTCCAGGCAGACACGAGAATACGTTGATTCACTAGGAGCGCCGGAAGGTGTTTGTGATGAAATCACTCGCGAGCGACAGATGGTCATTGTTGGCGAATCCAACTATTGGCCGCGATTCCAGAACTCGTTGATCATTGCATTTGGTTCAACGATTCTAGCGGTATCGCTGGGTACATTGACAGCCTATGGTTTCTCTCGATTCAAAGTGCCTCTGGCCGATGACCTTTTGTTTTTTATCCTTTCAACTCGAATGATGCCTCCCATCGCTGTGGCTGTGCCCATCTATCTAATGTATCGCAAGCTGGGTTTATCCGATACCGCACTAGGCATGATATTGCTATACACAGCGGTCAACGTCTCATTAGCCGTCTGGTTACTGAAAGGATTTATCGATGAAATTCCGCGCGAGTACGAAGAGGCTGCCATGATTGATGGGTATACGCGGCTACAGTCGTTCTGGAAAGTAGTATTGCCGCAAGCCACCACGGGCATAGCAGCCACGGCTATTTTCTGCCTGATTTTTGCCTGGAACGAATATGCCTTTGCGGTATTGCTGACATCGGGAACTGCGCAAACTGCGCCGCCATTTATTCCGACTATTATCGGGGAAGGTGGTCTTGACTGGCCGGCTGTAGCTGCAGGCACCACCATATTCGTCATACCGATACTGGTATTTACCATTCTCTTGCGCAAGCAGTTGTTGCGCGGCATAACGTTTGGAGCGGTGCGTAAGTGAACGAATCCAGATGGCCCAGGTTATTACGTCGTGGCATCCTGGAAAACCTTGCCACGTTTATTATTGCCGCAGGTTTTTGCATGCTGTTCCAGCCTTTTTTCATGGTGCTTTACACCTATTCCTTTGTGACGCTGCTGTTTGGTACTGTCATGTTCATCGTTGTGTCAAAGTTTCCGGAATAGCGTCATGGCGGAAATCCGAGTAGATAAACTGCATAAGACGTTTGGTGATTTTGTTGCCGTCAAACAGTCTGACTTTGTCGTTGAAGATGGCGAGTTTTTTGTCATGTTGGGAGCTTCCGGTTGCGGCAAGACAACCACTCTCAGAATGATCGCTGGTTTGGAGCTACCCACTAGCGGCACCATTACTCTTGGTGGAAAAGATGTGACATACCAGCGTGCACGTGAGCGTGATATCGCGTTTGTTTTCCAGTTGTTTGCCCTCTATCCACACATGAATGTGCGCAACAACATGGCGTTTCCTTTAAAGGCCATGGGTATGCCACGCAAAGAAATTCGCCAGCGTGTTGAGGAGACTGCGAAGCTGCTTCGCATAGACCACATACTGAATAAGCCTGTGTCAGGGCTTGCTGGTGGTGATCGCCAGCGTGTCGCGCTGGGCCGTGCCATTGTGCGGCGTCCTGATTGTTTTCTGATGGATGAGCCTCTGGGAACCTTGGATACAGAGTTTCGTGACCTGATGGTTAATGAGCTGCGTGATTTGCACGACAGAATTAATGCAACGACGGTCTACGTGACACATGATCAGCTGGAAGCAATGTCCATGGCTGACAAAATTGCGGTAATGAACGGCGGTGTGATCGAACAGTTCGGGACACCGGACGATATTTATCATCATCCTGCAACCATGTACGTCGCTGATTTTATCGGTTCACCATCCATGAATTTTGTTCATTTCGAGAGTGGATTGCCTGTAGGTGAATCAACGATTAGCCTGTCTGGTAACGCCGTTAGGTTACCAGCGCTGATACAGTCAGCTGAGCTTGGCGAGAAAGCCATCGGGGTGCGTCCAGAACATCTTCTAATAAACGATAGCTCTGGATTCCGGGGTGCAATCTACGGCACTGAATACCTGGGAACGAACCAGATCCTGACGGTAGATACCTCACATGGCATGCTTAAGGCTCGTCTGCCTTCACATCATCGCTACAACGTGGGTGAGACGGTCGGTCTGGAGTTCCTCACCGAAGGGCTTTCGGTATTCGACGCTAATACCGGTCAGGCACTGGCAACATCACGCACACCGCAGGCACTGCAGGAGAGCTGGCATGGCTGATGTATCGCTTCGTTCGTTGAGTAAACGCTTTGGCAAGATACCGGCTGTCAAAGGTATCAACATCGACATCAGTGACGGTGAATTTGTTGTTTTACTCGGTCCCACAGGTGCCGGTAAGACAACCACTTTACGACTGTTAGCCGGGTTGGAGAATCCGGACGAGGGCAGTGTACATATTGGTGGTAAAGACATGACAAAGGCTGCGCCATCGCAGCGGGATGTCTCATTCGTTTTTCAGCAGTACTCGTTGTATCCTCATCTCAGTGTGCGAGAAAATCTTGCCTTTCCGCTTAAATCGCCAGCGCATAATCTAAAAGCTGATCAGATAAAGGCGAGGGTTGAGCATGTCGCCTCGCTGGTGCAGATCGCCCATAAGCTCGACAATCGCTCAACGGCCCTGTCAGGGGGCGAAATGCAGCGAGTTGCCATAGGACGTGCGCTGGTACGTGATCCGGCTATCTTCTTAATGGATGAACCATTGTCATCTCTGGATGCCAAGTTGCGTGGTGATCTGCGAATAGAACTCAAACGCATTCAGAAAGAACTCGGTGCAACATTGCTCTATGTGACACACGATCAGATCGAGGCGATGACCATGGCCGACCGTATCGGAATACTCAACGATGGCGAGCTTATACAGCTTGGCGCACCTCGGGACATCTACGAAAATCCCGTAAACGTACATGTGGCAGCACGCCTGGGTCAGCCTGCGATTAATCTAGTGCCATTGTCTGCGATGCAGGTTGAAAATGCTCCTTCGGGCGCTGTGACCATGGGTTTGCGTACTGAACACATTGAGGTACTGGACAATACTGCACCGGTGGACGCATCGGCAATCACTGCCAAAGCGACGCTGGACAGGGTAGAACACCTTGGGGATCAGAACCGCCTACACATGAGACTGGGTGATCACAAGCTGGTCACGCTGGGAGATGGCTCCATTGAATACCGCACCCAAGCTGGCGAGAGTATGACCTTACAGGCGCACAATGCTCTGTATTTTGACAGTGCTGGCGCGCGTGTTATCTAGACGTTGTGTTGAGTGTGGCGATGGACAGCACACAGGCAGGCATGGGTAACCCATCAACGTATTTTCATTTCATTAGAGTTTGATTATGCCGCAATTCATAAATTCCACGGAATCACTGGTAACCGAAGCCCTTGATGGCATTCTTCGAACACAAAGTCTGAGCGTGCTCGATGGTTATCCACACATCAAGGTTGTTCACAGGCGACAGCTTGATAAATCAAAAGTGGCACTGATTTCGGGTGGTGGTTCTGGACACGAGCCAGCACATGCAGGCTTTGTAGCGCCGGGACTACTCAGCGCCGCTGTGTGTGGAGAGGTATTTGCCTCCCCCAGTGTCGAAGCGGTATTGGCCGGTATTATGGCTGTAACCGGTGATGCCGGGTGTCTGCTGATCGTCAAGAACTACACTGGCGACAGGCTCAATTTCGGATTAGCTGCCGAGCGTGCAAAAGCTCTGGGTAAGCGCGTGGAGATGGTTGTCGTCGGTGATGACATTGCATTGCCCGAGCTGCCTCAGCCACGAGGTGTTGCCGGTACTCTGTTTGTTCATAAAATTGCAGGCTATCTGGCAGAGCAGGGTGAGTCGCTGGACGCGGTCGCTGCGACGGCACGTGAGGTGGCAGTCGCCGCACGTAGCTATGGCGTTGCGTTGGACAATTGCACGGTTCCCGGTAATCAGAAGGATGATCGCGTGCCTGCTGGTAAGGCAGAGCTCGGGCTGGGCATCCACGGCGAGCCTGGCGTGCAGTTCGTCGATTTCAGCGATGTAACGGCTGTATCAGATACGTTACTGCAGACGTTGTTGGAGGGGCAGGATGAAGATCAGGTCATGCTATTGAATAACCTCGGTGCCACGACACCGCTTGAAATGCAAATTGTGCTCAATACGTTGCTTCGGGGCTCGCTTGCAAACAGGATCAAGGCGGTCGTAGGTCCTGCGCCGTTGATGACCTCATTGGACATGCACGGTCTCAGTGTGTCTGTATTACCGGCAAAGCCCGATTGGCTGAAAGCGCTGCAGGCACCGGTCCAATGTCATGCCTGGCCTGGTTGCCAAAGTGTCGATGCCATTGACGTCCAGCCACTACCTGATGGCTTGAATGTTCCAGTTCATGCTGCTAGCCAGGATGAGCAAAAGCGCACACTGATCGCGGATAGTTGTGAAGCATTCATGGGTATGCAGGATGAGCTGAATGCACTTGATGCCAAGACCGGTGACGGTGATACTGGGTCAACGGTTGCAACTGCTGCGCGCAATGTAAAATCGTCTATCGACAAATTACCGCTGGCAGAATCAGCCCCTTTGTTTCGTGCGTTAAGCGATCAGCTATCGGTATCCATGGGAGGCTCCAGTGGTGTCTTGCTGGCAATTCTGTTTTCGGCTGCCAGTGATGCCTCGCGCGCTGGTGCCGGTGATATTGAAGCCTTGCGCGAAGGGGTTATTCGCATGATGGATTACGGTGGGGCAAAAATCGGTGATCGCACCATGGTAGATGCATTACTGCCAGCAATGGATAGTCTGGTTGCCAACTCAAGTCTGAGCGATGCGGCTTCTGCTGCCCGTGCCGGTGCTGATGCGACGACAACCATGACGCGTGCCCGGTCTGGGCGTTCAGCTTATGTACCAGAATCATCTCTGCAAGGTGTGACAGATCCCGGGGCCGAAGCCGTTGCCCGTTTTTTTGAAATGCTGGCAGCGCAAGGTTAGGCCCCAAGCTGTTTTGCATACGATTGGTGGCAGTAAATCCATCGTCTGCCCGGTGTAAAGGCATTGTCGTTGCTCATCGTTAGTCTTCTCATGTCATAGAGAAACCAGCCTTAAAACGCCGAGTGTGCCGGGAGATGGATCCGTGCGTAGAATGTGTTCATTGATTCACCAGACAAACGACGAGTTACAGCATGAGTGAGCGTTGCCGAAGTGTCTGCCCGCATGACTGTCCCAGCACCTGTGCCCTGGATGTTGAGAGATTAAACCCCACGACAATTGGCAAGGTATACGGGGCCAAGAATCACAGCTATACGCAGGGTGTGATATGCGCCAAAGTATCACGCTACGCAGAGCGCATACATCACCCCGACAGGGTGCTTCATCCTTTAGTGAAAAGAAATGGCAACTTTGAAGAAATTTCATGGGATGAGGCGCTGGATACGATCGCTGATCGTTTTTCAACGATAAAATCTCAAAGTGGTGGAGAGGCGATCTGGCCGTTCCACTATGCCGGGACCATGGGGCTTGTGCAACGTGATGGCCTGGATCGTTTTCGCCGTGAATATGCCACATCCCGGCAGCATTCCACTTACTGTGTTGCGCTGTCAGATGCCGGTTTCAAGGCGGGAACAGGAAGCAAACGTGGCAGTGATGCACGATTGATGCACAAGAGTGACCTTGTTGTTGTATGGGGAGGTAATCCTGTCAGCACACAGGTAAACGTCATGCATCACATCGCGCTGGCTCGCCGCGAAAACAAGGCACGCCTTGTTGTCATTGACCCTTATCGTACCAAGACAGCAGACAAGGCTGATCTTCATCTGATGCTGAAACCGGGTACGGATGGTGCGCTTGCCTGTGCACTTATGCACGTGATGCTTGAAGAGGGGCTTGCTGATGAAGCCTATATGGCAACGCATACAGACATGGGGGCGGAGTTTCGTGCTCATCTTAAACAACGCACGCCTGAATGGGCCGCACAGATTACGGGCTTGACCGCTGAGCAGATTGTGGAATTTGCCAGATTGTACGGTTCCACAAAGAGGAGTTTTTTACGGATTGGTTACGGCTTTACCCGCTCTCGTAATGGTGCTGTAAACATGCATGCCGTAAGTTGCCTGCCTGCTATCAGCGGCGCCTGGCAGTATGAAGGTGGTGGTGCCTTATATGGCAATAGCAGTATCTACGAACTGGATAGAACGCAAATACAGGGTCTTGACCTGGCTTGTAATACTCGCGTTATTGATCAGTCACGTATTGGGCATGCATTACTTGGCAATGAGTTTGACTTGCAAGGTGGTCCGCCAATCCAGGCACTCTTTATTCAAAATACCAATCCCGCAGTAGTCGCGCCTAACACTAATAATGTGCTGAAGGGGCTGGCCCGTAAAGACCTGTTCACCGTTGTGCATGAGCAGTTCATGACGGAGACTGCCGCTTATGCAGACATCGTCTTGCCGGCCACAATGTTTCTGGAGCACGACGATATCTACACGGCCAGTGGACATACTCACCTGCAAATAGGGGCAAAGTTAATCGAAGCTCCCGGACAATGCCGCAGTAATCACGAGGTATTGCAAGCTCTGGCTATTCGCCTTGGGCTTAAGCACGAAGGTTTTAAGATCAGTGAACGGCAGCTTATCCAGAATATGCTGCATGGTTCAGGCCTTCCGGAGTTTGATACTGTCCTGGAAGCTGGTGGACATGACTGCGCGCCCCCTGAGGATTTTGAGCGATCAAATTACCTGAATGGGTTTGATACACCTGACAAGCGATTTCACTTCAAGCCTGACTGGAGCGTGGTAGGGCGTAATACGCAGGGAATGCCCGACTTTCCGGACCACTGGGAGGTGACTGATCGCGCAACTGAGGAGCTTCCATTAAGGTTAGTCGCAGCTCCTGCCCGACAGTTTCTCAATACCAGTTTTACCGAAATGGCATCCAGTCGACGCATGGAAAAGCAGCCACTGGCACGAATCCATCCCGATGATATGACGCAATACGGTTTGCGTGACGGTGAGCCAGTTACCCTGGGCAATAAACGAGGCGAAGTGACGCTGAATGCCATGAGTTTTGATGGCTTGCAGCGAGGTACGGTTGTTGTAGAGAGCCTTTGGCCCAATGCAGATTTCATTGGTGGAATAGGCATAAATGCCTTGATAAGCAGCAGTCCCGGGCAGCCGGATGGCGGTGCAGTGTTTCATGACACAGCGATTTGGGCCAGAGCCAGTTGAAGAAAACTGGATGATCGCAAGGTCAACTTAATGATTGGTTAGCTTCAGGCAGTTTGCGTGGTAGCCGTGCGGACTCTGCCTATGAAACCTTTCCTTGTTATCAAGGTCTATCGATATACTGTCCTCGTAACGAGTTAGTCCTTCATGAAAATGACGACGCTTCTGCATTCACTTCTGCTGGTATTGTCGCTTACACTCGTTAGCCTGTCTGCGGGCGCGACGGAACCCGTCGCCAAGTCACGCCTGGGTGGTGTCGCTATTGGCGGTCATGATTCAGTTGCCTACCATGAACTTGGCCGTGGGCCTCAGGAGAAGGCAGTTGCTGGCGTCAAGAGTTTCACGGTTGAATACAAGGGCGCTAAATGGCGGTTTGCATCGCAAGAGGACAGTGAATTGTTTGCAGCAAACCCTGAGAAATATTCACCTGCATACAACGGACATTGCGCAAATGCACTGAGTTTGGGTGAAGGCCTCATTCGTACCGATGGCACCCACTGGGAAATATTTGAAGATAAGCTGTATCTTTTTTACGCCGCCAGAGGGCGAAATCGCTGGAATGATGGTAACTGGCAGTCTTATAAAATTCAGGCTGACACAGCCTGGAAAGAATTATCAAATTGAGAAAATCAGGTTTCTGTCTCGCAAGGTATTTGTTGTTGCATAACCGGTCTCATCCCTGAAACCGATCTTTGCCACTAACCTTTTGTTGCGCCTAGTGTCAGGCCAGCAATGAAGTGTTTTTGCATAGCGAAAAACATCAGGACAGGAGGCACTGCTGCCAACAACGACGCTGCTGATACGAGATGCCACTGGCTCACGAATTGACCATTCAAGGCTTTGACCCCTGCCGTTATAGGTAATGCATGATCGCCCTGTATCAGTACCGTAGCCCAGAAATAGTCGTTCCAGATAAACGTGAATATCAGTACAGACAATGCCGCTATAGCTGGCTTTACCAATGGCATAACAAGGTACCAGAATATCTTGAATTCACTGACACCTTCTATACGGGCTGATTCTACGAGCTCGAAAGGTAATGCCTTGATGAAGTTCCTCATGAACAGCGTACAGAATCCTAATTGAAAGGCTGCGTGAAAAAGTACGACACCCTGGATGGTGTTGTAGAGCCCCGTATTAACCGACAAGTCTCGCACTGGGACCATCAGGATCTGGAAGGGTACAAAATTTCCAGCAACGAAAATGAAGAAAAGGGGGACCGCCCATTTGAACCGGTATACCGACAGCGCATAACCAGTAAGGCATGAAAGTCCAACCGTGATGATGACAGTTGGCACTGTGATTTTCACAGAATTCCAAAGATACAATCCGGCTTTAGACTGCGTGAATACTGCCATGTAATTCTGGATGAACTGAAATTCGGACGGCCAACCGAAAACATTACCCGCGTTGATGTCACCGCCGGAACGGATAGACGTTAGTACGATAGCTAGTAACGGTAGTAACCAGATAAACAATGCCACCGGCAGCATGATCTGATAGCCGGTTCTTGCGCCTGGGCTTGCGTGTTCTATAGGTCTCGGAAACATGGTCTACCCCTTCTCGTCTTGATACATACGCCATAGGAAGAAGCTGATGTACACCAGCATGATGAGGAAAAGCACCGTGGCTATCGCTGAGCCATATCCGTATCGAAAGCCGTATTCAGACAGTGCTGTTTCGAACATGAAGTAGGCCAGTACGTTGGATGAGCCATAGGGGCCACCTTGCGTCATGATAGCGATGAGATCAAAGGATCGCAGTGCACCGATGACAGTCACAACAATGGCAATAAAGGTGGCCGGTTTGAGTTGAGGCAAGATGACATACCAGAGCATTTTCCAGCCCTTGGCATTATCCAGTCGGCCGGCTTCTACCTGATCTGGTGAGACATTGTTGAGGCCCGTGAGGTAGAGAATCATGCAGTAGGCAATCTGTGGCCACAGGCCAGCGAAAATGATACCGAATGTCACGAGATCCTCATCACCCAGTATGGATGGAGGCTCGGCACCAAAGAACTCCCATATGATGCCTACCATGCCGAAGCTTGGATTGTAGAACCAACTGAAAATAAGTCCGACAACCACCTGGCTGATTACGAACGGAAAGAAGAATAAAGACTTGTATAGCCGGATGCCTGTAACGGTCTGGTTCAGGAACAGGGCAATGGCAAGGCCTGCTGGCACCGCAAACATATAAAGGATCAGCCACCAGAGATTATTTTTTAACGAGGTGTAAAACCGGTCGTCGTCGATCAGCTCGACGTAGTTCGCCATGCCCACCCACTCTTTAGTACCCAGGCCATCCCAGGCAAAGAATGAAATCCAGATAGATTGAAATATCGGGATGATGACGTAGATTGAAAAGAAAATCAGTCCTGGTAGCAGAAACAACCAGGGGGCAATTTTTATGCGGTTTTGATGAAACCAGCTAGGCGGTTCTCCCGGCCCGTCAAGCGCTGCCGTGCTATTGCCTGAAGTAGACATAAACAACTCTCCTTAAGTTAGCCAACGTTTCTCGAATAGGGTGTTTTCGATGCTGATCAGAAACTTGACTCTGAGCAGCGTTAACGAGACTGACTGCTACTAATGCCAGTCGATAAGCATCAAGAACATCTGTCGTTTAGTGAAAACCTGCACCCTCTCCTTAGTGTGCAGGTTTTCGGGATACTGTCTACTTGTAAACACGCTCCTGGACTTTATCCAAACGCTTCAGGATTGCATCCATACGCTCTGGCTTGATCATGAACTCCTGAAATCCTTCCATACCGGCTTTAGCCATCTCAGCCGGTGCATCACGATCGTAGAACTGTGCAAGACCTTGCGCTGTACTGACGGTATCAAACCCTTTTTGCAGGAACTTGTCATCACCTACCGATGCATCTTTGTTGATAGGTAACTGACCGATGGTCTTGTTCCATTCTGTTTGTACATCTGGCTGCGCAACGAAGGCGAGGAACTTACGTGCATCTTCCTTGTTCTTTGCATTCGTTGGAATGAAGAAAGCATCAGCGGGAGCTTCTTCAGCACGAGGTACACCTGCTGTGATTTCCGGGAAGGGGAAGTAGTCGATCTGGTCGTCAGTAAGGCCGGCATCACGCATGGCGGCGACAGAAAAGTTACCCATGACGTACATGGCAGCTTCGCCTTGTACAAACGGTGCCAACGCATCCTGCCAGCTCATAGTGGCATGGTTCTCGATGAAATAACCTGGCTCAACCAGTTCCTTCCATTTGTTGAAGACATCAACGATACGAGGATCGGTGTATTTGATCTTGCCGGCGGTAAGGTCGTTGTGCACCTCGTATCCGTTGGTGCGAAGGTTTAGATAGTCAAATACACCAGCAGCCGTCCAAAGGAATTTTGTGCCGATAGTGAATGGTGCAATCCCGGCTTCTTTGAGTTTTGCAGAAGCGGCGAGAAGCTCTTCCCAGTTGGCAGGTACAGTTATACCGTTGGCTTCAAAAATGTCTTTACGATAGTAGATGCCCCACTGGTAGTAAGTGTAAGGAACACCCCATTGCTTATCGTCGATGGTCATTGCCGATTTGGTGGATGCTAGTGAATCATGGAAACCTTCTGATTCCCAAAGATCTGAAATATCTTCAAACTGGCCGGCATTGACGAAAGGGGCCATTCGATTGCCCGGGTACCAGGATGTGACATCGGGTGCTTCGGCACTCAGGAAGTTTCGAATCGCTGTCTTGTGTGCTTCACGATCCGTGATATTGACGATGACGTTAACGTCTGGATTAGCAGCCTTGAACTTCTCTACAGCTGTTTCGAAGCCTTCTTTGGGTGCTGGGTTTGGATCGTCAAAATTGATGACCAGGTCACCAGCCATGACTGGGCCGCTGGCCAGACTGGCAATAGCCAGAGCTGCAGCGGTTCGCTTGATTGTTTTAAACATGTCTATTTCTCGATCTCCAAAGTTAGTATTCAAGTACTGGCAGATTTGTGTCAGGCCTCTGCTGCAGCCTGTGGCCCTCGCGGACCGTGTTAAATCTGTTTAATGGTGCAGGATCTCCACTGGCTACGATAACATCTTGGGCTCTCTTTCCACCATCCATACGGCAACTTCCGCAGGTGCCAGCAAGTGAGTGCCGACGACCAGATCTGTGGTTTGATCCAGTGCGAATGTGGATCCCAGGCGCTCGTTAAGATCGACAGGCTCCCTGCCGTAATTAAAGGCTACACGGTAGTTGCCGATGCGTTGTGTCCTCAAGTCGGATCCTAGATTTTTAATAGCGAGATGCGCTTGCGAGGCAAATTGGCCAACCAGCGTGATCAAATCATCGGATTCTGGTAGTGCATTGAGATAGTGCACCCGGTTGTTTTCATAGTGAAATCCCCAGCCGTCTGGAAATTGCATTTTTGCTTGTAATGGGCTATCGATATGTTCTCGCCATTGGCTGCAATGACAACTTGTTTCATTTTCGCCGGTAGCCAGCAAGTTATGCTCAGGTGGTAATGATTCACTGCGTATGACTTTTACATCGATGAGAGTTTGCAGCTTGCCCGGCGGCAGATTATCAGGAATGGTGTAGTTTTGACTACGGCTGCCCGAACCGGGAAACAGAACCACTACAGGCGATGATTCTTTTTCAAGTTGAACCTGAAGGTTCATGACAAAAGCCGAGTCATCTTCAGTCTGATTGCACACTAGTATCAGCTTATAGTCGTCAAGGGATGCATCCGCTGCCACAATGTCAACATTCAGTCCCCATTGTCGACACGCGCTATATACGTTCTGACAAAAAGTGAGTGCGCTGAATGCAGCGCCTCCGGGACTTTGGATATCCTGAATCGCAATACCTGCATAGCTGAAAACGATAGCAACATCGGCACTGACGGACAAACCCGGGTGAAGAGATAGCTGTTGTAATTCACGATTAAGCTGTGCAACTTCTATTGCTGCAACATCTTCATGTCCGTTGCTGAGTAAAAGTCCTGTATGTGTTTGTTCTTGCGCAAAAGGCGCTTGTCGCCAGCGAAAATAGCTCATGATCTCGGCGCCATGTGCAAATGCCTCCCAACCCCAAAGGCGAACCATGCCCGGAAGCGGGGAAGGGTTGTACGGTGCCCAATTGACAGGCCCGGGTTGTTGTTCCATTACCCACCATCGGCCCGCACAACATCCGCGATAAAGATCATGATGAAAAGCTGAGCTATCGGGATGCCCCGTACGTAGGTAGCGTTCTTTTTCAGCTTCATTGACACTGTCACGCGTTAGAAAACCCAGGGGGTAGTTATCCCAGGTGGCGACATCCAGATCTTTAGAGACGAGATGGTGATCAAACTCGACAAAGTTGCCCATAAAGTTATGCAGTACATCACGCCCAGGTGAATGGGCGCGAATGATATCGACTTGTGCTTTGTTGAAGCGTTTTATCTGATGGGATGAAAATCGCCAAAAGGCTAATTGATGTGCCGGATTACTTTCTGTTACGGTTCCTACCGGTAAGCCGATCTGGTGGAAGTGCGCATACTCCATACTCCAGAAAACATTACCCCATGCAGTATTCAATTCGTCAATAGAGGCATAGTTTTGCGCACACCAATTCTGGAATGCTGTCAGTGCAGGTTGTGAGTAACTGATACTGGTATTGTGGCATCCGTATTCATTGTCGGTTTGCCAGGCGACTACCGCCGGATGACTGCCAAATTCCGTTGCAAGAATTTTTACGATTCGACGACATTCATCCAGGTAGCCCTCGTGTGAAAAGCAGTAGTGTCTGCGCGATCCAAACTCGCGAACATGAAGTTGCTCATCCAGCGCCAGCATGTCGGGATGCTTATCGACAATCCAGCGTGGCGGCGTTGCTGTCGGTGTGCACAACACGACCTTGAGATCGTACGAATGCAGGATATCAATAGCATCTGCCAGCCACTGCAGATGCAGGCATCCATCAGCATCCTCAAGACGGCTCCAAGCAAACTCGCCGATGCGTACGTGACTCAGGCCGATGCGTTGCATGTGGGCAGCATCGACTGCCCAGCGCTCCACTGGCCAGTGTTCCGGGTAATAACACACACCGGTTTTCATGAGCCCCACTCACTGACGTCAATCTGTCGCATTTGTTCTGCTGCAATTTCGGGTTGTACCGGATTAACGATATTATTTGAGCCGGATTCGAAGCCTGCCAGAAATTTCATTTTCTCCGGGTCGCGAAGTGGAGGCTGGAACGCTAGATGAAAGCACCAGTGTTCGTTCTTGTCAGCGTCGATGGAGTCATTATCGCAAGGGCTGTTGTGGATAAGGGTTATGTTCGGGGCCGAACGATTGAACAGTAAATCGTATCGTCTGGCCTGGCGTTGGTAGAGTTGTGCAAGATCGGCAATTTCGACATCACTCATTGATGCCAAAGAGCCAACATGCCGATGTGGCACAATCCAGGTCTCGTACGCAAAGCGGGCGGCAAACGGTACGATGACTGAAAAGTACTCGCCGACCTCTACCAGCAAATGGTCCTGAGTGTGCGATCGCAACAGCAAATCCTGAATCAGGGATTTTCCATGCTGACGCTTCGCATACTCCGATTGTGCATTACGCATTCTTGTCGCTGTATCGGTGACAAAAGAGGTGGCATAGATCTGCCCGTGGGGATGCAGATTGGACACGCCAATCTCTTTTCCCTTGTTTTCAAATATTAGAACGTTGTCGATACCTTCCTGCGCGCTCTGCGTTACGTATTCGCTACGCCATAGCGAAGCGACTCCTACCATTTCATCATTCGACAAGCTGGCAAGCGTTGCATCGTGACGTTCGGACCAGCATAGAACACGGCAGCAGCCATGCGCAGGAGCGGTAAGCCCTAAAGGGTTTGTCTGGATATCGGACGTTTGTTCTGGGGCATCAAACGAAAGAGACGCAAAATCATTGTCAAAGGCATAGGCACCGCGATAGTCCGGATTTTGCATACCGTTTGCTCGGACGACCCGCGGACAGAGATAGCATTCCGGGTCGTGCGTGCTCACTTGATTCTCATGTTGTGTTGCCATCGCGCCGGACCAGGGGCGCGCGGCTGATCGCGCTGATACCATTACCCACTGGTCCAGTAACGGTTGCCAGCGCCTTTCCCAGTTCCCTGCCACGACTAGTGCGACTCCGCCTGAGTGCTATCAAGCGACAATCGACGGACGCCAGCACCGGCATTCATGACATAGAAGTTGGCGGTAAGCCCGGTGGCGTGCGTGTAGCCCTCGCCAACGGATTGTTCGAACCCGGGCACGTCCACGGTTGGCACGAGCGAAACGGTGCAACCCCCGAAGCCTGCCCCTGTCAATCGACTACCCAGAACAGTGGGCTGCTGCCGGGCAAGTCTGACGAGATGGTTCAGAGGGTCGCTGGATACCGCAAAAAAATCTCTGAGAGAGTCGTGCGACTCATTCATCAAATGACCAAAACTGACAATGTCTCCGGATTCCAGTGCAGGAACTGCAGCGCGCACTCTGGCATTTTCCGTACACACATGGCGTGCTCGCATTAGCGGCACAGGGTCATCATTAAACAGAGCTTCATGTTGATCCAGCTGCTCAGGCAGGAGCTGGCCGAGCGCGGTGATACCCAGTACAGGTTCCAGCAGTTGATGTGCACGCGCACACTCGGCAACTCTGTCGTTATAGGCAGACTCGTTAAGTTCTCGACGTTGATTGGTATTGGTGACAACAATTGATACCCCATCTAATTGCATGGGTACCTGTCGGTATTCCAGAGTGGCACAGTTAAGTTGCATGGCATGATCCTGTTTGGCCATAGCAACTGCGAACTGATCCATGATGCCGCATTGCATGCCCACAAAATCATTCTCAGCTGTTTGCGATATATTGACCAGATCGAGTAAAGAGAAATCGGTGTGCATGAGTTCGTTGAGTGCAAACGCGGTGACCACTTCGACGGATGCGGATGAACTGAGGCCAGCACCGTTAGGTACATTACCCGAGTAAAGACAGTCAAAGCCATCGAGAATCACATTGCGTTTTGCAAACTGATCAAGCACACCCAATGGATAGTTGATCCAGTTGTCACCATAAGTCTGGTTGATCTCGTCTTGTTCCAGTTGCGCCATGAGATCAAAATTTGTTGATGCGAACCGGTATTGCTGATTACCGGTACGGCGGATAATCAGGCTGGTGCCTTGGCTGATACCACACGGGAAAACCAGACCACCCGTGAAATCTGTGTATTCGCCAATCAGGTTGACCCGCCCAGGCGCAAAAAACGCATGCAAAGGTTGCTCGCTACGCCCGAATTTCTGGTTAAAGCGTTCAACCAGTCGTGATATGTCATTCGAAATTGTAAGCGTCATGATGATTCTTCGCGATGACATCCAATCAGCAGAGCGGATTGTGGCGGTAGAACGGGTAATGGCACACCCAGCTTCATCAGCAGCTCACCGGAAGTAAGCACGGCGTTTTCGCACCAGCCTGGAATAATTTTGTTGAAGGCAGCTAGCTCGGCGACGTTAATGCTCTCAAGTTGCAAACGATAGAGCGCTTTTGGATCGAGTCCGGGTAATGGCAGGTGACCTGCCCGGGTCGCGTGCATATTGCCAACGGCGACAACACTGAACAATGCTCTGTCCTGGTTCTCATCGACATTACCACTGGCAACTAACGCTTTGGAATAAGTAGAGACCTGCCAGAATGTTGCATTGCCTAGCCACTGTCTGTTTGATTTGTATAGTTGTGTGTAGTGTTGTAGCGTGATGACATCTTGTGCCTCGAGTTTTCTTGCATCCAGTTCGAAACCGAATTGACCTTGCAGGGCAACAATTGCTCGAGTATGCAGACTGGTTACCCGACCGGTTAAGTGCGCGGTTTTATGACCGACATGTGCACCCATGATTTCCGGTGGCATGAAGCGCATGAAACCAGCCTGGATGCTCGCACGCTCTATGGGATCGATGTTGTCCGACGTCCAGACGCGCCCTGTATGGCGTAAAACGGCAAGATCGCAGCGCGCACCGCCCGATGAGCAGGTTTCGATTTCAAGTAAGGGACACTGTACGAGAATTCGCTCCAGCAAGCGATATAACGCGGCTGGCTGTAGTGCTGCACGGGCACTTGTTCCATCACCTGCCAGTACCAGGTCTCGATTGTGATCCCATTTTATGTAGTCGATATTGTACTCATCAACCAGCGTGGTAATGCGTTCGAAAAGATAGTCCGATACGTCGTCTCGAGCAATATCAAGCACCAGCTGATTACGCGCAAGGGGTGTTGGTGTATCGACAAGGTGTAGAGCCCAATCAGGATGCGCTCTGTAAAGATCACTGTCGGGGTTGACCATCTCCGGCTCGAACCATAGACCGAACTGCATTCCATGATTACGGACATGATTGACGATAGGTGAAAGACCTTCGGGATAGACATCGCCATCGACATACCAATCACCAAGCCCTGCGTTGTCAGATCGCCGATGACGAAACCAGCCATCGTCGAGTACGAATCGTTCGGCCCCAACCCTGGCGGCAGCATCTATAAGCGTAAAAAGCTCATCACTATCGTGATGGAAATAAAGGGCTTCCCAACTGTTGGCGTGAATTGGGCGGGTACGTCTTGTCCATTCCGGTAGCACGCTGTTTCGGATATAACGATGAAACCGCTGTGTGCAGGTATTCATGCCATTGCCACGGGCAAAACTTACTGATGGGGTGTGCAGCGTGTCACCAGGTTGTAGTATGCATTCGCCGGGCAGGTGCAGAACACCAGACTGAAGTGAGATTGTCCCGTTGCTGAGACGCTCCACGCGCAAACTGAAATTGCCGCTCCAGCCAAATTGGGCAAAGGTCACATCTCCACCATCATTGCCAAACCCTTCGGTGCCACAGACGATACCCGGAGCGTGTTCATGGCTGGTGCGTCCGTGCAGATTGGAGATGTCTATTCGGCCAGGGGCAATATGTCGGCGATGTGTCTGGTTTTCTAGGCCCCAACGTCCGTGTTGCGTGAGACATTCGCGATAAGAGCTTGGCATTGGAATAGTTGCACTAGCCAGCCAGTCTACGGTTAGTGGCGTGCTGCCGGAATTGAGTAGACTGGTTTTCAGACTAGCAACGTCGCTGTTCGAGTCTAGACTGAGCTCCAAAAATACTACAAGTCCGGCCCTTTCATCGGACAGCTGGATATGCAGTGTGTTGTTTTCGCTGGAGATGCTGTCAGTGCTTAGCCGATGTGCAAACTGCTTACCGTTGCGATGAGCGTTAAGCGCAGGCGACCCTGTATAGCCTGTGCTTGGCTGTGGAAACAGTGATAAAGGCACCGCGGCATCCAGACCGCCAAAGGCTAGTGCTGTGTCATCATGAACAAGCAAATGCTCTAGCGCCATATCGGGGTCGAGCTGATTTCCGCACCACACCAAGCGCGGGACCTCATGGTCCTGCACCACCAACAAGGTGCTCGTTGCTCCGTCTAGGCGCCAGAAAGTGGGCTGGGTGTGCATCGTGGAATGAGTACTCGCAGAAAGAGCCCGGAGAAATGTGAGTGAATCCGGGTGGGTTTGATACGTTGATAGATGCCTATGATTGCACCTTGGCGCAAAAAATGGAACAATGTTCCAAAATTATATGAGCGACAGTTTGACGCTGTCAATCGAACACGCAAGTGTATCGTCAAAAAAGAGGAGACGGAAAGTAGCCCCATGAGTGGTCGCAGCAAAACATCCAGCCTGGCAAACGATGCAGATAAAAAGGAAGAGCGTGCCAGCGCCCGCCAAAGCTCGGGGCTGGGCAGAGCAGTCCGACTGCTCGATCTTATTGTCGCGGAAGGACCGTTGCGGTTCTCACAGATTGAAGAACTGGCTGATATTCCAAAGGCTTCCTTGCATCGTTTATTGAATGAACTCACCGAGGAGCGTCTTATCCAGTTTGATGAACATGTTTTGACCTGGACAGCCGGATATCGTGTGCTGGAGATGGCCAACCGGATCTGGACCCGCTCGGATATCCGTGTTTTGGCGCGTGATCAATTGTTGGCACTCAATGCACTTAGCGGGGAGTCGGTACAGGTAGCAGTCCTGGCCGATACTCATGGTGTTGTCATCGACCATGTCGAGAGTACGCGCAGTGTTCGCCATTCGATAAATGTCGGAAATCGCGAACCCGTTTACTGTACCGGCACAGGCAAGGTTTTGTTGGCGTGGTGTGATGAAGCTCAACGAGACAGTATTATTTCCAGAATATCTTTCGTTAGATTCACCCCGAACACTATTACCGATAAAAAGGCGCTGGCCCGTGAGCTGAGTTTGATCAGCAAGCGTGGTTATGCCATAGATGCCGAAGAGCGGTTTCTGGGCACATGCTGTATTGCGGCACCTATTGTGGACGCAACTGGACAAGCAGTTGCGGGGCTCAGCATCACCGCACCTGCATTCAGGACCAGTGAAGAGGATCTGGAAAACTGGCATGCATCGTTGATAGCCGCAGCTGCTGAAGTTTCGCGTCGGCTAGCGCCCCGAACAGGCCCTAGTATCAGTATTGCTCATTAGGTATTGCTCATCAGGAATCTTCCACTCATCAGGAATCGTCCAAAAGAATTATTAACAATCCAGACTCGTTAGAAAAACACAGTTACAGGAGATTGATGTATGGCTGAAGTTGAACTGCGTAAGGCGTTCAAACGTTATGGAGATGCAGAGGTCATTCATGGCGTAGACATGAAGTTGCCAAGTGGAGAGTTCATTGTTTTCGTAGGACCCTCCGGTTGTGGCAAATCTACATTGCTGAGAATGATCGCCGGACTTGAACAACTCTCGGAGGGTTCGGTACATATCAAAGGGCGGGACGTCACCCATGTAGAGGCCGTCGATCGAGGCATCGCGATGGTGTTTCAATCCTATGCATTGTATCCGCATATGACGGTTGCGGAAAATATGGGTTTCGGACTGCGCATGGGTGGTGCTCCGAAGGAGGAGGTTGATGAAAAAGTCGCCAAGGCGGCCAAAACCCTCCAGCTGGATAAGTTGCTGGACCGCAAACCGAAAAATCTCTCTGGTGGTCAGCGTCAACGTGTCGCTATTGGTCGCGCGATTGTTCGAAATCCCGATGTCTTTCTCTTTGATGAGCCTTTATCCAATCTGGATGCCGAACTGAGAGTCGAGATGCGCTTGCGCATAGCACAGCTGCATAATGAATTGGACGCCACCATGATCTATGTGACTCATGACCAGGTCGAAGCAATGACCATGGCTGACAAGATCGTGGTGCTGCGACTAGGTCATGTAGAGCAAATTGGTTCACCGCTTGAGCTTTATCATCATCCGGACAACCTGTTTGTTGCCGGATTTATTGGCTCTCCGCGAATGAATTTCATTGACGTCACTGTCAAGGAAGGCAGCGAATCTCATGCGCTCGTCGAGCTTCCCGGTGGTTCTACGGCGACTATTCCTGTTAACGCTTCGCGTGCAGTGAATGGTAGCAAGGCGACCATGGGTATCCGGCCTGAAGATGCTGGTGGTGATAAAGGAGACTTTGCATTGCCGCTTAAGGTTGATGTGGCCGAACGTCTGGGTGGTTCAACGTTCCTCTATGGTGATTGTGGAGGTCTGGAGCATTTCGTCGTGCAGCGTCCGGGTATTGAACCTACCCGGCATGGGGATTCGATAGATCTGCAGATCGCTGCCGAGACGTGTTATCTGTTTGATGACAACGGCATGGCTTATCATCGTATTACCTCGATGGGAAAGCAGAGTGCCGCGTGATTTCCTGATTGCGTGCCTGTTGGGGCGTAACAATACTGGCGCGTAGGTAAAAGGCTATATACGGTCCGCTTTTGCGGACCGCACAGACATCAACATTGCCCCGGATAGTTGCCAGTACATCCGGAGCATACCGAAAGCAACAAGGGTCAGAATCGCTGACGCTGTGGTCAACGCCATGTAATGACCCACCCGGTTTAGCCTATGCTGTGCAGGCCGGAATGCAACGATCGCATGTCCATACAGTTCCCTGTCAGTCGATCTAATAGGTATACGCGCTATTGGTGTTGAGGTCGGATGTTGTAGCAGACTGTCATTGCCTGTGCCAAGTTGGGCAACTAGTAGTCCCTCTGCATCCAATAATGTTGTGCCTTTTACGCGATCATCATTGCGAATAAAGTCACGAAGGATGCGAGTAATGTCGCCCTTCGAAGCGGGTTGTTCGAGTGTCGCAAGCCTGACGTACAGCGCAGAGGCTGATGAGTTGTGCAATTCACGCTCTGAGGCCGAAATTCTTGCCTGGGTATTGTTCAAAACGATAATGGACTGGAGGCAGAATGCACCTATTACAAGCATCAAAGTGCCGGTCAGTAGTTTAGTACCAGCATTGCGTCCAACCATTGAGAGGCTGCTCCCTATCATGCGACGCAACTCCGGCAATTCAATTAAGGGAGTAACGGCCGTGATTCCATATACATGAGCTGGGCAAATAGGCCTCTTGGCCAGAAGGTGAAACTGTCAAAGATGATGCCGCCTGCAATCCGAACTTGCAGGCCTTGGATCATGGTGAGGCTGATGAACACTGACGTTGTCAGATCAGCGTAATCAGGTGAGGCTGACGTTGCTCCTGCAGGTGAGCAATGGTGTTGAAGTCGATCAATCTGGCCTTGTCACCCGAGAGGTGGAACGTTGTAATCGAGGTATTGCGGATTCGCCATATCGCATCGACAGTGTGCTCGAAATCCAAATCCAGGATGGTTGATAAAATGGTCGCAATAATGCCACCCGAAGTGAAGAATACCAATTCGGAATCATCACCTCCGTGGTGCGATAACTCTTGCAGTGTGTTCCAGCCACGTGCTTTAAAAGCAGCCCAGGTTTCGATCTCACTTTGGGCGGTGTTTTCGCCAGGTTGGTAGTCTCGCCACCGGCTCAGAGTACCCATATAGTCGTCGAAACTCATTGCCTCTGGTGTGTAATCAGCACTACTCGCAGCGAAGTGTGATTCGATAACTCGATGGTTGTATTCGTTAAGTCCGGAGTGTTCGCGCATGGGTGGGACTTGCGCATTTTCTGTTAGCGCGGCTAGTGCGTGAGAGGCAGTGTCCCGTTGACGAACCAGTGTTCCGTGATATACCGCGTTGGGGGAAAAGCCTTGCGACAACCACCAGTTGCCCAATATCCGGCTTTGCTCCTGACCGATAGTGGATAGCTGATCGTAGTTGGCGGACCCCGCCGACGCCTGACCGTGACGTACAAGGTGTAACAGGCTCATCTGAGCAGCTCTTGGTTATCGAAAACGGTAAGGGTACCTGCTTGCTGTGCTTCTGTGGGATTTCCCAGTGATAGTCAGATGCCCCGTGATTACAAGCTGCCGCCACCTTGCCATGAAGGCTTGAACTCATTGCTGAGTGTCTGCCGTTCTTTCGCTGCGCGCTGCGCCATGAGATTGCAGCGTCCTGTCTCAATATAGTTCAAAGCGGTTGCCAGTAATGGTTCAGAAAGTTCGCCAAGAGGACGCCGAACATCTGTAGCCACAGGGCAGTCAGCGGCTATCCCGTCGAAATAGCCACCCGCACCCGCCGCGTTGAGTAGTTCGATTTCAAGAGCATTGACGACCTTGCCGCAGGCAATATTGGGAGTCGTCGCATAGGGTTTACCGCAACTGTTGGAGCCGACGGTAATGACTTCCATGAAGGGACGAAGACTATTGACGATCAATTCTGATGCAGAGCAGGTATTGCCACTTTGCAGTACAAAAACCCGGTTTAGTGACACGCTGCTTTGCATCTCCTGGAAATTCAGGCTGTCATTCAATGCCTCATACTTGTCGTTAAAGGCAAAGGTCGTAAACACATCGTCTTTATGGTTGTCGCCAATAATATGGCTCGCTAGTTCGTTGGCTACCGAGATTCGACCACCGCCGTTGAATCGCAAGTCGACAACCAGCTCGGATACTCCCGCCGCTTCGAATGTTGAAAATGCCTGTTCCAGCTCTTGACTTGACGTATTGACGAATTGGTAAAAGTGCAGATAGCCGACCTTGACACCGTTTTGCTCGATAACCCGAGTATCGAGTACGGTTTGCAATTCGTAGCGTGATTTGGTGACACTGACTTGGCTGGCAGAGGATGCGCCAACTTCGGCAATCGTCAGCTCAAGAGTCTTTATCTCATCGTCTACACCGAATATATCATCGAGTTCCGCCTGCGAGAGCTGATCTAAATCCGGAATATCAATGCCGTTTATCGCAATCAGTTCATCACCGCGTTGAACCCCGGCAATGGCCAATGGCGAGTTAGGTTCTATCAGAGAAAAAAGCAGGGTGTTGTCGGCTGTTCGCGCAAAATTCCAGCCGTAGCCGAACGATTCACCCTCATCGAAAAACGCGGAGTAGGTTGTCTCATCGGTGACATAGCTAAACGTATCGTTGGGCGCGACGCGCAAATCAGCGATCAGAGACTCTGGTGATTCGTAACTGGCAGTGTTGACGTTTCCGGGTACTTGCCGGTAGAACAGATAGTAGTCCTGCATCGATTGATAAACCCAGCTATTTATGTCTTCCAGTTCACAGTTACGCGCAGTGGGCCGGAACGTTAGTGGTTGGCTGAGGTCGTAGGATCCGTCAGCATTGCCCGCTTGTTGCGAATCCCCCGCGCTGTCGCCTCGGACTCCGCATCCCGACAAAGTTAGAGTCGCAACGACGAGGGCAGTTGCGTAGGCATAAGACGGAGCGAAGCTGTTCAGTGGCATGATAGATCACGTTAGCTGGGGTTAACTAAAGCGTGATCGGCTGGACCGGAGTTAAGTCTAGTATGAATTTCTCAATTTTCGGTTTTCAAGTGTTCTAATTGGCAACCGATATGACTAGTTAACTATTTTGTAAACCTGTGGGCCAGCATGTCGTTTGTATTATTTGAAGTTCGGGTAGCAATTGCATGCAGCAACACGGTGTTGAAAGAGCTTTCCATAGCGCCCGGAGATTTCACTGCTAGAATTAAGTGTCGAGGGAGGACTGGCGGATAGTATGGCCGAGAAAGGAGACCGAGATCCCGCCACGGGCCTGTTGAGCAGGCAGGCGTTTCTTGAAGAGGTACGTGAAGCACATCGACTGATGCCGCTGAGGCTGAATCGAGGATGTTTGTTGATACTGCATTTTCCTGTCATTCAGTCCATGGTGACTGGAGGTTCAGCCGATGAATTATCAGCTGATAGTGCTGACGATGCGATGCTCCATTTGTTGGCAATCGTTGAGACCCGTGTCCGGACACGCGATACGTTAGGGCGTATTTCACGCCATTCCCTGTGCATTCTGTTGAAGGGATGCAATGAATCTGATGCCATTATTGTTGCTGACCAGTACGCGGCACTACTCAGGGATATTGTCGTCAAGTCTGGAAAGAAGTACATGCCAATGGACATGCGCTACAGGATAGTGCCACTGGATTCACGTGGTAAAAGATCCCGGCAAGGGGTATCCAGGCTTGTTGTTGCACCACCTATCGACAATTTTTCTACATTGTCGAAGCAGATCGATGTGGCCGGCAATATTGTTGATTTAAGCTCCAGCAAGGTAGTTTCCCTGAATGCCATGCGTACGGTAAAACCCGATTCGCACCCTGGCTGCCCTGTTGACGATCCTGCACATACTCTCAAAAATTCTGTTCTGGACCTGGGTGGGCGAGATAGAGCTCATGCGTGGCGACTTCGCCCGGGCATGCTGGTACAACGAAAACCGCTGGTGTGTTGCCATCGATTACAGCCCATGGGTATTGTCAATACAGCCAATCGCTTGCAAGACACCGATCTGTTTATCTCGATGCTCACGGCTCTGGGCTTAAGTAGTCCGGAGAAGCGTCCCATCGTCGAAAGCCAACTTATCCTGCCTGTGCAGGCCAACCAGATTCAGCCGGAGTTTCCTCAGTGGCTGGCAGAGCGTTGCAAGCAGATGCGTGTGGCGCCTTCAGATATCTGCCTGTCATTCAGTGTTGACTCGCTTGCGCCGAAGTTGCGAAATATTGCACCTATTCTGCGTCAACTGAACAGTAACGGTATTCGGTTGATGCTGGAAGGCGCCGCATCAGCGAATCAGTTTCGTATGATGAAAAACGTTGCTCAATTTGACTCTTTGTTCATATCTGGGCGCACGCTGAACGATTCGTTGACCAAGATCGCTATGCGTGTTGAGCTAGAGGCAGTCATCACAGAGGCACGCGAGCATCAATGTGAAATCTGCGCTGGCGGAATAGATTCTGCGGCCATGTTGATTCATGCTACTACCATGCAGATTGAAATTGGTTTTGGCAGGCAGTGTGGGGCGAGTACGGCTTTTCCCGAGGAAGCCTGGACACGTGTCCCCGGATTGGCGGAATCATAAGCACCTACCTCACGCCCCATTGAATTTGATCTGAACGTTCGTCCTCGTACCGGACAACCATCCCATGTTGCAATGCCTTGCAAGCCCGTGTCGATTTAACATGTGCATCCCGCATTTTAATTCAATCCGATATAAGATCCCCTGGTCGTTAGTCAGTGCGGGTGGATAAACAGGCTGCTCGCTGTCTGGTGTGAATAGATTGAGCCAGAGGTGTAGGGGATATTTCTGACAATACTACTTTTCGATCTGCCCCAGCACGATGTTGGTCAATGCGGCGAACACGACAGCGCCGATAATCGCTGCTAACAGCGCGCCAAAGAATACGTCGCCAAAAGTGATGTCCAGGAAGTCACGTGCCAGCAATCCCACAAAAGCCCCGAGTCCGCCTGCCAGGACGCTCAACCGGAAGCCTTTTGCGGTCTCCTTGAATAGTTTATAAACAACGGCCCCGGCCAACATGCCGAGCAGAATAATGAATACAGGGATGATCAGCTTCATAAGCGGCCTTGGGTTACCATGATAAAAAATGAACGAATGCGGAATCTATAGCATGAAAGGCATTGAAATAATACAAGGGCAAAAAACAGGCAATGACTGAACCCGCATCCAGTAATGCCATGCGCGGTGTGGGCCTGGCTCTGATAGCGTTTGCTACATTTTCTCTGCACGATGCATTGATAAAAAGTATCCAGGGCATCCCAGTCTTTCAAGTCGTATTTTTCGTCGTGCTTTTCAGTTTCGTGCCGTTTGCACTTTTTCTGGCCATAGATGGCACGGAACGCAGTCTGCGTCCGCGATTACCAGCCCTGGTTGCGCTACGGTGCGTATTTTCCGTGGTTGGCTTGCTGTGCGTTTTCTACGCCTTTGCTCGACTTCCCATGGCTGAGGTCTATTCGCTTCTTTTTGCAGCCCCGATACTGATCACCTTACTGGCGATTCCAATACTGGGTGAACGTGTGCGACTGATACGCTGGTTTGCCATCCTGTTCGGTATGCTGGGGGTTCTGATCGTGCTGCGGCCGGGTACTACATCGCTGTCATTGAGCCATTTGGCCGCACTGGGGGCCGCAAGTTGCACCGCCTTTACCTCGGTGGTGACACGCAAGATAGGTTCTCGAGAGCATAGCGTGACCTTGATTTTATATCCCATGCTTACCAATGTTGTGGTCACAGGCTGTGTCACGATATTTGTCTATGTGCCTATTCCAGGTGACGTGCTGTTACGCCTTTGCGGAATCGGTGTTCTTAGTGTCATTGGTCAGTCTCTGATGATCCAGGCCTATCGTGTGTCGGAGGCACAGTTTGTTGCGCCTATGCAATACAGCCAGATGTTATGGGCCCTGTTGTACGGTGCTTTGATTTTCCATGAACCTGTTGACAGGATGGTGTTACTCGGATCACTGGTCATCGTGTGTTCCGGGTTGCTCTTTATTTGGCGTGAGCTGGTTGCCTCGGTCAAGCAGCCGGTATTGAGGACACGAAACGTGCGGATGGCGGGGGGGCCTGCAACCCGGCCAATGGAAGCAGATCAACATGAGCAACGAGTGGATCAAGGCTCGAATAGTCCATCGTCATGATCGATGAGGTGGACGGTGCGTCAGAGGAGTTATTGGCCGCCGCTGCCATGCCGATGCCTTTCGGGCGATTTAAGGGCACTCGCCTGATAGACCTTCCGGAACCCTATGTTGTGTGGTTCAAAGGGCAGGGTTTCCCTTCAGGTCTGCTTGGGCAACGTCTGGCACTCATTTACGAGATCAAGGCCAATGGCCTGGAAAAGCTCATCAGACCGCTTCTGTAACATCCCAGAAAACCGGTAATTACGCAAATGACGTTAATAAAATAATTCTCAGGGTTGACCGTATGCGTTGTCGGGACTAATCTGTGCGCATGACAGCCATCGCGCTCACGCTAGGACTTACCAACCCGGTCTCTATTTAGAGAGCCGGGAGATCGTCGTGCGGCCCTGTACATGCCATCGTTAAAGACGCGTTACAAGGCACAACCCTAGCCTCCGACCCCACTGGCCGGATTTCAGAAAAGCCCAACTGTAGTGTTTTCAAGGCTGTCATGTTCCATAACCCAATTTATCGAATTTGCTGTCTCGAAGCGCTGGGAGATTGGCTCCATTTTGCCGTAAAGCTTGTGCTTATAAGCCGCGCCCCGGGACTGCGCGCCCCGGGGTGCGGCGAAAAGCCAGCAGGGCAAGAAGTCGATAGCTTTGCCTTGGCACACCGGCGCACAACCTTCGAATACGCATCAGGAACGACATCATGTTGAATGACCCAAGAACCAAATACCCCGCATTTGCGCAGGTGCCTTTAACTGACCGGCAGTGGCCCGGCAACACGCTAACCAAACCGCCGATCTGGTGCAGTGTTGATCTGCGTGACGGTAATCAGGCCTTGATAGAGCCTATGGGAAGCGAACGCAAGCTGAGAATGTTCGATCTACTGGTTGCAATTGGCTTCAAGCAGATAGAGGTCGGTTTTCCTGCAGCTTCGCAAACCGATTTTGATTTTGTCAGACAACTCATTGAAGAAGGACGTGTGCCCGAGGATGTCACGTTGCAGGTGCTGACGCAGGCTCGTCGTCCTCTCATTGAACGCACTTTCGAATCTTTGCGCGGAAGTCATTCGGCGATATTGCATCTTTACAACTCCACCTCCGAGCTGCAGCGACGTGTTGTTTTCAAACAAGATAAACAGGGGATCAAGCAAATCGCTGTGGACGGAGCGGAGATGGTTGCTGAGTTTGCCGCAAAGCACGCAGATACCGCCTGGCAGTTCGAGTATTCGCCGGAAAGTTTCACAGGAACAGAGTTGGACTATGCCGTTGAGGTGTGCGATGCCGTTACCTCAATCTGGCAGCCAACACCTGAGAATCCTGTCATTCTTAATTTGCCTGCCACGGTTGAGATGTCCATGCCTAACGTGCACGCGGACCAGATTGAATGGTTTGCTCGTCACGTACGTGATCGAAACAGTATTTGTATCAGCCTGCATCCGCACAACGACAGAGGCTGTGCAGTAGCGGCCACCGAACTTGGCTTGCTGGCAGGTGGGGATCGGGTAGAGGGAACCTTGTTCGGCAATGGTGAACGAACAGGTAACGTGGATCTTGTGACGCTGGCTCTAAATCTGTTTACACAGGGTGTCGATCCCTTGTTGGATTTTTCTGATATTTACGAAGTCATGCGCACTGTCGAGCACTGCAATCAGTTGCCGGTACATCCTCGTCATCCGTACGCCGGAGAACTGGTTTTTACTGCGTTTTCCGGTTCGCACCAGGATGCCATCAAGAAGGGTTTTGCTGCGATGCGAGAGAGTAATTCCCCCAAGTGGGAAGTCCCTTACCTACCCATCGATCCGGTAGATCTCGGACGAACCTATGAAGCGGTGATACGCGTAAACAGCCAATCGGGCAAAGGCGGGGTGGCTTTCATTCTCGAGCGCGATCATGGTCTTGAGTTGCCACGCAGAATGCAAATGGAATTTAGTCAGGTTGTGCAGGAAATCAGTGAACGGACAGGTAAAGAGGTAGACTCTGCATCCATTCTAGAGGCGTTCGAAAACACGTTTCTCATGGCGACTAAGCCACTGTCTTTTGTCCGCCATACGAGTGTTCAGGATGAGCAGGATGAGGCAATAAGAACTCTCACCGCAGATGTGGTCTTTGATGGTGTGAATTACACAATAAATGGCAAGGGCAATGGCCCCATCGATGCATTTGTTGATGCACTGAAATCCAGTTTCGGCGTGGATTTTCGTGTCGTTGACTACCATCAGCATGCGACCGGTGCCGGAGCTGATGCTCAATCGGCTTGCTATTTTGAGGTTCAGGCTGGTAAGGGGGCAACTCGCTATGGTGCTGCACTTAACAGTAATATTGTTTCCGCATCGCTTATGGCTGTTTGTAGCGCATTCAACCGTGCAGTGGGAGACAACTTGCTCGATCCCTCATCGCCGGATTCGTAACCCGGAAAACACAAAATCTATCATCGTATTCGCAACCGCTCTTCAAGCGAAAAGGACCGTACAGGAATGACTGACAAAGACACTGCTGGGCAATCTTCTGTGGACAATAAGCTTGATGAAGCCGGCGCGCCAGATTCCTTAGCGCAGGCTGCGCTGGACTATCACCGTTATCCTGTTCCCGGAAAGCTTGAAATCACGGCGACCAAGAGAATGGTGAACCAGCGCGATCTGGCGCTGGCCTATTCCCCCGGCGTTGCAGTCGCTTGCAAGCACATTGAGCGTAATCCCCTGGAGGCATCTGAGCTTACAGCGCGCAGTAATCTGGTGGGTGTCATCACTAACGGTACTGCGGTTCTGGGGCTCGGTGCAATAGGTGCACTGGCGTCAAAGCCTGTGATGGAAGGTAAGGCGGTGCTGTTCAAGAAGTTTGCGAATGTGGACTGTTTTGATCTTGAGCTGGACACCACCGATGTTGACAAATTCTGCGACGCTGTAGCTCTATTAGAGCCGACGTTTGGTGGAATAAACCTGGAGGATATCAAGGCTCCAGAGTGCTTTGAAATAGAAAAGCGCCTTAAAGCGCGGATGAAAATTCCGGTGTTCCATGACGATCAGCATGGAACTGCGATTGTCGTTGCCGCCGCTATTCGCAACGGTTTAAGGGTTGCCGGTAAAAACCTTAATGAGGTCAATCTGGTCTGTTCGGGTGCTGGTGCTGCGGCGCTTGCGTGTCTCAACCTGCTGATATTCATGGGTCTCGACAAACAGAAAGTCACCGTTTGTGATGAGCATGGCGTCCTCTACGAAGGTCGTAACAATCATATGGATCCTTACAAGGCCGTGTATGCACGCGACACCGACGCACGTAAACTTGATGATGTGATTGGCGGTGCCGATGTATTTCTTGGACTATCCGCACCCAACGTTCTTTCTGGTGAACAGGTTGCCAGAATGGCCAGTTCGCCGTTCATCCTGGCGCTTGCCAACCCTGACCCTGAAGTGAGTCCCGATGTCGTGCATGCCGTCAGGGACGATGCAATCATGGCTACAGGGCGTTCCGATTATCCTAACCAGGTAAACAATGTGCTGTGTTTTCCTTTTCTGTTTAGAGGAGCACTTGATGTCGGCGCTACGGAAATCAACGGAGAGATGCAGGCAGCGGCAGTGGAAGCTATCGCTGATATCGCAACCAAGGAGGCATCTGATGTGGTGTCGGCAGCTTACGGTGGCAAACCGTTTCGATTTGGTCGCGAGTACCTGATACCCAAACCCTTTGATCCACGTTTAATGATGGAAATTCCTCAACGCGTTGCAAAGGCTGCCATGGATAGTGGAGTGGCAACACTGCCTATCACGGACTTCGAAGCGTATCGCCGCAAGTTAAGAAGTTTTGTTTTCCGGTCCGGACTGATCATGAAGCCGGTGTTTGAACGGGCACAAGCCAATTTGCAGCGTGTCGTGTTATCTGAAGGTGAATCGCCGAGAGTGCTTAATGCTGTTCAGATACTGGTTGACGATGCCATCTGCCACCCGGTGCTGCTGGGCAGACGCGAAGTCATTGAGGAGCAGATCGAGGAGATGGGTTTACGCCTGGCAATCGGAGAGGGATTCAGCCACCTCGACCCAGCCAATAATCCCCAATTCGAAGTTCACAAAGATGCCTATCACCGCATCATGGAGCGAGCAGGGGTGTCACCCGAATACGCGGGCAATGTCGTACGTTCCCGCATGACTGCCTTGGCTGCGTTGATGGTTCGCCGCGGGGAAGCCGATGCCCTGGTTTGCGGGACTCAGGGCGCGTACGCGAGACATCTGAAACACCTCTGCGATGTCATTGGTCTTCGTGAGGATGTGACCGATGTATCAGCACTCATGTTATTGATACTGGACACAGGCACTGTGTTTCTGGCTGATACGCATGTCACTGTCGACCCAGCAGCTGAAGAAATTGCAGAAACCGCCCATATGGCGTCATCCATTGTTTCTCGTTTCGGGATGCAGCCAAAAGTCGGCTTGCTATCGCATTCCAACTTCGGTAGCCGTAATAATAAATCTGCTTTGAAGATGCGCCATGCGCGTGAACTTATCAAGCAACGGTATCCTGATCTTCCTGTCGAAGGGGAGATGCATGCTGATGCTGCATTGTCAGAGGAAACCCGCAACAGGATTTTCCCCAACGCTGCGTTTGCCGGCGGTGCCAATTTGCTCATGATGCCCAACCTCGACGCCGCCAACATTACCTATAACATGTTGAAGGTTCTCGGCGATGCTTTACCGGTCGGGCCGATGTTGATCGGATTGAACCATCCTGCACATGTGGTGACAGAATCCACCACGGTTCGCGGCATTGTTAACCTTTGCGCGATTGCTGCTGTTGATGCGATAGATCATAAAGAGGCGGCATCTGCCAGCTGATTCCCCGGATATTCGCAATGGCAACCGTTGATGTTTCGCATTTCACGCGATAGGTGCCAGATTTCCGGATAGCGCGATTTACAACATTGCCGGTTTGTCGGTCAGCTCATTTGGACGCTCTAGAGGTTCTGTGCCTGATAGCTGCTACCATTGGGCTTCTATCTAAGATGGTCTTGTCATGGAACTCGAGCTATTTCTAAATCGCCTGGAAACCGAGCCTGAAAGCATCGAATTCCCGGATGTGATTGCTCTGATAAACAAGCTCTACGTGTTTATTCCAACTGGCTTTCGCAATCATGACATCCTCAATGAGGCGGGTCAGAATACTGGCTCTTGCAAACTGTTTGCATTTGCCCGTCTGCACGAGCTCGATGAATCACAAACACTGGCACTGTTTGGTGCTTACTACCGCGCTGATGTTCTGCGTACACCCGATGGTAACAGCCACCCTAATATTCGCCAGTTCATGAAAACGGGTTGGCAGGGCGTTGAATTCGACGATGTCCCGTTGCGGGCCCGCGGATAGTAGCAAGCGAGTCGCGCAGGCTGCGGGTCGGGTAGATCCTCGGTCCCGGTACAGGAGGTTGTAAGTGCTGTTTAGCTCAATTGAAGCAGGCCAGCCAGTAAGCCGATAAGGCCGCCAAACACGCCGCCCCAGACGACCAGCCAGCCTAGATGGCGTTTGATCATGCGTTGCATGATGTCCTTGACCATATCAGGCGTCAGCTCATCAAGGCGTGTGCGAAGCAGTTGATCAAGTTTCTGTACGAAACTATCACTAGTGGCAACCTTGCCGATTTGCTCACTGACCAAGGCCTGAATTCGCGGTGATCTGGCGGTATCGGCAAGGAACTTCCCCATGCGCTCCTTGAACGGATCTCGCAGAGGCTGCAATGCCGCTTCACCGCCGACCATGGCCAGCATTGAGCCAAATGAAGATTCCGTGATCGTTGCTACTAGCTGATCGTAGGCGGCGTCAAGGTCAATGGCCTCAAGCATCGGGCTGATGTCAATTGCTGCATCTGGCGATGTGGGGTTGGACGATGAGTTAGTCATGAGGCGCTCGACGCTGTCCTTGGCCAGCAGCTCCTCGTGAACCATACGGAGAATGCCTGCCTTGAAGTCTTCGAAGTGCAACGCGATGACTCCGGATCCGTAAAGACCGGGAACACGATCGAACAGCATGTAAACCGCCAGCCAGTTGGTCAATGCACCCGACAAGGCAAACAAGGCTGTGCTCAACAGCACCGCACTATAAGGGGGCGGAAGTAAAAAACTCAGACCTATCAGGGCAACAGCGATCAGGTTTGGAACGGTATTTTTAGTCAGCATGGGTTGTGCGAGGAATACTCCAGCCTGTGAGTGTTGTTAGTCCTTGCGGGAGCGACGTGAGCGACGACTACCTTTTCCGGTAGCCGAGCCTCCGGCTATGCTCAGGTCACCACCCATTTGCGCGCGGGCTCCTTGTGATAGCTCGCCAAGATGTTCGACAATCTTGTCGGCGCTGGGTGATGGCGCTCCGGCTTGCCATTCGTCAATCGCTTTTCGCATGGCGGCAACATGCAAGGGAGTAGTCCCACAGCAACCTCCGATTATCGTGGCACCGGCATCTGCGCACAGGCCGGCATAGATACCCATGAGTTCTGGAGTACCGCTATACGTTATTTTCCCGTCGACATATTCGGGTATTCCGCAGTTGGCTTTGGCGACCAGGGCAGGTTGGTTGTCTATTTCGTTTGCGGCAGTCTGAAGATTACATACTGCGGCGACCACCTCGGATGCGCCCACGCCGCAGTTACTGCCCATGGCAGTGATATGCGTGTTCAGGCCAGTACTTATCGTTAGCGCTTCAGCGGGTGTCAAACCCATCATTGTCCGTCCATTGGTGTCAATACTGACGGTATAGACGATAGGCAGGCCGATCTGGCTGGCTCCCTTGACGGCTGCCTGAATTTCTTCAGCCGAGGATATGGTTTCTATCCACAGAACGTCGGCCCCCCCATCCGCCAGGGCTCGGGCCTGTTCAGCGAAGGCCTCCTGAGCCTGCTCTATGCTGACTGGGCCGTTGGGTTCGAGAATTTCACCTGTCGGGCCCATGGAGCCTGCGACCAGCACTTTTCGATCAACTTTGTTTGCTTCGGCGCGGGCCAGCCTTGCAGCAGCGCCATTCAATTCGGCAACTCGATGCGCACAGTCGTGGAGGGCAAGACGATAGTGAGTACCACCGAAACTGTTGGTCAGGATTATGTCAGAACCCGCTTCCACAAAAGAGCGATGCAGGTTGGAAATCCGGTCTGGGTGATCAAGATTCCAAAGCTCGGGCGCATCCCCGGTCTGCAGGCCCACGTCGAAGAGATTGGTGCCAGTGGCCCCGTCTGCCAGTAACAGGCCCTTCTCGCTCAGAAGTGATTCCAGTATGTTTTTCATGCGCGCAAGATTACCTGAATTGTGCTGTTAGTATTCATTTTACGGTCTCACTGGCCTTATCATTGAGCCTAGAGGTGTCTGTCCGATTTGTGAATTGATCCAACAACGTAACGCTGTTTGTGTGATCATCAAGAGTATTGCCGGTTAGGCTTGTGAATAGACTGTTCAGACAGCATATTTCCAGAAACATCATCCCCTGAAATCCAGATAGCGCAAGTTAAAGTATATCTATCATGTTCCTTGGTCTGGGCAAGCCCCCACCCCCAAATACGATTGACACAGTGCCGGTCCCGGGCTCGGTCGGCTGTATGGGCCTTGTTGCATGTCCCGGTGTGCGCATCGACAGTGCCCCGACGGGCAGTAAAAAAATGCTTGAGTCGGATCTCAACGAAATTGTTGATTGGGGCGCGAACGGTGTGCTTTGCCTGGTTGAGCCTCACGAGTTGATGATCAACAAGGTTGAAGGCTTGCCGGCCGCGGTTCAGAATGCGGGCATGTGGTGGAAGCAATTACCCATCATCGATATGGACATCCCCAATCAGGAGTTTGAAAACGTCTGGGCTGTAGAAGGCGAACGTATTCGCCATGCGCTGCGAATCGGCGAACGTGTTGCCATCCATTGCTATGCAGGATTGGGTAGAACCGGCATGATTGCAGCGCGTATTCTGGTGGAATTCGGGGTTGAACCTGAACAGGCCATCCGACGAATTCGCCGTGATAACCGTCGTCGTATCCAGACGCGGGAGCAGGCTAACTTCGTACGCAGCTGTTATTCACTGGTGGGTACCGAATATAACTGACCCGATTCGGACTTGACTGGTCATGGCTCTGAATTCTCCACAACCGCGATAACGAGTAGTGCTCAGGACACCTGAGCGTCGTCTGGTAATACGCCAGAGTCGTTCGCTGGAATTCTATTTGGATGCTTTCAGGTTCATCATTGCACGAATAACTCACAGAGAATCCAAAGCATGAGCACAACCGGATCAGCTCGTAGAAGAAGGGGTGGTGGTGGCCGCGAAGCCAAGCGAGCGAGAGCGGCTGCAGGTACCGCTGCGCAGGCGTATATCAAGCGCAGTATCCCGTTCTACGACATTCTGAATGAAGAAGGTCTAAGTCTCATCGAGTACAACGCCGATACCATCCTTGAAGAGATCGGTATCGATTTCAGGGATGATGCAGAGGCGTTGCAGATCTGGAAGGATGCCGGTGCTGACGTGCAAGGCGAGCGCGTCCGCTTCCCCAGAGGCATGTGCAGAAAGCTGGTTATGGACAGTGCGCCTGCCGTGTTCACGCAGCATGCCCGTAATGCAGAAAAGTCAGTGGTTATTGGTGGTAGCAATACGGTGATGGTGCCAGCTTATGGCCCGCCGTTCGTCCATGATCTGGATAAGGGGCGCCGCTATGCAACCATTAACGATTTCCAGAATTTCGTCAAACTGGCGTACATGAGCAAGTCCCTGCATCACTCAGGAGGCACCATCTGTGAACCTGTGGATTTGCCGGTTAACAAACGCCACTTTGACATGGTTTATTCGCACATGAAGTACTCCGACAAACCGTTCATGGGGTCGGTAACCGCGCCCGAGCGTGCACAGGATACGGTCGAGATGGCCAGAATCCTGTTTGGTGATAATTTCATCGACCCTGAAACGGGCGCAGAAAAAACCGTGGTGGTGAGCCTGATAAACGCCAATTCACCGATGACCTACGATGACACGATGCTAGGCGCTGCGAAGGTTTACGCGAGGGCTAATCAAGCTTGTATTATTTCGCCCTTCATTCTGGCAGGCGCTATGTCTCCGGTTACCGTGGCGGGCACTGCTGCCCAGATTCTGGCTGAGGCGCTGGCTGGTATGGCCTTCGTACAGCTGGTGCGTCCGGGTGCACCCGTGGTCTTTGGCACGTTTGCCAGTTCTATCTCCATGCAGTCAGGTGCGCCTACTTTCGGATCGCCGGAACCCACCCAGGTTATGTACATAGCAGCATCGCTGGCGCGTCGACTCGGTGTGCCATTTCGAAGTGGGGGCGGCTTGTGCGCCTCCAAGATACCTGATGCACAGGCTGCCTATGAAGCGGCCAATACCCTGCACTCGGCAGCCATGGCCGGCGTAAATTTCATGTTACATACCGCGGGCTGGCTCGAAGGCGGTCTGGCAATGGGTTATGAGAAATTCATGATGGATGCTGACCAGGCCGGAATGCTGGCTGTGTTGTTGCGCGGCGTAGATCTGAGTGATAATGGTCAGGCGCTGGATGCCCTGCGTGAGGTTGGGCCTGGCAACCACTTCCTGGGTTGCTCACATACACAGGCGAACTTTCAGAGCGCATTCTGGCGATCGGAGATATCTGATAACAACAGCTTCGAGCAATGGGAGTCGGAAGGGTCTATGGATGCGGCACAGCGTGCCAATGGGCAGTGGAAAAGCGCATTGGCCGAGTATTCAGAACCTGCAATGGATGTTGCCATAGACGAGGCTTTGGTGGAATATGTCAATGTCAGGAAGGCCGCTTTTCCTGATGCCAACTATTAGAGCCTGGCGGACGATTAAAACTCTGTGAATGCGGGTAATTCCACGACACTATATCGAGTCTCTCTGGTAGCCTGACGGCACGGCGCGCAATTTACGGGCGCTCATCTCCCGGCACGTCCCACGGGACACTTTCGGATTCTGATATGACCGTCCAGGCAATTTCATGATCGGCTCGCGAGAGGCCACGGCGCGCATTGGTTTCTACCTTGTGCCGCATTTCACGATGATAGCGTTCAGCAGCGCTATTGAAGTGCTGCGTATGGCGAACCAGTTAAGCGGACAAACACTCTATCAGTGGAATATGTGTTCGAGCGATGGTCATCCCGTCACTTGCAGTAATGGTATTCCACTGAATGTTGAGCACAGCGCGCAAACAAGAGAGCGCTACGATGCAGTTTTTGTCTGTGGTGGTTTGAATATTCACATGCTGCAGGACGAGCCAGGCATTCAGTGGTTGCGGCAGCTGGATAAGCAGGGCTCAGTGTTGGGAGCTGTGTGTTCAGGCACGTATATTCTGGCCAGAGCCGATTTACTCAACGATCATCGTTGCACGATACATTGGGAGAATCTGGCAGCTGCTCGTGAGGAATTCCCGCACTTGGTCATATCCTCAGAGCTTTTCGAGATTGATCGTAAACGCTATACCTGTGCAGGCGGTACCGCGCCTCTGGATATGATGCTCAGTGAAATACGCAGCAGCCATGGTATCGAGCTTGCCACTCGCATTTCCGAACAATTCATGTGCGAACGCATCCGGGACCAGAACGATCGACAACGCGTACCCCTGACTCAGCGTATCGGGGCAAGTCAACCGAAGCTGGCAGAGGCAGTTTCGCTGATGGAAGCCAATATTGAAGAACCCATGACCCTGGATGAATTATCCCATCATGTCGGGCTATCCCGTCGCCAGTTGGAACGTTTGTTCCAGCGCTACCTGCATTGCGTGCCTACACGCTACTATCTGGAACTTCGTCTGGAGCGTGCACGACAATTACTGTTGCAGAGTAGTATGCCGATTGTCGACATCGCGTTGGCGTGCGGTTTTATCTCCGCCCCGCATTTTTCCAAATGCTACCGCGACACGTTCTCTTTGCCGCCCAGGGATGAGAGACGCCGTGCGGCCGGATTACTGGCAGATGACAGCGTGACACGTAAAGCGCTCAAACGCAGCTGATAACGCGCATTTAGTCGTGAAGTGCTTATGCGTTTACGAGCTGATGATAAGCAGCGCCACGTGGTATGTCATTAGTCCCAGATACAGTCCGACTAATGCCGCCAGAATGGAGCGAGCCCGATAGCGACCAAACAGCAGCAGATTGCCAGTGGCCACCAGCATGATGGCTGGAATGCCTGTTAGCAGCATCTTGAAGCCGGTAAATGCCCAGACGCTGTGCTGGAGCAGGGCATTCATGAAGGGATTGGCTTCGGTGCCACCGCGTGTTATCAGGCTCAGAGTGAACACGGCATCCAGAATAGACAGAATCATCAGGACAACCGCAAGCATCACAACGCCGCTATCGAAGCGGTCCAGCAACGCATAACGTCTGTCACCCTTACGCCTGCCATACATCCGTCTGGGTGCGACAACGCAGTTTTTTAACGTGTTTAGCGAGTAGGCGCGCCGGTCTGTGCCTTCTCTGCGTTCGGCTTGAGCATTCATCACACTAGACTACAGGAAGGAGGTCAGGGTGGAGCATGACGGGGATCTGAAAAATAACCTTTAAGTCTGTGAACTCGGTCTAAAGGGACGCGCTATTGTTCGGCCTCGGCCATGCCCGGATCATCCAATCCGGGATTATCATGTTGGGCCAAGCGATGCATAGGGGGCAGTATCGTCCATCCACATGGCGCATGTTCACTGTGCGCCAATGTGGAGAAACGCCGTTTACCGGAAACGACTAAAAGCCTGAGAAATGTTTTTCAAGCACTCGCTTTTTTGCTACTGCCTTGCCAAGCGTCTGAAGTCCGGCGAGGTTGTCAGCCCGATCCATCGCCTGCATACGCTTAGGGTCAAGTTTTTTAACACCCAGATCACTAAAGCCTTGTTCGGTGAGTTCTGCGTTGTATCGCATGTAGGTGAACAGATTTGATTTGCCGGGTCCGCCACTTAACGAGCCATTGCCGGCACACATATCACCGACTTCACTGTCAATGGGATCGCCAGCGAGACAATTGCCAAACATACGGCAAAGCAGATCCTGCTCGTTGGATGCGGCAAACATCAATGCGGCAGGGATCGTGGATGCGTTGTATAGCAGATTCATGTCACCCGGCAGCAAGCCCTCATTGGCGATAGGGCTGCTTCCGGTTCCGACCGATACCAGCAGCAAGTTATCCTGGCCGGTGCGCCAGTTTAGCCGGTAAGGTTCACTGGTAGCCATGAGAAAGGTCTGGAACGAAGGGTTGTTGTAACAAGTAACACCGCCATCGACAAACACGAATTCCTGATCGCCGACAGTGACACATTCAGGTGGAAAGAACGTGGGTGCAGCTGTACTAGCCCTGACAAGTTGCCACAATGGAATATCAGTGTTTTTATGTTTACGTGTTTTATCGTTGTACTTGGCAAACGGATTGTTGGACATGGGCCAGGGTGAATCCGTCGTAGCATTTCTCATCACTAACATGAGTAGTGTTTTGAGACTGTTGCTGCCGAGTTTGGTATTACCCAGTTCCTTCTTGAGTATTTTTTGTAGATTCTTGTCGTCGTACTTATAGCGAAACTGATTTAACAGGAAGGCTTTGTCAAACATAGCCTCGGCATGTTCCTCATAGAACTTTCGCAGCTTTTCAACAGGCCAGCCTAAAGACAGACCTGTCGCGATGATGCCGCCTGTGCTGGTGCCAGCGATATAGTGAAAATAATCTGACAGTGTCTCGTATCCCTTCTTGTTGGCAATGGCTTCGATTTTGGCTAGTATCTCTATACTCATCGCGCCACGTATGCCGCCACCATCGAGTGTCAGGATTCTATGGGGACCTTCACTCATGGCCTGTCTTCTAGCGGTCATCGTTTTGCTTCCTGATTGCATGGTGGTTTGGGATTAGGGTTTTAAGTTGATGGGTTGGTCATTTGTGTTGAAGGCTGCTGTTTCCAACAACTCGGATAATTTATTTCCTTTTCCATTTTTTACTTCATCTACTTCCTTTTCGATTCTCGCTATCCATATCTGATTGACGAAGGCCTCTACGTCAATGCTTTGTCCGGCTGGCAAAGGTATTAATTCTGATTCCCTAGCTTCTGAATCGAGTGTAGAGAGGAGAATCTTTTTTTCAGATTGATTGACGAATGTGCGCGTCACGGCTTGTTCATGAGCAATCAGATTCACGGATACTGAAAGAATTTTTTGATTGTCTGATAGTTTTTGGGCCACTGATTTAATTGAGTTGAGGTTGGCTATTTTCGCATTGAGGTTGGCTATTTTCGCATTGTTGGCCTCTTGATATAATTCAGCAATTGCTTTTATCGAATCTTCCTTGTATTTTTTTTGACCTTCTGCCTCAATTGTCAGCCTTACAGCATAGACCAACAATCCACTGGTAAGAATAAGCCCACTCACTACCAGCCAGATGATCTGGCGTTGTTTTTTTGCGGCACTAGCTTGCGCCTCAAGTTGCTGCTCTTGCGCAATGACCTTCTCACGCTCCAATTCTCTTTCGTGTGCCTCGCGACGCAGGGCTTCGTCGATTTCATCGGCGTTGGCTTCGCGACTATCGTCGAGAAATTTCATGGCCTGTTCGAAGCCCGGGCAGATAAGCGACGCCCAATGTTCATTCGGTTCGTTGCGCCCTCGCCAATTCAACGCCAGATCTAACTCGGGATCGCGGTAGAGACTTGCCTCACCCTTGGCGTGTAACGCAGCCGCGCTGGCCAGGCGCTGAAAGATATTGGTGGATTCTGCCTCAGTTTCGGTCCAGGAGATCAGCCGCTTCCAGATACGCATCAGGCTCTCGTGTGAGATATCGACGATGGTTTCCGGCTCCAGTGCCTGAGTGGCTGAGGGCATAAGAAATGACCTTGAGGGTTTTCGAAAGATATCGATGACCTGTGTTAATTCGCTGCTGCTTGCTCCCGTCAGGTCGCACAGCTTGGAAAACGAGGTTGGGCGTCGCACACCGCGAGGATCTGTCGCTTTATCCGTCAGGGCCTTGAACAGTTTTTCGCAGAGCAGTTGCGCTCTTTCAGTGGGAAGCTCTGCAAAAGCTTTTTCTGCATGAGTATCCAGCGCAAGTTTTCCACCAATGGAGTGGTAGTGCACAAGCTGTAGAGGGTCCTCTGTTCTGCCGAGTCCTGACCAGCGTGCCCATATCCGGTTAAGCGCATGTTGAAGTATGGATAGTTGATCGGGATCATCGCCCAGGTCATTGATTAGCCGAGTTAACAAGACGGGGTCTATGCGTGCACCACCTACAGCGACGGGGCCTGAAATTGCCAGGCGTCGTTCATCACGGGACATCCTGGGCACCAGATATTGACCTTCGTTGATGGCCTCGGCAAGGCCGTCAAAATGCGTGCAGTCACCCAGAAAATCGGAACGCATTGTTAACACGATGTATATGGGCTGCGTTGTCTGCGTCTGTGCGTGCAACAGCAGTTTGACAAATTCCGCAGCCTCGCTACGTGCCTTGTCGAATTCATTTGAACCTGCGACTTTGCCGGCGGTGTACCTGAACAGCTCTTCGAATTGATCGACGACGATGAGAAGGTTTACGTTCGGTTTCTGCCGGGCATGCTCGAACACGTCGACAATCCCTCGCTCGCTCATGTGCAGATTGGCATCGATGATGTCATCCAGGCTGACGTTGTCATTGTCAAATGTGTCGAATAGCACCTCAGGTTTTGCTAAAGCCGAAGCCAGAGAACGAATGGGATGTCCTGATGGACGACAGGAGGCAATTCTCCATACCGTACCTGCTTCTGCCATGATTCCGCCACGCAATGCGGTCAACAATCCACAGTTGACCAGTGATGATTTGCCACTGCCCGACGAACCGATAACCGCCAGGAATCGAGTTTGTCTGAGTTTGTCAATGAGTGCATCGGTCTGCGATTCGCGTCCGAAGAACAAATGCTCCTCACCTTCCTGAAACGGACGCAGTCCGGGGAATGGATTGGTATATGTCGCGCTCGGGGCTAGCGTGTTCATGACGTACTCAGGACTGTGGCTGATCGAGCAAAAACTTCATCAAGAGTTGTTTCATTCATTCCATCCAGACAATCAATAATGTCGGCTCGATCCAGTTCAATCAGATCGTCTTTGTCAAATGAATGGGGTTCGGTCAGATAGGTATAGATGGCGGGTGCAGGGCGCCCTTCAAGGTAGGCCGGGAGTTTCTTCAGATCCGTATCAATGGATTGTTTCCAGGCCTCTTCACCTTCTCCGTAGAATACAACGATGATCTCGCTGTTGGTAAGCAGTTGCTGGTTTGCCCAACGAACTCTCGCAGCATCACCTTTAAATTCGGGTATCGATACCCTGATTTTATGTTTGCCAAAGTAATTGATCAGCGGCAGAATCGCCTTCTGGTCTTGTTCTGTGCAGATCAGATACAAACCGATATGTTCATCGGGTGCGTTGACAGCAGGCTGCGTATCTGACGCATCTGTATTCGCCGGTATGGTGGTGCTGGAGCTTGATCGTTTTTTTACTTGAGCCAACTGGTTTCCAATAGCCGACTTCAGTGACTCCACATCGCCGGTCAGTAGGTCTGCTCCATATTGAGCGTCAGCGTCTTCATGTAACTCATCGATAAAACGCTGCTGTTTTTCATCGTTTGATACGGAATCACTTCCTAACCATATAATGCGCGAGAGATTTCCAGTGCGGCTCATTTGTGCGGCGAGTCGGTTTTGTATGCGCGCTGTGGATTCGTCGTTTGGGCCGTCCGGTACTGATCCGTACTGCTCACCTATGAGGTGAACAGACAGCTGGCAACGTTCCAATATCTCATCGACTGCCTCGGTATAGGCCTCTGCATCCATGGGCAGACGCCGCTTTTCTGGCAACACCTGATAGCCCATGCAACTCAATTGGGTTTCAATAGCGTCACGCGTCTCTTTCATGTCGTAGGCGCAATCGGCAAGATAGACCGTTGTTTTGTCGGATACAGGCGTTGATGGTTGTGCCACTGGCTCGTCGGCAGATACTTCCAGTTTTTTCAGTAAATCTGCAATTTCGTAAGCGAGAGCGCTGACTTTTTTGTTGAAGTAGACTCCGTACTGTTCACCGTACATTTCGTCAAATGTCATGGGGGAGCCGTCTTCAAAAATGAAAAAATCGTATCCGAGCAACTCCTGCATGATAGACGGAAGCGTGTTCTCGCAATCAACCGGTGTTCTTACGACTTTGAATATCCGCGCCTTGTTTTCAACGAAGATTTTGTTTTGCGCGCGTTTACAGAATTCATCTACTTCACGGGTACACCATTCCGATTGTACGTATCGCGGTGACAGAACGGATATCAGCGCGGCGGTGCTATTGAATTGATCGACAATTTCCTCTGCAAAACGATCGTTACCCTGTAGTTTGTCGTCACGCCATATTCTGACGTTTTTACCTAATTTCATACCAAGATGCGCACTTAAAGAGTTATGAAAGCGCGTGATCCAGCCTGATTTATCTTCTGACAGGGGAACGTTGTCGATATGTGCGTAGCTAATAAAAAGGTCAAAGTTGTACAACGACATCAGAAGTAATCCTTGGTTTACATACGACGAAAAATCCAGCGGCTTCTTGATAGATGACCTGACGTACTGACAAAGGGAGCGATGGAACTCAAGGCTCTTTACCGCTCGATTTTATCTGTGTCTGGTACTGCCTGTACAGTACGAGTATAGGTTAATACGCTTCCTACTCGTGTAGAGTTGTTATCAGTAGTTTTAGTCTGCCATCTTTCACTGTGATGATGAGTAGGCCTAAGGTTAGCTGTAAACTATACTTTGTGATAGGTTGAGTGATGAAAAAAGTAGAAACCACCGGTGTGGATATGAAGTATCTGTCAGCAGCAGAGTACTTGCAGCAGCGAGTTGACGATCAACTTAGCTGGTACGGTAAAAAAAGTGCACAAAACAAACGCTGGTATTACCGCCTGCAATTCATCACCTTACTTGCAGCCGTGGCAATACCAGTCATTTCTTTGTCGTCAGGTGATTTTAAAGTACGGTTTCTAGTGGCACTTCTGGGGGCAATCGCAGCACTCGCTGCAGGCTTGTTATCACTGTATCAATTCAGGGATCAATGGCTGGATTACCGGTCCACTGCAGAGTCACTCAAGTTCGAAAAGCATTTGTTTTTAACGCGATCTGCACCGTACAACACACCCAGTGCCTTTACCCTGTTCGTCCAGCAAGTGGAGTCACTCATTATTTCTGAAAACAGAAACTGGCAGCAAAAAGGCTTTAATCTGCCACAGGAACCCATTGATGCCCAGGCAACAGATGCATCGTTGATAGATGTACCGTTGACGGATGCGCCGTCAACAACATCGGATGAGGCACCTGTCCACACGGGGCCCTGACCCTTCTAGACTTGCATGCTGGAAAACAGGTTTTTCACGTAATCTGCTTCGAATGCATCGGACAAATGAAATGATTCGTCCCGGCCAAGTGAGTAAAGCAGGTAATCGACCGATGGTTTTGCGTAGCAGAGCACCAGGTCGGCAAGCACATTGTAGGCAGCTTTAGTTTTTCGGTGCGTCTTGTTCAGCTGGCTATAGCTTGTTGCAGCGAAGGCTGAGCAATCGATAACATTTCCACGCGCATTGATATAGCTTCTACCTGCGATAACCTGGCAACCGGCTGACCAGTTTGCAGCTCCTATGCCTGACCAGTGAATATTGATGGTGTGATTGGTGTTTTCATCAAAACCTACGTTGATGTCTTCTGCAGTTAGCGCATTGTTCGAGTCTCTGTCTCTGAACACCAGCACGCCATGCCGATAGGGTCTTAATGCGCGATACACTTTGTTTGAGTCACTGACTTTGTGCCAGCTGAATCGATACTTGTGTTGACTTTCAACCAGAAACGCTTCGTCATCACGCCCACTCATGCTCGCGCTGGGGTCTGTTGAACCCCAGAATTTGAAGACTTGCCCATTAACGAGAAGGATAAATATATCGTTGCTTTGCCGTCGTTGCGCACTGAGCTGTTCGTCCGAACGGATGCCGATAAGATGGATATCGTTGCTGTCGTACGACCAGTTGTTAATCTTGAGGGTGTCTGTTTTGCCCGGGTATTCGTCGATTTTTTTGATCATGGATGGCCGCGATTTGGTATACGCTTGCTTGGCTGTTGCCAGTGAGCTCATCCATAGCTGGTATTCATCGCTGGGTTTACCTGTTCCCCATTCGCTACGAATATTCTGTGCTTGCCAGCGTAGCATGTGCTTGTATGTCTGTTGGCCCACAATGCCATCGGGCACCATATTGTCTATATTTTCCTCAGTACGCAGATATTCCTGAAACAATCTGACTGAAGATTGGGTCACGTAATCGAATACAGGCTCGGAGCGAGCGCGAGGCATGAAACCGGCTTCGTGCAGAAAACCGTGTATATCGCTGACATTGAATGCCCCTGCATTGACTTCCTTGAATCGGCGCCAGGTACTTCTGTCATCGTCTCGAAAACTGACACGATTCTTGAGAGCAGCGCTGCCCGCTACATTGTGGAATTTGCCCAGAAACGCTTGCGGTTCGGACGGTACGCAGCCAGCGTCGCAGTGTCCTATATAGAGAACGCCCATACAAACTTCCCGGTCACCGATGAATTACCAGTGTAAGCCTGTTTAACCCGTTTTTTTCATGTTTTTAGCTAGACAATTGGGCAGGGATACTTATTATGGAGCGCTCTTGACTCCAACAACGGTTGAAAAATGGGTGCGTACAAAGAAGCTCACGGCGGAACCTTGGTTGATCTTTACCTTAACGAAGGTGAAGCCGAGCGGGAACAACTCAAATCAGCAGATTACCCCTCCTGGGATCTGACGCCCCGCCAACTGTGTGACCTGGATCTTCTGACAAACGGTGCGTTTTCACCGCTGACAGGATTCATGACGGAGGTAGACTACGACAGTGTCTGCCAGACTATGCGCCTGGCGGACGGCACGCTCTGGCCTATCCCCATTGTGCTTGATGTCAGCGAGGCATTTGCTGAGAGCCTTGCCGATGGGCAAAGAATTGCCTTGCGTGATGCTGAGGGAGTTTTGCTGGCGACGATGGAGGTGACCAGCATCTACCAACCGGACAAACAAGAAGAGGCACGCCGTGTTTACGGAACAACGGATGAGAAGCATACCGGAGTACATCACTTACTGAATGTCATGGGGCCGGTTTATATCGGAGGACGTGTATATGGTGTTGAGCCGCAAACACACTACGATTTCAAACTTTTACGTGACACACCCTCAGAGTTGCGTGGGCGTTTTCGAAAGCTTGGCTGGCGCAAAATAGTCGCCTTCCAGACACGCAATCCGTTGCATCGGGCGCATCAGGAATTGACGTTTCGGGCTGCTCGCGAGGTTCAGGCCAATCTTCTGATACAACCTGTTGTCGGAATGACTAAACCAGGAGATATCAACCACTTCACGAGAGTACGTTGCTATGAGCATGTACTTGACGAATACCCTGATCAGACAACTACCTTAAGTCTGCTGAATCTTGCCATGAGGATGGCTGGCCCAAGAGAGGCGCTGTGGCACGCGATTGTACGGAAAAACTATGGTTGCACGCACTTCATTGTAGGGCGTGATCACGCAGGCCCCGGAGATGATAGCTCCGGGAAGCCTTTTTATGGCCCTTATGATGCACAGGAGCTATACAAGCAGCACGAGGCTGAACTTGATATCACCATGGTGCCTTTCAAGATGATGGTCTATGTTGAAAACAAGGCACAGTATGTCCCAGCTGATGAAACCGAAGCATCGGATACGGTTCTGAATATTTCCGGTACGGAATTCCGCCGTCGTTTACGTGAAGGGCTGGACATCCCGGCATGGTTTTCCTACCCCAAGGTTGTGGAGGAGCTGCGCCGTTCGTATCCTGCCAAAGACAAGCAAGGATTCACGCTGTTTTTCACGGGGTTGTCAGGCTCAGGCAAATCAACTATTGCAAATGCACTGATGGTGAAACTACTTGAAGATGGTCGGCGCCCGGTATCGTTACTCGATGGGGACGTAGTACGGAAGCATTTGTCGAGTGAGCTTACGTTCTCTAAAGAACACCGGGATCTTAATATTCAACGTATTGGTTATGTCGCTTCCGAGATTACCAAAAATGGTGGCATCGCTATCTGTGCGCCAATAGCGCCGTATGCAAAAACACGTGCTGCGGTTCGTTCATTGATCGAACCCCTTGGTGGATTCATCGAAATACATGTGGCGACAAGCCTGGAAGAGTGTGAGCGCCGTGACCGCAAGGGCCTGTATAAAATGGCTCGCGAAGGTAAGATCAAGGAATTTACCGGCATTAGCGATCCGTATGAAGCGCCAGAAAACCCAGAGCTGATCCTGAAAACGGAAGAGCTCACCCCTGATCTGGCAGCGCATCAGATTATGTTGAAACTGGAGAGTCTGGGTTTGATTGCCTAGTTATCAAAGTATGGAAATCAGTAATTCCAAACGCCCTGATTCAATAGTGACTTTGAACCTGCAGCCTACAGCTTGCCAATCTGGCCAAGGCGATCCCGCAGGCGATAGTAGGCCATACCCAGTGCGATAAGCGCACTGCCTGTCGCCGGGCCAACGGGTAGGCGGACATGTTTAAGTTGGCTGAACACATCGAATCTGTCGAGTGTGCCGCTGATGGCTTCCGCCATTATCTCAGCCATGATATGTGAGCTTGCGATGCCGTGCCCGGAGTAACCCTGAGCATAATAGACGTTGTGGTGAATACGCCCCAGTGCCGGAATACGATTGACCACAATCCCGGCAGCACCGGTCCATGCAAAATCAATTTGTACACCTCCAAGATCCGGGAATGTTTTTTCAAGGGCAGGGCGCAAGACACTTGCAACATCATTGATATCACGTCCGGAGTAGTTGGTACCACCGCCAAACATGAGTCGCTTATCGGCCGTTAATCGATAATAGTCCAGAACCATTCGGCTATCGTAGACAGCAAGGTTGTCTGGGTTTATCGTCTGCGCAAGGTTTGCATCCAGTATCGACGTTGTCAAGTTGCCAAGGATGGCAGGAAATACAAGGCCTTTAAGCGATTGCTGTGCGAGTCGATGATAGGCATTTCCTGCAAGAATAACGGTACTTGCACTAATACTACCGTTTTCGGTTTTTATGCAAGCTTTGCTGTTTAACGTAGTCCCGCAATCAATACCGATAACGGGTGACTGCTCGAATATACGCACCCCTTGAGATTGCGCTGCTGCTGCTTCACCAAGACAAAGATTCAGCGAATGCACATGCATGTTGTGGGTGTTAAGCACACCGCCGTGATACAGAGGGGTCGCCAGTTTGTCGTGAACCTGTTGCCTGTCCAGCCATTGAACCTTGTCTACGAGCCCTGCTTGTTGGGCATCATGCATAGAGGACTGCAAATCAGCGATGTCAGATTCCCGGTAAGCGGTATGCAGGTGGCCATGGGTCAGGTCGCATTCAATACCGTAGCGTTTTACCCGTTGCGTGATGATGTCATGCCCATGCCAGCGCAGCATTCGCATGACGTCGATGGCTTCGCTACCGATGAGTTTGTTCAGTTGTTTGTGAATAGCAGCGTCACCGGACAAGCTGCCGGTGACTTGTCCGCCATTACGGCCCGTCGCACCCCAGCCTACTCTGTTAGCGTCTACAACGACGACATCGAAGTTGCGTTCGGCGAGTTCAACAGCTGTGTTAATACCGGTTGATCCCGCGCCCACAATGACGACATCAGCGTGTATATCGCCCGCAAGGCTTGGATAGCGAGTGTTGTCGTTGCAAGTAGCGTTGTAGTAGTTGTCGATTCTCTCGATCGGTGCGGACAAGCTCATACTCGCGATAAGTACGTGTCAAGTTCTACATTGGTCACCAGACAATTGATGGCTTGGGCCTCGTGTTTTTTAATCGCAGCGTAGAGGGAATGAAATGAGCTGCCCAGTAGCTCACTGGCCCAGCTTGATTTCTCAAAATTTTCAATAGCGGTTAGCCAGTCATGAGTCAGGAATGACGCTGATGGCACTTCGCCCGGAAGCAGAGGCTCGCTTCTCGGTGTTTGTCTGGCGTCGAATCCGGTGGCAATTGCCCCCAAAATGGCGCTCAATACGAGGTAGGGATTGGCATCCGCTCCTGCAACCCGATGCTCGATACGTGCGGCGGCACCTGACGTTTCGGGGATACGCAGTGCGACACCGCGGTGATCAAATCCCCAGTCAAGTCGCACGGGCGCAAAGCTATCCGGTTGCAGGCGCCGATAGGAATTGGCGTGTGGTGCAAACAATAATTGCGTAACTTCAAGATGTTCCAGTGCACCTGCTATGGCAAATTGCAGATTACTGGAATCTGCCTGGTCGAATACGTTATGTCCATTCTTATCCAACAGACTAACGTGCACATGCTGACCAGAACCACCGTGTTCGCTATAAGGTTTGGCCATAAACGTTGTCAGTAAGCCAAGCTCATTGGCAGCTCTGTCAACGAGCTGCTTGAATAGCACGGCATGATCGGCGGCAATAACCGGATTGCTCTGGTGTTTTAGGTTGATTTCGAACTGTCCGGGGCCGAATTCTGCCAGCTGAGTTTCAGCCGGAATGTCCATGTCTTCGGCGAAGGAGCGAATACGTGTCAGTACGGACTCTATGCGATCCATCGCACGCATGTCGTACAACTGCAGTGTGTTAGGTGTCCCTGCTACGGTCAGTTGTGAAGGTATGTGCGGTGTACCGGAATCGCGCGTTGAACTATCGAGCAAATAGAATTCAAGTTCGACTGCGACTACCGGGAACAAGCCACGGGTGTTCAGTTTATCCACCTGTTTTTGCAGGATAGATCGGACATCGAAATCGCTTGGGGTACCGTCAACGTTGTACAGGCTACACAGAATCTGCCGGCTACCTTTGTTCCAGGGTTGCAGATGAAAGCGATTGTTACCGGGCATGCAAAAGCCATCGGGATCTCCCGAGCTCAGTCCAAGATGCGTTATCTCATCACAATCATCGCCCCAGATATCCATCGCCTGAGCGGAGATTGGCATGCGTGACTGGCCAGCCAGAATTTTCTCCCGAAAGTGCCCGGGAAGTCGTTTGCCACGCAAGACTCCTTGCCAGTCGACAATAAGGACATCAAGCTGTCCGTCGGTATCCATACTATTGCCGGTCATGCTCATTAGGATGTGGCCTTGTTTGGAAGCAATAGCATATGGTTGATATCCCAATGAGCCCAGATACGCAATGCGTCAGAGGCTGGCGGTAAGCTTAACGCTTGCTTGTTGCCGATAATTGCGCTAATTGATCGATCGTCCGGTAAGCGAATCTCGGCGATTGAATGTTGTCCTTGAAAGGCGATATCACCCAGTACACCTTCTATGCTGACCTGATTGTTTGCCGGCTCACTAATGGACAAGCTAACGTGTTCCGGACGTACGGCCAGTGCCGCATCAGCCTCAGGCGAGGGAGATACTCTGTCTGGAAGATCGGAATACCACTCGATGATTCCGAGCTGATCCACGTGTAATGCAACTCCGGTGTCGATACTGGATATCTGCTGCACCTTAAATGCATTGATGTTGCCGATGAAATCTGCCACGAAGCTGTCAACCGGGTTCGCATACAGCTCTGACGGTGTCGCGATCTGTCGCAGCTTGCCAGATTCCAGCACGGCAATTCGGTCAGCCATCGCCATTGCCTCAGCCTGATCGTGTGTGACGATAATGAAGGTTACGCCAACGGTCTCTTGCAGCTTGACGAGTTCCAGTCGCATGGCATCACGCAATTTAGCGTCAAGTGCCGACAAGGGCTCGTCAAGTAGCAGCACCCGGGGGCGTTTGACCAGTGCACGAGCGAGTGCGACACGCTGTCTTTGTCCGCCGGAGAGTTGATCTGGCTTGCGCTTGGCAAAGTCGGCCAGATGTACCTGCTCAAGAGCTACCGTGACACGTTCACGGATTTCTTCGCCCGGCACTTTGTCCATCTTCAATCCGTAGGCGACGTTATCTTCGACACTCATATGTGGAAATACCGCATACGACTGAAACACCATATTGATAGGGCGCTTGTTAGGGGGCAGGGAGGTCATATCCTTGCCATCGAGAAGTAGCTCACCTTCGCTGGGTGACTCAAAGCCTGAGATGACCCTCAGCAACGTTGACTTGCCACATCCGGATGGGCCGAGCAAGGCAAAGATTTCTCCCTGCCTGATGTCAATGGAGATATCACTCAGCGCTTCTACCTTGCCAAAGCGTTTAGTGATATTGCGTATCGAAACGATGGTTTCGCTCATATTAAGAGTCCACCCGCTGATAACGCAACGCGATAAATGTGAGTATCAGAGTCAGGATAATCAGAACCGTAGAGGCTGCGTTAATTTCGGGTGTCACAGAGAATCGCACCATCGAATAGATTTTTACAGGAAAGGTAATGGTATTAGGACCGGAGGTGAAAAAGGTGATAACGAAATCATCGAGTGACAAGGTAAATGCCAGCAGCGCACCGGCAATGAGGCCCGGTTTCATGTGTGGCAGCAGAATGTCTCTGAACACTTGAAACTCGGAAGCACCCAGGTCTTTCGCCGCTTCTTCCATTTCCCGATTGAAACTTTGAAGTCGGGTGCGTATCACCATGGCTGCAAACGGAAAGCAGAAAGTAATATGGGCAATGATGATGTTAGTGAGGTTGAATGGCCAGACGGTATCACCCGTGGACATCCATCCCATAGCCGAAAAAAACATGGCAAGAGAGACACCCATACAAATTTCCGGAATCACGATAGGCAACGAGACCAGGCCTTCGAACAACGGCTTGAATGGAAAGCGAAATCGCCAAAGCACAACGGCGGTAAGCGCACCCAGGATGACACTAATTATGGTTGAGACAACAGCGATGGTAATCGAATTTCCAAATGCCAGCATCAACTCATCATTGCCAAATGCCTTGCCATAGTATTTGGTGGTAAAGCCCTTCCAGATGACGTTACCACCGCGACGAGAGTTATTAAACGAGAAGACAATCAGGACTATTATCGGTGCGTATAAAAATATCGTGCCGACCAGAAAAATGCTTCTTAGTGACCACTTTCGGCTGTAGTCAAAAGGCCCTGCTTTGTTGCTTTTGCGGCGTAGCCAGTTCATGAGGTTTGCCCTTGACGACGAGAGCGCGCTGCATCGTGAAAAGATCGAATCGCTAACAGGATAAATGTGGCATACAACAGAGTCAGTGAGATGGCAGAGCCAAATGGCCAGTCATTGGCTTTCTTGAACTGACGCTCTATGACGTTGGCAATCATGTCAACCTGTCCCCGTCCCAGTAAGTCAGGTGTCAGAAACTGTCCCAAAGCCGGAATAAACGTGATTATGGCGGCCGTAACAATGCCTGGCATTGCCAGGGGAATGAGTACATTACGAGCTGTTTGTATCTGACCCGCGCCCAGATCCATGCTGGCTTCCAGGAAGGAGTTGTCCATCCTTTCCAATGCTGAGTAGATGGGCAAAATGGCGAACGGTAAAGATACATAGACAATACCGTAGATAACGCCTGTGGGTGTTCCTAACAATGTCAGCGGTGTAAACCCGTCACCTAACAGATTAAGGTTTCCAAGACCTACAAAATTGAGCAGTTGTTCGGCTCGTTCATAAAACCAGCGCAAGACATCATTCAAGCGACCGCGCGTACCCAGAATATTAAGTAGTGCGTAGGTGCGGATCAGAAGATTAGTCCAGAACGGCAACATGATCAGCAGCAGCAGCCATGGCTTGGCTTTGGGTGATGCAGTGGCAATCACCAAGGCCATGGGAAAGCCAACAACTAAACAAACCAGTGTGGCGACAAAAGCGAGCCAGAAAGAGCGACCAATAAGCTGGAGGATCTCTGGCTGCAGGATGCGTTTATAGTTATCCAGCGTCCAGGTCGTTTCTATTTGCGTGATAGAGACGTTTTCGCCAAAACTGTATAGCCAGATAATACCCAGCGGCACAATAAAGAAAAGAAACAACCAGATGAACGTGGGAAGGCTGAACGCGAAAAACACGCCCAACCTTCCGCGTACACCCTGCATGGACTAGTGCCCCGGCTTTATGCTTACTGACACTTCGGGATCAGCTGGCCTTGATGCGAGTCCAGGCTTCATCCACCTTGCGGGTTATTTCCTGTCCCGGATAAATCGACACCTCACTTTTGCCAATGGACTCATCTGATGGAAAGATGGCAGGGTTGCCAGTGTATTCATCGCTCATGAGCGCTCGTGAAGCCGCGTTGGGCGTGGCATAGTAAACATAATCAGCGATGTCCGCACCTACCTGAGCATCTAGTAAGTAGTTGATCAACGCATGTGCGTTTTCGACATTTGGCGCGCCTTTGGGAATACACAATGCGTCCTCCCAGAGTAGCCCGCCTTCGTCAGGTAAAACGTAACCAATGTCATCATCTTCTTCCATAACCTGGAGAATATCGCCATTCCACTCCATGGCTAGATCGACTTCTCCAGCGAGCAGGAGGTCTTGTCCATTGTCCGGGGCGAATGCAGTGATGTTGTCTTTTTGCGCAATGAGCATTTGTTCGGCAGCGGCCAGGGTTTCATCCGTCCAGTCGTTCAAGGATTTGCCCATGGCTTTCATGGCTATTTGAATGACAGTTTGCGGCTCGCTCATCAGGGCGATACGCCCGGCATATTTGTCAGAGTTCAGTATCTCGTTCCAGGAGGTAGGCGTGCTATCAACCGCTGATTTTCGATACCCGATTCCAATGGTTCCCCACATGTACGGCAGGCTGTATTTGCGACCGGGATCAAAGGCCGGGTCCAGGAAGTTCTCATCGATATTGGAAAGGTTGGGAATCTTGGAATGATCAAGTGTCATCAGCATATCGGCGACGATCATGCGCTCGACATAGTCATTGGTAGGTACGATGACATCGTAACCAGGGTTGCCACCGCGCAGCTTCGCGAACAGTTCGTCATTGTCTGCATACAAATCGTATTGGACTTCTATACCAGAGGCTTCTTCGAACTGCTCGATGGTGTTTTCACCGATGTAGGTATCCCAGTTATAGAAATTGACCTTTCCCCCGGCAGCAAGCGCACCCTTGGGGAGCTTGAAGGAGATGCCGACAGCGGCAGCACCTGCAGCGGCGCCAGCAAGAAATCTTCTACGGCTGATGGGTAGACGATGTGAACGGCTCATAAGGCTCCTCGACAGTATTTCTGGAATTAACAAGTAACGTGTGGTGTTGCCGGGTGGTGACTTAACCTGACACTAACCGACCGCATAGCGCTTTATATCATCATTGAACTTTGAGTACCATCTACCGACGGCCGAAGCGTACCCGATCAATAATCGTCAGATTCTCCAACCGTCCAAAAGCGTGGCATCCACGCCAAGCAGCACCGTTCCGGGGCAGAATTCTCCAGCTTGCTGACTCCCGGTAGTTTTCCGGTGTCAGCTCATCGATGCGGCTGATGTTGATGCCGTAACCATAGCGATAGGCACCATATTGGCTACACCGGTAGATGTTATCGTCATCACGAAACAGGGGGCCGGCCATACGTGATCGGTCTACACCTGTCAGAACCGGATTCAGGGTATGAGCCTGCCAGGGGCCGTGCAGATTGTCAGCGTAAAAAATATGCAGTTCGTCACGTTCATCGACTGTGCGGTGTGACTGGCAGTTAGTGAACATCCACCACCGACCCAGATGCTGCCACAGTACGGTGTCAGCCGCATTGATGTCAGACAGCAAGACTTGCTGATGCTCCCACTGATCTGGAAAGTGCGTGGCTTTGTAAAGATTGATGCTACGCAATGACGCCGTTTCGGGAATCATGTAGTAACTGCCATCGTGAGTGAAGATATAAGGAAACGATAAGTGGTGTTCGGCAGATAGTGCTACGCCCGACTCAACTGGCTGACCCGTGTCGTCCAGACGCAGGTAGGCAATGTGTGCATTCTCGCCCTGCTTGTGCATTTTTTCGAAAAATATGTAGGTATCGCCTTGGTATTGACATAAATGGGGATCGGCCCACATGACATCACGCGGCTCGCCAGACGGCTCGCCAACCGTTGTATAGGCATCTATGGGAAAGTTGCTGATGTCCTTGAGATTGGTTGATGGTTCCTGTGTTACAGCGAGTTGCCAGTATTCGGTAAAAAAACGGCGGTGGATCCGTTCATATGTTTGTCGCACCAGCAATGTCAGTACGCTCCATAGAGGTGTCAACGTGTAAACCCCGTCTCCTTCAGCCTTGGTTTCAGTTACTGCTTGTATGTCGTGTAGGGCGTGTTGCTCTTCTGTATCGAACACTCCCTGATTGGCATTCTGTTCAGCCAGGGCTGCGAGTTTATTGTCCGGCTGATGGACCATCCACGTTAGTCTGGACAGGAATACACCGGCCAATGCGCTGTAGCTTAGCCTTCGCAGATCGCTGATTGAATAGGTCTGGCAGGGAAGGGCATGCGATGCAATGCGGGTAGCTTCGACTAATCCGGAACTTGCATCGCATTGCAGATTCCACAGGTGAATCCATAGGAACGGTGCTCTAGTCAGGAGACCGTGTTTCACACGAACTTCCAGCAATGGCAGATCCGCCGTCCACACCTGTGTGTTTTTTTGTAAATGTGTTGACTCTGGACTATCGCTTGTCAGATTCAGGATGACGTCGCAGTTTGCCAGTGCGTCCGGAACCTCGGATAAATCATGGATCTCGTTTACACCCGTTAACTGGTGGAGTTCCCACGGATCATGGTCGAACTGGGGGATGTCGATGACGCTGTTGAGCAGCCAGTCTGCAAGCCTGGTAAACAATCTGAACGCTGGCTTTTCCGGAACAGGCCCGCTTTTTTCATGCAACCCCACATGCAGTTGCATATCCTCATGCGCAATAATTTTTTGTAGAAGCTGACTAACCCATACAGCCGGTGTGCGCGTTTCGATAACTGCACCAATGTGCAGGACAGGCTTCATGAGAGGAGTAGTCAGGCCAGTAGCAGAGTTAGGAGTATAAACGCTAAGTCATCTTGACGTTCTCCCAATAAAGAGGCTTAGCTTTACTCAGCCTCTACGTGCTCTTCGTCGGCGTACCGGCTGGCTCGCCGTGGCCGCTGGCAAGGCCACAACCTTTGATAGCTCCGGAAAGCCGGCACTCTTGTGTGGGAACGCCATGGCATCGACAAAGTGTTGCTGAAAATCAGGCTCTACCGCGGTTTCAACTTTCTCGATCTGGCGAACCACTTTTTCGATATCGGACCTTGCGTTTTTATCCAGAAGTGCCATTAATGCTCCGGTACCCGCTGCATTACCGGCAGAGCCCACATGTTCAAGATTGCAGTCCGGGATAAGACCAAGCACCATGGCATATTTCACATCGATGTGGCTTCCGAAAGCTCCGGCAAGGCGGACACGATCTACCGAATCAATACCCAATCGATCCATTAATAGTCGCACACCGGCATATAAGGCCGCCTTTGCCAGCTGAATCTGCCGCACATCACTTTGTGTGATTCGAATCGTGACATCACCTTCGTACAGAAGATACGAAAAGGTACGATCATTTGCTTCTATCCGCCGGTTGTGCGTAGCAAGTGAACCGTTGATGACACCGTTGCTATCGATAATGCCAGCCAGAAACATCTGTGCGACCACTTCGATAATGCCGGAGCCACAGATACCCGTTACACCGATGTTGGCAATGCTGGTTTCAAAGTCATCGTCATTTGACCAGCTTTCACTTCCGATCACGCTGAATCGTGGTTCCAGAGTCTGTGTATCGATTCGAACTCGTTCAATGGCGCCGGGGGCGGCCCTCTGTCCACCACTGATCTGAGCACCTTCGAATGCCGGGCCCGTGGGGCTTGAGCAGGCTACCAGACGTTGAGAATTGCCAAGGACAATTTCTGCGTTAGTGCCAACATCCACCAGAAGCGTTATCTGCTCCAGCTGTTGTGGCTGCTCTGACAACACCATACCCGCGGTGTCTGCACCGACATGACCCGCGACACAGGGCAACAGGTAGGCTTTAGCCTGCGCATGTGCATGAACACCCATTGAGGCTGCATCTAACGTTATTGCTTCATCCGTAGTCAGCGCAAACGGGGCGCCACCAAGTTCCACCGGGTTGATACCCAGCAGCAGGTGATGCATGACGGGATTCGCAACGAAGCTCAATTCCAGAATGTCTTCAAGGTTTATCTGCGCTTGCTCGCTGACATCTTTGATCAGCTCGTTTATTGCCCCGACAACGGCGGCCGTCATGTCCTGGTCTCCGCCCGGATTCATCATTACATATGAGACTCGACTCATGAGATCCTCGCCAAAACGGATTTGCGGGTTCATGGCACCGCTACTGGCCAGAACCTTGCCGCTGCCAAGCTCAACCAGGTGGCCTGCAATAGTTGTAGAGCCAACATCGACGGCGAGTCCATATACACATTCCTTGAATCCCGGCCACACCGCCAGCATGTCCCTGTCGTCATGTATGGCAACGGTTACCTGCCACTTACCTTCTCTCAATGCGTTTTGCAGCCCCTTTAGCAATGGCAGCTCTGCACTAAGGTTCTGTAGTGCCCACTCGTTAGCTAGTGCCTGTTTAAGTCGCCGGAGATCTCCGGAAGGGTCGTGCATATCCGGTTCCTGCACATCCACGACATATAATCGTATGGAGGGATCGACCTTGATGTTTGCGTGATCAAGGGCTTTGCGTATAACTTGTTTGTGTACCTGGCTATCGGCAGGAATATCGACAACAAGATCGCCATCTATTGTTGCCTGGCAGCCTAATCTTCTGCCTTGCGCGAACTCACCGTTGATTCTCTGGTAGCGTGCTTCCACACGCGTACTCTGGCCAAGATGTGCTAGTGATGAGACGATCTTGTGTTTGGGAAACTCGCCTTCCGGGCATACCACCTGACAGCGTCCGCATAAACCGCGACCACCGCAGATCGAATCCAGATCAACGCCCAGCTCGCGTGCCGCTTGCAACACGGTGGTACCAATTGCGAAGTTGCCACGTTTACCACTGGGTGTGAAGACCACTTTGGCCTGTTTGACTGGAGTGCTCATAATCTAATGCGTGGGATCAATCAAGTGGCCCGTCTTCGCCGGCTGGTACGTCGGCCGCGGGCTGCCGTATCGCCTTCTTCGGGTTGCGCCCGATACTTGCGTATCCATGCCAGGCAATCAGCATCGTTACCCATTAGAACATCGGCAGCCATGACTGAACGCATAACCTCTTCATGACAAGGGTTGGTAATGGCCGATGTCATGCCTGAGCTGATCGCCATGGATAGAAAAGCGCCGTTTATACCGTTTCTTTCTGGCAGGCCAAAGCTTATGTTCGACGCACCGCAGGTGGTATTGCAACCTAGCTCGCTGCGGATTCGTCCTAGAATATCGAATACTTGCCGACCTGCAAAACGCATGGCCCCAATGGGCATGACCAATGGATCGATGACAACATCAGAAGCGGGTATGCCGTGGTCGGCAGCGCGTTCCACGATTTTTTTTGCCACTTTAAAGCGCTCTTCCGGATCTTCCGAAATTCCGGTTTCGTCGTTGGAAATGGCAACGACTGCAGCCTTGTATCGTGCAACCAGAGGGAGCACCCGTTCCAGAACTTCATCCTCTCCGGTAACCGAGTTAACCAACGCTTTGCCCTGATAGACACTTAAGCCAGCTTCCAGAGCATCGATGATGGATGAGTCGATCGACAACGGCACATCGGTAATGGATTGAACCAGTTGAATAGCTTGCGCTAACAAAGCCGGTTCATCGGCTAGCGGGATACCCGCATTGACGTCCAGCATTTGCGCACCTGCGGCCACCTGTGCGCGAGCATCAGCCTCCACTCGACTGAAATCACCCGATTTCATCTCCTCAGCAAGAATTTTTCGGCCCGTAGGGTTGATACGTTCGCCGATGATAGTGAAAGGATGATCTGGACCGATGATGTGCTCGCGGGTGGCCGAGCTGATGACTGTATTCGTCATTGGATACTTTCTCTATGTTGCTGTACGGTGGTGTCACCATCGTAGTGGCGGGGGTGCCACGGGGTTCTGCCATCCAGTACGCCGGAACGCATGACGATGTCAGGCACGGATTGTTCTTGCCGGTAGGCCATGATGTGCACACCATCAACGCCTGGAATTTCGCGTATTTCCTGAATCAATTCAACGCACAGAGACAGCCCTTCGGCCTTTTGGTCTTCGGCACCTTTTAGTCGCTTGATGATGCTGTCCGGAATGTAGACACCAGGAACATTAGAACGTATCCACTCTCCGGTACGCGCTGATGCTATAGGGCCGACGCCGACGATGATGAATACTTTTTCGCTAAGACCAAGATCGTCTACTTTGGCCATGTACTGACGAAGCCTGGGTATGTCATAGCAATACTGTGTTTGCACGAATTGCGCGCCTGCAGCCACTTTTTTAGCCAGTCGCATCGGGCGCCAATCAAAAGGTTCTACAAACGGGTTGGCCGCAGCACCCAGAAACACGCGCGGAGGGTTAACTAGTCTACGCCCACTCTGGAACGTTGATTTATCGCGCATGGTTCTGGCGATTTCCAGAAGAGACATGCAGTCCAGATCAAATACCGGTTTAGCTTCAGGATGATCTCCGGTCTGCACGCCATCACCGGACAAACACAGCATATTGCATACACCCATCGCAGCGCCGCCAAGAATATCCCCTTGTATCGCTATGCGATTCTTGTCCCTGCAAGATATCTGTTGAATAAGGGCATAGCCCAGACGCGTGAGTAATGCGCAAACGGCAAGTGAGCCCATATGGCAGTGAGCGCCACTACCGTCAGTGGCGTTTATCGCATCAACGTATCCGTCGAAATACGCTGCCCGCTCGTACACCATGGCAGGGTCTGCGCTGTCGGGGGGGGCAAGTTCACTAGTGACAACAAAGTGTCCGGCACGTAGTGTGCGTTCGAGTCTGCCGGGCGAACTGTGACCGGGAAGGATTGATAGCGGGTAACCCGGAACCTCTTCATCTGCAACATTCATGATGAGGCCTCTTGCTGCGATGCAAGTTCTTCGGTTTTTTCGCGTGCGACTCGTAACCACGATGATGTGCCTTGAAGTTGATGATCAACCGCAATTTGTATCGTGGAAATTCTGCTGCCGTCTTTCATGCGTTGCGCACCATCCCATGCTTCTACCCAGACACAGCGCATCTCCGGTTTTACCTCACAGAATCCATCTGCTCGCACACCGCCACAGGGTCCGTTGCGAATGGATTTCGGACAATTCATGGGACATGACATACCCGTGCTGCTCAAGGCACACTGACCGCACATCTGGCAATCAAAGAGTGCACCCTTGATCACTTTTTCAACGACGGCGACGGGTTTTTCCAGTTTGGAATATCCGATTTTTTTCAGTAGTGGGGCAGACACCAGTAAACAGCGTTCTACCATGGCATACGTAACCTCAAGCAGACGTGAATGACGTACTGACCATTTGCGTAGAGCGTACATGCCTCAATCCCCGGGAACGTCAACACTTGCAGCCCCGGTATCAGGATCTGCCGGCCGCAATTCTTCCTTGACCTCGTCAGCGATTCCCTTGGCCTTGGTCAGGGCTTCAAGGTAGGTGTCGTTGTAGTACGCCAGCAGTTCTGCCGCTGCCGTATCAGCCGCCGCCTGCAGCTCGTTGCCACAGGGGCTTCTGTCTCGGCGCCAGTCTTCCATGTAGGCATCGCTGGAACCTTTGCCAGCGCGCATGGCGGCGCGGTCGATCGCTTCCTGAAAACGTGCGGGTAACATGACCTTCGCAGTTTTTCGTCCGGCTTTGGCTGTCACCTGTGAGGGGATGTCGCGCCAGTAGATTTTGATCAGTTCAGGCATAGCAGGAAGGGGTTATGTGTCCGGTTGAGTCTTGAAAAAAGTTCAGCGTGCAATAATCTGGATGGGTGCCAGTGAGTGCTCAAACGGCTTGAGACCTGTGTCATGGATTTCAAGCTTTAAGCCAAGAGCCTGCGCAGCCGCTCTTGCCTTTTGCATACGCGCTTCGCACTTGTCGCTGTTAGTGTCCTGACGTAGATACAGGAATCGAGTGTAATGGCCAAAGTATAATTCCCGTAACTCCGGGTGCCGGGTGATTCCCAGCTCATCCATGATCAAGCGCTGAAAATGATCAACCAGGTAATCTGTCAGGTAGAAAGTTCCTAACTCTGCTTCAGCCATTGCTTCAAATACTTCCTGACCGGAAAAAAACCCGTAGCAATGATCACCGGGTAGGCGTTCTATACCGTGTTGCAACAGTAGAGCGTCAAGCTGCCCGCCAGTGCCGCAGTCGGCATAGGCGATAAAAATTCGTTGATACTGATCTTTGTACTGCTGTATTTTTTTCTCTATCGCCGGCGTTATTCGATCTGGCGTGTTATGCCATTTTGCAGGCAGGCACTGGATATCCAGATGCTGCCACCTATTGGCTTTTATGAGCGTGGTAAGTTCGTGTGCGATAGCTCCGCAGGCTATAACGAGAGTCCTGGATGCTGTTGTGCTATCTGGAAACTCATCGTCTTCCCCCTGCAATGCGATACCCACGGTTCAGCCCATCAGCTGGCGAGCCGCCGTTCGGCGATCATGGATTTTGCAGTTTCGACAGCGACCGCGGCATCGCGACAATAGGCATCCGCGCCCACAGCATCACTGAACTCCTCATTGAGGGGAGCGCCCCCCACAAGAACAATGAAATCCTCACGCATACCTTGTTCTTTGAGCGTGTCGATAACCACTTTCATGTAAGGCATGGTGGTGGTTAACAGAGCTGACATACCGAGGATGTCCGGTTTGTGTTCCTCCAGTGCTTCGAGGTATTTTTCGACCGCGTTGTTGATGCCAATATCGATGACTTCGAATCCTGCGCCTTCAAGCATCATACCTACAAGGTTTTTGCCAATGTCATGGATATCGCCCTTGACGGTACCGATCACGACTTTACCGATTGATTCAGCGCCGGTTTCTGCCAGCAGTGGACGCAGGATTCCCATACCACCTTTCATCGCATTAGCGGCCATCAACACTTCCGGGACAAAGAGGATGCCATCGCGAAAGTCGATGCCGACAATGCGCATACCTTCAACCAGAGCATCGTTCAGTACTTTGTCTGGCCCCCAGCCGCGTTCAAGCAGAATGTTGGTGCCCTCCATGATTTCTTCTTTGAGACCGTTGTAAAGGTCGTCGTGCATCTGCTCCACTAGCTCATCATCGTTGAGCTCGGAGAGGATAATGTCTTCCTCGTCATCGAAATTGTCTTGTTCTGCCATGAGATTCGATAGTGCTGCTGATTCAGTGCATAGTAGCTACTGATATCGGCAGCTCGAAAGCCCTTTAATGCTTCAGTGACGACTTTAAGTCGTCGATTAGCGACACATTTTGCTGCCTTCGCAGAGATGCCGGGCAAAAGTAACGCCAGGGGCCTGATTTCTCAGCGAAATGGCTGGCAGGCCGGTTGGCCTATCGTCCCGTGAACACAGGCTTACGTTTGCTCAGAAACGCATCCACGCCTTCTGAAAAATCATCGGTTTTGCTGGCGGCATTCTGAAAATCGCGTTCCAGATTGAGCTGTTCATCAAGTGTGCTGGTCTGGGAGACTCTTAACAGCATCTTGGTGTAACCCAGACCTACCGTTGCCTGATTGGCAAGACGATGGGCGAGCGCTGTAGTTTCTGTGCGCAACTGCTCATCGTCGATACATCGCCAGATCATGCCCCAGGTCTCGGCCGTTTCCGCGCTTACGGGCTCGCCTGTCATACACAGGGCGGTGGCACGGGCCAAGCCCACTAATCTGGGTAGAGTCCAGGTGCCGCCGCCATCGGGCACCAGGCCCAGTTGACTGAATGGTTGGATGAATTTTGCAGAACGAGCCGCCAGAACGATGTCGCAGGCAAGTGCCAGGTTTGCTGCCGCACCGGCAGCCACACCATTAACGCTGGCAACGACCGGAATATTAAGTGTGGTTATTGTACGCAGAAGAGGGTTGTAGTCACGCTCCACAACCTCGCCGAGTGTGGCCATATCCAGATCGGCCAGATCCTGCCCGGCAGAGAATCCCCGTCCATTGCCGGTGATAACAAGACACCTTACCTCCGGTGATTGCTGCACACGGGCCAATGCTTCCCTGACTTCGGAATGCATGGCTGCTGTAAAGCTGTTGAGCTTTTCGGGCCGGTTGAAGGTCAGCCAGGCGACGCCTTCGTCGAAGCCAAGCTCAATAAACTGGAAATCTCCAAGGGTATTCACTGGGTTGCAGGTCCTTTTGTTGCCGGTGTGTAGTACTGTCAAATCAGCCCTTGCGGCTTGACTGGACGGAACAGCCAGGCGAGGATAATGAGCACGAATGCACCTAGCAGAGCTCTGAGCAGATAGCCTGGCGTGCTGACATTGATAGTGAGCGCACTACCAAAGATGGCAGGTGTGAATGCTCCTAAACATCCACCCAGGCAGCCGAGCAGGATGTTAACGAAAAACACCAACCCGCGACTTTTAAGTGCCACTGATGCAATGACCCCCAGTACGAGTCCGATCAGAAGCACAAGGATAAGATTGGCGAGCGGCATGCAGAACTGACTCCGGTAGGTTTGTCGTGCGTAACTGTTTCCCCGTGAGTGTACTATCCCATCGGCGGCCTGTCCTAACGCAATAGTTTGTGGACCTCGTTGATGGCCAGCGATAGCATGGCAAAATCGATTGAAGAGCTGGCTTTCATCTCCGCCATAAGTGCTCGATACGTGCTGGTTGCCTGCGAGTTACGGTTTGACCAGTCCAGCACGCGTTGTTCAGCGGATTGATCAAGATCTGTCAGGCTGGCAATCTCCGCACAGAGATGCCGTTGCTGATCATGCAAATTGCTTCTCAGTTCCGATGTGGCGAGTTTGTGCCAGTGAGAGTTTGAAACCAGAAGGCCTACCCGTTCGCGTAGCCAGCTCAGCTCCAGATGATGACCCAGCGCAAAATACAGGGCAGCAACCCCTGCGACCGGTTGTTTCAGTGATGTAGCGACTTCGACAATATCCAGTGATGAAGACAAAGGCACCACGCGAGCGACCACAGTGGCTGTAGGTTCAGGAGCGCCGGCTTTGACGAAATGCTGAATGCGTTGTTCAAGCGTGACTTGCTCGGCATCTGCAAGACAATCGGGCATGGCTGCTATAAGCTCATCCAGGCTGGGTCGGAAGTGGCTGACAAGCATATTGATATCGTTGCCAGATTTGCGATTCCGGATTAGCCAATGGGTGGAGCGCTCGACCAGACCTCTTACCAGAATCTGCATTCGGTACTGTTCAGCAGCATCGATCTGATTGTCCAGAGATTCTATGGCATGCCAGATTTGAGGGAGTCTAAAGGCCTCTTTGACGACCACGAATGCTGATGCGACTTCGCTTGGAGAGGCGTTGAGCTCCTGCTGCATTCGGAAAGCGAAGGCAGGTCCTAATCGGTTAACGACATCATTAGTAACGATGGTTGCAATGATCTCGCGACGCAGGCGATGTTCCTTTATCTGAGCCGTGTGGGCCTTCTGCAGTGCCTCCGGGAAGTACGTGCAAAGGATGCTCTCCAAAGCGGGGTCGTCTGTGAAATCGCTATCCATCAGTGCATCGAACATCACCATTTTGCTATATGAGACAAGTACTGCGATTTCCGGGCGAGTCAAGGGTTTTTCATTGACCAGGCGGTCTGCTATCTCATCAGCGTCGGGAAGAAATTCTATATCACGGTCGAGTCGGTCTATGGATTCCAGGTACTGCATGAAGCGTGATTGTTCATTCAATGCAGCAGCGCCATCGACCGCACACAGATCAATGCATTGTGTCTGCAGGTAGTTGTCGTTCAGTACATGCAAGCCGACATCCTCTGTCATCGACTCAAGCAAATGATCGCGTTGTTTGACAGTCATGTCTTGCGCTGCAACCACGGCATTAACAAGGATCTTTATATTGACTTCGTGATCCGAGCAGTCGACGCCAGCGGAGTTGTCGATCGCATCGGTGTACACGAGGCCACCCTTGTTCTGGTTACCTTTGCGGGCGAAATCGATTCTGCCACGTTGGCTGAAACCCAGGTTGCCGCCTTCGCCGACCACCTTGCACCTTAACTCATCACCATTAATTCGTAGATTGTCGTTGGCACGATCGGCAGCGTCCGCATTGGTCTCACTGCGCGCCTTGACGTAAGTGCCGATACCGCCGTTCCATAGCAAATCAACAGGGGCTTTCAGAATGACCGATATTAATGCGGTGGGCGTTAACTTTTCCTGATCAGTGCCCAGAACGGCGCGCGCCTCGGGCGAGAGTTCTATCTGTTTGGCCTGTCTTGAGAATATGCCTCCTCCGTTGGAGATAAGTTTCTCGTCATAGTCTGCCCAACTGGAGCGTGGCAAATTGAACAAACGCTGACGTTCAGCAAAAGTTGCTGCACTGTCTGGCGACGGGTCAATGAAAATATGCATGTGGTTGAAGGCGGCAACCAGTTGAATTTTTTCAGACAACAACATCCCGTTACCGAATACATCGCCGGCCATATCGCCTATACCGACAACGGTAAACTCATCGGCTTGTGTGTTAATTCCCAGATTACGGAAATGGCGTTTTACAGACTCCCAGGCACCACGAGCCGTGATACCCATTTTTTTGTGGTCATATCCAACGGAGCCACCTGATGCAAATGCATCCCCTAGCCAGAAACCATAATTGATAGCCACCTCGTTGGCGTAGTCAGAAAAGGTCGCGGTGCCTTTGTCAGCCGCCACAACCAGGTAGGGGTCATCATCGTCATAGCGAACCACATCGGGTGGTGGAATGACATCGTTGCCATCGAGGTTGTCGGTAACATCGAGAAGGCCACTGAGGAATGTACGATAGCAGTCCACCACGATTTCCATCATTGGCTCGCGTTCAGCGGGCAGGGCTGCCTTGACATAAAAGCCACCCTTGGATCCAACCGGGACGATGACAGCGTTCTTGACCATCTGCGCTTTCATCAATCCCAGAACTTCAGTTCGATAGTCCTCACGTCGATCTGACCAACGCAGACCACCACGTGCGACGGAGCCGCCGCGTAGGTGAATGCCTTCTACTTTTGATGAGTAGACAAAAATCTCAAACTTGGGTCGTGGCAATGGCAGGTCCGGTACTGCTGCGCAGTCAAACTTGAAAGACAGAAAGTCGCGCAGTTCACCGGCTTCATTAGTGCGGTAGGCGTTGGTGCGCACGGTGGCAAGAATAAGGTTGCGATAGGCACGTAATATTCGATCCTCGTCCAGGCTGACGACCTTGTCCAGCGCTTCGTCGATACGATCCAGCAGGGCAGTCATGGTGTGGCTTAACTCTGGTGCGGAGCCTGGTTTGAAACGTTGTTCAAAAAGCTCTATCAGCAAACGTGCGATGGATGCGTTGGCAACCAGGCTATCGATCATGTAGGTTTGCGAAAACGGTACATCTATCTGCAGCAGGTACTTGCAAAGTGCTCTTAGGATGACGACCTGCCGCCATCCGAGTGAGGCCTCAAGCATCAGACGGTTGAAGCCATCGTTTTCGACATCACCATGCCAGATATGATCAAACGCCGCTTGCACGCGCTGGGCGGTGTCATCGTTTTTATCTGTATTGACAGAGCCTGTTTGTTTGACTGTGAATTCGTGCATCCACACAGGCGATGCATCATGGCGTTTGATTTCAAAAGGGCGCTCTGATTCGACACGCATGCCCATGTTTTCGATCACGGGAATGACATCAGATAACGAGACTTGTCTGTGTTGCGCAAACAATTTGAAGTTGACGGTTCCATTGTCCGACATGGTGTGTCGGTAGAAGCTCATCACCGGTGCTTCTTCAGGTAAATGCGCCTCAATGAAATCAATCTCAGCTGCTGCCACTCTGGCGGTATACTCCTCTCGATAAGCTGATGAAAAAGCGTTGCAGTAACATCGATGCAGTCGCATGGCCGCGATTTCATCGTGTCGCTCGCGCAGTGTGATCTCGAGGCGGTCTGTCCAGGTAACGGCCGCTGTGCGGATACGTTGTTCAATGGCCGGCCAATCGATACGGCGATCGTATGGCGGACGCTTCTGGATGACAAAGTGTAATCTGGCCAAGGTGGATTCAGACGAAAAACGGGTATCAAAGCCGGCACTGGTTCCATCTGAATGAGTCACCAGGATTTTTTCTATTTGCAGCCGCAAGTCCCGGCTGTAGGCCTCGCGCGGAATGTAGACAAGACAGTTGCTGAACCGGCCAACAGAATCTATAGAGCTAAACAAGCGGACCTGAGCACGCTCCTGTAAAGCCACAATGCCGGTAGCCATCGACAACAGATCCGCGCTGTGTGTTTGCATCAGCATGTCGCGCGGTAGTCCTCGTAAAGTGGCCGCAATGGCTTTGCCATCGTGCGAGTCTGCATGGGTTCCTGAGGCGGTGATTACCCGGTCTATGCGTTCGCGCATCCAGGGAATGTTACTGACAGCCTCATTTTGCAGTCCCGCAACGAAAATCCCGAGAAGGCAGTTGAGCTGCACGAGTTCGCCTGTAGCATTGCGTTTGGCTTGCATGACCAGGTCGGCTGGCTCATTACGGATAACTGGTGATGCTTTGCCTGCTTTGCACACTACGAGAGGTTCCAGCGACAGTCGTTTGTCCATCTGAACGATGTTCAGCCCCTCTGGAAGCAGGCAAGCTACATCCCATGGCTCCTGTCCCGATGTGTTGGCCAGAATTCCTGCCGCCTCATGCAACTGTGAAAAGTTGTCCTCGACTTGCAACGTGGCAGCTCCCAGGCAGGCGAACTGGTCCTGATCGAGCCAATTGATAAATTCTGAAAGCTCCGGGTTGTCAATCGTGCTCGCCATGTCATGCAATCTTGCGCTTAACGCGGGAGATTCCTGTCTTATCAGGTGCAGAGTACTGAACATCTCATCCAGACATCGCCCCAGTTGCGCATGGCTTTCCTCGGCTAGAGCATCTATCTCGATGTGTATCAATGATTCTTTCTGGCCATCGTCGTCTAGGGTCTGCCATTGACCTTGCTCATCTCGTTTTACAGGCATGATGGGGTGTACAAGCAAATGTATAACGTGCCCTTCGCGTGCCAGGGCAGCTTGTAAAGAGCTGACCAGCCAGGGCTGATCGCTGGCAACGATTTGGATAACGGTGTGGAGTGAATGCCAACCCTGAGAATCAAAACTGGGATTGATCACTCGATGGACCGGCTGGTTATCACTACGGATTCTGGCAAGCTGCCAATGCGATAAAGCCATGCCTGCCAGGTCTTCCGTGGACAGGGCTGCAAGTTCGCTCGTTGCTAGTGCAGAAAAATAGGCAGGCACGAAAGCACTGAGTTGTTCGCGGTGAGCATCGCTCAGTGATCGAGGCAATGCCTCTATGATAGCTTGTAGAATCTCATTGACATCAGAATCAGATGCTGATTCTGCCTGGATCTGATTTGCCATGGCTTTTTGTCCTGTTTGTATCTGCGCAGCGTAACATCTTGCAACACTTAAGCCCGTCAACGCTGTTACCTGTTGGCGTATTGCATGTGTGTCGTTATCCTGACGCTGGGGTGGAGACAACGTTCATAAAATTGCGTTCTGCTTGTTTGGCAGCGCAAAAAGAATTCGCTGGTTTCGTAAGCGGTAACCCGATAAAGACCAAAGCATTCTGTTGCTTGCATGTATCTAAACTCCAGCACGTAATGCAAGGCCGGAGGGTAGGCCACACATTGCAAGATCGCTCTGGACTCAATGGAATGGCTTTACGGTTTTTGTTCGAGACATGTATACAGTGAGCGGAGCTGGCTGTATTGTTACGAAGCCTGAAAAAATAGAAAACAATCATTGATTAACATGAAACCAGAAATGTTCGTCGCCCGGGTAGCCGTGCAGTCTGGCAAGTTCCTTATTGTTGTGTACCAGTACGAACGTGGGTGTAAAACGCTCCTTGCTGATGTTGGATAGATCTTTTGGCCATGGCTCGTGCAAGTCAACCCGCTTGAGGGGGGGGGCACGTTTTCCCTCCTCGGTCTTGGGATAAGCCGGCGCAATTTCCGTGTTAAACCGTTCGCAGTAAACACAGCCAGCTTGTTCGATCATGACAAGTTCCAGAGCGCTGGAGGGGGTGCTGATGAGTAACGCGAGGTCCAGCAAAATCCGACTGTATATATTGGAATATTCATATATTAGCATGTATATTATCCTGAACCGGTCTTCATCTGAGGCGATTTCTATACGGTATGCACGGAGCCACAATGATGAACAATCTGTGGGCATGGTCTTGTCGCGGATTTTTCGCGTTTTTTAACGTTCCGTCCAACAATCGTGTGTAACACCTTCCGGTACGGATGGGCAATGGTTCATAGCTGAATGTTAATGCCCCTGGATGTTGTAGATCGCGCTATTCACAATTTGGGTGAACCACACGAAGCAGTAAACAGTTATTTTTTCTGGCAAATTTCCTGAATCCACGTTCAAGGAGTCACAAAATGTCTTTTCTAAAAATGTATTGTCTACGGGTAAATCGTTTTATTCGCGGCACTTTGGCAGTTGTGATGGTTTTAACAGGCTCGCTAGCGATGGCTTCAACCATCGGAGAAGATGGGTTGCATAAGCAAGACTGGTTTTCCCTGACATTCAAGGACGTATCGGAAGATATCAGTGATGCAACGATCGCCGGTAAGCGGTTAGTGTATGTGTTTGAGCAGCGAGGTTGCATCTACTGTGCAAAGCTGCACGAGTCTATACTCAGTGATCCGGAAGTGGCGGCTTACCTTCAGGAGAACTATCACGTTGTTCAGTTTAATCTTTTCGGTGATGAAGAGGTCACTGATTTGGATGGAGAGGTTCTTAGTGAAAAAACTGCAGCTAACAAGTGGGGCGTTATGTTTACGCCTACTATGTTTTTTATGCCAGAAGAGCCGGTAGAGGGCGTCAGCGCCTCTGAAGCCGCGGTAGGTAAGATGCCAGGGGCATTTGGTAAACTGACGTTCCTGCACCTCTTTCAATGGGTTAAGGAGAAAGGCTATGAGGGCGAAGAACATTTTCAGAAATACCATGCTCGCAAAATCGAAGAACGTCGGCAAACTGGTAAGACCGTAGAGGAATAGTCTCGCTGGTTCTGAACTATTGTAGTAATTGTTCTCTGAGGATCAGCTGTGAATTATTCAACGCAGCGTACTGCGAAAGCATGGTGGTTTTTCCATCGCATATATTGCTTGGCTAAGGTCATGGCAGAATCACCGGTTCGCCTGCCACAACACGGACCAATGACACTCAGAGACGTATTCCTTGTTAGCATGAGCTGGTGCAATAGTTATCTTCTGCAGAAAACCGTGAAAAATTCGCCGTATGGTGACAGGGTTTAATCATTTAACGCTAACTGTAAGCGAGCTTGACCGCTCGTTTGATTTCTATGTGCGGCTGCTCGATTTCAAACCTGAGGGGCGATGGCATCGTGGAGCGTATTTAAGCTCCGGTGACCTATGGCTATGTCTGTCGCTTGGGCTGGCTTCACCTGCAAATGACTATACGCATTATGCATTTAGCGTGGAACAGGGGAAATTTAATGATGCCGTCTCAAGGTTGGTTGATGCTGGCGTTATTACGTGGAAAAAAAATACCAGCCAGGGATTGTCATATTATTTCCTGGATCCTGACGGGCATAAGCTGGAGCTGCACTGTGGCGGTCTGAGCGATCGTTTGAAATCGATACAAAGCAATCCGTATTCAGGATGGGAAAACCTGAGCTAGCCTAAAGTATTCGTACGAAATTCAGTGCCGCTTATATTCAAACCTAAATCCATCATTGCGCGTGTACACTGTATTCGGCTTTTTTGGCAGGATTTTTTGTTAGATTAATATCGGATGACAATGGTTATGAAGGAAAAACCAACGACAAGCGAAATAGCAGAAAATTCAGTCCAGATAACACTGTCAGTTGGTATTTCGCAAGAGTATCGACAGCGAGCGGCACACCTGTATGACATGGCATTCGGTGAAAAGTTAGCACTGGCAATACCCAATCCCGATGAGCGGTTGAAGCTTCTGTCCAAAGCTATGCAACTTGACTATGCAGTGGGTGCGTTTGATAGCACTAAATTGATTGGAATCGCCGGCTTCTCTACGGCTCGGGGGTCTTTGACGGGTGGAATAGATTATCGTGGTTTGTTATCTGAGCTAGGGTGGATGAAAGGAAATCGAGCCGCCGTGGTTCTAAGTCTTTATGAACGCAAAGCCAGGTATGAAGAATTGTTAATGGATGGAATTGTCGTTGATCCGGAATATCGTGGGCGGGGAGTGGGTGGTCAATTGTTTTCAAAATTAGTGACTTATGCTGAGTCAGAAAATTATTTGACCATCAGGCTAGATGTAATCGACACAAATTCCGGAGCTCGAAGGCTGTACGAACGTCTGGGTTTTTGTGAAGAAAAAACAGAAACATTCGAATTCTTGCGTAGCATACTTGGCTTTGGTGCATCCACTACCATGATACTTACGTTGTAATTGCTGGGCGAAGTAACAACGAAGTAGATTCGTAGTATCCAGTTGTGCAATTTTGATAGCGGCACTAGTCATAAGAGAACCAGCCTGGATATCCGACATAACAGTGGGGAAGGAAAGCACAGGCCTAAGCGATATAATGATGACACATTACTGTTGCAAACAGGGTGGCAAACAATGAACGAATGTACAACGCTTCCTCGAATTTGCGGGAGAACAATACTTCGTCGACTCACCGACACAGATCTAATGCGATTTCAAGCGTATCGTCAAGATCCAGAGGTTGCTCGTTTTCAGGGTTGGGATCAGATGACAGATCAAGAAGCTTTGTCTTTTATACAGGGTGCGAGATATTCGAAACTCATGACCCCAGGGAGCTGGTCTCAGATCGGCATAGCCGAACGTTCTAGCGGTAAACTTATTGGGGATGTAGGAATTTTTATAAATTCCGGGGAAGATGAAGCTGAAATAGGATTTTCGTTGCATCGGCATTACCAGAGACAAGGTCTTGCCAGGGAGGCAGTACGTGAGGCTATAAATCTGATCTTCGAAAGAACAACCGTTGATAGAATAATTGGAATTACAGACGACCGAAATCTCGCTTCAATCAAATTGCTGAAAGCGATGGGTATGAAAAAAATGACTTCACTGGACACTATTTTTCGCGGTGAAGCGTGTACCGAGCTTACGTTTTCCGTTCTGCGAAATAGCTGAGAGGTGACCATGAGAAACGGAACAGCGGGATTGTTTTTTAAGCTATAAATAGAACGTGCAAATTACGAACATATGGTTTCACAGGTAAATAAGAGGATTGTGAAAATATGACTATGGTTCAAATTACCCCATTCGTTCCATGCACACGAATAGAACAGCAAATCGAGTTTTATAGCAAGGTGCTTGGTTTCTCGGTAGGTTTCAAGGCAGATAATTACGCCTTTCTCCGCTGTGACAAGGTCGCTATCAGGCTCGTTCAGGTAGATAATGATGTTGATTTGCATAGGTCTGATCGACAACAGAGTATTTATATAGACGTGGACGATGTCGATGCTCTTTATATGTCAATCGCAAATCAGCTAAAAAATATTCACAAGGAGCGTGTCAAGCCTCCGTTTAATCAAGACTATGGGCAACGCGAATTTCATATCATTGATGAAGATTGCACGTTGATATATTTTGGGCAGTCTATTAAGTCCGGATCTTGAGTCTTTTTATGCGTGTTGTCGGATCTATACCGGAATAGTACGCTGGTAGGAATCTTACTTTGGAAGGCAGGTTGTGAGTCCATAGTCATTCGGTTTTTTACTGAGTAACCAGATGTAGGAAAATCACAGTCTCCCTGCTTGGGTAGAAGGGGGTATAATAGAATCTGTTTTTGCGCGATAGTCGCTATCATATTAGTGGGTTTAGGGAAAACCATGTTTCCTCCAGGTCAGAAGCCAAGAGCAGATTTCCCCCGGTTTGGATTAACTCCATATGCCAATAGATTTCCTTCTCGGCTGAGTAATCAGATTATTGATGTCATCGTCGACGGACAAGAGAAGTTCGAGGTTGACGTTGCATCAAAGAACCTGGAAAGAACCAGCAAACAGGCAGACTTTCATTGCGTAACGACGTGGACCTATGCAGATGCACGCTGGAGTGGAGTAAGATTTAGCGAATTTTTCGATAAATATATAAAAAATCTGGAAAACCCGAAGAAACCCATTGTAGGAGTGGTTGTGTATGCGCAGGATGGGTATAAGACAAGTTTGCTACTGGAGGATCTTCTCAATAGTAGTGCCATGTTGGCAGACAAGCTTAACGATACGCCATTGTCTATAGAGCATGGTGCACCACTAAGGCTAGTGGTGCCTGAGCATTATGGGTATAAAAATCTAAAGCATCTGGAAACAATTGAATTTCACACAGAAATGCCAGTCATTAAGAGAGGGTTAAACGCTTTTTTGGATCATCCGCGTGCACGCGTAAGACTGGAGGAGCGTGGAAGGTGGATTCCAGGGTGGATTCTTCGCTATGTCTATAGGCCTTTTATTCCGAGCACTATTAAGGAATTCAGTGATGCAATGCGAAATTATATTGATGTCAGGCGTTAAGGCAACTTCAGTTGCAATTAACTACATAGAAATTTTCGAAAATAAATTGGTTTTTAGTTTCGCTTCGACTTTAATGTACTTGAAAGTACGCTCCTGTGGTGTTTCCGATTCATGAGAAAATCATAAGCGGAGAACTATTCACAGGCAGATAGATCGAAATTCGAAGTAAGGGTGAGGCACTGTTTACCCGGCGGTAGGAATATGTAGGCTAACTGGATACTCTGAGTGAACTTGTTCATAACTGATACGCGAACAGTGAGTGATGATGATTACCGTTGATGGTCTTTCAGATGAAGCAGTAATTCGACGTGCTTTAGCGTCGGAAAGTAAGTGTCTGAGCGAAATTGCCTTTCTCTCGAAAGCACACTGGGGTTACACAACAGAATTTATGGAATGTTGTAGAGACGAACTAACAGTATCCGAGCAGGATATTGTAAATCAAAGAAATCATCATTTTGTTCTGTTGTTAAACACTCAGGTGATCGGATTTTATGTTGTGGAGCGAAAGTCCATAGATGAATATGAATTGGAAGCCATGTTCATCGAGCCGAACAGTATTGGGTGTGGGTTTGGTAAAATACTCATAGAGCACGCAAAAGAGTTTGTCGAAGAAAACGGCGCAATATCCCTTCTCATTCAAAGTGACCCAAATGCTGCTGAATTTTATCTTGCTGCAGGGGGTGAACATGTTGGTAAGCGTGAATCGGAAAGCATACCAGGCCGTTTTTTGCCTGAAATACGTATCATGTTGATTACCGACCGTTGATGTCTGATTTCAGGCTATCTTAAGTAATTTCACATCAATGCAGAGAATTTCTATTGAAGATACTATTAATTGGCTCATCTGGAGATATTGGCAAAGCAGCTTTTGCTGAGCTCTCACCAAGACATGAAGTTATTCAAGTGGGGCGAAATAGCGGTGATATCCGAGCAGACATATCTGATCGACAGTCGCTGGTGAGCATGTACAAAGAGGCAGGAAAAATCGACGCTGTGGTTTGTACTGCCGGCAACGTGCACTTTGGTCCGCTCATTAATTTTTACAAGAGCAATTTATGGTGGGCCTTTTAGACAAGGTAATGGGGCAGGTCAATGTCGCGCTACTAGGCTTGAAATATCTGAGCGATAATGGCTCTGTCACGCTCACCAGTGGTGTATTAGACCGTGATCCTATTCGAATGGGAGCTGGCGCGGCAACTGCAAATGGCGCTATTGGGGGTTTTGTTGTAGGCGCAGCCATAGAGATGCCTCGAGGAATCAGACTCAATGTTGTGAGTCCGGGATTATTGGATGTCTCTGAAGAAAGGTATGGTGAGTACTTTCCGGGTCATGAAAGAGTGCCTGCAAAGCGAGTGGGGCTCGCCTATGCTAAAAGTATTGAAGGCCCATCCACGGGTAAGGTAATTATTGTTCAGTAGTGATTGATTGCTGGCGATGCAATAACGAGCTTTGCAAAGCACTCAGTTCGTATCGCTCCTTGTACTAAAAAAGTAACTCAACGAAATGATCATAGCTGTAGCTGCGTAATGTAGTTGCCTCAGAATGATCGCGTAGTGATGTTTTTTGCAAGAAATAACTTATCCGCTATGACAGATGCAGCACTGAATAGATGCAGCTGCACTCGGAAAAGAGCGAGTTGCACACTGGAGATAGTTACTCTTGCGCGCCAGTTCCCACAAAGCCAACCATACGAGAGATGAGGTTGCCATCTGTTTCGACAAAATACTGACCGAGCTGAACCATCTCTTTGCCGTCTGGACCCATGCCGCTGAAAGACACGGTAGCGCGAGATATTCCCGCAGTGGTATCGGTCTTTACAGCTTTTGCTGTCCATCCGGGAGCGTTTGCGCTGAACATGCCCACATATTCGCTCAGAGCGTCAACCCCATTGACGGTTTTCGGCGTACGTGGGTCATCGTATTGGACATTCGAAGTGACAACGCTAGAAATAGTTTTATGCCGCTCGTCAGCAGAATCGATTTGCCACGCGTCGAAAAAAGAGGAAATCGGGTCTGGCATGTCTAGCTCCAAGTATGGTGTGGATTTATTCTAGCGTGGAATTTCACGCACTGTGTAAAAATAGTTGTAATAAAGTTAACGTTGTACTTGAAAGCACGTTCACATTTAAAAAGTACACCAATGGCAGATTAAGTAATCTTGCTTAAGCCAGCCTGTTTTTTCATTGCGCTACAACTTCTGTCTATTTGTTAATGCCATGGATGATCTGCCGGAATCTAACGAGTTACAGTATGTAAATTATATGGTAACTATGCAACGGCAATGACTTTTATAAGCTTCTCTGTGACTTAGGTGCAATCCTATGAAAAATATATTGGTTCGCAGTGCTGTTCCCACTGACGCTCAAGGCTTTTTAGATTTATGGGAGGTGCTGGATTCGGAAACTGAATTTATGCTCTTTGAGCCTGGAGAACGAAAAATTGCATTTGATGAGCAGAAAAAAAGACTTGAGCGTTCTGTCGATTCTGACAATATTGCGATGTTTGTGCTCGAAGATCCTTTGCAGGCAATATTGGCCGGATTTGCTGCTGGATTCAGAAACACCAATTTTAGGGATAACCATAAACTGCATTTGGTGATTGGATTGCGTCAGCGTTATACGGGAAAAGGTTTGGGTTCGAAACTACTCGATAGTATTGAGGAATGGGCTTTACAGCGCAGTATCAGACGTCTTGAATTGAGTGTCATAGTCACAAACAATCGCGCAATACAGCTCTATAAACGACATCAGTTTGAGACCGAAGGAACAAGAAAGGATTCGGTTCAGCTTAAGTCAGGATTTGTCGACGAGTATGTTATGGGTAAACTGTTAGAGATGCGTGATTAACAGCCTAATTTGAAAACACATTGCTACGTACCTGAATAATATCCACTGTTGAGTACCCAAGAGGTGAATGATGCGGAATACGCTACTTTCTAAGGATGACAGGCCGGTTGCATTCCTATCCGTGTCCAATCGTATCCGTGCCAAGGAGTTCTATGCAGGGAAGTTGGGTTTGGAAATTATTTACGAAGACGATTTCGCACTTGTCATGGATTTGGGTATTACAAGTCTTCGGATCTCTGAGGTTGATGATTTTCGAGCACAGGAATTCACAGTGCTTGGTTGGGAAGTTGCTGACATTGTTTCAGCTGCGAAAAAACTATCTTCATTGGATATCACACCTAAACACTACGATAAGCTGGAGCACCCCCGACGTCAACATAGTTGCTTCCTAAACCCGGAATCGTTCGGGGGCAGTTTTGGAGCAATAAAATGCCACGTTATTCGTTAGAGAGAAAAGAGGCAGTACTTAAGAAACTGCTACCGCCTGAAAATCAAGCTGTGCCCCTTGTCGCACAGTCTGAGGGTATTAGCCAAGGGACCCTGTACAATTGGCTTTGCCAGATCAGAGACGGAGGTGGTGCAGTGCCCGGAAGTCGTACCAGCAATTCCGATCAGTGGAGCGCTGAAGCCAAGCTGGCGGTTGTTCTTGAAACACAGCCTCTCAATGAAGCTGAGAAGGCGGAATACTGTCGGCAAAAAGGTCTTTATCCAGAGCAGATAGATCGCTGGCGTGCGGCTTGTTTGTCAGGCATGTCCAGCAAGGAACCCTCGAACGAGCCGCTCAAAGAAGCTCGCAATGAAATCAAGCGGCTCAAGCGTCGGGTAGAACGCAAAGACAGGGCCTTGGCGGAGAGTGCTGCTCTACTGGTGCTATCAAAAAAGTTCCAGGCGCTGTGGAAGGAAGAGGATCAATGAGCACCTTGGCACAGCGCCATTCAATGGCTGGAATATGTTGACGAGGCTGTGAGTGATGGCGCCCGCTACAAACAAGCCTGCAATGTCATTGGCATTGCTGCCAGCACCTTACGCCGGTGGAGGCCTGACGGCGGTAGCGTAAAAGAGGATGGACGCCCTGAGGCAACTCGACCGATACCGTTCAGACGCCTGAGCGACGAAGAGCGAAAGACGATTATTGATACCTGTAACCGTGCAGAATTTGCAAGCCTGCCACCGAGTCAGATCGTCCCCATTCTGGCGGACAGAGGCGAGTACATTGGCTCAGAATCCACCGTCTACCGAGAGCTCAAGCGCGTGGGTCAGCTCAACCATCGCGGTCGTGCCAAGGCCCGTCAAAAGAGAGGCTCGCCGACGACGCATCTAGCGAGCGCCATCAACCAGGTTTGGATGATGGATGTCACGTGGCTTCCCAGTCGTGTCAGTGGAAAGTTCTACTATTTGTACATGGTTGAGGACTTGTTCAGTCGCTTCGGCGTCAACTGGGAAGTGTTCGAGCACGAGAACAGCGAAAACACCTGCCATGTTGTTGAGCAATCAATGTGGCGCGAGAAATGTGCCTTGCAACCGCCAACATTACACCGCGACAACGGCAGTGTTCTGAAGTCCCAAACCGTCATGCAGAAACTGCGTGAGCTGGGCATCAGCTCAAGTCATTCACGTCCACGGGTCAGCAACGACAACGCGTTTATAGAATCAATGTTCCGTACGCTGAAGTATTCTCCGCGTTGGCCTTCGCAAGGCTTTGAAAGTCTTGCGGCCGCCCGGTGTTGGGCAAACAAGTTCATGGCCTGGTACAACAACGAGCACAAGCACAGCGCATTGAAATTTGTCACCCCGGCACAACGGCACCGAGGCGAAGATGAGGCCATCCTCGCGAACCGACACGAGGTATATCAACACGCAAGAGCGAAAAACCCACAACGATGGAGCGGTGAGACGAGAAACTGGCAACGTGAATCCGTTATGGCCTTGAACCCGGAGAAAAAAGTGGCTGTCGCATCCTGAATTAGCGCGCAACTATGTTGACAAACACCGGG
>JBGCFI010000010.1:0-110761 GCA_045106855.1 Granulosicoccus sp.
TAAATTACTTGATTCGATTGTAAAAGAGCGGGCTTTCCACTTCCGCAACCCTAGGGCTACTTCGCTTCTGCCGAGTCCGAGGAGTGTACCTCGTACCTTTTTAGATTGCAACCTTCTCACTCAGAAAGTTTTCGTCTAACCGTTAGCTTTGTTGCAAGCTGCCAGAAGCATCTTGCCGCATCGCTGCAGGGAGGAGCATTGTAGGTATCCAGCAGAAATATGCAATACCTTATTTCAATAATTATTCGAGAATCAGGAAACAGGTTTCCGGACGATTCAGCACAAATACACATGGGTCAGACTTTTCCCGCGCAAACCGCAATAAAACCGCGGTATAAGCAAGAAACAAGCTCAACAAGGCGCGCTGGGCAGAGGCAAGTTAACGTCCAATGCCACCGAATGTTTAGCCTTCAACGAAAAAAGTTTTCAGCTATTTAAGCGATACACGCGCTACTCGTCGCTTTCCAACCTGCATGATCGACTCAGTACCGGATGTTACAACGCGCTTGGCATCCTCAATACGTTCACCATCAATCCGGACCGCCCCCTGCTTGACCATTCGGTAGCTCTCCGATGTACTGGCAGTAAGGCCTGCTTCAACCAGCACATTGGCAATGAGCTTACCCTCGGAACCAACCAGCACATCGATGGTTTTCAGGTCTTCAGGCAGCTGGCCTTTTCGAAATCGCTGGATAAAGGCCTCTTTCGCACTCTCGGCTGCGGCAGGACCATGATACGTCTCGACCAGTTCCAGCCCCAGCTCATATTTGATATCGCGTGGATTGGCACCGCCGTCGACGGAAGCCTTGAGTATCTCAATCTCCTGATTGCTCTTTTTACTGAGCAATTCGAAGTAGCGCCACATGATCGAGTCGGGGATGGACATCAATTTGCCGAACATATCATTGGGCTCATCGCTTACTCCAACATAATTGTTCAGAGACTTCGACATCTTCTGGACACCGTCCAGCCCCTCAAGTAACGGCATGGTAATAACGATTTGCGGCGCTTGCCCGTTGCCCTTCTGCAGCTCTCTGCCCATCAACAGATTGAACTTCTGATCGGTACCACCGAGCTCTACATCACACTCCAGCGCAACAGAATCATAACCTTGCACCATGGGGTAGAGAAATTCGTGCAGCGCTATAGGCTGCTGGTCTTTATATCGTTTTGCAAAATCATCTCGCTCCAGCATCCGGGCCAGTGTCTGACGAGAAGCAAGACGAATAAGATCACTGGCAGACATTTTGCCGAACCATTCGGCGTTGAAGCGTACTTCGGTCAATTCAGGATCCAGAACCTTGTAAACCTGCTCTTTATAGGTTTGGGCATTGGCAAACACCGCCTCATCGTCCAGTGCCGGCCGCGTCGCATTACGTCCGCTTGGATCCCCGATTCGACCAGTAAAATCGCCTATCAGGAAAATAACCTGATGACCGAGCATTTGAAACTGTCTCATCTTGTTCAAAAGAACTGTATGACCCAGATGCAAATCAGGAGCCGTCGGGTCGAAGCCTGCCTTTATACGCAAAGGCTTTCCTTTTTCAAGACGCGCACGCAGCTCGTCTACAATCAGAACTTCGTCTGCACCACGCGACAGAAGCGCTAACTGCTCATCGATCGATGTTTCATTGACCGTGTTTTTTATGGGCATAACGAGACGAAAACTCCGCAAGATGGACTGAAATTTAGATTTTGTGGTTTTAACACCACAGTTGGCAACAACACCACACGTGAAAGTGTAAACATCTGGTACTGGAGTTGGCCAAACCCATTGCGAATGTTCTACACTTTGCTAGCGCTTGTGACGCGACTGCGACTATAACTAAAAAATGCGCTTCCAACTCAACCTTGTGACTCTTGGATCGGACTACTGCGTTGGCAACTAAACACGCTACATCACGTCCTCATTGCGTGGACCTGACACCATCGGTCTTCGCTACGCGCGGAAACCAGGACGCTTCTCGGCGAACCAGTCGTCAGTCCGATCGTGCCGGAAAGAAAAACCTTAAAAATCCAGATTCCAGTAATAACGGCGTATTCAACCGCTTGTTCACAGGCCGTTCTACAACTAACGACAATCGCACTGCAAGGGTAGATAGATCCTCTAAATCCAGAGGCATTTCAGCGCCAGCCTCTCGCGGCCGCAGCTATGGCCAGTCCGATGTGCATCCGGGAGCCGTTCGCCTGAGCACTAGCGCGGACGATCGGAACCCTACTCATCTTGGCAAGCTTTGCGCTGCAGTTGCCTTGGTAGCCGGCGCGATAATCTGGACGTCAAGCGCCTCAGAGCAATTTACGTCTTCCTCGTCCGACCAGAAAGAAACCTTGCAGGCAACCATTGTCCCACCCGCATTTTTCTTCGACGATGATGCTGATGCACTGAATAACAAGCTGGCGCAAACTTCGACAAACCAGGTATTACCCGCTGACCCTGTGCCCACAGAGAGCGACACACTTTTTGAGTCTGAAAATACAAACGCACTTGATGTGACACAGTGGCAGGAAGTAACAGCAACCCAATCCGATACATCCGCACCCGACGTTGCACCTGCGGTGGTTACCGGCGAAAAAATACCGCCCATTGCCATGCTGTCAAACACCAGGTCACTCACGGAAAAAACTGAACCCGCATCAAATTCCGGGCTTTTCAAGGTGACGGTTGCTCTGGGCGACACTCTATCCGGCATTCTTAACAAAAACGGTCTCAAAGCCGACCAGATGCACCAGCTTTTGTCCAACGAAGTGGTCAAGGACCATCTGTCCAATATTGATATCGGCCAGGTATTTGAGTTGACCAGGGATGATACCGGCATATTCAAAAGCCTCACTACCCGCGTAGGAAATGACCGCCGGGTAAATATAAATCGCACGGATGCCGGCTTTGACGTCACTTCCATCGAACTTTCAATCGAACGCGAACGCGTAGCGACCTCGGGGCGTATCAACCAATCACTTTACCTGGCAGCCGAACAGGCAAATCTCAAACAATCCACCATCATGGAACTTGCGAACATTTTTCAGTGGGAACTGGATTTTGCCAGGGATATCCGTCAGGGCGATAGCTTCAGTCTGGTCTATGACCGACTTTTCCGGGAAGGGGAATACATCGGTGACGGAGATATCCTGGCTGCAGAGTTTGTACGAGGCGGGAAATCTTACAAAGCCATTCGCTTTACCACCGATGAAGGGGTTTCAGGCTATTACTCTCCCGACGGCCAATCCAAACGTCGAACGTTCATGCGACATCCCGTGGATGTGGTTCGCATAACATCCAAATTCAACCCCAATCGCTTGCACCCTGTATTGCACAAAATAAGAGCTCATCGTGGTGTTGACTATGGCTCTCCACACGGCTCACCCATATACGCAACGGCTGATGGACGAGTGATTTTCTCGGGCAACAAGAATGCCTATGGTAAGACAGTGGTTCTGAAACACGGAGAAAAGTTCAGCACTCTGTACGCTCACATGTCTCGGATTTCCGATAAAAGCCAAGTGGGGAAACGCGTCAAGCAGGGTGATGTCATAGGGTACGTTGGCAAAACAGGCCGCGTAACCGGGACCCACCTGCACTACGAATTTCGGGTTAATGGCACGCAGATAGATCCTTTAAAAGTGGAATTGCCAGCCGCAGCACCTATTGATAAAAAGTATCGCAACCGGCTAAAAGCATTGTCTGAAGAGATGTCATTACTGATGTCCCGAGCGCTGGCAGAGTCTGACGGACGGGTTGCCTCAGCGCCAATATCGGCTCGATAATCACGCCGAAACTCAACTCCGATAAAACCACAGTGTTGGGTGAGTTAGCTCTATATCAGTATGGAGCCGGCCATGCATGCTTCTGCCGGGATCCTTTGTTCAACCAGGCACCGGGGAAAGAGAAAATCATCATTCACCTCTCCCCGACGAGCTTCCAAAGAATCGTTTACAGCTAGACGCTGAAAGATGAACCACACCCACACGTTGTGGTAGCGTTTGGATTGCGGATGACGAACTGAGAGCCCTCGAGGCCTTCCGTATAGTCGATTTCAGCGCCAGTCAGGTACTGAAAGCTCATTGGGTCGATTAACAGCTTAACCCCTTCCTTTTTCACTTCGGTGTCACCTTCGTTGACCACCTCATCAAACGTGAAGCCGTACTGGAACCCGCTGCACCCCCCGCCCGAGACGAAAACCCGCAACATCAGATCCGGATTACCCTCTTCAACGATCAATTCTTTTACCTTCAATGCAGCCGCCTCGGTAAACACCAAAGGGTCGGGCATCTCGAAGTCGTCAATACTGACTTCAGCACTCATTGGGAATTCCTCTCATTCGCATTACGGACAGTGTACTTGACCAAGCAATTTAGTCAACTATTCTGCAACATCAGACCACGAAAAACGAATTTCGATCCCACGTAGCCGCTCATCTGCCGGGGCAATCCTGACATCGACATATTGTGGGTCCGGTATCGAACTTTTTCCAGTGCTGACACTACTTTCAACGTTAGGGGCCATTGGTACCATAAAAGTCTGAAAAAAGCGAAAATCAAAGCTCATAGGTGGTAAATCAACCGTTACTTCACTGGTTTTGGCTTCATTTTCTTTACTTTCTGACCAACCCAGTGTAACCGCGACCTCACCTCTAACACGATTACGACCCTGCCACTGCACAAGCGTCAGGTTCAAGATGTCAGGCTGAGAGGCATCCCAATCCAGAGATTCAACCTCAACAGCGGGATCCTTCTGACTAGTCTCAATTTTTCGATAAAGAGCAAGATCTATGTCGTCAGATGCTTTTTGGCGCATCTGCTCATCCAGCAAATCACGCAGTGCTTGTGTTCTTGCCGCATCGGCCTCCAAGGCACTAACCTTATCGGCCAGATCCTGCTCGGTTTGACGAAGCGATACTTGTAGTTGCTCAATAATACCCTGCGCTTCAACGCTGCTAAGCTCCCGGGAAGCAAGCTCATAGGCTTCGCGAGCCCCATGACGCTTACCCAGAACCCAGGCTCCGGTAAGCAGCACAGCAAGAATTAACGTGAAGATTACACGGTTGAAAAATTTATCGGTCACGAGTTGAAGGCATGGCTGATTAAACGCAAATGTATCGGGCTATGTGTTGTACGAGCCTTTACGGTTTACGGCATCAATGCCGGCTGTAGCAAACCGGATGTTTCCGGCAAACCAAGCATCAGATTCATGTTCTGTACGGCCTGACCAGCCGCGCCCTTGACTAGATTATCCTCGACAGACAATACCACTGCTGTACCCCTGCCCTGGGGTTGATGCACGGCCAGACGGCACATATTGGTTCCGCGCACCGAGCGTGTTTCCGGATGAGCCCCGGCCGGCATAACATCCACAAAAGGCTCGTCTTTAAAACGTTCCTCGAAGAGTGACTGGAGGTCTGTTTCGCTTGTTAAACGAGCGTATAGCGTGGCATGGATTCCCCGGATGATAGGTAACAAGTGAGGAGTAAATGTGAGATTGACAGGATCTGACGACACGATGTTCAAGCCTTGTTCAATTTCAGGCAAATGTCGATGACCGGAAACTGCATATGCTTTAAAGCTGTCGGCGGCCTCAGCCAGCAAATTAGGTACCGACGCACCACGCCCGGCACCCGTGGTGCCAGACTTGGCATCCGCAATTAACGACTGCGTATCAACAATACCTGCTTCAAGTAACGGTAAAAAGCCAAGCTGTACGGCAGTTGGGTAGCAACCGGGATTGGCGACCAGACGCGCTTTAGAAATTTGTTCTCGAAACAACTCAGGCAATCCGTATACAGCCTCCTGGATAAGATGTGGGCTGCCATGCGACATTCCGTACCACTTCTCCCATGTTGCAACATCCTTGAGCCTGAAATCAGCGGACAAGTCGATCACCTTCACACCCTTTTCCAGAAGTGCAGGTGCCTGATTCATTGCCGTGCCATTCGGAGTAGCAAAGAACACCAGATCGCAAGGCGTATTGCTGACATCATCAGGATCTGAAAAGCGAAGATCAATATGTCCACGCAAACTGGGAAACTGCTCACACACCGGATTACCAGCTTGCACTCGCGAGCTGATAAAAACGACTTCCACATCATCTCTGACAGATAGAAGCCTAAGCAACTCGACTCCAGTGTACCCAGAGCCTCCGATGATTCCGATTCGCATGTACTACTCGCTCTCTAATGACTGACCGCACTCACTTAGGTACGGTCAGTCATTATTACACGCTCGGGTTCCGCTCTGCAGGGAGCGCTTGTAACTGAGCTCATTCGTAATAATCTACCGGCTGTATCAGCCGGTATTTTTCAAGGTATCGCCAACGCAGAAATGCTGCTTTGATCTGGATTTAAAAAAACTTCCTAGCGAGCATCGGGCAGTGCGCCAAGATTGTCCCATAGTGCGGGGTATACCGAATTTCCATGGACATAGAAAACAGCATCGTTGACCATTACAGCGCGATCATCTCCATAGTCAGCATAGAAACGATCTGCCCCATTTGCACGATCGATAACCAGCGCGCCGCGCGAAGTAATACTGGCATTGGCACCTACCGTTACATCAAAACCATGCAGCCCTGTATAGTTCCAGCGTGCATAGTCAAATGCCTGAGCAGGTGTCGGGGAGGAAACAGGCGTAGGTTCACCATAAACATCAATACCAAAACTGACTCGCATGGGATGTAGATCTGTTGCAGGCTGTATTGCTATTGCCCGATGATTCCTCAAGGCAACAGAATCCGTTCCGCGCTCTCCCACAAGCACAGATTGCACCTCCGATGGCGAGCTCGGATCTGATACATCAAACAAGGATAATTTGATGCCCTGCACCCAAGCTCCCCGACCATCACCGCGCCCACCATCTGCGGGAACAGCATCTTTACCGATACCTAGCAGAAAATCCTCACTCACCGGCTGTAGATAATCACTATAGCCATCTATCTTCAGCTCGCCTTTCACCTCAGGATCCTCAGGGTCTGACAGATCGACTACGTACAGAGGGTCAGTCTGGCGAAATGTGACTAGATAAGCCCGATCACCAAGGAAGCGGGATGCATAGAGTTGCTCACCAGGCTCACCGATGTGCTTTGGTCGTGAATCATTCGGAAGCGTGCTAACAGTTCTTAAACTACCTTCGCCATCAGCTTGCAGGATATTCAACAGTATTGGACTGTGACCAGGCCCTTGCTGATCGTTCATCGTGGCAACACGCAGGTAGCCGTCACTTTCACTCATTCGAAAAGGTTTTTGCAGATCGTTCCAGCCAAGATGGCCGCGTACCGATCCAGAACCGGCATAGCTGAGTTGATCGCCTTCTATATCGAACTGATGAATGTCGGTGCTGGTGCGGGGGTCAAACCAGGCCGTATCGGTTTCGAACACATCAACAGACACGTCAACCGCTGCCCCATCGAGTGTTACAGGACCATCGCTGTAAGAGTACTGTGTCGTTGCAAGAAATACCGATTCAGTATTCGCATAAAGAGTCTCTGTGGCACCCAGGAAACACTCAGAATCCCGCAACTCCATGGATGCCAGATCGATAACCCCCAAGGTGATGATGTCAGGTGAGTAATAAGGTTGATTTTCAGGTACCGGTGCTACGAAACAGGAAGCAGCGTCGACCAATGGAGTTGCCGCATCCGAGTTGCTACTGACATACTCGGGCATCAGCTCCGAAAGATCAGCAGATTCAACCGCCTCGCGCCATTGCTCCCCACCTTGCTCCCAAGGTTGAACACCGGGTATGGCCGGGTAATAGCGTGAAGCGAAAAACAATGAATCGCCGATACGGCGGCTGGAAATAATCTGACCGTCGATCGTGAAGGTTTCTGTCAGCTCAGCGTTGGCAGCGTCTTCCACATCGACTTTAGCGATGACACTGCGCAATCCTGAAAACGCGAATGATTGATCCCAATAGCCCCAGAACCCACCCACTGAGGCGGTCACTATTGCACTGCTTTCATCGCTCGTCTCGTACAGATAGAAACCGTCGGCTGTATACCCTTCCAGATCAACTTCCAGATTCGTGATGCCGGTGGCATCTGGCGTCTCCGAATCCAGAGCCAGAATCCGAAGCGTTGTGCGTGATTGTTGTGGTGCAGGCAGTGAAAGACTGGAAGGCTCGTCTATAGCGTCTGGAAATGCAGGCTCGACAGCAATATCCGGCTCAGCAAAAGCAGGTTCGACGATACCCGGCGCAAAATCGTAAGAATAGTCCGTGTGTAATACAAAGAGCTGGGTGCCGGCTGCATTGAGCTTCACACGATCCTGCTCATCAACGCCCAGCTCCTGAACATTCGTGGAAGTGACCTCATTACTCTCCGCGACAACGTCGGAGGCAGCAGCATCTCCCGCTTGTTGCGGTGCGCCCAGTGCCTCCGACGGTGCTGCGGATAACTCCTCGTCCACTACTGGGCTATCTACATCGTTACCCAATCCACCAGATTGGTTAATCAGCGCCTCTTTAAGCGCAGCATAGAAAGCATCGGAATCACCAAGATTCTTCAAGCGAGCCTCAACACTGGAAACTTCTCCAGGCGAGACCGGAGAGGTTTCGACCTTAGAATCGGAGCATGCGCTTAATGTCATGGTCGCTACCAGGCTCACTGCAAACGGTACATATTTCATAGTCACACCCTCGTATTTGGGACATTTATCCCAATCATATACCATTGGCGGCAACTTGCAAACCAAACTTGCGCGGGATAAGTACCATCCGAGCAAAAAACATGCAGTTTGTGAACGGAAACCCTAGTTACACAGCCAAATCCAGCAATACGTTGCCGATTCGATGAAACTGGTTGAAAAGTACCGGGAGCGCCGCTTAGGCAATCGTCAGATCGGGCAGGCGTACGCCAGCTGCCTCTATAGCCTCGTGTAACTGCGACTCCGAATACGGTTTTACGAGATACCGCACAGCACCAAGTTTGGCGGCGGTGTCCCTATCCTGCTTATTATCCTGATGGCTGACCACTATGATTGACGGCTGAGCATCCGGATACTTCTGCGCGGCACGGCGTAGCAAACTGAAACCGTCAAGGCGCGGCATCTCCAAATCGACAATCAGGATATCGGGCGACTCTGATTCAATACTTTCAAGAGCATCGAGCCCGTCTTTACTGGTATTTACGACAATTCCCCAACGCCGCAAAATTTGTCGAACCCATTTGCGCGTCGTATGCGAGTCATCAACAACCAGCGCTAAAGGACTGAAGAACTCCGTTTTCTGTCTTATGGACGCTTCCAGCAAGGTATTTGCGCTCTTTAACAATGCAGGTAGATCCAGTACGAGCACTTTTTGACCTGCAGGTAGCACACTTCCATCACTGAACCGGTTTAAGGATTCGAGCTGCGAACCTAGAGGCTGGGTGACGATTTCCCGGTAACCGATTATTTCGTCTATCTCTAACTGCAAAGCCTGCTCCTGGATCGCCACAGACACAAACGAGGCCTGCCCGTTTCGGGTGCATCGACTGTCGGACTCTCCCAAAAGTTGCTTGATGGATAGCGTTTGAATTTCGACGCCGGATCCAAATGTTTCTGTGGATGGATGTTTTTCCGCAAGCTGCACCGATTTCACGTGTACAACCGGAATACCGTAGAAGCGATCACCATCCCGCACCAGCACAACCTGCTTTACAACCATATGTTGCGGAATACGCAACGTCACATGTAGGCCGGCATGCTCAGCGCCTCTTAACTGGATGCCTCCCTTCATTTGCTCTATCGCCGTCTGCACTGCTGATAAGCCCAGTCCATGACCTGCAACGGTATCGGCCTCTTCGATACTGCTGAATCCCGCTGTTAGCAAGATACTCTGCAACTGCTCGTCGCTTTCTACGCTGGCTTCACCTCTATCCTTCAAGATCTGATTGATTGCTTTGCGACTCACGCCCCTGCCATCATCAGTAAACTGTAGTACCAGGTTGGTGCCGTCAACAGAGGCACTCAGTGATATAACTCCTGTACCGGGCTTATTACCCGCAAGTCGCTGATCCGCAGCTTCGATTCCATGAACCACTGCATTGCGAGCTAGATGCTCAAGCGGAGCTGTCAATCGACGGAAGAGATCTCTGTCAATCATGATCTCGCCACCTGAAAATTCAAATCGCGCCGATACTCCACAGATTCTTGCCATATCGGTGATCGTATCGCTGAGTCGCTGGTGCATTCCCTCAAGCTTACACAGTCGCGAACGCACCAGCGACTGTTGCAAGTTGGCACTGACTCTCGATGCTTGTTGTTGCTCTCGTTCCGCCTGGCGTAAAGCGTTACGCATAACCAGACATACGGCCTCCATGTCTGCCAGCATTTCTGTAGTTGCCGGTAGGCCAAGAATATCGCTTTTTTGAAGTAAGTTTCGCCAACGCATGCTGGTGGAGTCTATGTCCTGGCACACAGATCGCAGCCGCTTGAGTTCTTCGCTCAAGCGCACCTGGTTCACGGTAAGGTCTGTTGCGAGATCTAGCAAGCCATCAGCATCAACGCTTTCGCCAAGCCGGTTCTTTTCAGCTGCCAACCCGGGGGCACCGACGCCTGCTTCATCACCAGCAGGGCTTCTGGTTATTCGCCGGGCTGTACTACGCAGTAAGTACCCATGCAAAGATCGATAGCCTGCCTTTAGCACATCAAGTTGCTCGTTAGATGAGTTGCTAGACTGCAAGCTGGACTCAAGCTCGTGCGCACATTCACTGATCGATAGTTTGCCAACCATACGTGCACTTCCTTTCAACGTATGCAGCAGGGACTGAGCATCAATAACTGATTGTTTGTCGAAGGGGGTACGGCGGATAACGTTGCGCAGTTTATCCAGTATCTCCGATGACTCGTCTGCAAACACATCTTCCAGTGATTTGACTTGCGATCCGATACTCAATGCACCTGACAACCCTTGCCCGGTGTCACTTATTCCCGGAACGGTTTGCGACAAAAATTCGCCAAGTTTTTGCTCAATGGCCAGGATTGCATCCGGTACAGGCTCATCGCCGCTAATGGAATCAAGCCTTGAACGCAGCGCTACCACGAGATCTCCAATGTAACGAGTCTGTTCAGCATCAAAATACCGCCCCTCCCGGTGAAGCGACAATGATGCACGCTGCAATGGCAGAACTATGGCAACCAGATCGGCGGCACCAATCGTCTGTGCACTACCCGTGAGCGTGTGCAAGGCCCGCAACATTTTTTCATTCGGCAGATGTGACTTACTATTTTCGTGTGGCCTCAGCGCCAGCCTGACAGCTTCATCAAGGCTGTCCAGATGCCCAACACACTCGTGCTGAAAGACGAGCTGCAGCGTCCCATCCAGATTTGAACTCTCTTCACCGGTAATGGTTTCCAACAACAAGTCATCATCTACGTTAAGTGTCAGGCTACCAATGTCAGGCAACGAAAGATCATCAAGTAGCGGCTCGGAATCAGCAAAAATTTCATCAGGCGCATCCATCGCCTCGCCCTCAAGTTGCAACAAGAGCTCGTCCAGTCCATCTACCTGCGTGGCCTCATGAACGGACGAATTAAGCAGTATCGGCAATAATCCCTGAAAATTATCAAGCACCATCAGGTTTTGATCAGAAAGTGTTGCATATTCGTGGGATACGATCTGCTCAAACCAGACGCGTGCTGTGCTGGCCAGACGCCTGAGATCAGCCGACACCGCACTAACATCGGTGATTTCTTGCAACTCTGTAAGGGCACTTCCCAACTGATGCAGGCTACCTTGATCAGAATTAGCCTGGTACTTAACTATTGATAATCCGATAGATGCCAACACTGCCAGCAACGATTCTATTAGCTCTGGAGGCAGGCTCTCGTCCGTATCTTCGGAGGCGATTTCAGGATGCATCCCTAGCACGCTCATTATCTGTTCCAGCATCTCACTGGCTTGGGTGAGATGCTGACCAGCGGCGGGCTGAGGTAAAAACACACACCCCAGGTATTCATCGACCGATGCAAGCAAGGATGCAAGCATACTCTGCATAGCATCATTGTCTGAAAGAGATTGTTTTTCATCGTAATCTGATAGTCGGCGAATTACCGTCCCCAGAGCGCCAAACAGGGGACTCAACTCTGGAAGTGGCAGCATTTGCAGTGCACTGTTGATCGTTTCGAGCTTGCCAACGAGGTGTTTGCTTTTCTGACTGTCAAGACCGTGTTCGCCAACCATCGGTAGTAGCTGACTGGAAAGCAGCTGAAGCTCATTACGCGCCTCTCGCAAGCACGCATCTATGGCGGTATCAACATAGACATCCTGGACTGACACCTGAGGTGTCTTATCACGCCGGCCTTGCAGAATACTCTGTCTCGCACTCTGATCAAGCAATATATCCAGTTGCACAAGTGACTGCGCCAATTGCATACGTATGGCTCCATCCGTGACCCTATCCTTCCGGAGCGAATTGAGTTGGGTGTTGATGGACTTAAGACAATCTAGTGCCTTGGACGCCCCCATAATAGTCAGAACGGGTTCAAGCTGACTCAGTCGTACCCGCAACCTGACAATTCTGGGATGAACTCTCTCGTTGTCGTCTTCATCAAGCCATTGACGCAATTGTCCGGTTTCTACCGTGACACTGTTTCTGATAGCGTTGGTCAAATGATATCCGACACCGATAGTCAACGTGTTAGTGGAACGTCCTGATGGCGAGATTTGCCGAACCCGATCCAATCGAAATCGTCGTCTTAAGTGTATGGCAGCGCTATTGTCTGACTCTATTTGCGCCGCGTAATAAAGATAGTTGCGCAGTAGATCGGCAGGTACAAGATCATCAGGAATGGCAACGAGCGCACATCGATGAACATTGCGTTCCAACTGGGCAAAGAGACTACGTAGCGCCGGCCCATCTTCTATTTGCCCTTCCTTAACTGCAGTGGCTACAAGCGACGCTGCTTGAAACAATGGAGCCAACGAATTTAGATAGCTGTGCTTCTCACTTAGCGATGCAAATCGATCCAATTGACGCAACAATGGTCCAACTGATCCGGGACGTTCGCCTCGCCACCAATGCAGTAATCTCTGTACGAGGCTTATATGGTTCGATGACGCGTAATTCACCCATACTTCGCGTTGACTGGACCATGTTTGATCCGAGACCGAAACAGAAGGGGCCACCGGTAATTCTATTCCGGCAGCAAGCATCAGACTATCGGACAAGAACATCTCATCTCTGTAAGCCCGACAATCATTCACCAATGGAATTAAGGAAAGCGCGTTATCAGAGTCAACGTCTTCACGCATTTGGTGAAAATGATTTCCCAGATGCAGCGAGGCACTTAAAAGCACTCTTGCCAACTCTCCGTTACTGGATCTGTCAGCGACATCCTCTTTAAGAACCGACAAAAGCTCCTCAATGACGAATTGCGAGGCGGGTTTCTCCAGAACAACCAACGTATTACGTATACGCATCAGGTCGTCAACTGCACTCTGCCGATATTTTAGGTCAGCGCTCCGGAGCAACACATCTACATGCGCGGTGAATTGCTCCCAGATTATCTGAAGTTGGGCTATTGCTTCACTTTGCAAGCGTACTGATGAATCATCGTCATGCTCTGATTCACTTCCAACAGCGCGGACATCAACTCCGTGCTGACTGTCAGGGCCATCGCGGTCCTTTTCAGCCATTGATGGCAGCTCTTTCAGCGGCACGTCGTGCAACGCTTCTTGGGGGTTGCGTGGCTACTGTGACTTCATTGGTATCTGGAAGTTTGAAGTCTGAAGTACTCTGGCGCAAGTCATTTGCCAGCCTTTTCAGCGTTTCCACAGACGCCGAATTAGATCTCGCATCCTGACCAGTACGGTCAGTAATCTGATTCATATGATTAAGTTTTTCGCTAAGGTGTTTGACCACACCAGCATGCGAAACAGCTTCATCTGCCATCTTCACCGCATGAGTGTGAATGACCTGTGTATGCTCGTTAATCTGCTTAAGTACATCCGCCATTGAGTTGATCTCCGAATGTTGAAGATCACAACTCGAATGCAGTCGTTGCATACACGCGATGGCTTCTGAAGTGTCTGCATCCATACTTCTGGTCAAAGAGCTTATATCACGCGTTGCGCCGTTCAATGCCTCGGCGAGCCTGGCAACTTCTTCGCTCAATCGGTTGACATCCTGTGAGGCTTCATCCGATGCAGTCGAAGATGCCCGTATAGTGGTATTCACGGCGAGAAGATCAGCATTGCTTGCAAGATCCTTGAGCACATCAATAGCATCTTCAATCGGGTGTAAATAATGTTTAAGAGAATGCATCAACTGGATTGACATGTCAGAGTCACGGCGCATGCTATCCAAGTGCTGCGAGCTTTCCCGTAAGGCTTTAGAGACACTGTCGGCTTTTTCGATCACTGACTGGGTTGCAATCGAAGCGTCAGCAGCGTCCTCCGACAGCACTCCGTTGGAGCTACTCATGCTTAACAGAAAATTTGATGACTCATGAATATGCCCTGTCTGTTGCGAGCAATGCTGTTCAATAGCCGATGCAAACTCTTGCGACCGGTTTACCGATTCTCCAAGCTTTCGTGATGTCGACAATTGGATGCCTGCCAGCCTTTGCAGCTCACTTACAGCATGGTTGAAAGCATCTGCCAATGCGCCCGGTGTGCCGAAGGTCGCCGTCGCCCTGACATCCAAGTCACCACTGGCAAGCGGCGCCATTTCGTCAAGCAACTTTGCGGTGGCTGCCTGTTCATTACGCGCCTGCTGATTCTCCGAGGAAATTCGGGTACGTAACTCAGAACGCACCGCCACAAACACCCAGCCAGCCAAAACAAGACTCAACAGCCCCATGGCAAGACTCCAGGCAGCCGCCGAGTGCACCGCCGGTACCGGCCGGGTCACGCTTTGCATCAGCCTGTCAGTCGCCACAACTTCTGATCCCTTGATACCATCCTGAACAAGGGTTTGCCACGATATCTGTAGATCGTTTACTCGCGTCTCGGTTATGCCACTAGTGCGAAACAATCCAAAAAGCGATACCAGCAAAGCCAGTAAACACAAACCAAAAAAGAGCGCTGGCACGCCAATTCGATTTTCAGGAGAAGCGTTTCTCTCTACAGACATGACGGATTCTTTTCCTTGATATTGATAAAAGCTTCAGAGTGCACAAGCTCATCCACGTCAAGCAGATGATATTCGGCAGCCTTGTCCTTAATTGACTTACCACTAAGAGTCAGAGATTTGCTCATATGCTCTAAAGAGTTTTGCTCAGACTTTACTTCCAGAGGTATAGCATCACTGAAGCCGGGAACTTCGTCTACTTTCAATGCCGCTATTCCTACGCTGGGGTCGAGCTCCAGAATTCTGCCTGTACATGACTGTCTTCCGGCAAACGCACCAAGATCTGTTACCGGCAACAGCCTCCCATTAGCCACTCCCAGTCCGAGAAACCAGTTAGTCGTTCCGGCTACTGCCTGCACCGCCAGCTGTTCATGGACAGTTCGTACCTGACACGCGCGAGCTGCTAGTTTCAATCCTGCAGCAACAAATAGAATGTGTCGAGTCATGCAACTTGTTAGTCTGGAGTATCGTCGCTAGCCGGAAACGCCTGCACTGATTCACTGCTCCTCTGTTCGACTGATAGTCTGTAGCCCACCTTGCTTACAGCAGCAGACAAGGCATTTGCAGTAAACGGCCTGGATACATGCACATCGCTGCCTACAAGGGCTGCGCGCGTTTGGTCAAACAGTCCGTCTCTGCCAGTGAGCATGATAACCGGTATATGCCGATAATCCGAGTTACTCTTGATCAGTGCGCACATCTGATACCCGTCCAATCCGGGCATGGAGCTGTCTGCAAAAACGACATCGGGACGTTTTTGCACAACTCGCGCAAGTGCTTCGAAGCCATTGGACGCTAAAACAACGGAATATCCCTGCGCCCGAAGGCTGGCTCCGGCGGATTCCCTTACAGTGGCGCTGTCGTCGACGAGTAATACGTGTACAGAGTCGGGGGCGCGCCCTCCCGGGGAAACATTCGTGCCAGATCTTGCCCCGGACTCCAAATCGGGATTCTGGGTGGATTCTCTTTGAGATGATCCAAGAACGCGGTCTGACGTCGTCATGTAAAACCTCTTTCGTGGCCCACTGCAATGAAAAAACCTTGAACGCCGGAACAAAGCGACAAGAGATAGTGTTTGTACACGGGGTTACCTCAATACCGTGCGCACCTTTTTACAGCATTATGACTTCGCAATTCGTCTAATCGAGTCTACAAAACTCACGCATTGGTCGTACATGAGATACTTTGCGTTCTCTTCGCCAAAGATCAGGCCAGTACCATGAGCATTACCGTCGGCATCGTTATGGATCCAATAGAGTCCATAACGCCATACAAAGATACCACTCTTGCCATGATGCTTGCAGCCAGTGCCCGTGGCTGGACAATTAACTGTATGGAACAGGAAGCGCTCTTTCTGGACAGAGGACGCTCATACGCCAATCGTCGAACCGTCAAGGTGTTTGATGATAACAAGCATTGGTTCGAGGCAGAAGCGCCAGCCGACGCACCACTGGCAGAAAACGACATCATTCTAATGAGGAAAGACCCCCCATTCGATATGGATTTTGTCTATACCACGCACATTCTTGAACACGCAGCAAGTGAAGGTGTACTTGTGAGTAACAATCCCGCATCTTTGCGCGACGTAAACGAAAAATTATCCACAACGTGGTTCAGTGAATTTTGTCCGCCGACCCTGGTAACGACCAGTTCGACCAGACTCAAGGAATTTATTCAGGAACACAAGGATGCCATCATCAAACCGCTTGACGGTATGGGCGGAGCGGGTATCTTCCGGCTAACCCCCGATGACCCTAATATCAATATTATCCTGGAGCATTCAACTCTCAACGATCGCCGGCAGATCATGGCACAACGCTACGTTCCGGAAATTCGTGACGGAGACAAACGCGTGCTCGTGGTCAATGGTGAAGCCATGCCATTTGCTCTTGCGCGTATTCCGGCACAAGGCGAGACACGCGGCAATCTAGCTGCGGGAGGACGTGGCGTTGCAGTACCCGTAACAGAGCAAGAACGACAAATCGTTGACGCAATATCTCCGTTTCTTTTGAAAAAAGGACTGTTGTTTGTCGGGATGGACGTGATTGGAAGCTATCTGACCGAGATAAACGTCACCAGCCCCACCTGTGTGCGTGAACTTGATGCTCATGCCCACAGTCTGCCCGACGCACCGGCTGCCAACGCCAACGGTTATCGTCGCGGCATCGCAGATATTTATCTCGATGCACTTGAGAAGGCCCTGGCATGATGATCACGTTAATTGCATAGGATTTTCTCAGGTTAAACTTACTGTTTCCGTCTAGAGTTACGGAACCCTTAAAACCCGATCCAGTCATCCAGTATCGCAGGCCCCACCATCGCATGAACACAGCGGTCGCAACCTCACTAGAGCACAACAACGTGCTTACTGTCGCCTTGATGGTAGCGACAGCCGCTCATGCGGTCGTGCTTCTGGGCGTCAGCTTTTCTCCGTTTCTCGAAAACATGAGAACGCCACCTGCATTGGAAGTCGTGCTGGTGGAGAATTCTGACATCGAGACAGTTGACGATGCATCCTACCTGGCACAAGCCAATCAGGATGGAGGCGGTGAAACTGAAGATGATGCCCGACCTTCATCACCTTTCACCAGTGCACTGGACGTCGACTCCGATGGCATTGCGCCCACTCCCATGGCTGCCGGCGCACCCAGTCCCAGTCAGGCGACCTCCGAGGAAGTCATTACAGCGTTATCTTCTGAAGAGGAGGTTTTTGTCGAAGAGTCCGAAGAAACGCAAGAGATCATCGAAGAAGCTGAGGCAAAAATTCACGTAGAGCAGAACGTGGAAATTGCGAAACTGGCCGCCGAGATAGACCGCCAACAGGAAAAATTTGCCAAACGCCCTAAGAAGAAATTTCTAAATGCCCGCACACGAGAGTCAGCGTCTGCTGAGTATATGTATCGTTGGGTTGAAAGCGTTGAGCGCGTGGGCAATCTTAACTATCCAGATGAAGCCCGACGCTCTGGTTTACATGGCGACCTCATACTAATAGTGGGAATTTATAAAAACGGAGAATTGGAAAGCGTCACTGTCGATGAATCTTCAGGTCATAAAATTCTGGATGATGCAGCTGTGCGCACTGTCGAAATGGCCTCCCCATTCGAGCCTATGACGGGCAAGCTCGCCGAAGAAACCGACATTTTATATATTGTCAGAACCTGGGAATTTACAACCAATAACTCGATAGACAGTCGCTGATATAGTAATGAACCTTACCCACCACTTCCTGGTATCAATGCCTCAGATGCAGGATACCTGTTTCCGAAACAGTGTTGTCTATGTGCTGGATCACGGAGAACAGGGAGCATTTGGTGTCATCGTAAACGACGCTCTGGGACTGAATTTCGAATCCTTGCTTACGCAAATAGATATAACGCTGAAAGACGAAACTGCGCGCAAAGCGACGGTCCTGCGCGGCGGGCCGGTAGACGAAGGACATGGACTGGTACTGCATGAGCCAGGACTCAGTTTCGGGGCAACACACGACTTCGCCCACGGTGTATCACTTTCCAGTTCCCGCGATATTCTGGAAGCTATCGCCCGGGGAGATGAGCCAACGACCTACCTCGTCGTTCTGGGCCATTCAGGCTGGGCTCCGGGACAACTGGAAATGGAAGTTGCGGAAAACGCCTGGCTTACCTGCCAGGCCGATACAGATATACTCTTCAAAACACCAGTCGATGAACGCCGCCAGGCTGTTGCCAGCCTTATTGGCGTTAATATGTCTAATGTCGTCGGCCACTGTGGCAATGCGTAACATTGCTGACGTAATTGGCGAGGATAAAAACCATACGGGGACATGCCTTGCGTTTGACTACGGCACAAAGCACATTGGCCTGGCCGTTGGTGAAATTCAGATTCAAAGCGCTCGCCCCTTGGTGGCGGTTGCCAACAAACACGGAACTCCCGATTGGAACGGTATCAAGCTTCAGGTCGAACAGTGGCAGCCCTCGGATCTGGTTCTGGGTTGGCCGTTAGGCGAAGATGGTCAGGAACAACCTTTGTGCAACCATGTCAAGGGGTTTGCCAAACGACTGCAACAGATGTTTGATCTTCCCGTGCATCTGGTTGACGAGCGCTTCAGCTCGATTGCAGCGCAGGAGCAGATAAAATCCATGCGTCAGAGCGGCCAACGTACTCGCCGTAGCAAGCATACCGATGTAGATTGCGTCGCTGCGGCATTAATTCTGGAAACCTGGTTTACGCAAAACAGTGAATAGCACCAAGAAAACAGTTTACGATAAGCCAACGGTGGTCGAATGGCTTGACAGCATGATAGAGCCATTACTCAAGCTCATCGACAGCGGACCTCAGGCGGCCCTGATCGGTATCCGTCGTGGAGGTGTAGACGTAGGACAGTACCTGAACAATGGATTGGTAGAGCGTGGAGCAACACTCAGTCCCGACATGGGTGAATTGAATATTGCGTTCTACCGGGACGACTTCAGCTCCATAGGTTTGCACCCTGTCGTTGGTCCTTCGCATGTACCCTTCGATGTGACTGGCAAACACATCATTCTGGTGGATGATGTGCTCGGTACTGGAAGAACCGTTCGAGCTGCCATGAATGAAATATTCGACTACGGACGTCCAGCCAGAATCACCCTGGCAGTACTACTACAACGCACCGATCACGAACTACCGATATGTGCCGATGTCATTGGCCAGACTCTTGAAGTCGGCCCGAATGAATACATTGATCTGGACGCAAACAATTTTCAGGTCAGCGTTGGAGAAAAATCGTGACGCTGCCTGACCCCCAGTTCAATGAAGCCGGCACATTGCAGCATTTCATCGACCTGCAGGGACTGGATGCAAGCATCCTTACCCAGATACTGGATACTGCAGAAGGGTTTACGGGCATCAATGATCGAAAGGTCAAACAAGTGCCCTTGCTTCGCGGCAAAACTGTCGCCAATCTGTTTTTTGAAAACAGCACCCGTACCCGAACAGCTTTTGAACTCGCGGCTAAGCGTCTAAGTGCCGATATTCTCAACGTAGACCTGGTGACCTCGTCAACCAGCAAAGGCGAATCTCTACTCGATACATTACGGGTACTCGAAGCTCTACAGTGCGATATGTTTATCGTTCGACACGGAGATTCAGGCGCAGCACATTTCATTGCCCGGCACGTAGCGCCGAACATAAATATTATAAATGGCGGCGATGGACAGCATTCGCACCCTACACAGGGCATGCTTGATATGTTTACTATTCGACGCCACAAAGGGGATTTCAGCAAGCTCTGTGTCGTTATCATTGGCGATATCCGCCATAGCCGCGTCGCCCGATCAGATATCGCAGCGTTGGCAACCCTCGGCACGGGTGAGATACGTGTGGTCGGCCCGCAGACACTAATGCCAGCAGATGTCGAATCAATGGGTGTTGTGGTTTACTCCTCTCTGGATAAAGCTCTTAAAGATGCCGATGTAATCATGGGACTCAGGTTGCAAAAAGAACGTATGACAACGGCAACCGTTCCCAGCAGTGGCGAATTCTATCGAACCTACGGGTTGTCACCGCAGCGTCTGTCAATGGCAAAACCAGATGCGCTTGTTATGCATCCCGGCCCAACTAATCGCGGAGTTGAAATCGCTGGTGCTGTTGCCGACTGCAAGCAATCAGTGATACTTGAACAAGTGACTTACGGTATCGCTGTGCGAATGGCGGTCATGTCTTTCGTCATGGGAAATTCCGAGACCATGCGCTCTCAACGACTTAACCATGAGCAACAGGCAACAGCGGGTAATCCAGTATGACGCAGGATATAGAAACCCCCATGACCGGCAAACGCCATCGCATAAAAGGCGGATTGCTACCCGGTGCATCCGCACCGCAGGACATTCTGGTCAGCGGTGACACAATCACCGACATTGTCGCTACGGGTAAGGATAATTCCGAGCAGAACGTTTTCGAAATCGACGCTAGCAATTGCCTCGTTTTTCCAGGCTTGTTTGATCTGTACAGCCGATGCCGTGAACCGGGGCTGACGCGAAAAGGGAATATTGCCAGTGAATCAATAGCCGCATTGGCCGCAGGGTTCACCCACGTTCTTTGCTCGCCAGATACGCTGCCAGCTGTCGACAATGTAGCAACAGTAGAACTGATCACCCATCGGTCAGAGCAAGTGCTCACGGGAGCTAGTGTCATTCCCATGGCTGCATTAACCGTTGGCCTGCGCGGGGAGCAACTCAGTGAGCTGGCTACACTTCAGGCCGCTGGTTGCCCAGTCGCCTCCCAGGCCGATCAACCTATCGACAGCACCAATGTACTTTATAGTGCTATGGAGTACGCCAGCTCCTTCAATATGCCTTTACTTCTGAATGCACGTGATGCGCAGCTGGGAATTGGCGGTTGCGCACATACTGGCGCTGTCGCTACGCAACTAGGCCTACCCACTATCCCGATAGCAGCAGAAACCGTTGCACTGGCGAGGATGATTGAGCTTTGTCGCGAGACTGGCTGCCGATTACATATCTCCCGGATAAGTTCTGCACGCGCCGTAGAACATATCAATGACGCCAAGCAAGAAGGGCTGCCCATCAGCTGCGATGTAGGCATTCATCATCTGTTTTTTATTGATGAGCTACTCGCCGGATACGATGCCAGCTTTCATTCGGCTGTGCCGTTTCGTGGACGCGATGACAGACAAGCGCTTCGCAACGGTTTAAAAAGTGGCGTGATAGATGCCATCTGTTCTGATCATGCACCTCATGATGTCGATGCAAGCCTGGCTCCATTCCCGGTCACAGAGCCGGGACTGGCAGCGTATGACTGGTTTATACCGCTATTACTGCAAGTTCCTGAAGTCACAGGGCTAAGCCTGGAACAAGTCATTCACAAACTGCATGATGCACCACAAAAAATACTTTGGGAACATTCTGAAGCAACACTCAATGCGGGTAGTCCGGCAAGTTTCTTCGTTGTGAATATCGAAGCGCCATTTGAAAAAAACATGGCAAACATGCTGAGTGCTGGTATTAACCATCCATTGGCCATACACGATGCGGACACGCTGGGCTTGTCACCTTTAAAAGGTCATGTAAAAACAGTGTTTCACCAAGGCAGGTCGACAAACTTTATAAACACCGCTATGTAGTGCTGGAAACGTCAGCACTAGCATTGTGACTCTCTAGCCGCTACTTAGGCCGTCTCGCCCTTCTCCAGTTCAAAACCAATGTCCTGCAACATCGGTACGGGCGCGCCGGTAATTCGTTTGATAAGATTTTCAGCCGCCTGCTTTCCAACTTTCAAACGTCTAATTTGAGTCGTGGTAAGACGTGCCGGAAGTACCGAACCCACATCAAGACCACCAAACCCTGCAATGGCAACATCACCGGGGATCTTGATGCCTTTGGCCTGACAGAACATGAGTGCGCCCACGGCCATATTGTCATCAAGAAAATACAAGACTCGAGTTGACGGATGCGCAGATAATAGTTGCTCAGCCCCATAGTAGCCGGCATAAAAGGAAGACTTGTCGTTCAAAAGAATTGTCTCGGCTTTTGAACCGTATCCCTCTTCAAAACCCAATAACCTGTCCGCGCCAAGCACGGTCTGGCCTTGCCTGACTCCAACATATCCCGCTGTTCCGCTATAACGACCCGCCAGATGACGTCCCATCTGGTAACCGACAGCGTGGTGATCGAAGCCAACCCGCAAGTTGGAGTCAGTGGTAGCAGCTGTAGCGACATTGCCCACATTCCAAAGCTGCAACACCGGCACACTGACACTTTCCAATAAGGTCTGACTCGCTTCAGAACGTACGCGTCCCGTAACAATCAGTCCGCAAGGGCGCCAGGCAAGTGCTGAGTTCAGCCATTTGAATTCAATATCATCGTCGTAGCCAACGACACCTATGATCGGCTGATATCCCATTGCCGCCAGCTTGTTCTCGAGGCCCTCGAGTATTTGTCCGTATAACTCTCTGCCAAGCGTGGGCAACGCGATCGCAACCAGACTGTTTGATGTCTCAGACCCCAATGAGGCGGCAATTCGATTAGGTACATATCCCAGCCGATCTGCCACAGCAAGAACCTTGTCACGGGTGCTCTCGGAGTATCCGTCCGCGCCACGAAGCACGCGCGATGCAGTCATGCGGGAGACGCCAGCTTCACTTGCGATCTCTGCTAGCGATACATTCCGGTTTTTACTTGCGCGAGGTGTTTCAGGCATTGACATAGTGGTCAGGATACCTCTATTCTCCGCTAACGTTACCGGTAACGCAAATCCTATGGTGCATATTTTTCAATCTCCAACATTGGGAGCTTCCAAACGATGAGCAAGGCTCTTCCAGTTCAGCCGTTACCGGATGGCCTGTTTTTTCACAAAATTACCAAAAGTTTTGGAGGCACTCGTGCTCTGGACTCTGTCACCATGAACGTCTGTCGCGGAGAGATTGTTGCCCTGCTGGGTGAAAATGGTGCCGGCAAATCCACACTGATAAAAATCCTGGGTGGAATACATCAAGCCGACGCAGGCAATGTCGTCATCGACCGCACACCCTACCGGCATACACCCGGCAGCACCAAAGTGCGTCAGGCTGTCGCGTTCATTCACCAGGATCTGGGATTGATTGAATGGATGAGCATCGCCGAAAACATGGCGATGGCTCAGGGTTATAAGCGAGTGGCCGGCCTCATCGACTGGAAAGCCTGTGAGAGCCGCACCGCAGACGCTCTGGCACGGGTGGGTTGCTCGTTCAGCCCTACAACACGGGTTAGTCAATTGACACGCGCTGAAAAATCACTGGTTGCCATTGCACGAGCGCTAGCAGTGGACTGCGATTTTCTGGTTCTGGATGAACCCACCGCCAGCCTGCCATCAGATGATGTCACTACTTTATTCGAAGTTCTGCGGCGACTGCGCAACGACGGTGTCGGCATGATTTACGTCTCCCACAGACTCGATGAGGTATTCGAAATTGCCGACCGTGTGGTGGTGCTCCGGGATGGAAAGACGGTAGGAGTTCGCGCCGTTGCGCACACCTCTCCCGAAGAGCTCGTTGACATGATAGTCGGCAAGAAACCGAAAACGTTCAGCCGCATCGAAGCGAACATGAGCGAACCTCTGCTGCAGTTGCGTAACTTGTATACCGAGAACAGCGGGCCGGTAAATCTCGATGTCTACAAAGGCGAAATACTGGGACTTGTCGGCCTGCGTGGCGCTGGCCAGGAAGACATAGGACGATGTTTGTTTGGAACCGAAGCATTTGTCGGCCAGATTCTTCTCGATGGCACGCCCCTTGAGCCACAAAATCCAAAGCATGCCATGCAATCGGGCATTGGCTTGATACCGCGCGACAGAGTCGTTGAATCTGTAGCAACCTCGCTGAGCATTCGTGAGAATCTATTCATCAATCCCGGTGCGTTAGGTCGACGTCTCTGGTCTTTCATGAGCCGACACAAGGAGGCTCGCAACGCTATCGAGGCCGGTGTGGATGTTGGTCTAAAACCCAACAATCCTGAATTACCCATTGATGCGCTTTCTGGAGGTAATCAACAAAAGGTTATTGTCGGGCGCTGGCTGAGTAATAGCAATCGACTGCTGATTGCAGAAGACCCGACCGCGGGTGTGGATGTAGGTGCAAAAGCTGAAATCTACACCTTACTCAATGAGATGGTCGCCAGCGGCACCCCGGTACTGGTTATATCCACAGATTTCGAAGAAGTCGCCAATGTGTGCAGCCGGGCCATTGTCTTCAACCGGGGACAATGTATAGACGAACTGCATGGCCCGCAACTGACCATTGAAGCACTCGTCCAACTCGCCTCTGCCAGCGACTATCGAGCAACCGCATGAACTCCATAAAAGCCACAGCCCTCGAACCCACACGTGACGAACTAAACTCTTTGAGCGGATTTTCACGCCTCGGACGACTTGCGCCAGTGTATGGCCTGGTCATCCTGATGGTGTTTCTCATGGCACTGTTTAGCGTGCTGTTGCCAGACACATTCCCTACTTTGCTCAACCTGCGCTCGATTGTTTCTGATAAAGCGATCATCGCCATTCTGTCGCTCGCCGCCACTATTCCCATGGTCACAGGCAAGATCGATCTGACCGTGGGTTATGGCATTGTGTTGTGGCACATTCTCGCAATCAGTTTGCAGACATTGGGACTACCGTGGCCTGTTGCCTGTCTTATTGTGCTTGCGCTGGGAGCATTCTCCGGATTACTTAACGGCTTGCTCGTTGAAGTCGCCAGAATTGACAGTTTTATTGCAACTCTGGGCACAGGCACTGTCCTGTACGCACTTGCGTTGTGGCATACCGGGGGACGACAAGTAATTGCCAACTTACCGGACGGTTTTTACGCGTTAAGCACTACATTCGTATTCGGTTTACCGATTACCGGCTTTTACGTTCTCATCATTGCCATCGTACTGTGGCTCATTCTCGAGTATCTGCCAATTGGTCGATACATGTATGCAATTGGCGCTAATCCGACCTCTGCCGCATTGAATGGAATCCCGGTTCCACGCTACGTAATGGGGGCGTTCATTGCTTCGGGCACCCTGACAGCGCTGGCCGGCGTACTACTGGCGAGCAAGCTGCGCATTGGTCAGGCCAGCGTAGGGCTTGAATACCTGCTTCCTGCCTTGGTCGGCGCTTTTCTGGGGTCCACAACCATCAAGCCGGGACGCGTCAATGTATGGGGAACATTGACCGGAGTCGTCATTCTGGCAGTGGGTATCTCCGGTATTCAGCAGTTCGGCGGATCTTTCTGGGTAGAGCCCATGTTCAATGGCGTGACGCTGTTGGTAGCCATTGGCATAGCAGGCTACGCACAGCGAAAACGCGGTGGTGTGATCAAGACGCCAACCGCCAGTGAACCCGCCGGTGACAACACCCCATCCAACAACGAAACGTAACTAATAAACCTGATTCACCCATACGAAAATAAATTCACACCCACGCAATAAGGAGCAAAGGAAAGATGAAAACACTCGTACAAACTACGGCGCTGGCAGGCACTCTGCTACTTGCCTGTACAACTGCCAGTACCGTGCAGGCAGATGCCATGTCGGAAGCCATGGAGTTTGTCAACAAATATGCAATGAAGGTGGATACCTGGGACGGACCGACCACCGGTCCCAAGGCTGTTCCCGACCAATCCATTGTTTTACTCGCAGCGGACATGAAAAACGGCGGCATACTGGGAGTCACCAAAGGTGTTGAGGAGGCAGCCGGGAAAGTTGGCTGGACGATACGAATTCTTGACGGGGCAGGAACTATCTCCGGTCGCACGTCTGCCATGGGGCAAGCTCTGGCACTAAAGCCAGATGGCATTATCATCGCCGGTTTCGATTCAAAAGAGCAGGAACAGGGAATGACTGCGGCCGGAGAAGCAGGCATACCCATGGTGTCGTGGCATACAGGATCCACGATGGGTCCACTAGATGATGTCGGCATTTTTGCTAACGTGACCACTGACCCCATGTTGGTATCCGAAGCAGCCGCCAAGTGGGCGTTTGCCGATGCGGACGGCGCGCCAGGTGTTGTTATTTTCACCGACTCAACCTATCAGATAGCGATAGACAAGGCGGATCGAATGAAAGAGGTTATCGAGCAACTGGGTGGTACCATTCTAGAGTACGTCGATACACCCATCGCCGAAACTTCACAGCGTATGCCACAGCTGACAACCTCTTTGTTGCAACGTTATGGAGCAAAATGGACTCACTCGCTAGCCATCAACGATCTGTATTTCGACTTCATGGGACCGTCATTGGCCGCTGCGGGAATTAAAGGTGATGGAGCTCCTGTTAACGTATCTGCAGGTGATGGCTCAGAATCCTCTTACCAGAGAATACGCAACAGCCAGTACCAGCAGGTCACTGTTGCCGAACCATTGAACATGCAAGGGTGGCAGTTGGTAGATGAGATGAATCGGGCAATCAGTGGTGTCGAATGGTCAGGCTATGTTTCTCCGCTGCATGTAGTGACCACAGACAACATAGAATTCGATGGCGGGCCTCGAAATACCTTCGACCCTGAAAACGGATATCAGGACGAATACTCGAAAATCTGGACAGGCAGCTAGCTGTCTGCTAACGAAGGGGCCTGATTACGGTTGTCGCCATCAGGCCCCGAGAGTTAAGAATTACCGGCTTCTCACTTGAGTTTGCGTTCATGAGTCGCATTTTGCTGCCACACTATAAAGACCTGGGATCCAGCAAGGATCTGACACAGCAAGCGACATCACTTTATGAGCGACACAGACAGCCACAAAGAAGCCATGCAAAAGCTGCAGGCGGAACAAAAAGCCAAGATCAAGGATTCGAAACATATTGATCGCGGCCTTGTACTTGTCCACACCGGAGATGGCAAAGGCAAGTCAAGCTCCGCGTTTGGCGTGGTTGCCCGTGCGTTAGGATGGGGACATCAGGTAGCCGTTGTACAATTCATCAAGGGTACCTGGAAAACCGGCGAACGGGAATTCTTCAAGCGTTTTCCCGATCAGTTGGATTGGCACACCATGGGCGAAGGGTTTACCTGGAATACCCAGGATAAGGATCGTGACATTGAAGCCGCCACTGCGGCTTTCACCACCGCTACAACGCTTATGCACGATGGTAAATATGATCTCGTTGTACTGGACGAAATCAATATTGCGTTGCGTTATGACTACCTTGATGTATCAACAGTTACCCAGGCCATCATGGCACGTTCGCAGAGAACCAGTGTGATCGCCACGGGGCGCGATGCCAAGCAGGAGCTAATGGATGTAGCCGATCTTGTCAGCGAAATGAAAGAGATTAAACATCCATTCAAATCGGGTATCAAAGCCAAACAAGGTATAGATTTCTAGCAGGAGTCTATACATGAGCGCTCGCGTACTGATGTTTCAGGGCACAGGCTCTGATGTCGGAAAATCGACTTTGGTGGCAGGGCTATGCCGGATTGCCTTGCGCAGAGGCATTCGGGTAGCACCTTTTAAACCACAGAACATGTCCAACAATGCGGCGGCCTGCGACGACGACGGCGAAATTGGCCGCGCCCAGGCCCTTCAAGCACGCGCGGCAGGTCTGCAGCCTTGTGTGGATTTCAATCCGGTTTTACTCAAGCCTCAAAGTGATCAAACAGCACAGATTGTGGTTCACGGTAAAGTTCTGGATACTTTATCAGCCAGTAATTACATGAATCACAAGCGCCACCATTTGATGGAGGCCGTCGTCGAAAGCTTCAAGCGTTTGTGCACAAACCATGAACTCATTCTGGTTGAAGGGGCTGGCAGTGCGGCTGAGATAAATTTACGTGAACGCGATATAGCCAACATGGGTTTCGCCCGACAAGTTGGTGCACCGGTGTGCTTGATCGGCGACATTGACCGCGGTGGTGTCATTGCTGCTGTAGTGGGAACCAAGGCAGTCATTGAACGCGAAGATGCAGCCATGATCAAAAGCTTTATCATCAATAGATTTCGCGGCGATCCCAGGTTGTTTGACGACGGAGTGAGTTCTATGGAAGAGCTTACAGGCTGGCCTTGCAGGGGGGTAGTTCCGTGGTTACCATCGGCGCTTAAATTACCCCAGGAGGATGCAGTCGTACTGCAACATGGTCACCATGCACACGCGCAGTCACACCGCAAGTTTACAGTAGCCGTACCCATGCTTTCGAGAATTGCAAATTTTGATGATATGGACCCGCTTCGGTTGGAACCCAACGTAGAGCTTGGGTTTGTTCCACCGGGACAGACAATCCCACAAGATATTGATGCCATCGTTCTTCCGGGTACCAAGTCCGCTATCGGTGATCTTGAATTCATGCGTAAGCAAGGCTGGGATCATGACATCATTGCTTTCGCCCGAAATGGCGGCCGTGTCATGGGAATCTGCGGTGGGTATCAGATGCTGGGTCAATGGATTCACGACCCGGACGGAATAGACGGCCAGCCCGGCAGTGTACAAGCGCTGGGCTTACTCGATGTCAGTACTTGCATGCAGGCAGTTAAACAGACGCGTGAAGTACGTGGAAAATGTGTCAGAAGTGGCGCACCACTCGCAGGTTATGAAATACACGTTGGCACAACCACCGGCCCGGATACAAACAACCCCTCTACTCTGCTTGATGGAATGCCCGATGGCGCCATCGACAACACGGGGTGTATAGAAGGCACTTACCTGCACGGTATATTCTCGAACGATATTTTCAGAAGCTGGTGGATCAATAGTCAGAAAAACGGAATCGCAGGCAACCTGAACTATGAAGCGTCCGTTGATGAAGAACTAAACCGGCTGGCAGATGGACTAGAGGCTAGCCTTGATATTGAGTCGTTATTCAAAGATGCTTGTGCTCCGGCGCTGCTTTAACGACGTAGCACGTGATTTTAATTGACCTGATTTTTGAACTTTTAGCGTTCGGCAAATATCTGATTGTTGTCACTCCGGTACGAGTATGCGAAAACGTTTTATTCCACGATGTAATATCAAGCATTTATAAACGTTTATCAGGCATCCAGTGAAGCCGAGAACTATACGGACACAAAGCAGGTAATGACCCTACGAAACAGCCCGGAAAGAGATGCCAGACTAGGCAATCAGGCGAAAAAACCTACAATTATGACCAACGCGATACTTTAAGATCGTTGATTGTGACAAACAGGCATAATGCAACCAATCAGGTTGTGTCTGCACAAAATTTCAACACTCATTTGCAATAGACGCAACCATTGGACGGTGGCGACATGCAGGCCGCCAGTAATTTTTTGATGGTAGTAAAAAAATGGAACTCCAGCAAATTCGATACTTTCTGGCGCTCTCAGAGGACTTGAATTTCTCACGTGCTGCTGAGCGTTGCGGTGTCTCGCAGCCATCGCTCACGCGCGCAATCAAACGACTTGAGGAAGAATTAGGTGCACAGCTGATTCGGCGAGAGCGCAATCGCACGCACCTGACCGAGCTGGGCAGACGAATCAAACCTCGTCTTGAACAAGCGCTTTCGCTGACTGAGATAGCCCGTAACGACGCAGAAGACTTCTCCCGAATGAGCAATGCCTCGTTAGCCGTTGGCGTAATGTGTACCGTTGGTCCGACTCGGATGATCTCGCTGGTGGAGCACCTGGTTAACGAATTTCCGCAGATGAAACTAACGCTACGAACCGCATCAGGAAAGGAAATGATTGAAAGTCTGCTGGAAGGTAAGATTGATGTTGCCATTGTTGGGCTGGCTGAATATCCGGATGAGATAGCAGTACATGATCTCTATAAAGAGCGATACATGATTGCATTTCCATCAAATCACCGATTCATGCATATGGACGTAATTCCACACAAGGAAATGTCAGGTGAAAAGTATGTATTACGGCTCAACTGCGAATACCTGGATCTCTTCCATACCACCAAAGAAAGTTATGAATCCAACGAATTCATGAAACTCCAGAATTCGTTGAGATCAATGAATGTGAGCCATCAAAGCGAACATGAGGAATGGATCCAGGCAATGGTGGTTGCCGGTATGGGTTGTGCCATCGTGCCAGAGTTCATGTCGATAAACACCGAGCTGCAAATGCGCCCACTGGTTGATCCGCAAGTCATGCGAACTATCGGCGTCGCTACAGTGCGAGGACGTGAGCATACGCCCATAGTCAGCTATTTCACCCGTCTGTGTCAGCAGATGAACTGGGGGTCTGACGTCATCAGGCCGGACGGTAGCCTTCCAGTATCGACATAGCTCAAACTGAGCGTCCATAACCGAACGCAATGTGGGTATAGGAATTGATACCTTTACCAGCGACGTGAGTTCAGCGGTGTGAGTTTTTCCATTCCGCCAGTATTTCGTGGTTGTGTTGTCCGGGTGTAGGGGGTGGGCGATGAATGCCACCAGGCGTTCGACTAAATCGTGGAGCAGGTGCAGGCTGTGTACAACCGTCGTGTGTCTCGAATACGCCTCTAGCAACATTATGTGGATGATTCGGTGCATCACTCAAACTCAATACTGGTGAAAAACAACAATCTGTGCCTTCCAGTAATTCACACCAGAAACTACGCTCCTGACTGGAAAACAATTCCTGCAACGCCTGCTTCAATTCCGGCCAATTAGCCCTGTCCATTCCATCAATAAAACGCACATCATCGAGTAGCCCGGTTTTTTCTAGAAACTCAGCATAAAACTTTGGCTCTAAGGGGCCAATGGAAATCCATTGTCCATCTGCACAACAATAGGTGTTGTAGTGATGCGCTCCCCCGTCAAGCAGATTGCTACCACGTTGATCCTGCCATCGGTGGTTAAACATCAAACCGTGCAACATCGTGCTCAGGTGTGCTGTGCAATCGTTGATAGCAGCGTCCACCACTTGCCCTTTACCGCTACTCCTTGCCTCGTGCACTGCTGCCATAATGCCAAAAGCAAGGTACAACGCACCGCCGCCGAAATCGCCCAGCAAGTTGGCAGGAATTGCCGGCCGGCCGAGTTTTTCGCCGCAAGCGCTTAATGCACCGCTAAGTGCGATGTAGTTAATATCGTGACCCGCACTAGTGGCCAACGGGCCATCTTGCCCCCACCCCGTCATGCGTGCATACACCAACGCCGAATTAGCTTCGAGACAATATTCCGGCCCCAACGCCAGTTTCTCCATCACACCGGGACGAAAGCCTTCTATCAAAACATCTGCGTGTGATATCAACTCAAATGCCAACTGAAACCCTTCATCGGATTTAAGGTCGACAGCAACGGAACGCTTGCCACGATTCAACACGTCATAGTCGATATTCAGAAACGTATCGCTTTGCGGACGCTCTACTCGCACTACGTCGGCACCCATATCGGCAAGCAACATAGCAGCAAACGGTGCAGGCCCCAATCCCGCAAACTCGACAACACGCAGACCCTTTAACGGACCCATGCAAACCTCCTACCTATGAACTGACCGCGAAAACGGATCACCAGAAGATACAAACTGATGCGTTGCCTGCTTCAGAGGTTAATCGAAAAGAGCTGGGATGTATTGCCCGCCGGCCTATTCGGCTGGCCACCGATGGCATCCGTACCGCCACAAATATCGACCAGCTAAAAAGTTAGTCATCCAGAGGCCTGTGTTGAATATCGGCCTTCTCTCGACGAGCATTGAGGACAATGCTAGAAACATAAACCAGCTCACTTGTATACATGAGTATGCAATACGGAAACCGGAAATCGAACTGAACCATCCTCTCTTTCGGACCCACACCTGTAACTAATCCGTCGATAAACACCGAGATCAGATCCGGCCCTGCATTACACAGCCGTAACATTCATACCTGCAAAGCCAAGACTGATTTAGATTAAACAATCTCTTGACATGATTACCATTTATAGATTTTATCCATTCTGAAACACGAGGATTCAAAATGAATGTCTTTTACGTATGCCTCAACCTGGCAAAGCTCATCCCCTTTATTGCACTATTCGGCTTTTTGTCCAGCCCGCTTTCTGCTGCCGAAACCAGCTATGCAGCTACTGAAATTTGTGTTCCAAATAATGCTGCTGGGACGCGAGATTTTAACGATCACGCAATTTCATTCAATTTTTCTTACTATGCGAGCGTCTACTGCCTAATACCAAAGGACGTCTATCGAGGAGCTGCACGTGCCTATGTGCGCATCAAACCGGGGGCGGCTCGATCAGGGTCCGGACGTACTTTCTGCAGAATGAATAGTGTGCATCCCTACGGTCCGAACTACGCGTCCACGTACTGGGGACGCATATATTTCTCAGACAATACGACAAATTTCCAGTCAATTGTTCTAAGCCCACCATCGCAAATACACAAATGGGGGCATCTGGTAGTCCGATGCGGTATGAACCCGGGGGACAAACTATTGGGGGTTCATATTATTCAGTAGTGTAGTTCAACTAAGTAAATCTCATCCCCCGGTCAGATCGTTCAGGATGAGGGTGTTCACACGATGTATAACTCTTTTTAGTCTCCGCGGAGATAAGGATCCGGTGTTTGCCAGACTGGAATCCCGCCTGCGCAGGAAAGACGAATCTTGTGCGAATGACAAACTGGGCGGGAATAGTGAATATTGTGGGGATGACGATCTCAAGCTCTACAACGGGCATCACTTCACACGGAGCAAGCAGTCTTTGATGTATCAAAGACTTTATAACGTGTCCCGGTGAATCTGCGCCGCGTAATTAGCGCAGACTCACGGATACATCCTATCTGCCCGTATGATGACTCGCTTGCAACCCATAAACCGAAGTATCAATTCCTTCTGCACGTGCTTTTAACTGCAACGCAAGGTAAAGCGAGTAGTGTCGCGACTGATGTAGATTTCCCCCATGAAACCACAGACCAGATTGCTGGGTTGGCTTCCACATATTGCGTTGTTCACCTTCCCAAGGACCGGGATCTTTCGTGGTGTCAGAGCCCAGACCCCAGCATTTACCGACCTTGTCAGACACTTCCTGGCTGATAAGATCTGCAGCCCAACCATTCATAGAACCGTACCCGGTGGCATAGACAATGACATCTGCCGGCAATGCGGTGCCATCTTCAAATACAACGGAATCTTCGGTAATTTCGCTGACTTGCCCGCCCTTTAGCTTGATCTTGCCATCAATGATCAACTGGCTCGCGCCAACGTCAATATAGTAGCCTGATCCTCTGCGCAGATACTTCATGAACAGACCGGAATTATCGTCCCCCCAATCAAGCTGGAATCCGGCTTTTTCAAGCCCCGCATAAAAATCAGCATCCCGTTCGCGCATCTGTTCATAAAGTGGTATCTGAAATTCATGCAAAATGCGGTAAGGAAGCGAGGCAAATATCATATCGGCCTTTTGAGTAGTCATGCCATTTGCCACTGCCTCTTCAGAATATAAAGAGCCAAGCCCGATATCCATTAACGTGTCCGAACGAACGATATGTGTGCTGGAGCGCTGAACCATCGTTACATCCACATCGTTTTCCCATAACGCCGCGCAGATATCATGTGCAGAGTTATTAGAACCTATAACAACAACCTTCTTACCCTGGTAATTATCTGGCCCAGGGTGTTTTGAGGAGTGATGCTGATCGCCTTTGAAGCGCTCCGCACCGTTAAACTGAGGCACGTTAGCCTTACCCGACATGCCGGTTGCCAATACAAGATTCCTGGGTGTCAGCGTTACCTTTTCACCGTCACGATCCACAACAACGGTCCACTGCCCCGAGCTCTCATCGTATGACGCTGACTGAGCTGTTGTTTTAGTCCAATAGTTCAACTCCATGACTTTCGTGTACATCTCCAGCCAATCACCTAGTTTGTCCTTGGGCGCGAATACTGGCCAGTTAGCAGGAAACGGTAGATACGGAAGGTGGTCGTACCACACCGGATCATGAAGACAGAGCGACTTGTATCGGTTACGCCAGCTATCGCCGGGACGCTCATTTTTCTCGACAATGATCGTTGGCACACCCAGTTGCCGTAAACGCGCGCCCAACGCAATCCCACCCTGACCACCACCAATGATGAGCACTTCCGGTTGCGTTTTGTAACCTAATTCAGCTAATTCCTGTTCGCGCTCTTCCGCCCATGTCTTACGGTGCTTACCAGCGCCATGTTTAGCCCCCAGGGGCCGTTCAAATCCGGTTGGCTCTTCGTGCCCTTTAAGTTCGGTTGCCGATGTAAGAAACGTCCAGATCTTGCCCTCTCGCAACCTGACAAGACCGTAGCCTCGCATCACCGACGTTTCGAAATTAATCCAGGAAGTTACGATCCCGCCATCTTCAGTCGCCATTTCACCCTCAGGAATCGCCCAGTCTGAAGGGCTGACCGACGACAATTGCGACTCAAGCATCTGCCTGATTTCCGCTTTCCCTTCCAGGGTCTTGATGTTCCAGGTGAACGAAACAAGATCACGCCAAAAGCAATCTTCGACAAAATGTTCCAGAACGGCATCAATATCATTAGCGGACAACGCACTTTCCAGACTATCGAGTACTTTCGAAACATCCCCATTGAGCGTCACGTCGAGCATGGTTCTTCTCTCCTTTGTTTTTATGTTCGGGGAATCATAAGACCACTAACCCGTACTTTTGTTTATGGCACTATGTATCCAGAGAAGTGGAATGGCCTGCGGAAATCAACAGCATCACTAGCCGACTGCCGGCAACTTCCGGCTTATAAACTGGCGAAGGAAATACCAAAGAGGTTTGGAAAACCGGAAGCCGCTGTATTCGAAATTGGCCTGATTGCAAAACTTACGCTTAATCCAGCGGCATACATAAAGATCAAGTTCTGGACATCAGCTCGCGATAATGCTGCCTGCACTTCGACTCATAGCGTTCATTCCCACCAATCTGCACCTGCTCCCCGGCAGCCACAACCTTGCCTTGTTCATCCAGGCGGACTGTCATAGTGGCCTTCTTGCCGCAGGCACAGACAGTCTTTAGCTCGGCAAGCTTGTCTGCAATTGCCAGAAGACGGGATGATCCCGGAAATAGCTCGCCTTGAAAGTCAGTTCGGATCCCGAAACATAGTACCGGCAGATTGAGTTCATCGACAACGCGGGCCAGTTCATCCACCTGCCCCTTAGACAGAAATTGAGCCTCGTCCACTAACACGCATGCCAGCGGCTCCTCAAGATTCTTCTCTTTAAGAGGACGAAAAAATTCAGTCCCACTGTCGAACAGTAAAGCATATTCCTGAAGTCCGATACGAGAGCATATGACGCCTTTCCCGTAACGGTCATCCAGTGCTGCCGTGTACAGCGCAACTTGCATACCCTGCTCGCGATAATTGTGTGCCGACTGCAACAACGAGGTTGATTTACCAGCATTCATTGCCGAATAATAAAAATATAATTGAGCCACAGCTGTAAATTCAAATGCGATGAGTTTGAAGAACAATCATTGTGCTAAGAGCGGTTTCTAATGACGACCTGAACGTCATTTCGGTGCGATAACACCTTTCATGAAAATGAAGCATCCGTAAAATCTGGGCTCGCCGCAAGCAACAACAGCGTACGCCCGCTTGGCTCGCGCATAGAACTCATAACGCTCGACGGGTACAAGCTTAAAGCTTTGTAATTCAGCACTATCAATGACCTCTTGCACTTGCTGCTGTACCTCAGGCCGTTCACCCGGTGAGCCTACCACCTCCATACACTGAGCAGCATCATCGACAAACGTATCCAGTGGCATGACTGACAATACGGCTTCGGCAACTTGAGGTGCGTTTGCACCGTCCATCCTCAACAGTTGTCCGGAACTGGTATCACGCGCCACACTGGCGGCAGGAAAATTGGCATCACACAAAACCAGAGTATCGCCATGCCCCATGGCAGCCAGGACCTGCAATATATCTGCATTGAGAAGAGGATGAATATTCTTGAGCATGGCTACCGTCATCTTCAGAAGTGAGGACACTACCCTAAACGCAAGCGCTATCAGGACGCAAGTAGTAACGCTTTCAGATCAGCATGGAACGGTCGCAAGGTTTACGCTAAAACAGACTTGGCTACCCGGGACTCTGCCATTCCGGAGGTACGGCCTGCAACAAGCCTTGCGCTTTACCGCCTTGACGTAACCAGCTATTGATTGCCTGCTGTACCTCGCGTTCACCACGCGTTGACAAGGGCACATCCTCGACATAGTCAATGACGCTTGCAGGCAACACGAAAGTCAGGTTCGCCCCTATGGAACTGGGAGCGGTGCCGAGAGCTGGCTTTTCGACGATTTCAATAATAGATTGATCGTCATGAAAACGAATACTTGAACGACCGGAAAGTTCACTTTCCTCCAGCGCCTTCATGCTGATCGTAAGCTCAGCATCGTGCTCTGCATGAAACCGCAGAAGATCATTGAAGAATGCGCGCGGTACCAGATAATCACTGGCACTGAGAATAAAAGACTCAGAAACGATATCCGGAAATTGCTCGATAGCACTTTCAAGCGCGTGAGCTGTTCCAGCCAACTGCGCCTGAAAGGCTACCCTGATCCTTTGTGCGTGACTGGCGCATCGCAGTGAAGCGTATTGTTCGATTTGTTCACTCAGATGATTGGCAACAAGTACAACATCAGTGACGCCCGCCGCTAGCAACGAGTCCAGAAGGTAGTCAAGCGTCGGCTTACCTCGATGTACAAGCAGCGGTTTAGGTGTTGTGTCAGTGTATGGTTGCAAGCGGGTTCCACGTCCCGCTGCAAGCAGTATGGCTCTAGTAATTGGCGCTTTCACTCTCATGATGACAATACCCTGATGGTACTTTCCGGATGTGCGATACGAATCCTCGCAAGAGTGGAAAGATCTGGGTATTTATCAAGGTAGGTACTCAATAATTCCTGTGCAATTCTATTTATTTGCGCAGTGTCTACCAACATGAACAGGCAACCACCGTAACCTCCGCCACTGAACCGGCTACCATACACCCCTTCGATGTCACTGGCCATATCGTGTAAATCGATGAGCCAGGGGCTACCACTTTCGTAGTGCTTGATGGAACTCTGGCACGACTGACTCATTAACTGTCCAAATCGTTGCCAGTCTCCGGATTTCCAGGCCATACAACCCTCCTGTACACGTCGCATTTCACCAAATACATGCGTTGCCCGACGCCGGGCCATCAGCGGCAAGTTTACAAGAGCGGCTTCTGTTCTCGCCTCTTCCGGTACTTCACCTAAATGCTGGGCATCACCCGATAACAGGCGAGCAGCTTCGCGACATTCGGCAACACGTTTGTTGAAGTTGGAGCCGGTGACAAGATTTCTTGACACTCCGGAGTAGCACATGAGAAATGCAACCTCATCGATATTGTCTGGATCCGCGATAGCGGTTGCGGCAACGTTGGCGACATCCAGTAACACAAGGTGATTCTCTTTACCGTACACGATCGACATCTGATCCTGCACGCCGTTGTTGAGTCCGCGATAGTCGTTCTCAACGCGTCGGACAAGCTCCACTAGCTCTCTGGGACTCAGTTTGATCTCGTTTAGCTCAGCCATGGCTGTCAGGTAGGCGAGGATCACCGATGCCGAGGAACTGAGCCCACCGCTAACCAGAGTACCGAACACGACCGCCTCATAGCCAAGCCGTGTGTCATGTTCTGCGCAAAATGCAGTGATTGATGCACGCGCCATGGAATCCCAGCCGTATTCATCATCAAGCTCACCAGCCTGAAACGAAGTACACTTCCAATGAGAATCTTCAAGATCGGAATGCACGGCGTACATGCCATCTTCACGTGGCCAGAAACACAGAACAGTGTATTGATTCAGACTACGAGCCAGAACGGCGCCGCCCTGGTGGTCAATGTGTGCGCCCAGGGGGTTGAAACGGTAGGGCGATACAACGATACGTGGATCATCGCACCTACCGGCTATTGACCGGGCTTTTTCTCTGCAGCGCTCAACCAGGACGTCCAGCGGTTGTTCAAGTGACTCTATGTCTATGGTTGCCGGGCGACTACCGTGCATAACAACGCTATCTGATTCAAGGAGCGTGCATTTTGCCCCATGACCGGGAACCAGGCAAACGCTTTATACGCCCAACAGTCCGATGAACAGCGCCCTACCCAGCCATTCGGTGGCCGTTGTCATCTTTGTCATCATCCTCAAGACTCATGGAGTTCGCGATCATTTCGTCAACCGCTGATGAGCTCCCACCTTCGAGCTTAATGCGCAGTCTGAGATCATTAACTGAGTCCGCGTTCCGCATTGCTTCCTCAATCGTGATGGCGTTTTCGTTAAGCAATTCGAACAGCGCCTGATCGAAAGTCTGCATCCCCTGATCCTTACTCTTTTTCATCAGAGCCTTGATCTCATGAATTTCTCCTTTCATGATCATGTCCGACATCAGCGGTGTATTGAGCAGCACCTCTACGGCCGCACGCCGCCCCTTACCGCTGGGGGTGGGCAACAATCGCTGCGAGATAAACGCTTTAGCGTTCAAGGACAGATCGAGCAGCAATTGTTTGTGTCGTGTTTCCGGGAAAAAGTTGATGATCCGGTCAAGCGCCTGGTTGGTGTTGTTAGCGTGCAGTGTTGCCAGGCATAAATGACCTGTCTCAGCGAAGGCTATGGCGTGTTCCATAGTTTTCTGGTCACGAATTTCACCAATGAGAATGACATCGGGTGCCTGTCGCAAGGTATTTTTCAGTGCCACTTCAAACGAATCAGTGTCGGTGCCGACTTCGCGCTGCGTGACGATACATCCCTTGTGATGATGCACAAATTCCACGGGGTCCTCGATCGTAATGATATGCCCGTGGGAGTTCTCATTGCGGTAGTCGATCATCGAGGCAAGACTGGTTGACTTACCAGAGCCAGTACCACCTACAAAAATGACTAATCCTCGCTTGGTCATGGCAATTTGCGACAGCACATCAGGCATGTGCAGATCGGCAAACGAGGGAATATCATTCGGGATAATCCGCACCACAAGTCCGGCACTACCCCGCTGCACGAGCGCATTGACACGAAATCGCGAAATTTTGGGCAGTGCGATGGCGAAATTACATTCCTTATTGGCCTTAAAATAAATCCGTTCGTCCTCGGTCATCAGGCACTGAGTCAAAGCGAGTGTGTGGTCTGCACTGAGCTTCTTGTCCATGACGGGCGTAACCTTTCCATGTATGCGCATAGACGGCGCAGCACCAGCGATGATGAACAAGTCCGAGCCACCCTTCTTGTGCAGGCTGACCAGCAACTCATCCATGAAACGCTTGGCGACTTTCAGATCCATAGGAAATATCCTCTATAAGGCACAACAGTTAAAACGATCTACTGATCAATGACGCGCACAGGGAACTGCCTGCGCGCGCCGTTTATGCACAAATCTGTTACATGATGCTGTCTGGGTTCTGCGCCTTTTTCCGAGCTTCAGCCAGATCAACGACTCCACGTTTGACAAGCTCTTTCAGATTCTGATCGAGTGTCTGCATTCCGTGTGCCTGACCGGTTTGTATGGCTGAATACATCTGCGCCACTTTATCTTCGCGGATCAGGTTTCGGATGGCCGGTGTACCCATCATGATTTCATGAGCAGCCACTCGGCCACCTCCCTTTTTCTTGAGAAGCGACTGAGAAATTACTGCTCGTAGAGACTCAGACAACATCGATCGAACCATTGGCTTCTCGCCGGCCGGAAAAACATCGACTATTCGATCGACCGTCTTGGCAGCAGAACTCGTATGCAGAGTACCAAATACCAGGTGACCCGTTTCAGCCGCGGTTAATGCCAGAGAGATAGTCTCCATGTCACGCATTTCACCAACGAGAATAACGTCAGGATCCTCACGCAACGCTGAACGCAATGCATGTGAAAATCCAAAAGTATCGCGATGCACCTCACGCTGGTTGATCAGGCATTTTTTACTGTCATGTACAAATTCTATCGGATCCTCGATGGTCAGAATATGCCCCAATTCAGATTCGTTCTTGTAGTCCATCATGGCGGCAAGCGTTGTTGACTTACCCGAGCCAGTCGGCCCGGTTACCAGAACAATCCCACGAGGCAACGCGGAAATCTCCTGGAATATCTTGGGCGCACCCAACTGCTCAAGCGTCAGGATGTCTGTAGGGATGGTTCTGAAAACCGCGCCACACCCACGGTTCTGGTTAAATGCGTTTACACGAAATCGTGCTGTATCAGGGATCTCGAAGGAGAAATCGGTTTCCAGTTTTTCCTCGTAATCCTTGCGTTGTTTGTCGTTCATGATGTCGTACACCATGCTCTGGACCGCAGCGTGGTCGAGAGCCGGTACGTTAACGCGTCGCATATCACCATCTACGCGTATCATGGGAGGGAGTCCGGCAGACAGATGCATATCCGAAGCACCGTTTTTCACACCAAACGTCAATAGCTGAGCAATATCCATGGAACGTAACCCTTAAAGATTTTGACATGCGAAAACACATGCCTGAGATAGACGAGGCAAGCAGAGCCCTCAGTTGACATTCGAAGCCCGTTTCCCCTTTTACTGCGATACATGTCGGCCGCCTCAGACTTTTTCTTAGTCCCTGACTCCTCATGAGAATGAAACAGAAGATAAACTGTGACGAACAGACCCGATAACGTGAACGAGAGCACATTGAACATCGAAGCCACACTGGCGGAAGTAGCGTCGCAGATCACGCGCTTTGAGGATCAGTACGAGCGTGAGCAAGGCAGCGTACAACTGCTGGCAGTGAGCAAAAAGAAACCTGCGAGCGCAATCCGCACAGCCATTGCGGCGGGTCAAAGGGCTTTCGGTGAAAACTATGTTGACGAAGGTGTAGAAAAAATTCTCGATATTGACGACTCTTCACTAAGCTGGCACTTCATCGGCGCCATCCAGTCACGAAAAACGGCGCAAATAGCAGAACATTTTCAGTGGGCACATGGAGTTGACCGGCTAAAAGTTGCCCGCCGACTCTCAGAACAAAGACCCTCACATTTACCCGACTTGAATATTTGCCTGCAGGTTAACCTGGATAATGAACCCTCAAAAGCAGGTATCTCGCTGGCAGAAGTTGCAGAACTGGCGACCCACTGCTCAACGCTTAAGGGCATAAGATTGCGGGGACTCATGGCAATTCCGGCGCCACGCAGCTCATTGTCGGAACAGCGCAAGGTTTTCGCTTTACTACGCACGGCACTAGAGACCTTACAGCCGCAATATCCCGATATGGACACCTTATCCATGGGAATGAGTGCTGATATAGAAGCTGCGATTGCAGAGGGCGCTACGATAGTGCGAGTGGGCACGGCGATTTTCGGCGCCAGAGATAGCTAGCTGGATAATTGTTAAACTTTACGGTAACCCAACGGACAATGTATTTATGAGTACAAACAACTCTTCTAATTCAATGGCTAAGGCCTACGAGATCGGCCAGAGCCTTTGGTTGGATTACATCCAGAAAAGTCTTCTCGATGGTGATCTGCAAAAAATGATCAAAGAGGATCGCCTAATGGGGTTAACCTCCAATCCGGCCATTTTTGAGCAAGCCATAGCCAACACCCAGGAGTACGATCAAGCCATCGTTGAGATTGTAAAAGCCCAGCCCGATATCAGCGAACTGGAACTTTTCAATCAATTGGCGATTCCTGATATCCAGGCTGCTGCTGACGCATTTTCAGCAACCTATGAAGAAACTGATGGAGTTGATGGCATGGTCAGCCTGGAAGTTACCCCCGACCTTGCCCATGATGCAGCCGGCACCATCGAGATGGGCATGGATCTGCATGCTCGCGTGAATCGCCCGAATCTGATGATCAAAGTGCCTGGCACCAGCGAAGGCGTAAAAGCATTTGAAGCATTGACCGCTCTGGGTATCAACGTTAACGTCACTTTGCTGTTCAGTGTTTCCCGATACAAGGAAATTGCCCAGGCTTACATCCGCGGCCTTGAGCGTCGTCATGCGGATGGGCATTCGGTCGACCGTATAGCCTCGGTTGCCAGTTTTTTCGTCAGTCGGGTGGATGTGAGTGCCGACAAAGCGCTTGAAACCAATGGCGGTGAAGATGCGCAGGCGTTGCAAGGAAAAATTGCCATCGCCAACGCCAAGGTAGCCTATGGACATTTCGTCAACCTGTTCGGTAGCGAGCAGTTCGGCAAACTCAAAGCACAAGGTGCTCGTCCTCAGCGCCTGTTGTGGGCAAGCACAGGTGTAAAGAACCCGGCATACTCCGATGTCTTGTATATAGAAGAGCTTATCGGCCCCGACACAGTCAATACCGTGCCACCGAAAACCATGGATGCATTCAAGGATCACGGTGTATCAGAATCCAGGCTGACCAACGGCCTGGCGCAGGCCCACAAGGATATTTCTGCTCTATCTGAGCTGGGAATTTCGCTAGGCGATATCACCGATCAGCTGGAATCGGATGGCATACAGTCTTTTACTGAGGCTTTTGATCGTTTGCTCGGCGTTCTGGCAAACAAACGTAAAGCAGTCGCCAGCTGATGCACTGGTTATTTGTAGGTGCGGGCAATATGGCCGCCAGTCTTATTGGTGGCCTGGTGGGTGGGGGCGAGAACCCTCTGCATGTGGCGGTGGTTGATCCGGATCACCAAGCCTGCCAGCGGGCGGAAACCTCTTTTGGTATTCGTAGCGCTGCCAATATCGAGTCGGCTATTCCAGAGCTTTTCTCTGACAAGCAATCATCACGACAATTGGGTGTCGTGATTGCGGTAAAACCTCATATCGTTCAGGCGGTCTGTCACTCATTGTCAGAGTTTTTCAAAAGCAACGCTACTGACAGTTATCAGGGCTTCGAGCCCGTTTATATATCGGTCGCCGCAGGCGTACGAGAAAGCAGTATGCAATCCTGGTTACCAACAGGCTCTGCTCTGGTTCGCTGCATGCCCAACACACCCGCACTCCTGGGTCTGGGGGCGACAGCGCTGTTCGCGAACAAGCAGTGCTCGGATGAGGACAAATCTCTTGCCGAGACACTTCTGAAAAGTGCTGGCACAACTATCTGGGTGGACCGGGAGTCAGCTTTAGATGCGGTTACAGCCGTGTCCGGAAGTGGTCCCGCGTACTTTTTCTACCTGATTGAGCACATGGTCGACGCTGGCGTCAACCTGGGACTTGATCGGGAAACTGCACAGACTCTTGCCATAGAAACTGCCTATGGCGCAGCCAGCATGGCACGTCAGAGGCAGAATACACCTGCGGTGTTACGTGAAAACGTAACCTCGAAAGGTGGCACAACTGCTGCTGCACTGCAGGTATTCAACGACAACAGCACGCCAGCAATCGTTCACTCAGCGCTCAAGGCCGCGCACGATCGGGCTATCGAACTCGGCGATGATCTCGCATCCTGATGGAGTATCCCGAAGATTATTATCCGGACAAATCATGCACTGCATCTGTGTTTGCAAGCGACCATTTATATTTGCAGGTGAAGCACCTGCCACTATCCTGCGGTAGTTAAATGCAGTTCCCGCTGATGCATCCAGTAACTCCCCGAATTAATCAGGCAACATGTTCAATGGAGAACACCTATGGCCGACCCGGCACTTAATGCAATTGGCTTCATCCTAGGCATCCTGTTCAACCTCTATGCAACGGTTGTCGCGGTACGCTTTGTCATGCAAGTTGTTCGCGCAGATTATTACAATCCGCTGGCTCAAGCGGTGGTGAAAATCACCGACCCCTTGCTGATTCCGCTTCGGCGGGTAATTCCCAGCATCAAGCGCTACGATACCGCCTCTCTGGTTCTTGTATTTGCCGTTCTCCTACTGAAAATGCTGGTGTTTAAATTCCTGAGTCTGGGCGCTGTGCCGGCCATTGGCGCGTCGGCGATGATTTCAACGCTGCCGATGATCAAAATAGTTCTGTTGAGCATCCTCGACGTCATTCATCAATTTTTCAACGTCTTCATTTACGCCCTTATCATTCAGGCGATACTTAGCTGGATACCCAATGCGGGTGGCAATCCAGTTCAAGGGATGGTGGCCGCAATAAGCGAGCCGGTACTCCGTCCACTAAGAAACCTCATACCCCCACTTGGCGGAATCGATCTAACGGTGTTTTTTACCATTATCGGATTGTTCGCAATACGCATTTTTCTCATTGGAACGCTTCGTCAGCTATTCGGTTTGTAAACAAGTTTGTCCGAGAAAAACACTGAAAATAAAGGCCTAAATGATCAATGTTGTAAGTTTTTACTTAAAAAATAGTGTTTTTCCTGTTTTTATCCTATAACTTGCTGACGAGTCGTACAAACTTGTGGTAACTTTCGCGCGCTTTATCCAACGAGCCAAACACACGGAATGGTTCTCGTAGTGCTCGAAGACAAACAATCATTTTTATCAATCAAGCATTCTGCAGAGGAATTACACTATGGCGGCAAAGAAAAAAGCGGTAGCTAAGAAAAAGGCTGTTGGCAAGAAAAAGGCAACGGCCAAGAAAAAAGCAGCAGCTACTGCGGTAAAGAAACCACCTACCAAGTCAGAAATCATGACCTCGATTGCTGAGACAACTCAGTTGAGCCGCAAAGAAGTTGCTTCAGTATTCGAAGCACTCAACGGATTGATTCAAGACAACCTCAAGCCACGTGGTCCTGGCACATTCAGCGTACCGGGCCTGATGAAAATCCGCGTGAACAAGAAACCTGCAACCAAAGCTCGAAAAGGTATCAATCCGTTCACTGGTGAAGAAACAGTATTCAAAGCCAAGCCTGCCCGTAAAGTCGTCAAGGTTCTTCCTTTGAAAAACCTGAAGGACATGGTGTAAGCAATACCCGTTTGATTGCCCTCCCGCGAAACAGACTCTGCAATACAACAGGGCGTTTCTCGGGAAGGGTTTCCGGGCATGAAGGACGGATAGTCATCCGCGGAGTGCTGCAAACCGCACTCGACGCCAGCCCCTCGCTCCAGTCAGCGACTCACCCTTTCAGAAGAGGAAATTGCGAATTTCCCGCACTTGAGAGGTTTCAGGCTCAAGCCCTGTAAAGCATCAAATGCCAAATCCTTCCCGTATCGTCACGAAATTGACGAGTCAGAGCACCGCATTTGCGGTCAATATACTCATGTATTGGGCAACGTTGTCGAAGCGTTGATTTAACTGTGGAATAAAAAATCATCCATCAGTGCTAAATCCACGGTATCGAGTACGTTAAATGTGGGAGAAGGGGTAACACGACCATGTGTTGGCAGTCAAATTGCCTCAGAATACGGTTCTGGGTATCTTTTTGGCTAGGCCTTACATACTGTTTGCACTAAGTGGCAGTAAAATGGTCCCAATAGAGAACCAATACTGGTTTTTACAATCAATTAGTCATGAATAACTTGATACCGCCAACGGGATGCCGAGCGGCCTCAAATATGAAACAGGAATAACCAAAGTCCATGAGCGCAAGCGCTTCATCACAAAAGTCTGCAGGTATACCAAGATTGGTAAATACCCTTATGGTTATTGCCTTGGGACTTGCATTGGCTATCTTCAGCCTGAAGCTGTTGCCGCAGGGAACGGCGGCCGTGGCTAATAATGTCCCGATTTCAAATACATCAAATGTTAATGCCAATAATTCCCAGGCGCCCAGCCCCACCGATCTGGCGCGCGTCATTGCATCGATACACCTGTTTGGTGATGCATCCAAACGCAAGGAACCGGAAAAGGAAGCCCCCGTACGTGAGGAACCCATCGTAGATACCAGCCTGAATCTTCAACTGGCTGGGGTTTTTGCATTCACACCGGCAGAAAATGCTATCGCCATTATCAGCGCTGGATCTGCCGAACAAAATGCCTATGGCGTAGGCGACAAGATCAGCGGCGAAACTTCACTTGAGGCTGTATACCCCGATCATGTCATCCTGCGCAATCGGGGCAAACTGGAAAAGCTCTCTCTGCCAGAGAACGTCCAGCCCATTGCTCTGGCTCCGGTTCAATCTGCCAATGCAGGCAACAACCAGCAAAATTCGCAGGCGCAAAATCTCAGCCAACCTGTCGAACTGCCAAGCAATCCGCGCCAGTTGCGAGACACCCTTGCCCGCAACCCATCCATGCTTGGACGCGTGGTAGCCGCAGAACCCTATCAGGAGAATGGAAAACTAGTCGGGTATCGAATCACACCTAAACAGAACCCCGAAATCCTGGAAGCACAGGGAATCGTGGCTGGTGATGTTATTACGCGGGTCAACAATATCCAGCTGAACAGCCAGAAACAGGGTATCCGGGCACTGCGTAATGCTGTCAAGGCAGAGAATCTGGAGGTCGTGGTTCTGAGAGACGGAATCGAAGTACCTATTTCCATCTCACTGGCTCAATAGAATACGCACATCGTCACAATCCTTGCACATAGTCTCAATACTTGCAGATTGTAACTCTTGTGAAAACCAGACTCGGGTCCACCATTCCAGCCTTGAAAATCCATTGCACGTCACAAGACAACGCCTCGCAACAAGCTACACTGAGGGCACGTAAGGTTCCCGATACACATCATGATTAAACGCGTACTAACAAGGATGACAGGCCGAGCGGCCACTGCATTGGCATTTTCGCTCGGGCTATGCTTCTCTATTGGCTTGCCATTGAGTCTGACCGTGGGAGTTTCGTCCATGGCATTCGCACAGGATGGTACCTTCACGCTCAATCTGAAGAATGCGGATATTCACTCGCTGATACAGACAGTATCACGTCAGTCAGGACGGAATTTCGTTGTCGACCCTCGCGTTAAAGCCAGGGTAACTGTCATATCTTCTACCCCGCTCAATGCCGACGAACTTTACGAAACATTCCTCTCCGTCTTGCAAGTGCACGGTTATGCTGCTGTACCTAGCGGCGATCTGGTAAAAATCGTACCAGATGTCAATGCAAAACAAGGTCCGGTGCCGCAGTACCAGGATAGCGATTCCAGCTCTGACCAACTGGTTACCCAAGTCATCAAGGTACAGAATGTTCCAGCCGCGCAGCTGGTGCCCATACTCCGCCCTCTGGTCCCCCAACAAGGCCATCTGGCAGCCTACGCTGCGACCAATACACTAATCGTTACCGATCGCGGCTCGAACATCGGCAGGCTGATCACCATAATCCAGGGTATTGATCGCCCGGATAATGATGAGGTAGAACTGGTGCAATTAAGACACGCATCTGCCAGTGAGGTCATTCGTATCCTGCAATCACTGCAGAGCCGCGCCGGCCAGATAGACGGCACACCCGGATCGGTCCGATTTGCTGCAGACGAGCGAACCAACAATATCCTGCTTAGTGGAGACCAGACAGCTCGCACTCGCATGCGCGGCATCATCGCAAACCTCGACACCCCCGTAGAATCCGGTGGCAACACACGTGTTGTGTACCTCCGTTTCGCTAACGCTGCAGATCTGCTTGCCATTCTCACTGGCGTTTCCGCAGGTCAGGCAAAAATTGGCACTGGCGGATCAGATCTTGAAGAGGGCGGCATGGCCTCGTCAGCACCCGCTGCGCCTTCAGTAGATGCTAACGGCGTGCAGATTCCTCAACAACCCAATGTACCCACCGCCTCGCTGATCCCTCGTGCGCCGCAGGATGACGATCGTCCCAATGTAGACATTCAGGCAGACGAAGATACCAACGCTTTGATTATCACAGCGCCACCTGATGAAATGCGCAGCATCCTGGCGGTTATCGAACAACTCGACATTCGGCGGGCACAGGTACTGGTAGAGGCAATCATTGCAGAACTTTCCACAACCAACTCTTCACAACTCGGTGTGAACTTCGCTGTTGACGGCACAGATTCAAACCGCCCTGCGGCTTATACCAATCTGGGTGGAGCGACGCAGTCTCTGGTCGGCACCATTGCCAGTGAAGGGGCAAGCCTCAATAACGGACTTTCGCTAGCGCTTGGGCGCTTCGGCGGCGACGGTATTGACTTCGGCTTCCTGCTCTCGGCGATTGCCTCGGATACGGATAACAATATCCTGTCTACTCCCACACTTGTCACCATGGACAATCAGGAAGCAGAAATTGTAGTCGGTCAAAACGTGCCGTTTGTAACGGGCAGACAACTCTCATCATCCAACAACAACCCTTTCCAGACAATCGAACGTCAGGACATCGGTATCTCCCTGAAAGTTAAACCACAGATTAATGAGGGCGATAACATCAAGATGGAGATCGAGCAGGAAGTGTCGGACGTAAGCACTACTTCAGTAACCGGCGCATCGGACATCACCACTAACAAGCGCTCCATCAAGACAACGGTTCTCGTTGAAGATGGACAGACTCTCGTGCTGGGTGGCCTCATCGATGACCAGGTATCAGATACCCGCGACAAAGTCCCCTTTCTCGGAGATATTCCACTTTTAGGCAGTCTGTTCAGATACCGCACCTCCAGTAAGAGAAAGCGTAATCTGATGGTTTTCCTTCACCCCACCATCCTGCGTGACCCCGAAACTGCTGATTACTACAGCCGTAGCAAATACGACGAACTAAGGTCAGCTCAGCTGGGTCTGTTCGACAATGGTGACTCAATAAATCGCGCATATCTTCCCGAGCTTCCCGAATTGCATATGTACTTTGGTGGAAAGCGCGTTTTTGACTCAGGCAAAGATGCTCTGGAAACACTGGTCCCCACTAGCGAAGCTGGCCCTGGAATATTACCGCCGGTTCAGACACCTGAACCCACGCGAGAGGTCGACGATGAAGATATACTGGGTTCAACCTCAATAACGAATAAACCCATCAGGCTTGGTGGCCTGAATATTGATAGACCCGTGGAAGCGCTATCGGGTGGCAGCGCAGGGCTTGACTCTGTACCTACTGCCGGCCTTTTCCACGATAGCTCCTTGGCAAACGCGAGATAGGTTGTGGCATCACCAGCAGACTTCATTGACGTAGGCGAACCGTCTTCAAGAAAGGCGGCCAACGACAATGAAGAGCTTTTCGGTGTCGAATCTGACGAAGAAAAGCCAATGGTTAAAACGACCACTTTCCAGGATATTCCCTATTCTTTTGCTAAACGACATGGGGTCTTGCTGGAGCGAAATTCGTCAGGCGAGTTGCTGCTGGTACACAGACCGGGAGTTCAGCTTCCAGCCATTTCAGAGGCGCGAAGAAAGGCTGGGCAAGGACTGAAACTCGAATCGGTAACATCTGATGAGTTTGATGCAAGACTAACTCGCCACTACGAAGGCGAGACGGGTCAGGCCATGGATATCATGGATGACTTTGGCGACGAACTTAACCTGGAACAACTCGCTGAAGCTCTGCCAGAACCCGAAGATCTACTCGAATCCACAGACGATGCACCAGTCATTCGACTGATCAATGCCATGCTCACTGAAGCCGTGCGCAAAGGGGCATCCGACATCCACATAGAACCGTTTGAAAAACGTCTGGCTGTGCGCTATCGAGTTGATGGTGTCATGCAGAAACTACTCGAGCCACCTCGCCAGATTGCACCTCTGGTTATTTCACGTCTCAAGGTCATGGCCAAGCTTGATATCGCTGAGCGGCGGCTGCCACAAGATGGTCGCATCAGTTTGCGCGTAGCGGGACGTCCTGTCGATGTGCGTGTATCAACGCTTCCGTCAGGACATGGCGAACGCGTCGTTCTCCGACTACTGGACAAACAGGCAGGCAGACTCGACCTTGAACAATTAGGCATGCCGCCAGATGCCCTGCGAGATCTACAAAGCACTCTGGGTTTGTCGCACGGTATTATTCTGGTAACCGGCCCGACAGGCTCGGGTAAAACCACAACCCTGTATGCAGCGCTTGCCAAACTCAATACCTCACGTTATTCGATACTCACGGTAGAAGATCCCATCGAGTACTACATCGACGGAATCGGCCAGACACAAGTTAACAACAAGGTTGATCTGGACTTTGCTCGCGGTCTGCGTGCAATCCTGCGCCAGGATCCGGACATTGTCATGGTAGGTGAAATACGTGATATGGAAACCGCTGAAATTGCGGTTCAAGCCTCACTCACCGGCCACCTGGTACTGTCAACCTTACATACCAATACTGCAGTAGGCGCGGTTACACGACTTCGCGATATGGGAATCGAGCCGTTTTTACTGTCCTCCAGTCTGGTGGGCCTCGTCGCTCAACGACTGGTTCGACTTCTTTGCCCACATTGCAAACGTCCGCATACGCCTTCACAAACAGAACTTAATACCTTGAAACGCGCTGTTGGTGAAGTGCGCAACATGTGTGAAGCACATGGCTGTGATCACTGCGCGCATACCGGCTACGTCGGCAGACAAGGTATCTATGAAGTGGTCAAAGTGGACGAAACCATGCGCACCATGATTCACGACGGTGCCTCAGAGCACGACATAGAGCGCTATGCCCGTAGTCAAAGTGCAGGCATAACCGAGGACGGTATGCGGCTGGTCATGGAAGGTAAAACATCCATAGAAGAAGTCATGCGTGTGACCCGAGAGGGCTAATCAAATGGCTGCTTTCGAATATCTGGCGCTGGACGCCCGTGGGCGGGAAAAAAAGGGCGTTCTCGAAGCCGATACAGCACGTCTGGCCCGACAGCAATTAAGACAACAAAGCCTCACCCCGCTGGAAGTCTCCGAAACCTCCGGTCGTGACCGCACCAAGAATGGTCGCAAATCAGGTAAAACCGGGGCAGGCGCGACCCCTACCTTTCGTGGCGGTATCAAAACTAATGATCTGGCGTTACTAACACGGCAGATTGCAACACTAAGTGCAGCGGGCACCCCGCTGGAAGAATCTTTATCTGCGGTTAGCAGGCAAACAGAAAAACCACGCATCAAGTCCCTGCTCCTCTCAGTGCGCGCCAAAGTCATGGAGGGTCATACCTTCGCTGCCGCTCTCTCGGACTATCCAAAGGTATTTCCGGAAATCTACCAGGCAACCGTTTCTGCGGGAGAGCAATCGGGCCACCTCGATGCAGTGCTGGAACGACTGGCAGATTACACTGAAGAGCGACAAGCCTCTAATGCTGTCGTCAAGAAAGCGCTCATCTACCCAAGCGTGCTGGTTATCGCCTCCATCCTGATTGTCGGTTTTCTGCTGGCTTACGTGGTACCTCAGGTGGTGCAGGTGTTTGAAGGTATGAACCAGGAATTACCAGCATTGACCACTGCGATGCTGACAACCTCCGCCTTCGTACGCCAATGGGGCCTGCTGATTGCCGGGGTTACGATCGTCTCCATCATTATTTTTCAAAAAGCCATGAAAGGTGAAGCGTTCAAGACACGTATTCACTCGCTATTACTTAAGCTTCCGTTGTTCAAACGTTTGATTCGAGGATTTAATACCACCCAATTCGCCCGCACGCTCAGCATTCTGGCTGCAAGCGGAGTACCGGTGCTTGAAGCGTTGGATATCGGGTCGCAAGTAATTACCAATCGTCCGATGCGCAAGGCGGTTAACACGGCTGCTGCACAGGTACGAGAAGGATCAACGCTTAGCCAGGCATTGGAGAGAACCGGATATTTCCCACCTATGCTGTTACATCTGATTGCAAGTGGTGAGTCCTCAGGGCAGTTAGATTCCATGCTTGAAAAAGCAGCCACTCATCAGGAACGCGAGCTTAACTCTTTGATGGCTGTATTTCTGGGCTTGTTTGAACCCGTAGTCATTCTGATTATGGGAGGCGTCGTGCTCACCATCGTTTTGGGAATACTGTTACCTATCTTCGAAATGAACCAACTGGTATAGCTTGCAGGGTTATATCAGACTTGGAGCAACGCCTTTTAATTCACCAGGCGTTGCAATGACAGATCAAGCTATCTTTCAAGCGCGAGGACGAAAAGGCAGCACACGTGCTGATCTTACCGGCAGCATTGCAACCGCCTGGGCTCGTCTATCTCCGGCATAAGGCCAAATCTGATCGACATCCATCTGTTCGCAGGCTCTACGGATCATCAGTTCAGTGATTTCGTGCTCAGCGCCAGATTCGTCAACAGTTGCACATACTGTCACCGATTCAGGTAACACTTGCAAAATGTCCGCAGCTTCTGCTTTACAATATTTCATCTTGATTCTCCGTCTATCACGCCAAGAACCTTTGCCGCACTTTCATAGGTGCAAGAGTTAGTCCCAACCATCAGCATGATCTAGCTTCCCTCATCGTTCAGATGAGCAATATGTTCTTCAAACAAGGCAATCTCACTGGCCGACTTCTCCGGATATCTCAGTGGTAAAGCCTCAAGTGTCTCCAGAATGGTTCTGGCGACCGTCAGTCGCATAAACGGCTTGTTGTCAGCCGGAACTGCATACCAGGGCGCGTGCTCACGGGATGTTTCATTGAGCAAGGATTCATAAGCGCCCATATACTCTTCCCAGCGGCTGCGCGTTGTCAGATCGCTTTTAGAGAATTTCCAGTACTTCTCTGGTGTCGTGAGGCGCTTTAAAAAACGCTTCTTCTGTTCTTTTTTCGACACGTTTAGCCAGAACTTCAGTACAACCGTGCCATTACTGCTCAAATGTTTCTCGTGGTCACGGATGGATCGGAACCGCTCATCCCAGATTCCATCGTGTTCATGCGAAGGCAAACGCTGTTTGGCTAGATACTCCGGGTGAACTCTCACAGCCAGAACCTCTTCGTAGTAACTGCGATTGAAAACACCGATGCGACCACGCTCAGGTAATTGTCCGGTCGTACGCCATAACCAGTCGTGTGCCAGTTCTTCATCCGAAGGGGATTTGAACGATGAAACCAGACAACCCGCGGGATTAACCCCACTCAATACTGCTCTGATAGTGCCGTCTTTACCCGCGGCATCCATGGCCTGAAACACCAGCAGAAGTGCATACCGATCATCTGCGTACAGCTTTCGCTGCAACTCACTGATTCTCGCCACACATGTCGACAGTTCTTTTTCCAGGGATTTCTTTCCGGGTACATCTTTGGGGGGCGTACTCCGGGAGTCCGATACGGAAAAATTGCCATCAAATGGCACTGTAAATGGCGTAGGCGGCGGATTCACGCACTTTCATCCATAGAACTTGCGGTGGCTACAGGAATGGATACTCCCGTAGGGATGACACAACTGGTGCCAGTACCACGCATGCTGCAATACCCACCCGGGTTCTTCTGCAGGTATTGCTGATGGTAATCCTCGGCATAATAGAACTCGGGAGCCGGCAGTATTTCTGTTGTTATTGCTCCAAAGCCTTTCTTTGCCAGAGCTGGTTCAAAGGCCTCCTTGCTGAGAATTGCCTTTCGGTGCTGTTCGTCGGAGCTGGTGTAGATACCCGAGCGGTACTGTGTACCTCTATCGGGTCCCTGTTGCATGCCTTGGGTGGGATCGTGATTTTCCCAGAACAGCGTCAGTAATTTCTCAGTGCTGATTATGGCGGGGTCATAGACAACGAGTACGACCTCGTTATGACCCGTCTTGCCTGTGCAGACCTCTTCGTACGTTGGGTTGGGTGTGTAGCCACCGGCATAACCCACAGCGGTGGTGTACACGCCAGTCTGCTGGTAAAAAAGACGCTCGACGCCCCAAAAGCACCCCATGCCGAAAATCACCTGACGCAAATGCGCAGGAAAAGGCCCAACCATGGGATTTCCACTAACAATACTGCGCGCTGCAACAGGTACAGGCTCGGATCTACCCGGAAGCGCATCCGAGGCGCTGGGCATTTCCGATTTTTTTCCTATTCCAAACACTGTTCAGCTCCGCATGATTCGAGGCAGTTTTAGCCGCACTCGAGCAGACCAAGCACAAGCTTGGCCTTTGTCAAGCTGAACATTAGCTGACCAGGCTTAAACGAAACTGAAAGTAGCGGGATATCTCGTCAGACGTAACCAAATAAAAACACAATGGCGGATTTCCAAGGCTTGATTTGGGCGTCAGCTGGCAAAATGAATGAGCGGCGGAATTCTGACACCATGACAACGTGACGTATTACAAGCTTTGCAAAAGCGCCCTCTTATCGTGGCTGAAACGTTAAAAGACGCTTAAGCTGGCGCTACACAGGGTTGACCCAGGCTCGGTATCTAGGCAAACAGACCGTATCTGCCCGCATACACAATCGCTAACAGAATCAGCCCCAGCACAAGATTAAGCAATACAATCTGCCGAACCCGGTTCAAAGCGATACCCGCTTCGGGCCACGCTTCACTAGCGATCTTGCTCTTGAGCTTGCGATACGGCACATGATAGAGATAGATGAAGAGCACGATCATGATTAACCCTAGCAAATGCATGATGTGCACGTAGACAGGGCTGCTAGCGAACCCCCCGAACGCGTTAAAAATAAGCCAGTAGCCGGTTACCGGCAAAAACACCACAGACATCCACACCCAGGGGAAAAAACGTTTGAAGACCCCCCCGAACAATGTGAGTCGTCGATGAGGCTCCAGGGTTGCAACTGTTGGACGAAGCACAACATAGGTGAAAAACATACCGCCAATCCAAACTGTGGCCAGTAGCGCATGTAGTGTGATTGCGAGAGCATTCATGACGGCGAAGTTAGCTGCGTTAGTGTCGACAGTTTAGTTGATTGCCCCAACGCCAGGCCACATGAATCAATGATAAGTGCGCAAGAATTCGTTGATTGTTGTGCCAGCCACTGATACCGAGTGGTTCTCGAGCTTCACGTAGTGGTCGCCTTGACGATAGACCCCGTAACCACGCAACATCCCCACTAAAGACCACTGGCCTTGGGAACAGCTGAGTAAGCCGCCTCCCGATTGTCCGGATTCGATAGCGGCACTCGTGTATAGAATGCCATCATTGAGTTGTTTGAAAACACCCGCTGACATAGACATTGCCTGCGCTCTTGGATAGCCTGCTGCCCAGACAAGATCAGAATGATCAGGATTAAAACCGGATATAGCCAAAGGTGCTATCCAGGCCGTATCCACCGCTAACACGGCCAGATCGTTTGCGTGATCGACTATAACCAGATCAGCGGATCGATATCCCCCCGCGACCCGGACAAAAAAATGTCCAGCTCCCTGCAAGGCATGAGCGGCGGTGAGCACGCGGTTGTCATCGAACACAATACCACTGGCGTGACTTCCATGATCAGTGGCGACCTGCACGATCGACTCTAGCGTGCGCTCATCGGGTCGCTCACAGACTGCCGCAAACGCCGTGTTAGATAAATAAGGAATACCTTCTACCGGGTAGGCCGTCTCGTATCCAGACGTGTCAGCTTGAACTGAAGATAACCACGAGAGATTCCACGTCATAACGCTTAGTGCAATTACCAGCAACACGTGTGCACAACGTTTATTACCCCGAGTGGTCATCAATCAACCTGTTCTGGAGACATAAATATCCACGCACGTGATCGTGCCAACGCTTTTTTGCGTGGAAATAATATTGCTTGAGAACAAAGACCGTTTCATCGTATTGATCATGCGCACTCTACGACCGAACGCCTAAACCGAACCGAACGACAGTTTATCGCAACCGTCGTCGAGACAAACACGCGGAAGCTGCCGAATTGCTGACACAGGCCGTTAACATCATTCTGCTTGAATCATGGGACAAGCTGCCAGTTACGTTGATCTCAAGACCTTTCATGCTTGTTTTTGCTAATCGGATAGGTTCTGGCGCGACCTGTTTCTTCCTCTCAACCCATTTTGTGACAGGTTCACGATAGTGCGTTCACTTGATATTTTCAGGTAATTCAACCAGTTTTTAGTCAGTCATAATCGATAGAAATACGGTGTTATGCGCTATGAGCATAACGATGGGCAAAGAAAGTCAACATATAACGCGCCCCCGACCTCCTCGGTTGAGCTGTATAAACCCGCCAGCTGACGGCAAATACCGCAGCATAAGGTGCGAAGATTGACAACTTCAATGCCGCGTCTTGCTTTGCTCTGGCCACCCTTGTCTCCCGATATTCAACGATAGTCAGGGTCAGCTTGCCAATTCATAGGTAAGGAACAGCCCTGTCTTTTATTGATAATGCAACAACGAGACAATCAACCGTGTGCCTGACCGGGGCATTTTACCGCGGTCCTGAGCGAACTTTGAGCCATCGCAAGCGGCGTAATGCGACTTCACATTTTGCTCGCAACCCGTTTTGTTTTAGGCAATACATCAAAGTAAGCATACGAACAGCGACACATTACCTGTCATTGCACAATCAAATGGGTAAGGACTATCACTTAGCTGCCGTTAGCACTGTCATCGAACGATTCGTAAACGATACCGTCTTATGGGAAGCGGTTAGTCCTGATCAGCAATATGGTTCATCGTGTTGATTGAGATTAGAACTTCCGGATGAAATCGATTGTTGCATTGTTGCGACAGCCGGTTTGCGAAACAGCTCACACAGGACGTTCTACCTTGTTCAGCATTACCAGGTAGATCCTTTGACAAGCAGGCTGTAACGCGAGACCATCTGGAACAGTAACGTCGGCTGGATAGCCTTTGGAGTATTGCAAAGTATAATAGCGACAGAGATACCCCGAATGCACGCGATATCACAAGCAGCACATTTACTAAACACCAGCGAGTTCAAGCTCGTCAGCGAGGCCTATCTGGCCTGGTTCGGCGATAGACCTGATGACAATGACATCATGAATGTATTTTCCCAATTCATGATGTTTGGAGAGTTACCGGATTGGGCAGATCAGTTCGCTCGTTCGGTTCTCGACGATTTGAAAGCCAATCGACAAGTTAACCTGAATTCATTCAGTGTCCTTAACCTGTCACCTCGAGTTGGCAAGCGACCAGAAATCAGTTTCTCGATTGTCAAGTAAAAAAGTCTAACGCAATATCAGGATTGTCCGGGTGGGTGATTGCGGCCTGAGTTAACAATCTTGCCTACAGCTGCTCCGACAAACGATATAAGCGTACTGCATTGTCGTAATAGACGGCGGATCGTTGCTTACAGTTGAGCGATGTCAGGTTATCAGACACAATCCGTATAGTGTCGTCATAACTACCCATCAGTTTGTCGACAGGGAAATTACTGCCAAACATCATTCGTTCAGGGCCAAAGTGTTCAAGAATGATATCAACAACAGGCTTCACCGACCCCGCAGTACGGCGAGTGTCAAACATCCCGAAGCCACATAATTTTATCGCAACATGACTCAGCGACGATAATGCTTTCAGGCCATCCTCAAGCAGCGTGAACCCTTGCAATGTCTGTTCATGTGGAGAGCCTGCGTGATCGATAATGACAGGCACTTCCGGATGAGATGAAAAAAACTCAGCCGCTTCAAACATCTGCTCTGGATAAAGTTGTAAATCGAAGCTTAATGAATGTTCACCTAGAAGCGTAAACTGATCTCGCCATCGGGCATCTTGAAGATAATGCCGTGGAGCAAAACTTAGGGCTGGCTTGTCATCCAGACGCGAGAGAATCTGTCTGACACCTCTGAAGGATGAATATCTGGCATGCCCTTCAATTGTTTTCATGACATCTTCGCCTGCCAGATCTACCAGTCCTACGATGGCGTGCTTAAGAGGCGTGTTATCGAAAATCCCCTGGACCCAGGCAGTTTCCGCCACGGGATCCGCTATCCCTCCATCAACCTGAAGATAGACCGAGCCCGCCAGTTCATGGCAGCTCTCAGTGAGAAACTCTGCCCACTCGTAGTTACGTTGGATCGGGGTCGGGTCACCGAAAGGTTTCATGGCCCCGATGTCGCGCAACCAGCGATAGCCCAGATCGGGATCTCTGGACTCTGGAATCCACAAATGGTGATGAGCATCTATAAAACGAAGCGGTTCTTCGGACACGTGATCAGCTTCCACGATAGGTTGTGTAGCCGAATGGGTTGAGCAGCAGCGGCACATGATAGTGTTGTCCATCGCCGGCGATTTCGAACGCGACATCCACATGCGGGTAGAAGCTTGCCTGCTTGTGCTTTGCGTAATAATCTGTCAGATAAAAAGTCAGCTTATATACTCCAGCTGGCAAGGCATCCGCTATGCCAGTAAAATCTGACACACGCCCATCCGCGTTGGTACTCCCCGATCCCAGCATAATCCAGTCGTCCTGCTGTTGTTGCATCAGAGTAATTAAAACGCCTTCGGCTGGAGATCCCCGGGAGGTATCAAGAATATGGGATGATATCTGACTCATTAGCAAACCGCGCTGGCTGTGGAACGTTGGCTGGACAGTGTACTATCGCCAAGAACCTGCGTGCCAGTTATTCCCGTAAGTTGCACCTTTGAATTTAATATTCAATGTCGTGCACCCTACAGATGCAAAGCGCGAAAGATTAACAACCGGAAAATCCGCCCGTGTCCATATTTGAACAAGATCTACATCCCAGCCAGGCCAATAATCAGCCGCTGTCACCGGTAAGTTTCCTGCGCAGAGCTGCCAGCGTAAGGCCCGAACAAACTGCCATTATTCATGGCAATCGTCGGTACACCTATGCACAATTCTGGCAACGCAGTCGGCAACTGGGCGCAGCACTGGCAAAACGCGGTATCGGCGTTGGCGATTGCGTTGCGATCATGGCAACCAACACACCCGAGATGCTGGAAGCTCACAACGGTGTTCCGTTAATCGGTGCAGTCCTGAACTCACTTAACATCCGGCTGGATGCTGCGACGCTCGCCTTCATACTGGATCATGGCGAAGCCAAGGCACTGATTACTGATCGCGAGTTTTCACCGGTCATCAAGGACGCCCTAAAAAACCTGCAACGTTCAATCCTGGTCATCGACATTGACGATGAACTTGCCGATGGTGGCGAACTACTTGGCGAAATGGACTACGAGTCGTTTATTGAATCGGCAAATCCCGACGATGCGCCGGATGGTGTCACTGATGAATGGCAGTCTATTTCGTTACTGTATACATCCGGCACAACCGGCAACCCTAAAGGCTGCGTTTACCACCATCGGGGGGCTTATCTGAATGCGGTTGGCAATATGGCAACCATGGGCGTCTCCTATCACTCTCGTTACTTGTGGACATTACCCATGTTTCACTGCGATGGCTGGACATTTACATGGGCGGTAACCGCAGCAATGGGAACCCATGTCTGCTTACGCAAGGTTGACCCCGAACTAATCTTCAAACTCATTGAAACTGAAGATGTCACGCATATGTGCGGTGCGCCTATCGTTCTTAACATGCTTGCACATGCCCCAGCCCACATACAAAGAAGAGCCACCAGGAACATCGAACTTGCCACCGGCGGTGCAGCGCCACCTTCATCCGTCATCGAAGCTATGGAGGCCATTGGATTTAATGTGACCCATTTATACGGCCTAACGGAAACCTATGGTCCGGCCACTGTGTGTGTACCACAGGACGACTGGGCGGAGCTGGAACTACAACAGCGATCTGCCCGTATGGCACGTCAGGGAGTTCACTACTTCACTCTGGAAGATGCGGCCATAATCGATTCGAATACGATGCAGCAGGTTCCCGCCGATGGCAAGACTATCGGCGAACTGATGATTCGCGGTAACACTGTCATGAAAGGCTATCTAAAGAATACCGCGGCAACAACAGAGGCTTTTTCTGGTGGATGGTTTCACACGGGCGATCTGGGAGTACAGCACCCCGACGGTTACGTCGAAATAAAAGACCGGGCCAAGGACATCATTATCAGTGGTGGAGAAAACGTATCCACATTGGAAATTGAAGAGGTGCTGTTTCGCCACCCGGCCATTCTTGAAGCAGCGGTTGTCGCCAAGCCCGATGAAGCCTGGGGTGAAACACCGTGTGCATTTGTAACGTTACACAAAACCGATGGTGCCACCGAGAAGGAAATCATAGACTACTGCCGCGAGAACCTGGCGGGCTTCAAAATACCTAAACAGGTGGTTTTCGGGCCACTGCCCAAGACCTCCACCGGTAAAATTCAAAAATTTGCACTGCGCGAGCTGGCCCGCGCCAACGGGCAACAAACTATCAACTGAAACTATACGGCATCCAATTAGTTACAACCGCGACGGTCAACACTACCCGACGCAAGTTTATGCGCGATCCAACAAACGGCGTCGCTTCAGAAAGTTTTCGTGAGATTGTTCGGTACCATCGTGGAACGAGCCAAATGTCCTATCCCAGGGCACCTCAAGGTTACCGTAGTTACACTCGAAGTAACGATGATGCATCTGGTGATGAAAATTGCCCAAAGCCAGAGCGTTCTTGTCTTTCACCAACAGATTCTCAAAACCGGCATGCGATGTCACGGCGGTTAATGCCTGATGCTGCATATGAAACAGAATGTGGATGGGGTGTGCTGCAAGAACCCAATGGATCAAAATCGAACTGAAAAACAGAATGTGCTCAATCGGGTGCATTGATAACCCGGACCAGGGACCAATATTCGTATTCCGGTGATGAAGCGCATGCGCCCTTTTATAGAGAGGTGGCCAATGTAAAAACCGGTGGATCCAGTAAAAGTGAAACGATATCCACAAGGGTGTTAAGAAAAAAAGTGCAACAAACCAGATCGGGTTTAGAGTCCACAACAGCATGGGAGCATAGCCATTGGCCATTGCCCAGAGCATCAGGACTTCAAACGCCGTCCAGAAAAAAACGCCACTGGTCAGCGTCCAGAGCATATTGTCCCGCAATTGGCTGTTGAGCGTGAAACGCCTCCCCTTCGCGGGAAGCTCATCCGGGTCGAATTTCAAACGCTTACCCTGAATTTTTCGCTTGTGTAGAAGGTAATGCAGTCCACCGGCAACCAGAGATATCAATAAGATGTTTCGCAGAAACATCTGCGCTATCCAGCCAGGCTCCAGAGTTACCGTCTCGGTTAATGGTGGTTGAAAGTAGTGCCATGTCACAACGGCTAATCCCGCGATAATCAGATTCTCGCCAACAACAAACCATCGGGCTGCAAACCAGCGTATCGCACTGACAGGATCCGGGGGCCATTGAAATAGTGGCGAGGTGGCTATTGGCTCAGCTGGTCTGTAGTTCCATTGTCTGGCAAAACGGCTAGCGCCTGATCCTGCATCAGTGGCCTTTGAAGGCTCTTGCATCTTTAGGTCTCCCGGATCAACGCCGCTGTTAACTGAAAGTAAATAAACAGCACAAGGCTGGTTTATAACCCATTACGCTATACCTATCAAACAGATTGCACAAATACCGGTACCCTGTCGAGAGTGGGTAACAAAGTCGGTATCATGATGTATGTAGCGATTGGATTTGCCCTCTGCTCGCAATCAACAAAATAAGTCGCGGATAACGATTCCGTGGTAACCCCCGACCCCACATGCCAACTGAGCCCTCACATATATCTGATTCTGTGAACGTTACAACCGCTATGGCGAGGAGGCTCAGCACGCTTGCCTCCCTTGACGATGCTGCCGATGCATTGGAGCAAAGTGTCCCAGAACGCAAAATGCTCGACACCATCGCCGAGCGCGATTTTCTCAAACCTGCAGAGAACGAGGCTATCGGCTTCTGGTTTGCACGATATCTATCTGTTCGCTACGCATTGCGTGAGCTCGTGGATGAGCTCATCGACACGGCTGGCAAACATCTTCCCGATGCCGATGACTATGATGAATGGTGTGTCTTCATTATTGGTTACGCCACCGCTTGCCAGCTTGTTCGACTCGATCGCCTCATGCTTTTCCATGTCGCTGACTCCTCTACGATGCAGCGCAAACTAAACGAGCCTTTCGACGAATACCGCATACCCAGGAAACAATACACGCTTATTTTCCGCTCGTTTGTCGACCAGCGTGATGCGCTGATAATCCTGGACGCAATTCGTCACCTGCGACGCTATCGTGCACGTCTCACTTTACTGGCCAACGATGCCCTGGTCGGAGCACTCGTTCAGGATCTGGATCGTCGCGAACAATGGCTCGACACCAGCAAACGCAACTACCTGAAACGTTTCACGACCTATCTAAGCCACGCAACGCGTCGACGTGGTGTGGTGGCCATGTCACAAGCTCTCGCACAGATCATGGAAGGCTTTGGACGAACTGCCTCAAACATCGGTGGCAGAACCCACAAACGCATCGACGATAACGCAAGGCGGCAATTAGCCGCCATGTTAAAACCCGGTGATATGCTAGTGACGCGTCACGATCATGTGCTTACCAATCTGTTTCTGCCAGGATTCTGGCCACACGTTGCGCTACATATAGGCACCAGCGAAGAACGAGACAAAAGGTGCATCGAGCTCGATCCAGAAAGACAGGCGCGCTGGTCAGGAGATCTACGGGTGCTGGAAGCACTCAAAGACGGCGTTCGCTTCCGTTCGCTCTCTGAAACACTCGCTGTCGATCACTTGTTGGTGTTACGACCCAGGCTCGATAACAGCACGATCAACGTCGCCATCGCGCGCGCCTGCAAACATGAGGGCAAACCCTATAACTTTGATTTCGATTTTTTCAATGCCGATCGTCTCGTTTGCACTGAAGTCGTATACCGGGCGTTCGATGGTCTGGATGGAATGGACTTTCCCTTAACCCTGCGAGCCTCACGTCAAACCTTGTCCGCTGAGGATCTAGTGGCATTCGCACTGAACTCTGATCTGCTCGAACCCGTCGCGCTGTTAAGCGCTAAACTGGATTCTCCTGAACTGCTGACCGGTAGTGCAGTTCGGCAAAAGCTGCTGACAGCGACGCAACCTGACACAGACAACTAAGCTACCTACTGTCGACGCTGTACTTCTCTCTCATCCACTTGACGTACATGTCATTCGTGCTTGCGGTAACTCATAACACTCAAACCGGAACGACAGCACTTGCCCCACCATCGACTGCCAGAATTTGACCGGTGATGTGTTTGCCAGCCTCACTGGCAAATAACAAGGCCGCGCCTTTGAGATCGTCATCATCACCTAGCCGCTGCAGCGGTACTTTGGACGCCATATTGCCCTCGCCCAACTCACTGATTAATCCACGTGTCATTTTGCTGGGGAAGAATCCGGGGGCAATGGCATTGACGTTAATACCATATCTGCCCCACTCAGCCGCCAGGGTACGTGTAAAGTTCACCACAGCCCCCTTACTGGTGCCATAGGCAATAAATTTTGCTTCAGTCGAGCCAGCGAGTCCGGCAATGGATGCAAGATTGATAATACGCCCTTGACCTCGCTCAATCATGCAAGCGTTTGCTATTGCCTGACTCATGAGGAATACACTCCGCACGTTCAGGTTCATGATCTTATCCCACGCTGCGAGCGGATGATCCTCTGCCGGTGCTGCCCAGGTTGCTCCGGCATTATTGACAAGAATATCCACATGGCCGAAAGCGGCAATTGTCTGATCACAGATTTGCTGTATGTGTTCTGGCTCACTGGCGTCCGCAGCAACCCACAGCGCTTCAATACCCCGACCACTCAAGTGTTCAACAGCAGCACTGAGCTCCTTTTCTTTGCGGGCAGTAAGCATTACGCGGGCACCGGCTTCACCCAGACATTCTGCGATTTGCAAGCCTAATCCACGCGAACCACCGGTAACCAGCGCCGTTTTTCCGGATAGATCAAATAGTGAGCTTACATGCTTACTCATAACGAATAGATATCTGGGAGCAGGAAATAAATAATAGTCTCACGCGGTTTAAAAAAAATGTACATAGTCTCTTTGTTTTCGATTAAGCACCGGCATCAAGAGTCTTTCTCAATACGATATTAACAGAGCACCATTGTCTGCCGACTTTCTGGTGCCAGTGTCATAGGCATAGCTTGATATTGAATAAGGATAAGCGTTAGTCTGCCTAGAGACAAGATAACCCGTCGGAGCACGATCATGCATTCAAACATATTGAAAAAAGACGACATAGACCAGGATGCCGGACTGGCCAAAACGCACTTTCTGAATACCAATGCACAGCGAATCAACAAGTCACTTGGAGACATGACGGGGCTAACCGGCTTTGGCATCCACCTTATAGAGGTGCAGCCAGGCAAAGAATCCACAGAATTTCACATGCACTACTATGAAGATGAATGCACCTATGTGCTATCGGGTACTGGCACTGTAACCATCGGTAAACATGAACAAACCGTGACAGCAGGGGATTTCATCGCCTACCCAAAAGGCGGAGAAGCGCATACCATGATCAATTCAGGTGATGAGGTTTTAAAGTGTCTTGTCATTGGTGAACGAAGAGCCCACGATGTGGGGGATTATCCACGCCTCGGAAAACGCATCTATCGAAACCAGGATCAACCGTGGAATCTGGTGGACATCGAATACATCTCCGAGCCGACAGGCGGCGCAAAAATAAGTGCTACCGACGGGAAATAGTGATTTTTCTGACTACCCGCGCTGTGAAGCAGATAATTCAAATTCTGCTTACGGTAGCGCGTTCAGTTTAGTCAGCGCAGACAGCGTCTGCACGGCTTCGCGCCGCCCCTGTAGCTCTTGACGAAGGTTGAGTACATCACTCATACCGGCAATAGCGACTTCCATCGGCGTATTGCCAGTGCTAATGTGCAACCCGAGAGGCGCGCTCAGACGTTGAATCTCAGCATCCTCAAATCCTTTACGTTTGAGGCGGTTACGAAACTTTGCAGCTTTGCTATCCGATGCAATCAAACCGCAATAGATAGCATCAGAGCGAGATAAAATAGCTTCAACAATGTCCATATCAAGCTCATGGCTATGGGTCATCACCAGATAGAAGGCTGCTCCATCTAATGACTCGATATAATCATGCGTGTTTAAATCCATCTGTTGAGTCTTGACAGTTTCCGGTTGCTTGTTTTCTACAGCAACAATATTGTCAACACGTTCCAGCCACTCTTCTCTTGTGTCATGGATTACTGCTACACAGGGTAAACGCAACGCTAGCCTTGCCACTTCCTGACCGACATGCCCGGCACCGAATACGTGCAACACAAAAGAGTTGGACAAATGACAATCAAACTGCAATGTCACCTTGCCGCCACAACATTGAGCCAGCTCTTTACCCAGGTTGATTTCACGGGTAGTGATCAACGCTGGTTGGTGGGTGCTAGTTGCCGACTGATGCAGCAAGGCGCGTGCATGAGCAATGCCCTCAAGCTCGACAGCACCACCGCCGATCGTATCGAAAACCGTGCAATCGGTGACGACCATCCGGGTACCCACTTCGCGGGGTGCCGAGCCTTCGACCTGTGCAATCATCACAACGACACACGACTGGTTGCTTGATCGGCAATCGTACAGGGCTTTTAACCAATCCATCGGACTCAGGACTCAGCCTTCATCGCTGTGCACGCTCGAAGGACCTCTTCCGGCGTTGCTGGCGCATTAAGTACTGGAAAGCGTTTATGGTTGCCCAGAGAAGCGATCGCATCACGAATGGCAGCAAAGACAGACATCGCTAACATCAAAGGTGGCTCACCTACCGCTTTCGAATGAAAGACCGTTGCTGCATCATTGGGACTATCGCTTAATAGATCCACGCGAAAGTCTCCAGGCATGTCCCCAATGGCGGGAATCTTGTAAGTGGCGGGACCGTCAGTGAGTAGTTTTCCCTTTTCATTCCAACTCAATTCTTCGTGCGTCAGCCAGCCGGCACCTTGAATAAATCCACCTTCAATCTGACCGATATCGATAGCGGGATTAATGGAATGTCCTACATCATGAAGAATATCGGTACGCAGTATTTCTGTTTCGCCTGTCAGCGTATCTATGATCACTTCGCTGACAGCCGCACCGTTAGCGTAGTAGTAGAACGGCTGCCCTTTTGCCTGCTCACGATCATAATGAATCTGAGGGGTTTTATAGTATCCGGTAGTGCTTAGCGAGATACGCTCACGATAAGCCGCCATTGCCAACTCGGGCCATGAGTAGTCCACGCGGTTACCATCGCGGCCTGATACGGATATACACTCTATTGAAAATTGCACGGCGTCAGCATCGACCGCATGTTTTTCCCGCAGAAATTTCACCAGACGCCTTTTTAATTCCTTCGCTGCCTGCAAGGCGGCCATACCATTGAGATCGGTACCAGATGAAGCGGCGGTGGCTGAACTATTGGGAACCTTGTCGGTGCGGGTTGCCATCACGGCAATTCGTTCAAGCGACATACCCAACTCTTGTCCGACAATCTGCTGAACCTTGACCATGAGGCCCTGGCCCATTTCGGTCCCACCATGATTGATCTGGACGCTTCCATCTGAATAGATGTGTAACAATGCGCCCGCCTGATTGAGATGTTTCACCGTAAATGAAATTCCAAATTTAACCGGCGTCAGCGCGATACCTTTCCGGTAAACGGTACTACCTGCATTGAATTCATGGATTAACTTTCGCCGTGTCTGGTAGTCAGATGAACGCTCAAGCTCACTTAATAATCTGGGAACAGTAAAAGTCTCTACCGTCTGATGGTATGGCGTGATGTTCCGGTGTGCCTCGCCGTACAGATTCAGCCTGCGAATCTCCAGAGGATCCTTGCCCGTGGCAAACGCAATTTCGTCGATAACCGTTTCCATAGCCAGCATGCCTTGAGGACCACCAAAGCCACGAAACGCCGTATTGGATACTGTATGCGTCTTGCACCGTAATCCATCGATAGTCACGTCTGGCAGATAGTAGGCGTTATCACAATGGAACATGGCCCGATCAACAATGGCATCAGACAGATCCGGTGAATGACCACATTGTCCGGCCAACAGGTATTCAATCGCTGTAATTTTTCCATCATCATCAAAGCCGACATCGTATCGGCTGAGAAATCCATGTCGCTTACCGGTCAAGATCATGTCATCGCGACGAGACAATCGGCAGTTAACACTCACACAATTTCGGCGCGCGAAAAGAGCTGCGAATATCGCACAGGCTGAAGCATGGGTCTCTTTACCCCCAAAGCCTCCACCCATACGGCGAACAATAACATTCACTCTATGCATGGCTATGCCCAGCACAGCGGCAACAAGATGCTGTGTTTCAGTGGGGTTCTGATTACTCGACCATACCGTAACACCACCATCCTCCTCAGGCCGTGCACGTGACACTTGTCCCTCCAGATAGAAGTGCTCCTGACCACCGATATGCAATTCGCCTTTGATACGATGCCTCGCCGTTTGCAACGCGGCCCGTGAGTCACCGCGCTTCATGGTATGCGGTGGTCTGACAAATATTTTCTTTTCCACCGCTTCGGCGATATCCAGTAAGGGCTTACATTCCTTGTATTCTGCAGTAGCCTTTAATACTGCCTGTCGAGCCTGCCGATGACTTTTTGCAGCCACAGCAAACATTGGCTGACCCAGATGGTTAATCTCTTTGTTAACCATCAGAGGATCACCGGGAAACACAGGCCCTATATCAGTAAGATGAAGCAGATCGTTAAAGGTCATGACGTCAACAACACCGTCCGCAGAACGTACCTGATCAAGATCCAGCGCCTTCAAAGTTCCATGCGCTATGGTGCTCATACCTATGGCAACATGCAGCAGACCTTCTGCATTCTCCATGTCATCAACATAGCGTGCACTACCGGTAACATGCTCTCTTGCACTGTCATGCGGGCTGGATATACCGGCAAGCTGTCTTTCATGCGTTACTGTCATGCATGGATCTCCAGCAAAACGCGCTGCAACAGATTCTGCGTAACCTGAAGTCGATAGTGCGCACTGGCACGAGCATCGCTGATGGGGTGTAATTCTTCAGCAAGACTGGCCTGCGCTGCATTGACTGCCTGTTGATCAAACGGCTTCCCATCAAGCTGTGCTTCTGCACTTCTGGCTCTCACGGGTGTCGCTGCCATACCGCCGAATGCCAGGCGGGCATCGCTGGTAATTCCAGCTTTTTGTGGCAGATGAATAGCCAGACAGACACTGGAAATATCATCTTCAGTACGTTTGCTGATTTTGTGTACTGCAAACAGACTACTCGAGGAAGGTATGGGTATATGTATTTGTTTGATAAATTCGCCAGGCTGCAGAATGGTTTGTCGATAACCCGTGTAAAACTCTTGCATCGGTACCGAGCGCTGGATCTCACCTCGCTGCAATGTCAACGTTGCGTCCAGAGCCAATAGCAAGGGTGGCAGATCGCCAATCGGCGAAGCAGAGCCAAGGTTGCCACCAATAGTTGCCTGGTTACGAACCTGGTCAGAGCCAAAACGAAGCAGCGTCTCACGGGCAGGCGCTATCCTTTCGCTCATCACTTCAAGGCACTCGCACAAGGTCACGGCGGCACCGAGCACCATGTGATCAGCTTGAACATCAATGTGGGTCATCTCAGGCACATGACCCACATGAATGATTTGCGAAAGTGTCTTTACTTGCTGTGTGACCTCCAGCGCAAGGTCGGTACCACCGGCAAGAAGACGAGCATCAGGGCGTTGTTCATAGAGCGTTGCTAAAGCCTGAACAGAACGCGGTTGATAGAAGCCTTCGGTTTCTACGCCGCCTTGCAGCAACGAGTCCAAACTTTTAATCATTGCTTGTTCATCATCCGTCCGCCAGCCATGCTGGGCACGATAGTCCAATGCACTCGTTGCAGCGGCCTTGATGGGACGATAGCCCGTGCATCTGCACAAATTGCCACCCAGTGCCTGATCAACTTTATGCTTGAGCTTCTCTTCAGTTTCATCCTGCTGGTACAAGGCGTATAGAGACATGATAAAACCCGGCGTACAGAATCCACATTGAGAACCGTGTTGGTCCACCATAGCCTGTTGCACCGGATGCAACTGGCCATTCCGGGCAAGACTCTCAACGCTCAGCAACTGTTTCCCCTGCAAGGTTCCGACAAACGTAATACAACTGTTCAGTGATTGATACTTAAGCCTTGCTTGACCGGTATCGTCTCTTACAACGCTGACGGTGACAACCGTACAGGCTCCACAGTCACCTGAGCCACACCCTTCTTTGGTGCCTGTTCGATGTTTGTACAAACGTAACCAGTCAAGGACTGTCAAATCAGCTGGCGCGTCCTCAAGCTCTATCAGTTCCTGTTCGTATAGAAAACGAATCATGCAGTGTTGCTCACAAACAAAGAGGTTGGCGAGAATGTCGTGACATCAATAAGCCCCTGGTCAGAAATTCGCAATGCAGGTATGACCACAAGTGCGAGCAGTGAATGCTGCATATAGGCATTGTTCAAAGTACAACCGCAATCGCGCATGGCGGTAACCAGTTGCTGTGCCTTTTCCGCGACGACCTCGGCACGTTCCGTTGACATCAGGCCGGCAATGGGTAATTCCACCATCGCAAGCTGCTTCCCACCTGCGAACAAGGTGACTCCCCCGCCGACTTCCTGCAAGCGATTGGCAGCAAGCGCCATATCGTTACGATCGGTCCCGACAACAATCATATGGTGTGAGTCATGCGCAACGGTAGACGCCATGGCACAAGGCCTGGTGTACCCGAACCCTGACACGAATCCATTAACGACATCCCCGGTAGCACGGTGCCGTTCAACCAGCGCAATCTGGCAGACATCCTGATCAGCATCTATTTGGACCATTCCATCTTTAACGGCCAGCGTTCTCTCCAACGCGCGTGTGGGCGCTTGATTTTCAATGACACCAATGACACGTACTCTTACATGTTCATCATTGATATCCGGTGCTCTTATATCAAAGTCGCCAGGGTTCAATGACCTGCCCATTCGCATTGTATTCATACTGGATTGAGGGTAGCTGGCCGCGGCAATATCTGCCGTCAGTTGGCCATCGCTTGCCAGCAACTCACCCTGCGCGACAACCTGCTCAACAGGCAGCTGCACCAGATCCGAAGATATGATCAGATCGGCACGGCGTCCAGGTGTAATGGACCCAAGCTCCCGCTCCAGGCCGAAATGTTCTGCCGTATTCAGAGTTGCCATCTGTATGGCGTGCATGGGCTTCAGACCCTGTGCAATTGCATGCCGCACCACCCTGTTCATATGCCCATCGTTAATCAGCGTGCCTGAGTGCGAATCGTCTGTGCAGAGAATGAAATAGCGCGGATCCAGGCCATGCTCTGTAACCGCTTTGATTTGCGGCGCGACGTCGTACCACGCTGAGCCTAGTCTCAGCATGGATCGCATTCCCTGCCGCACGCGACTGATGGCATCTTCTACACGCGTGCCCTCGTGATCATCAGCCGGCCCACCTGCCACGTAACCGTGAAACGGCAAACCCAGATCCGGTGAGGCATAGTGACCACCTACGGTTTTACCAGCTGCCACAGTTGCGCTGATTTCGCCCGTCATCTTGTCGTCATTATTAGCCACACCCGGGAAGTTCATGACCTCGCCAAGCCCGATGATATTGGGCCATTGCATCGCTGCCTCAACATCCGCTACTCCCAGTTCGGCACCCGCGATTTCAAGTCCCGGGGCTGAAGGCACACAACTGGGCATCTGTACGAAAATCGTGATTGGCAGGTTCATGGCCTCGTCATGCATGAGTTTTACGCCCTCGAGTCCCAGCACATTACCGATTTCATGAGGATCGATGAACATGGAGGTGGTGCCGTGCGGAATCACGGCGCGTGCAAACTCGGTGACGGTCACCATGCCACTCTCGACATGCATATGCGCATCACACAGCCCGGGAACCAGATAGCGACCGTCCGCTTCGATGATTTGCGTTTGTTCACCTATCGTGTGACTGGCATCGGGGCCGACGTAGGCAAAACGCCCGGCACAGATGGCAATGTCGGTGCTGGCGATAATCTCGCCCGAGTGAACATTTACCCAACGACCATTTCGAATGACCGTATCAGCAGGTTTGCGGCCCATGGCAACGTCCACCAACATGGCTGCCGCTTCAGATCTTGGTAATAGCCTGTTCATAATTTTACTTCCTCACGCCTGCAGGATTTGGCTGAAATTGTGTGAATCCGCGATTCGCACATCAGAGTGCAGACCGCTAAAGTGGCCGGAATTGTGCACTTTGTCTAGTGTTACAGCACCGCTGTGGTGATCTGGTGGCACCCATGCTGCTCACATGTCCGTTATACTTGCTCGTTAACCGAGGCTCGGGCGCTCGAAAACAGACCCAATGGGCGTTTTGCACAGGTACCCAGAGCCAGACCATTAGTAAAGCCAATCTCTTCAGCATCGCCGTTCGCCAAATCCATTTTTACACTTCTTCAAGTATCGCCCTCAAAAAGGGTATTTGACCGCTGCGCGTATATAGCGCGCTCAGGACCAAACCGTGATCCAGAAACTTCGCAATATAGCCATCATAGCCCATGTCGACCATGGTAAAACCACGCTGGTAGACAAGCTACTTCAGCAGTCCGGCACGCTCGACATGCGCAAAGAGCAGACCGAACGCCTGATGGACTCCAATGCTATCGAGAAGGAACGAGGCATCACCATCCTGTCCAAAAACACGGCCATCCGCTGGAACGACTTCCGTATCAACATCGTCGACACCCCGGGTCACGCCGATTTCGGCGGTGAGGTTGAACGCGTCCTGAGTATGGTGGATTCAGTTCTCTTGCTGGTGGATGCCGCAGAAGGCCCCATGCCGCAAACCCGTTTCGTCACACAGAAAGCGTTTGCGATGGGCTTTCGCCCTATCGTTGTTATTAACAAAATTGATCGTGAAGGCGCCCGCCCCGACTGGGCTCTGGACCAGACTTTCGAGCTATTCGACAACCTTGGCGCGACTGATGAACAACTGGATTTCCCGGTTATATACGCATCAGCAGTTAACGGCTACGCAGGTCTCGAGCCTGACGTGACCGAAGGCGACATGACTCCCCTGTTCCAGACAATCATCGACGAAGTTCCTGTTCCGGATGTAGATGTCGATGGCCCCCTGCAAATGCGCATCAGCTCACTTGACTACAACAGCTATGTCGGTGTTATCGGCATTGCCCGTATCCAGCGCGGTTCGCTCAAGACCAACCAGCCCGTGCGCCTGATCAACGCTGAAGGTAAAGAGCGCAACGCCAAAGTGCTTCAAGTCCTGGGATTTCATGGCCTTGAGCGTATCGAAACTGAAAAGGCAGAGGCCGGCGATATTGTCTGCATCACCGGTATCGATAAACTGAACATTTCCGACACGATATGCGATCCAGCGCATGTCGAAGCCCTGCCGGCACTGACTGTCGATGAACCCACCATCAGTATGATGTTTCAACCCAACAGCTCACCGTTTGCCGGAAAAGAAGGCAAGTACGTAACCAGCCGCAATATCTGGGATCGCCTGCAAACAGAGCTTCTGCACAACGTCGCGCTGCGTGTTGAGCGAACCGAACAATCAGAAACCTTCAAGGTCTCCGGGCGCGGTGAGCTACATTTATCCGTGCTAATCGAAAACATGCGGCGCGAAGGCTATGAAATTGGCGTAGGCCGTCCAGTCGTTATAACCCGCCAGGGTGAAAATGGCGTCGTCGAAGAACCCTACGAGCAAATCACCATTGATGTTGAAGAGCAGCATCAAGGATCCATCATGGAAAAAATGGGTGAGCGGCGTGCTGATCTAAAAGATATGGTGCCCGACGGTAAAGGACGTGTTCGGCTCGACTACATTGCCCCTGCGCGCGGCATGATTGGCTTTCGTACCGAATTCCTGACAGCGACGTCCGGCACCGGATTGATCTATTCCATCTTCGATCACTACGGACCGCAAATGAAACTGAATATCGGTGCGCGTCGCAACGGTGTGCTGATCTCCAACGGCCAGGGCAAGGCGCTGGGATTTGCTCTCTGGAACCTGCAGGAGCGCGGTCGTTTGATCATCGGCGCTAACGTGCAAGTGTATGAAGGCCAGATAATCGGTATCCATTCCCGCGACAACGACCTGACAGTCAACTGCCTGCGTGGAAAACAGTTAACCAATGTTCGCGCATCCGGAACCGACGAAAACATCCAGCTTACACCGTTCATCAACATGAGCCTGGAGCAGGCATTGGAATTTATCGACGATGATGAGCTGGTAGAAGTGACACCCGAGAGTATTCGAGTGCGCAAGAAACTGCTAACAGAGACTGATCGAAAACGTCATTCTCGCCCGGCAAAGGCATCCTGAGCAGGCGTAACGCATCTATTCGTCAAGAGCATCCTGGCAAATTAGTGCCCCGGTATTCTCGATGCCAGCCTGTGTTATGGCCCAGGCTGTCATCGGTTAGTCGTCTCGGAAGGTGATTACATTCCTGACTGAATACGCCGTTTTTCAGAGATTCATTGCGCGGGATGCTTCAAGCGCTTTTTTTGCACGCTCCCGACTATCCGGATGTGAACTGAAGTAGCTGCTTCGATCTTCGTCCTCGTCCTCGTTTAGCTCCTCGTCTGTCAGACGAAGAATGATTGATGCAAAATGCTTGGGATCTTTACCCGTATTTTGCATCCACTCAAACGCAAAGGCATCAGCTTCTGACTCAGCAGTTTGCGAGTAGCTGTTTTGCATGACAAATACTGGTACACCCACGGCAATCTCACCAATAGCGCTCAGATCGCCAAAGGCCATCGACACAATTACCGATATTGCCGAGGCACGAATAACCTGAGTCATGCCGTGATGCTCCAGTACATGCCCTATTTCGTGGAGCAGCACAGAATCAAGTTCCTCAGGGTGCTCTACAAGCTCAATAAAGGCATCAGTAACTACCACGTCACCGCCCGGCAATGCCATAGCATTAGCAATACCGTTCATGTTACGAAAATGCAGTTTAAAATTCACATCGGACTCGGGTAGCGCGGCTAGTAGATCATCGAACTGTTGCTGAACATCCGCTTTTTTCAGCGCACTTGTTTCGGATTCATCAAAAATCAGGCGATCCATTGTCGCCAGAGCCTGATCTGACACTGTCTCGTTAACTGACGCAGGAAGTTTACGAGCGATGGATTCGGAGGCCGCAGGTAATCCATAGCGGATGCCAATGTAACTGACCAACACAGTAACCACCAGTGCCGTCGCTACCCATCCCCAGTGACTCTCAATGCGATGCAACCACACAGGGCGAGATGCCTTGTGGCCACTTGCGGCAAGCAACTTGTCGATAACATCGTTAGCGCGTGTTTCAAACACAGCGCCATCAGGCCATTGAAGACGACGCGGCGTGTCACCAAGACGATCACTGATAACAAGCTCAGTCAACGTACCTTCGCGAGCGATGTTATTGGCGATCAAACGATAGGAAGCACCGGTAACTTCCAGAGAAGCCTCGAAACGTGTTGAAGTATCAGGTTCAAACCAGTAACCAGCAATACTCATTGATAGGAATCTCCAGAACTATATAAATGCATCCTCGCCTCCCTGACGAAAACAGACTCGTGCGGCCGACGGAAAATCAAATACCGACATCCATATCCAGGTCAAAGACATCGCCCAACTCATCACCGAATGCACTGACTTGCTCGCGCTTTTCGCCAACGAAATCATCAAGCGGCTCGTTTGAGACTACCGTGCTGTGCCGGGCCAACAGCCTGGCTATTCTTACTTGTGCGAACGGTATTGCTAATCCCAGCGATACGAGAATCAGGAGCAAATTTGAAAACATGACCCACCACAAGCTTGTGGTCTTGATGTCTGATACAAAACTTACTCGCTTATCCAGCAATGTATTGGCAAATACATGATTCCTGACACGCGCTCTCACCAGAGCCGCAACGTAGTACCCAACAATTGCCAGGTAGAGAAACAGTGCTGGTATTACGTCAAACATGAAAAATAACGCTGCGTCGCCAACATCTTCTGGAGCTTCACCGTCGGACGTATTATCGATGTGCTTTAGCTCATCCAGAACATCAACACCTTCCGGCCAGTAAAACATCGACAGAGAAATAAGGAGTAGTGCCAGCGTCACTACTGCCAGCAAAGTTGCCATACCATAGATCTTGAAAAAACTCCCCAGCGAGAGCTCAGATGAAAAGCGACTTTTTCCGTAACGATAGCCGTCGAGAAAATAACTGGATAGCTTTTCATGGGTAAACGCTACCAAAATTATATTAAGCGCCAACACGACAACCACCAAGGTAACCAGAACCTGCGGTGATAGTTCCCAATGGTGCCAGAGATAAAATGCAAGAGCGCTAACTGCATACATAATGAGTGGAAGAACCATCTGATATAAATACAACGGCCACAGCGCCCCATCAAAATCGAAACGCACGTTCCGATAGCTTGTCATCCGCATATTGAATTTTGTCGAACGCCAGATTGCCCAGGGGAGAACAAGAAACAGCACGACGGTGGCGATGCTGGGCACTAGTGGATTTACTATCCCACCCGCCGTGACAGCAACGAACAACAATGCGGCAACCAATCGACTCAGCAATATTTGTAATGGCGACGCATGATAATCAAAGCTGGAACCATCAAGCACGGTATTGCCATGAAAATAGCGCTTTGTACGCACTTTCGCCCAGGCAGAATAAATATAGAGCGTCACAATAGTCAGCAATATATTGACTATCCAGATCTTGAAAAACTGGGCACCCGTTCCGGTAAAACTGATGGGGTAACGCTGCTGCGGCTTGCTTAAATCCATTTAGCTTTCCTCAAACAACCCGTTTTATCGAACAAACTGCCAACGCGATTGCAGATGATATGCTGATGCACCGTCTACTGCAAATTCGTCTCATCGGCTCTGGTGCATAGCGCCCAGATACTCTGTCGTTTGCATTTCGAATAACCGGCTAGCTGCCCGTTCAAACTCAAAAGCCAGACGCTTGCCAGTATACAATTTATCGGCACGTGCCTCTGCAGACAAAATGAGTTTGACGTGCCTGTCATAGAACTCATCAATCATATTGACAAAACGTCGGGCAGAGTCATTAGTCGTATCATCCATCACAGGAACATCGCTGATAAGAATCGTCTGAAACAAGCTGGCAAGTTCAATGTAATCGTTGGTAGAGCGACTTGTATTACACAATGTATCGAAGTTGAACCAGGCAACATCTGCACTATGACCAATCGCCGGCAATTGACGTGAATTGATCTCAATAGTTGTCGAGCTGATATCAAAATCAGCGCGTATCGTATCGAAATAATCTTGCATCATCTCCCGGGTTTTACGATCCGCCATCCCGTTTTCAAACCGACTTACCCGATAGACTGGCTCTTTCTGTAACAGCCTCAAGCGGTAATCCGTAACACCTACCATTTCCAGTACTTGCGTATGATCTCTTATTTGCGCGATGGCCGGAATAAACCGGGCACGTTGCAAACCGTCTTTATACAAACCCTCGGGCCGCACATTAGATGTCGTCACCAGAGTCACTCCACGGCTGAACAACGCTGTCAGCAATCCACCCAGTAACATGGCATCAGTGATGTCGTTGACATGTATTTCATCAAGCAACAATAAGCGCGAATGCGATGACCAATCATCGGCAATAATCTGCATCGGGTTTTCAACACCCTCAAGCTTTCGCAGATCACTATGAATTTGCTGCATGAAGCGATGAAAGTGTAATCGGGTCTTGTCTTGAAAAGAGACAGCATCAAAAAACAAATCGCAAAGGTGAGTCTTTCCCCTGCCTACGCCGCCCCACAGGTACAAGCCCTGTATACCTTTGACCTTGTTGGTTCCGGGTTTTTTCCAACGTGCGAATAATGATCGTGAGGGTGCAACCCAATTCTTGCGACGGCTTAACTCATCACTGATCAAATCAAGTTTCTGCATGACTGCACGCTGTTCGACATCTACGCGCAGTACTCCAGCGCTTACCTCAGCATCGTAACGAGCGAGTGGCATGAGCTAATCGCCTCGCCCTAATAGGGATCGCCGGAGGCGGCAGTACGCAGCGACCGAATGGCATCCTTTTGCCTGATGAGTGCATACTGATGCAATGCATCCTGTTCTTCGGCAAGCAGGTTTACAAATCTGCATTGCAAAGGTTCGTCATCATCGCTTGGCAAGACATCAACATACCCGCCAATTGAACGCCCGGCAGTTGGCAAGTCCATACTGAATGGGTAACGCCTGCCACTGGCTATTACATCGGCCGGCAGGGTAAAACCGCTGGCACTGATATCCAGCACTCGCATTAATCTCCCATCAATCTGGAGAATGATAGGATTGTCGGGATCAGGAACGACAGGATAAGCTGTTCGGCCACTGGACACTGCCTTGATGACAATCTCATTCATTATCGTAAACCCGGCGGAACTAACAAGGCAAGACGTGCATGTAGTCTCTGAACATTGTTGTCCTCCAACATGATGACTGCCCCCCTGTAGGCAATCTCCGCAATGACGATTTCTCGCATGTGAGCGGCTCGAAGTCGAGCAACAAGGACCGATAGCATGATGGCAAGACTTGCGCCACAAACGAATGGCAGAAACGTACTCCCCGTTATCACACCAGCAGATGTATTGACGTACCGGAACAACGTACCGAGCAAGCCAAACAACAATGCGTACAGGGAAGCAAAAACGAAGACGTCGGCTGCCATCTGATGGTAGACCCGCTCACCAGCGATACGTCGATCCAGCGCAAACCGGATAGACGAATCATGGGACGCGTCACCTATCAGTTGACATATCTCTTCCACTTCCACCGAATTGGAGCGAATTTCAGCAACACCCAGTAAGCCATCACGTCGGCACACTTCACAGACCTTGAGCATTGCCCGGATCATTTGTCGAGGTGAGTTACCACCCTGGACTCCCCTGCTCAATGCCAACTGCAAGGCATGATTTATCTGTGCCATGGAGAAGCTGACCAGCAAACCTGCCAGTGCGCCTCCAAATACAACAATAATAGAACGCATGGCATCGACAATGTTACTGGTGTCGCTCAGAAACATGGCTAAACCGACAGTGACAAACAGCGCAGCCAGCACCAGCGGTATTATCTGCAACACATTAACGCTCTGCTGTTTGCGCACCAATAATTCTTCTGAAGTCTTCAGTAACACGATGGGTTTAAGGCCGGATACGGTGAGATATAGACAAACCCCGGTCCTTACTGCTGTCGACCCGGCTATGCTCCAAAAAGAATAGCAGAATACTTTCAAGGTTAAAGTCGGATTTCTGGCACAACGGCTATCTAGCCAGCTCTAACCACGGCGGAACCTGAGGGCCAGCCACAGCAAGCCTGCTATCCAAAACACGCGCATTGACGCTCACGCGGCACAACAGCTGCCAGAACGCTTCCGAATGGTTCAGATGAACCGTATGGGCGAGTTCATGCAAAAGAACATAGTCAACAAGCTCCCGACTGAGAAAAAGCAGTTTGTAGTTGAGACTGAGGGTACCACTGGAGGAATAGCTACCCCAGACGCTCCTTTGTCCGCGTATGCTCACTCGCTGATAGCTGAATCCATGCAAATGTGCATGGGAAGCAAGCAATGGCGGAAGGAAGCGGCGCGCCAGAATTTTCAGGTGCCCGGCTATTTCCTGCGCTACTGCCGGTTTGTCATGTGTCGAAGACTTGACACAAATATGCAATATGGCTGGATCATTATCAGGTTGTGTTGGTGCTGCAGAGCTTTCAGCGCCCTGGTAGCTCAACACCAGGCGTATCCCGACCGCCTTCAATGAAAGCACCTGCGGTGGCCATTGCCTGAACTGAGGCAATATTTTGGCTTCCATATCGGCCAGTGCGGCATCGATCCACGATCGGTTGCTTTCTATGAAGTCGTTAACCTTGTAGCGGGCAAAACGCCGGGGGATCGTAACGATCAACCCTCTACCGGGCACCACACGTAACGAGGCACGTTTGGCTCGACGGGACACGTACAATTCGTATGTCAGGCTAGGCGGCTCTTGAATTGGCATAAAATTACGATGCCTTGCTCACGCGTCAACATCAACATTCCACGTAAACAGACAAAAATTATTTGCAGCAATGCAAATCATGGAGCCGATAGTTTACTAAACTGTACAGGTGACAGCGTGGTATCAGCCTACTGAATTTTATTTTCATCGCCAGCCCCATAGTCTATGTCGTTACTCAGCATAACCAGTATCCTTATCACCGTATCGGCGCTTTTCGCTTACGTAAACTACCGGACGCTGAAACTACCGAACACAATCGGCATCATGGTTATCTCGCTCGCGTTTTCGCTGGTGCTGGTCATGCTGGGTAACATCGGTTTCGGCGATGCCGAGCGTGTGGCGGCTGACATCATCGGCCAGATAGAGTTTGACAACGCCTTACTTAACGGCATGCTCGGTTTTCTGCTATTTGCAGGGGCCATGCACATCGACCTCGATCGACTACTGGAACGCAAGTGGACTATCGGTCTGCTTGCCTCGGTAGGTGTACTCACCAGCATGTTTCTGGTCGCAGGTGGTGCTTACTACCTGTTTCAGTTATTCGGCTATCACGTGCCGTTTATATTCTGCTTACTGTTCGGATCACTTATCTCGCCCACCGACCCGATTGCCGTCATGGGGATTCTGAAAACGGCCGGTGCCAGCAAATCTCTGGAAATCAAGATAGCTGGCGAATCTCTGTTTAATGATGGTGTAGCCATTGTGGTTTTTCTTGCCATATTCGGTATCGCCGTCAACGGCGAACAATTTAATGCACAGCACGTTGGCGTTCTTTTTGTTCAAGAGGCTATTGGCGGGGCAATATTCGGATTTGTCTGTGGCTGGGTTGTCCTGAAGATGCTTAAGCGCGTGGATAGCTATCAGGTCGAAGTGTTGCTCACACTGGCACTGGTGGCCGGTGGATGTACCGCTGCCGCTGGCCTGCACTTGTCAGCCCCCATAGCCGTCGTAGTCGCAGGTTTAATGATTGGCAATCATGGTCGGCGCGATGCCATGAGTAATACCACCGTGCAACACCTGGACACCTTCTGGGAACTGATTGACGAAATTCTGAATGCTGTCCTGTTTCTTATTATCGGTCTGGAAGTTATTGTCATCCAGCTCAACGCCCAGGCCTGGATGGCCGGGGTATGTATGGCAATCATGGTACTGTCCGCTCGCATGATATCTGTGGGAATCCCAGTCACGATACTTCGAAAACTAAATCGCGAATTTCACCCACACGCAATCAAGATTCTCACCTGGGGAGGATTGCGCGGCGGCATCTCGGTTGCTTTGGCCTTATCCATACCGGCAAGCCCCGAACGTGATCTTATCGTGGCGGTTACGTATGTGATTGTGGTACTTTCAATTCTGGTCCAGGGTTTGACCATAGGTAAGCTTGTCAAAGCGACAGCACAGCCAACCAACGCGGAAGCCGACTAGGACAATTTTTTACCTTGCTAAAGATTTGACAAGCAATAGCACCTACTGATTAACAGCCGGATTTAATCTCTGTACAGAAGATGGGTCAGATATAAAAGGCGTTGTGAGCAATCGCTGCATGACATCGTAAAGCTCATCAGGGCGCACCGGTTTGTGCAATAACTGCAAACCGGTTTCCTTAACCTGTTTTAATCTCTCGGGCGAGGTATCTCCCGTTACAATGATTGCGTGAATGTGCGTATCGCACGATTCCCTGATAGCCTCGACGGCATCCACGCCATTGAGGTTGTCAGCCAATCGGTAATCCGAAATAATGATGTCGGGTATCATGTCGCTCAGCGCCAGAATCCTCAGCGAATCGCGCGCTGACTCAGCCAACAATACCTCACAACCCCATCCCTCCAGCATGTGTCGCATGCTCTGCAAGACTTGCAGCTCGTCATCGATTACGAGTACTCGCCTTCCCTCTGCCACAATACCCGTCGAAAGCTGCGTCTGCTCGATGATTCGAGAAGCATCACCGCCAGGTACGATCATGCGAAAGACGGTGCCTTTGCCTTCCACTGACTCCATATCCAAACGTAAATCCATCAGATCACATAGCCTTCTTACGATGGCCAATCCCAACCCCAGACCCTTGTTGCGATCACGCGCTGGATTGTTCAACTGGTAGTACTCTGAGAAAACATCCTCCGTGAATTCTGCAGGAATGCCAATACCGGTATCTGCCAGAGAGACGAGTTTTGAGCCGTCAGCTCGCGCATTGCACTGAAGCGATATAGAGCCCGAACTGGTGTACTGAACTGCATTGGAAAGCAGATTACGAAGTACGCGCTCAAGCAGCACTACATCACTGTACAAAACATGATCGCCAGCGCAAATGGATAGCGAAACCCCTTTTTCAGACGCTTGCTGCTCAAATTGCGCCCTCAATGCATCAAAAACACGACTTGCCGGAACGTGTTCTGGGTTAAATTCGATAATTTCCGCATCCAGGCGGGATACGTCCAGCAGACTGTTAAACAGGCTATTCAACGCATCTGCAGATTTCGTCATATCTTCAATAATGCGGATTTTTTCATGTTCTTTTTCACGTGTTCTTAATGCGCTGAGAAACAAGCCCATGGCATGAAGCGGTTGCCGCAAATCATGACTTGCAGCAGCAAGGAAACGACTCTTTGCCACCATCGCACGCTCAGCTATCTGTTTTTCCTCAGCCAGGCTTTCAACCAGGTTCTGGTTGTCCAGCTGCGATGAGATCAATTCGCGATTAACCCTGTTCGATCTGAGTGCCAACATGAAATTTATGCCAAGAAACATAAACAGCAGAAATCCGACTAGTTCGAGGGAATCTGTTCCGGACAAGAGATGCGCTATCGCTAACGGCACGACCAGTGGCACTGAGAAACTGATGAATGCGGGCAAATAATTACCGCCACTGGCTGCACTGATAGTCACCATTCCAGCGAATATTGTAGAGATCAGAAGCATAAACTCAGTGCTGTAAGAGGAATAAAACGTTAGAGGCCATGCCCCCCAGATAAAGCCAGCCGCAAGGCTTCCCAACCAGAACAGCGTGCCCCAGATGGGTCGCTCGCGAGTTTTCTGATCCGCGTTCAGGTAGGCAAAGATGCACCAAAAGCGCAGAACGGCTGAAATACCCACAGCGCCGAGCCAGAAAATATGCGTCATATGGGGCACGTGGCGCCAGAAAAACAGGGTAATAACCAACGCACAGACAAAGGCGCCCGCGATAAGGATGGTTCCCTGATTGTAAATCAGCCGGATTTGCTCATTGTAGATTTTACGGTCGATATCGATCAATGATCCGGCCTCCTGATTTTGTCAAACGAACATGACATTGTACTTCTTTCAAGTGGCAGTAGAATACTTCTCAGAGGAAAACCAGCGCGGTGTGTTGCCGTTCTGCCAGTGGTCCTGGTCACTCGAAGGCGACACTCAACGGGTAAATTTCGGCTAATCGTCGTCATAGCCGTGACGTGGCGGCCGTACTTGGCTAACATTCCCCGATATCTTTCAAGCAAACAGATCTGACTATGACTCAAGAAATCGTTCTTCACTATCAACTGAGCGACGGCTCCACGCGCACCGTCGATGCTAAAGTTGGAGATAGCATCATGAATACCGCCATACACAATGATATTGACGAGGTGGTGGCAGAGTGCGGTGGAAGCCTGATCTGTGCAACCTGTCACGTGTATCTGGACGAGGCAACCGCGGCACTTTACGACCCACCGGACGATATGGAACTGGATATGCTGGAAGGTGTCGCGGCGGAAAGACGCGACAACTCCCGACTCAGCTGCCAGCTCATTGTAAAAGCCGAACTTGCAGGACACACAATCCATACTCCGGAACGACAGTAAACAGCCAGTCAGCAACGTAATGGATTTTCATGAGTCTTAACCTCAAGCTAGTCAAGGCGTTTGACCGCATTGGCGAAGAAAACGCATTCGCTGTACTTGCACGAGCCGGGGAATTGGCAGCACAGGGACGTGACATTATAAATCTGGGGATAGGACAACCCGATTTTCCAACACCTGAAAATATCGTTGAAGCTGCCGTCAAGGCAATACGTGATGGGCATCATGGCTATACACCGGCAGTCGGAATAGAGCCACTTCGCGAAGCGGTGGCAAGCGATCTGGCTAAGCGCTATGGCAACGAAATAGACAGCAATAATGTCATCATTGTGCCGGGTGGCAAAGTCACCATGTTTTCAGCCATCCTGATGTTTGGTGAACCCGGCGCCGAAATTATTTATCCGGACCCCGGATTTCCCATTTATCGCTCCATGATCGAATTCACTGGGGCTGAAGCCGTTCCGATTCCTATCCGCGAAGTCAATAACTTTGCGTTTTCCGCCGAGGAGACGCTCTCGCTGATAACACCGGCAACACGCCTTGTCATTATCAACTCCCCCGCCAACCCCTGCGGAGGTGTTACCCCTAAAGCCGAATTTGATGCTCTGGTTAAAGGCCTTGCGGACTACCCGGATGTGGCAATTCTGTCGGATGAAATCTATGACCAGATGACTTATGACGGGGTTGAGCACGTATCACTGCTCAGTTATCCGGAAATCCGGGATAGACTCATCTTGCTAAACGGCTGGTCTAAAACCTATGCGATGACCGGTTGGCGGCTTGGTTATTCTTTATGGCCAGACTCACTGTTCGATGCAGTTCGCAAGCTTGCCGTTAACTGCTGGAGCTGCGTTAATGCTCCTGCCCAATATGCAGCACTTGAAGCACTGACCGGACCACAGGAAAGTGTCCAGCACATGATGGACGCTTTCGATGAGCGACGAAAATTAACCGTTGACCTACTCAACGGCATACCGGGGGTTAGTTGTGTAACACCTGAAGGCGCGTTCTACGCGTTCCCCAACATATCAGACACCCAATGGCAGGCTAAACCTCTGGCCAGGGCTCTGCTGGAAGACGCAGGAGTTGCGACCATTGGCGGACCGGATTTCGGTATTCATGGCGAGGGTTACATTCGCATCTCGTACGCCAACTCGTCATCTAACATTAAGCAAGCCATCGAACGCATGAGCGTTTTTCTGGCCTCCTGAGGAAAATTCGATGACGCTTACACCGATGCCGGATATCGCAACCCGCGTATACAACCATAACTTCAAGCTTGACCCAATTGTTCGCAGTCTGCTCGATACTGACGTTTACAAGTTGCTGATGCTGCAAACCATCTGGAAAGAATGCCCGGATGTACCCGTTACTTTCTCCCTCATTAATCGAACCACCAGTGTCAAGCTTGCCGAAGAAATAGACGAAAACGAGCTTCGAGCACAGTTAGACAACGCACGCAGAATACGCCTGACCAAGAAAGAACTTATCTGGCTTACGGGTAATACCTTTTACGGACGGGAGAGACTTTTCACAAAAGAATTTCTCGAGTGGTTTCGTGACTATCAGTTGCCAGAGTATCGGTTAAGTGTCCGGGACGGCCAGTACGAGATTGATTTTGAAGGGACCTGGGCAGATGTCACCTTATGGGAAATACCCGTGCTCTCGATCATCAGCGAGCTGCGATCGCGCGCAGCAACTCATGGGGTCGGACGATTTGAACTGGACGTTCTCTATGCAAGGGCCAAATCCAAGCTTTGGGAAAAAGTGCTGAGGCTGAATAAATTACCCGATCTGCGTATTGCTGATTTCGGCACTCGTCGACGCCATAGTTTCCTCTGGCAACGGTGGTGTATTGCCGCCATGAAAGAAGGACTGGGCGAGAAATTCATTGGTACCAGTAACGTCCTGCTTGCCATGAATCTGGATCTGGATGCTATCGGCACCAACGCACACGAACTCCCTATGGTGGAGGCTGCTCTGACCACTAGCGAAGAAGAGTTGCTGCAGTCCCCGTATACCATTCTGCAACGCTGGAGTCGCACGTACGATGGTAACCTGCTAATCGTGCTACCAGATACCTATGGAACAACAGCGTTCCTGCAAAGTGCGCCTGACTGGGTGGCCAAATGGAGTGGCTTCAGGATTGACTCAAAAGAGCCGTTGGCTGGTGGTGAAGAACTCATTCAATGGTGGAAGGAGCGCGGCGAAAATCCACAGGATAAACTCTTGATTTTCTCTGACGGGCTTACCGTCGAAACCATTGAGGAGGTCTATGCACGGTTTAACGGACGCGTGCGATTGAGCTTCGGTTGGGGCACCCATCTGACCAACGACTTCAGCGATTGCGCAACGGTTTTCAATCAGCAGTTAAAAGCTATTTCACTGGTATGCAAAGTTCGTCAGGCTAAAGGTCAACCGACTGTCAAGCTATCCGACAACCTGGACAAAGCGACCGGTCCAGAGAAAGAAGTTGAACGGTACCGATCCATTTTTGGTCGAGATAATATGGAGCGCCTCGACGTTATTGTATAGGTTGTCATTACGCAGCCCCTTCATACTCGGGTTATCCGGCGAAGCACACCAAAGACAATAAATAAAAAAACCAGAGGGAAAACGACTGTCTGCATGATAAAAACCACCACGAGCTTTATGGTGTTTTCACTGATGGACTCTGCAGCTTCGCGATACTCAGTCAGGCGCTTGTCGATATCAACCTGATCAATGGCTATCTGGTAGGCGCGACGCGCCCTGTCGATAATGCCATCTTGCTCACCTGTTTCAGACTCAGCCGGCAACACACGATCATTGATTTCACCTATCGTCTGTCTTGCCTTGTCCAGCGTGGCTGAGGCTTCCTGATAATCGGCTTCCAGAAACGCGCGGTAGACCCAGTCGTTAGCAATGCTGATAGCAGGCATCATGAACCGCAGAATAAGTACAAAGAGAAACAACCTCTGGAGCACTTGTCTCCAGGGGGCCAGCTGACGGAATATATGCGCGCATACAACGAGTACTGCGCACAACACCATGGCCAATAGCAGGCCCTGCCAGGCACTCATTGAGAGAAGTACCTTCTGGATTCCCAACGAGCTGCTGGCCAGCATCATGATCCATGAGAACCGTTCGATCAGATCATTAATGGGATCCAGTATCTGACCTGGCGTAAAATTCACCCCGACACCTGCCGGCTGCAACGCTATCTCGGTCCCCTGGGCTACCGAAATAACGCCGTTGAGTCCTCGTGCGATAGCGAATGCCAACAATGCACGCTTGAACGCGGAATCGACATGGGTTTGCCCTATCTGGTCAGTAGTCTGGAAAAAAGCGATAGCCGTCAGGCATGACGTGACCAGAACAACCAGGCAAATACGGATTTTGGGCGACATGATTGATCGCCATCGTTCAGATGGCATGCCGACACTAGTCCGAATGATTCATCAACGCACCTACCCTGCCTCAGGCGGCATCTTCCGCAGCAATGCGCACTTGCTTGAGAGCCTCTTCAAATCGCGACACAGCCGCATCCACATTCTTTAACTTATCCAACCCGAACAGACCGAGGCGAAATGTCTTGAAATCTGCAGGCTCATCGATTTGCAACGGCACGCCGGCCGCTATCTGCATACCGACCGCAGCAAACGCCCGTCCTGTGTGCAACTCGTCACTATCGGTATAGAACACTGCTACACCGGGTGCATGGTAGCCGGCGGCCGCAACACTGATAAACCCGTTCTCCTCCATGATCAAGCGGATTCTCCGTCCCAGTTCTGCCTGCGCCTGCTTGGCCTTATCGAAGCCGAATTCTGCTATCTCGTTCATTACATCGCGAAAGACGATCAGGCCATCAGTGGGCATGGTGGCGTGGTACGCATGCTTGCCGTCAATATAAGCCTCCATGATCTGAGACCACTTCTTGAGATCAACGGCAAAGCTGTCACTGCTTGTGTCTTGCATGATGTCGTAGGCGTGCTCGCTCAACATGACAACCCCTGCGCAGGGTGAGCCACTCCAGCCCTTTTGCGGAGCCGTCACCAGCGCATCGACACCAGTCGCCTGCATGTCTATCCAGGCTGTCCCGGAAGCGATGCAATCCAGAACGAACAAGCCGCCATATTCGTGGACTGCATTGGCAATTGCCGTCAGATAATCATCCGGCAATATAATGCCAGCGGACGTCTCAACATGCGGTGCGCACACAACATCGGGCTTCTTCTCGGCAATGAACGCCACTACTTCATCAATCGGGGCCGGTGCAAAGGGGGCCTGACTACCCTCAGATGTAGCTTTCGCTTTGAGCACATCATGGCTTGCCGGTAGGTTTCCAGCATCAAATATCTGCGACCAACGGTAACTGAACCAACCGTTTCGGATGACCAGGCAGCGTTTATCACGACATAGCTGACGGGCTACAGCCTCCATTCCGAAACTACCGCTACCTGGAATAATCACCGCTCTATGTGCCTTATACACATCTGTGAGCGTGGCATGGATATCCCGCATTGCCTGCTGAAATTGCCCGGACATGTGATTGACGGAGCGGTCTGTGTAAACCACCGAGTATTCCAGAAGTCCGTCAGGATCAACTGTGTCTAATAAGCCTGCCATGAATGTAACCTCTATGCCTAAGTCGATATATTATTGAACAATAACACTTCTTACGTGCCTCTCAGGCCATCTGGTCCATTGAAACCGTATTCTGCTGTCATCAGCTCCGTCAATGCTGCTTGATAACAAGCGGTAGCGCAGGCGAATCACAACTCTGTGGAGCTTGCCATTTGCATTACACTTAGGCCTTCCGGGGCAAACATTTCATTAGACCATCATGGATCTTCTTATCATCGGTGCGGCTGGCATGATCGGACGAAAGCTTGCCACACGTCTCATCGAACAGAAAACGCTTGCCGGACAAACTATCGATTCACTGGCGTTGGTAGATGTGGTTGAACCTCAAATCAGCATGGAATCCCCGGTCAGGGTCAACACCAGCGTGGCTGACCTGACGCAGGCAGGTGTTGCCCAGCGACTGATCGCCACACGGCCAGATTTTATCTACCATCTGGCTGCAATCGTCTCCGGAGAAGCCGAAGCCAATATGGATAAAGGCTATCGGATCAATCTCGACGGCACCCGGGAGCTTTTGGAGGCAATTAAAACCGAACACGACAAAGACGGCTATGCACCGACATTCATCTTTACCTCTTCGATCGCGGTATATGGCGCACCCTTCCCGGAGGTGATTGACGATGAATTCCATCTCACCCCTCTAACCAGCTATGGCACACAAAAAGCCATGTGCGAGCTGTTGCTGGCCGACTATCACAGACGTGGCATCGTAAAGGGAATTGGCTTGCGATTGCCAACAATCTGCGTGCGGCCCGGATTGCCCAATGCCGCCGCATCCGGGTTTTTCTCAGGCATTTTGCGTGAGCCCATCAACGGGCAAACGGCCATCCTGCCGGTAGCTGATACTGTTCGGCACTGGTTTGCCAGCCCACGTGCGGCTATTGGCTTCCTCATGCACGCAGCAACACTGAGTCGTGAACAGATTGGTCTTCGCTGCAACATGAATCTGCCGGGGCTGAGTGCCACGGTAGCAGAGCAAATAGAGTCTCTAGGAAAAATGATCGGCAGTGATGCGGTTGCACTTATTCGGCGCGAAGCAGATCCCGTCATTGCATCCATTGTGTCGGGTTGGCCGGAGATGTTCAGCGCTGATCGTGCAAGCGCTCTGGGTTTTCAGGCAGAAAACTCCTTCGACGATATCATTCAGGTGTATCTAGACGAGGAAATGAGGCACGTTAACGCCTGAATTCCTGATAACGACGCAACAGGACAGTAAACATCAGAACAGGCGGCTGGATCGATAGACAGATCTGATCGCACTATACCGGCGTAAGCCGCTAAGATCCCCAGATAAGCAGCCATGCCGCATTTACTATCAATTTTCAGCTCATGACAACCCGCTTGGCGCTTCGAACATGCACTTGTACTGGATGACATCACATAACCGATCGTTCCGGAATGAAACGTAAAACAGCAATAGTCATTGGGTCAGGCATCGGCGGCATTGCCTGTGCCATTCGACTGCAAAGCCTGGGTTTTGAAACGACAGTTCTGGAAAAGCTGCACTCACCCGGTGGCAGGGCGCTCGTGCACGAAGCGGAAGGCTTCGTCTTTGACATGGGACCTACAGTTCTTACGGTACCTCATTTCATCGAAGAGCTATTCGCGCTGGAACGGGACAAGGCCATGTTGGCTGAACCGGATTTTCCTGCCGAAATTCTTGACGAGAGCAAGCGAATCAGAGAAGGCATCAGTGGTGGACCAAACACCAGCCGTTATGTAGAAATCAGACCCATCCTGCCCTTCTACAGAATCTACTTTCAAGATGGGACTCACTTCGATTACGATTGCGATCCCGAAAACACTCGCCAACAGATTGCCAGACTCGCGCCCGAAGATGTCGACGGCTACGATCGATTTCATGAGGCCGCTAAAAAAATCTTTGACCGTGGCTTCATCGAACTCGGCTACACATACTTTGGCAGCGTGCCGGCGATGATGAAAGTAGTACCTGATCTTTTCAAACTCAATGCCGTGCGATCCTTGTTCTCGTTTATCAAGCTGTATTTTAAAAGTGACAAGATGCGCCGGGTATTCAGCTATGAGACTTTACTGATCGGTGGCAATCCGCAAAAGGTTCCGGCTATCTACGCCATGATTCATTTCGTTGAAAAAACCTGGGGTGTTCATTTCGCCATGGGCGGGACTGGACAGCTGGTCAAGGGTTTTGCCAGAAAACTTGAAGATATCGGGGGTACTTTTCGTTTTGGGGTAGAGGTTGACGCCATCAAGGTCGACAAGATCAACGGCAAATCAACAGCGACAGGTGTGACACTGTCCAATGGTGAAATCTTGCAGGCCGATGTTATCGTGTCAAACTCTGATTACGCGAATACCTACCTCAAACTCATCGCTCCAGAGCATCGAAAGATCAACCGCGATTCTCTGGTCAAATTCAGAAAACAGAGCATGTCGCTGGTCGTCATCTACTTCGGTTACTCAAGACACGAGGACGACCCACCGTTGCAACACCACAATATTATCCTCGGGCCCCGCTATGAGGAATTGCTTACTGACATCTTTGAACGCAAGATTCTGGCTGATGACTTTTCCCAGTACTTGCACCTGCCCACTATTACGGACCCAAGCCTTGCTCCCGATGGTCACCATGCTGCCTACACGCTGGTACCTGTACCTAATAACTTAAGCCAGATCGATTGGCAGGAAAAAGGCGAGGCCTTCGTTGAAAAGGTGCTTATGTCACTGCAAGACCAGGGACATATTCCTAACCTGCTACAGCGAATTGTCTATAAGAAATTTATAACACCCGCCTATTTCGAAGAGACGTTAAATGCCTATGTCGGTAACGGTTTCGGCGTTGAGCCGGTGCTTGTGCAATCGGCCTACTTCAGACCTCATAACCGAAGTGAAGACGTCAGGAATCTGTATCTTGTCGGTCAGGGAACACAACCCGGCGGCGGGACTCCTTCCGTTATGATGTCAGCGAAAATGACGGCGCGAGTGATCGCCGAAGATTACAATATTCCAGATGACATTACCCGGGGCGTGCCTGAATCCGCTTTGTCATGACATCCACCACGCCAACGACAGCGTTCTGGATCAGTGAAAAAGAACGCGGCGAACTCATCGAGGCTCAACTGCCGCCGCCCGCGGATAATGAAGTTCGCATAAAGACGCTTTATTCTGGCGTTAGTCGTGGCACTGAGACGCTGGTGTTTTCAGGCCTGGTTCCCGCCAGCGAACATGATCGCATGCGCGCACCTTTCCAGATCGGAGATTTTTCCTTCCCCGTCAAATACGGATACATCAACGTCGGCCAGGTTGTACAAGGACCCGATCATCTGCAAGGCAGATGCGTCTTTTGCCTGTTTCCTCACCAGACGCTTTTCAACGTACCCGAGGAGTCAGTTACTGTGCTTCCCGAAGACGTTCCACCCGAGCGTGCCGTACTGGCGGCCAATATGGAAACCGCCATCAATGCACTATGGGACGCTCAACCTGCCATTGGAGATCGGATAAGCGTTGTAGGCGCAGGGGTAATAGGATCACTTGTCGCCTATCTAGCTGCACGCATTGTGGGTTGTGATGTTCAATTGATTGATATAAATACAAACCGGGCACCAGTTGCAAATGCTCTGGGCGTTGAATTTACGCAGCCGCGTGATGCAAAACGTAACCGGGATCTCGTCATTCATACCTCCGCCACAGAACAAGGACTTAATAGCGCCTTACAGCTTGCAGGCTTTGAATCAACGGTAGTGGAGCTCAGCTGGTACGGCAGCCGCCAGATATCAATGAATCTGGGTAGCGCTTTTCATTCTCAACGGCTCCAGTTAAAGAGTTCTCAAGTGGGTCACATAGCTGCCGGACAACGTTCGCGATGGTCGTATCAACGCAGATTGCAGTTGGCTCTTTCACAACTCAGCAATCCGGATCTCGATGTATTGATCAGCGGTGAAAGCCATTTTCCGGAACTACCAGAAACCCTTAAATGGCTGAATGCACCTGACAATACGTCGCTTTGCCACCGTATAAAATACCAATAAGTAATCTTTGTCTGTGCGATAGCCGGCAATAATTGATTCACAACACTATTTCAACAGGAGAGAACAGCGTGTATAGCCTGAATGTAAGAGAACATTTCATGATCGCCCACAGCTTCAAAGGCGAGGTGTTTGGTCCCGCGCAAGGTTTGCACGGGGCAACTTACGTCGTCGATCTTGAAATGCGCCGCCAGCAACTTGATGAAGACGGCCTGGTGGTTGACATAGGCCTGGCAAGCCAGTCGTTAGCGGCTGTATTGGCAACATTGAACTACAAGAACCTGGACGATGAACCAGAGTTTGCCGGGTCGAATACAACCACCGAATTCCTCGCGAAGGTCGTCTATGAACGCATAGAGTCTAAGATCAAGGCAGGCGAGCTAGGTACCGCCGCCAAGGGTCTGGATGCATTGAAAGTAACCCTGCACGAGTCGCATGTCGCGTGGGCAGCTTACGAGAGAGCCCTGAATCTATAGGGGCCACATTATCCGGGACGCAGGATTTATCATGAGTTCACAGCTCACCTTTGTCTATCCTGGAGATTTGAATACACGCACAGGTGGTTATCGCTACGATAAACGTATCGTGGAACAGCTGGTCGATGGTACAGGCAAAGCGCAACAGTGGAACGTATCGCTTGTTTCACTCGAGGGTGACTACCCGTTTCCTTCAGCCGCACAATGCGCAATCGCCGCTGCAAGATTCAACACGATCCCAGACAACACCATCACGGTAATTGACGGGCTCGCGTACAGTGTCTTGCCAGAGATTATTGCTTCTCACGCACATCGATTAATCTTCGTTGCACTCATCCATCACCCGCTAGCGCTGGAAACCGGCCTCAGTGAAGAAAATTCTGCCCGATTAAGAGCCTTGGAGACTGAAGCGTTACGCTATGCCAGCTTTGTCATCACGACAAGTGAGAGCACTGCTCACTCGCTTGTACAATACAAAGTGCCAGCGGATAAAATCAAAGCAGTTCTACCGGGCACCGACACGGCACCCATAGCGAACGGAAGCGTTGATGCCATAACCAATATACTTTGCGTAGCAACCCTGACGCAACGCAAAGGTCACGATGTCTTGCTCGAAGCCTTAGCAAGCATTGTCCAGTTACCATGGCGATTACATTGTGTAGGCAGCATCGATAGAGATATCAGCCACTATCAAAACCTGATTAAAACTCGCAAACGGTTTGCGCTCGATACACACGTAACCTTTACGGGAGAATTAGACGAGGAGGAACTCAATCGTCACTATGCTATGGCAGATGTCTTTGTACTGGCATCCTTTCATGAGGGGTATGGAATGGTACTGTCGGAGGCAATCTCCCGTGGCATACCCATCATATGCTCGGATGCAGGCGCCATGCGAGATACCGTTCCAGAAGGTGCCGGAATTCTGGTACCACCTGGCGAATCCAAGTCAATGGCTAACGCTCTTCACTCCTATTTAACCGACGCATCACTCCGTACCACATTAAAAAAGGCAGCTATCACAGCTCGCCAGAATTTACGTGACTGGCAAATAGCTGCAGATGAGTTTTCAGAAGTACTCACACAAACTCAACTGACCAAACCACCAACTCGGAATGTTTGATGAGTAATAATGACGGTCATAGCACTAATAACAAGCATGCCGGGTTCAGTGAGAGCTGGCTGGCGCTACGCGAACCGGCAGACCACCGGGCTCGCAATCCGACATTAAACAATCAATTGACGGAGTGGTTCAGGCAACAGGAATCACATAACATTCTGGAACTGGGCGCCGGCACCGGATCCAACCTCAGGTATTTGATGCCTCAGCTGGGCCATGATCAACACTGGCTGCTACTTGACAACGATGCCGGGCTGTTTCACCGTCTACCCGATTTATTGCAATACTGGGCTTCAACTCACGATGCCCGATTCGACAATAGCAATGGCATATGCCGGATCGAACACGATAGCTTTAGTGCAACGATTGAACACAGGATTCTCGATCTGGCAAGCGAAGTCGAACACATTCCCATGGGTGATATCCAGTTGCTTACCGCATCAGCGCTTCTGGATCTGACTTCCGCCAACTGGCTGCAAATAATTTCTACAAAAGTGTACAAGTGCAAGTGCGCGTGCCTGTTTGCCCTTAACTACAATGGGAAAATTCAATGGCATGCGGAGCTTGAAGCCGACAGCGTCGTTAGCTCACTGCTAAACCAGCATCAGCTGAATGAAAAAGGGTTCGGCCTGGCTTTAGGACCAGAGGCAGGTCATTTCTTTACCGCAGCTTTGCGAAACCTGGGCAGACAGGTAATAACAGGCGAAAGCGATTGGGTAATCAGGCCGCACGATAGGGAACTGCAGTTAGCTATCATAGATGGCTGGTCGCCAAGTGCGGTGGAGCAAGACGAACATCAAGAGGAGCTTATTTCACAATGGCACCTTATGCGCAAGCAAGCGATCGAACAGGGGTTGTCGACACTAACCGTTGGGCATATCGATGTACTTTCCATTCCATGAAATCGATACATTAGCAAAAAAATACAAGCTTTACACATGATTGGAAAGGACATCTTTCCTCAGACTTTGGGGCGTAGCCTAGCCTTTGACAAGGTAGTTAGCCACCGTGCCTGAGCTATAGCCCCGACAATAAAACGTTCTGGTGTGCGATGCCAGAAAACAGTAATATCTCCAACGTTCATATTACATGACATAACACGTTAAGCGAGACAAGCTGCCACCCATGATGTACAACGGTTACGTCAAGAACGCTTTACGGACATGTCAATGATGCAAGACACTAAAAACGGTAGCAATGTAATCCGCTTGCTTGATGATCAATCACTGAAACAAGAAAAGAACTCGCTCATACAGGCTAGATCAATGAGGCTTATTGAAAAATCGAAACTTCTTGTCAAGCAAACCGCCATTGTGACTCACTCAAGTTCTGTCGTGCTGGAAACGGTGCATGTCGATGCAAATGCCTGTAAGCACCTTTAAAAGTCTGCCTTGACACACTGCCGGCCTAATTAACAGTCATCGTTAAACCAAGTATTGAAAGATAGATGGCGTGACACAAAAAACTACCATGTTTTTCACATGTGTGGGGTTGAACCCAAGCGCTCTGGAAGAATGTCATCCTCGTTTGAAGAACTCCAGCCTCGCTGATCTCTAGGCACATAGTCGTTCAATGTTGGCCCGGTATACACTTGGCGCGGTCGTCCAATGCGTGCACCCTCTTGCTGCTGTTCGCGCCAGTGAGCGATCCAGCCAGGCATACGCCCCATGGCGAATATCACGGTAAACATATTCGTGGGAATACCCAACGCCCGTAGGATAATACCACTGTAGAAATCCACATTTGGATACAACCTGCGCTCAACGAAGTAGGAGTCACTTAATGCAATGTCTTCAAGACGCTGACCAATCTCAAGCAGGGGATCATTGATATTCAGGTGAGCAAGTAGTTTTTCCGCAACGCGTTGCAGCATTTGCGCGCGCGGATCAAAATTTTTGTAGACACGGTGACCAAAACCCATCAGGCGAATGCCACTATTCTTGTCTTTAGCAAGCCTAACGTACTCTTCTACCGACAAATCCCCCTGATGAATTTGCTCAAGCATATCCAGTACTGCCACATTGGCACCACCATGTAGCGGTCCCCACAGAGCGCAGACACCAGCAGCACAGGAAGCAAATAAATTGGCTCCACTACTACCCACGAGACGAACAGTCGAGGTACTGCAGTTTTGCTCGTGGTCAGCGTGCAGGATAAGCACAAGATTAAATGCCAGACGCACAAGTTCGTCTGTTTCGTAAGGCGCGTGGGGATCCGAAAACATCATATGAGTGAAATTAGCTACATACAGCAAATCCGGATTGGGATAGTTATAGGGCTTGCCGATAGAATTGCGATGAGCAAAGGCGGCAATCGTTCGTATCTTACTGATCAACCTTGCGGCGGCAGTGATAAATTTATCATCGTCGTCCATTTCTATCATGTCCGGATGAAAGCATGACAAGGCATTGATCATTGCCGATAAGATTGCCATCGGCGGAGCCTGAGTAGGGAAACCCTGGAAATGGTGCTTCATCTTTTCGTTCAGCATTGCATGACGCGTCAAGCGCTCACTGAAATCAGAATATTCTGAAACGGTGGGCAGAGTTCCAAAAATCAGAAGCCAGCAAACCTCGATAAAGTTGGGGCTGGTTTCAAACTGCTCGATTGGGATTCCTCGATAACGCAGAATGCCTGCATCGCCATCTATATACGTTATTGCGCTCTTACAACTACCCGTATTGCCGTAGCCGGGATCGAGAGTAATATACCCGGTAGCATCGCGAAGCTTACCAATATCAATTGCCTTTTCGGCTTCACTGCCAACAACAACAGGTAACTCGATCGATTGGCCATCCAGTGTGAGGGGAACGCTCTGTGTCATGATCAGATAAATTCTCGGTTAGATAGTTTCAATTGCCTGCATAGACTGCGTTCACAAAATCAATATATTAGCGCAGCTTGCATTGTTATACATACATCATCCACAGTCTGGATTGTGCGGTCAATGATGAAAAGCCATGAATTTTAAAGCGAGAGGCTATTGGTTCCATACACGAACCCGTGAGGAATCTGCGCGCATCACACGCGCTGCGAGAAATCCGGATAACTGCCTAAAACAATCGCTCAAAGGAAAATCTTAAACCGGACTCATTCAATTGCGAACTGTCAGAAGTATCATTACTCACAACAGACTTTAAAGAATCATTTTTCATCATACTGACATCAAAGTCCCAAAGTACATCTTCTCCCATACGATAAACCGTATGTGGTGGACGATAAGCATTCAGCATTTTCGTAACTCCTGTTAATTGCAATGCCGGCGTACCTGCCCCCACCAGTAAAGGCGCCACTGCTACTTGCAACCTATCCAGAACACGCTCTTCAAAAAATCTGCTGACCGTATTTCCGCCGCCTTCCACGAACAGCCGTTGAAGGCCAAGACGATTTAGCAGTGCAACGAGATTTTTTACGGCCAGTTCATCATCGGAGTCTGGCACGATGCACCTTTGCACCTGCCTGACAGTGTTACCGGCGTTATCTGCTACCAGCGGTCCAAATTGTGTCTGCCTGCCAGAAAGATCTGCAGAAGATTGATGGATGAGAATGGTACGAGCCTGCCCATCATCGAAAACCCGCAGAGGTTGATGCAGCCTGGCACTGGGATCAATGATGACACGTACCGGATTAGTACCTGACACGGCACGGGTAGTGAGCTGTGGGTTATCAGCGATAATTGTTCTGGAGCCCACGATGACAGCATCACACATTGCACGCAAACAGTGGAGATGCTTCCGGTTCACCTCACCCGTTACGTAGAAGGAATCGCCGTCGCTTGTTGCAATTCTTGCATCAATACTTTGCCCAAGATGAGCAGTAATAAGACAGGTATCAGAACGATTGCCCAATGCCGGCAGATAAAGATCAAATGTTGAGTGAAAAATCGAAGGTAGTTCTGGTTTACGACACCAGTTGCCCATATTATCGAGCCACAGACAGGTTGTTTGATCCAGGCTGTCGGAGCGAACTACTTTGCCATTGACGCTGTCATAGCCTAAGAAGTGTGTTTTCGAATCAACTCGGGTGACGATATCACGGGCATTAAGCAGGAACTGCCATGCCAGAGTTTCTGCGACTGAGTGTGATAAGTTTTCGATTTGTCTGACACCTTATTCGATCTATGACCGCGGACCCGAGCTCATTAGTGTGCCATGTTCCGCAACACACTATCCACTTGAACTACAACTGTTTGTCAACCGGACTAGTAGGCAATGTACCTCTAGACAGAAACATAAGAACCAAAATAGCATAGAGCCCCGTATACAACGCACGTTGCACTATTTTTTTACTTGTATCAGAAATCAGGTTCCGACCAACAGTTCTCTACTGATCTAATATGGACATACCAGGCGAATCAACCACATCCCATGCGTACATTGACACCGAACGCTGCATTGCCGAATTGCAACGTGGCAGGGCTATAGCGCTGACTGCCAGCGATGCAGGCGCCTCAGATACTGTCGAAAAACATCGTATTGTTCAGTTGGTCGAGAACATGAGCGAGCCTGATCTGGCTACCCTTATTGCTGAGCACACCTGCCAATTGATCCTGTCACGGCCACGAGCCCTGGCGCTAGGGCTTATGGTTGACAGCAACGCAGTCTGCTTCGAATTAAATTCTCAAACCTCCGCCACCATGGTGCGTAGTTGGGCGGGGCTCACCCCCGCGTCGGCTGAACCGGGCCATGTCCAGACAAGCTCTCGGCCAGAGGGCAGCGGGCAATCCCGCGATACCGTCGGATCAACGCTTGAACAACGAGCCCCGGGAACAATACCGTATGCCAAAGCTGCGCTCAATATGGCTAGATATGCGCATGCCTTGCCAGCATTCATCATGCATGAACCCAGATCAATACCCGCTAATATGCTCAGCGTCAGTGTACAAAGTGCTCTTGAGTTCAGTGATCGGAGTGGTGAACTCATCAAACTGAGCACAGCGGGCGTTCCACTGGCAGCCGCAAAAAATGTACAACTGACCGTATTTCGCGAGCGACATGGTTTCGCTGAGCATGTGGCCATCACCGTTGGGCAACCGGATTTCTCCAAAACCGTGACCGTACGGATTCACTCTTCCTGCTTTACCGGTGATATTCTCGGCAGTATGAAGTGTGATTGTGGCGAGCAACTTGATCGTGCAATCAGCAAGATGGCAGAAGGCGACGGTGGCGTTGTCCTGTACTTATCACAAGAGGGCCGTGGAATTGGTCTTGCCAACAAGCTGCTGGCGTACCAGCTGCAGGACCAGGGCCTTGATACTATCGAAGCCAACCAGCATTTGGGCTTTGATGCTGACCAGCGTTGTTATCAGGCTGCGCTCTATATACTTCAACAGCTCGGGATTAACTCTGTACGGTTGATGACAAACAACCCGTTGAAAATAGACGCATTACGGCAACAGGGTGTGCATGTTGAAGAACGCCTCCCCTCTCCCGCTACAGAAAATGTACACAATGCACGCTATCTTCAAACAAAGCGTGAGCGTGCCGGTCATTTGACCAGCTGTGATAATGCCGGGTGAACAGACGATCAAGCACAATAACCGAGGTTCCAGCAATCTCAATGGCAAAACCGGCCAGCGCTTATGCAAGACACACTGCTGCGGGTTCTGACACCTTCACCACACCAGTAGGAACGGCGATCACGCTGGTGTTGATCAGTTTTTTTATCCTCGTGATACTGCTTACTCTGTCCATATACCTGACGCCCTTCGGTATTAGCAGCGCGCTTACGTCGCTTTTCCTCTGGTCGATCATTGCCATTCTCGTATGGAGCAATCGCCGGCATCACCTCTTCGCAAATTTTGGCAGTGCCAATGTAGTCACTTCGACAAGAGCCGCCATAACGGCCTTAATGGCAGGGTTTATACCCATAGCCGCACAGATACCCTCGGACGCCTGGCTCTGGACCATTGCGCTTGTGGCAACAATTACGCTGTGCCTGGATGGACTGGACGGCTATCTGGCAAGAAAGAGTAATCTGTGTTCTGAGTTTGGCTCACGGTTCGATATGGAAATCGATGCTTTACTGGCCCTGGTCATTACGCTATTCATCTGGCAAACAGAAAAAGTGGGCATCTGGATTCTTGCACTGGGACTAATGCGCTACCTTTTCCTCGGGGCTGCCATTTGGCTTGATTTCCTGAAAGCCCCGTTGTATCCCTCAATGCGTCGCAAAACACTGTGTGTCGTGCAAGTTGGTGCCTTGTGCCTGATGTTGTGCCCGTTGTTGTCTGCTTCCCAACTAACGATTGTTGGCGCGATAGCCCTCGCAGGTCTCACCGCTTCATTTGCGATCGATGTGCTCTGGCTTTCTCGTCAGCACACGATCGGGTCGAATAGACATAAATAACAAACCGGGCAAACAGGCGATTAAAGAAACCAATGCATACACCACACTGGTAGCAATCCCGGCTTCTGAACTCAAACCTGCCAGCGGCCACAATACGGCGGCGGAGGCCTCCCTGATACCCCAGCCTCCTATCGACAAAGGAATGACCATACTCAACAACACAAGGGGGACGATAGTTACCATTGCTGTTAACGGCAACGGTACTTGCACGGCATAAGAACTCAACAGAAACACCAGTACGTAAGTCAGTACGATCGCCAGACTAAGAACGCTTTGCACTATCCATTGTCTATCTGCCAACCAGGCGCAGTACAGCGCAGGACCAAAGTTGACCACAAAACGAGTCATCCAGTCTGGAGCAAACCGGATTATCAATATTATGGACAATACGACGAGCAGTATTAACACAAGAGCCACACCGAGCACTCGTCCGCCAAATTCCGGCACGCCTCCCTGCATTATCACAGGCCAGGCCATCCACCCGACAATGCTCACCACCAGAAGCGCTATCTGCCCTGCCAGCCTTTCAATCATTACGCTGTGAACAGAGATATCAAGGGCACGAGGTTGCCGGTTTCTATACACTCTGGCAGCATCCCCAGTGATCCCTCCTGGCAAGCTCAGGTTAGCAAAAGTGGCAAGATAGTATTCGGAGATAGCCCGTCTCGCCGTCAACGGCTGACCCAGACGATTAGCAGTGATTTTCCATCGCACGGCAGACAGAACCACCTGAAATTGCACGAGTATGCATGCCGGAACCAGCCAGCGCCAGTCGGTCTGCTTCAACTGATTTACCGCTTCAGTAATATCGACAAACCACGCTACCAGAAACAACAAGCCGGCTGCCGCAAAAATTCTGAGGATTCTGACAACCGTGGGTGAGAGCGCATCGAAAAACCTGAACAACGGGTTACGGCTTGCCATCGCCATTCTCGTGATATTGCTTGTTCTGTTGTTTCCGGGTCATCCCAAACAGTTTACCTTGAACGTCTTGTGGCAATTGCCCCTGGAACTACCCATTGTCGTATTAATTCTTCTGATCGTGCCTGCAACTGCGCGCAAACCAGTCAGCGCACTGCTCGCTCTGACAGCATGGTTTCTCATGCTCCTGAGACTGGCAGATATCGGTTCATACCTGGCATTTAACCGTCGATTCAATCCCTTGCTGGAGCTGCATCTGTTAAGCGACGGTTGGAACCTGGCCTCGACATCGACGGGGCCACTGCAAGCCCTGGGCATAGTGGGAATCGTCCTGTTACTGCTGATCGTCACTGTATGGTTCCTCTATCGATGCCTGCTGCACATTGCGAATACGCCGGTTACCGCTCGATCATATGTCGTTACGCTGGCAATCGTAACCTCCGTACTGATTACCGCAGGGCTTTACGCTGAACATCGATTTGATTACGACGGTCCGGCGCAGGCTGAGATAGTTCCGGAATTTTCTCAACGAATAACCAGAGTCAAAAACTCCATTGCGGATCAGCGCACTTTCGTTACAGAGCTGCAGTCAGACACGGTTCTCGACAACGGCAAACCTGAATTTGCGGCGCTGGACGGCATGGATATTATCGTTGTATTCGTCGAGTCGTATGGTCGCGATTTTCTTGAGGCTGAGCGTTTTTCCGATATGGCCCGGCAGAGACTGAACAACGTTCAGGATAGGCTGGACAAAAACTCGATGTTATCCAAAAGCGGATGGCTGACATCACCTATCCGTGGTGGTCGAAGCTGGCTTGCACACACCAGCTTCCAGTCTGGATTGAAAATCGATAATCAGGCACGTTTTGATCGTCTGGTAACCACACAACGACCATCATTGACCGCACTGTTCGGAAGCGCTGGCTGGAACACAGTCGGTGTCATGCCGGCGATACAGTTTGCATGGCCAGAGGGCACATGGTACGACTACCAGCAACTATGGGTAGCAGATGATATGCAGTACAACGGGGAACGCTTCGGATACGCCACCATGCCTGATCAATACACTATGTCGTATTTTCAGCACCAGATTCGTGAAAAATCAGATGCGCCGGTCATGGCGACGATTGCGCTGGTGACAACACATGCTCCATGGACCCCGTTGCCAGAAAAACTGGATTGGAACGCTATTGGCGATGGCAGTATTTTTGATGGTAGTCGTCGATTTGGAGAGCCCGTCAGCTGGAAATTTCGCTCCAAAGTACAAGACATGTACGCTCAATCATTCGACTACACGCTGGATATTCTGGGAGAGTATGCCGCTCGCTATGGAGATGACGCGCTTATCGTTATCCTGGGGGATCACCAGCCGGCACCTATTATCAATGGCTGGGGTGCAAGCGGCGATGTGCCGGTTCATGTGATCAGCAACAACGCAGATGTTATGCAGAAACTATCTGGCGGGTACTGGGTTGACGGCATGTTGCCTTCACCCACATCAGAGAGTCAACTGATGTGGGACATGCGAAATTTTTTATCTACCGTGTTTGAGCACTGAATGCTACTTGTCCTGAATAGCCTCGATTTCTATTATTAGTGTAACGGCATCACCAACCAGTGCATTTGCAACGCCGTAATCCATACCGTAGTCGCTTCGGTTTAACTCTCCAGACGCTGAGACACCTAACGTAAATCGTTTGTGTGCGAAAGGATATTTCTCTGCCTTATTAAGCTTAACGCTTAACGTCAGCGGCAACGTATTCCCTAACAGTGTCAGTTCCCCTGCAATTTCTCCAGCTCCGTTTGCATCAATAGAGCCTGAGGATGCGCTGAATTTCATCTCCGGAAATTTCTTCACGTTCAAAAAATCCTTGTTTTTCACGTGTTTGTCACGCGCCTCGTTGGCGGTGTTGACACTTTGGGTAGCAACGGAGATATTCACATTACTGACCGTGTTTGAATCCTGGTCGAATGAGAGCGATCCGGATACATCGGTAAACTGGCCCAGTGTTTTGGCAAATCCTATGTGATCCACCAGGAAGGCGACAGTAGTATGCGATGGATCGAGAGAATAGGATTGAGCTGCAGCGAGTGTCTTTGTAGAGCCTGCGCAGAGTAAAATGCCCGCGCAAATACCTGCGGCAGCGATATAATTTCTGAACATAAGATCTTCCGAGGTTTGCCTAAGAGATGAGTCAGTATAGCTTGTTGCCAACGGTGCGCGACAATCCGCTATAAGCTGAAGCGCTACACAGCGATATGAACGATCCTTGTGTTGCGGAAGTTCCCGGAACACATCGTACAAACATTCTCACAGGCGCTATGGCGCAGCACAAGCATCAAGAAACCGTTTTATTGTTGCTGGCATGCCGTACTCAATAGCATCAGCAGTTAGTCCGTGACCGATAGACACTTCAGCAAGGGCCGGGATTCGCTTCACCAGGGCGGGAAGATTTTCCACGGTAAGATCATGACCGGCATTGACATCAAGATCCATGGCAATAGCAGCATCAGCAGTTTCGCCCAGAAGTGCGAGCACCCGTTGCCTGGCATCGGCATCTGCAAACGTTGCACCGTAAGGTCCGGTATAGAGCTCTATACGATCGCATCCTGTATCCCGAGCCCAGGAAACCTGGCTAACGTCAGCATCAGCGAACAGGGAAACTCGCATACCCGCTGATTTAAGTCGCCCAACAATCGGCGTTAACTTGTTGTGATACTTCTCAAAATCCCAGCCATGATCCGATGTAGCCTGGGTGGGATCATCAGGCACGAGAGTTACCTGTTCGGGGCGATTTTTTTCAACAAGCTGAAGAAAGTCCTCGGTGGGATACCCTTCCACGTTGAATTCGCAGTGTGGGAACTCGCTATCAATTAATGCACGCAGCTCTGCGACATCGGTAAATCGTGTATGTCGCTGATCGGGCCTGGGATGAACAGTGAGCCCGTGAGCCCCGTTTTCAAGTGCGATACGGCCAATGCCGGTAACACTCGGCCAAGGCAAATCGCGTCGGTTACGTAATTGAGCGACAGCATTGAGATTGACGGAAAGTTGAGTAGACATAGACTTGACGACGTCAGATTGCTATTGAAAACCTGAGTATACGCAAGTCAAACACACCTAAGCAGTACAGTTTTCACTATCACATTATCAATTGTGTATCTTGCCACGAAGCTACCCACCCAAACCAGAAAGCTCTATGCGCAGGTAAACGTTCCAGGCTCTGCTGCCCATTGGACATTCGTAATTGTCCTTCAGAAAGCGTCCACTGTTGACCTTCAGCGTCGAGCAACAGCGAATTGCCATCATATTCGGAAAATGTAACACCTTGCGTCTCGTACACCCGATTTGCACCACTGGTATCTGTGAGCACTACAAATTCCTGCCGACCCAGACTATGCTGAAAAACCGTATTCTTCTCAAGAAAACTGGCACTTATCGCAAGTCTTTCGCTGGTTACGTCGGGAAATTGCAGTGCCAGGATTTCATCCTTGTTTTTCAACCTTTCATCACTGGAAGGTACTGCAAACATGAGTTCGTCCGTAGCAAAATAATCACGGTAGGCAACACCCTCGCCGTAGTCGCGCTGGTGCCCGGTGTTCAATGACAATACCGTGGTGTCGGGGTGTCGACGCTTCCATTCGCCCCAGGTAGTTGTGACAAGGTAGCTTCGCTTTAACTGGATATCTTCACCGACCAGCGGTCCGACAACAGGCTCACCCCAGGTGGTATTCCAAAGCGACTGTGTTGCCTTGTCATACATGACTTTATTTGAACGATATAGAAATCCACTGGTACCCAGATCGTGATCACGATTTTCATAACGTGTTTCATAAAGTATCAGGGCACCACACAGCGTGCAGTAGACCCCCGCGTATCTTGTGCCACCTATCTCATCAACAAACATCTCATGCCAGGCCAGTATTCTTTTCGGATAAGCCCTCACATCACCATCAATCGCTACACCAAATACAATATTGTCATCATCCAGATAGTCGGCATCATCCGCACTGATCATCTCCGGGTTTCGCAACGGCGGGATTCCATCCTGTGCTACCCCGCCCCAACGAATCTCATCCAGCCGAATACGCGTCTGGCGCTCCTCATTAAAATAGGCGGCGAACCTGGGATCCAGATAGGCATACAATTCGGACTTGAAAGAGGCGTATTGAGGATGCCTTTGTTCATCGCGTGCCCATAGCCACTGATACCAGGCATTCATATTCAAACCCAGGGTTTGACCGGTCATCTCTTCCATCACATTAAGAAGACCGTTTCGCACGGTATTATTTTGTGAGAATTGAATCGTTTCAATCGTCATGATCACCATCCCGGGGTGCCAATTATCCCGGATGATGGCCAGATCATTTTCCACGCTGGAGGACTGATTCGTAATGAGCCCGATAAACACATCCGACATGGACAGTTGCGAATCCACCGTTTCCGGATTTTTTGCGGAATTATCCAGGGTCGACGCAGCTTCTGCGACGTGCATCTGCGCAATGAGAAACACCGCACTGATAAACGCAACTATTATGGAACTGACAGAACGACCAGTGAGCCTTGCATTGTCGGTGAAAAATCGCTGCAGCATGATGTCACCAGTTTAATGATAGTTACGTTCAGAGGCGGTAACTTTGCTTAAGTTCCCGTTGAGCGCCGGCAATCCATGAAGTTTTTACCGCTAAAGTGGCGGGGAGAAGCCGGCTTCATAAAGGGTATGATGAAGCGCAACGTAGTAGCCTGCCTGTAAACGCACTTCCGCAACTAACTAATCCAGATATCATGAGCATTGAGTACTGCATCAGAATAGCCTGCACTCGTGAACACATATTCGCTATTTACAAAGACATCAATAGCTGGCCTCAATGGGATCCGGATATCGAAAATGTTGGTCTGGATGGTGAATTTACTGAAGGTACTCGTGGGTGGTTAAAGCCGGTAGGTGCACCCAAGACAGCTACACGCATGACCTCAGTCAACGAACCAGCGTCTTTTTCCGTGGAATCAAAAATACCATTTTGCACCATGACCTTCGAGCACGAACTCAAGGCGGTTGATAATGCAACTGAGGTCACCCACAGAGTCGTATTTAGTGGCGCCCTGGCGCCGGTGTTCTCCCGGATCATTGGTAGCAAGATCCGTAAAGGGATCCGAGGCACCATGGAGGGCTTGAAGCAATACGCTGAATCGTGCAATCCCCCTGATGCCTGAATAGATTGGGCAGAGTGTCGAATGCAAACACCTGCATATCAACCCGGGACACACGCGGACGGCAGCGATAAGCCGACAGACAACTGATTTACGCTGCTCAATCGACTTGACGGCAATTATTACCACGTCAAGGCTCTGCCCGAACGGGCAGGATGTCAGTGCACAAACAAGCGCTTACGGCGGCATAGGATGAAGCCTTCCATTGTCTGGGGTTGCGGGAAATCCGCGCGCATAACTGCCACGACAGCCTCACAGAATTTCGTCACATTTTTGACAAACCACCCCCTCAAGACCAATAAAATACAAAATATTTCAGATTTTCCTTGCATTTTTTTATAAACGGGATTTAAATCCCTTTATGAAAGAAGAAGCGAAATCAATAATTGCTCGTGCCGTGCTGGCGATTCTCAAGCCATTATTGCGCGTGCTGATAAAAAATGAAATTTCACACGCAGAATTCGCAGAGCTGGCGCGTCAGGCTTATGTCGATGTGGCCTATGAGCACTTCGCCATTCCTAATCGGAAAATGACATATGCGCGCGCAGCGGTACTAACCGGCTTGAGCCGAAAGGAGGTTGTGCGATTGCATGCACTGCGAGAAGCGGACAACGTGCTTATTCGTTCATCGCCTAATCGTGCTATGCGAGTTATCAATGGCTGGATGAGCGACGAGGAGTTTCTCGACAATCATGGCAGACCCGCAACCCTGCCTGTACAGGGACAAACGCGAAGTTTCGCCGCGCTATGCACCCGCTACAGCGGCGACATAACACTTGGCGCCGTACTGGATGAATTGACCCGCGTTGGCGTGGCGTCACGACTCGACGGTGATCGAGTTCGTCTTGATAGTCAAGGCTATATCCCCCGTGAAGATGAGCTTGAGAAAATCAATGTGCTCTCTACCTGCGCGGCGGACCTTTTGGGAAGCGCTGTTCACAACCTGGAACATGGCGCATCAGATCCACGCTTCCAGCGCCAGATAGTGTATCCGAGCGTAGCCTCCGACATCGCTGATCAATTTCGTGAACACAGCGAATCACAAGCCCTGCAATTGCTACAGGAGCTAAATCAGCTTCTGTCTTCCTCAAAAACCAATGATAAGGACTCTGTCGAACGTAAACGCGTTGGACTGGGCATCTACTACTTTGAAAGCAAAGCCAAACCACAGGAAGTTGATAATGAAGAATAGAGAAAGTGTCTGGAAACGCCAGCGCAATACCTGGCGAATCATGCTGTGGGTTCTTGCGCTCAGTGCAGTAACAGCCCTCAGTGCCTGTAGTAGTGATCCTGGTGGCGGCATCATTGGTACTGGAATAATCAATGGCACAGTACCGACAAAACGTGCATTCGCAAATTCAGATATACAAATCAAGGCACAATCCGGTCAACGCACATCAACACAGATTGCAGCCACTGGTCGCTTCGAAGCAACCAACCTTACCGGTCAGGGCCCCTACCTGATGCGCGTGGACCTGGGCAATGCCAACTCCTATTACGGTATCGCTCACCTTGTTGATGGCGCAAGCGTCACGCAGAACATACATGCCTACTCCGATGTCGCTTTACGCAACTGGTTTGCAACCCAAGGGCTGGATATCGATGCCGTGTTTGAAAATGATGGCGCGATTGCATCGCTGCCGACACAAATGCAGATCAATGCCATCAATGCCAACATACGCGCACTGGTGGCACTATCACTTGATGCCTATGGACTGAGCAATGTTGACTTGCAGACAGTCTCCTTCGAGTCTAATGACGAAGGTGTCGATCAATTTCTTGATCGCAATACAGTGCTGGTGAACAACGGCACCATTACGATCATTATTAGCGAGCCGGAAACAGGCACACTTGGAACAGTTAGTAGTGACCTGCCTATCAATACAGACCTGACCAGCATCGATGTGATACCACCAGGCGCTCCCACAGGCTTGCGCGTACTCCCATCAGCCATGAATGAAATAGTTCTGGCATGGGACTCGGCAACCGACAATATCGGTGTCACTGAGTATGAGATCTATCGTGATGGTGTTGTCGTGGCAACAACACCCTATCCCGCATACATCGATACCAACATCGCCAGTAATACGACATTCGGTTATGAAATTGTTGCCCTTGATGCTGCAGGTAACGCCTCGATGCGCTCACCTGCAGGATTTTCGCAAACTCTTGCAGCAGCTGATGAGACTCCACCACCGATACCCACTGCAGTTCAACTAACACCGACCACAGCCAGTATCCGCGTTCGATGGACACAAGCCGATGTAGGCGATGTAGCGAGCTTTCGAATTTTACGCAGTGAAGGCAATGCCATGATCGACTTTCTGGCTCGGGTTACCTCTACCGAGTTTATCGATGTAGATCTCAACAGCGGCGTTGAGTACTGTTATCAGGTTATAGCTCTTGACGCGAGCCAGAACCCGTCGGATGCTTCTGATATTGGCTGTACAAGTACAAGCGGTGAAGTTGTCGGCACGCCGTCAACGCCCACAACACCACCAATAGTAAGCCCGCCCGGTGATCCCTCAGGTAACGGTGCTTCCTATCTGCTGGCTGTGGACGTCTCATCAACAGCTTGCACCGATGAAGTCGACTTTACCTCAGTCGACAGCGACATTACATTATCAGGCTCTTGTTTTCTGGTTAACAATTCAATCACTGTTCAATCGGGCAGCAACCTCACCATAGCACCTGGAACAGTACTTAAATTTGCAGCAGGCACAGGGGTTCGAGTGAGTCAGGGCGGATCGCTAACAGCGGCAGGCACAACCACCGATCCTATCGTACTAACAGGTCAGGACCGCACACCTGGCTACTGGGAAGGACTTCGGTTTGTGTTCTCCAACAGCAGCAGCAATCGCCTCGAGAACGTACTGATCGAGTACGGTGGACAAACCGGCTCGGACGATGCGGCCGTCTCGTTGATTGGAAGCGTGTCGCTAATTACCCGTATTGCAATGACCAACGTACTGTTGCGCCACAGCGCCTCCGACGGGTTTCATATTGATCCAGGAGCAATTCTTACAGCATTCGATGGTGTTATCTCCACTGACAATGATCGCTCCGGTAGTGTCACGCCCGAACTAGCAGGAGACTTACGTGCCTCAGCCTCCTATACGGGTAACAACAATGACGAGGTACATGTTGAAAATGGTGATATCGACAACATCACCGTATGGCCAACACTCAACGTACCGTGGTCAGTGGGTAATCTGGACGTAGACGCCCCTCTATCCATAGGCGCTGGCAGTACGCTGAGGTTTCGCTCAGGTGGGGGAATAAATATATCTTCAGATGGCTCACTAAAAGCTGTAGGTACAGCGGCACAACCCATCTTGTTTACCGCGGAAGAGGCAACACCGGGCTTCTGGGATGGTTTGCGCTATGTATTCAGCGGTAGTGCAAATAATCAACTGCAGCACGTCACCGTGGAATACGGAGGTGATGGATCCAACAACCACGCAAACATCCATACCGCATCTGGTCCCACACTGATTGTAAGATTGTCCATGAACAATGTGACTTTGCGTAATGGTGTAGGCCCGGGTTTCCGATTCGACGAAGGCACCATTCTGACCAGCTTCAACAACATCACCGTGTCAGGCAATGATAGTTCAGGTGTTATACATCCCTCCCAGTTAATCGGATTCGGCAACGGTCTTGATTTCACTGGTAATACCATTGACGAAATAGTGTTCCGCAGAATGACCGTTGAATCTGCTCAAACCTGGCCTGCCGTGAATGTGCCCTATCGAATCGATGACATAACTATTGAAGCACCACTAACCCTGGAGCCGGGCATAACGATGATTGCCATGTCGGGTACTAAAATTCGGGTATCCAGTAATGGCTCACTTAACGCTGTGGGCACCCCGACACAGCCCATAACCATGATGGGAGAAGAGCGAACCGCAGGAAACTGGGATGGCATTGAATTCGTGTTCTCCAACAGTCCTCAAAATGTACTTGACAACGTCATACTCTCTGATGCCGGCGCGGGGACGGTTACGCGAAGTGGAAACATCAGTTTGAATTGTTCTGGTGGTGGTGGTGGACTACCCTCACAGCTAACTATCAGAAATTCTGCTATTAACAACAGCGCCTCGTGGGGGATCTTTAGGGATGACACCGATTGCACTGTTAATCTGGGTGAGAACGTGACCTTCAACGGAAACACACAAGGGGATATCAACACACCGTAACCATTGTAATGAGTGCAGCTGGCACTATCCGGCTGCACTCTTTTAATACTTTTTTCCCACATTTATTGAAGGCTTATACGGAGTATGAGTAAATCGTAAAACAAGCTGGCAAACAACTCTTCTGTATGGAAAAAAGACCATCAGAGAGGATTCCATTTTTTACATTTTTTTCGTGCGAGAGAAACTGTATTGATGATGACGTCTCGATCCGCGTTAATCGCGCTTCTACATATAGTTATTAGATTTGCTTTTAAAGATAAGTTTCTACAATTCGGCCTTTTTAAATTATGGCGTTTCTATCTTAGCTCTATAGCCATCTTTACGAGACGCACCATCTCCGGGAGATGACTCTCTCGTGTAAATCGAACAACCAACCAAGTTCCGCCATTTTTTCGATCGGGGTGTCCTACTCGATTCGGGGCATGAGTTAAACCGTCGCGCTTGACTACATCAGGCGACAAACGTACATCTAACTCGTTGTTGCCATGAAAGTGAGCCACCTCTTTTCCTTTGTAATCAATCACCATAAAGTCTCGATCCGGCTTCCAAAGGTGGACATCGATTCCCGGTAACTTCTCAAGCTGTTTGATCAGCTTCTTTCGCAATTCCGCCATTTTATATCTCCACTCTTCTGTTATCTCGAAAGCTGAATATTCTGCGGCACTCGAGCAATCGACTACGACTACGACTACGACTACCAAACGACGTATATTCTCAGTATATTCTTGTTACTCGAGCAATTCATATAGACTATACGAAAAGAGAATACCTCGGAGGATATTCCGTGTCAGACAACCACTGCTTCGGCCCATGCTCTCCTTTTTTTATTGTATCGGATATCGAAAATTCGTTAGCCTACTACGTTGACAGACTTGGCTTTACTTGCCGATTCAAATCACTCGATATCAGCGCATGCTTTTCAATAGTAGGTAGAGACTCAGCTCAAATCATGCTGAAATCGATATCAGATAACGTAGAACCCCTTCCAAATCCACAACGACATCGCTGGGATGCGTTTATTTATCTAGATAATCCAATTGAGTTCGAGGCCGAACTTCACAGAAGCAACTCGCTACAGAACCAGTCAACACATGTTACCGACGATGGGCTTGAAGGATTTGAACTAACAGATCCAGATGGATACGTGTGCTTCTTTGGGCACCCGATCTAGGCAAAA
>JBGCFI010000100.1:0-35759 GCA_045106855.1 Granulosicoccus sp.
TCGCGATCTGACCACCGCTACACAAACTGGCTACATCCGTTCGGTAAAACGCTTTACTCACTATCTTGGTCGCTCACCCGACACGGCAACTGCCGAAGACTTGCGGTTGTTTCAACTGCATATGGTGGACGAAGGCGCCACTACCAGCACGCTGAATGCCACGGTGTCAGGTTTGCGATTTTTCTTTGAAGTTACGCTATCTCAACCGGAGCTGCTCAAGAAGATCACGTATGTGAGCCAGCCGCGCAAATTACCGATCATCCTTAGTCGCGATGAAGTGTCGCAGCTGCTGCAGGCGACAGGTAATTTGAAGCATCAAGCCGCGCTGTCCGTGGCCTACGGAGCGGGACTGCGTGCCAGTGAAGTGGTTCGACTTAAAGTCACCGACATTGATAGCGATCGCATGATCATTCGAGTCGAACAGGGCAAGGGCCACAAAGATCGCCAGGCTATGCTGTCGCCGTCCTTGTTAGAGCTGTTGCGCAATTGGTACCGTCATGCCAACAAACAGCGTCAAATGCTACCCGGAGGCTGGCTCTTCCCCAGTGTGAATCCAGTCAACCATCTCTCCACTCGGCAACTCAATCGTATCGTGCACGAGGCACACTCCCGTACCGATATCGACAAGCCAGTCAACCTTCATGCGCTACGCCATGCTTTTGCCACGCACTTGCTTGAGGATGGTGTGGATATCCGCGTCATTCAAGTACTGCTTGGTCACAAGAAGCTTGAAACGACGGCCACTTACAGCCATGTGGCTGCCCGTACGTTGCGCGAGGTGAAAGGGCCGCTTGAACACCTGAGGGTTGAACCAGGCAGCTGACTGCTGAGCGGTGTCATCGCTTGAGGTCGCAGACATTTTCTGCGGCCATGGCAGCGCTTATCGTGCTGCCCATAAAGCTCAGCTTAGCCTTAGGCAACTGAAGGCCATGTCAGCCATCGAACGCTGCCGCACGGCAGTACTGGGTGGTCATGTGCTGCGCTGCACTGATTGTTCACACACCGAGATAGCTTATAACTCGTGCAGAAATCGCCATTGTCCAAAGTGTCAGGCCAGTGCTGCTCACCGCTGGTTACAAGCACGCGAGCTGGAGCTGTTACCCGTCGAGTACTATCACGTGGTATTCACACTGCCATCATCGATCAGTGATCTGGCGTTCCAGAATCCGGCGGTGGTCTACAACATCCTGTTTAAAGCTGCGTCAAAGACGCTGCTCACGATCGCTGCCGATCCGAAGCACCTCGGTGCCCGCATTGGATTGACCGCCGTGTTACACACGTGGGGTTCGGCGATGACACACCATCCTCATGTGCACTGCATCGTGCCTGGTGGTGGCTTGTCAATCGATGGGCAGCGCTGGGTAGCATGTAAAAAAGGCTTCTTCTTACCTGTGCGCGTGCTCTCTCGTCTATTCCGCCGTCTCTTTCTGGAACAGTTGATCGAAGCCCACCGTACTGGACGACTGGAGTTCCATGGGTCATTGCTGCCTCTGAACGAGTTTGATGCATTTGAGAAAGCACTACAGCCAACTCGCAAACTCGATTGGGTGGTTTATGCCAAGCGCCCGTTCCACGGACCCAAAGCCGTTCTGAACTACCTCTCACGCTACACACACCGTGTGGCTATCGCTAACAGTCGTTTGCTGTCGACTGACGGAAACAACGTTACATTTAAATGGAAAGACTATCGACGCAAGAGTCGTGATCGTTACAGCACAATGACCCTCGATTGTCATGAGTTTATCCGGCGCTTCCTGATACACATCCTGCCAAGTCGATTCCACCGGATCCGCCATTACGGATTTCTTTCAAATACCGTGCGTGCCGAACAACTTCACAGGGTGCGCAAAGCGCTTGATATTAAACCACTCGAGATCGAACCGGTTGAGGACGATAACTCAGAGGATGCACACCTGATTTGTAAACACTGTGCTGGGACAATGCGAATAATCGAGGTGTTTGAGGGCACGCTACGCGCCAGGGCACCACCCGTGTTGGCTACTGCATGAAAACATCACCAATAAGACAACACATTTTTTGCTGTCAGACGATGGCAACACTACGTTATACACTGCACATCAATAATGGGTCTTTAGGTCCTGCAAACAAACTGCTCATGTCACTACTGGCAATGAACAAAACCGACATCCAAGTTAATCTGACGCTTCCGTCAAGCATTATCTGCAAACCAGGCAGTCGATACTTTAATAGAATCCCCATAGCTGCTACTTCTCTGCTCGATCAAACCACAACGCAAATCACCGCGGTTTCCCACATCAAGGCTTAGCAGACACCTGCCTCTGACTTTAAAAATGAGTACGGCTAACTGTGCTGGCAGGTGTCTTCTAACCCTAAACGTGAGCGGACATACTACAAATGGGTGATGAATAATATTGTTGATTATGTTGGCCGCAGAAAATTTTCTTATGAACTTAGTGTCGTTCGAACATCAGCCTGACCCAGCGGTACAAAACAGATTTATATCTGTGATACGCCCGCTTTGCTAACCGTGCATATCAATGAGCCCATTGACTCAACCTTTAAGACTAGGAATAACTGCTTTGAACTCCAATTCAAATTCCTCTTCGTCGAAGTATCCCTCCGTTCCAATCTTGTACTGCCAATCTCGACTCTCTAGAAGTACTGAGTAAAACGCACCTTCTAGAGCTTGGATAGACTGAACCAATCGTTGTGCAAAAGCATCACTATCTGTTTGCTTTCTATCGTATTCGTCTATCGCTACAAGAAGTCTTTCTAATACGGTCTTATTAGACATCGCGTTCCGGTGCTTTAACTGCTCAAAATTAAGTTAACAGATTTTCCACTAGCTCAGAAAATGGCCAAGGTTCGCTCATGGTCAATAGCTGCGATACAAACACTGACTGAATTTATTAATTCAGTGCAAACAACGACTGACCGCTGTTAGCTTGAAAACTCCATTCAAAGCTGAAGAATCAAAATGTCAACGAAAGAATTAAAGCCAGTTGTCCCTTTGAACAAAGGAAAATTGGTAGGGCAGAAATTGCCACTCAAAATTAAGGAAATATGGGCCATTCGAGTCCGCTTGCAACTCGCCAGTATTCGCCGAGATCTAGCACTATTTAACCTGGCTATCGATAGCAAGCTACGAGGCAGTGATTTAGTGAAAATAAAAAATCAGTGACATTTAAAATTCAGGTGTAGTCTCCGATCGTGCCATGGTATTACAACAGAAAACTGGAAGGCCTGTGCAATTCGAAATTACAGATCAAACTCGCGAAGCCATTACTGATTAGATGACACATGCAAAGTTATCAATTTCCGAACACCTTTTTCCCAACAGGTTAGTAACGTCCAAGCATCTTTCAACTCGACAATAATCCAGAATCGTGGATTCATGGGTTTCTCAGATCGGACTGGATCCCGGGGCCTATGGGACTCACTCGTTGCGACGCGCTAAGCCAACGCTAATCTATAAACGCACGAAGAACTTGCGGGCTGTTTAGTTACTTCTAGGTCATACAAAGCTGGGGAGCACGGTCAGGTATCTAGGAATTGAAGTGGATGATGCCTTGGAGATCGCAGAGCAAACTGAGATATGATCTGTGAGCAGCGCCCAATTATTTGGGCGCTGCATTACAATGAGACGACAGGTAAATAAAATAGCGTCTAATCATTCGTATTGTCTGCAACCAGATTCAACCTGCCGCTAAGCGGTTATGGCAACATCTTAAGCGCAGCTCCCGGCCTAGACCACATATGATTCACCGGTAATTAACCGACCGAGTGCCTTGGACTGCATGCAAGGAATTTGAAATACTATATTCAAATTGTATTCGCCAATTCCGCATGATTGTGGATGAAATCTTGTGTTCCCAAAAATTCCTTGCCAGGACTAATTGAATGCTATGAACCGTAATACCTGCACGATAATTGAAATAATAGAAACTCTCGAATCAAGTCTAAATTCGTATTGAAATATTTATATTGTCGTTGTTTTAGCGACGATAGGATGGCTTACATCACCCGGAACTTCATTTTCCAAAATCAAGGTATCGCATTAACTATCGCTGCACTTATATTTTTTGATTTCCAAATTCTTAGCACTAAATGCGGTAACGAAAAGAGTTATTGCTTTCGAAGACGAGCTTACCAGCGAATCTAGAGAGCACGAATACAAGTCAGTAATATTAAAAGAAGAATTTTCGCGAAAGTCGATGAGATATAGGCTTACTATTTCGTACGCCTTGCATTGGGTAATTGATATTGCTGTGTTGTTCGCTATTGTTTGCAAGACATTTTTTATGTCATATTTATCCGCTTTGAGGGACAGAGCGAAAACTCAAAAAATCGAATTTTCGCACTATCCCCAACATCACATATGCCGCAATTTAGTAACCACGAAAGCAAGCTCAGCCAATCCTGTATACCTCAAGACTGAACCAGCTTCATCGACACTTCCCAACTGACAACGATGCATACTCTCACATCAAATTCCACACACCCAAACCAGCCATATACTAGTCAAAACCAAAACCCCACCTACCGATCCCGAGGCTCCCCCTCCGGCGGCCGCACAATCAAGCCCTCAATCTCGTCCATCACCTCCCCCCGCAACGGACCAAACTCAATAGCACCCGCATTTTCAATTACTTGCTCCGGTGTACGAGCACCAGGTACCGGTATATTGAATTCAGACTTTGCCAGCAGCCAACCCAGAACACCTTGCACCAGGGTACGTCCATCGCTTTGTAACAACTCGCGCAACGATTCAAGTTTGGACAGATAATCCTCGCTAGGTCGCCCCTGGCTGAAGTACTCCATCCATTCAGCGTCAGATGATCGAATATCATCCTTCGACATCACGCTATCAGGCCCGTATTTACCGGTTAGCACACCCATCGCCAATGGAGAGCGTATAAATGCCGTCAAGTTATGCTCTTTAACCGTGGCTTGAATAGTCGGCACATCCATAAGGATATTCATGCCATGCTCTACAAATTTGAATGACTCTCTACCAGCCATGGCGTTAATGCTATCCGGATAATCCGTGCTCCAGCCAATCGCACCTACCTTCCCGGCCGCCACGGCTTTTTCCATGGCATCGAACAAAACTTCCGCCTTCTCCACTGCCAGCGAGTTAAGATGCAGGAGTACAACATCAATTTGCTCTCTCTGCAAACGGGCAAGACTCGCCTCTATGGCAACGGATACATTTTCTGGATCGGTATCCTCCCCCGTCACCTGACGCGTTTTTTCATCAATACCAACACCCAGCTTGGTAACAATAACGGCATCTTGCCTGCCTTTAAGGGCATCGCCCAGTAGACGCTCAGAGTGCCCCGCACCATAGGCGGGCGCAGTATCAAACACTTGCACACCGGCATCCAGCGCTGCATGAAGCGTGCGCCTGGATTGTTCATCATTGGTATTGGTGTATGCCCACGACTCAGTACCCGCGTGAAACGGCCCACCAATAGCCCAGCAACCCATACCAATACGAGCCACATCGTTGTTTAGTACCTTCATCTTCATTGCTCTCAACGTTAATTGTTTCGGACGCAGAAACTATGGGCCTTTAATACTTGCAGTGGAACAACCAAAAATGTAATTATCATTTCATGGATGAAACAACCCTAAACTGGCAGGATCTACAACTGTTCTTAAGCGTTGCTCGGGCAAACGGGCTGGCAGGCGCAAGCCAGCTAACCGGTAAAAGTGCTCCCACATTGGGCCGGCGGATGCTGGCGCTGGAGTCCAGTACCGGCAAAGAGCTGTTTAGTCGTCACACACACGGTTACGAACTCACCGATGAAGGTGCAAACCTGCTGGAGGTGGCCGAAAAGCTGGAAGCGTTAATCCTGCCGTTTGATGCAAGGGAACACAGTGGCGGTGGAAAACTGATTAAAGTCTCAGCCGGTAGCTGGATGACAAAAGCATTGTGCCTGCACGTCAGTCACATCCTTAAAGACCACGAAAGAATCCGCATAAGATTCATCTCATCTGAAACACGGCTGGACATCAACCACCGGGAAGCCGTTATCGGCATTCGTAATCAGCGTCCGGATAACCCCAATTTTGCAACACGTAAAATTGCCCGCGTAACGTTTGCAGGTTATGCCACTGACTCATCCATTGATCAGTGGATCTGGGTTGACGCCCCTACCCCGTCATCACAGTGGCTGGCAAGCCAGTCAGCCTCACGCTTTGCTGTTGAGGTGACCTCACCCACCAACGCACTGGACCTTGCACTTGAAGGCGTGGGAAGAATTGTATTACCGACCTTCATCGGTGATAAACACCCCCTGTTATCTAGAGTCACCCATACCATTCCTGCGTTATCACATGATCAATGGCTGGTGGTTCATCAAGAGGAACGCCATCACCCAGATGTCAGGCTAGTCATAGACAGAATATTTCGGGTTGCCAAAAATCTGCACTCAAAAAAAGCACTGAGTGCCTGATAAAAAATGCGTACACTTTGATCCCTACGCACTGTCACTGATCCCATCGTGAGAACACTTCATGGATATTCTAAGTTGGAACATTCAAGCCGCCAAAGGCGTTGACAATATGATAAGCGTAGAGCGTATTGCAAAGGATATAAAACATCTCAGTAACGCAGACATCATCTGCCTGCAAGAGGTACTGGTAACCACCGATGACAATCAAGTAGAACAGTTGTGCCAGCACTTTCCGCAGCACACGCCTGTATTCGGGGCAGCCGTTGACAGAATTGATATCTCGGGACGGCTGCAGTTTGGCAACCTTATTTTATGCCGCCTCCCTTTACTACAAATCGCACAGCACAAGCTGCCGCAACCGGCCGAACCGGAAGCGAAGCATATGCCCAGACAAGCCATCGAGGTGATTGTCGATTTCAATCAAACCCCACTTCGTATCGTAACCACGCATCTGGATTTCTTTGCAGAACAACAGCGAACCGCTCAAGTAGGCTACCTGACGGCACACCATAGAGAGTGTCTGCAACGCCAGAAACAGCCATCACCGGAAGGGGGTGATGCACAGTTTCAATCACTACCAGAAACACCCATGAGTATCTATTGCGGTGACTTCAACATGAATGTAGATTCGCCGGACTACCAGACAATGACAGACGACAATTCAGCATCAGAGCATGCCATGAGGGACTGTTGGAGAATGCTCAATGGCTCAAAACCACATGCACCCACCTGTGGCATCTTCGATCATGAACAATGGCAGGAAGGCGCACATTGCCGCGACTTCTTTTTTGTATCCGACAAACTGGCATCCAGAGTCACAGGCATGAAGGTAGACACAGACACAGCCGCCTCTGACCATCAACCCTTGAAAATTACGCTCACCTGAGCACCGCTACTTGTCGGCGACATACCGGTATAAAACAGACTATCTATTTAATACCAGCGCGCATGAAACTCTGCACAAACTGTCGCTGAAACAATAAAAAGGCTATCAGCAGAGGCCCTGATGTCATCAGCGTTGCAGCGTTAATCACCGACCATTCCAGACCAGCATCAATCGCGGAAAAAACACTGAGCCCAACGGTGACGGGGCGAGTTTCCACCGAGTTAGTGATAATCAGCGGCCACAGGAAGTTGTTCCAGTGGTGACTGACAGACACCAAACCATACGCAAGATAAGTAGGCTTGGCTAACGGTATATAGACGCGCCATAGCAATCCTAAAAACGACGACCCTTCCACTCTGGCAGCTTCATCCAGCTCCTTGGGAATGGACATGAACGTCTGGCGCAATAGAAATATTCCAAACCCTGATGCCATGTACGGCAATCCAATAGCAACAATGGTATCCACCAGCCCCAACCAGCGAATGGTCTTGTAGTTCTCTACAATCAGAATGTCGGGCATCACCAACAGTTGCAGCAGTACCAGCGTAAACAGTATGTTGCGCCCCGGAAACCGGAACCGCGCAAATGCAAACGCTGCCAACGTACATAACACCAACTGACAAACCAGAATCAGCGTCACCAGCATGAACGTATTGAGAAAATAACGTGCAAACGGTGCAGCGACCCAGGCTTTCTGGAAGTTCTCGAAGGTTAGAGGTGCTGTCAGTACAAACCGGGTTTCAAATTCAGCAGGATGGATGGCCGTCCAGATCGCATACAGAAGCGGCAACGCCCACAAAAATGCCAGAAACCACATGGCAAAGGTATTGAGCAGTGTGTCGAATGACGGCCAACTGCGATGACGAACCACTGAGGTGCTCATTGATAATGCACCTTGCGATCAAACAGAAAGAACTGCCCGATGGCCAGTATCGAGAGCAACACCAGCATCACCACCGTAAGCGTTGCTGCGTAGCCTGTCTGCCAGAACTTAAAGGCTGTCTCGTAGATATAAAACAACAACAAAGAGCTTGCGTTGTCAGGCCCACCATCGGTCATGACGAATATATGATCGATCAACCTGAACGAGTTAATAACCGCATTGATAGAGACAAACAGCGTCGTTGGCATAAGCAGCGGAAACAGGACTCTTCTGAAAAAATAAAAACTGCCTGCACCCTCTATCGAAGCCGCTTCACGCAACACCGGCGGAATAGCCTGTAAAGCAGCGAGATAGAAAATCATGAAAAACCCGGCCTCTTTCCAGATAGCGACCACAATGAGTGCTGCCAATGCGGTATCCGGACTTCCCAATAGATTGATAGCAGGCAGGCCGAACAGTCCGGAACGCAACTGATCAATGAGACCAAAACCCGGGGTATAGAAAAACATCCAGATATTGGCAACGGCAATGAGCGGCAGAACCGTGGGCGCAAAAAAGGCAACTCGCGACAGGGTACGCCCTTGTAGGCGGCCGTTAACCCACAGTGCCATCAGTAATGCCAGACCAATGGAGATAGGAATGGTGCCCACGGCAAACCAGAAGTTGTTTGTCAGCACCTTCCAGAACACGGGATCCTGTACCAGTGTCTGATAGTTCTCCAGACCAATAAACTCCGCAGAGCGTCGTCCTCTGGGAGTTGAGAAAAAACTGCTGTAGAGGGTCTTAACCGCAGGAAAATGTGTGAACGTAAACAGGAACAGCAAAGCCGGACTTAAAAAGAGCCAGCCATAAACCCATTCACGTCTGTGCATCATTGCGAAGCTGTCTCAGTCAGACCACAAACCGTTAGGCTGCATACCAACGTGATCCATCCACACACACTTCAAGGGATGGACCACTAGCATGTTGACAGCCTAACGACTAATAGCATTGTGAACTAAGGCCAACTATTACCTGTAGCCCTTGAGAATGGCGTCAGCCTGCTGCTGAGCTTCAGCCAGGGCATCCGCAGGAGACTTGCTTCCTGTAATAGCGGCCGCGAGCGCATCATTGAAAATTCCAGTCACTCGCTGGTTTTCATACGTTGATAGTTCGGCCACGGCATACTCCAGTTGATCACGAGCAACCAGCGCAGGTGGAAAGTCTTTGGCATAAGCCTGCATTTCTTCGGTTTCCCAGGCTGCCGGGCTCGGTGCAACATAGCCGGTAGCAATTGACCACTTGGCCGCTTGCTCGGGCGCGGTAATCCATTTTACGAAATCGAATGCCGCCTGCTTTTGCTCATCTGACGATTCACGAAAAATATAGAAGTTACCGCCACCGGTCGGCGCACCATAACGCTCCTTGGCAGGTAGCAGCCCCACACCAAAATCAAACGGCGCATTTTCGCGCACATTGGTCAGGTTGCCTGTGGATGTCCACATCATGGCTGTCTGTCCTTCAAAAAACGCCTTTGGTGTTGCACCCCATTCAACAATGCCTGGAGCCATAACTTGATGCTCGGTACTCAAAGCTACCAGATACTCCAATGCCTCTAATACTTGGGGATCATCGAAATTGGTCTGGTTACCTTCAGCGTTGGCAAGGATTGCATTGTTCTGCGTAGTCAGCCCTTGAAACAACCAGTAAGGAAAACCTGACGAAGGAATTCTTACGCCCCAACGGGTCACGTTGCCACTGTCATCTTTCTGAACCAGTTTCTTACCCATCTCAACGGTCTCTTCCCAGTTTGCAGGAGGAGTGTCCGGATCGAGGCCCGCTTCGGCAAAGGCTTCCTTGTTCCAGTAAAGCACAGGCGTAGAACGCTGGAATGGAATGCCATACGTTTTGCCACCCGTCTGGCTGTTTGCCATGAAAGCAGGATAGAAAGATTCCAGCCATGCCTGGTCTTCGGCGGTTTCAACCAACTCATCGAAAGGGATGATGACGTCTTCATCAATCAGCGTAAACATATCAACCGAGAGGATCACTGACAATTGAGGTGGCTTACCACCCCGTGACGCCGTAAGTGCTTTTGTCACTGTGTCTCCGTAGGAGCCGGAGTAGACAGCATCAATGTTAACGCCCTCATTGGCGGCTAGATACTCATCCGTTAACGCTTGAATGGTATCGGCGGCTTTTCCGCCAACGGCCACGGGAAAATAAAATTCCAGGTCAACCGCTAACGCTGATGTGGTAAGCCCCATCAGTAGCGTAGCGGCTGATAGTTTTAACGATAAATTCAGGTGTCTGGTCATACTTTGCTCTCCAATTTCGTGGTGGTTATTGTTAGTCAGTTACTGCTTCAAAACCAGGCGGCACTTCATCAAGGCGAGCGCCACCATCGTTACCGAAGAAATGCATTTGATCCTGTTTCCAGATCAGTCTGACTTCTGCCTGCGGCTGAACGTCCGCATGCCCTTCTATTCGGGCGAGTAGTTTTGCATTTCCGATTCGACAATCCAGTAAAACATCTGCGCCAAGGTATTCCACGTGTTCCACGCGCGCCTTGACACCAACGGTATCCGATAGGCGTACATGTTCCGGGCGCACCCCCACAAGAATGTCTGGAGCCACCACGCCAAGCTCGTCTGCCTTGATTAGATTCATAGGCGGTGTGCCGATAAAACCAGCCACAAAAGCTGTCGCGGGTCTTTCATAGATTTCACGTGGGCTGGCACTTTGCTCTATCCGCCCCGCTTTCATCAGCACCACCTGGTCTGCCATGGTGATGGCCTCGGCTTGATCATGGGTGACATAGACCATCGAGAATCCCAGCGATTGCTGCAGATCCCGAATTTCCGTGCGCATGGTATTGCGCAATTTTGCATCAAGGTTCGACAATGGCTCATCCATTAAACACACGGGTTTCTCAGCAATGATGGCCCTGCCCAACGCAACGCGTTGTTGCTGGCCTCCGGAGAGTTGCGAAGGCTTGCGACCGAGGTAGTCTGACAGGCCCAAGAGCTCTGCCGTTTGCAAAAGCCGTTGCCGCTGTTCGGCTTTTGGCCTGCGCCTTACCCGCAAGCCAAACAGGATATTCTCCGCAACGCTCAAATGCGGGAACAGCGCATAGGACTGGAACACCATGGAAAGATCGCGCCTTGCCGGTGGCAATTGATTAACCACCTGCCCGCCAATCAGCACCTCACCCTGGTCTGCGGCCTCAAGGCCTGCAATAATTCGCAGCGTTGTGGATTTGCCACAACCGGATGGCCCCAGAAGTACCGTGAATGTCCCGGGCTCTACTTCCAGCTCGACGCTGTCAACAGCAGGCGTACCATCCCAGAACTTGGATACTTGCCTGAGGCTGATGGATTGCCCGCTGTCATGTGAATCTTTCATAGGCACGACTATGACACACGCCCGTTCATCAGTGGTCGAAATCCTTGATAGACACAATACCTTCCAGCACGCGTATCTCCCGCATGGAATGGTCAGTATCCAGATGCACGCAAACGGCTTCGGGAAACACAGTGCGGTAGCTGTTTATGTGGGCAGGTTCGTTGTCAAACGCTGCCAGAATTCCACCCGGCGCCGAGAGTTTTTGCAATTCACCCTGTTTGTAAAGATCATCAGAATCACTCGCCCTGGGTTTCATAATGAGTCTGACGTCACCTTTTTCAGGGTGTGGAAAACCAAGCGTCTGCAACGATGACGTTGTCCCTTCTCGCATGGATTCGTCCCGGCCAGTAAGGTAGTACACCACCCCATCAGCCTTCTGCACGGCATTAACGAAGCGCGCCGCACCTGTTATATCCGTATCGTAGTGGCAATACTCACTGGTGAAAAAACGCTCAGCCCAGAAATCCAGATACTCATCAAGTATCGGATCTACATCCGCATCGGACATTCCCAACAGCAGCATGCTGTTGCGGGTACTCCACGTGGGGAAATGCTCAGGCGCAGCCGCCGCCAACAATGGCTGATCAAAAGCTTCAGCATACTCACGCATGATGACCGCACTCCGTGCGCGATTATCCAGCAACGTCGAATCCAGATCAAAAAGCACTCGCTGCCCACTGCAATTGCTGATTATCTCGCGCAGCAATGTGGCGGCCTTGTCTCGCTCAAGCGGGACCGCTCCGGTGACGGGATCCGGGATCGCGGCGGTGCGTTTTTCGGGCATATCGTCTGTTTGACTTGCTTTAGTTTAAGCAGACACTACAGCAAACCACCGTCCGCATTCAACCCTACTGAGACGTCGAAGAACGACAATAGCGCTACGGACAATTAGGTCGCGCGCAAACGATCAACGATGACTCACAATAGAGAAATAGGCGACCCCTATACACTAACCGGCAGCCCTCCTTACAGCTTGCCCGCTGCCAGTAGGTTCTCCAGATAATGTGCAACGCCATGTTCGATATTAGGCAATGTCAATGCATGTGCCCGGGCTTTCACGCTATCCAGAGCATTGCCCATGGCCACCGCATGCCCGGCCCAGCCAAACATCGGTAAATCGTTTTGATTATCGCCAAAAACAATCGTCTCGTCAGCCGTAAAACCCAGCATTGATGCCGTTTTAGAAAGCCCCGATGCCTTATGTGTTTGCTCAGCAGTAATCTCGACAAACGGCGCACCGGATGTAGAGATTTCACACAACCCGTCACCCAGCACAGCACTCAACTCGCGTTGCAATTCCAGACGATAGACGCCAGGACGCCGCACAAATAATTTGTAAAGCCCTTGCGTCCAGGGATCACCCGGGTTACCACCACTCTCCAGATCGTCGCCACCACCGGCAAGCTCTTTAAAGGTTTCTTCAAAACCAATACCCTTGCCTGTTTCCCAGCCGAAGGCAACATCGGGAAATACGGCGCGTAGACGCGACACAATATCGTTAACCAGACTCTGATGCATGGGAGTTTCCCAGACGACAGCACCCTCTTGCGTATCCCAGGTATAAGCACCATTCGAACACACGAGATAACGCATACCTGCCACACCGATGAGCCGCTCAGCAGCCGTTAGCCTGCTACGACCGGTTACCGCGACAATGGCGTGACCGGCATCGACAACCCGTTGAACAACATCGCATGTGCGTTTTGAAGGATAAGCGTCGCTATCGAAAAACGTACCGTCACAATCGACACCAATGAGTTTACGTTCCTGCTTGTTCTTCATTGTGTTTTCTTGGTTTAAGCGTAGCCAGAGACTCAATTAAGGCATCGAAAACGACCGGTATACGCTTGCTGCTTTTCAGTTGTTGATGGGCAACCCAATGCAGCCAGATAATCGGGCGTTGCATACAACCGCACCCTCAAGTCACAGACTTTCCTGACAATGAGATCTGAGAGAAAGACGAAAAGTATAACTGCTTATCGCATACCACCCGGACCACCCATGCCGCCCATACCCCCCATCCCGGGAGGCATCTTGCCTTGCATGGCACGCATCATTTTCGCCATTCCACCTTTGCTCATTTTTTTCATCGTACGCGCCATGGTCTGATGCTGTTTGACCAGCTTGTTTAGATCTTGAACCTGCAGGCCTGCACCGGCAGCGATGCGTTTCTTGCGACTGCCTTTAAGCATGGCAGGATACTTTCGCTCCTGCGGAGTCATGGAATTAACCAGCGCAATCATGTGTACGAACTGTTTGTCATCGCCCATCTTGGCCTTGACGGCATCAGGTACTTCACCCATACCCGGCATCTTGTCCATGATGGAGGCCATCCCACCCATATTGGCCATTTGCTCAAGCTGATCTTTAAGGTCATTGAAGTCGAAGTTCTTGCCCTTCTTCATCTTGTTGGCAAACTTCTCGGCCTTGGCATGATCAACCTTGGCTGTTACCTCTTCTACCAGGCTGACAACATCACCCATCCCCAGGATGCGTGATGCAATACGCTCAGGATGAAAGGTTTCCAGCGCGTCGGTCTTTTCACCGGCACCAATAAACTTGATGGGCTTGCCGGTGATGACACGGACCGACAATGCAGCACCACCACGCGCATCACCGTCTGTCTTTGTTAGCACAACGCCTGTCAAAGGCAGTGCCTCACCAAATGCCTTGGCCGTATTAGCCGCATCCTGGCCGGTCATACTGTCCACTACAAACAATGTTTCGATGGGTTTGATGGCACTGTGCAGCTGTTTGATTTCAGCCATCATCTCTTCATCGATGGCTAAACGACCAGCCGTATCTACCAGCAAGACATCAACGAACTGTTTGCGCGCTTCAGCCAGTGCTGCGTTGGCGATATCCAGTGGTGACTGATCCGCCGAGCTGTTAAAGAAGATGGCGTCGACTGAGCCTGCCAGCGTCTCCAGCTGTTTGATGGCCGCTGGTCGATAGATGTCACAGCTGACCACCATGACTTTCTTCTTGTCTCGCTCCTTGAGCAGGCGGGCAAGTTTGGCAACGGTGGTCGTCTTACCCGCACCTTGCAAGCCTGCCATCAGCATGACGGCTGGCGGCTGGGTGGACAGGTTGAGAGGTGCGGCATTCTCCCCCATCACCGACACGAGCTCATCGTTGACAACCTTGACCAGGGCCTGCCCCGGAGACAGGCTGCCAATGACTTCCTGGCCCATGGCCTTGTCGCGAACCGAATCCACCAGCTGCTTGACCACTGGCAGCGCAACATCGGCCTCCAGCAAGGCCATGCGGACCTCTCGCAGGGTGTCTTTGACATTGTCTTCGGTCAGGCGACCTTGCCCGCGAAGATTCTTAATAGTGCTGCCAAGGCGTTCACTGAGTGAATCGAACATAAATAGCCTGTTGTGTTGAGTCTGATCACCCGCAGAGCGCAGGCATCTCTATGTTGACTAGTATATGGGAGTGGTGTCTGGTGTAAACCCTGCGACCCGCCGCCGGGGTATTCAGGTCTTTGGATGGGGCAGGAAACTCGCCAGATTTGCCACGAGAGGTCGTGAAATCTGCATCAAGCTGATTAATCCACAATCACAGCGCGTACCAGGCGCATCGTTTCAGGGTGAGTATTGCAGGGCATCTGACCGTGCCTACCCTCAGGGCCGGCCGCGTTATAAGACCACCAATGCAGATTTTGCGCCTTGCATAAGCAGCGTAGTCGATGTAACTCGGGGTCATGCAACTTTCAGCAGGTAACACGACTCAAAGAACCCCTACCAGGGATCAATGAGAACGGCTCAATGCTGACGAACCGGTGCACAAGCCTTGCCGCCTTGACAGCCATAGCCTGTCTGCTTCCTGCCTCCTACGTATTCGCACAAGCCGACGAAACGAACCACAACCCTGACAAAACGCCCATTGTCGCAATGGATGTGGATCCGGCATTGACTGACGAGCTGGTAGGTCAGTACCAGTCCTTACCCGCCTCCTACCGTCCACGTACCGAACACCTGTTCGACGACGGCACGCCCATGTTCATCAATCGCCTTATTAGCGAAGACTCACCTTACCTTGTCCAACACGCGCACAACCCGGTGAACTGGTACCCCTGGGGTGAAGAGGCTTTTGCTGCGGCCCGTGAACAGAACAAGCCGGTGTTTTTATCGATCGGTTACGCCACGTGCCACTGGTGCCATGTCATGGAGCGGGAAAGTTTCGAGAATCTGGAAATCGCCCAGCTGATGAACGACCACTACATCAACATCAAGGTGGATAGAGAGCAACTACCCGATGTCGATGCGTTGTTCATGAGTGCCGTCATGTTGATAAACGGCAGCGGTGGCTGGCCCATGTCCAGCTTCCTTGATCCGGACGGACGACCGTTTTACGGTGCGACGTATTTTCCACCTGATCGATTCTCGCAATTGCTGTCGCGTATCAACGCACTCTGGCAGGAACAACCGGCAAACGTACTTGCACAAGCCACGCAGCTTGCCGGGGAACTGGACAGGATAAACAGTGCAAGTGCCGCCGCCGTGGACATTGGCAACACCGAAATTCAACGCGGACTGTTGCAAGCGACCGCAGTTTTTGACGAGGACAACGGCGGCTTCGGAGGAGCACCAAAGTTTCCCCGCGAACCCACGTTGTTTTTCCTCCTCGATGAAGCAGCACGCGGCAACAGCTCTGAGGCGCTGAATATGGCGCGCGTGACCCTGGCAAAAATGGCCGCGGGTGGCATTCATGATCACGTCGGTGGTGGGTTTCATCGTTACGCCGTAGATTCCCTTTGGCGCGTGCCACATTTTGAAAAAATGCTTTATAACCAGGCGGCACTGGGACGACTGTTTGCACAAGCGTTTGCACTCACCGGCGAACGTGAACACCAACGTACCGCGCTCAGACTTTTCCGGTATGTGCTACGCGACATGAGCACAGCCGATGGTCTTTTCTACTCAGCCACCGATGCCGATTCCGAGGGCGAAGAAGGCCTTTTCTTTGTCTGGACACCGGAAGAACTGGTGGAGGTTCTGGGTGAAGAAGATGCACAGCTTGCCAAACAGGTCTGGAATGTCACCGGCATGGGCAACTTTGAAGGGCATAGCATTCTGTACACATCACTGCCCACAACAACACTCGCGGACGGTCTGAACATACAACACGATGAATTGCTCGAACGCATTGATCTCTGGACTGAGAAAATGCGCGTAGCGCGTGAACAACGCGAACATCCGCTGCGTGATGAAAAAATCATTGCCAGCTGGAACGGCATGATGATAAGCGCACTTATCGATGGTGCAAACTATTTGAACGAACCTGCGTTCAGCCGCGCTGCCATTAAGGCGGGTAATGCCTTGTGGAAAAACCTGCATAGCGAAAACGGGAAACTCTACCGCACCTACTACAACGCAAAGGCATCCGTTGCCGGCACACAAGCGGACTATGCCTATGTTGCTGAAAGCTTCATCGCGCTTTACGACACAACGAATGATGAGGTATGGCTAAAACGGGCATTAGCACTCGTTAGTACCATGGACAATGACTTCTGGGATGTCGACGCAGGTGCTTACTACATGGGTAGTCAGGTAGTCGCTGGAGCAAAGCTCAGTGCACGCCCGAAGGATCTTGCTGACAATGCGATTGCATCTGGCAACTCCGTTGCTCTACGAGTACTAACCCGACTGTACCGGCGTACTGGTGAGGAGTTTTTAAACAACCGCGCCAATGCCTTGATAGATGCTCTATCAGGCAACATTGCACAGCAACCCGCAGGCTTTTATTACTTGTTAAAGGCATTGAACGAACACTTGAACGGCGAAGTCGGTGCCGTTCAACATGCAGCCAGAGGTAACGTCTCTGCAACAGCCAGTGTTGTTAACGACGACCTTGTTATTGATGTAAAACTAAAAGACGGGTGGCACATCAACTCAACGCGTCCATTGCAGGATTATCTGATTGCGACAACACTGACAAGTGGCGATGACATACCAATGAAAAACGTTCGTTATCCAGACGCCATACAGCGCACGCTGGGGTTCCAGCGATCAGAACTATCACTGTATGAAGGACAATTCCAGATTAAGGCAGACTTACCCGCACCCACAAACTTATTGGCAAACACTGAAGCTCAAAACAAAAAACAAGCCGGCATTTATTACGCGGAACTGCAACTACAGGCATGTGACGACACCCGTTGTCTTGCCCCAGAGACGATGAGCTTTCAACTATCGCCCATCGTCAGCCCTTAACAGCCTTACGTTTTACATTACCCATCTGCTTATCCAGTGACACACGAGCGCCATCGTGACTCCCGGCCTCATGCGCACGACCGTTGCGGTAGCGCACACGTGTGGCTCGTCCTGTTACCAGGCCTTCCATGCACGCATTTCGAACCACCTCGCGCTTTCTGACCACAAGGCTGGAGCCGGGGCCCGCTCGTTCCTGTCCGGCGGCATTGGCGGCTTGTTCTTCCTGGCTTCGACGCTCAGCATCAAGCTGACGCGCTCGCTGCAGAACCGCCAATGCAAAACCGACCCGGTAGTCGAAACTTGCAGATCGACCGGGTTCGACAATGCCTGTCTGTTTATGCAATTTCAATGAGCGTTCCATGGCATCTGACAGGTACTGATAAGTCAAGGAAGCCACCTCGGCATCAATACTGAATCCACGAAACTCAATGGTGTCACTTTTTACGCAGATACAATCGTGAAGCAGCGCTACAGCTGAACCCAGCACACCGACATAACTGGGTACTGAACGAAACGCCTTACCGATTTTGCTGGCGCCAAACTCGCTGGTTTCAAGATCTGATTCGGTAATGCCAAACCGGCTCATCAGCGATTGGCAACGACGCATGGCAATCTCTGCTTCATGCGGGCTGGACTCGCTCTCGCGACTCATTGCGTATAACTTGCGTATACGACTAAGCAGTTTCTCGCGGTTTTCCGCATCAGAAGGTGCCCGCGAGTCTGGTTCTTTCGCGGAGGGTTGCCGGCGTTTATCGGACTGCCGCGTGTCCATACGCTTTGCCTCGGTACGGTTGAAGGGCGTCAAGCATACCCGTTTAGTCATTAACACGAGGCGACAAGCGACTCACCAGACAAGGAAAAACGGTAAACACAGCCAGCGTGGCACAGATTTTCACCCACCTGCCGAGCCCTGGACGGTGGCATATCACACCTGATTGGCGGATAATCATCGCCTCTACCGCAGCCGCTAACCACAGGATAGGGCCATTGTGAGTTTTGTACTGTCTCTTATCGCAGCAGCGTTTTACAGCGTCTCCAGTGCCATGCTGACCCACACACTGAAGCGCCGCAAGAATACCGGCGCTGCGAATGCGCCGGGTATGTCAGCTGCGCAGGCCCGCGCTGGCGACATGCCTGCCACTGATAATGCTGGACAGCTACACCGATTGACTCTCATATGTGCAGCCATTGCTCTTGTTTTTCACGGCTGGGTAGTCATCAACCAGACCGGCCTTCCGCATGAGCTTTTCCTGCCCTTGTTCACCTCGTTTTCGGCCACTACCCTGACCATTGTCCTACTTCACATCGTGTTGTGTTTGCGTCAACCGGCAGATTACCTGGGCCTGGCAGTGTATCCGGGAGCGGCTATTTCGCTGATCGTCAGTCAGGCATCGGGAGGCGGAACCCCGATTGTTGGCGACGCCATTCAAATTCATGTCCTGCTTTCACTCGTGGCTTACGCTGTGTTGTCTCTGGCTGCTGCCCAGGCCATTCTGGTCGCCATACAACGCCATTTTTTGTCTACCCATAAACCCGGCGGCGTTATTCGCGCCTTGCCTCCACTGGATGTCACCGAACAATTGTTGTTCACTCTGCTGGCGGTCGGCTTTGCATTGCTGTCATTGGCACTGGCCAGCGGCTTTGCTTTTCTGGATAACATGTTCGATCAGAGATTGGTTCACAAAACTGTCCTGTCGTGTGTTGGCTGGGGTATTTTCGCCATTCTCCTGTACGGTCGCTGGCAATTTGGCTGGCGTGGCAAGAAAGCTGTCCAGTGGACGCTAGGCGGTTTCGGCATTCTCGTATTGGCCTATTTCGGGACCAAACTCGTCGTAGAAGTCGTTCTGGAGTAACTTTTTTGGCCTATATGTAATGGCTATCCGCTATATAACGCGAAAAAAGGCGTGCTCGTTGCTATAGTGCGGGTATCTAGGGCAATAAAGGCCAGTTGTACTTGAATAGCATCCCCATCAGCGTACTGGGCTCCATCCTGGTATTGCTGGTATTGATCTCGGGCTTCTTCTCCGGCTCAGAGACTGCGCTCATGTCGGTGAATCGTTATCGGCTGCGGCACCAGGCCAATAATGGCAACAAGGCGGCAAAACGTACAGCGCGCCTGCTTGAAAATCGAGACAGGCTGATAAGCCTGATTCTGCTCGGCAATAATTTTGTCAATATTCTGGCTTCTGCCATTGCCACCGTCATTGCATTAAGACTGATGGGCGAGGCAGGAATCGCTGTCGCCACGGGGCTGCTGACACTGGTCATTCTAGTGTTCGCCGAGGTCACCCCCAAAACCTTCGCCACTCGCCGCACAGAACAGTTCGCCTTCATTGCCTCCGCGGTGTATGTCCCGCTCATGTTCATCACCTACCCACTAGTGCTGGCGACCAACTGGTTTAGCAGCTTCTTGCTTAAACTCCTGAAAGCGGATGAGGTATCCGACGACGATGAACATCTGTCCAGTGATGAGCTGCGCACGGTGCTCAGCGAAACCGCTGGCATGATCCCGCAACGTCACCGCGACATGCTGGTAAATATCCTCGATCTGGGAACAGTATCGGTTGACGACATCATGGTGCCTCGCAACGAGATTGTCGGTATTAATCTAGAAGATCCATGGGATGACGTTCTCAAGGAGATAAGTGACAGTCCGCATAGCCGCTTGCTGGTCTATCGCGAAAACGTCGATAACGTCGTCGGGTTTATCTATCTGCGAAAAATGCTCGATGCCCTGCGCTCGGGAAAAATCAGCCAGGCTTACCTTGAGTCGGTAATTCGTGATCCTTACTTCATTCCTGAAGGTACGACGCTGACGGTACAACTACTGAACTTCCAACAGGAAAAACGCCGTGTTGCACTGGTTGTTGACGAGTATGGCGATATTCAGGGCATGCTCACACTGGAAGACATACTGGAAGAAATTGTCGGCGAATTCGATAACGATCCACGTGTCTCACCCGCCGAGATTCGTCCACAACCTGATGGCAGTTATATCGTCGACGGCACGGCACAAGTGCGAAACCTGAATCGTTCGCTCAACTGGTCACTACCTTCGGAAGGCCCGAAAACGCTGAACGGTATTGTTGTCGAGCACTTCGAAAGCTTCCCGCCGCAAGGTGCTGTGTTTACTTTTAACGGCCACCCCATCACCATACTGGCAGTCGAGGACAACAAGGTGCAGCAAGTGCGCATCGAACCTGCTGCCCTTAAAACCGAGAACGATGATTCTGCAGCGGTAAGCTGAAGGCCCACACTGGCATGTCCAAAGTAAAACAGAGCTATCAGTGCACCGAGTGTGGCGCTGTATCGTCCAAGTGGAGCGGACAATGCGCCGATTGTGGCGAATGGAATTGCCTGGAAGAATCAGTCGCACCGGTTGCCAGCAAAACCCAATCTGCAACAGCCGCAGCCACTAACGCACGCTACGGTGGATACGCCGGCGGCAGTGGTATCACCAATGCCTCAGAGGTCGCCCTGGTTGAACAAGCACGAATAAAAACCGGACTCAGCGAGCTCGACAGGGTTCTGGGTGGCGGACTCGTCGAAGGGTCAGTGACACTACTCGGCGGTGATCCCGGTATTGGCAAATCCACGCTGCTTGTCCAAAGCCTTGCCTACCTTAGTCAGGAACATCGTGTCCTTTACATCACCGGTGAAGAATCACTGCAGCAGGTAACGCTGCGCGCACGACGCTTAAACCTGCCGGAAGATAAGTTGCGATTGCTGGCGGAAACTCAAGTGGAAGCCATATTAGGTCACGCCAGCAAGGAAAAGCCGGAAGTTATCGTCATCGATTCTATCCAGACGATGTATACAGAATTATTGAGCTCTGCCCCTGGTGCTGTTGCGCAGGTGCGTGAAAGCGCTGCACGTCTTGTGCGTTATGCAAAACAAACCGGCACATCTATTTTTCTGGTTGGCCATGTCACCAAAGAAGGCGCTTTGGCTGGTCCGCGCGTGCTGGAGCACATGGTGGATACCGTGCTTTATTTTGAAGGTGATCCCGGCAGTCGCTACCGCGTTATTCGCGCTGTGAAAAACCGTTTTGGCGCGGTGAACGAATTAGGCGTGTTCGCGATGGACGAAGGCGGTCTTAAAGTTGTCAAAAACCCTTCGGCAATTTTTCTGTCGCGCCACCCGGAACCTGTCAGTGGCAGCGTCATCATGGTGACTCGTGAAGGCACGCGCCCCATGCTGGTCGAGGCCCAGGCGCTGGTAGACACCAGCCATTCCAACAGTGCACGCCGTGTGTGTCTCGGTCTTGAACAGAATCGGCTGTCGATGCTGTTAGCCGTCATGCACAGGCACGCCGGTATAGCCATGTTTGACCAGGATGTCTATGTCAATGTTGTCGGCGGGGTAAGGATTTCGGAAACAGCCGCTGATCTGCCCGTTCTGCTGGCCGCATTGTCTTCATTTCGAACCCGCCCGTTGCCCAGCGATCTGGTTGTTTTCGGCGAGATAGGGCTGGCAGGCGAAGTACGCCCCGTGGCCAACGGTGAAGAGCGCTTGCACGAGTCCGTGAAACACGGATTTAAAAGAGCCATCGTGCCCCATGGCAACAAGCCCAAGCAGGCGGTCAAGGGCTTGCACATCGACGGAATCCATCGCCTGCACGAAGCCTTGGATTTAATTGACTAGCACTCCGTAGTAGACTGTCGGTACAGCGCGAGGCGCAGAGTCCAGCTGCTTCGAAATTACCCAGGCAAATCATCAGGATTGATCATAGTCGGTGTCCCAGAAAGCTCGCAAGATCCCCAAATCAACCAAGTTCGAAGATGCATTGGCCGAGCTGGAAACTATCGTGCAAAGCCTTGAGGGCGGTGAGCAATCACTGGAGGCCTCACTCGAGCAATTCGAACGCGGGGTCAGTCTGTCGCGTTTCTGCCAGCAGAGCCTTACCGATGCCGAACAGAAGGTGAAGATTCTGCTGGCAGATGAGGATGGCGACGAGTCACTGGAACCATTCGATACGTCAGAGTCAACGTAATGAATACAACTGTCTCCGATTCCTGTTTGTCAGAAGCCAAATCGGCATGTCAGGGATTTGAACCCGTGCTTAATGAATACCAGGCGCGAGTTGATGCTGCCCTGCTGGAGCGATTACCCAGTAGCGAAGCACCATCCACGCAGCTTCCCGTTGCCATGAAATACGCGGTTACCAATGGTGGGAAACGTGTTCGACCGGTGCTCGCTTACGCCACTGGCAAAGCGCTGGGAATTGCACTTGAACGTGTCGATACGCCGGCCTGCGCTCTAGAAATGCTGCACGCCTACTCGCTGGTGCATGACGATCTGCCTGCCATGGACGATGACGATCTTCGCCGGGGTAAACCCACTTGCCACAAAGCCTTTGACGAGGCCACGGCAATCCTCGCAGGAGATGCTTTGCAAGCCCTGGCATTCACCCTGCTGGCACTCAACCCTGACCCAGAGCTATCTGACCGGGCAAAACTATTAATGATTCAGGAACTGGGCAATGCCAGTGGTGCGGAAGGCATGGCTGCAGGCCAGGCAATCGATCTTGAAGCGGTAGGCCGTTCGTTGAACCTGGCGCAGCTTGAGAACATGCATCGCCACAAGACGGGCGCCCTGATCCGTGCCAGTGTGTTGATACCGGCAATGATCGCGGTTCAACCTGACGATGCCGTCTTGCAGAAACTGGACGACTACGCCTGCGCTGTGGGCCTGAGCTTCCAGATTGTGGACGACATCCTGGATGTCGTCAGTGATACCGAAACATTGGGTAAAACCCAGGGTGCCGACATAGCGCTTAACAAGCCAACCTACCCTGCTCTGCTGGGCCTTGCAGGTGCACGCGCGCATGCTCTGGATATGCATAACGCGGCCATCGCCTCTCTGGATGGTCTTGGCTCGGATTTTGATGAACTCAGAATGCTTTCAGCCTATATCGTGGAGCGTACACACTGATGCGCCTAAGTGCCTCCTTGCGCTTAGTACCCAAAAGGACCACATACTCCGTCTCGTACCAATCCCGGTCAAATGAAGTAACAGTTAACTTGTCAACATACGGTTACAACAGTGATAATCGTCGGTGACACTCTCTGCGTGAAACCATGACTACAGCCCCTGAATTTCCTCTGCTGAGCACGATCAACGTCCCCGCCGATTTGCGGAAGCTTGACGAGTCACAGCTCCCGGCACTTTGCGATGAACTTCGTGCATATGTCGTTGATTCCGTATCGCGTACCGGCGGGCATCTTGGCGCTAGTCTGGGCACCATTGAGCTCACTGTGGCTTTGCATTATGTGTACGACACACCTCGGGACAAACTCGTCTGGGACGTCGGGCACCAGACTTACGGACACAAAATCCTGACCGGACGCCGCGACAAAATGGACTCAATGCGCATGCGAGGTGGGTTGGCCGGATTTCCCAATCGATTCGAGAGCGAGTACGACACCTTCGGTGTGGGTCATTCCAGTACCTCGATCAGCGCAGCGCTGGGCATGTCACTGGCAGCACGACTCAATTCAGGCGGTGATTTTGACCTTGCTGAAAAAGCCATCGCGGTCATTGGTGATGGTGCGCTAACGGCCGGACTTGCCTATGAGGCACTGAATCATGCAGGCGGTGTGAAAGCCGACATGCTGGTTATCCTCAATGACAATGATATGTCTATATCGCCCAATGTGGGTGCGATGAACAAGTACCTGGCACGAATGCTTACCGGCAAAACTTATTCGGGTGTACGCGAAAGCAGCAAGCGCGTATTGAGCAAGGTGCCCTCGATGCTGGAGCTTGCACGTCGCACCGAAGAACACGTCAAAGGCATGGTGGTACCAAGCTCACTCTTTGAAGAACTTGGCTTCAACTACTTCGGTCCCGTCGATGGACACGACATCGAGAGCCTTGTTGCCGTTCTCAAAAATCTGAGAGAGCTGAAAGGTCCCGTGTTTCTGCACGCTGTTACCAAGAAAGGCCATGGCTACCGGTTTGCAGAAGAAGATCCTCTGGCGCTGCACGCAGTCACCCCGTTTGACCCGTCAACCGGCAAAGCGCACAAGAGTTCAAAATCCAATCGCCCAACCTATACCAAAGTGTTTGGCAGCTGGTTGTGTGACATGGCAGAGAAAGATGAGCGACTTGTGGGCATAACGCCTGCCATGCGCGAAGGGTCAGGCATGGTGGAGTTCGAAGAGCGTTTTCCTGATCGCTATTTTGATGTGGGTATTGCCGAGCAGCACAGCGTCACGGTTGCAGCAGGACTTGCCTGTGGCGGTTTGCGCCCGGTTGTCGCTATCTACTCGACGTTTTTTCAACGCGCCTATGATCAGCTGGTACACGATGTGGCGTTACAGAATCTGCCCGTCCTGTTTGCCATAGACCGTGCAGGTGTAGTCGGACCAGACGGACCAACACATGCTGGTAGCTTCGACTTCTCTTTCATGCGCTGCCTGCCCAATATGGTCATCATGGCGCCCGCCGATGAAAACGAATGTCGCCAGATGCTCTACACCGGCATGCAGATCGATGGACCCAGTTCGGTTCGCTATCCGCGCGGCAATGGTCCTGGAGTCGATGTCGAAGACACCATGACCGCCCTGCCGGTGGGCAAGGCCGAGATAAAGCATGAAGGCAATCGAGTCGCGATAATGGCGTTCGGTACCATGGTGGCCCCGGCAATAACCATCGGCACAGAATCCGGTTTTACCGTGGTAAACATGCGCTTTGTAAAACCGCTGGACACCGAACTTATCGACAACATCGCTGCAACCCACGATCTGATTATCACCGTTGAAGAGAACGCTGTTCCCGGTGGTGCGGGTGCTGGCATAGCCGAGCATCTGCTCGCGTCGGGTAGCACCACAGCCGTAAGAATCATCGGACTGCCCGATGAGTTTGTCGATCATGGCTCGCGTGAGGAACTGCTCCAACACTGCAAGCTGGACGAACCCGGTCTGCGCGAACAGATCCTGGCCATCATCGACTCACAGGGACGACTTCTGGAAGTCAGTTAACCGTGTATTTGCCGCCTGATAACATAGCGGCAATAGCAGCTCAGGCAGGTTCGGGCGTGCGTATCGCCGACTGAGTAGAAATATCAAACCAGGAACTGGCACAGTGCTGCGCCAGGACAGTCACGCGCTCGGGTCGCTCGTGCAGATGCTCCTGAATGGTATTAAGCGCAACAGCATCCGAGTTGTTCTGCTCGGAAAGATGTCCCAGCAGAATGCACTGTAGCTCGGCGTGATCCAGATGACGCAGTAGACTGGCAGCCTGCTCGTTACCCAGATGTCCGTAATCCGAACGGATACGCGCTTGCAAACTAGGTGGGTAAGGACCGTTTGCCAGCATATCGAGATCATAATTGCACTCCACCACAAGCCCATGTACACCTTTGAGCTTCTCTCTGACGTGAGCGGTGCAAGTGCCAAGATCGGTGACATTGGCAAATCGGGCCGAACACGCTTCAAACACAAACTGGCATGACTCAGCGGCATCATGTGGAGTGGGAAAGGGATCCACCGAAATATCGCCGATGGTGAACGGCTCATGCGCATGGAATAGCCGCACGGAAGGGAAGCGATTATCGCGTGCCTTGTGGTAAGTACCGTGGGTACACCAGACAGGTAAACCAAATTTACGCGACAAGGGGCCGACTCCCTTGACGTGGTCGCCATGCTCATGGCTGATAAGAACCGCATCCAGATCAGAGGGCGTGATACCCAGGGTATACATCCGGGCAATGGCCTCTTTCATCGTGAAACCACAATCAACCAGAAGAGTCGTTTTACCCGACTGAACCAGTAGCGAGTTTCCTGAACTTCCACTTCCCAGCGCTGCAACTCGAATCATGAGGCGCGCATGCTGCCTGATATTTTACCCGATGCCATTTGCTTATCAGGCCAATCGCTCAACCAGTGCCGATAGCAGCTGCAATTCTTGTTCAGGCGGTAACTTTACGCCGCGGCTATCTGAGACGAACACACGAACTGCACTGACATGGATGGGAGATAAGTCAATGACCAATGGCGTTTCTGCATCCGAGAATTCTATGCGACCGGCGTTGTCATCACTACTGATGATGCTGTATTCCAAATCCTTCAAGGCTGTGAGTACGTGCCGGAAAGAGGTTTGGTAGCCTCGATTGAGCAACACCTCATTGCCGGTTGGCGTGCGTTGTACTAACGCATTGTCAACAACGGCGCTGGCCTGTTCCGCACCGAGAATGCCTTGCGCCTTTTGTTGCTCTACCCCAAGAAACACGAGGAATCGATTAAGCAGCGCACTGGTATTCTCAGCGTCATGCGATCGCGCCGGCCAGTCCGAGTCGGCCGCATTGGCCGCTGCATCAACATCCGCTTTTGACGCTGCCTGTGAACGTGCGAAGAGTCTTGAGCCTGCACCGTTACGCTCCAGACGGAATGCAATGCGGGTGTATTCTTCGTCGGCTGCCACAAGGTTACGCAGGATATTTGTACCAGCTATGGCACTGGCAGGACGCCATTGAGTCACGATAATACCGGCCACGGGTTCGGTTTGGTCGATCCTGTATTTCTGTTTACTTGCAAATGCCAGAAGTTGCGGCCAGAGATCTTCGGGAGTGCGCTGAAATTCCAGCCAGCTCTGATCACCGTCTCGTACGAAGCTGACGGAATCAAATTTTGGAAGCAATGTATTACGTTTTATCGCACCGCCACCGGTACCTGGCAGCACAAATTGCTCTGCATTACTGACATCAGTCAGATCTGGCGGTATTTGCAGCGCACGCGCCTCTGCGGCTGTTTTCGAATAAACGCTTTCGGGACTGTTCTGCGATTGGAGGCTGCCGCAGCCGCTGAGCAGAATAAGGCACAGTATGCCAGTCAGACCTAACGACCATCGCCGGCTGATCATCCGTTTGAACGTTGCCAAATCCCGATTCATTCCAAAGCCCCCGCTTTTACCAAAGCCGCCTTTACAGACTCGTGATACTGATCATCCAGCACCGTTAGTGGCAATCTGATTCCCGTGCCGATCTTACCCATGGCATGCAACGCCCATTTGACGGGTATGGGATTGGACTCCTGAAACAGCACGCTATGCAGATCACTGATGCGATCTTCAATGGCCTGCGCAGTTGCCCGGTCCCCCTCAATGGCTGCCATGCACATCTGATGCATCTGGGCTGGAACCACATTGGCGGAAACGGAAATATCGCCATGTGCGCCTGCGAGCATACTCTCCATGGCTGTTGCATCATCACCGGTAACAATCATGAAGCCGTCCTCGCATTGTTCTACCAGCTGAGAAATTCGCTCAACCGTACCGTATGCCTCCTTGATACCGATGATATTGGACACCTTCGATAGTCGGGCACTGGTCTCGGGCAGCATATCCAGCGCAGTACGACCTGGCACGTTGTACAGGATCTGCGGGACTGGTACGGCCTGCGCAACTGCGTTGAAGTGTGCATACAGACCCGCCTGAGTCGGCTTGTTGTAGTACGGAGTAACCAGCAGACAAGCGTCAGCGCCTGCCTGCATGGCATGCTGTGTCAGCTCGATGGCTTCGGCCGTGGCATTAGCACCCGTACCGGCAATGACAGGGATTCTCTTGCGCACAAGTTCTATCACGCGTTTTATGACAGTTGCATGCTCGGAAACAGTCAGCGTGGCGGATTCGCCTGTAGTACCCACCGCAACGATGGCATCAGTACCCGCCTCGACATGAAACTCGACGAGATCTGCAAGCGCTGCGTCATCCACTGCCCCGTCGTCGAGCATCGGGGTGACCAGTGCAACCATACTGCCTTTGAACATGAATTACTCCTGTAAACAAGACGCTAATGGTACTACGCGATAAGGCATTCTCAACAGTAAATGCAGATCCGTTACAATTACGTCGCAATTCAGGCCATCACAACAACACCGGGTATTAACCATGAGCACGCCACAACTGAACAAAGCGGCTCCCAGATTCGAGCTGCCAGCCACATCTGACCAGACAATTTCTCTGGACAGCCTGAAGGGTAGCAAGGTTGTGCTGTATTTCTACCCGCGTGACGCAACGCCGGGTTGCACCACCGAAAGCCAGAATTTCCGTGATGCTATTGAAGAATTCACCAGCGCAGGAGCTATTGTGCTGGGCATATCTCAGGATTCGGTGGCAAGCCATGAGAAGTTCAAGGCAAAACAGGAGATGCCCTTCGAATTACTATCCGATGAATCCGGCGAAACGTGTAACGCCTATGATGTCATCAGGCTCAAGAAAATGTATGGCAAGGAGTTTGAGGGCATAGAACGCAGCACTTTCCTGATTGACGAAAAGGGTGTGCTGCGTGACGAATGGCGCAAGGTCAAAGTGCCGGGGCACGTTGACGAAGTCTTAGCCGCCGTACAAGCCCTGTAGGTAACTGTGACGGTTTAACAGGAAATTTTACTCAGGCGCGTTGCGGCAAGGATTCACGCGCCTTGGGCCACGCGTTCATGACTGCCTGAACCAGTGTGGCAAGTGGAATGGCAAAAAATACCCCCCACAGCCCGAACAAACCGCCAAAGAACAAGACAGCGGTAATGATGGCCAGTGGATGCAGATTGACCACCTCCGAGAACAATAGCGGCACAAGCACATTGCCATCGAGTACCTGGATGATCTGGTAGGCCAGCAGTAAATATCCCAGTTTGGCCGTAAATCCCCACTGGAAGAAACCGATTACCGCAATAGGAACAGTAACGGCAATAGCACCGACATAGGGGATAATGACGGATAGCCCCACCAGAAAGCTGAGCAACAGGGAGTAGTTAAGTCCCATGATGGCAAAAAGCACATAGGTCACTACCCAGACAATGAGAATCTCAAAGAATTTGCCACGGATATAGTTGGCAATTTTCTGATCCACCTCACGCCAGACCTGGAAGGTCAGCTCACTACCCGACGGTACAAACTTAGAGGCAAACTTAAGCAGTTTGTTCTTATCCTTCAGCGCAAAAAACACCATGATGGGCACAAGTACCACATAGACTGAGATCATGACGATGGTGCCAAGTCGCGCCAGTGAGAACGACAACACGTTTTGTGTGTAGGACGTTAGTTCGCTGCGCAAGCTGCCAATAAGTTCGTTGACCTGCTGCACTGTAAACATGTCCGGATATTTTTCAGGCAGGCGCAGCAGTTGCTCCTGGATGTTCTGGATTATTTCCGGTAGTTCACGAACGATACTGGTCAGCTGTTGCGACAACACAGGTATGAGGCCGAACAGGACGATGATGGATATGGCAAGAATCAGCGCCAGAACAAATGAGGAGGCAACAGTGCGAGGCAATCGCCAGCGTTCCATGGTGGCTACCACGCTCTCGAGCAGATAAGCCAGTATCAGGGCCACCAATACCGGTGCCATGATGCCGCCCACCAGCCAGATCAGGCCAAATACGACCAGCAGCAGTAATGAAAGAATAACCGCCTGGGGATCCGAAAAATTTCGAGAATACCAGTCGCGGATAATGTCATACATCGCTAGTACGACTCCACATTAGCGAGGGAATAGAACACATCGTTTTAAAAATCCAAACTACGAACGAGGCCATTTTTACAGTTTTACAGCCGCACAGGACAGTACATGTGGCAATCAACTCCAGAATGCAAGCCAAGCGGTAAATCGACCGGCCCGAGGATACGGTGATTTCCCGAACAGCCCTCAACAACTGTGTGCTCTGAGTATCGCATCACCAATGCCATCACTGTAATGAGTAAATTCTAAACACCTGTTACTAAGACTATCCAAATGGACGAAATGTCAGACTACAAGCAATGAAAATGCAAAAATCAGGCAATTTACTGGCGCATACCTCTATACGGCCTAGCCCAGCTGTTCGAAATATCGGCGCGCAAACTGGAACAATTCGTCCATCAGAGAGGTGCGGAACTTCTGACGCTGCCGAACGAAATAGAATGGCCGCAAAAGAGGTGGTGTCAGTGGCACAGCCACCAGCTGCCCCAGAGCCAGTTCACGACTTACCGTTGCGCGAGAAACAATGGTAATCCCCATTCCCGCTTGCACCGCGCCCTTGATTGCCTCGGTACTTCCGAGCTCGAAGGGTCGGTTAAGTGCGTGCTTGTCAACGCCATGATCACTGAGGTAACGTTCGATAACACTGCGGGTTCCTGAGCCATCCTCACGATGTATAAACGGGAAAGCCGTAAGCTCGACCGGATCGATTTTTCTCCTGTCAGCCAGTGGATGGCCGGGTGGCAGCATTAACTGCAACTCATCCTGCTGACAACGCTCAACGCGTAAAAGCTGATTATCCACCTCACCTTCAACCACCCCCAGATCGATGGAATTGTCCGCCACCAGCGAGACAATGGCATCGGTGTTGGCAACCCGCAGCCTGATCTGAACATCAGGAAAATGCTGCCTAAACTCGCCAAGTAAACCTGGCAGCATGTACTCGGCAATGGTGGTGCTCGCGCCAATCGTGATGAGTCCGGCCCGATCTCCGGTCAAGGCCTTGACCGATTCGCCCATCTCACCATACAGCTCGATGATGCGTTCGGCGTACTCCAGCACTTGTACGCCAGCTACGGTCAAACTGATGCGATTATTACTCCGATCGAACAGCCTGGCGTTTAGCTCCTCCTCCAGTTGTCGGATCTGATGCGTAACAGCCGGTTGAGTCATGTGCAGGATCTCAGCCGCGCGCGTAAAACTGAGCACACCGGCAACAATATGAAAGACCTGGAGTCGACGATCCGACATTCGTGCAACGCTTCCCGACTGTGACAACTAGTGACTGTATATTACCCGTCAATACGGAAAGTTATCACGCCCGTTTTTTCCTGCGATAGCGACAGCCAGGCGGCCTGATCGTTATACTCACGCTCTACGCAACCGGATAGTATGCATGCGCGCCAGCCAGTACCACATAAGTACCACCCGAGAGACGCCCAATGATGCTGAAATTATCAGTCATCAAATGATGTTGCGCGGTGGTTTCATTCGTCGATTGGGATCTGGCCTGTACACCTGGATGCCGTTAGGCTTGAAGGTCTTGAGAAAGATCGAAAACATCGTCCGCGAAGAAATGAACAAGGCGGGTGCCCTGGAAGTGCTGATGCCTGCGGTGCAGCCAGCCGAACTATGGGAAGAGACAGGTCGCTGGGGTAAATTCGGGCCGGAATTACTGCGCCTGAAAGACAGGCACGATCGTGAGTTCTGTGTCGGCCCGACCCACGAAGAGGTCATCACGGATATTGCGCGCCGTGATATCAAAAGCTACAAGCAGCTGCCAATTAACTTCTACCAGATACAGACAAAATTCCGTGACGAGATGCGACCACGTTTCGGTGTCATGCGTTCACGCGAATTCATCATGAAGGATGCCTATTCCTTCGGTATAAACGCCGCATCGCTAAAAGAAAGCTTCGACACCATGCATGTCGCCTACTGCGCCATATTTGATCGTATGGGGCTTGATTACCGTGCCGTCGAGGCCGACAGTGGCAGTATCGGTGGCGCGCAATCGCGCGAGTTTCATGTCCTGGCAGACAGCGGTGAAGATGCCGTCGTGTACGCAACAGTCGGTGACTATGCTGCCAATATTGAAAAGGCGGAAGCCGTCTGTCAGTCGAGCCGTGCCGAGGCCACGCAAACCATGCAGAGTGTGGACACCCCCGGTGTTCACACCATTGATGAACTCGCGGCGCAACTCGGCGTCGATGCTTCCCAATGCCTGAAAACCTTGCTAGTCAAGGGCAGTGAAGCACCCGTGGTGGCTTTGCTGCTGCGTGGTGATCATCAGCTCAATGAAATCAAAGTCGAACATTTACCCGAGATAGCTGAGCCTCTGACAATGGCAGATGCGCAGATGATCAAACAGGCTGCAGATTGTGAGGCAGGATCAATTGGCCCCGTTGGACTGAACATTCCTGTGATTGCGGATGCCGACGCCGCCTGCATGAGCGACTTTATCTGTGGCGCAAATGCTAACGGTCAGCATCTGACCGGGGTTAACTGGGGACGCGATCTGCCAGAGCCTGTTGTACGCGATATACGTAACGTTGTTGAAGGTGATCCCAACCCGGCCGGTGAAGGCACGTTGAAAATTGTGCGTGGCATAGAAGTCGGCCATATTTTTCAGTTGGGCGACACCTATAGCGAATCCATGAACGCTACCGTGCTCGATGAAAACGGCAAACCCGCCACGTTGATGATGGGCTGTTACGGAATCGGTATTACGCGCGTTGCCGCTGCAGCTATCGAACAGAACAACGATGACAAAGGCATCATCTGGCCAATGGCTATAACACCGTTCGAGGCTGCTATATGCCCTGTCAACATGGTGAAATCCGATGCCGTAAAAGAGGCAGCAGAAAAACTGTACGAAGAATTAAAGAGCGCCGGCGTTGATGTGCTGTTCGACGACAGACCGCTTCGTCCCGGCGCCATGTTTGCAGATATGGAGCTCATTGGCATACCCCACCGCTTCGTCATCAGTGACAAACTTCTCGCCAACAACGAGGTGGAGTACCGTCTGCGCAGTGATAGCGAGTCACAAATTATTGCCCGCGATCAGGTGCTGGCAAAAATAGTTTAATCAAGGGTTGCCCCAAGGGTAATTAACCCCGCTGGTACAGGCGAGTCGTCAATGACATTGTCAAACGACTCGCCCACTCTTAGTACCAATAAGCTAGACAGTCCCACCCCGGCCATCTGGCGCACTTGACATAAACCGGTCAAATTCTTCTCTGTCGGCCCGTCGCTTGGCGTCCATAGAGAACTCTTTGAAACGCCTTGCTCGCTCGCGAATTTCATTTTTAATTTCGCTAATGCGATCGTATTGAGTTTGCTGATACTCGTTAAATACGATGTTGTCTGAGCCAGAGAAGCGGCAATCGACCGTGCTACCGCCAAAAAACTGAGCCCACAGGTTCTTGATTGCGCCCGGTAGATCGCGAACATCGCGTCCGACCATAATCCAGCCCAGAATAACCAGACCCAGCGGCCAGAACATGACAAACCCAAGAACCATCACGGCGATGTTAGTGCCGCTCCAACGTTGCGTAGGCCCCATGGGTGATGGGCAAACCCGACTTTTTGTTGCTGAAGACATTTAAATACCTCCTGATAAATGACGAAGCGTTTAAGTTCTGATCAGTGCGATTAGAGATACAGACCGCTTCCTACCCGCCCCATGTAAACACTGTTCACATATAATAGCGGACCTGACGGTACTTTTTCAAGTGTTTTCGAAAAAAAAGTTAACACTGATCACATCAGTCCCTACAATAGAGTTATGAAACCTGGCAAATCGTCTAAAAAAAGTACATATCACCATGGCAACCTCGCCGAATCACTGCTCAATGCCGTGGACGAGATCGCCAGCCAGTTCGGACTGGAGGCCGTCACGCTGCGCGCCTGTGCAAAACGCGTGGGCGTCTCCCCTTCCTCAGCATTTCGTCATTACACCGACAAACGGGCTCTGCTGACAGCGTTTGCCACCCGTGCCTTGCACCAGCTGTGCGACTCGATGACAACGGCATCGGACGAACACCAGGCGCCTGAGGAGCCGTTTACAGCGGTCGGGCGGGCGTACCTGAGCTTTGCAATCGATAAACCCGCATTTTTTCGGGCCATGTGGAGAGAAGACACCATTTACTCCAGCGACTCGGACTATCAGGACGCCACTCGCCGACTTAACGTTATTCTTAAAGGCGGTTTTGCACACTCAGTGCATGACACCGACCCGACAAAACTCGATGCTGAGGAACTGCTTGCCTGGGCATCCGTGCATGGCCTTGCCAATCTGTTTGTCGATGGCCACGTCGGCCAGGGCAAATCTCGCGATGACAAGCTGGGTATCGCCATGCAAATGATCAATACATTGAAGCCTGTATTGAGGCCTGCTTGAGAGACACAGCTAACCACTCAGCCGTCAACTCGCCGATTAAACGTTGCCTGTATTGGCCGGGTCGCTCCACGCAAATGTTGCTCAGGTAACGGCGCTGATTCCGGTAAGGCGCAATCCTTTTGATAAAGCCTGGCAAGTGATGGCAGGTCAATAAACGGATTGCGAATTTCCAGTCGCACCTACACCCGGGCCATAAATGCAAACTCTCACAGCGTCGCAGCTTCAACCTTTACCCGTGAACAGCAATAAACAGATTCGACAAGCACCACTTGTTTAAACATTGCTGCACGTAAAGAAATTTTCGGCGTGTTACTCCTATGGAATAACCAGGCACACGCGAGATGAAACATCGTGATACGTGCTGCAATTCAAATACAGTGTTAAAACGGTTTTGGAACGTAAGCAATCTCCCAAAAAGCGATTACCTTGCGTTGCTGTCCAGCAGATGCAAAACATTAAAGGAAAATATTATGTCAACACATAAACAATTCCCCGTGCTACTGAGCGTCGATATTACTGAAACCAACGATATCTATCTGATTACAGCAGACATCACGGGTTTCCGAGCCGAAAACATCAAAGTCACAGCGTGGCAGGATTCCCTAGTCATCAATATGATGACAGCACACGAACCTGACCAGAGCTACTATCTGGGAGAGCTGGCGCCTGAACATTATCGGCGTGTCATTCCACTGGGATTTGAAATCCACGATGAAGATTTCAACACGCACTACACAGCCGGTGTGCTTAAGATATACATTAGAAAGCCCCGAACACCCCGGCATGCTATCGAGAAAAGCAGCGACAGAGCAGTTGCCTAGCCTTTACCAAGGTAGTAAAAAAACGGCGGTAGATGACCAGCCTACAGTCATTCCCGTGAATACGGGAATCTTGCAAGCCAAACATTAGATCTCCGCCTCCGCGGAGATGACGGGACTGTAGATGACGGGGCTGGACACGAAAGGACTGAAGATGACCAGCCTACAGTCATTCCCGTGAATACGGGAATCTTGCAAGCCAAACATTGAGACTGCGCGAGCGCGGAGATGGGAGAACGGGTAAAGATGGGGGGGCGCAGGAAGGGTA
>JBGCFI010000101.1:0-21167 GCA_045106855.1 Granulosicoccus sp.
ATCGTAATCCCATTCCAGCTGCCCGCGAAGAAGCTCTGTGCTTTCAGATTCGTCTCCCGCAACACCAGTAGTTCGTTCATCAAAGCGTCTTTCAAGTTCGAGAAAAAACTGTGAATATTCGCGTGGTTTATAGAACAAGTCGACCTCAGCAACCAGGATGGAATCGTCACGATCAGGGGTATTATCAAATTGTATATCGGAGACACCCAACCTGGCAGTTCCGCCTACTACTCCGGTTTCTGAGAAATCCAAACCGGCGAAGGCTGTATTGACTTGTAAATTGTTATCCAGATCCTTGTAGTCGTAAGCGGTAGTTCGCAGCTCGACAAACACACGAGTATCAGGTGATACCCTCAAGGAAAAAATACCAGAGGGTTGGAGACTAGTAAATGCATTGCGCCCCTGCAGAAATAGTACGTTGTCATCGCTGGGGTCAAAGCTTCTGAGATTAAAGCCAAATCGTAAATTGCCGCGCGCGTTGTTCGCACCGTAATTTACATAAGAACGCCACTGAATATCAGTCTGAGGAAGCAGTCCTCGTGCGTTTTCGTTATCAACCAGACCGATATCGTTGAACTCCAGAAGTTCGTTGGTTTGGGTGAGTGATAGCGTCGACCTTATGTCAACCCTTTTTGTCGGAGCAGCTTTTATTGAAAACGATAAGTTGTGATCATCATAAGTCAACACATCTTCGGTGCCGTTGGAGTAACCGCCGCTGTATTCTGCTCGCAGTTCCAGCAAGCGACGATCAGCCAGCCAACTGAGTTTTGGCTGTACCAAAAATGCGGCAGCGTCTTCAGGATCGTCGCCGACAAAAAACACATTGTTAAAGCCCTGATACTCCATGCGAACCGACGGATAAACCTTGGTTTCGCCTACCGGAATACCTGCAGATTCGTCCTCGGGTTGATCGCGTCCGGCAGCAAACGCTGGGGCGGCCAAGCCGGCAAGCATTGGAAACACCCCCAGCAACAGGGTGATTGTGTATGTACGTGTATTCATAAACAAAAAAACTTTCCCAATGGATAGCTGATGGGTGGCCAGTAGGATCGACCTGACCGGACAAGTATAGTCTGACTCGCCAATGTCATCCCGACGCGCAAGCTTGTCATGTTGGACATTATCGGGCGAACGGAGATGAGAAAAGACGTTTACCCCAGCGCAATCTGGCACCCAGGCTCTTGTCCCTGGATGATTTTCGGCGCCTGGATAACAACTCACGCGTAAAAATGTGATGTCTCTCAGTGAACAATAGCGTCATGATTAACGGGAAGTTCATGTATTTCTCACCGGTAAAGGTGACCGCTATGAGACCGAAACCAATACCTGCAATAAGAATGGAATCGCTCATTTTGTAAAAGCTGGTAAAAAAAGTGGCCATGAATAGAATCCAGCCCACAAACCCGAAGCGTGCGGCAATACCTGTGAGTGCATTGCCCTGCGCCTGAATAATTTCCTGCGCGGTGGGGTCGATTTCTACCCGGGTGTCGACGTTGGCACTCCAGCCAAAAAACGGTCGTAGTTTTATAAACGACCAATCGTATTCTGCGTTACCGATGCGATTAATTTCTGCGTTGTTTTCGCCTTCTTCGGCATCATCAATCTGGCCGACGATCTTCTCCTTGAGGAATGGCACGTTCTCCGCAACCTGATACGCACCAAACAGCGTGCCTCCCATAACCAATGGAAATGCCACTACCATTACCACCAGATTAGTTCCCCTGAATCGTTGTACCAGGTAAGCCATGACGACTAGCAGAAACGCAACATAGCCCATGGTGGAAAGCGTTGTCAGCAGCGCGGTTATCAGTACCAGAGCGACAACTACCGATTGCCGTTTGTTCGCACTCTGCAGAATCATGATGTAGAGGGCAAAAGCCAGGTAACCGGCGAATGCACCAGGCTCCCAGAAGGGCCCGCTGTTTCTGGCTGATCGGTAATAATCCCGAAAGTTATAAAAGCCTATGTGAAACTCTTGCAGTCTTATGGTTTCTTCGTAAAACGCGTAAGGTTTGAACATCTCGTAGTTGCCCGGCAACAACACCAGGAAATACATGGCGATACTCACGATGGATATTAAAAACATGCACCGTACGAAGTAATGCAGAAAATTGGGAATGAACGACATCACCATAAAGGCGATGATGATGTGCAAGAGAAAACCAATGGAGGCGTTAAAAACAAGTTCGCCAAAGAGTCCGATTTGTATTAGGAGCAGGAATCCGACCGCCACCACGGTCAAAGCGCCCCGCGAGCTAATGAATTTGGGGCGGCTTAAGAAAAGCAGGCCCCCTATCAGGAACAGGCCAATGGTGACGGCATCTTCATTGGATAAACGCATTGTCGGGTTGCCTGAGCCCATAATGAGGACCATGCAATACAGATAATTTAGTGCTTTCTTCATACCTTAAGCCCGCCAACGCCTTGCCCGTGTCAGCATGGCAAACTCATGCTGATGATTTCGCGACTAGGTCCGCACTCCATATCTTCGATTTTCTGCCTGAGCGCTTAACCGTAAACAACGTCAGAATCAATTACGCGTTACGGTGCACGCGCAATGGTGCTGTTAATTAGTCAGTCATAATAGCCGATTTACACAGGTTCAACAGGCTTGAAGTCTACATTTTGGCGCTAACTCACCGGCGAATTCACAGTATGCACATCGCCGATTACCCCGCACACAAACCCTATGGTGAAAATGCCCTGTGAACAGGCAAATCCCGTCACCCTGCCCGCATGAACTCGTTAACAACCTGAATCAGAACCATTATTCATTCCTGCTTGGATCGTTATACTACCGATCCAGCCCTTGGCTACCACTTGTGAACCCGCATCATGGCATCGCCCCTCGTTTCTGTCGTCATTCCCACACACGGTCGAGGAGAACTCCTGTCGAGGGCGATTCACTCAGTTCTGGCACAGACGCAGTCCAGTCTCGAAATTATCGTTGTTGATGACAACGGCCGCGGTACCGAGGAGCAGTTGGCCGTCGAGCAGATTGTTCGAGGTATCAACCATTCGATTCGCTATGAAATCAATGAAACCAACCAAGGCGGTGGCTACACCCGTAATAGCGGTGTCGCGGTGGCCACCGGTCAGTACATCGGGTTTCTGGACGACGATGACGAGTGGCTGCCAGAATTTGTAGAGTTTGGCCTGGCAGCACTAGAGCAGTCCAAGGCCGACGTTGTGTATTGCGATTGTTTTGTAGTATACAGCGGACCCACCGAGCGGCAAACACTACAAATAAACAACAAGCACTCCGGGGACGTATGGGCTCCGCTGGTTGCCGGCTGGTGCCCTAGAAGCACCTCCTTGTTTCTCATGAACAGGTCGGTGGCAGACGAGCATAGGCTCTTCGATCCTGCGCTTGCCAGTTTTCAGGATTACGATTGCTGGCTGACCCTGGCCCGACGAGGTCATCAGTTCACCTGGTACGAAAAACCTCTGGTTCGCAAACATGAGCATTCGCAGGGACAGATAACCACTAACACCGGGAAACGTCGTCAGGCTATCAATGTCTTTGGCAACAAATGGCTACCGACCTTACAAAGTAATGAGCAAGCTGTATTTCGCACAACACTGCAACGTCTGGAAAAGGATACCTACCGAACCGACTTCGCTTTGGCTTTCAAACAGCTGAAGATTGGCTCGGCCATAAAAAATGCTATTCGTTACGTAAAAACCGGTCAATCCTCAGCCATCGATCTCTATCGCCTATTACGCTCTCTGCGCTGAGACGACGTTGTATTGGTGTCTTCCGCCCTGACGCTAAACCGGAGAACAAGCAGCCTCCGATAACGCAGTTTCCCCTTGCGAATTCCATGCACTCAGCCTGAAACACGCCGCACCGTTATCGAGTAATACATCGTCTGGCAGGTTAAACGCGATCTCACGAACGCCATTGACTAGATCCGACACAATCACCTGAGTTGCGAATCGATAGTCATCAATGCCCGCACGGTAATAGATGTAGTAACCCAGATCATCACTGTCAGCTGCACGCCAACTCATAGTAACGACACTTGAATCAGCTTCGGCGGCAGCAGCTTCGGCGGCAGCAGCTTCGGCAGCAGCAGCTTCGGCAGCAGCAGCTTCGGCAGCAGCAGCTTCGGCAGCAGCAGCTTCGGCAGCAGCAGCTTCGGCGGCAGCAGCAGCTTCGGCAGCGGCGGCTTCAGCAGCAGCAGCTTCCTCGGCGGCTTCGGCGGCAGCAGCTTCGGCAGCGGCGGCTTCGGCAGCAGCAGCTTCGGCAGCAGCAGCTTCGGCGGCAGCGGCTTCGGCGGCAGCGGCGGCTTCGGCAGCAGCAGCTTCCTCGGCGGCAGCAGCTTCAGCGGCAGCGGCTTCGGCAGCAGCAGCTTCCTCGGCGGCAGCAGCTTCGGCAGCGGCAGCTTCGGCAGCAGCATCTTCTTCATCGGTTACCGGCGCTTCAGTTTCCTCGGCAACGGGTTCCGCAGTCTCGGCTTCAGCGGCTTCAGCGGCTTCAGCGGCTTCAGCGGCTTCAGCGGCTTCGGCAGCTTCGGCAGCTTCGGCAGCTTCGGCAGCTTCGGCAGCTTCGGCGGCTTCGGCAGCTTCGGCAGCTTCGGCAGCTTCGGCAGCGGCCGCCTGCGCAGCAGCAAGTTCAGCAGCCTCCGCTTCGGCCGCAGCGAGTTTTGCAGCGGCTTCGGCAGATGCCAATTCAGCAGCGGCGGCTTTCTCGCGAGCAAGCTCAGCGGCAGCTTCCGCAGCAGCAGCTCTGGCGGCAGCACGTTCTGATGAAGCAGCTGCCGCTTTAGCAGCGGCATCTGCTTCTGCGGAGGCTGCGATAGCTGCCAGGGCAGCGATTTCAGCAAACGAAGGCGTGTCCGCACCACCATTGACACGTTCTGTATCACCATTGCCGCCCGCAAGGGCAGGCACCACCAAATCGGTGTCAGTATCGGTAGACACAGTCGTTAATGAATTCAGGGATTCACTTGGTCCTGGGTTAGCGGCACCCAGCCCTATATTCTCCCCTTCAACGACACCATCCGTCATCGTGGGTGCACCTTCAGGGGAGCAAGCCGCCATCCACCATCCCATCAACAGAACCGGGACTATGGGAGCTTTACGGCGAGAACAGGCGCACAGCGCCTCAAAAGTCGACTTCATCGCAAGAACCACTAATTATTTTTATTGTCTGGGCAAGGCAATAACCCGACAGATAAAGTCTGTTGAGCCACGCCTTCGGCTTTAGTGGCAGACACCGCAAGCCACACTTAGGCAATGGATCGACTAATGCGGAAAACCTTTAAGCGGCTTTGAGGTCAATTGCGATTCAGTTCAACCCGTTAATGAAAACAACAGGTCAGATTGATTGGCGCTACGCATACAGCACAGCGAGGGCGCAATAACGCCTGCGATATCAATACCGCAGGAGATTACCGGGGGATCTTTACAACGACACAAACTGTGTGCGTTGTTAAGGAAGTTGCGCCGGCTACGTCACGGCGCAAGCGGTAAGGTCTTGTTAGACCAGGCGCAAATTGCTTGCGTTATCCTGATACCAGTTCCAGGCGGATTTCAGCCCGTCTTCCAGATTGATTTCATGTTGCCAGCCTGTGGCATGCAACAGGCTGACATCCAATAGCTTGCGTGGTGTGCCATCAGGTTTGGACGTGTCAAATTTGACGTTGCCTTCATATCCGGAAATTTGCTGTATCCACTCAGATAAAGTGCGGATTTTGCAATCTTCTCCGGTGCCCACATTAATGTGAGTACCAGCATCACCAACACATTCATCGTAATGAGCCTTCGAGAGGTTCATGACATGCACTGATGCCGCAGCCATATCGTCCACATGCAAAAACTCTCTCATGGGCTCACCGGTACCCCAAAGCATGACCTCGCTGGCGCCATTTTTAATCGCCTGGTCGAACTTGTAGATAAGCCCGGGAATGACGTGTGAGTTTTCCGGATGAAAATTGTCGAATGGCCCGTAAAGGTTGGTAGGCATGACGCTTCTATAGTCACGGCCATACTGACGTTGATAAGCCTGGCACAGCTTGATACCGGCAATTTTTGCTATGGCGTAAGGCTCGTTGGTAGGCTCCAGCGTACCCGTCAACAACGCAGATTCGGACATGGGCTGCTCTGCAAGCTTGGGGTAGATGCAGGAGGAACCCAGAAACAGTAGCTTCTGCACACCCGACATGTGCGCCGCGTGCACAACATTGTTCTGGATCATCAGGTTGGCATAAATGAACTCTGCCGGGAATGCGTTGTTGGCATGGATACCGCCAACGCGAGCAGCAGCGAGATACACCTGATCGATTTTTTCACTGGCAAAAAACGAATCGACCGCTTGCTGATTGCCCAGATCGAGCTCGGCACGAGTGCGGGTCACAATCTCGTTGTTGCCGCTCGCCTGTAGCTTTCGAACAATGGCGCGGCCGACCATACCTTGATGGCCTGCCACAAATATGCGTTGACTCTGCTCTGCGCTCAATGCTCATTTTCCGGTTTGTTTACAATACGCCACTCACACTGGCATTCTCTTTTTTGAAACACATGCCAGTGTCTCTGATATTCCACGGAAATGTTAACGTAAGCGGCGCCCGAGGCGTAAAGTTTTCTTCACGAATGCTAACGGTTCCACCTGGTAAATTGCGACAAGACTCACCCGGCATACAATAGTGCTTTTGCGAACGGCAGTGATTGAAAAACTGTGAATTGACAAACGCCGGATTTTGCGCGGATGGATGGGCAACAAACACTAACCCTCCGGATGAGGCAACCTGTCCGTAGCGGGCCTCGCAATGGGTATCTTTGACCCTGATGTTTTCGGCCCGAAAATTCTTGCCGATAAGCGAGGAATCATTAGACCAGACAGAAATGGCCGCCTGACCGGTGTTTACCACATCAATGTTTTTCACCAAGGCGTTATCACTGCCGATGTCGGCTATGATGCCTGCGCCATTGATACTCCAATTACCGTCAATCAGGCCGTTTGAGACCGTGACATTATCAGAAAAGTACAAATTGACGTTGTCCTCGTGAAACGACTGGTCTCTGTACCCTTTGGAATAGAAGTTATCCAGAGAGGAGTTATTGGAATTAATAAAAATAGCGCATTGCCCTCTGGGATAAGGACCACGCATATCCAGGCAAACCAGTTTATTGATTGCCGTGCCGGGACTTCGATAGACCAGCACAGCGGTTGACGCCAGGCTAGCCTGCACCCGCTGTACGATAGCACCCGGCGTCTTGTCCAGTTTAATGGCAATATGCTCGTCAGGTGATCCCCACTGCGCCGTGTTTGAACTGCACTCTGATACCCCGTTAACGCAATGGGGCCCGGCCGCCGGTGCCTCCTTGCTGAGCAATCTGACGTCCTGGATGATCAGTTCATTCACATTGGTGGCGCAAATACCCACATTGACATGTTTGATATCAATATTTCGTACGACAACCCGATTGGCATCGGCAATGTTTATGGCACAGGTATCTGCGCTTGTGGTGTCTATGGACAAATTCTGTATCACGGCATTTCCCTGCCGCACCACCACAGCGCCAGACTGTGTGAGTTCCTGCGCCCGCACAGGCTCTGGAAACATGATTGATGAAGACAGCGCCACAAAGCACAAGCAGCAATAACGAAACGTACCGAGCAACTTATTCATAATTATTCAGCTATAAAAAAAGTATTAATAAAAAAAGCGGTATTAATGGGCTCTTAGCAGGATAGAACGTGAATAACCCCGGCCATGGCAGTCAACAGAGCTCGCCTCTGTTCGTTGTCTATCTGGCTCGGCAAGACACACACAGGCGTTCAGTAGAACGATGAGGGAACCTGCGTTTATCATTTTCGTCCGGATGGAAACTGCGACAACTGGACTGTGGAATGGTGCTTACTAGACACTTGTCAGTATCGCCTCCCAGCGAGCATTACGTAACAGCTTGAAGCTGTTGATTTCCCAATCAATTACTGTTTTACAGGTGTACTGCACAACATAGAAACAGGTTACATGTAACTGTACCACAGCGTTTACACTACTTTTCTATCAGGTTTGTAACATGCCCTGACCACATGATGATCCGGGCGATTTTTTAAAAATTTTTCGTGAATTGATTCTCATTTTTTCGAACAATGCAGTATGCCATTTATCCGTAAAATCACTACCACTTTAGGGGAATTTGCTAAAAGGTAATGGGCCGACACTGCGTTGTTAATACTTCTGTTCAGTTACAGCCTGCTTCTTCAGCATGCAGATGTTTGCTCATCTGCTCTGTTCTTTATTGGTAGCCAGATTCAACAGTCGTGACTCATAAGCACTGTCCCTCTGGACTCGCAGCCGATGTGATTATCAGTGCTGGCACTTTCCACCAAGCCCGAGACGGCCAACTCACTATGACTATCAGCTTATTCATTAACGCGAGCCAGTTCGACTTAGTATCATCTGGTCTACCTTCTTCAGTTAACATTGGCTCACTTCTGAAATGCACATCTATAAAAGACAGTGTGCACATGTCGTCTCACCCCTGACCGGTCAAGGCCAGAGAAAAATTCCAAATAATGAAGATTGCGTATTTCAGACCCTCAGAAGTGGACACTGGCAGTGAAGACGGCGGCCAGATCTATCATAGAAAGCTGTTAGCTGCGCTGAAGATTACTGGTCTCGACGTCATCGATGTGGAAGTGGAGACCGTTCGGCATTTGTACCAGCTGCCCTTATGGGCTCATGAGGTATCTGATGAGAGTGTGCAAATCGCCAGACGCTATGTGCAGGAAGGCTATGTCATCGTGGTGTCTCATGAAAACATTTTCTCTCTCGCAACCAAAGCATATAGCGAGGGATGCAAAATGGTAGTTGTGGTACACAACTACCTTCCCAGATTCTGGCTGAAGGGTAACGCGGCGCTAAGCCTGGCCTATCGGTTAGGTGCCAAGCGGTATTTTAAGAAAACCTTTCAGCATTCCCATGGCGCCTTGTTTGTCGGGCATGGTGATTTCCAGGCCGCCCAAGCACATACCGCGGCGAGCATTGCCCGGCAAACAACAATGACGCTGGCACAAATTCCGCCGGCAAAAGTCGCTGTCAACTACAGTTTTAATCCGACGCTTGTCCATTTTGATGGTAGCGAAATCTGGTTGCCAAAAAAATTATCGCGTCTGACAGAACAACAGCAAGAGTATCTACGCAACCACTATACTCTTGAGGACTATCTATCAAGAGCGGAGAGCGGCTTCACCGTTATCGTGGACAAATTTGACGTTGGTTTTAAATTAAAACTTATGCAAGCGCTATATTGCGGAGATTTTATTTTATCTCGCGTCGACCTTCACAACGAGGTACAGGCTATATGCCCGGGATATAGATGGTATAGAACATTCGGGCAATTTGATGAACTCAAAGCGTTGCTTTCAGATCAGCAACTTATTGCCGATGCCAACGACGACAAGCGCCGGGAGTATGCAGTAGCTATCGGCGAGCACTTTACCTGGGAGGCGCTCGCAGAGTCTCTGGTAACCCTGATTAATAGTGGTGACACCGTATCGGCGAAACTTACAGGATAAACTCTTGAAGATCACTTTTTATGTCAGTGCATTTCCCATTCTGTCTGAGACCTTCATATTAAGTCAGGTTACGGGGCTAATCGATCGTGGTCACGATATCCAGATAGTCGCTCAACGCATCGAGAATCAATCGGTCACCCATCCCGATGTACTGAAATACAAGCTGATGGCCCGTACCACCTGCTGCGGAGATGCGTACGCCAACATGCCGAAGAACAAGCTCGCTAGAGCAATACAGGCTTTCGGGTTGTTTTTCCGGGCTGGAGTTGTCCCCCGATCACTATTAATGCGAACACTCAACGTAGCCAGGTACGGAAAAGACGCGCTGACGCTTAATCTGTTTTATCGCGTTTTCTATGAATACCGCGAACGTCCCGACACAGAAGTTGCCTTTTGTCATTTTGGCCACAATGGTGAGTCATTTGCACGGGTTATTGATGTCGGTGGTTCTTCGGCAAAACTTGTTACCGTGTTTCACGGTCAGGATCTATCCAGGGACCTTCAGCTGAAGCACGAAAGCCTGTACGCCTTTCTCTTCAAGAGAGGTCATTTGTTTCTTCCTGTCAGCGGACACTGGATGCAAACACTGCTGGACATGGGTTGTCCCAAAGACAAAACCTCAGTGCATCATATGGGTGTCGAGCCCTCCTACTATGCGGCACCCGAGCCCGCCCCAACCGCCTTGCAGCACAAAAACACCGAAACAACCCTACTGACGGTGGCACGATTTGTAGAAAAGAAAGGACTGACCTATGCCATTGACGGCTTTTCTCAAATTGCCGAAGAGTTTCAGAGTGTCAGATATTGCATTATTGGTGATGGACCGTTAAGCGAAGCACTTCAACAGCAGATTAACAATCTGAACCTGCAAGAGCGCATTACGCTCGTGCCACCTAAAAACAGAATCGAAATTCGACAAGCTCTGGCAGACTCCCATATCTTTCTGTTGCCTAGTGTCACCGCATCCGATGGCGACATGGAAGGAATACCAGTCGTGTTAATGGAAGCCATGGCAAGCGGACTACCGGTTATCAGCACCCGGCATAGCGGCATACCTGAATTGGTAGACTCCGAAAAAACGGGATTTTTGCACGAAGAGAGAGATGCCCAGGGAATCGCCGACAGTTTAAGGCGCTTGCTAACGGATCAGCAGCTGTCAGATACAATTGGCAAGGCTGCACAAGAAAAAATTGTTTCCGACTATAACCTTGATGTACTCAACATCAATCTGGAAAAACATTTTTCATCGGTACTCACCGACGCCGACTAACGGAGACTATCGCCCACTATTGCTATTATGGCGGATTAACAGACAAGCGGTCTTTCACCGCATTGGCGACAACCTGAAATAGAAAAAGCGGACTTTCCACAAGGTAGCGTCTACACAGGCGTTTAGGCTCGCTGAGCAAACGAAACAGCCACTCCATGCCCAGATACTGCATAAGCTTTGGTGCTACCGCCTTTTGCCCTCCCATAAAATCGAATACAGCCCCCACACCAATGCTGACGCATTGAAGGCCGGAAGCGTTGCGTGCCATCCAGTATTCCTGCTTCGGACACCCTATACCAACAAACAAGATGGCGATTCCCGACTGGTTTATCGACTCAATTGTTGCTGGGTCTTCGCCAACCTCGTCGAGGCTCATCATGGGAGGAACGCCAGTCCAGCCGATGTTAGCCTCCGGGTAGGTCTGCCTTACCTGCACCAGTAATTCGTCCATAGCGTGTTGATCCCGACAGCCAAAGAAACCGATTTTGAGGTTTCTCTTTGTGGCCGCCGTGATCATTTCGTTGCACACATCCTCACCACGGCAGTGCTGCAAATGTTGCGCACCCAGCAAGCGGGCAGCCCAGTACACCGGACGTCCGTCGGCATAGACATGGTCGGCGCGGGCTATAAGCTCTTTGAGGTAGGCGTCTTGCCGGGCCAGATACCCCATGTGTGCATTGGCGAGAATGCAATAGCCGGTAGGGAATGGACGATCGGGATGTAGCAAACGATTGATTGACTGTGCAAGATCGGCATTGTCGATGGGCAGTCCACCCACCAGCACTCTGTCATTCGTTTTTACTGATTCACTTTGCACGATGTCTACTGGCTGTAATCCACATGGCACATTTTAACGGTTCAGGGCATTTATTTCAGCCCGGCATCACGTTTATCCGCACAGATTACAAACACGGCTCTCAGGGACAGATCACAGTCTGGTCATCCGGTCATATAGAGACGCTGTGGTAAAACAGCCTATACGTTTGCACAGGCAAAATCCGACAAACCCGTCTCGCCATTGCTGCTCCAGGCACTAAGCTTGAAACAGGCAACACCATTAGTGCGAGCTGCAGATTCGGGCAAGTCAAACTGGATCTGGCGGTTACCGCCGACGAGGTCTACAACATTAACCTGCGTGGCAAACCGGTAGTCATTGTCGTCGGCTTTGTAGTAAATGTAGTAACCCAGATCGTCAGCTGTAGCGGCGTTCCAGCTCATAGTCACTACCTTCGCATCTTCATCGCTCACTGATGGCATTTGTGCCTGTTCACCCACTCCACCCAGATCGGTCGCATCAACAACGACAACCTCTTCCGGAATAAGGACCGTTACAGGTTCGGCCTTGTCAGCTTCCGCCACCTCAGGGAGGCGTGCCGTCTGTACGTTCGCACCAGGGCTTTGCGTATCTGTATCGGTCTGCGCTGCTGTTGACGTCACCTCGAAAGGCGAAGAAGCGGTCGGCGCATCAGTCACTACCGGCTCCGTCGTCGCAGAATTGGCGGTATCTGCTTCATTATCTCCGATAAAGCTCAAGGCAGAAACGGGTAACAGTGCATCGTTGTTACTGTCTGTCGTGACGGTTGTCAGCGGCTGGGTCTGTCCAACAACAAAAGGGGTGGCAGCTCCCAGCTCGGTATTGCCGGATAACGCCAATGCTTCGTCCGTGGACGATGTACCTTCTGAAGAACAGGCAGTCGCTATCCAGGCGAGGGAAAGAAATAGCGCAACGGGGGCCTTGGGGCGACAACGGGTATACAGCGACTTATTAGTCAGCTTCATCACAGGTACCATTTATTATTATTGTTTTTGGCAATACAACGAATCGCCGTTTTTACAGCGTATTCATGTCTTTTGACGTCAATGGCATACACCAATGCGCCTCACTTAGGCAATGGAGCGACTAACTCAGAAATCCATTGAGGAGCTTTGAAGTCAAATGCGGGTCAGTTCAACTCGTGACCCTTAGCACCGGATAAGAATGACCGGTTTGCTCACACCGGAGCTTTCGATAATCGACTGAATCACGTCTTACCTGCGTGCACAAAAGCTCAAAGGGCGGCGGTAGCCGCATGCCCATTGGTAATTGTGAGGCGATCGCGTGTCTTAAAAGGCAGTTTGTCCGGCAAGGAGCGCATCGAAGAGCCGCGACAAGACAAGCAGCCCAAGCCCTCAATCCACTACTGGCGGAAGCTGGGAACCCTGCCCTGACGGTTGTATCCGTCAGGTCTGTACTAGTCAGTTTTCCAGCGTAATGGGCAATTCATAGCCATGCTCCTTGAGCAGGCGATGTCGGCGCGCGGATTTCAAATCTTCCACAACCATTTCCTCACACATCTCTTGCACCGTGATTTGCGGTTTCCAGCCAAGCTCTGCGTGAGCTTTGGATGGATCGCCCAACAGGGTTTCCACTTCAGCTGGCCGAAAGTAGCGGGGATCTATGCGAATGATGACATCGCCAACCGATACGGAAACGTCTGCTCCCTCATCAATCGCCTCAACAACACCGACTTCGTCTGTGCCGGTGCCGTGAAACTTGATGTGGATACCCAGGTGCTCTCCACTCCAGAGAATAAACTGCCGAACAGAATACTGGACACCCGTGGCGATAACATAATCTACCGCTTTATCCTGCTGCAACATCATCCATTGCATGGCAACGTAGTCCTTTGCATGACCCCAGTCACGCAGCGAATCCATGTTACCCATGTACAAGCAACCTTCCAGACCTTGAGAGATATTGGCAAGGCCTCGCGTGATCTTCCGGGTCACGAAGGTTTCACCGCGACGAGGAGACTCGTGATTAAACAAAATGCCATTGCAGGCGTACATGCCGTAAGACTCGCGATAGTTTACGGTAATCCAGTATGCGTAAAGTTTTGCGCAAGCATAGGGAGAACGCGGATAAAAAGGGGTGGTCTCTTTTTGCGGGCTTTCCTGGACTAGTCCGTAAAGCTCGGATGTTGATGCCTGGTAAAAACGTGTCTTTTTTTCCAGACCGAGAAACCGGATAGCCTCCAGCAATCGCAAGGTACCCATGCCGTCTACATCGGTGGTGTACTCCGGGGATTCGAAACTGACCGCCACATGACTTTGAGCGCCCAGGTTGTACACCTCGTCGGGTTGTACTTGCTGCAGAATACGCGTCAGGTTGGAGCTGTCTGTGAGGTCGCCATAATGCAGTGTGAAGTTTCTATCGGATTCGTGGATATCCTGATAGATGTGATCGACCCGTTGTGTGTTGAGGGTGGAGGCACGGCGCTTTATGCCATGAACCTCGTAGCCTTTTTCCAGCAGCAACTCGGCAAGATAAGAACCATCCTGGCCAGTGACACCCGTAATAACCGCGACTTTACTCATTAAGAAAGTTGAATTCCGATAGTGAGAATGACTGCTGGATTGCACGCAAGTGCGGCAGTACAGCGTCGTTAATTCGATATTTTATCACCCCTGACCTGGCAAGAGTGTGAGGCAGTGACCAAGCAGGCACCACTCACAACCCGCAGCAGCATAACGGCCGCGTGATTTTCACGACGGTATTAATACCCGAAGCACAAATCTGGTGCTGGCGAGGAATCACTCACACTCTGCACGCTCTTTCTTCAGTTATCCGGGGAACCATCGTAGCTTTGTGAGAAACTGTGCGTGATCGTCGACAGCTTCCTGAGGCCAGATAGCGCTTTATTGGCAGGCTTGGTTGACGTCAATATCAACCTTGCCTCAAACAGATAACTCACAGGATTACCCATGATACTCGTCGACACTGCATTGGAACAGCGACAGGCAGCCGGCCGGCCCATTCGCGTCGGTATGATCGGCGCTGGTTTCATGGCTCGCGGTATCGCTTTGCAATTAAGCCGATATGTTGTGGGATTCGAATTAGTTGCTATCGCCAATCGCAACATCGACAAGGCAAAACTTGCCTATACCCAGGCAGGCAGGGCCGACGCCTGCGTCGTCACTTCACTGGCAGACATGGAGGCCCGAATTTCAGCGTCGCAACCTTGCGTAACCGACGACCCCTACCTCATCTGTGATTGCGAACAGGTTGATGTCGTTGTAGAGGTAACAGGCGCTGTCGATTTTGGCGCACAGGTAGTCATGCGAGCCATTGCAGCTGCCAAGCATGTTGTCATGATGAACGCCGAGCTGGACGGCACCCTGGGGCCTGTGCTCAAGTATTACGCCGACAAACAGGGCGTTGTCATAACCAACGTCGATGGTGACCAACCGGGCGTCATCATGAATCTGTTTCGGCAGGTCAAGGGCATGGGTATACGCCCCGTACTGTGCGGAAACATAAAGGGACTGCAGGATGCCTACCGCAACCCCACCACACAAAAATCGTTCGCAGAACGCTGGAAACAAGATGCCGCCATGGTTACCTCGTTTGCCGACGGGACTAAAATCTCATTCGAACAAGCGCTGGTGGCCAATGCCACTGACATGAGTGTTGCCTGCCGGGGCATGCACGGTCCCAAGGTAGAACCCGGCACCAGCATCATGGATGTGCTCAGCTACTATCCTGATGATCTGTTCAGTGCTGGTGAGGGCTATGTGGACTATGTGGTGGGGGCCAGCCCGGGGCCGGGCGTTTACGTCATTGCGAAACACGACGATCCCATCCAGCAGCACTATCTGGATTTGTACAAGCTGGGTACCGGTCCTTACTACTGTTTTTATACGCCAACTCACCTTTGTCACTTTGAAGTGCACAACACGATTGCACGCGCCGTATTGTTCAACGATGCCACCATCGCACCCAGCTTCGGCATGAAGGTGGAGGTTGTGGCAACCGCCAAAATCGATCTAAAGGCGGGCAGTACGCTAGATGGTATTGGCCACTATATGACCTACGGGCAATGCGAAAATGCAGACATTGTGCAATCGCAGAATCTGCTGCCGATGGGGCTGGCAGGTGGCTGCATTGTTACCCGGGATCTCAGCCGCGACACCGTGCTCAGCTACGATGACGTCACATTACCGGAAGGCCGCTATTCGGACACGCTGCGCACCGAGCAAAACCAATTGATAGCCAGCGGCGCTATCTAGCATCGGCATAAAAAATAACCATGCCGTTTTTGCTGCAGAGTTGACAGAACTGGTCTATAAAACTGTGAACCAGACACAGTAATTAGCTGCATAATAATGCATTATCAGTGAACGATTGCAAACCTCATTGGAATCAAGTCATGAACACTTGACATGAGTGTTTATCTGCGCGCCAGACAATGCACGTCTGCATACTGTCACGTATCGTAAAAATTTATAGATTTCAACTAGATAGGCATAATCTGACGGGGTCGAAAAAGCGGTACTATTCACCATTGAGCTGAAGGTCGAGTGCCTGTAGGATTTGATCTTATTCACATAACATTAATATTGTTACTATTATGTTATCTAATTGTAATCAACAAGGCATATTCTGCAGTCTGCGCTGGAAAGAAACTCAAGAAGAGTTTGGTCCCTGGCAAGCAGCAGAACATTCGTAGCCAGCAACTGACCGAACTACTCAAGATATTGATGATACGAAAAGCCCAGCGCAACGTTCGACTTTTTGAATTATTGACATCAAACAGGATCGTTTTGACATGAACACGCGACAAATGGACGCCAGCAACGATATGTACCAGCCGGCGACTGAAAACAAGGCGCATTTTCTGCCTCGGAGCACCGTAACCGATTGGCTGCAGCAAGAGATCTCAGTCGGTCATCAAGCGGCACTGTGCTTCCAGGACAGCCAGCTCGACTACAACACCCTGCATGCACGCAGTAACCAGGTTGCGCATTTCCTGCGCGCCTCAGGAATTGGCAAAGGACACTCTGTCGGCCTGAACATGAAGCGCTCCGTAGAGCTCATCATTGCCATGGTGGGCATTCTCAAATCCGGAGCGGCCTATGTGCCCATGGACCCTGAATACCCTTCATCACGTCTTAACGTCATGGCAGAGGAAGCCGGTATTGATGCCCTGTTCACCCACGAGCAGCATGCAGGCGTGGTCAGCGAATCACTAAGTGGATCCGTTTTTATCTGGGAAAGAATCGAACTCCAGATCCGTAAGCAAGTGCAAACCTCCTTGTTGGCAGATATCGATCCCGAAGATACGGCTTATATCATCTTCACCTCAGGTTCAACTGGACGCCCCAAGGGCGTGCAAATGCCGCATCGTGCACTTAGCAATCTGATCGAATGGCAACTAAACCGGGCCACTTTCAAGCCACGCGCCAGAGTATTGCAATACTCAACCGTCAGCTTCGATGTCTCGTTTCAGGAAATTGCCACGACACTCGCCTCAGGCGGCACCTTGTACCTGATCGATGACGAATCCCGCAAAGATCCTCGTCGCCTGCTTGAGACACTGCAGAAATACCGCATACAAAGATTGTTTGTGCCTTATGTGGCCATGCGCAGTCTGGTAGAAGCTACCAACGTGGCTGGCACTGTACCTAGCTGCCTGAAAGAAATCATTACCGCTGGCGAGCAATTGCGCATCGATCCCCTCGTGCGAAGTTTCTTTACCCATATAGGCAACGCCTCACTCGATAACCAGTACGGACCCTCAGAGACCCACGTTATTACCGCCAAATTGCTGAGTGGCGATCCCGCCCAGTGGCCTGACCTCCCCTCCATCGGCAAACCCATCACCAACAATGATGTGTATGTGATGGATGAAGAACTCAACATCCTGGCGGATGGCTACGTCGGTGAGCTGTACCTGCACGGCCGCAATGTGGCGTCAGGTTATGTACACAGGCCCGAACAGACAAAAGCCTCCTTCATCTACTCACCTATTCGTAACTCTCACGTTGGTGTGCTGTATAAGTCCGGCGATCTGGGCTTTCGCAACAAGGCTGGCGAACTGGAACTTCTGGGCCGTGCAGACCATCAAATCAAGATACGCGGACACCGGGTTGAGCCTGCCGAGATCAATGCCGTCGCAGAACTGTTTGACGGTGTTGCCAGCAGTCTTACACGCGTCATTGAACGCGCCGGCACCGCACCTATGCTGGCCACTTACGTAACGGCCAGAGCAGACAGTCAAGCCATCGACACGCAAGGCCTGAGAAAACACCTTGTCGAGCGGCTTCCCGAGCACATGGTGCCCACGTATCTTCTCGAGCTGGATAACATTCCCTATACGCCTAGCGGCAAAGTAGATCTCAACGCCCTGCCCGTGCCAAGAGCCGATGCTGGTGGTGAGAAACCAGATTTCAATTTTCGCTCGCGCATCGAATCCACTGTGGCCGATATCTGGAAAGAAGTTATCGGTATCGACAAAGTCCCTCGCAATATCAACTTTTTTGATCTGGGAGGCGACTCGCTGCGCGCCGTCAAGCTGTTTCTAGGCATACAGCAACAATTCGGCATCGACTTACCACTATCGAGCTTGAGCCACGCTAACACCGTGGCGGCTATCGCACAGCTGGTTCAGGGAGAGGACGAACACTCCTCACTACCCGGGCTTCGATGCCTGCATATGATTCAACCGGGTGATGACTTGGTATCGCCTCTGTTTCTTATCCATGGTGGCGCTGGCAACATTCTGATATTCGACAAACTGGCGCAGCAGCTGGATCCGCGTGTTCCAGTCTATGGCTTTCAGTGGTCGGGCTGGGATGGCGGCAAAGGTGATAGCTCCATCACCAGTATCGCGGCAGCCTACAAAGCCGAGCTCCTCAAGTTCAAGCCGCAATCATCCTATCGATTAGGCGGACACTGTGTCGGTGGAATCATTGCACTTGAGCTGGCCAAGCAACTGCAGGAAGACGGATACCAGATTGATGGCCCGGTGTTTGTCTCTGACTCGCCTAATCTTCATTCGCGCCATTACAGCTCGTGGGAGCCGGAAGATTTCCCGGACGTCACGGCACAATGCGAAAACGTACTGGCAGAAACCCTCAGACTGAGTGTTACGGATACTGACGAATGGGAATTACGCGGAGTGCGTGCTCCCCATAAGAATTCACGTCTTGCCAAAAAACTCAAGGCCAACGTAACGGTACTCAAGATAGTTCGCTGGTTTAAAGACCTGCCAGAGCTTGCTCAGTTTCATTTCGCGCGACTGGAAAACAAGCTGGTTCTGCTCACGGGCGGTCGCATTGCCATTGACAGAAGACCTTACTACTCCGCCAGTTCCTTATGGCATGCCATTAACCGTCACAAGGCTACTGGCGCGTTCAAAGGTGATGTGGTGTATTTTCGCTCTTCAGCAACCTTCGGCCGAAACATGGCGCTCAAGGGCTGCTGGAACGATGTCTTCATGGGCTTCGAAGAGTTAGTGGATGGCCATTTTGAAGGCCACGTGGTGGGCTTCGGGCATAACGAAGTCGTCCAGCATCCTTATGTTGCCAAAACAATCAACCAGTACCTGGGCGACAGTTAGCACCACGCCCGGCAAGTTGCTGGCACAGCCTTAGTTATAACGGGTAGTGCCGCGCTTTGGCGAGAAGTTCGGGGAGAGAAAGCCAGGGCCATGGTTGCCCTGGCGTAATCCGCAACTAGTCGATGCAACTAGTCAATACTTAGGCCGGTAATCTCCGGCGTTGCGGCATCCCAGTCAAAACGCAATTCCAGCGGCTCTCGCATGGTGAATTCTTCTTCGCGAATATCAAACACCCCGCCCGGTGCCTGGCGGCAGCTAGAGCTGATGCACCAATTGACAGCATCGCGGCAATGGTTCCAATAGATGGTGTTGGTAATAGAGGGATTGATGGCCGAAGGATGAGTGGCGATGGCAATGCCATTGGACGATGGGATAACGTCATGCCTTCCACGGCATACGGTGTCTCTTACGCGGATATTTCTGGCGGTGAAATTTTTCCCCACATTTGATACCGGATCGCCTGCCCAGACGTTAATGGCCGCTACACCGGTGCGCATGATATCAACATCATCAACGACCAGATTGTCCGAGCCGTGGTCAGCGATAACACCCACGCCATACAGACTGTAGTTACCATCGATGTAGCCGTGCTTCACCAGACCGTTGTCGGAGTCGTACATGTTGAGGTTATCCTCTACATGGGAGATGTTTTTGAAATTCTGGATGCTGAAATTAATGATGCTGCCGTCTGGCGATTTGTCCCACAGTGCGCAGTTGCCCAGGGATTTGGGTCCACGCGCATCCAGGCACTGGATATCATGCAAACGAGAACGTTTGCTGGTGTTCAGATAGATACCGGAACTGCCCTTTTCAAGTCTTGCATGCTCGATGAGCACATCGTCGGAGTTCTGGATAATGATGTTCATACGATGAAAAGGATCAGCCCAGGCGCTTATCTTGTTTGGCGCATAACAGTTGCTGATACCAAAGTCGCAATGTGGGCCAGCCTCGGGGGCTGATGCACTAACCACATGGACATTCTCTATGGTTACATTGTTGGAGTTGTAAACGCAGATACCGCGCTGGTGATGAGCAAGATCTATGTTACGAATAATGACATCGTGTTTTCCATCGACCACGATGGCACAGAAATCATCCTGCGCGGTATTGATTCGGAGATTCTCGATTACCTGGCCATTCGAGCTGGCTTGTACCGTCCCCGAATCGTTTAGTGCCATGACTGCACTGTTAGGCGCACGCCCCACAGTAAAATTCAGTGATCCCGATGCACCACCTGCAACATAATTAAGTTGCCTGGTACTGCCATTACGGTACACCGACAGATCGACAGAAGTGGATGCGTTAGCAGCTACTGTGGTGTTAAGTTTATCAAAGCGGTCGCGACTGTCAGGACCTGCCACCCAGTCACAACATTGCACTGTCATAGCTGTGCTGTCGGTATTGAAAATCCAGACAGTCTGAGCGGAAACCACAGCCCCGTCGAGTTGCTGGGAATCTGACAAGTCATCGCTATAACTAAAGAAGACTGCGGCGTTGGCTGCACTAGCGAATACCAGCCCCCCAATCAGTAGGCTGACAGCCGTTAATTTCAGTACCGCGTGTTTTATGATACTCAAGGACGAACACCTCACATTCATGTCATGGTTTTTGCAGCTTGCACCGCAAACAAATAGAGAACATCAAATACTGACCGATACTTCACGTGTCATGGCAAAAACCCTGCCAGAAAGAAGCATCAAAAAACTGGCGGATCGTTGGCCAGACACCATACCATCCCCAGCCTGCAAGCCTGAGCGGTTATCGGTGGAGACTGATTAAAATTCATTACAGGCAAAGCACTCCATGCTGTGTGTCACATCAATCGTTTGACAGGCTCTGCATGCTTGAGACAGGGCCCACGCCTGACAGCCGAATTACGATACCATACCGCTTTGGCATTATTGCAGCGGCAACTTGTAACACCATGATTACTTACATGTTTTTACAATCGTGAGTCGCATTGTATTCGTCAACCGTTTTTTTC
>JBGCFI010000102.1:0-6331 GCA_045106855.1 Granulosicoccus sp.
CGAACGCGTCTGTTTGTTCTCAGTTCCTTATGTGTAACTAACCAAAGTTCAACTGTAATTGGAGCAAGACCCGGGACGACGACTCGTTCAACAAGGGGCTCATTATCGCCGATTTCTTCAAGCATTCCGGTAATTGCAACACCATGCTTAACTAATTCCCATTGGACATTATGGTTTTTTGTTATGACGGGGAAATTGTGCGGACCTAAATTAAAACCCTGGCCATTAAGTAAAGAAAGCAGACGTCCGGACTTCTCGATGTCAATAAAATTAGCATTGTTCAATTCAATTATAGTCTTGGGATTACCCAGGCTCTGGAGATAGGTGGTTGCAGCGTAGAGATGACCTCTTGCGTCGTAAAGTTTTTTAACGATCAATTCTTGCTGAGAGGGTCGAAAACTGCGTATTGCGATATCAGCTTCTCTACGATTCAAGTTGCTCTCATCGTTCGTTGAAATGATTTCAATTTCAATACCGGGCTCAATTTGCCGTAACTTCTGAATTATTGGCGGCAGTATATATGTAGAAAACAATTCGGTTGCAGTCACGCAAATACTTCCTTCAATAATGTCTGACTGCCCTGATGCCGATAATGAAAACCGGTTCGCTGCCTCTCCCATCGCGCGTACGTGCTCGACCAACTTCATTCCGTTTGGCGTTAGCTCCAGCCCTCTACCAACGCGAGAAAAAAGCTCAACTCCAATTTCCTGTTCTAGTGCCGCAACTTGACGGCCTAATGTAGGTTGCGTCATATCCAGCGCACGTGCCGCCGCGGCCAAGGAACCTTCTTCGGCAGTTACTAAAAAAGCTCTTGCACGGTTCCAGTCGAATACTATTGATCGCCAATCCATACAATTATGCATACCTGATATAGAAATATCATTCTATTATGTTTATTTGTGTATTGATAGTATGCCCGCAGTAAAACACCTATAGCTAGTTAACTTAAATTCAGTGACGACAGATGATTAATCAAAAAGTACCACTCCTTGTTTCAACGCTATTTTTAGCTTCCTGTTCCAGCATGATCCAAAGCACATCCGTCACGGCGGCCCACAAAACATATGAGCTCCGGAAATTTGAACGTACATTAGAACTGATCACTAGGGCAGAAAATACTAGAGCAACGACTCCTGAGATGAAAGCCGAGCTGACCTACTTGAAGGCACGGACCCATGAAGGTCTAGGGGAACAGGAAATTGCCAATGCCCTTTACGAATATCTTGCAGAGCAGCACAGAGATTCTCAATACGGTTATCTGGCAAGTAAGAAGCTAAATTCTAGTTTGTAAAACTCAGCAGTCGAGTTAATTTTCAGATCACTGTTATTGGCATTAGAACATTTCATGAAAGATATTGTAGTTTGGGTAATACACACTCCCGCCGGAACGGTTGGCCTGGTTTCTGCCGTCGTTGCCTTGCTCGCAAGTAAAGGAGGCACTCTTCATCGAAATGCCGGCACTTGTTTCACTGTTGCAATGCTCATCATGCTTGTTTCGGGATTCGTGGCGGCATTGCTAAAAGAATCCACTGATGACATGTTTTTGAGTGTCGTAGTGATGTATACCGTGTTCAGCGCCTGGCTAACAGCTCACCACAAGAAAAATGAATCTGGCTTTCTGGAACGTGTGGCTTTGGTATGGATAGTCGCTATTGCCATAGCGGCATTATGTATAAGTTCTGGTTGGCGTGAAGTGATCGCTCCAAATGCCTACCTCTTCTGGGCAGGCTTCGCCGTGCTCTGTGCAATTGGAGATTTCCGTAATTTATACCGATCAGGCTTATCTGGCACTCAACGTGTAATTAGACATGTGTGGCGCATTGGATTTTCTCTGACCTGGGCTGCGCTAGCATTCACGGACAAGATTGTAAAGATGCTAGGTTCCAATGTTAAAGAACTGCCGGTAGAGCAAGTGCTGCTCATTGTCGCTGTACCGACAATGCTTATAGCGATAACAACATTATATTGGATATCAAAAATCCTATTTTTTTCCCGTAAGAAATTCGCTGGTTATGATGGCCACGTCGAGTAGTTATTTACGTCCACTATCGGCACAGAGAAAAGCGAGCTCTTAGCTAGTCATTTCGAATGAAATAGATGCCATCAGATTTTCAATTGATTCTCCGAAGAAAAAGCTGACTGCAAATGAGTAGCCCATAAATCGTTGCAAACGATATCGTACGAGTAAAGAACGTCCGATATTGATGAAAGCCTGCTGTGTCTGTTTGTAACCGTCAGTCAACAAATAACGAACTCCGGCGATGGCATGCCTCAATGATCTAACGAATATAATTCTGGACAATGATGACCCATACCCAAGATGTGAAGCAAAGGTGGTCTTTGATAAAGATTGGCGTATTTGTAGTCTCCACGATCGGCATGAATATCGGGTGTAGTGAGATCGACAAGGGATGGTCACCCGGAACTGCCCCTGATGATGGATGGACGGTCCCGGCTCTGTACCATAGAGCAGTCGAAGATGGTTTTACTGGAACTGCATTGGTGCGCTATCGTGGCGACATATTGCTGAACTCTGCCGCCGGTTTCGCCGACAAGGAAGCAGGCACGGCCAACATGACTGACACTGTTTTTGATATGGGTTCAATTACCAAGCAATACACAGGGGCATTGATCATGTCATTGCAGGAAAGCGGGTTATTGAAAGTCGAGGACCGATTGTCAGATCACTTTAACAAAGTTCCTCAAGATAAGGCCAATATCACTATACACCAGTTGCTTACTCACACTGCTGGTTTTGTAGTAGGGCTAGGTGGTGACCATGACCCGATTGATCGCGAAGACTATCTGGCTCTGGCCTGGTCCATTCCATTGCAGGGTTCACCTGGAGCTGAATTTTCTTATTCTAACGCTGGATACAGTATCGCAGCGGCCATTGCTGAAACAGTCACCGGCCAATCCTATGAGTCTGCGCTAGTAGAACGTTTGTTCGCTCCAGCAGGCATCAATGAAACCGGATATGTCCTACCTGATTGGTCAGAACGTTTGATTGCTATTGGCTACAATGAATCCGGTAGCCTTGCGACGCATTTGACAGACCGGACGATCTTTATTGAGTACAACGAAACTGGCAGTCTTCCCACACAGGAAGCTTCTTGGACTGACGAAGGCCCTTACTGGCACTTACGCGGTAATGGCGGTTTGCTGACAACTACAAGTGATCTGCTGAAGTGGAATGATGCACTTTCAGGAACAGAGTTTCTTGGCGCAAGCGGCATCGGAGTGCTTCACGGTCGGCACGCAGAAATTTCGGACCACGAATCAAGGTTTTATGGGTATGGAATGTGGGCCACAGACTCGCCTATTGGGTCACTGCATTGGCATGGTGGCGCTAATGGGTTTAACTATGCACAAATGCTTAGATTTGTTGACGATGATTTAGTGGTCATCATTCTTTCTAATGAAGACAGCGATGTCGCCAGATACTTGCCAATGGGCCTTGCCCGCGCGGCTTCGGCGTCCCTTGTTAACTGGCACAGTCCATTTGATAATTGACTGTAGTTTTGCACATTCAAAAATTCTCCAGCAGTCAATGTTACAGGTTCACATTCCATTCTGACATCACGAGTGGAAATATAAACGGGTCAATTACATGGATTGATTTCTTCAATAAGGTGGCTTAGAAAACTGACTACCGCGATACGATACGCTAGGGTAAAAAGACTGGAATTGCCGTTTTCGCTGTTGAATACAGATGGACAATGCGTGTGGAGACACGGTTATACATGTGTTCTGACTACCTGCAGGTGAGACTCGTTTATGACTGAGAGCACCAAACTATATGGCTACTAGCAGGTTCTTAACCTGAAACCCACCGGAATAGCAGAAGAAGTGACACAGCTGATATCGGCCAATCCGGCCGTTCGAAAGTTTGCAACTACGTTGAGGCAGCCCACTATTTGGTGGAACTGCCCCCGCAATCACTATAGTGCTTTACGGAACACTATTTTATCGTCACCGGCATCATAATACTCACGTATTCGAGCCTCTTCGTCATATCCAAGCTGTGCATAAAATGCTCTAGTTCTAACGAAGTCGTCGGTACCCGAAGTCTCTACCAATAAGGCTCGTGCACCTTCTGAGGCAAGTTTTGCTTCTACGAACGACATTAGCTGAGTGCCGATACCTGTGCCCTGGCGATCCGGATGCACTGCGATCAGCAGTAAATTCCACGTGCCCACAGTCATGGATTCTGGCGCACAGTAGGCTACTGCTATTGGCGAACCGTCATCATATGACAGCCAAAATTCAGGTTGACCTGAACCGTCTTCGTTCACTAAGAACATGTCGTCTAGCAACGCCGTAGGAAACAACTCTGCCGCGTCAATTATTGCCTTTACAGCAGGCAAGTCGCTGCTTACAGATGGTCTGATGTTTGAATTATTCAATGTAATTTACTCGAATTTTTGACAATACAATGCTGGCGACCTGACTTTGGAAGATCAGGCTCAACCGCTGTTCGGTTTGTCCCCTCTCGGGAACCCGTCAGCAGGTGGTAGAAAACCTCAACATGAAAACTCCGAGTACGGGTGGCAGGGCTCTGCCACACGCGATAAGCATAACCCTATTTGAGATGAATTTGTGCTCTGTGTTTTGGCTGTTCGAACGACTATATTGGGCACGATGCCACCTATCGCTTATACTCATTAGGACAGCAAGAATCGGTCAAGAGCCGACGTAGGTAAGGTGTTAATGCCGTAACAAACGCGCTCGAATTACCACTACCGTCTGAAGTGCCATCATTCACACTATGAAATTGCTTGAAACTGACCGCCTAATAATCAGACCATGGACACTAAGTGTTACCGATCGACACGCGTTTCACAGAATTATGTCAGACGAATTGGTGCGTAGGTTCTATGTTCTATGTCACATGTCTTACGCGTGCTGAATCTGACAAACTATTGGAACAAATTGTAGAGGAATTCCCTGACGACGGTTTAGATTGGCAGGCCGCATGTCTTAAAGTTTCCGATGCGCCCATAGGCTACACTGGCCTGGCACACGTGAACTATGAACTTCCAATTACTCCATGTGTAGAAATTGGTTGGCTCTTTCTCCCAGAGTTTTGGGGCAACGGCTACGCTACTGAAGCCGCAAGAAAAATACTTCGACACGGATTTCAACATCATGAATTGGAAGAAGTCGTTGCGTTTTCAGTTCACAACAATCTTGCCTCAATCGCGGTCATGGAAAAGACCGGTATGCAAAAGGATGTAGATGCGGATTTTGATCATCCAATCGTACCGAATAACTTTAAGCATCTGAATCCACAAGTGTTGTATCGGGCTCGACGTATATAGTCTCGGTTTTCAAGGTTGCTATGCTTCATGAGACGGCATGGCCAGCAAATAGATTACATCTTCCAACCAAGGTCAATTAATGTCCGCATTGGGCTCCAGAGGCGATCGGCGAACATGTGGCGTAAAGTAAGCTCTGCTGACCGGGCAGCGGTTGCTTTACTGCCGTGTAGCATGTGATGTCGCCTAAAAACCGCTATTCAACATCGATAACCAGTTGCCCTGTAGTCTCAAGAGGAACTTGCTTAACTACGATCCCCTGCGGACTAATTGCAGATGTGGGACCGTAACTAATCCGCCCCCCTCTTACGCCCATAACATCCGAAGAGATAATCCAGACGCCTACATCCTGAGCTTGCTTGCACCTTATCTGGTGGTGTAGCTCTTTGTATTTTTCGGCTTTTACGAACGGCATCATGTTGTTGCAAGGGCAAACAACAATTTTTGCACTTTGGTTGGCAATTGCTTCGACTGCACTCCGATAGTTCAAGTCATTGCAAATATTGATACCAACCCCTTGACCCATAACTTCAAACAGTGGGTAGTCTTCACCTGCACTAAAAACAGCTTTTTCACCCTCCAGAAGCTGCGTCTTTCGATATCTGCAGATGAGTTCACCGCTCCGAATGACAACTGCTGTGTTATGAAAATTCTGTTCTGTTTTTTCAATCAACCCAAAGACAATCGTGCAATGAAAATCACTTAGCTCAGCAAGAATTACATCAAACTCGTCTGATTCCAATGAAATGGCTAGGCGTGCTACATTGTCGTGGTCAGTAAAGTATCCTTGAAGAAAGCACTCAGGGAATAGCGCAATGTCCGCATATTCAGACTCAGCAAGAGAGGTCATCTTGTAGATGACAGACAACGCTTCAGTCAGATTGTTGCGAATATCTGGAACCTGGCAGGCAACTATTTTCATGAGCGAAGTATGCTTGAAAAGACTGAACTATCAACGGTCGCTGTGGGCACTGACCGAAGGTTCTAACAATTGATCATGAACGAGTCATGCT
>JBGCFI010000103.1:0-18898 GCA_045106855.1 Granulosicoccus sp.
TCTGGATTGTTGCCCCAGGACCCGCCGCGCAGCACCCGACGACCACAATCTCCATCCTCTATCCACGCGCTCCCCTGGGTTGGTGCTCCCTCGTAGCTCTCGTGCCAACAGTCTTCCTGCCACTCCCACACGTTGCCGTGCATATCATTCAATGCGTTTGCATTTGCCGCAAACGCGCCCACAGGACTGGTATATACATAACCATCCGTGCAATTCGCAGCGGTCCAACCGGGGTAGATTTTTTTTGTACTCTCATCAGCCACATTCCCATATCGGCATAGCTCGGATGCGTTTTCTCCAAAATGGTACTTGCCCGTACTGCCAGCGCGCGCCGCATACTCCCATTCCGCCTCGCTCGGCAAACGATAACCACCGGCGGTTGTCCTGTTTAACCACGCTATGTATTGTTGTACATCATTCCAGCTTACGCACACTACCGGGTGATCCTCACCCTGTTTAAAACCCGGATCTCGCCAGCTTCGGCCCTGCACCCAGTCAAAGTTGCCCTTGTCCGATGTCTCTGAATAGCAGCCTTTTGATCCCACATCGTTTTCGGCCTCCGTAATGTAGTCACTATCCTCTACGAAAGCTCGCCACTGACTCACGGTCACCTCTGTCCTGCCCAGCCCGAAACTCTTCACGTTCACTGAGCGAACCGGCTTCTCGTCATCGTCACCCTCTGTCGAACCCATCTGGAACCGCCCACCCTCAATTCGTACCATCTCAGGCTCATATCCACGTCGTGTGGGTGTGGGGACATCAGCTACTGTCGGTGTATCAATAACCAGCTCGGCAACCAACTCCTTATAACTCGTCTCATCAAGGTAGCCGCTGGCCGTAAATCCCATCGCTTCCTGCCAGTTTTCAATGCCTTCTCGTGTTCTTTTCCCCCAGATGCCATCCGCCAATCCAACGTCATAGCCAGCTGCATTCAACGCTTGTTGAACCCGTTGTTTATCGTTACGGGTCAATCCCATGGTAGCTTCAAGTTGGGCGTATTGCCTGTCAGGATCTACAGGCGCAGGTAACGCATCACCGGTACGCGCCAGTACAAACTCTCCCAGACTTGAGCGCTCCCCGCCCTGATAGGGAATCTGTATATCGTCAAAGCGCCGGGATACATGGCGTTTTACACCCCGGGCCACATGTTTCTGTAGTTCGTTAAAGGTAATCAGGCCCGCAGAATCCTGTGCCGCACCAGACAGGGCTTCCAGTAAATAGTGAGTAAACACACCATGGCCTAGTTGGGGGTCTTCCCAGGACAACTCACCTGCGCGGGTGCTGTATAGCACGGCTTCCCCTTGTGCTTCTTTATCCAGACTGAACCCGGCTCTATCGCCCTGTATCGATTTCTGCCCGGGTATGTTCCGGCAGGCGTCAACGAACAACACGCGTTGACGGACGCCTCCGTCGCGTAACGTTTTTTTTACGTCTTCCAGCGACAGTGCAGTATCGTTTAGCGCTGTTAGCCGGGTTTGACCCGTAGCCAGGTAGTTTTGCCCGGCTTTGTCGCGAAACCCGTGACCGGAGAATGCGAACACCACATTGCCGCCATCTATCGCACCACCGCTGGTAGCCAGCGTTGCGACCTTTTCTACCTCTTTCAGAATGTCCTGTGGGCTTGCCTCGTAATCCAGAAGAGTACGCACCTCATAGCCTTGAGCGCCAAAGAACTCGCTGAGCCGTTTTGCATCCTCAACGGCATAGCGAAGGTTGCCAATATCGTCTGATGAATAACGGTTGACGCCCACGATAACCGCGTAGTTCTCGTCTTTTTCAAATTCCTCCAGCGATTCGGCTCGGGTGAAGCCCTTGGTAGCCGCTAGAGACTGCGCGGCGTTAACTGTACAAATGATGATCAACCCTGCCAGGGCTAGGATTGATCGTCGACCGTTCATGTTCACAGACACTCTCTCCGTTTGCGTGGCTAATGATGCTGCTGGCGCGTCATACTGGGTCGCATATCCTCAATCTAGCAAATTAATATCAGTTCGTGGAAATTCTGTGACTAGCTAGCGGTGTGTTTGTCTGTGGATCCCGACGCGGACAAGACAGGGGTGGTGTGCGGCTTGAGCACCAGTCTGCAGGTGGCTGCCTTCAAAATTGCGTGCCGCCTCCTTTGCCCATGAAAATACTAACGGACACTGATGGCCGCATGTCAAACGGAGTCTGACCGTGGCAGTTAAATCCACGTCGTGATTAATCAGTGAGGCAATGGCCGTTATTGTGAGCTAATCAACGTACCTGACGAGTGATCACTATCACACGGCCCGAATTGCCAAGGCAGAATGAAATGTCCACTTAAAGAGAGGGCTGCTCGATATCAAGCAAATAGATACACACGGTTGCAACAAACAGGAAATCTGTCCGTTATTAGGAAATAAGTAATAACAATGCACCTTTGATCGCAGCGCTATTCGCTGGAAAATTATTAGTTGCATTTCCATAGCTGCCTGCTGACCGAAAAGGATCTATAAAAGACATGCTTACCAAAAGCTCTCAACACACTCAGATTGATGGCGTTCAGTTGTTGAACGAAAGGCGAGGCCTTACATCGCTGAAGAACGCAAAGTCGGTGAACGACAGCGCTCATCAATCACCGATGTACGCAGTGACAGAAAACGAAAACAGACGTGATGGTCGAAGAATTCTCTCTATTGATGGTGGTGGCGTGCGCTGCGTCATCACCATGGAAGTGCTATTTACGCTGGAGCAGAAGCTCAGAAAGTTATACGGACACCGGACCACGCTCAGTGATCACTTTGATCTGGTGGTGGGCACAAGTGCTGGTGGAATGTTGGCTGCAGGTGTTGCAGCAGGAATTCCCATGACAGACATACGCGAATTTGTCATGAAAACAGTCAAGTCGATGTTTACGCGATCACCTTGGTATCGACGCCATCGTTCGCTGTATTGCAAGCAACATTTGAAACAAGGCTTAATTGATCAGTTGGGTGCGAACAACACCCTGGGTAGCACGCGACTTAAAACCGGCTTGATGCTGCCTATGCGTAACTGGACGTTGGACAGTGAATGGTTACTGACAAATTTTGCAGGTGCCGCACCCGATGGGGACGTAGACGATAGCCATCTTGATCTACACCTGTGGGAACTCGCTTTGGCCAGTGCCGCGGCACCTGCCTACTACCGGCCAGAAAAAATAGTCTATGGCCGACGTCAACCAAGACAGTACATACTGGATGATGGAGGAATGACGGGTAGTTTGAATCCGGCGTTTCGTGCATTTCTATTTGCTACCCGGGCGATATCAGGGCCGCAGTGGTCAGTGGGGGATGAGCAACTCACCATTGTGTCGTTAGGCTCAGGTGAAGCCCCGATCATACGCGGTTCGTGTGACAGAAAAATTCATGTAATCAACGCTATATTGCAAATGCCTAATGCCATGTTGCAGGCTAGTATTCGAGAACAGGAAAACCTGTGTCGTTACTTTGGTCACGTAGTCTCTGATGATACTGTTGATGCGGTCTTTAACATTCGTTCAGAGAAGCTCTTTCGATATCATCGGCTAAATCCGAAGTTGACAACGCCCGGCCTTGCGGCACTTGGCTTTCCAGAGCTATCAGCTAGAGCGGTAATGCCAATGGATGCGGGTCATAACCTGGAAATTCTAAGCGACATCGGCAAAGTCTACGCTGAGCGTCAGATAGGCCCTGTTATTGATGAGTTCTGTTTGATAAATGCACTACCAGCAGCATCAGGTTATACCAACAGAAATTAGACTGGTCGTTATTCACACTACCTATTGCTTGTCAGTGGAGCACTATTAACATACCCGCGCGTCCACAAATCAATATTTGAATTATCACCAGAGAACACTGAACACCCTGACTAGCCAAGAATGTTAGGACGAATGTCTGGACGCAGTAATGGGGGGTGTTCAGAAGAGTTGTTTTTAACGAGTACGACGGGTTCAGCGTAATATTCGATTCTTCCAGGCAAACTGTCCTTTGAGGTAAGTGCAGAAACATAAGGTAAAAGGTCAGTGTTAGTCGTTCAAACTTACAACGTAAAAATTTTGCCCCAGCCAAGAACTAATGCCGGATTAATATCAATCATTTGCAGAGTTTTCCAGCTAGTGACTGACACTGAATCAAGAACAGGAATACCGGTGACCGCTTCGATGTCAGTGGCTATTGTTGCACCTCTGAAATTGGTACAGACAATAAGAACGGCATCGGGTCTTGGAACCGTTGCCGCCAAAGCCAGCTCTTTGATATGGGCTTCTGAATAACTGGCAAAAGAAAAATTACCAGAATCCTCAAGACACTGGCTGTGGACAATGTGATAACCAGCGGCCTCGTACTGGGCAATGATCCGGTCCTGAATCTCAGTCTTGTAAGGTGTAATCAAGGCTAGATTTGTTGCCTTGAGCCGGTTTGTTGCATCAGCAAATGACGCCATCGTCGACGTTGCCGGTATGCCGGTTTCTGCGGTGATGCGCTCGCAAAGTATTTTATCCTGCTCCATACCCAGCCAGGCAGCTGAGGTTCCATTCCACGCAATGCAATCTACTTTTGCGTCGGCCAGGCAGTGTGCTGCATCGAGTATTTTTTCGTGATCAAACTGACCAACAGATGCCTTGCTCATCGAAATTTCAGTGACTTTGAATCGGGCATAGTGAACAGTCGCCAAATCGGGAATTTGCGCGAATATCTCTGATGTGTAAGGTTCTAACACCGTGTTTGATGACGGAGTCAGCATTCCGATGCGTTTGATTGCCTTTGGGGACGATGGGTTCATTGAAAACGTTTTATGGGCATTTGAGTATAAAAGACAGTTTATCAATGAGGGGAAATATCTAGTCAGGAACATCCGCTAAAAAGTGACCATACCCATGTCATCATGAAAAGCTGTTCGAAACAGGAAACACGATACGCGTTGAGACGCGTACAAACTGTCATCATAAATCACGTTCAGAAAGGTGAAATACTGTCTGCCTTTTTCAAACGGTTGATTGCACGGCGAAGTCAAACAGTGAGCGAATATGATCGGCGACATACTTGCGTGCAGCCCGACGGTCCTTGCTTTCGATCGCATTGAGTATTCGTTCGTGTTCTCGAGAGTCCGGGCCCAGTCGGTCGGAAAGTCTCTCAATTTCAAACAATTGTGTGGTAACACGAAGAGAAAGAATCAGTTTGACCATAACGTCGTTTCCACAATTCTTGATGAACAAATGGTGTACGAGATCGTCAGCGCGCCAGTGAGCAAGTTTGTCGTAAGGGTCAGTATTCTCAAGTTCCCGGGTGGCATCGCGAGCGATGAGAATCTGCTCAGGTGAAACACGGTCAATAGCAAGTGCCACAGCTTCGGCTTCAAGCACTTCCCTGACCTTGAGGCTTTGCAGATATTCCTTTAACTCCACTTGCCTGACCTGAAAGGATCGATTAGCGCCTTTTTGCAGCATGCCGTGCGATTCGAGTCTCTGCATGGCCTCACGTAGCGGGGTACGAGAGACGCCGAGTTTTTCAGAGACGTGTGATTCAACAATAGTATCGCCACCGCGTAACTCGCGCTCGCGAATCATGCGAAAGAGCGAGTCGTACACATGCGTTGAGAGATGTTTTTGGGATTTGACCAGACCTGTGCTCAAGGAGCCACTCCAGGACTGGTTATGGTGTCGGCGGCTGTCGATGCCAATGGTGATCGATCTCTTGCGCGATACTGGCCGTCGCCCGGTTGACCAAGCAGTTTGCCATCGCGCATCATCACACAGCCGCTGAGAACGACAGCCACCGGCCAACCGGTGAGCTTGAGTCCTTCATAAGGAGAGTAGTCAGCGGCATCATGTAGTTCTGAGTGTCTTACGGTTTTAGTCACTGAAGGGTCCCACAGGGTAATGTCGGCATCGGAACCCACAGCGATAGTACCTTTCTGGGGGTACAGGCCATAGGTTTTTGCATGATTGGTAGACGTCATTGCAACGAATCGGCAGGCATCAATACGTCCTTTCATCACGCCTTCTGAAAAAAGAATAGGTCCTCTTAATTCTACACCTGGAATACCATTGGGCACATGCTTGAAGTGTACTTTGCCTTTCGGATTGAGTTTGCCCTGATCGTCTTCATAGCGAAACGGGCAATGATCTGATGAGAATAAATCGAAGGCGCCCGTCTCGATGCCTCGCCAGCACTGGGCTTGTTCTGCCTCAGTACGAGGTGGTGGTGAGCAGACAAATTTTGCACCCTCCCAGTCCATCCCGTCCAGATCAGCCGCTGTAAGCATCAGGTATTGAGGGCAGGTTTCTGCCACCACCTTTCGGCCACGTTGACGCGCGCGTTCTACCTCCGCTATGGCTTCACCGTTGGATATGTGCACAATCACAACGGGCACATCGACAATTTCTGCGAGTGATACGGCCCGGTGTGTGGCTTCGCGTTCAGCGGCGACCGGACGGGTACTGGCATGTGAAGCGGGCTGTAACAACCCTTGCTCTTCATGTTGTCCGATCAAAAATTGAATAGCATCTTCGTTTTCACAGTGCACCATAACCAAGGCACCGGTACGCCTGGCGGTATCCATTGTGGCGAGTATTTCGGCATCATTCAGACGTAAGGCTTCATAGGTCATGAATATCTTGAATGAGGTATACCCATCTTCCACAGCGGCCGGTAACTCCTGGCCCAGTACCTGATCGGTAGGTTCAGAAATGATGAGATGAAAACTGACGTCCGTATAACAGTTTCCTTGCGCCTTCTTACGATAGGCATCAATAGCCTGACGTAGCGTTTGCCCACTTTCCTGCAGGCAGAAAGGCATGATCATTGTATTCCCGCCAAACAGTGCTGAACGTGTTCCAGACTCAAAATCATCGGCCATAACGATACCGTCGCCCGAAGGTTGGGAGATATGGACATGACTGTCGATGCCACCGGGCATCACATACAGTCCAGTCGCATCAATGGTGTCCTTGGCGTCACCGAAGTCGCCGCCAAGTTGCATAATTTTTCCATTCTTGATGCCGACATCGCAACGTATTGAGTCACCGGCAGTTACCACTGTGCCGTTTTTGATGATCAGGTCCATAGAAAACCAGCTTTTTGATTGTTGGGGAGGTGGGAGGTGACTGACTACCTGACGGGGCAGGCAGTGGTCCGGTTTGTATATTGTTAATGCTTAGAGGCTGTTAAGTTAAGGTTCTATCAGTCCGAAGAGTTTCCTGGGATTCTCACGCACCATACGCTGCAATGATAGCTCCGCCACGCCACAGCTCCTCATTAGAAGGAGAAATTCTCGTAATCCTTCCACCGGAGGCGGCAATAGAAAGACACCGCAATCACCAGACAGAATGACCTGTTCATCCGGTGCGCAGCTGATCAGATTTGCCATGTCAGCTGGCGCTACTCTGGGTACCGTATGGCGTTCCGAGTCCACGTGTGTGAGTCCTGCATCGGTGGCATGGCTGACGAAGAAAAACGAAAATTCAACGTAAGCTCCCAGTGAACACAAAGTAGCGACAGTGTTGGTGTCGAAGTGATTTGCCGGCACCAGTATGCGCAAGATGCCGCGGTCGCGTGCGACCGTGGTTAAGCGAACAGCTTCCGTGGCAGACAGGTGCCCGGTATTCAGAACGACATCGGCCTGCGCTACCAGATCCAGAATCTTGATAACGTTGTCTGGCAGTCGTCCACTGTCCGGAACATGAAAACAGCGATCGATATAGTTGTCTGGTCGGCCTTCCAGTCGTGCAGTATATTGAGTGTGATGGGTGGGGAAGGAGATGAACCGTGCACCGTCGGATGCTCCATAGCCGTAATCAAGTGCAATGCGAACGGCATCGGTGCTCACACCACCGGCGGGTGGCTCCATGATAAGACCGCCGAAGACCTCCACGCCAAGGTGCGAAAGCTCGCGGTTGGCAAGCGCGGCCAGCCCCGAAGAGTTGGCAAAATTGTCCATTAAACCGATAGCATGCATGCCCGCATCTGCAGCATCCCTGACTGCTTGCAAAACATCCACGGAGCGCCCATTGATGTGGGGGCAGGCGTGAACATGGCCATCCACTGCACCGAGCAGCCAGTTAGCCCCCGGCGGTTGGCGACGTTCAGTGTCGCAGGATCTTGCTGACGAAGTCACGCGTACGTACCTCTTCCGGTTTATCGAAGATTTGTGCGGGTGGGCCGTGTTCGACGATTCTGCCCTCTGCCATAAAGGCGACTTCGGATGAGGTCTCCCGTATGAAGCCCATCTCATGAGAGACGATCAACATGGTCATACCATCGCCTACCAGGGTCCTGATTGTGTCCAGTACCTCGCTGACAAGTTCCGGATCCAGTGCAGCGGTCACCTCATCGAGCAACAACAGATCAGGTTTCAGGCACAGCGCTCGCGCAATAGCGACGCGCTGTTGCTGGCCACCGGAAAGCTCATCCGGATACTTGCTGAGTTTGTCGGCCAGACCGACCTGTGCCAGCAATTTTTTTGCATCCTGTTCAACGTCAGATCGCTTGCGACCACGTACCTTTGTGGGTGCAATGGTGACGTTGTCCAGCACAGAAAGATTCTGGAACAGATTGTATTGCTGGAATACAATGGCTGTTCGTTCGCGCAATTTGCGTATCGCAGCTTTCGAGCCATAGTCAATGGTCTCACCCGATAGACTGACCGTGCCTTTGGAGGGCGTGAGCAAGCCGGTTAATACCCGAAGCACGGTGCTTTTGCCAGATCCGGATGGACCAATCAGACCGACAATCTCGCCTTGTGCAAGGGTAAGGCTGATGCCATCGAGCACGGTGGTGCCATCATAGTCAGCGTAAATGTTGTCAATGTCCAGATGGAGCAAGTCGTTTCTCCAATCGAGCGCCGTATCGCGCTAAAGGGTATGAAATGGCAAAGTACATAAGGAGAATGGTGCCGAACACTAACGGTGCACTAAAGCCACGAGTGTTTAATACTTTACCGGCATAGGTAAGCTCTACCACGCTGATTTGTGATGCTAGCGCGGTGTCCTTTATGAAGAGCAGAAAAAAACTGAATGCGGGTGGCAGGATCACCCGCCAGGCTTGTGGCAGGATCACATAACGTACGGTCTGGAGCATGGAAAAATTCATTGTGAACGCAGCGTCCCACTGGTTCCTGTGCACAGAGAGTAAGCCGCCACGAACAATCTCGGCCATAAACGCTGCGGCGATCAGCAACACGGTAACTGCGCCAACGGTGAAGGTGGATACGTTCATGCCTGAAAACTGAAACACAAAGAACGTCAGCATGAGTGTGACGAGAAACGGTACTCTTCGAAAAAATTCGATAAAGACAATGGCAAGCCACCGAGCGGGTGCCAATAGTGTTTCATCAGTTAGTCGCACAAACGCCAGTACGCTGCCTAGCAGGCCACCAAACACGCAGCCGATCACCGATAATGCTACGGTGACACCTGCTGCCTTGAGTAAAAATATGACGTTATAGTAGCCAAAAAATGTTGGTAATTCGCCTAGCATTCTGTCAATCATCAGATCAACCTCATGCGAGCACGAAAGGCGACACGGCCAATCGTGGCAAGTATCAGCGTGGCCGCCAGGGTGATGAGCACATACATCACAGCGGTTATCGAGAATACTTCCAGAGATCGAAACGTTTCTGAGTTGATGTTGAATGCACGCCCCGTCAGTTCCTCAACACCGAATATGGCTGCCATGGAAGTACCCAGTGTCATGAGAATGTAGTGATTCGATAACGCCGGAAACAGAACGCGAGCAATATGGGGCAACACGACATAGCGGATTTGTTGCAACGTCGTAAAGCCGAGCACAATGGCGGCTTCCATTTCGCTTTGCCGGCGTGATGTGAAACCCGCGCGCTGTATCTCGGTCAGGTAGGCCCCGGCATTGAGTGTCATGCCGATCAATACAGCCGTGTAGGATGACAACAGAATACCGGCTTCTGGTAGTGCAAAATACAGGAAATAGATCTGCACCAGTTGTGGTGTATTGGTAAAGAAAACGACATAGGCATCGATCAGCCGAGTTGGCCATTTTAGCCCGAGCGTTTTTACGGCGGCACACGCAGTACCTAAAAACAAGCCACCGCAGAACGCCAGAAAGGCTATCTCAAGACTCAACCAGGCGCCATAGGCAAGATCAGGTACATGTGGCCAGACCTGACCGTACTGGAAGGTGTAATCCATTGCGTGAGTTCGGGGCTAGACGCTTGATGTCATCAATACAGCAGTGACTGATCGTACAGCCCCGAACATCTGTCTTTGTTAGAAGTAGGGTGTGGCTTGTACCGGATAGATCATATCGATACCGAACCACTCCTTCCACATGGCATCTGTCTTGCCGCGTCTATGCAGCTCATAGATAGCAATGTTCAGCCAGTCCTTTAGTCCAGTGGAATTTTTGGCAACACCTAGGGCGCAGTAATAGATATCGACAGGCGTCTCAACGACTTTCCAGGCAGTGTCGTGCTTGTTCATGTGCTCGCCAACGAAGTCAATGACATCGAGAAACGCATCGCCGCGTCCTTGTGCAAGTGCACGCACGGCATCCGGATAGTTATCCAACAATGTGACATTTGCCTCTGGCAGGTTCTCCTCGATGAATTTCAGGGGCGTGGTGCCTCGTACCTGTACCATGGTCACATCTGCCGAGTTCAGATCTTGCCATGTTGTGAATGGCTTATCTTCAGTGGTCAGTACACCAAATACTTCTGTGTGCACAGGTTGGGTAAAATCAATAACCTTTGCGCGTTCCGGATTTCGCGTCATGGCACCCATGACAAAATCGATTTTGCCACTGGCAACAAAGGGTATGCGATCAGGAGAGCCCACGGGAACAATCTCTAGCGCTACACCCAGTATTTCGGCAATGGCGTTCGCGTAGTCCACATCGAAACCGGCTATTTCATTTTTCTCGTTATACAAACCCAATGGTGGCAACGTGGGGTTGACGCCTACTCTTACGGTGCCGGATGACAGAATGTCATCGAGCGAGCGGGCGTTTGCCGCGTGTGGCAAAAGTGTAGCAATGCCAGCCGTGGCAAGTACCACAGCACTGAGTAGTGATCGAAGTTGAGCGAGCATGAGACGTCTCCTTTTTTGTTGGTTCCAGTAAGTATTATGCAGAAGCAAAAGAGTGAGTATCTGTTTCGGTATTGCAACGGTATACTGAAAGTATTCCAAAATCAAGCAGCTCGCTGCTATAGTCTTGCTGACTTATGAAAGATGTTTTGCACTCAGCTTCACCGACGCTCTCGATACTGATCGACAGCCGCCGCGTGGACTGCGAGGAAGGCGCAAGCGTCGCCCGTGTATTGCTAGAAAACGGCCACTACGCTTTTTCAAAGCATCAAGTAGATCAAACGCCCTCTGGACCGTTCTGCATGATGGGAGCTTGTCAGGCTTGTCGAGTGACTATCGATGGACGCTGGCGACTAGCCTGTCAGGTGGTTGTGTATCACGGTTTACAGGTTCAGCTAGCCGATTCAGACACTTTATTCTCCCAGTCGCATGAGGTCAGGGAGGAGCAGTCCGGTTATGACAGATAGTGCTGAAGAACCCGATGATACGTATTTCGATGTTGTTGTTCTCGGGGCAGGTCCTGCAGGCAGCAGTGCGGCTATCGAGGCTGAGCGCCATGGATTATCCGTCCTTCTGGTCGATGATGCCGTCGCTGCCGGTGGGCAAGTTTGGCGCGCAGCATCAACCAACACGTCAAAACGTCTGAGCCAGGGCGACCCTGATCGAAAGGCAGGTGATTCGTTACGCTCAAGCCTGGCGGCATCGGGAGTTCGTGTACTCGAGAGTACTGTTGTGTGGTCAGTCGACGTTAAAGACGGCGCAGAGTACCGATTTCGCATCGAGTTGCATCGTGCGAGTCAACTGATGACGGTGCGAGCCATTCGATTGGTGGCAGCATTAGGCGCGGTAGAAAGAGTGGTGCCTTTTCCCGGCTGGACGCTGCCAGGTGTTTTCGGGCTGGCGGCGGCGACTGCCATGCTAAAGCACGATGGGTACCTGCCTGGCCATCAGATTGCGGTTGCGGGGCAGGGTCCGCTTCTGGTTGCGGTAGCGGCGAAATCACTCGCTGCCGGCTTAAAGCCAACGGTGATTATTGATACTGCCAGGCGACGCGATTGGTTGCAGGCCTCAATAGGCTTTGCCACATCTATTTCTCAACTGATTTGTGGTGTCAGATGGATGGGGAAATTGCTGTGTGCAAGGGTCTCCAGGGTTACCCAAAGTGCTGTTATTGCAGCCTATGGTGAACAACAATTGGAGGCTATCGAGATTGCGCCACTGAGTTCAACGGGTGAGCCGCTGATGGATCAGCGTTATCGTCTATCTGTCGACACCTTATATATTGGCAACGGGCTTTCGCCGGTTGCAGAGGTGCCCCGATTGCTAGGAGCGGCTATTCGTCATGATACGCTTCGCGGCGGATTCTCAGTTGTACATGACGCTTTCGGTCGAACGAGTATTCCAGGGCTTCTTGTCGCAGGTGATGGTGCCGGTATACGGGGTGCCATGCCGTCTTTGTTTGCCGGTACATTGGCAGGATTGGCGTGTGCACAGGATGCCGCTCAGCGGCCGGGTAAGGTTATAGATCAACGTGGTCAATGGTTGCGCCAACGTTACAGGCAAACCGAATCCTGTTCGGACGCATCGTGCCGATTGATGCTAGTACCGGCTGCGCGTATGGCGGCGATCCCTGATGATGTGATTATCTGTCGATGTGAGCGAGTGAGCCGCGCAGCCATTAATGCAGCTGCCAGGCAGGGTGTGCGCAGAATCGATGAGCTGAAAACGCAAACACGATTGGGTATGGGGCCTTGCCAGGGACGCATGTGTGCCATTAATGCTGCCGCCTTGTTAGCCATTGCTACCGGTGAAAAAATAACGGCGGATTTGCTGACCCAACGCACTCCCCTGCGGCCCTTACCCGTTGATCAGCTGAACGGATCTTTTACCTACGATGACATTCCCGTGCCTGCACCAGCACCGTTATGACTGAAAGAATCTATGACCTGGCCGTTGTAGGTGGTGGCATCATGGGAGGCACAGTTGCATTATATGCAGCGCGAGCGGGTCTGGATACAGTGTTGTTTGAACGAGATTCGCTGGCACGTGGCGCTTCGGGTGTCAACGCTGGAACCCTGACGCTGCAAATGACACGGGCAGCGTTAATCCCCTATGCCATCCGCGCACAATCCATGTGGGCCTCTACCAGCAACTGGCTTGGGCATGATGTTGGAGTCACGATTTGCGATGGCTTGTCGGTAGCGTTTACAGAACTTGAAGAAGCCTTGTTGGTAGAGCGGGCTGATAAACGCTGTGAAGCCGGTGCGCCGATAAACATTATTACCGCACGCGAAGCCCGCCGAATTGAGCCTGGTCTGAGCGATCGCATCAGAATGGCCAGTCACTGTGCGATGGATGGTTATGCAAATGCCTATCAGACCGGTGCCGCCTATCGTGCGGCATTAACCGAAGCATCTGTTGATATCAGAGAGTACTGTCCCGTCAATGATGCACGTTGTGCGTCTCCCGGGTTTCGTATCAAGACATCAACCGGCATTGTTCACGCACATCAGATTGTCCTGGCCGGAGGGGTCTGGCTCGAACCCATGCTGCGATGGTTCGGATTGCAGCTGCCAATCAAAACGCTGGTCAATCAGTTAGCGGTGACGGAAAGAACACCGCCTGTCATGCGCACGGTTCTGGGTATTGCAAGCGGCCTTTTGTCGTTAAAACAGTACCCGCATGGCAGTGTGGTCATCGGGGGCGGCTGGCAAGGACAAGGGTCGCGTGATACCAATTCACATCGGGTTGATCCTGCCAGTTTGCAAGGCAATGTACGACTGGCCAGTTACACGATACCATCGCTTGCGCAGACGAATATTGTTAGAGCCTGGACCGGTTTCGAAGCGGAAACGGCAGATGCGATGCCTGTCGTCGGTCCGGTACCGGGAGTCACCGGCGCATGGGTGTGCGGGTCGGTGCATTCTGGCTACACCAGTGGTCCTTTTATAGCAAAATGTCTTGTTCAGGCCCTGTTAGGCGAAGAGCCGGAATTGCCACTTTTTCCTATAGATCGATTGCTGATTGATTCCTCAAGTATGGAATCTTCATGTCCACCACAAGCTGCATCAACCGCTTAATGCCGGATCGCTCATGAATTTGACTGAACCTGAATCCAGTGCTGAACGTCCAGCTCATCCGCTACATGGGATTCATGCAGCAACTCTGTGCCCTATGGATGATAACGGCCATATTCTGGAAGAGGTGCTCGCCACGCATGTAAATCGTGTTGCTGTCACATCGGGTCTACAAGGCTTGCTGGTAAACGGTCATGCAGGAGAGGGTGGCTTGTTGACATCCAATGAGCGTATAAACGTGCTGGACACCATTAAAGCCAGCGTACCCGTCGAGTGTCACATTTGCGCCGGAGTCGCCGGGGAATCCACTGCCGTTGCAATACAGTCAGCGGTTGATGCTGCAGAACACGGTGCCGATTCGATACTGGTATTTCCGCCCAATGCCTGGGCACTGGGGCACGATACGGCGATGGTTAAAAAGCATCATCAGGCTATTGCAGAAGCGTGCGAATTGCCGATGGTGCTTTATCGCGCGCCGTTGGCAGCGGGCAAACAGTCTTACTCCATCAATACACTGCAATCGTTGTTAGACATAGACGCTGTCACTGCAATAAAGGAGGGTAGCTGGGAGGTGTCGGCCTATGAGGAGGCGTATCACGCAGTTATAGCGATACGCCCGGATGTCGCCGTGCTGGGCTCGGGCGATGAGCATCTGATGACCTGTTATGCGATTGGTTCGGCAGGTAGCCAGGTGTCGCTTGCGGCGATAGTACCCTCACTGATCGTATCGCTGTTTGATTCCATGCAAGCAAATGATCTGTCGACTGCGCGACGCTTGCACGCACTGATCTATCCTTTGTCAAATGCCATATACAGACGATCGCCTTCGTACAAGGCTACTGCACGATTAAAGACTTGCCTGAAAATACTGGAACAGTTCCCTACCGATAGTGTGAAAGGTCCGTTATTGCGCAGCGATGCATCGGAGTATTCTGCTTTGGAGACCTTGCTTGGTGGCTCGGAGTATGCTCGATATTTGTAGTGTGCATAACGTTCGATACAGGTAGTTTGTACAAAATAACAAGGCTATAGCAAGTTATTCAGAATTATTTGAACAACGAACGTCTGCCAATCGTTGAGCTTATTGACTGTATCGTCGGTGGTCAGTTTGTCGTATTGCTGTGCCGGTGAGGAGATTGGCAGAACATCTTAGTCTGCGCTGTAGTCTGCGCAGTTGGCGACATGACCTGAATTAGCACAATTCATCTCATAATTATTCAAAGATCAGGCGCTCCTGTCATTACCAACTATGCTCTTTACTGGTTGGATAACGGTTAAGAAGAGGTCGGGATGGCAGGTAATGATGCGCTGGATAATTTTCTCAAGCAATTAAAGAATGCTGGCGGTAGCGGTAGATCCGGCAATTCGGCGTCCGGGATTTACGTGAGCGGCGGTGGTGGTCCTGGCAAATTTCTCGGAATACTTGGTCTTGGGTTGGTGGGTCTCATTGGTTACACCCTGTACACGGTCTCCTACACCGTACCCAGTGATTCTGTGGGCATTGTGCAGCGCTTTGGCAAATATTCCGCTGAACGTACGTCCGGATTGCATTTCAAGTTGCCGCTTGGTATCGACACCGTCACTATTTTGCCGGTTAAACGTCAGCTGAAACAGGAGTTCGGGTTCGCTACCTCTGGTGCAACAAACCGAAGCCAGACGCGCCCCAGAGACCTGGCTCAGCAAAGCCAGATGGTAACAGGTGACCTGAACGCTGCTCTGGTGGAGTGGGTGGTGCAGTATCGGATATCCGAACCGCTGAAATTTCTGTTCGAGGTCCGTAACCCGGGCGAAACATTACGAGATCTATCTGAATCCGTCATGCGTGAGGTCGTGGGTGATCGCACTGTCGATGAGGTCATTACCATTGGTCGTCAGGAGATCGAGGACGAAGCGCTGGTCAATATGCAGGAGCTGGTCGGGAAATACGAAATCGGCGTTAGCATTGATCAGGTACAGCTAAAGAATATCAACCCGCCGCGCCCGGTACAGGAATCCTTTAACGAGGTTAACCAGGCGCAGCAGGAAAAGGAAAGTCTGATAAACGCCGCCCGGCGCGAGTACAACAAGGTTATTCCGCTGGCGGAAGGTGAGAAAGATCAACGCATACGCGCGGCAGACGGTTATCGGCTCAAACGTGTTAACGAGGCAGAAGGTGATGCGTCGCGATTCAACTCGGTATTGTATGAGTACCTGAAAGCTCCCGAGGTGACGCGCAGGAGAATATATATAGAGACGATGCAGGAAGTGCTACCGGGACTTGATAGCAAGATTGTTGTCGATGAAAACTCGCAGCAGATATTACCACTAATGCATCTCAATGCTGTTAAGGAGTCAGTGCAATGAAGATTGCCCAGATAGTTATCGCCGTTTTTGTTCTGGCCGTTGTGCTGGTTTTGTCAGGTTCGCTATATACAGTTGATGAGACAAAGCAGGTGATCATCACGCAGTTTGGCAAACCTGTGGGAGAACCCAAGACCGAGGCCGGGTTAAAGTTCAAGACGCCTTTCATTCAGCAGGTAAACCCCGTAGACAAGCGTATTCTTGAGTGGGATGGCGATCCAAGTAATATGCCCACTAAAGACAAACTTTATATTGCAGTTGATTTGTTCGCCAGATGGCGCATAACCGATCCACTGCAATACTTCCTGCGCTTGCGTGATGAGCGTAGCGCACAATCGCGATTGGACGATATTCTAGGTAGTGAAACGCGCAATGCTGTTGCTAAACACGAACTCATTGAGCTTGTGCGCACGACTAAAGGGCGGCAGCCGTTACGTGATGCGTCATTGTCAGAAGCTGACCTGGATACTCTCGGCGGGTTGGTTCCAATCCGAAAAGGGCGCGCATTGGTTGAGGAGGAAATCTTCAGTGCCGCCTCGCCCAAGGTTCAAGTGTTTGGTATAGAGCTACTCGATATCCGTTTTAAACGAATTAACTACAACGAAAGTGTCAGGCCCAAGATCTACGAACGCATGATCAGTGAGCGTCGTCAGATTGCAGAGAGATTTCGCTCTGAAGGTAATGGTGAGGCGGCAAGGATTAATGGTAACCGCGAGCGTGAATTGAACCGGATACGTTCTGAGGCTTATCGTGAAGTTGAAGAAATTAGAGGTAATGCAGATGCCCAGGCGACAGAGATTTATGCGCAGGCCTATAACCAATCTGCGCAAGCTGTGGATTTCTATCAGTTCCAGCGAACTATGGATATGTACAAGTCCGTGTTGCGCACTAACTCGACGTTGATCATGAGTACTACCAGCGAGGCATGGGAGTATCTGAAATCCATGGACCCGCCCGATCTTCCTTAATCAATGAGATGACATATAGAGTTAGCGTAGTAGTGTAGTAACTGAAGCTCGGCGGGGTTGGCTTGCAAAAGCCCGTCTTCGTCGAGTAGTAAACCGCGCAGGCTTAGCATTCGAACGCCGACATCGACTGCGTAGTTGTAGTCTCCTCTTGGAATATAAGCCTTGTGGCCACGTGCCTCTAGCTCCTCCAGTAAAGCCAGTACGCAGGCTTTGAGTTCCATAGAACTGAATTTGCGATCCGGCTGGGCGGTCACCAGGCTTGTTACGAGTGCCACCGGTAGAATAGGGGTGATGTCGCCTATTCGTTTCATTAAATCTGTGGCCAGGGGACTTACATCGTCCAGTTCGCCCGCCTTTATCGATCGTTTTTTCATCCATTCACTGAGCGATACAGGGCGTCCAAAATTTACACAGGCATAGCCGTTCCTGAATCGCTTGCCGCGCAGTGATTGCCACAGTGTCTTCGCTCCGTAACGCGTGATGATACCCAAGGCGTATCCGGTACTGCGGCGGGGCAGTTTATCCAGCGAACGTAACAGGCTGCGATCCTCGATAACCCGGTCGTAGTTGATGCCCACCGGAATAAACACGATATCCCGAGGGCCCTGCGGGTCAAAGCCCCGCGTCATATATCCCAGCAAGCCAAGTCGGGCTGTACCCAGCTTGCCGTCACGGCTAAGTCTGCCCTCCGGGAATACGGCTTGTGGTACACCGCCCTCAGCTGCCATTTGTACATAGCATTCAAGTACCCGACGGTATAGGGGGTCGCCGGAGTCACGCCTCACGAAGTAGCCTCCCATAGCGCGGATAAGTTGTTGCAGAGGCCAGATTCGAGCCCATTCTCCCACCGCATAAGATAATGCCGTGCGCTCGGCGGCCAGATAAGTGGCAAGAATGTAATCCATATTACTGCGGTGGTTCATCAGGAACACAACGCTGCTTTCAGGTCCGAGACGACCCAGCGCTTCATCGTCGGCGAATCCCAGACGTACCCGATAAAACGCATGTACCAGGTTCCTGGCTAGCCAGTAGGCTCCTTTGAAGTACACCAGCGCGTTAAACGCCGGCACGATTTCACGCGCGTAAATCCCCACCTTGCGCATGAGCACCTCGCGTGGCACATCTTCAGCCTCAGACATGTTATCGACCAGTTCAATGACGCGAGGGTGAAAACTCAGGCGATCAACCAGAACCGTGCGACGCGTCAGCTTGAAGCTGGGTAAGCGCAGTGCGAGGCGAGAATTGACCTCATCGATCAGACGGTTGGCACGACGTCTCAGCACCCAGCGTGCAGAGGGCAGCAGGAAATGCTGAATCAGCCACAATGTTGCCAACCCCAGCGAGACCAGGACCAGCCAAAGTGGCAATTGGACAGTTGAACTCACGTTTATTGGTCGCGCGTGTTACTGGGCATGTAGGGAGTATACTGCGCCTGCCTTTTTGTCGTTCATAAGCCCCTAATTTCATGTCAGCCAACC
>JBGCFI010000104.1:0-7196 GCA_045106855.1 Granulosicoccus sp.
ATCGCTGTACTTCGATTTGCGACCGACACCGGCGGATCTGGAAGCCTCCGACGAAGCGGCGGGCCGGATCAACGCCTGGCGGATCGGAAAGGACGGCAAGGTTATCGGGCTGACCCCCTACCCCAACGGCCAACCGGCCATCTTTGCTCATAACGTTGCAGGACTTCGACAAGAGGCCGTGAACATTCAACGCCCCACCCCCTTGCCCGTCAACATGTCCGCAAGCAACGTAACAATAACGAGAGAGACCTGAACCGCGCTCGAGCACTCAGCCAGCCATGAATCCCATGTCCCTGTTCTGAAAATTTCCAGGATTGGGAAAAAGATCATTCAACTCACTTTCGACCATACCGAACCAGCGCGCAAGCGTTGTACCGCATTGATAGACAGAGGTGCTCAGAATGATTCGATTGTTCTCCACCATATCGTCGCTATCGATAGCGATTTCAGGCAGGGTGCCGTAGGTCAGCGTTGCAAAAAACAAGCTCGCCAAAATCGCCCTTGAGGGTGTGCCAAGCGAAAGCATCGGTGGTTTCCTCGAAGGCATGACCGTTCTGACCTCTTCTGAGGATCCTGTACAAGAAGTTGGTTTATGTTAGAAATATAATTACGCTAACAAATAGAACTACACACCAAAACAGGACGCCTATAACTACTACCCATCCTTGATGTTGCGAGCTATATTTGCGCGGAACATATTTCGGTGATATGAAGTTCTTTGGGGATTTTCCGAAAGTGACTAAACGTGCTATCGCAAAACCAGTGGCGTAGCAAATAGTCTGGATAGTTTGAATTAGAATTTCAAAAAATATAGCCTGAAATTTTACGGATAGCTGGAAAAACCGTCTCAAGAATTGCTTCGAAAATCATTGATCAGAGTTTCCCCATAAACTAGACGTACTACCTTACTTGTAGTTGTTACAGATCGACCTTGCGTAACATCACAGCCAATTCCTGTAAGCAGTGTTGCAGTTTACACTTACTTTCTGCACAAGGGCTTTTAGGCGCGTACAGACGATAGTGTCCAGATCTCCCCGGCAAGTCAAATATTAAAATTTTGAAAAGATCAGGTTTGCACTGATAGGAAATGGGGAATCGTCTTGCTAGTTCGGTTTTGTCACATCGCGAAACTGGTAATCGGAAATTATTATGTCGTTGATTAACAACAACGGCGTCAGCACCAATGGCACTTCAAGCTTGTCTCGAAGTCTGGACAGGCAGTCTTCATCATTCCTGGTGAACAAGTGAAGAATGGTGACGACAGACTTGTGGTGTTAAACAAAACAGCGTTCGATATTGTGAAGCAGCAGAACGGAAAGCACCCTTCTCATGTGTTCACTTTTAATGATAACCCTATCACTCGCATGCTCAACACGGCTTGGCTACGCGCAAGAAAATCAGTTGGCTTGCGACAAGTGCGAGTGCACGATCTCAAACACACGTATTTCCAAGTAGCGCCCCTTTGCGAATAAGCCCGGCAGCAGGTGTTTTAAGTGCGGAGGATGTTGCAGCTCCTTTCACATGGGAACCCATTGCGAGCACTCCCGGCGGATACTTCCAGATCACGGTGCTCGCATTCGAAAGCGATGACACGTTTGTCGGATTTCCTGTCATTTGTAGCGTGATTGATAATGGTGAATTCACGATGCCAACCGAAGTTATCGAAGCATTCACCGAAACGACGCTCGAAATTGAAACACGATTCGAACGCGTTATCGAGCGTGTTAACTTTATTGACAACATTGTTTTTCACCAACGCGCCAACCTGACAGCATAGTCCGCACTGCAGTCAGTAGCGACGCTTGAGACATCAAGTGCAGATCATTGCATGACGTTGGGCACTGCTAACAACCACCGAGCCCGCCTTATCAACTGACGGGCCTCGGTAACGGTTCTATTGCTCCGCCCAGAATATCCGTTTGAACGGCTCCCCTGCTTCATCGTCACCAACGGATTCGAGTCCGGCAAGCTGTGTTATGGCGTTGGGATTGGATTCTGCAATCAATCCAACGACACGCGGAGGAATCCCCGGCGTCTTGAGCGTGACATAACGATCGTTAACCAAATCTTCCGGACGTGTCGGGTCCGGTTCGTTCGCTGGATCACCGAAGAATGCATCTACGGAGTACACTCGACCGCCACCGATGGATACACTACACACGTCGCTTGAAGAGACCGCCGGAACATAGGTGGTGAATGTGATCGTATTGTCGACAGTGAGTGCGCTACTTAACACCTTTTCACCAGTATCGGGCAAATCGAAATACCAGCCATCGCGAATATCGCCGGTTTCATCTTCCTGACCGGACTGAGTGCTAACATCCACCAGATCTGATTCTTCCATTGTTATACCGCTGTAGTCTACGACTCCACTTGCATCAGTTGGTGGACCAAACACATCGCTTGTTCGAAATACATAGAATCGATCCTGCACCACTTCATCATTCGGATGAGCTCGAAATCCGGAGCCGATGGCGACATTCAGATACAACCCGCCATCGTAACTTTTAATTAACGCGACATCGGGCTCATAAAAAAATCGACGATTTTGTACCGTTCCCACATTGCCAAAATCTGCAGCCACCGCACCTCGCAGGAACCCGGTATCGTTGGTTGCATGATTATCAATATCGAAACGCCAGACTTGCCCTCCAGTATCACCAACCCACATCATGTCGGCAAAACCATCGTTATCAAGATTGATCACACGTATATCTGAAGGGATGCTGTAATTCATGGCCGAAAAGTCCGTACCATCACGGCTGGTTACCAATGCACCAGTCGATGCGTCAACCAGATAAATTCCGGCGCCCACATCATCCGCGGTTCTCACATCCTGGCTATCTTTGTCGGCATCATAGCCACCAGAAAAAATCAATACATCTCTGGCAGTACCACTGTACTTAACTCGTGTCTTTACCGGACGAGACCAGGTTTGGCCGAGATCGGCGAAATCACCTGTACCACCTTTAATCATCCACTTAAATTCCGGAGAGTCTATATCGCTGACATCCAGCGCATAATAGTTGCGTCCACCTCGTCGCATCCCGATGTAGATATAGGCTTTCTCGCCGGCATCCACAAATCCGTTGTTGTTGGAATCAGCATGCCAACCACTTATCTCACCATCCAGACCGTAAGGTCGTCGATCATGGTTGACCGTTTCGTTTTTATAGAAGTGATCAAGGTTGGTGAGAAGTTCCTGGGGGATATAAGCGAACTCCTCCGTTCCATCATCTGTATTAATAGCATGAAGAAATCCATGATTAGTGCCGACAAAAATCACCGACTTCTTGTTGCCGGTACCATCGATATAGTTCAGAAGGTATTGAGAGGAATGCAATGGATCACCCATCTGCGTGCGAACCTCTGATGTGTCTCCATCTTCATCAAAATCCTTGATATCCACGCCGCGAGCCCATTGCAACAACTCTTCACGGTAATTCGCATCAGCACCAGCGATACCTAATAGGTCTTTTGTTATTGCATTGGTGTCTTCATGAAAACTACTCAACCCTGTCACCACACCGCTGGTATCCTCAAGCGACACATACAAATCACGCGTTAGCGTTAGTTGCTCGGCTGCGCCGCCGGCAGACACGGTAGCACCGTCTGTAGAGCTGCTCCAGAAGCTTTTCGCCGTATCGGCTATGGCACCTGTGACCGGATTGACGGCAGGGGCGGCCAGAGAATCAAGCACGTCGACCAGGCCGGTACTGGAATTTTTAGCGAGTTGATATCGCTTAAGATTTCCGTCCCATAGGGCTTTAGTATCTGGTTTAAACATCGCATAGTAGATATCACTGCTGTTAACAAGCCGATTTGTCTGACTGACAGTAGCCGTCGGTGCAACAAAGCTTGTGTCAAGCGAAACGGCAGTTTCAATGATGCTCCGAAACGCCTTGGTCAGATCAGAAGCGGAATCCGCCGGATAAAACTCCCCACCACCAGCAGCAGCCATATCTTTAAGGATCGGTGCTGAAAAGTTAAAACCGACAGTGTGAGTGATGATTCCCTGTTTTCCAGCCGCACTTGTATCGTGGTCTGTTGTATATAGCCACTCCGCTAGCTCGACACCACAATTTTCTGCATTGACATCGCGTTCCGAACAACCACTGACTCCGGTTATTCCCTTGATACGATCAGCACTACCTGATGCATTGGCTGTTCCATCAGACAACAACACAATCTGATTAGACTGACACTGACCGAACTCAGGTTGGATGTAAACGGGGTTACCTTGAATTTCTGAGTCAACACACGCCACGCTGTTCAAATCATATTCAGAACACGCTGGTGGAACGTATAGTGTGCCACCGGTATAGGAATCGGGATGCGACACGCGAAAGTATCGATCAAACCGATCAGCTCCGTTCTGATGGCGTTGCGTTCCAAAGTCCACCGCTGCCCCACGCATGTATTGCGACGCTTCATAGTATGCGTCCAACAAGGGGGTACCACCTTCTGAGTTCAGATCCAGCATCGCCTTGATCAATTCGTTGCGAGCAGTCTTCAACGGTATGGGCTGTCCAGCCAATGCTGTTCCGTCTAGCTGGTAACTCACGACCAACTTGGCAGCGCTACCCGATGGTGCATCGATGGCAGAAAAGAACCTCTGTCCTGCACTACCTGGCGCAACGCTCATGGAAAAAGCAATGGCATTGCCGTCAATCCAGTCAGCGCGCGCAACAGTCGCGCTCACAAGCGAACTCAAATCAGGTGTTCGCAAACTATTACCTTTTGTAAGAGCAGGCACATCGCTCCACAGCGCTGGTGACCCTGACATTGTCCGGCTTCCCGTGATCTCCGCAGCGCTGAATACAGCTGCGTATCCGGTGGACTCCACATCGATTTGTAAATCCACATCACCAGCACCAAATCCAGCCGAACTCAACTGAATGTAAGCATTGGTAATCGATGCACCCTGAGGCACAGCTAATGAGGCGAATCGGACGCCAATGATCTGCTCCTGATCAGCGATGTGAGTTCTCAGGTATTCAGAATGTATATCAAGGCTGGCATCTGCCAGTGATTTGGTAATGTCATCAGTGCCGTTAGCGACGGATGACGACACAGTTTGACGAAGACATGTATTGGAGAAATCTACACTGGATGGATCGTAGTCAACCCGCAGTACCGGCGCTTCCCAGACATTACCATCACTTGATACCGCCGCCCGATTACCATCAGTGGTTACAAACAACGCCATCGCATTGCCACCACACCAACCTGGCCTGTTGACGATCTCGGTAATAACACTGCTGATGTCAGCACTACGTTCTTTCAATGACCCGTTATCACCATCACCCAGTCTCCATTCACCAAGCGGCCAATCAACAGAGGTCACCGTCCGTTGTGCTGCACCTGCAATTTGAGTACTTAGCGCGTTCGGGGTCGTCCCAAACTCTGGAGCGTCGTCCGAGTTCAATCCAACAATCGTAAATTTAGCGCCTACCGCATCAATGGCTGCGGTGGAAAACTCCAGAGCGGCGTGATTTATCGTTGCGCCTCTTGGGATATTAAGATCATCAAACCGAAGCGCAACAACATTCGATCCAGATCCCGTCAATTCAAAGTTCAGTTCTTCGCCGTACAACTGAACACTACCGTCTGCATCCTCTACCGCATCATCCTCAAACCGTTTGATCGATGCACGAATCTCATGGTTGGCGCAGGAAGCATCCGGACAGAGATCAGACTCAACGTTGGTTGCGGGAAACAGTACCGCACCACCTGCCCAGAAACCATTAAATGCACCTAGACCGATGTTGACATTGTTCGCAGAGTCGACAACATCGATCATCGCCTGCTTAAGGCTGTCGATACGCCGTGGACCGCCCGCTCCGCCGCTGCCATATTTCATCGACCCCGACGTGTCGAACATGAATAGAATGTTCGCAACGCTCTGATTTTCGCTCAGAGGCTTAGCAAAATAAATTTCCGTATCATCGGCAGCTGACAGCCCAGCAAACAGGCTGGCTGCAGTCAGGCACAGCGTTTGAAAAACCACCAGACACTTAGGTGTTGATATCAAACTGGTGACACCTCGGTTGACCCTCATTGATCGATTCTCCTTCATTGACAACTTACGGTCAGGATGCTTCACTCCAACAGGTAAGAGCGGCAGCGTTTCCCTTATACTTCATGTCGAAGTCAATCAGGATGTGAATGAGTTCCGCCAATTGCGCCACAAGCGACCACCTGGTCACAATCAATCAATACACATGGACGTTCTGTCAGCAGTAATATCGCAACTGAGGAAGTGCAGGTGTGCAACCCGATTGTCGAGAACGAGAGATGAGCACTGAACCTCGCAACCATTCACCGGGAACGACAGCGAGACAGGCTTTTACTGACGCATATAAAGTAGCGCGGTATCGACTGTATCCGGGCGTTGCGCAGGGTCCGGACGCTCCAGACCGAAATACAGCCAATTTCCATCCCGCGAGACCAATTCGAAATCCGTCGCCGAGTTGTTATTTCCATCAGCGAACGTCAGGTTGATTTCAATCGTGTGCTAGGCGAATTCATAAATTAAGCAGCAATCGGTATCTGAAATAGCCCATTGCAGTGTGAACGCCAAGCATAACGTTCGTGTAGGGCACTTTTAAATTGAGTATCGTTGCAGACAGCCTCGGGCGTTATTCCGCTATGTGATTGGTGCGTTCGATCCTGGTTATAATAGTGAGCGAATTGCGCGAGCTTTTGCTCCAAGTCCTGAGTGTTCCAGAAAAACAATTGATCAAGATATTCACGTCGAATCGTTCCGATCAACCGCTCGATGAATGGATGCGATGTCGATGTATATGGAATGCTCTTGATTTCCTCGACGTCAAGAATCCGAAGATTGACCTGCCATTGGTGATACCGAAATAGTGGATCGTTATCGGAACTCAATCGCTGCGGTATGCCGTTGGTCGATATAATCTTGTTAAACATGCGACACACCGTCAACCACTCCGGCATGTACCTCAAAGCCGATAATGCGACGTGTAAATTGATCCATAATCACGAGCACCCAGTGGCTTTTTAGAAGGATGGATTCACATCGAAATAATACCTGCGCGGCCCGACCTAGGCGGCCCCACCTGCGCGGCCCGACCTAGGCGGCCCCACCTGCGCGGCCCGACCTAGGTGGCCCCACCTGCGCGGCCCGACCCAGGTGGCCCCATTGAAAACACGCTTCAGCCTCTGGG
>JBGCFI010000105.1:0-21006 GCA_045106855.1 Granulosicoccus sp.
GGCCACCCGGGTAACCTCGCTGGAGAACTGAATCAGCTTTTCAACCATTTCATTGATGGTCGTTTTCAGATCCTGGACCTCGCCTTTGGCATCGACGGTGATTTTCTGCGTGAGATCGCCGTTCGCTACGGCGGTGGCGACCGTGGCGATATTGCGCACTTGATTGGTGAGATTGTCAGCCATACGATTAACGTTGTTGGTGAGATCTCGCCACACTCCGGCAACGTCTTCAACGGTCGCCGCGCCGCCGAGTACGCCATCGGTCCCGACTTCCTGCGCAACACGCGACACCTCGCTGGAAAACTGGGTCAGCTTGAAGACCATCTCGTTGATGGTGTTTTTGAGTTCCAGCACTTCGCCTTTGGCGTCGACCGTAATGGTCTGGCTAAGGTCTCCATCGGCCACAGCGGTGGCTACGGTGGCGATATTACGTACCTGATTGGTGAGATTGTCGGCCATGCCATTGACATTTTCGGTCAAGTCCTGCCACACGCCCGCCACACCTGGCACGATCGCCTGCCCCCCGAGCTGACCATCAGTACCCACTTCACGCGCTACCCGTGTAACCTCAGATGAGAATTGCATCAAGCGATCCACCATCGTGTTGATCGTATCTTTCAACTCCAGAATTTCACCCTGCGCATCGACCGTGATTTTCTGACCTAGGTCACCATTGGCGACAGCGGTGGCAACCGTGGCGATATTGCGCACCTGATTGGTAAGGTTGTCGGCCATGCCGTTGACGTTATTGGTCAAGTCTTGCCATACACCCGCCACACTGGTGACTTCCGCCTTACCACCAAGCTTGCCGTCGGTGCCTACCTCACGCGATACACGTGTTACCTCTGAAGCAAATTGCGTGAGGCTGTCCACCATCGTATTGATGGTGTCTTTGAGCTGGAGCATCTCGCCTTGTGCATCGACCGTGATTTTCTGACTAAGGTCGCCATTGGCCACGGCAGTCGCAACCGTGGCGATATTACGCACCTGATTGGTCAGGTTGTCGGCCATGCCGTTGACGTTATTGGTCAGCTCCTGCCACACACCGGCCACACCAGTGACTTCGGCTTTGCCGCCGAGCATGCCGTCAGTACCCACCTCGCGCGCTACTCGAGTGACTTCCGACGAAAATTGCGTAAGGTTGCCGACCATCGTGTTGATAGTATCTTTGAGTTCCAGTACTTCACCCTGTGCGTCAACGGTGATTTTCTGGCTTAAGTCACCATTGGCCACGGCGGTAGCAACCGTTGCAATATTGCGCACTTGGTTGGTCAGGTTATCGGCCATGCCGTTCACGTTGTTGGTGAGTTCCTGCCAGACACCAGAGACATCGAGCACCTCGGCTTTGCCGCCGAGCTTGCCGTCGGTACCCACTTCACGGGCGACCCGGGTTACTTCCGAGGAAAAGCGGTTGAGGTTATCCACCATGACATTGACGGTGTCCTTCAGTTCGAGAACTTCGCCTTTGGCCTGCACGGTAATACGTTGGGACAGGTCTCCGTTGGCAACAGCGGTAGCGACGGTAGCGATATTGCGCACCTGACCGGTGAGGTTATCGGCCATGCCATTAACACTACTGGTTAAATCCAGCCACACGCCCGAAACACCTTTGATACGGGCTTGCCCACCCAGAATGCCATCGGTCCCCACTTCCAGGGCTACGCGGGTTACCTCGGCAGAGAATGTATTCAACAAGCCGATCATCTGATTGGTGATTTTGGCAACGCGCAAAAATTCACCGCGAAGCTGTCGCCCCTCGACCTCCAGCGCCATCGGCTCGCTTAAATCGCCTTTCGCGACTGCTGCCACTACGCGTCCGAATTCGCTGATGGGCTCGGCCATGCCGTCAAGGGTGCTGTTAAATGCCTCGGAGGTTTCGGCCCACCCCCCTTTTGCGGCGCTGACAGAAACACGCTGGCTAAGCTTGCCATCCCGGCCGACCGCTTTGCCAACACGCTGGAATTCCTTGAGCAGCACCTGATTGAGTTCAACAGACTCATTAAAAGCGCGGGCGATCTCACCGGCGATACCGGTTTGCGTCTCCGACAACCGGGTGGTGAAGTTGCCGTTACGGTAGGCGCGCAGGGCTTTAAGCAGTGCTTTGTGGTCGACGACTTCGGATTCGTCCTTCCACGCCTGTAGCGCTTTTAGTATTTCTTTTGAGCTTAATTCCTGAGCTTTCACTCAGTTGCCTCCAGTGTTCGTTTGGTCATCCATATCAGCGGTATTTTTCATGGGTTGAAACACTAAAAAAAATCCTGCTTCGCCACCCGCGCCCAACCCTCGATAAAGCGGTGGCAAATTTGCGTATAGGCGTCGAGGTCAGATGTTTTTTTGATGTAACTGTTGGCTCCGAGTTGTATGCAGTCATGATAATCACGCTCGGAGCTTGAACCTGTGAGCATCAATATCGGCACTGACATGGTTCGCTCATCGGCGCGCAGTTTGCGAAGAATTTCCTTGCCGGTCAGACCCGGTAGATTGATATCAAGTAGGATCAGCCTTGGCAGCGGGTTACTCGCCGCCCCTATCCAGTCGGCCACTTCGTGACCAAGACTCAGCCTGCGGTAATCACCGTTATAGCCGATTTTCGTAAGAATGACTCCCATCATCCGCGCATCGGCCGGGTCGTCTTCACCGTGAAGAATGGAGAAGTCGCTGTAATCAAATTCCATGCTCTAAGCCTTGGGTAGGGTGACAGAAAAACAGGCGCCTTCGCCCAGTGCGGAAGTCACGCTAATACTCCCCTGATGCTGCTCTACAACCGTTTTGCAGATCGACAGGCCGATCCCTGTGCCCTCATATTGCTCCTTGGTAAACAATCGCTGAAAGGGGGCAAAAATTCTGTCTGCGTATTTCTGATCAAAACCAACGCCATTGTCCCGCACCGAGATTGTGCAATCGGAGGCCGTCTCTTCGTGGCTGATGGTGATCTGCGGGTTTGCTTTGTCGTTGTATTTGCAGGCGTTACCAATCAGGTTTTGAAACAGGTGCTGGAGCAGGTTTTTATCGCCGTTAAGTGTCGGCAACTCGCTGTGCTTAACGGTGATATTTTTTTCAGTGATAACAGGCGATAGCGTGTGAATGGTCGACTCGACGATCGCGTTGATATCGACCATAGCAAAGGTACGTTTCTCTGCATTCACACGCGAATAGGTGATGATGTCGTCGATCAGCTCACCAAGCCCATCAGTACTATCCGCAAGCGCCTGCATTTCTTGCCGAATGGCTTCGGCATCGCCTTCGTCGATTGCCTCCTGCAAAAAGCCTAGATAACTTTGAATATGTCGCAGCGGTGCTTTCATATCGTGTGAAACGATGTAGGCGAATTGTTCCAGCAACTTGTTGGAGCGTTCCAGATCGCTAGCCTGACGGTGAAGGGTATTCTCCACCTCTTTTTGCTGGCTAAAATCGATCAGGATACCGGTGAATTTCGGCTCCGCCCCTTTGGCCGTGACTAATGCCCGTCCCTTACAGATCATCCAACGAGTCTCACCCTCGTGATTGATAAAAGGCAATATGTCTTCGATGCCAGTACCATCGGCAACTGCTTGATTGACTTTGCGTTTGAATTTGTCACTGTGCTCTCCGAGCAGCGCCTCCAGGCCAGGCTGATCGTTGGTGTAACCCAACTGCTGCATCAACTCCTGAGAGAAGAAAACGTCGCCACATTCCAACGACCATTCAAAGTAACCGTCTGCTATAGCATTAAGCGTCTCGTTAAACCGCACCTGGGACTTTTGCAGTGAACTCACTAGGGCGTTTTGTTTGCTGATATTGCTGAAGGTCAACACCACCCCGTGAGAGGGAGCATTACTGTTGGAAGCCTCTATCGCCGCTACCTCGTCGCGCAAATGAGCGCTGATGCGCATTAAATGCACCGAACCGTCCTGCGCAGTGATTTCGCGCTCGATCAGTTCACCACCTTGAAATACGGTGAAGATATCCGCTTGAATGGCGTTCATCAGACCGCCTGAGATCTTGGAAACCGGTCGCCCGTAGTCGCTTTCGATCAGATTGAATAATCTGGCTGCCTCCGGCGACATTTTACGCACCCGCAGCTCTTCATCGAGAAACAGGATGCCGATATTAATACTGCGTTCATCAGCCATCAGCTGACTGCGCTCGATCTCCTTTTGCTGAAACTCGGCGTTGACTGTAGACAGCTCTTCGTTGACCGATTGCAGTTCCTCATTGGTACTTTGCAGCTCTTCGTTGGAGGCCATCAGTTCTTCGTTGGAGGCCTGCAATTCCTCGTTGCTGGTTTCCAGTTCCTCGACAGTCGATTGCAGGCTTTCCTGGGTGAACTGGAGTTCTTCCTCTAGTTCTTTCGTCCGTGAGTCGGCAACTGAAGGCGTTAGTTCAACCAGGTTGTCTGCCTTTGTCGGTATCGCGACCTCGGTCTGGCGAAACGACACAATAATATAATCGAGATCGCCCGGTAGCTCAGACAGCGGAGCCATCTCTATATCGACGCTGTTATGATGAGTAAAACCTTGCACCGCACGTGATTTCATTGGCTTGCGGTTTTTGCCGATGTGGTGAATCAACTGAGTGACTACCGTTTTTGCCTGCCCTCCAAGCATCGAGCGGATGTTATTGCTCGGCGTGCCAGGAGTGATCGACAGAAAACTACCAGCATCGCCGAACACGTGCAGCACGGCGCCGCTTTCGTCGATTAGAACGCTGGCCGGCACATAGCGTTGTAGTAGTACCTCTTGTGCACGGCGGCTCTTGGTGTTGAGCAGGCTTCCCTCCCGAGTTGTCGGAACGGTTTGGTAATCACCCGCACGTTTTTCCCGTACCACCATGGGAATATTCAGTCGACGCTGGCTGTCGCGGGTTTTGCGAAAAATCCGATAGGTCGAATCAACCGTGACGTAATCGCTGGCATGGTTGCCGATCGCTTCGCTGGGGCCAAGAAAGAGTAAGCCCTGATTCATTAGCGAAAAAGTCAGCAAGCTCAGAACGCGTTGTTGCGCACTGTTATTAAAGTAAATCAGCAGATTACGGCAGTTGACCAGATGGGTACGGGTGAACGGTGGGTCTTTCAGCAGGTTGTGCTGGGCAAACACGATCGGTTTGCGAATCTCAGGACCGACCTGATACTTGCCCGTAGGCAGGAGGGTAAAGAAACGCTTCTTTCGCTCCTCGCTAACATCCTCCAACTCCGCTTCACTGTATATCCCCACAGCGGCAGTCTGAATAGATTTGTTGTGTATGTCGGTGGCAAATACCTTAAACGGCTTTTCTCCGTTGGGATCGTTTTCCATCGCCTCGACTAGCAGCATGGCGGTACTGTATGCCTCCTGCCCAGTGGCGCAGGCTGCAACCCACACGCGAATTTCCGGTTCATCTTTAAACGCTTCGAGCAATTTGGGCATCAACACTCGCAGAGAGCTAAAGGCGGTACTATCGCGAAAGAAACGGGTGACGCCGATCAACAGGTCGTAATACAACGTTTCCAGCTCTTCCTGATTGGACAGCAATACGTTGATATAGTCGCGCAGATTTGAGGTTTTCTGCATCGCCAGCCGGCGCTCCAGGCGGCGCGAGATAGTCGAGGGCTTGTACTGGGAAAAGTCCAGATTAAAGCGGTTGTTGATCAGCAACAGAATCTCGGAAAATTCCCCGACCTCGGCATCCAGCTCCCTCATCAGTAAATGTTGCTCAACCTTGGCAGTACGATGCGAATATTTGATAAGAGTGCCCGGAATATCCTCCGGGGCAACAATCAAATCGACATTATGGGTTCTGATCGCGTTTTCAGGCATCGCGCTGAATTTGCAGCTAGCCGGTTCCTGGGCGATTACAAAGCCGCCGCGATCGTGTACCAGTGGTACACCCTTGCTCCCATCAGAGCCGGTGCCGGAGAGCACGATGGCGATGCTTTTATCCTGGTAGGTTTCCGCCATAGAGCGAAAGAAGGTGTTGATTGGCAGGTTAACCGAGTCGGTGTTTTCGCGTTCGGTAAGGTAGAGCCTTCCGTTAGCGGCGATCATTTCCTTTTTCGGGGGCAGCAGAAAAATGGTGTCAGCCTCCAGTAGCATCTGGTCCTCGGCGACCTTGATCGGAATCATGGTTTTGCGCGCCAGCAGTTCGTCCATCATGCTTTTGTAGTCCGGAGACAGGTGCTGGATAATCACAAATGCCATGCCCGTCCGCAGCGGCATATCGGCAAACAGGGTTTCCAGTGCCTCGAGACCACCTGCGGAAGCGCCAATGCCGACCACATAGATGGGTTCGGTGATGGTGGTTTTCGCCGCCTCCACACTCGATGGTGTTAGCTCCTCCGCCTCGGCTGCATCGTCGTCCGGTTGATCCGCGTCTCGTTGATCGGCGGAGAGTTGGTCGCTAGTCATTGCTGATCTGCTTCCAGGCGCTATGAAGATCCTTGGCCGTTTGCGCGATATCACTCAAGGTCTGCTGTTGTGCCTCACTTTCTGCATCCTTTTTCAAAGCTTCCAGCGGCTGCACGAGGTCTTTGTCCAGCCGGTTCAAATGCGCTTCAATGTGTTCGATGGATTTGATCCGCTGTGCCTGCTGGACAATAAAACTGACCTTGCGGTACACCGTTTCCCGATCCAGGGGTTTAAGCAGAAAATCCACCGCACCATATTGGTAGGCTTTCAGCGTTTCGTTTTCGCTGAAGATTTTGCCGGTGACCATGATCACCGGAATTTTCGCGTGTGCCGGTGCACTGCGCAGCGTTTGCAGAAACTCAAAGCCGTCCATCTCCGGCATGCTGACATCCAGCAACACGCAGTCGATCGTATTTTTTAACAGAACCAGCAGCGCCTCTTTGGCAGAAGTAGCTTTGATAAATCGAGCGTCGATGTCGCTGAGGATATCTTCCAGCGTCAGGAGGCTGGCGATCTGGTCATCGACCATCAGGATTTGTATGGATGCCATATTGTTAAGCTGCTTTGTGGTATCGAAATGCACCAATGCAGATTATTTCATAGCATATGGCCACCCTTCCTAAGCGTGTCCGCTTGTCGTTTAGCTTATTGTTCAATGGTATGAATGTAGATAGGATTTTTAACAACCTCAGGATTGAACGCTATCCATAGGGTTCGTGAGTGACAAAAAGCCGCCGACAAAATATGCAACAAACCAGAGATGAATTAATGCTAACTTTCTGAGACTACAGCATTAGATGAATTGAGAGGCAACTGCACTGTTACATGTAGATAGGTTCGCCGAGTTACCAGAGTTGCAAAGCGAGTGCTTACACTTGACTACAAGAAAAGTACGAACGAGAGCGGCATCACTTGGCGGCTTACACGTAAAGCCAAACCAGGAAAAAATCCCAACTGTGCTGACCAGGTATTTGATAAAAAAACGCCAACTATGTCGCCAGCGCCTTTCTGCCTCATCCCACGCTTCCAATGCCTGTAAATCCGGCACCCAGGCAAGACCTGTTTTGCCATCGGATGATCGCACGTCAGGCGTTAACACCACATCAAGCAACGCAGGTGTGTTGGCCAGTGCACGCTCAATAGCGGCTGGCAAATCTTCAGCTTTCTCTACCCGCTCGGCATACAAACCGAACGCTTTAGCCATACCCGCATAGTCTGCTGATTGAAGCTCTGTTCCAACGACCTTGCCGTGGTTATCGCGTTGATCGTTTACTTCAATTTTCAACAATGTTAACCAGCGGGCTCTCGACAATAAGTGCTGCTGCACCACTGTGTGAAACGATGTAAGCCGTTTCAGGTGCTGTTAGTCGGAAATTTATCGGCACCGCTACTAGTCCGGCCTTTGCAACTGCAATGTAGATCTCCGCCCACTCGACCCGGTTATACGCCAGCACTGCAACTCGTTGCCCAACTTCCAGGCCAAGCCCAACCAATGCATTGGCCAGTTGAGTGGCGCGAGTATTCAGCTGCCGATACGTCATTGCCCGGCTTAAATCGCGAGCGGCAAGTTTATCGGGTTGAAGACGCGCCTGTGCGCTAACCATCTGCCCGATAGTTAGCGGCTCGACAATCATGCGACTCTCATTCAAGTCAGCACCAATCAAACGAGGCCTGCCATGTAAATGCAGATAACAAAGGTATACACCAGATGCTTATACTAAATACCTCCTCCTGAATCAAAGAAGACAAATAAATAAAATCGCTAACTTTCCTCTTGAAGCACACTTGCCAGGGCTTCGCTGGCATCCTCGATATGTTTCGCTGCAAGAGCTACAGCTAACGACGGTTCACCCGATAATATCGCTTGTAGAATCTCCTCATGCTGTTCCCATATCGATGGCGGTGATTGAGCATGGCGAAGCACATCACCCATCACACGCCGAAAATAAAGCCAGTGAATTTCCGCTGTACCTTCTATTAACTCGTTGCCCGAAATTGAGTACACAAAAGAATGAAATTCTATACCGCTTCGGATCATTTCCACGAAGGATTCCCTCGATACCGCACGCCGCCCTGCAGCAATGATCGACTCGCCTTGTTTCTCTATTGTCCTCTGGTCAAGCGATCCCTTTGAAACACGAGTTGCAGCCAACCGGGCAGCCAATTGGTCAAGTCCGCTTCTGATCTCATAATGCAACCGCATCCTTGATAGATCGAGAATCGGAACGCACAAGCCCCGGCCCGGTGCCTCTTCAAGCAGCCGGTTCCCTTTTAGTCGGGCTAATGCCTGCTGAACAGGCTGGCGAGATACACCCAGTTGCGCGGCCAATTCTTCCTGTACCAATTGGGTACCGGGAGGCATCGATCCATCGCAAATTTCATCGAGATGGCGTAATAGGCCATTTCCGCCCTGCCAGGCTATAGGGCTATCGGCTTCATTAATCTTGGAACTCTGAATTCAGAATACCGAATATTAAAGAGAAGCGATTTTCAAGCATCCGTTCCCGACCGAAGGTCTATGCCGGGATAGCGGCCGTAGCCTGTGATTTACAATAGAGTCAAGCGCTTGCTGTCGGGCGGCTGCGTCGGAACAAAACCAGGACAACAAACAGCAAACCACCACCGACGCCAATGATACCAATTACCCCGGCACGCGCTTTATCTGGCTCTTGCTGCGGTCTGTTCAGCTCGACCGCATTGGCCATTAATTCCTGTCTGCCGGAGACCGGATCAACGTCGTTAAAAGCCGCTAAAACTGCCGGCTCGCTCGGCGTACCGCCTGTTTGATACTCCAGAAAGCGCACCGCGGCAGTCGGGTTGTAGGTACCATCCGGATAAACTTCCTCTAAGCTACCACCGATAGAAAAATTATCACCGATCAGTACCATTTTTAATTGTGCCGGGTCACCGATCTGCTGACGCGGTATCGACAGTTCAACATCACTGCCGTTTACAGCCCTCAAGGACCCAACCTGCGCAGTCCAGGTCCAATCCTGTCCGGTACCTGCGTAAACATAAACATTGGTACCTTGCTGCATATAGTCAGCGCCAATCGCAAGCCCACTGCGATAGCCGGTCGCGGGATTCTGATCTGTATCAATATAAACAGTGAACAGCCAGTCCTGAAGCACTTCTGCGTTAGTGGCATTACTGAAAGTCAGATAGAAGTTGCTGGAGTCGTGCGCCATCGCTGCGCGCAGGTAGTCAACAGGATTCTGTGCATCACTTGTGTCATTCGGATCGTTTTCAAAATACCTGAGTAACTGCCACTCGGCAAGATTGCCGTCGACGGTCAGTTGCGTCACGCGGTTACTGATAATCACTGACTGATCCTGTCCCCGCACGGTTATGGACACTGTTGCTATGCGACTGGATGCCAGCCCGTCACTGACTTGGAAACTAAATGAATCGTCTCCGATGTAATCGTTTTCCGGCTGATAATTTAAGTCCGGCGCAGTGCCGCTCAGAGTGCCGTGTTGTGGCTGACTCATCATCGAGTAAGTAAGCGCATCACCGTCTCCATCACTCGCCATCAGCCCAGTAGTGACAGCCTGATTCTGATTGGTGAGAACCTCCAGATCCGAGGCAAACGGCGCTGAGTTGGCCGGCGCCACAGCGGTATAGGTGAAGCTTCGATCAGTCGCCGACGAGTTATAAACTGAGTCGGGATAAAGGTCTTCTATCACGCCTCCATAGGGTTCGTTGGAGCCAACAAACACAAGCTTCAGAAGCTCACTATTATTAAGTGCAGATCTTGGAAAGCGATATTCGAAACTGCCGATATCAGACGTGCCGACAACTTCGGTGATAAATGTCCAGTCCCAATTGCTGCCGTTACCGGCATAGGCGTACAGAAAACGCCCCTGAAGGAGGCGATCTGCACCAATTGGCAGTCCGTTTTGCAAACCGGTGGCTGAGTTATCGTCGATATCAATATAGACGGTCTGCCCCCAAGAGGCATTGATCGGACGGTCATTGCGGTAGGCAAGATAATAATTGCCGCCGTCATGCGCCATCCATGCCTGACGCCAGTCAAGCGGGTTATCGCCAATTCCATCGGCGACATCGCGGGGATCTTCGGCAAACGGAATATAGCCGGCCCAGTCACCGAGGTCACCGTCAAGCGTAATGGCGGCTGCCAGATTGCTAACGATGCCAGATTGCAGAACATTGATAACCACAACGCCAGTGTTACTGGTTAACTGACCATCGCTTACGCTGTAGGTAAAGGACTCAATACCATTAAAGCCGCTCGCAGGCGTGTAGACAAGATCCGGTGCTGTTCCGCTTAGCGTGCCCATCAAACCCTCTGCATAGAGCGCAAAGCTGATCGGATCATTGTCCGCATCGCTGCCGGTTAACAACAGGTTTACCGGTGTATTGGTTGTCGTCGAAATCGATGCCCCGTCAGCAACCGGTGCCCTGTTACCCGTAGCAGTTTGACGATAAGCAATCCAGCTTGCAGAGTTGGCCCATACCTGTGCATCAAGAGACGGATGCGTGCCTTTGATTCGCATACGTGTTTCACCATTTGCGGCGATATAATCCTGCGGATTTTCGGTGATATCAATCTGCACGATCGAATCACTCTCATCACCGACCACACGTGTGTCGATACTGACCCATTCATTGCTGGTAAAGTTAAACAACAGAGTTTCCTGAGTCACACCAGGTACCGAATAGTGACCTGAGTAGGCAGCCTTGAAACGAATAACTTCAACAGGATTGTCTATCTGGGCACTGACATACCAATCTACAACTCGGCCCTCAGCGGTAGCGGCGGATGAAATATCGTAGGTATCTATATCGTCGGTGGTCAGAAATTCAACTGAGCCGTAACTCAATGTGCCAGTGAGTATGGTTACCGCATCGGTTAAGTGACTGGTCTTGGGTATCAGCAGTACATCAATCGTTATCTGACCAATTGCGGTACCACCACGTCCGTCACTGATCGCATAGGACACAGTGTCGCCACCGGAAAAGCCGAACGGTGGCGTGTATTGCCAGTCACCTGTAGATAACAGTTCAACAGACCCTCCGTTGGCACTGCGACCGGGTACACCGGATACGCGCAGGACATCATTATCAGGATCAGTATCATTGCCCAGCAACTGAGTAGCCGTTATTACCAGCGGCGTCTCTTCATTGGTTACCAATGCATCCGTGTTAGCCTGAGGCGGATTGTTGTTACCACCCGGCGGCCCTGTGTCATCATCGTTAACCGCATTAAGACAGATCGAAAACACCGACTCAAGATGATCCCATGCCTCGGCATCACCCGTTACAGCAGTCGACACTCCGATCATTCCATATAGGGGATCCGTCTGCTCAGCAATCCGGTCAGGTATTATCTGTTCGTCGATCAACTGCGTCGAGAATGCTTTGTCACCAAGCAACAATGCCAATCTTGCGACCTGTGCATAAATTCGCGCTTCACCGGAATACAAAGATTCCCCCTGTCTATCCAGACAATCTGCCGGCTGACCACCAACACAATCGTCAACATCAACGCCGGAGAATTTTAGATATTCCGGTATGCGGTTGTTGCTTGTATAAAATACTTTAAAAAACGCCAGACTGCGTGCGGCTGACCCCAAAGCCAGGGATTTCTGTGTATCGCTAAGTGCATCAGTGTCAGACTTTGCTACACGTGCCAGGTGAATAGCCGTCCACAGCACCTGTATTACTTTAAGGTGTTCTCCGCGTCGCGTGCCCTGGTATTCAAAGTCGCCAGTGAACGTACCGTCGGGTCGATAACCGTTGTAGTACAGGCCAGACAGATTGATCTCTGAATCCAGTGACAACTGAGTGGTAGCCTGTAAAACGCTACGCCAGCGATGATCACGCTCAGCCGCATGAGCAATAGCACCGAGGTCCTGATAATCCACCGGTATCAGTCCGCTTCCCAGCCATCCGAGTCCACTGGCTCTGGCCGGTGGATCCAGTGTACCGTCATCAACTTCACTCCAGTCCCAGGCAAACCCTAACAAGCCGCCGGAGTATTCCGGGAACTGGCGACTGAGGTCGCGATTGCGATCGGTAACCGTGGTCCAATATAGCCCTTCAAGCATGCTGTCGGCAAGTTCGTTGGATGCGCTGTCACCGAAGTTCTCATAGCCGTCAATCAAACCATGTATCAGACGAAGGTCATCCAGCGGTGCGTTGGCATTCAGCCAGTTGCCGCGGAAATCATCGTAAAACAGGAACGGACGCTGTTCGTTTTTGTCGATGGACCAGTTAGGCAAGTGATACAACGGTGAGTACATGACTTCACTGGCGTAGCGATAGGCTTCGTTGAATGCGTCCTGATCATTCATACAAGCCGAGGTTCTTAACAACAGCCCCATGTGTTCGCCGGTGACATTATGACCACCGGTATAGATTTCTGTGGATTCGAAGTTATCGATATAATTGGTATGAACACCAAAACGATTCGGCTCTGGCAGAGTGCTGTTACGCATTTTATCAAGAATAAAATCAAGCCCGGCGCGCGCAGCCTCGGCATGAATCGGGTCCTCGAATTGTGGTCCTGCATAATCTGCCGCCGGTGGCGTTAATGTGTCTTCAAATGTAATTTCAAGCAAGGCAAACTGGTCAACAGGCACTTCTATACGAAACATGCCATGACCACGGTCGACAATATTGGCAAAACCGTTTAAGCCGTCGATGTCTGGTGTGCTTGCCACCACACTGGCAATCCGTTTACCGGCCGGCGCTTTGTAGTGAATGACAACCGGCTTGATGGACTGCACCAGCGGCTGCTGTAACCCGCTGTAGTTAACCACATAAAGCAGATGCTGATTGTCATCGACTACTGCGTGATCGGTGTAGATGCCTTCGCCATCTTCAAGCGTAAAAGGCTCATTGGCGTGAATGCGTACCAACTGTTCGAGGGAGGTGAGCGTTTGCGCCGCCAGATTCTGATCAAGCTGCTCACCGAACAAACGCGTGCCGACGATATCCGGTCTGTAGATCGCCAGTCCATCACCATCTCGGTTAACCCGTGCATCGCCGCTGCCGTTAAAATCAAACAGGTTATCGAGCGCTGAAACTGCGCGTGATTGTCCTATTTCATCCATGGTGCCCGGCAGGCTACCGGTGGCAATGACGACACCGCCAGTACTGACATATTGCTCGAGAGCCGCAACATCAGCATCCGAGATAGCGCCGACACTTGGCAACAAAAGTACATCCAGGTCGTCAAAACCACCACCCGGTCCGTCGTCATGCCCAATCACGACCTCGTAAGGTATGTTCATGCGGATCAACGCCGCTGACATGCCACGGTAACCTCCCAGATGTGGCGTGCTTACCACACTATGGGATTCTCGGTCAGCCCACCAGTCAGGATCCGGTGCCGGAGGGGTTGTCACGGAAAACATGCTGTACCCGCCACCCAGGACATAATCCTGAAAGTCACGAGTATCTGAACTGTACCAGATGCCAACTTGAGCACTGCGTTCGACCGCCAGCAGCTGCTGCTGGTGATCGCGCAGATAGCCAAACCAGTTGCGTCGAAAATCAGTGTCGACAGTCGTCAGCATGCTGGGAGTTTTCGCTTCAAACGGTGCGTTGTCAGTAGCCACAACCGCAGACATGGTCAACCCCGCATCAAGTGGTTCATGACCATAGGAAAAACTCCACGAGGGTTGTGCGCCGTGAACACTTTTGCCCCACTTCAACATTGCTATTTTGTTTTCAAAATCATCCAGGCCCGACCATTTCATTGCTTGTGTATTGGAGACACTGTCAGCCTCCCAGACATGGATCAGATTTTCAGCCGGCGCTACCGCTGTCGCATCAAGACCGACTAACGTGCCATCCATGTAGTCCATCGGATAGTTTTCGATGATCACGGCAAACTCAGGGTCGATCACCTCTGCGGCCTGTTGCACTTTCCGGAGAAAGTCAGCCAGGTTAACCCTGCGCCATTTTATCCATGCCCGCCACACCGAATCATTGAAGTTCTCTGAGGCAGGAACAGCGTAGCCACCATCGCCCGCCAGTCCTTGCTCAACACTCCAGGCTGCAAAGGCTGCGGCCGCAGCAGGTTCTGCGCCCGCCCACCTGACACCGGTATCCAAATAAACCGGTACATCGAGCCACACACCGTCCAGATCTGTCGCGGCCAGTTTTTCAACCCGTTCTATAAAGTAATCCAGATATCCACTGTTAGGGGACAGCCAAGCGCTCTCCTCCCCGGGACTGACCCATACTTCCTGCCCGCCATAAAAAACGTTAGGTGTTCCATCAATACCCCGTTGCAACCAGTCAGGGTGATCTTTGGCCATTGTCGAATCTGCTGTCACACCGTCTTTCGTTAGCACTTCAAGGGTGGGATAGTAGACAACAGCTTTCAGGCCGCGCTGGTTGGCAAGTTCAGCCGCCTTATCAAGGAACTCAACCTCTGCATCAAACTCTTCATCGCTTAGGTAATAGGACAAACGACTATCCAGTTCCAGCACGTTGACGTTCTCTGAAGCACGTTGATCGATCAGTGAAACGAGATCCGCATCACTCATCTCATTATATATAAACGTACCGCCGATACGGCTGGTATAAAGCCATGGCTCCGCTGCAATACCCACTGTAGAAAACGACAGAGCGACCACCGCATACGCAAACCATCTAAAGATCATGAATCCAATGCCTGTAGATTGACGCAGCAATCTCTATGAGTTAACTGGAGTAACCCCGATTCAATGCAAAGAAGGTGCCCGGCTAACGCGAACAAGAACGGTGTTGCCACGTGAGTGAGAAATGATCTCGTATAGAGGTATTCAATCTCAGCAATATAATGATGTAGAACCATGGGCGAGCCGCACGGTAAGACATCATGTGAATTCACAATCAGCCGCCTGTCATCTTCATAGGTTGTCTTGATTCAGCGGACTCGAGTTGATCACAATCCTCGGTCTTGAGATAGTTCCGGGTCCAATTTACTGCACGAAAAATCCTGTAGCCAATCGACAGCTTAGGTTAAGCGTCTTGTAGATTTTGGAGGTCGTTGGCAGTTAGCACCGCAAGAACCTCAGGTAATCGTCTCTAACCTTCCTGTGGGCTAACAATCTGTAGCGTACTGCCAGCCAAAGCGATAGCCATAAAATTCCATTGCGCAAGGTGGGGCCATACTCGATAAGGACCATGGCACCGTTTGCAATATCTGGCCGCCTGGCGAGTATATGGCTCTCATTCGAATCCGGAAAATCGATTCAGCACTCATCGACAGTCATACAAGCTAATCTATTCAACCATTTACAACTTGCCCACTCACCAACACATTGTTAGGATCAGCTTTATTCACCTTAAAAACGGCCATCCAACATGTATAAAACACTCCGCAATAGCACTCTCACAGTCGCACTGGGACTCTTTATCGGCGGCACTATCGCAAACGCTGCTGAATGGAAATTCAATAACGGGCTACCAGAGGGGCGAAACGAGTCCAAGGAACTCGATCAATTTGCGGCCGATGTGGCCGAACTGTCTAACGGCAGCCTGTCCATCAACGTTTTCCATGGCGGTTCACTAAACCTTAAGAACAACGATGTCGCTCGCTGGCTACCGAAAGGTGCAGTTGAAATGGGGCTGGTATGGGCCAACTATCTTGGTCGCGATGCACCGGCATTAAACGCCGTTCTGATTCAAGGCTCTGTAGGTAGTTCAGATGAATTGATTAAAGTTCTTCCGGAAATTCAGGATATCTACACTGAGGAGTTGGCTGAGTGGGGCATCGTTCCTACCGGATTCATGGCTCTGCCATTGCTCAAGGCTTCCATTTTTTGCCGCGAAGAGCCGGTGCGTACACTTGAAGACTTAAGAACAAGAAAGCTCAGAGTCTGGAGTAACGATCAGGTTGAAACATTTACCAAGTTAGGAGTTTCCGCTCAAATCGTTGGCCAGAACGATCTTTACGTGGCACTTCAAACAGGCGTTGTCGATTGTGCTGTCTACCCTGCCCTCTTTGCGCACACTATCTCCCTGCAGGAAGTGACTAAATACGCCTCCTACCTTTATCCAGTCGCCGGTGTGCCTTATGTGCTGGGCGCTAGTCAAGGAGCCTGGGACAAGCTCTCAGAAGATGAGCAAACAGCAGTGACAACTGCCGCTGCTAATGTGTGGGCACGCACCAATCAGTATGATGCCGCGGAGGAAAAAGAAGCTGAGGCTCGCGCCAAACTCACGGAGCAAGGCATTGAGTTTCTGGAAGCGTATTCGGATGAAGATCGTAGTGCCTTTCTCGATGCAGCCTCGGCAACCTGGGAGATGCTTGCTAAAGAAGCCGGCGGCAATGCCTTATCGTACCGACAAAGAATACTGGACGTACTCGGACGCTGATAAGCCGTCATTTCAACAGTTAATCAGAAAAACGCGCAGCGACTGCAGCAACTGGAACAGCGGTTGCGGCAGTTTTTCGTGGCGTTGGCAGTAATCGCGACAACTGCAGGTGTGCTGATTGTTGGGCTGGTCTGTGCCAGCGTTACCATGAGATACGTCGCTCAAGTCCCCTTTCGGTTTACCGAAGAACTCGTGGGATTATTGATGACAGCGGCTTTTTTTCTGGCTTTACCATTAGTCACTCTTAATGCTGAACACGTGCGGGTTCAGATTTTAGTCACCTCGCTACCAGCTCGTTTAGCACGATGGGTATCCGTGGCCGCTGCCGTATTCGGTATTGCGTTTTCTCTATGGTTTTTCTGGCTATGCCTGCCATGGTTCGAATTTGCGTATGTCCGATCCATCAAAACTGAAGTCGGTCGTTTACTGATGTATCCGTGGATGTTTGTCGTACCACTATCCCTATTGTTAACGTCATTGGCGTTTGCGCTAAAAATGGCCATTGGACTTCAAGCAGTGTTAAACCCACCAAAGACTGCTAAGCCCTAGCCAGGATTATTCATGACTGCATTCTGGGGATTACTACTCGGCAGCTTGACCATACTGGCAGGTTCTGGTCTTGCGCTAGGTGCAGCTCTGGGTTTGACCGGCTTGTTGATTCTGCAATTCATTGCGGGTGGCTCAACTTTTGTGGCCGTTGATGCCGTCTGGAACGTGCTTAATTCGTTCACGCTGAGCGCTATACCCCTGTTTATCATGCTGGGCGAAATCATGTTGCGCAGCGGTCTTAGTGATCGTATTTATACAGCCTTATCTCCTGTTTTCAATCGTTTTCCTGGCGGGTTACTGCACACCAATATCGCAGTATGTACGCTATTCGGTGCCGTTAGCGGATCCAGCCTTTCCACCGCTGCCGCTGTCGGCTCCGTTGCCTACCCCGAGATGTCTGAGCGTGGGTATGATCGGCGGATGATTGTCGGGTCTTTAGCAGGTGGCGGCACTCTGGGACTACTCATTCCTCCAAGCCTCTCCCTGCTAATTTATGGCGCATTAACTGAATCGTCAATCGGTAAACTATTCCTCGCAGGTTTGCTACCCGGTCTTTTGTTTGCTGCACTATTCATGGTGTATATCTTTACCCGTAGCCGAATGCAACCGGTACTGGCGCCGAGAGATGAACACAAGGTCAAAGCACGTACTGTGTTATTGGGTGTTCTTAGTCTATGGCCGTTTTTTATGCTTATTCTGGCTATCATGAGTTCAATTGCATTCGGTATCGCTACGCCAACGGAAGCCGCAGCTTTGGGGGTTCTTGCAACCATGGTGCTTGGGCGCTTATGGGGCACACTCACGTTGAGCTCATTGATGCGAAGTATGTACGCCGCTATTGTGCTCTATGCTGCCATTGCCTTTGTCGTTATGGGCGCAACCATTCTTGCGCAGGCCGTGAGTCTGCTAGGTGTGCCTCAGGCCATATTAGAAACAGTTCGCGAAGCCAACCTTGGTTCCCTAACAGTGCTGACTACCGTTGTGCTGTTGTATCTGTTGCTAGGATGTTTTTTCGATGGATTGTCGTTGATGATCATGACATTGCCAATCGTTGTGCCTTTACTGACCGGACTGGGCTACGACATCATCTGGCTTGGTGTCATCATCACTATAATGATAGAAATTGGACAAGTCACGCCACCCGTCGGCCTCAATCTATCGGTGCTGGTATCCGTCACAAAAGATGAAGTATCTCTGGGCGAGGCCGCCAAGGCCACAATTCCATACTGGTTAATTTTACTGGTGGGAGTAGCCATTTTAACCCTGGTACCACAGATAGCTCTATTCTTACCAGCGATTTTGATGTAGCACCACATAGCTTACTTTTTGACTTTAGAAGATAGCTAATCATCTATCATGGTCAGCTCAAGTGGCAGTGTATTCATCATCTCGTGACCGTCGTCAGTAATGAGTAGCTGATTTTCCACGATCATGCCGCCAAGACCGTTGATGTACCATGGGCATTCAAACGCCAACACCATACCCGGCTCAAGAACTACCTGTGCATCGGCTGAAATAAAAGGCCATTGCTCACTACCCATTCCCGCGCCTAATCCATGACCAAAGTGCCCACGAGTGTAGGCTGGGAAGCCAGATTCTCGAATAGCCTGCAGGGTGACCTTGTGAATCTCAGACAAGGGAACTCCGGGTTGAAGTAGCTTTGACCCGGCCTCAAAACCAGCTGACAATGCATCGTAAAGGCTTTTCTGTACTGGATCGGGCTTGCCCATGACAAACGTTCGACCACTGTCTGACGTGTATCCATCAACAAGGCAGCCGACATCCACCTTGATAAGATCACCAGCCTGTATAGCTTTGTTACCTCCCCATGGATCAGGTCCCACAGAAATGTATTCCCAATCACCTGTTAAGGCTATGTCACCTTTGTGCTGCGAAATGGCATCCTTCCAGTGACTTGCTAATTCGTTTCGTGTAGTGCCCGGAGCAATCGATTTGTGTACGGCACGAATGCCATGCTCCGCTAATTGCACCGCTTGGCGAAGGTTATGTACCTCTGGTGCCGACTTAATCATTTTTAAGCGCGCAACAATGTCACTTGCATCAATCAACTCGGCACCAGTCAAGGCTGATTGCAACAGCCCATAGTCCACGACCGTTAATGCCGAAGCTTCAAACCCGATTCGACCACGCGAGAGTCCTGCGGTAGCCAGAGCATTCGCTAGATGCTCATAGCAAATGAGTGGATCAAACGTTGTTGGCCTGCTGAAATGTTGACGACGACCACTGCGTGCCCACGCATTGTCGATGAGTGTTGACGCCGGAACATTGGTATCTATGGATTCCAGGGTCGTCGTTTCAACCCAGATAGGACTCTCGCGAACATCACTGATGTGGCTGCCACGTCGAAATTGATCAGCAAACAAATCACTGACAACTGCACATTCAGGTTCATTGGCATCCGCAGGTACAAGAACAGCGACAGCACCTGCCGTTCGCCACATGGTTGCAACACCTGCAGATACGCCAGAGGCATAGTTGAAGCTTTCTGGCGATAACAGGATGAGTGCGTCCAGCCTCTCCTGGACCATCAGAGTTTCGGCGCGACTTCGATCTAAATAAGCCAATAATGTTCGTATCCATAGAGCTTGTCAGCTAGTAGAGTATCGTAGATTTCACTGTGAAAAACTGAAAATTCAGCAAGTCACTTTCCAATCGCGAGACTGCACTGTGAACCGGATGCTGTCGCAGCCGATATTATGCGAACGGGGCTTGCGGCATATACTTGATGCATAAGATCTTTCTGATTGGCAAACAACGATGGTCAGCCGCAGGTCTGGATGAAAAGAACCGACTCGTCTTTGTTGGTGACGCCCTGCAAAATCAAAGCGATAAGGTAAACCATGGGTGTTTGATGAAATGATGATAAGTGACAAGAATAGCGTTCCATCACGAGAACTTTCGTCAAACGGTTTTCACAGTCACCGGCGTTGCTGATTTCTCCAACTGGCGTTCACGTATAGCCACGTAGCAGGCCCCACCAAAAATCATTATTGCCCCAACCCAGGTCCAGACGCTAACCAACTCACCAAAAATCACGTAGGCAAGTGCTGCACTCCAGATGATTTTGCCAAAGTCAAATGGCAAAACCACAGACGTTTCCGCATAGGAAAACGCCTTGGCAAGAAACAATTGTGCAAACGTACCAGTCAGAGCTGCAAACACTAACAACCCCCACTGCCAGCCCTCAGGCCATGTCCAGAAAAAGGTGGAGGGTATAAACGTCAGGATAGAAAGAAAGACGGTGGCGTAGACGGTAATTGTCAATGGTGAATCTGTATTGGAGAGTCGCTTGATGGTAATCAGGGTGAGCGCCCAGATAGCCGATGAGCCAAGAACCAGCAAAGCACCTGTCTCCAACGGTTGGAAGCCTGGGCGCAAAATGAGCAATACACCGACAAAGCCTGCGATGATGGCTATCCAACGCCGTAACTTGACCTTTTCACCCAGAAAAACAACCGCCATGATCGTGGCAAAAATGGGTGCGGTAAAACCCAATCCTTGAACAACCGCAAGCGGGGTAATCGACAGTGCATAGAAAAACATCAGAATAGCCACCACGTTAAGTGCCGAGCGTAGTACGTGCCATTTAAGATGGGCGGTCTTCATGAGCTGCCCGCCATCTTTTACGATCAGCGGCAACAGGAAGATACACGCTATGAAATTTCGAAAAAATGCAATTTCAAAAGGGTGTATCTCTTGGCCCAGATAGCGTACGCAGACATGCATCATCGAGAAC
>JBGCFI010000106.1:0-7947 GCA_045106855.1 Granulosicoccus sp.
TAATTCCACAGGCCCATATTCCTCAAACGGAGCAGTCCCTTCAAACATAGCTTTTGCATCAGCATAAGACAATACAGCTACCTTGGCCTGATCAGTCTTTAACAAGCTTGCCATTCGCACAAAGTTTCTGGCACGACTTACGACGGCTTTGGATTCTGGTAAATGTTCTGCCAACACGGCAACCCACTTATCTGCGATAGCATCCCCGACTAAATCGGCGCGCGTTGTTAATACCTGTAGATGCCTTACCCGATAGGCATCCCATTGTGCATAAGGCGTATGGGCGTTGAGAGTGGCAGATGGCAACAGCATCGCAGGAAGCAATACGGCGCTAAGTAGCCTGCTAACGTTTGTTAGCAGGCGCTTGCCTCTTGATGATGAACGGTTGATCATTCGCAAGGCTCTATTGCTTGTGAATAATACTATTCATCAAATATTTCCATTGGACAGATGGTAGACACGACATAGTTAGGCACGTCTACCACGTTACCGATTCGTAAATCGCAGGCGACGCTCATGACGACAAATGATTGCTCGCGGGTGAGACCTTTGGTGGCTTGTAACCAATCGAGCATTTGCAACAAGGAGTTGCGAGCAGCCAGGGTGATGTCGTTAGACAGTTGCGATAACGGTCTGATTTTCTCGCTATCAAGGTAGGTCCACTGCGGAGGTATTTCACCGGCTTCTTTAAAGGGGAAGCCTACGGTTGCATGAAACTTATCTGGCTCAAGTGCTTTGATCTGCGCGCCGCCTTCAAAGTGAGGTTGCTTGATGAGTGAGCCCATGCCTTTGCGGATTGAGGTTTTAACGGTAACCACAGCGCCTGTTTCAATGGCCGTGCCGGCTACCTCTCCATCGCCTTGTGCGAAGTGCACATCGCCAATGAAGAATCCACAGCCATCAATAAAACACGGTAGTAGCAGGGTGGTGCCGACAACCATTTGCTGCACGTCCATATTGCCGCCGTTTTCTCTTGGCGGGATAGTTCGTAGACATTCATCTTTATGGCTACCATTGGGGCCACATACATCGGCAGGACGTGCACCGGTTGTTTCAGGCGGCAGTGCCACACCACCAGCTGCGGCTAATTCAGTTTCTCGCTTGAGCCATTTTTCGACTTCTGGCTCGCCCGGCAAGACGCCTACGCTGCCCATAAAGGCATTGTTGGGAATGCGTACCCCCGGAACTTGCGCTGATACCGCTTCCAGATTGTTTAAAGCCCAGTTAGCGACGAAGGGTTCGGGGAATAAGTCAGGCAGAAAGCCAAATCCCGGGATTAAGGTGGTGTAGCCGTATTCATCGGGGTTGATGTCAATCAGTTGTACTGCCAGTACATCACCGCGTACAGCGCCTTCAATATGAATAGGACCAGTCATGGGATGAATGAGATTGAGATCAATCGCCAAGACATCTTTTGGTTCTGAATCAATGGTCAGGTTTGAGTCAAGCGCATCTCGCGTATGCACAACGATGAGATCACCCGGGTTAGCTCTTGCGACGGGTTGGATAGCGGGGTGATAGCGGTTAAAGCAGTTTGGGTCTTGTTCACAATGCTCACCGTCTTTTGTAACTTCTACGATGGTTTGAGTTTTAACATCCGTGGTATCTGCCCATGCATTCATCGTGCAGAGCAACGAACTGATTGTAATAACGCATAGTTGTCCAATATTCGGTATGGCAGAAATTTGGTTCATTGTTGAGCTCCTTTACAGCAGGAAGGCAAGCAGTGGCATTCAAATTCGGTAGAGGACGCCAGTTTACTTGTGTGATACACCCATTGATAAGATGATTGGTCGAGAAACTATCAAGCGCTTTGATTTGGCCTCAACCAAACACTACTTAAAACATTTTTTTAACGCAAGAAATAAAAGTGCATTCGGGAAATTACGCTCTAATATCACCCGAATTAGAGCCAATATGCATTGTTTTTCTACAATATACTACAGCTGCATCCTCACCGATAATCCGGTTTGAGCGCAGATCCGATTCTCGCAGACTTGGTGCAGGCTAATGCTGCGGCAAGGGCTACGCGACCGTCTTGTGCTGTGGCGGACGGTTCGCGCTCAGTGGTGATGGCCATATAGAACTCATCAAGTGCGTCGTAAGAGGAACGCTCAAAGCGTTCAAGGAAGAAATGTTTGACGGGTTCGCGGGCGACTGGCCGCTCGCAGTAGCTATACCCGAATCGGGTCCGCGCTCGATCGTCTCCCTTATGGAGCGTTCTGTTCAGCCCCGGCCATCACCTGGGTTTTCAACGATCTTAAGGTTATCGAGGTCGCCGAGCTGTTGACGGCACATGCAGATGGGGCATCGTGCGATCCTGATTTTCGCGAAACTTACGAGGTGCAAAGAGCGGCGGAGGCGATGCGGACTTCGCATGTTGAAAGGCGGTGGCTGATCTTTGAAAACACACCGCTAAACGTTTTGTATGTTCCACCACATCAGTCTGCCGGCAACAATCCGAAAACGGATATAACGACGCTCATATAGCCTAGGTACGCAAGTACACGCCGCTGCCAACCAATCGGTGGCAGCCGGGAACACATTGGTCTGGAACTTTCAAGCTGCGGTATAGCCGCCATCGACGATGAGTTCTGCTCCAGTTATGAATGATGCATCATCACTGGCTAGAAACAATACACATCAGGCAATTTCAATGGGTGTTCTCGGTCGTCCCATGGGTACAACGCCTACGGTTTTGTCCACAGCGTAAACGCAAGTCAGTATGTGCGATTTACTCACCATGAGTTTTGTGTTTTCTGTGAGCTTGCCGAAAGCACCTGACACGTTCTGACGTGCTGCGATCAAATTAGCGCCCACCAATAAACAGCATTTTCTGCCCAGTGAGCTTGTCGATTGCTTCCAAACTTTGGATGATGTCGGTGGTTTGTTCGATTTAGCTGCGTGATAGTTGCCTGAAGTAATAGATAACGATTTTTATCCTGGTAAATCAATGTTTATCGTACACGCCACAAACCTGGCACAGTTCTGTAATTCTGTCTGGTTCAGTAGCGCCTGTACATATCAGATGATCAACACGATAATCCAGCATGGATCGCGCGGAATTCAATTCCAGCTCGTAATCGTGACCAGTGCAGGTGACAATCGGAAATAGCCCCATCTGTCCCGACTTGAGATAAAAAGTTTGCGCAATGTTTGCTCAATGCAAGTGAAATAACAATTGTCATACATTGGCACAATTTTGCCGACGATGACGGAGCATTCGCTCCTAAGGTCCAGTGCCTGCAGGTTCGTGGAGTATCCCATCTCATTCTCAAGCGTCAATATTATACCAGCCAGCTTTTTGCTTATGCAGCGTTTTTCCCATGTGTCTTTCAGTACCGAACCCACGATACTGGCTGATTTATTGGCCAGTTGTGGGAGATCATGAATGGTAGAACGTTTACCGGTCTGATTAAATTTCAAGGATTGGGAGTCCTTGTGCGTGCGGAATGACAGTTCGATCGATAAACAAACCCGCTCGAATAATGACCCATAATCGGTGGTGTTGTCTTAGTATTTTTCTTTCTCAATCTGGAATAGCTGTTGATCTTGCACCGTCAATGGTGCAAACTAAATTGCCTATTATTAGTTACTGGAATAAAAGTTCAGAGTCCGACGCTCAGCTAATCAACGAGATGAGGGATGTATTGAATGGATGCAGCGCAAGAACCGAAGCTTGCAATGGTCGGCATCTCCAAGTCGTTTGGTGGGCTGCGCGCGTTAATGGATGTGAACTTGACGCTGTACGGCGGCGAGATTCTGGCCATCGTTGGCGACAATGGAGCCGGCAAATCCACGTTGATCAAAGTGTTAACGGGTGTTCACCAGGCTGATGTTGGCCAGATCCAACTGGATGGACAATCACTTTCAATCAAGACATGTCGAGATTCGATCTCCGCCGGTATCGCAGCGGTATATCAAAACCTGGGGTTAGTCGATACGTTGGCAGCGCCCGCAAATGTGTTCCTCGGAAATGAACCCATTAAACACGTTCTTGGGATGCCATTCATCGACAATAAAGTCATGCGCGAAAAAACTATTGCCATATTGCGAGATCGAGTTGGAGTTGAGTTACCAGATATCGACGAACCGACGAGAAATTTCTCAGGCGGACAACGTCAAGCGGTCGCGATAGCTCGTGCAGTCAACGGAGCCGAGCTGAAGGTACTAGTGATGGATGAGCCCACTGCAGCACTGGGGCCGGAAGAGACTCGCAGCACGTTAAATCTGATTAAGGGGATACGTGAACGGGGAACTCCTATCATACTTATAAGCCATAACCTGGATCATGTCTTTCAGGTCGCTGACAGGGTTCAAGTTATGCGTAGCGGCAAGTCGGTAGGGGTGGTAGACGTAAAGAGTTCTACACAACGTGATGTGCTTGGAATGATTGTCGGTACCGGCGCAGATACGGCCTCTGCAGCTTAGCGCTTTATACGAAATCAAATACTGAGACATATGGACATCGCAGAGAATGAAGGATCCACGACCAACAAACGCCGCGTAAAACTTGTCTGGTACAAGCAGTACATAAACTTCGTTGGACCCATGGTCATGATCATCGTACTGATGATAACGATGGCCATTGCTGAGCCCAGATTCTTCGAAATCCCAAATTTAATGATCATTCTGCAGGATGCAGCTATCTATATGGTCTTGGGGATGGCAATGACCATCGTTATCACGGCCAAGGGTATTGATCTATCTATTGGGGCTGTAGCCGCTCTTTCAGCCATCATCATGGCGATGCTAATCAAAGACCAAGGGTGGTGGCCACTACCTGCAATGATGGTCGCCTTGTTGGTAGGGCTGTGTTGTGGTCTGGCCAACGGTCTGGTAATCACGAAACTGAAAGTACCGGATTTGCTTGCAACCCTGGCAATGGATCAGATCTACCGGGGTATCGCACTGGTGCTTGCGGCAGGCACTGTACTCTCTCGATTTCCAGAGCCCATCCCGTTTCTGGGAAGGGGCAAAGTAATGGACGTAATACCAACAGCATCGATCATCGGTCTTGTGGCATTACTGATTGGCTACGTAATCTATCATTACACTTGGCTTGGGCGCTACGCGATTGCCATTGGCGCTAATCGTGAAGCAGCTGCGAGAACCGGTATCAATATCAATCGTCAGAAACTTTACCAGTACGCCTTGATGGGCGTCTGTGCTGCTATAGCGGGCATTCTTTTAACCGGGCGTCTTAACGCTATTCAAGCAACGGCGGCCCACGGCTTTGCATTACACACGATCGCAGCGGTCGTGGTGGGAGGAACCGTGTTGTTCGGTGGGCGCGGAACCATGTTCGGCACCCTTGTGGGAGTTTTGTTGCTTGCAATGGTGACCAATGCTTTGGTTATGCTGCGTTTTCAGTTTTTCTGGCAGCTCATCGCAGCGGGCGTGATTATCATCGCATCGATTGGTTTCTACTCCTATCTACAAGAGGGGAGTGGTTCAGATAATCGTTCGAACGAATAGTCGCCAGTACAGGGTATACACCGATTCACCGTCTTCGTACTTAGCAAGTTCATAGAAAACGTCAAGTACAAAGACTCGTTACTTTTGTTCGGATGGAGAATTGAAATGTACATTAGGAGAAAACAACTAACGGCTGCTTCGTTAGCCGTTTTGGGCATTTGTTATGGGATACAAGCATCGGCCGACACTTTACCGTTAAAACCACTGGACGATGATACCGATCGCTATTACTGGTGGTATCACCAAGTACAAACCGATGAAGTGCTTGAAAACATGCAGAGCGTGGTAGCAGTCCCTGCTGAACCTTTCGAATCTACAAACGCTGATCCAGTGAAGATTGCAGTTATTTATCCGAGTCAGGATGTTTCGGATTTCTGGCTGCGCTCTTATTTGTCGATGGAAGCCAGGTTCCAGGAAATGGGACTCGAATTTGAGGCCACACAATTCGCATCCAACATGGGGGATTTTCTTCTGCAATCGACCTACGCAGAGCAGGTAGCACGCGATGACTTTGAGTATGTCATCTTCGGCCCGTCAGAGCTTGAAGCACAGCAGGATGACATTAAGCACCTGATGGACGCTGGAAAAAAGGTAATTGTTTTGAATTTTGATACACCGCTTCAAGCCTGGGGTGATGATCAACCGCTTATGTACACCACGTTCTCTCACCTTTTTGGTGCGTTGAATATCTGCAACTGGATCGTTGACAATCTAGGAACGACAGGTACTTACGCGATGATTCGTGGAATTCCTGGGGGAGTAGATGATCAGCGCTCAGGTGGATTTCAAACCTGTCTGGAAGAGAAGTCAGACTGGAAGCTTGCCTATGAGCACTATGGGGACTTCCAACGCGAAGGGGGTTTTAACGGCGCTCAAGTTATCACTCAGGCATACCCGGAAGTTACCTTGCTGCACAATGCCAACACGGCTATGGCGATGGGGGCTATTTCAGCGGTTCAGGCTGCTGATCTTGGAGACAAAGTGGATATCACGGCTTGGGGCGGCACCGGTGACGAACTGGAAGCGTTACGCAATGGCGAGTTGATAGCTACCCCAATGCGTATGAGCGACGATGTCGGAGTGGCAATGGCTGAAGCCATTCGCGCTGATATTGAAGGCCGCTCTGACGATATCCCCCTTGTGTTCCTCGGACGCATAGATATCGTCTCCTCGGCATCCGGCCCCGACGTTGTTGATGCTTTTGAGAAAGAGGCGTTTCGTTACACCGGCATTGGAACACTTGAGCGATAGTTTCAATTACAGCAAGTGGATAGGCTATGCAAGGTGCATAGCCTTCAATACAGAACGTGTCAAATGACCTTGATTTATTGAAGTATCAGGCACCCACCTACCTGGTCATCATCAAAGCCATGAAACCTCACGCCTACGCCGATCCTCCGATCGAACATATCGGCAAAAAAGTGGGCCAACAACCGTATCGAATCTGACCAGGCTCTGTTAAAACGTTTTACCGGCCCTGGAAAGAGTTTTCATTCGTTGAGTACCGCAAAAGCCACTCTCACTGCGGTAGTAGCTTTTCGGTTTATCAAACATCGCCATCTTAGTGAGCCGTTGCTAAAGGCTGCCGGCGAGATTAGCCTTGTTAATGGTTTTTTCACACTATCTAATTGATAGTGATAAATTTATTATTCACTTTCACAGATCAAGTTACCGCAACAATCCCGTTAGTACTGTGTAGCTTCGCCTGGGTGCATCCAGCGAGTGTTTTTGGTAGCGATACGCCCGTGGACACTCTGGCAAGCGACGCCGCCTTGCAGCAAGTCTTTAGGGGTTCACATAGCGCGTACTCACGATTCTGTCTCCATTGCTATCTAACGAGTGCAGGAAATAGGTGTAGGGTTCGTCAACTAAACGTAGTGGCGCATCTCCAAATGGTGGATCTGCACTTAGTTGGCAAGAAGGACTACCAGCGATAAAGCAGGCCGCCCCTGCCCAATCCACCTGATAAGGACGATGCACATGACCGCATAGGAGGGTTACGCTGCTTTGCTTACTTAATATGTTAGCGAGCTCAGCAGCGCAGTCGAGATTGGAAAGCGCATCAAACTCACTTCGTCCAGTGGAAAATGGAGGATGATGAACCATGACAATAGTGTGCACAGGGCTAGGTTCTTTGGTTAACGAGGTGCGCAGCCAGCTTAACTGCGCAGGCATCAGCTTGCCTGTGGTTTTGCCGTCATCAACCGAATCGATACCGATAACCCGAGTATCACCCAAATCCCGACAGTAATCCAAACGCTCGGTGTTGCCGTGATGAGCGAGCGGCGGAAATACCTCTCTAAAGGGTTCTCGTGAATCATGATTTCCAGGGATCACGAGCACTGGAACACTTATCACACTCAGCAGCTCTTTCAAACCTTGGTAAGATTCCAGCTTTCCATCCTCGGTTAGATCACCGGTTATCGCAATAAAATCCAGATAGGTTTCGATACCACAAAGATCATCCAC
>JBGCFI010000107.1:0-8049 GCA_045106855.1 Granulosicoccus sp.
AGTCGATCACCACTTTTGGCCACCATGACCGGATCCAGCACAACGGGTATATGCGTATGTTGCCTCAGCACACCAGCTATTGCCTCAATTATCGGCACAGACGAAAGCATGCCAATCTTGATGCTTTTCACTTGACAGTCATCCAGAACCGCTTGTAATTGTGCGACAACAAAATCTGCCGGAACATCATGAATGGCGTTTACCGCTACGGTGTTTTGCGCAGTTAATGCGGTGATCACGCTGGCGCCATAAACACGCATGGCACTAAATGCCTTTAAATCCGCCTGTATACCCGCACCGCCTCCCGAATCAGAGCCGGCAATGGTGAGCGCGATGGGTGTGCTGTTAGTGTCAGTGGTTATGATCTGGCTCATACAATCTCCGGGATTAACCGGAGATGGGAGCGAATCACGATGAGTAACTAAGACCGCGACTTGATCCCTTCGTCGGCATTATCCGCATCAGGTTCAGCGGGACCGAGCAGGTATTAGCCTGCGATCATCTCAGCCGTTGATCATTCAATTGATCGTCAGCGCCCCGTCAAGTGGTTTGGAGATTACCACATCCTGATTGAATGAACAGCCCGGGATTTCCTACGACTGGCAGAGGTTTATCAAGCCAAGGGCTTGTCGAAACCCGAAACTCCACACGCAAATATCAGGCGCCGTAACGACACAGAACACCGGAATTTTGACTCCAGGTAGTATCTAGTGACCGGCTTCCCAGCGCTGGAGCACCATTCGCTCCGACTCTGACAACGTGTAGTTGGACAGCGCAAAATAGGCTTGCTCGCGGGTGTCCAGCGGTTCAGATTGATCCGCAACTATTCGCAGGAGGCTGGCTTTTACCCCGTCTGAGCGGAGATCGGACATCATGGCGGCAGCGGCAGCCTCATGGCGGACATCGTTGGAGGGGTCTCGCAAGCCCTTCTCCAGAGCAAAAATTTGGTCCTGGTTTCCCCACATTGAGACACCTCTGATAGCGGCGGCGCGTACCTTGGGTTCCTCATGGATCACAAACGGTTCAAGTTGCGCCACGATGGCCAGCTTTTCATCGATTGACGCTTCTACCGGTAAAATCGCCTTAATGAGATTGCCAAGCACCAGTCCATCTTTGGTCAGCGGAATGGCATCAATCAGTGTCTGCCGTAGGTCAGGTAAACGTACTCCAACGCGACCAAGCAACTCGGACCAACGCTGCGCGTCGTCGGTATCATTGAGCGCCTGATTAACGATATGCCGTTCAGTGTTCTCTCCGGAATCAGACAACACAACAATGGCGGCCAACTGTGTGGCTATCTCATGCCTTTCATTCGCTGATTCCTGAATTAAATAGTCCTGAAATAAAGTGCTGATGAATTTGGGATCCTCTCGAGCGAGTCTTAGCGTTTTGGTGACATAGTTTTCGCCCGCCGGCACATCAGAAACTTTGTCTCCTTCAGTGTTTCGAAGCGCAGGGACAACAGAGGAAATCTGAGAAGAAAATTCAGAGACCTCAGCTATGTCCATCAACGAGGCATCGGATGGATTCGCATGCTCCCGCACGAGCGTTGGAACAGTCACGCGCGGATCAGGTATCGTGGATGTATGAGTGTGCCACAACATGTGCCCCACGACAGGTAGACTGTATCTGACCGGATAGATTAATACAGCGAAAACACCAATACCCAGCGCTGTGGCAGCAAACTTGCGGCGGAAGGAGTGAGTGTTGGAGCGGCGTCCGCTCATGAACACATTATCTCCAGTGACAGAACCAGTGGCCAGTGATGCATGCAGCGAATCCGTCGTACCCATTGACATTTCTTGTGAACAGTCTTTTGGTACTTCCACAGGACTTGACCTCTACGTGCCTGTCTGTCGCTTTAACATATCGTCTGGTATACGCACAGTGGCCCTCGGCATAGCTATCAGTTGCATAGGTGTTTTGAAAATGCACTTCTGCTCGGCCATAAGCACATTGAATATATTCGCTATATCCACCGCCAATACCTCCGTAACACGTTGCTGACTGCCCGGACAGACTCCACCTGTTATGCGCCTGCACACCAGTACTGACAAAGGACAAAAACAGAACAATGGTTACTAACGTTGCAATGGTGTACTGCTGAATTTTAGTGCTCATTTGTCTCTCCCGGGGTCAGTGCAAATCGAAAATCTATTATCGGCTTTGGGTTACGGCAAACTACAGCTTAGGCAAATAAATTGTTAATTACCTGATTGATAGTTTTTGGGTTGTACCACGATTAGAAATCAACATAACATTACCAATACAACAAGGTTATGGAGATTTTTCATTGAGCCTTACCCAGCAGTTTGACAATCATTGCATATGCTCCAGTAGATAAGCAGACGATGAAATCGCTGGTTAAGAGGTTTTTCTGGCCAGATCTACATCCCACTCCGATTCGCTATTCAGCCAGCGAACCAATAATTAAAAACAATTAGCCTGAATTCGCAACAATACTAGACAAAAGTACAGAATGCTAAGCACGCAGCTAATGGGTTTGGTATCTATTGCTTCGGCAACAAGCCATTCGATTCTTGCGACTACCTTAAAACTGATTTCTCAACTCTGCCCGTGTTATATCTATAAAACGGACAAAAACGAATTGGAGTTTAGAGATATTTTTTGGTAGATTGGTATTAAAAACAGGATGGAATTAAGATCAATTTTAAACCTGCAAAGTTGCGGTACAAAGTGGAAAACGACAACCGGAGTCGATTTTCGATAATGCTCAATTATTTCAACAACATGAGAGTGGATATTGTGACACGAATGATAGGTTTCAACTATATTCGTCTTTAAAGTTCGATGTAATTACTTATCTGAATAGTGGATTGGATCTTAAGTAAATTTGCGCGGTATCCAGATTTAGAGAATGATTTACTATGAAAATTAAAAATGGAATAACACGAAGGTCCTTGATTAAAAAAGCGGGGGCTGCTGCAGCGTTAACTGTTGGCGCACCTGCATTGATCGGAATCCCGGCAAATGCCCAGCAAAAAACACTTCGAATACTCCGTTGGAAGAATTTTATCCCTGCCAGTGAAACCTGGTTTAACGATGTATTCATCAAACAGTGGGGGGAGTCAAACGGCGTGGATGTGCGCGTCACCAATGTTGGCCTTGGAGACATAAACAAACTGGCTACAGAAGAAGTAAAAGCCGGCCAGGGGCATGATCTTGTGCTCTTTGTCAGCCCTCGTGCAGCACTCGAAGACCATGTAATCGATCACAAGGAAATCATCGAAGAATGCGAAGCAAAATTCGGCACTGCCCATAGCTTTGCACAAAATTCTTGCTTTAATAGAAAAACGGGAAAATATCACGGGTTCGCTGAAAGTTTTTACCCTCCAATGATTACTTATCGAAAGGATCTTTGGGACAGAGTCGGAAAAGTGCCAAACACATGGGATGATATTCGCAAGGGCGGTCGGGCCATAAAATTGTTGCACAACGCTACCGTCGGTTTCAGTATCGGAGCAGAACATAACAGCGAACACACATTACGAGCGCTACTTTATTCTTTTGGATCCACTATTCAGGACGCAGATGGACGCGTCGCGCTAGATAGCCAACAAACCCAGGAAGCATTGAAGTTCGCTAAAGCGTTGTACGAGGAAGCAATGGATAAAGAGGTACTTTCCTGGGGACCATCATCTAACAATCAATTTATGCTTTCTGGCAATGGCAACCTTACTATCGATACGATGTCAATTATTCGAGCCGCTGAGAACAAGCAAATTCCCGTGAACAATGACCTTAACCTTGCCCTGTTACCGGAAGGTCCCGAGGGCCGGATTGGTCCTATTTTCGGACTTAACACGTTCGTTATATGGAAATTTTCAGAGAACAAGGAAACTGCGAAAAAGTTTCTTGTGGACTACATCGGACGTTTTCAGGAAAGTTTCCAATTGGGTGGTTTCCAGAACATGCCCGTTTATCCGCAGTCAGTTACTAATCTTGAAAAACTGGTAACTGAAGATTCGGCGATGCCTGCTCGCTACCAACCCCTGCTTAATGTATACGACACTTCGACAAACCTTGGGTATCCGGGGAATTCCAATGCTGCGATTGACGAAACCATGGGAGCAGGAATTATTCCGAAAATGTTCGCGCGAGTTGTGACTGGCAAAAGCGACGCTGAGCGGGCTACCCGAGATGCCGTTAGAGAGATAGAACCCATATTCGAAAAATGGCGAACTGCCGGCAAGATTTAGATAATCGTCGGAATCTGATGGCTTTATGGCAATAGGCAAAACTTGTAGACGGAATGAACTGAATGAGGATTCGCAACAAGCTAAACCTTGCCATGGCCGTTCCGATAGCACTGCTAATTTTGCAAATTATTTTAGTTAATCATTTTATTCGAGAGCTTCAGTCTGCGGTTAAATATATATCTACAGCAAATTCTGTCATTGAGCGCAATTTTATTGCGTTGGAAAAACTGGATTTGATTCGCGATGAGGTAAAAAATGTTCCAGCCAGGTTCGTCGGTACAGAGCAAAACAAAGGGGAGACCTCTTCACCATTTAGCGCAATATGGTCTGAAATCTCATCTCAGATAGAACATATTTTAAACTCTGATGTATTCCAGACCGTTGAGCCTGGAATTTCAAAAACAGTAGTCAACACGCGTTTAACAGCTGAAAATCAAATTAAAAAAACGGTCTCCATTTCCAACAATACCGACAGCGACCTGGACACGCTACTCGAAGTGGCTATCATTACAGATCGAGATCTGGTCGGGTTAAAAGACGCGTTGAATAGCCTCGTTGTTGAACTTCGACAACAAATTCAAAAGGCTGTCGCCCACGAAAAACGAATTCATGATCGACCTATAATTGCCGGCATAGCCGTGGGCGGCCTGGCGATATTGCTTATCGTCACATTTACATTAATATACATAGACGGGCACCTGGTGGCTCGGATCACTGCACTTAGCAAAAGTATGCTCGCGATATCCGGCAACGATCTACGGGCGGAAATTCCGTTATCAAAGAGCCGTGACGAAATTGGCGAGATGGCGGATGCGCTAACCATTTTCAGGGACACCGCCGTCGAAATTGAAGAAAATAACCTTCGTCAAGTTGCGGATGCTCAACAACGCCTGGTTGATGCGATAGCCACCCTATCCGAAGGTTTCTCTCTCTACGACAGCGACGATCGCCTGGTGTTGTGTAACCCACAATACGGAAAATTGTTTTATCCAGGTCTAGATGAATTTGTAAAACCTGGCATATTGTTTAAAGATTTGCTTCAGGCAGCATGCGACAACAAACTTATAGCAGACGCGATAGATCGCAAGAAGGCATGGGTCAGTAAACGGATGAGCCATCATCTAAAACCGGGAGCACTGTTTAGCTATCAACTTAGCGATGGACGCTGGATAGAAATAAGGGAACATAGAACCACCAATAATGAAACTGTAGCGATTTATACCGACATAACCAAACAGAGAAATTCAGAAATTGCATTGGTTGAAGCGAAGAATCGTGCAGAGGAAGCCAATACATTGGTGACGCATAAAAATGCCATGCTTGAAGGCCTGTCAGCGAAACTGTCCAAATACCTGTCTCCTCAAATTTATTCATCCATATTTAGAGGAGAGCAAAACGTTGAACTGGCAAGCGAAAGGAAAAAACTGACCATAATGTTTACTGATCTGTCTGGATTTACAGAAACCGCAGACAGACTTGAATCCGAAGAACTAACCAGTCTACTCAATAACTACCTGACTGAAATGTCCAAATTAGCACTCGAACATGGAGCGACAATAGACAAATATATTGGCGATGCAATCATGCTGTTTTTTGGTGACCCCGAAACAAAGGGTGTTCAACAAGATGCAATCGCCTGTGTCAGTACAGCGATAGCTATGCAGGAAAAAATGAGCTCACTCAATAAACAGTGGCTTGATCGCGGAATCGAAAATCCCTTCGGGCTCAGAATTGGAATTAACACCGGATATTGCACGGTAGGAAATTTTGGTAGTGAAGATCGAATGGATTACACCATTATCGGCAGCGAGGTAAATTTAGCACAGAGGCTCGAATCAGCTTCCGAGCTGGGAGGTATTCTGATAGGCCATGAAACTTATTCGCTGGTAAAAGACTACATACATGCGGAAGAACAAGAATCAAAATCAGTCAAAGGTTTTGCGAAACCTGTAAGAAATTATTCAGTTGTAGGCCTGCGAAAAGCAAAGATGAGCGCAAGAAATTCTCTAGCATTCAGTCTAGGCGGTGTTGAAATAGTGCTCGATCCCAACGAGATGTCTACATCCGAACAAAAAAATACAATCAAGACCTTGAAAAACATCATTCAGCATGTAACAGACAGCACACACTCTAAGGATTGAGATTACATCGGAAATACCTTCGTCTAATCACTTTGGTGAAGTCGTTGAATTTTATCTTACACCTCTGGATGTGCCCATGGGTATTCAACCTCCTTCACTTTGCCCTGCCCCACTCGATAATAAAAAAGCCCTGATTAAACACTAAGCGGAGATCGACTAAGAATCGATAGAACTTCGAAGAATACAGATAGCCGCTTGAGTTCCATCAATTATCGGAATTTTCGGTGTAGTTTTTATCCGTGATGATATTCCAGCGAGGGGGCCACCCCCCATGATTATGCTGGATACTGGATCTTTTGCACAATCAACACACAGCGCTTGCATGGCCTCGAATCTCTCTGTCTGAACATCGGCCGCGTTGTACTCGCTTTGATCAGAGACACCCTCAACTCTGAATAGCAAGTCATTCATTCCGTAGAACATTGCCCGAGCCCGTAGCGAAGGCGTTAGCTTTTCGTCAAATGTCACCATTGAAAAATTGCCACCTAGACAGCGTGCAACGGCAAATGCAGCACTGGCTATGCCGACAACCGGGATAGTGGGATACGCAAGTCTTACAGCTTCCGTACCCGTATCGCCGAAAGACGCCAGTACGATACCATCGACTCCATCTGCATGCGCATTAACTGACGCTAAAACACCGTCTACCGCATCCAGCCCATCCTGATCGGTCACAATAAGCTCAGGCCCACATGCCGCAGACACGGTTAGAAATTCATCTCTCTTCTCGCAGGCAACCTCCTGTGCGGCAGCATTAATGCGGCTTGTCACACCCTCTGATGTGTTTGGGTTTACGATAAGCAGACGCATTACAAAATCACCGAGGGAAGCCAAAGAGAAAGCACTGGAAAGACATTGATAAGTGTAAGCGCTATAAACATTGCCCCAATAAACCAAAGCATTGAAGGGATAATTTTTGCTATGGATATTTTTGCGATAGCACAAGTAATCAGGACAACTGAGGCTACCGGTGGTGTCTGTTGACCAATACCCAGATTGATTGTCAGGATTAACCCAAAGTGCACACGGTCAATACCGAGCTGATCGGCCAATGGCAAGAATATAGGCACCAGCATGAGTATGGCAGGTGTTCCATGAATAATAGTTCCAGCCAACAGAAAGAACCCGTTAATTGCCATCAGAACGACCCAGTAATTATCCGATATACCGAGAATGGCTTGAGCAATATCCTGAGGAATTCGCTGGTTGGTCATGTACCAACCCAGAAGCGTAGAGGTTGCCACAATAAACATCAGCATGGCGCTTCGCTTGCCTGCAATTCTAAAGGTATCTATCAGGTTTCCAATACGGATAGTACGGTAGAGAAAAACCGCAAGAATAATAGACCAGAACGCAGCTATTGCACCTGCCTCAGTCGCTGTAAATATACCGCCTAGTATTCCCCAAAGTATGAGTACGGGTAACGTTAAAGGAATGGCTGCATCTTTACCCGTCTCGATAACACGTTTGAATGAAAACTCGCCTTCAGTCGGATAACCACGACGCACGGACATGACATAGGCAGCACCCATAAGTAAAGCGCAAACCATAAAGCCTGGAATGATGCCCGCTGCGAAAAGCTCAGCAATGGATGCGTTGGCAACATATGCATAGAGAATCAGGTTTAAGCTGGGTGGCACAATGATAGCCATGGTGGCAGATGTTGAAGTCACCGCCGCTGCAAATGC
>JBGCFI010000108.1:0-34317 GCA_045106855.1 Granulosicoccus sp.
AGTGTCTATGATGATGAACGCGTCAAAGCCAACAATAGAGTGGGTGCGGGCACTACCCGGCACCTGGATGTCGTACGTGAAACCATCGCCAATCACATGGGTTCAGAACCGGACCTGCCCGAATGGGCCGAGCTATCCAACGACACCATCCCGGTTGAGCTAGGCAAGTACTTCGCTGGCGACTACGACTCTCCCAAAGAGGTTATGGATGTTATCGCCAAGAAGGTTGATGACATCGTCGCAGGTTAGTATTCGCACTGCGCAGGCACGTGTAGCAACAATGCTGCGCGTGCCTGAATGCGTCGGCACATTTACCAGACAGGAGCATTAAGCGTTGAGCGAGGAAGTTGTCATTGGCGTGGACAGTTCCACACAAAGCACAAAGGCCATTGCGTGGAACCGGAAAGGCGAGTCTGTTGCGCAAGGTCGGGGTGATATCCCCATGGCCAATCCACAACTGGATTATTACGAGCAAGATCCTCAGCATTGGTGGCAGGCGGCTGTGGATGCCATTGCCACGTGCACTGCCGATATTGACAACACATCGATCAAAGGACTTGCTATATCAAACCAGCGTGAAACCATTGCTTTTCTGGATGAGAACGGTCAGGACACGCATCCTGCCATCCTGTGGCTTGACGAGCGCAGCCGTGAGCAAGTAAAGAGCTTTGCCGCATCATTCGGCTCGGAGCGCATTCACTCCATTACCGGCAGGCGGCCGGATACCACATCCTGTCTTTACACCTTCGCCTGGATGCGAGAGCGACATCCGGAAATTTATGCACGTACAAAAAAGTTTGTGGATGTTCAAAGCTATCTGGTTCAGAAACTGTGCGGCGGTGAGTATCGAACCGGTTGGATCAGTGCCGACCCCATGGGCATCCTCGATATAGAAAAGCATGAGTGGTCTCAGGAGCTTCTTGATGCTCTGGCACTGGACACAAGCAGATTATCCAGCATTCACGCTCCGGGTACACAACTTGGTACCTTAACCGATGCGGTCGCCAGGCAACTGAACCTACCGCTGCAGACACCTGTATTTGCTGCAGGTGGTGACGGACAATGCGCCGGCCTGGGTGTTAATTGCACAGTTCCTGATCGTGCATACATCAACCTTGGTACGGCCGTGGTGTCTGGCATCTGGAGTCAAAAATACCGTTATAACGATGCCTGGCGCACGGAACTGGCAGCACAAGGCGAAGGCTATATACTGGAAAACTGCCTTCGTTCAGGTGCTTTTCTCATCAACTGGTTTGTTGACCAGTTCGTTGCACACGGCAAGGCGACACAAGCTGATTTTGATGCGCTAGAAGCTGCGGCTTCTGCTTTGCCCATAGGTGCGGAGGGGCTTCTGGTTCAACCCTACTTCGGGGGTTCGATGGACCCCCATTGGGATTCATCAGCACGGGGCATCATTATGGGTCTCGGTGCAAGCCATTCTCCCGCGCATATCTATCGGGCACTGCTCGAAGGCATAACACTGGATCAAGCCATGCGCACCCACGACATGGAGATCGCCGCGGGACAAACCATCACACACATGGTTGCCATCGGTGGTGGAGCCAATAGCCCACTGTGGACGCAAATGCTTGCCGATGCTTGTGGCAAACCGGTTCATATCAGTACAACAGTGGAAGCATCAGCACTGGGTGCAGGTATGATTGCAGCCTATGGCGCTGGATGGTATGACACCATCACCGAAGCTGCCAATGCCATGAGTGGTGAAACAACGGTTATCGAACCCGATATAAGTCAGCACAAGCGGTATCAGGAACTGCTGAGCATATACCGTAAAATCTATCATTCGACCCGTGATATCAACCACGAGCTCATGGCTTTTTCAGCCCAAACAAACGCGGGAATTCAATGAGCGATCATAGCGGCGTGCTTGCAGAACTGGTCGCGGGCACCTGGCGTGAACCAGACACCGGCAAGCACTATGACATTGGCATTCAGGATATCGTCATTCGCGACTCACTCGATGGCGCTGAAGCTGAGCTCGTAAGCAAGCTGCATGCGGGCAAGTCGATATCCATCATTTCCGATCAGTATACCCACGGCGCCATTGGCGAACGCATTTTTAAAGCGTTGAAGTCAGATGGATTCAAGGTAGATGAATACATCTGGAACAAGCCTGTATGTTCTGATGAAGGAGTCGCACACATACGAGAAGCAACCAGGAACTGTGAAGTCAGGATAGCGGTAGGATCCGGCACGGTCTCCGATACAGTCAAATACGCCAGTTTTCTGGATGAGAAGCCCTATTCAGTCTTCGCCACATCACCTATGAATGCCTACACGACAGCAACAGCTTCGGTCTCGTCGGGGGGGTTCAAGCGCTCCATTACCTGCAAGGGTGCACAAGGGATCTACTTCGATCTCTCTGTTCTCGCCAAGTGCCCTCCCCGACTAATCTCTGCAGCATTTGCCGACGTCATCTGCCGCACAACGTCACAGGTTGACTGGTTGTTGTCGCATTTGCTGTTCAACACGGCTTATTCGGAAACCCCGTATACACTGTTGGCCTACGATGAGGCAGACATGATTACCCATGCCAGGCAAATGAAAAGCGGTGATCTGGATGCACTGGCTATGCTGACGCGCATCTCAGCCATTATGGGTTTGGGCACACGTTTTACCGGAACAACCCATAGCGGTAGCATGGCAGAACACATGATCTCGCACTACACCGATATGTTCGCAGGTAACCGGCACCCTGGAACATCCCATGGAGAACAGGTAGGCGTTGCGACCGTCACCATGTCACTGCTGCAGAACCAGATACTGAGCAGCGATGTACCGCCTGTACTCAAACCCACGCGCATTCCGGAGCAATGGATACGCGACTCATTTGATAAAGACATGTCAGACAACATGCTGGAGCAGACGCGTAAAAAATCACTTGATTCAGGGCAATGCGACAAGCTAAACGAAAAATTACAATCGGACTGGGACAATCTGCGTGCACCTCTCATCAAATGCATGTTGCCTTTCAATGAACTGCATAGCGCCATGCTGGCGGCCGGGTGCCAGGCAACCGCCAGCGATCTGAATCTGGACACCGATTTTTACAAAGAAGCGGTAAAAGGTGCACGATTTATTCGAGACAGGTACACCATGCTGGACCTGGTTGACGACAGTGTCGGCCTGGATGGCTTTGTACAGTCAATGCCCATCTAGATAACTCTATAACCCAATCCAATACTTGCCACTAATCATTGTCACTGGACATACAAAGGAAATCTAGCCTCTCATGCTCGCTGTCGAATACAAGAATATCAATAAGAAGTACGGCAACGTTCCTGTTATGGAAGATGTCTCATTCTCGATCGAGAAAGGAAAGTTCGTTGTGCTCCTGGGGCCGTCAGGTTGTGGCAAGACAACCCTGCTGAGAATGACCGCGGGCCTTGAGAGCGTCACCGCAGGGGACATACTGTTTTCGGGTAATCGCATTAATGCAGTGCATCCGCGCGACAGAGACATTGCTATGGTATTTCAAAGCTATGCCTTGTACCCGCAGATGACGGTATATGACAACATAGCGTTCAGCCTGCAGGTACGTAAAGAGCCTAAGTCTGTCGTGGAGGAACGTGTCCGGGAAGCGGCAGACATTCTTGACCTGGGCGATTATCTGGATAGATACCCCAAGGCGCTGTCTGGCGGTCAACGCCAACGCGTTGCCATGGGGCGTGCACTGGTCAGACATCCAAAGGTTTTCCTGTTTGATGAACCGCTTTCCAACCTGGATGCGAAGCTTAGAGCTCAAATGCGTTATGAGATCAGGCGTATTCATGACACCCTCAACACAACAACCATCTACGTCACGCACGATCAGATAGAGGCCATGACCATGGCAGATGAAATTGTCGTCATGCGCCACGGCGTCATTGAGCAAATGGGTAGCCCGGAAAAAATCTATGACAAACCAGCCAATACATTTGTCGCCGACTTTATCGGATCACCAGCTATTAATTTCATACCGGCAACAGCCAGAACGGCGCATGCCACACAGCTTGATATCGGTGACCAGAGTCTTTCTCTGGAGCGGGCATGCACGGCTCCAACGGGTGCCGACCTAAGCATTGGCATAAGGCCTTTGGACATTCACCTGCATCCAGATGGAGACTACACGGGCAAGGTCATATTCGTTGAAAATACCGGAGCGGAAACCCATGTTCACATGCTGCTATCGGGACATCGCATACGTGCGGTCTCTCCAACCCGGCTCGCGTGTAAAAAAGGTGACGATGTCAGATTTCATATCGATAGGCGCAAAATCCATCTATTCGACACTAACTCTGAAGTACGCATCAATTAGCGGCTCTTCCTTGTGGGTTTTGACAAGCAAGCAGAACGTGCGTACTCCCGGCTGTTCTTTAAACGGAATTCCTCATGGCTAATATCGTAATTCTGGGTGCCGGTGTCATGGGCAGTGCACTAGCTGTTCCGCCGTCCGGTATCGCAGACAACACAGTTACCCTAACGGGTTCGCCACTGGATGATGACATCGTCCGCTCTATCCGGAGCAACCGATACCATCCAACGCTAAACGCGAAAATACCAGACAGCATCAATGCCATTCATCTCACCGATCTTAGTGACGAGATTTTACATGCGGCGGATATCATCGTTATTGGTGTCAGCAGCGCAGGCATTGACTGGGCAACAGACCTACTCACCAGGCATGATGCAAAACCCGCTACACTGGCCCTCGTCACCAAGGGTCTGGTTCAGGACACTCTCGCTACAGCACCACCATTAACTTACGCAGATACATTAGCAAGTTCGCTGAACCTTGCACAAGAACGCATCGTCGGTATCGGCGGTCCTTGTATTGCGCGAGAACTGGCCCTGGGTTACCCCACGCGTGTCACCTTCGCATGCAGAGACCCTCAGCACGCACAACAAATGCGCCAACATTTTCAGACTCACTATTACCGAATCACCACCCATTCCAACATTGTGGCGCTGGAGGCCTGTGCAGCATTAAAGAACTTTTTGTGTATCGGTGTCAGTGCCATGCTAAGTGCTTACCCGCTTGATTCAAGCTTCGCCAAAAATCCGCTCGCGGCCCTATACAATCAAGCAGTACGCGAACTGTTTCTGCTGAGCGAATGGATCAGTGAGGCATCAACAACACCAACGCCTGATGTGTTTAGCAATGTCGCCTTTGATCTTGCCGGAATGGGCGATTTACATGTCACCGTCGGCGGTGGCAGAAACAGCCGACTGGGCGCGTATCTGGGTAAAGGTGATACGTTAAGCCATGTGCTGACATCCAGCATGGCAGGCGTTACAGTCGAAGGCGTCGATACCGGGCGAGCCCTTGCCAGCGGATTCAGGGCGGGTTGCACAAACGGCAAACTTAATGCCTCTGCCCTGCCACTGACGCTTGCCATCCTGGACTGCATCGAGCATGACAAGCCGTTTGCATTTGATTTTGAGACGCTACCGGGCTAACTGGTTACGTGTTTGGCGGTTAGCGCCCAGCCGCCCGCCACAGCCAACAGACTGCCACCTCCAATATTGAAACGCCGTTGTGCTCGGGGGGATGCAAGTACTTGGCGAGCATGAGCGGCGAAAACCGCGTATAGCGTGGCATTAGCGGTTGCAAGCACCACAAAACTAATGGAAAGAATCCACAGTTGCGGCACCACCGGCGACGCCGGATTAATAAACTGTGGAAGAAACGCCACGAAAAATACAATCCCCTTGGGATTCAGCGCAGTCACTAACCAGGTATTGGCAAAAAGTGTCAGACGCGAGTCTATCGATTGCGCTTTCTCGCTCTTTACCGGTGTGCTCCCTGACCTTATAAGTTTGATACCCAGGTAGATCAGGTACAGCCCCCCTATCCATTTTATCAGCAGGAATAGCCACGCAGAGGTTGCAAGCACAGCGCCCAGTCCTGCGAGGGATACCACAAGAGCCGTAGAATCTCCCAAGGCTACAGCAGCGACCAGCGGAATGTTTGCACGACGACCATGGGCTACCGAGTAACTGATAACGGTAAGAATAGTGGGGCCGGGTATTATCAGCAATACGCATGACGCAATGACAAATGCCGCCCATAATTCTAAAGACATATTCGTTCCCTTTGGCTTTGACTATGCGATGAAAAAGGCCCGCACAAGGCGGGCCTATGAAGACGACAGACTACAATAACAACAGTAATCTGCCCCCCCCAACTAAAGACGCACTAAGGACGCGGCAGTCCTTCAACGGTACCTGCACGACGACTGTCAGCGCCGCCAGAGACAAGTCCAGTACTGGTCTCAACCGTCACAGCCTGTACAGAACCGATAACACTGGGCTCGTCACGCAATACATGACCAAGATCGGTTAAGCCGGTTAGCGTCGCTTCGCTGAAGCCTTCTTCAAAACTGACGGTGCCGAATCCACCACTAATCCGAGGAGCATCGATTGCTTCCTGCACAGTCATGCCATGATCAATCAGGTTAACAGTCATGTTAACCACTGAATTGATAATGGTCGATCCACCCGGCGAACCATAAGCTGCTACGAACGCACCGTCTTTAAGAACAATAGTTGGTGCCATGCTACTGCGTGGCCGCTTGTTAGGAGCAACATCGTTTGCGCCTGGAGCAAAATTTTCAATTGAATCATCTGCCTGCGGTACAGAATTAAAATCTGTTAACTCATTGTTCAGTAAAAAGCCGTAACCGGGTACCGTGATTCCTGAACCCCACGTGCCTTCGATGGTGGACGTCCACGATACAACATTGCCGTTTGCATCAATGACGGTAAAGTGAGTTGTATCGATTCCAACCTCGCCCTCTTCTGCTGTTGCCACCTGTGAAGCCGTATCGACAGCAAAGGCAGGATCAAACTGACGAGGATCACCAGGCACAACATTCTCTTCTGCAATCCTTGCGTCGGTATTTATCAGGCCACATCGTTCTGCCAGATACTCAGGACTCTGCAGGCCATCGATGGGTAAGGGCAGATTATCATTGTCCCCCATCCAGATACCTCTACTGGAAAATGCCAGTAACATGGACTCGGCCATAACATGCAAGGTGTTGACACTACCTTCACCAAAACCTGCAGCCTCACTGCCGATAGGGAATTGTTCTATGCATTCCAGAATTTGCGCAACGGTCAGTCCACCGGAAGATGGAGGCGGCATACCATGGATCGTATAGCCACGATAATCAGATACGATAGCCTCTCTTTCATCGATACCACCATCGTTAAAATCATCCAGATAGGCAGCAAGATCCGATCGTTTCATTCTGCCGGCGCCAGCAGAACCCACCTCTGCACGTGAGACTAGTTGAGCATTGACAATGGCATCGGAAATTTCACCGGTATAAAAAACTTCAACGCCCTGGTCGGCGATAAGGTTGAACGTTCTGGCAAGATCAGGCTGTATCAGCAGGAAGCCCTCACTCAATGGTTCGCCTTCAGGGGTACGAAATTTAGCGGATGTTTCCGGCCAGAATGAGGTACGTTCGCTATCCGTTAGCGATGCCAGCCTTTCGTTAATTTGAAAACCGTTTTCGGCCAGCTCTATCGCAGGCTCTAATGCTTCGGCCAGAGATAATCTACCAGAACCATGATTGGCCAATGCCTGCGCCGCACCAAGCAGGGTTCCCGGCACACCGACCCCGATACCACTGGTTGCGTATTCAGTAAAGCTACCAATGCGATCGTCACGGGTTTCCTCGCCCGTACAATCCGGCTCACAGTTTAAAAATTGAGTTGGCGTAGCATCTGCGGGTGCTTTTTCGCGTGAATCGATAAAAAACACACGCCCCTCTTCAGCTTTGTAAATACCCATAAAGCCACCACCACCAATCCCTGATGAGGTGGGCTCCACCACATTCAATACAAACTGGGTGACCACTGCAGCATCAACAGCGTTACCGCCATCCTCCAATACCTTGATACCGGCAGCGGCAGCTAATGGGTGCGCTGCTGTAACGATACCTTCGGAGAAAGTGCTGCCTTCCTGTGAAGCAATTTCTGCTACACCTGATAAATCAACGACCGGATCGCCGTTGCCACCATCGCCATCAGCATCATCATCGCTACTGCTGGAGCAGCCGACGAGTAGCCCACCGGAGAGAACTGCGGACACCATTACGGTAACCAGATGCTTTCGCAAGGCTGGACGCTGCAAGGCTGGATAATTACGTCTTCCTGTCATAGTCATAGTCCTGAATACACATGCGCAAGGCGGATTCCACACGCACTGAAATTTCAGTATAAACCGATGAATCGTATTGTCTATAGAATTCAAGCAGGACTCATCAGGAATAAGACTATGCAGCAACGACGAAGAGCCAGTGCACTATTGCTTTTGGCCACACTGCTGGCTGGATGCTCCACACTTAAAGCACCGGCACGCATTGACTATACTGGCCGTGATAATGTCAGTATCGCAAGAACAGACCAGCTGATCGGTACATGGAGTGTTTCCAGTTTAAATCCCTACCCAGGTGTGGAATCACAAAGCACAACCATCGAATACCGGGAAAACGGCACCGTGAGAGGTATTGTTATCCCACAAGAAACCAGCGACGAAGCAAGTCAAGGCACGATCGGCGATATCGCATTCGAACTCACAGGCAACTGGGAACTTGAAGAGGATGTCGTCATTCATCGAAACATCACGATGAAAAGCACCAACGATAGCGCAATAGGAAAATTGCTTAGCGACATTATCAACAGCCGCCCGGCCATCGCTGGCCAGGCCAATATCTACGAACTCTCCCCTGACCGAATAGTGATGGTGGGTAGCGATGGGAACGCCATGGAGTATTTACGCCAGTAGCGTTTACCTTTGCAGGGCAAGTGCAACGCCAAGTTTAACCGGTCTCCAGTGCGCGCTCTCGAGCTTCATCCCAGACCTGGCACAAGCGAGCATAGCGGTTCGTCATTTCCTGAACCGCAGTCGTATCATCCATGGCATCGGCCATCCAGGCCCGGGCGACGTCGCCGAAAATGGTGCGACCTACGGCAAATCCCTTGACCAGTGCAAAACTTGCTGCCACTTCGAATGATGCGCGCAGCTCAGCTTCCGGTGCATCCAGCCCCAGTACAACAATACCACGCGTGTGCTTGTCATTGGCTTCGATAGCGTCAACCGTAGCACGCCATGCGTCTTTGTCTTTCATGGGTTCCAGCTTCCACCAGTCAGGAAAAATACCTGCTTCATAGAACTGTTGGATAAGTATCGCGGTTGTGTCGGCTTTGACAGGTGCAACCTTCGATGGAATAACTTCCAGTAAAAATTCCAGCTTGTTACGTCTGGCACTGTCGAACAAGCGTTTAATCGTGGCTTCATGGTCGGCTCTCATCGCAGCGTCGTCGTCCGGGTGACAGAAACACAACACCTTGACAACATCTTCGCGTGCCCACTCAACCAGCCCACCAAAATCGGCTCCCAGTTCCGGCTCCAGGGATAATGGTCGCGAACCCGGCCATTCAGTTGGGCGGCCTATCCACAATCCACTACCCGATGCCCGATGCAAAGCCGCACGACCAATCCGGTTATCGCAAAGAATGCCGTATCCCTCACTGCCATTCTGAACATTAAGTGCCGCATCAAGGCAAAGTTGCTTGAAGTCACCAGCCTTGGCTACGGTATAGCCTTCCATTTCTTCAAATTGCGAACGATGATCAAACGCAAAAACACGTAAACTTGTCCAGTCACCCGATGTTCTGGTGTGTCTTGTCGTAGCCCAGTGAATCTGTTCAAGTTCCGCATCGTTACGCAAATCACGTTGCACCATGCCACGTTTGAAGAAAAAATCCAGCTCGGCAACTGTGGGATAAGCCGGAGTGCATCCGTGCCGCGATACAGCAAAGGCACCGCAGGCATTAGCGTATTTCAAAGCGTAGGACCAATCAACGTCATCAAGCATTTGTGCATCCATCCAGCCTTTGAGTAAACCTGAGAAAAAGCCATCGCCTGCACCTAATACATTGAACACTTCAATGGGGAAGCCTTCGCCCGTTTGCCCTAGATCCAGACTAGCCGGAATGGGGCCGGTGAAAGCCGATGCACCCTTTGCACCACGTTTGCATACAAGCGCCGCCTGCGATACGTTACGCACAGCATTTAACGCAACAAGTGTCTCTGTAGAGCCGCCTGCAATATGAAACTCTTCCTCGGTACCGACGATAAGATCAAAGTAGTGAAGACTGGCCAATAATTTTTCAGTGACTGCAGCACTCTCTACAAAACGGCTCTCGCCTTCACCGTGACCGGCAACGCCCCAAAGGTTTGGACGGTAGTCAATATCCAGTCCTGTGCGTACATTGTGTTTTCTTGCAAGCTTGAGCGCTTTGATCACCGCCGCTTCGGTACGCGGGTTTGACAGATGCGTACCGGTTACGATGACCGCGCGTGCGCTTGCGATGTAACCTTCATCAATATCATCTTCGCAAAGCCCCATATCGGCGCAATTTTCACGATAGAAGATCAACGGAAACTGATCTTCATCACGTATACCAAGAATTACCAGTGCGGTTAATCTTTGTGGGTCAGTTTTAACACCATCAATACAAACACCTTCGCGTAGCAGTTGTTCGCGGATATAGCGTCCCATGTGTTCGTCACCAACTCGGGTGATAAGGCCGGTCCTGAGGCCAAGACGAGACGAACCACAGGCAATGTTTGTTGGTGAACCACCGATGTATTTGTCGAAAGACCCCATATCTTCCAGACGCCCGCCCACCTGCGATCCATACAGATCGACACCGGCGCGTCCGATGGTGATTACGTCAAGTTCTTTCATGATCGGGTTTGATTCTGTGAGCTGAGAGGGTATTCCAGAGCGCTATATTATCAGCGATACTCACAGTGATTGTCACTACAATGATGTCTTCGCCGGCGACATGATAGTTTTGTCAGCTACGCTGCAGCCCAAGGCAACGGACGTTTTATGAGCCCGGCTGGTTCAACGCCTGCCGATACTGCTCAGCTTCCCAGTGGAGGAGCTCATGATTTTGTTCATCATTCAGGTAGTGGATGGCGGCACCATCAGGCACACGCAGGCAAACATCTGACAGACACCGCGCCATGGCCTGCTGACCCGCAGTTGCATCACTGGGCAATACAACACCTTCACCCGGAAAAACAATAGATGTCGGTGTTTCAGCGTTCTGCAATTGACAACGTTGAACAACCGCATCAACGTCTTCACCCGGCATTGCAACAACCGTCCCCTTGCCAAGAAAAATCACGTGATCCGGATAGAGGCTGCCACCAGCAGCAACCGCCAGTCCACTGCGGTCAAAGGCTATCGCATGCGCATCCGGCTGCAGTGCGGGTAAAAACGCTGCCTGCTTTATTCGATGCATCAGTGCTTTGCAAATCGTTGGATTGACACGCGCGGCGAGTCCATCCGTTTTATCAGGAAGATCCTGAATTTTTCGCGGCTGGCATTTAACTGCAAATCTGACCCTCTCCAGAAGAGCCACTGCATCGGCAACAGAATCGGCAGCGACGACCAGGCCGTGATTTCCCAGCACGAGCACATCGGTGTCATCGTTCATCACTGTGCTTATTGAACGTGACAAGGGCAAGCCGGGCCTCGTGTAAGGTACAAATGCCCAGTGAAACGCACCTAAGTGCTCTCCCAGAATAGTTTGCGCGTCCTGCCTGATAGCTAGAGCAATGGTATCAACGCAATGAATGTGAATGACAACCCGTTGCATCATCACCGCATGCAGCGTGGTTTCAATCGATGGACGCAACGCATGAGGATTGAGTTCATCGACTACAAAATCCACCGATTTTTCAGCTCTTGGATCAGACGCCTCAAGGGCTGCCAGTAGTGGTGAGCGTCTGACAGGTACGAACAGATCTTCATCGGCAGCGTTCTCAAGCCACTTGCCCGAGGCCTTGATCCACATGATATCGCCTTGCTTGATAGAGGTATTTCCACCCGCTCCCTGTATTTGCAGCGGATCTGCACCAAGCCGCGCAGACTCCGACCGCAAAGCGGCGAATTGTTGCGCTGCAAGGCTCTCTTTTTTATCGTTCATCAGCTTTCACGCCCAGATTTCACTTGACTTGTGAAAGTACCACATGAAATAATTATCGTCAGCTGATAAATCTTTCTTTTGGTGGAAATCCTTCCCAATGGATGTAATTGAAAAAGATGCTTCCAGCATGGCCGTCAGGGCCGCTTGGCTGCACTACGCGGGAGGACATACTCAAGCGGAAGTTGCGCGCAAGCTTGGGCTCACAAGCCTGAAAGCTCACAGGCTAATTACAAAAGCAAACAACGAGGGTCTGGTCAAGGTCTTCATTGATGGTGATGTCGCTGAATGCGTCACTCTGGAAACCACGCTGTCAGAAAATCACAAGCTCTCCTATTGCGAGGTGGTTCCGGACCTTGAAGAAACCGGCCTTCCCCTGCGAGCGCTCGGTGTTGCAGGCGCGCAATATCTTAAACGGGTCATCGAAAGTTCTGAGCATGAGTCTATCGGTATAGGACACGGCAGAACGTTAGCGGCCTGCGTAAATTTTCTACCGCGGATTCACAGGCCGGACAAACAGATCGTGTCTTTACTCGGAGGCTTTTCGAAAAAATTTGCTGCAAACCCGCATGACGTTATTCATCTGATGGCACAGAGGACTGACGTCACCGCCTATGTCATGCCGGTACCTTTCTTTGCCAATACCGTGAAAGACAAGGAAGTCATCATGCAGCAGTTTGGTATCACGGAAGTCATGCAGCTTGCCAGACACACCTCCATCAAGATTGCCGGCATTGGGGTGGTCGATATCCAGTCTTCGATGGTCGCCAACTCCATGCTGGAAAAAAAGGAAATCCGCGCCGTACACAAGGCAGGAGGCCGCGGTGAAATGCTTGGGCATTTCTATGACGCCAATGGCGAATTGGTACACACCGAATTGTCCAAGCGCACCATGGGACTGACGTCTCAGGATCTGAAAGACACCCATATCATGGCCGTCGCGGGTGGAGACACCAAGGTTCAGGCGATTGCTTCGATTCTTAAAAGCGGCTTATTAAGCGGCTTGATTACTGATGAGCGTACTGCACGTGCACTTGTCGCCAATGAGTAAATCCGCAATAGCGGTTTGCATTTCACCACTTAGACAGAGGTCTCACCATTATGTATGAAAAGGAAAAAAATCTGGCGAATGACTTTCTCCAGGGAAAACTAAGCAGACGTGAATTAATCAAGCGCTTCAGCGCGCTGGGCCTGACTGCCTCATCCGCAGGCGTGCTTCTCAACATGCAGGCAAGTAGAGCCTTGGCAGCCGATTTCGACTGGAAGGCGCATTCAGGCAAGACAGTCAAGTTGCTGCTTAACAAACACCCGTATACCGATGCAATGATTGCCAACCTTGAAAATTTCAAGGCCTTGACCGGTATGGACGTCACCTACGATGTCTTTCCCGAAGATGTCTACTTTGACAAAGTAACAGCAGCACTGTCCTCAGGCTCATCCGAATACGATGCGTTCATGACCGGTGCTTACATGACATGGACCTATGGCCCTGCCGGCTGGATCGAAGACCTCAACGAATGGATCACTGATCCGACGAAAACCAACCCTAACTACAACTGGGAAGACATGCTTGAAGGTGTTCGAACCTCATGTGCCTGGAACGGTAAGCCGGGCGACCCCCTGGGTACAGCCGATGCTAAACAGTGGTGCATCCCCTGGGGCTATGAGCAGAACAACCTGGCGTACAACGCAGAGATGTTCGATGCTGCTGGTGTAGCCGTGCCCACCAACATCAACGAGATGGTCGAAGTTGCCGCCGCTCTGACCAGTAACGATGTTTATGGCATCGGTGTCCGTGGCTCGCGCTCCTGGGCAACGATTCATCCGGGCTTCCTGTCCGGTTACGCCAACTTCGGTGAAAAGGATCTGACACTCGCCGATGGCAAATTATCCGCGGCGATGAACACCGACGTGTCCAAGGAATACCATGGTAACTGGGTGAAAATGATTCAGGACTCTGGCGCCAAGGATTGGGCAACACACACCTGGTATCAGGTCGGTACCGATCTTGGCGCTGGCAAGTCTGCCATGATCTACGATGCTGACATTCTTGGCTACTTCATGAATGGTGGCGACAATGCCATGGCTGGCAAACTGGCCTATGCCCCCTTTAGTGCCAACCCCGATGCCAGTGCACCAACGCCCAATATCTGGATCTGGTCTTTAGCGATGTCCAAGTTCTCTAAAGATAAAGATGCCGCCTGGTATTTCATGCAGTGGGCGTCGGGTCCGGAGCACGCCATATTCGGTGCTACCAAGATGGATTTCGTTAATCCGGTTCGTCAATCTGTGTGGGATGACGAGATGTTCCGTGAGCGTTTGAGCAGCAGCTACCCTGGCTATGTCGAAATGCACGATGTGTCGGCTCCGGGAGCCAAGATCCACTTTACACCACAACCCCTGTTCTTTGACTTGACGACAGAATGGGCCGCCTCGCTGCAGAAAATGGTAGCGGGTCAGGTACCTGTGGATGAAGGGCTCGATCAGCTGGCTGAGAGTGTAAATGATCAGCTTGAAGAAGCTGGTCTGGGCTAGCAACCCGCGAGAAAGCACGCGTTCTTATTGAATGCAGTACTCGTTAAAGGCAGCACTCAGGCAAATCACGCACGAAGACGCCTGAGTGTTGCCAGTCATGACGATTCAATAGCGCCCCGCCAGACGCGCTTGCCGACTATTTTCCTGCTCAACACTAATTTCAGCGATACCGATTATAGTGCCCAACACGACAACATCCCCACCGCGACAACGACGCCGGCTTATCAGCAAACGTGCTCTGCCTTATGTTCTGAGCCTGCCTGCATTGATTGTCTGCATTGGCATACTTGTGCCATTCGTAACAGCGATCTACTACTCGTTGCAACGGTACAGAATGAGCCAGCCCTGGGCACGGGAAATGAACTGGGGCCAGAACTACCTGCGCTTCATGACCGATGGAGATTTCTGGAACACGCTCTCGGTATCCTTGCAATATGCATTTATAACCGTTGCACTGCAGTTGCTTCTCGGTCTGGGTATAGCTCTCCTGCTACAGAAACGAAGCCGCATAAACAATATCGTATCCATCATGCTGCTGATGCCATTGATGACTGCGCCGGCGCTGGCAGCATTGATGTGGAAGCTGATGACCAACCCCGGCTTTGGTATCCTCAACTACTTGCTGACGCTTGTCGGAATCAATGATTTTCGATGGGGATCCTCGCCTGAAAGCGCAATGTTTACAGTGGTACTTGTCGACATATGGGTGTACACACCCTTCATCATGATTCTATTGCTCGCAGGTTTGCGTTCACTGCCAACGCAACCTTTTGAAGCTGCAGCGCTTGACGGCGTTCCGCGCATGCAACAGTTCTTTCGAATAACCTTACCCATGCTAACCCCTTATATCCTCACAGCCGTTCTGTTCCGGCTACTGGAATCAATTCAGCAGTTCGATATTATCTATGCAATGACACAAGGTGGCCCGGGGGACACACTCATGGTGTTTCAAGTTGAGGCCTACCTGAACTTTTTCCAATCGACCAATGTGGGACGCTCTGCCGCCCTGTTGATGATTCTCTGGGCCATTACTTTCTTTATATCCAACATCTTCATTAAAAACTGGTTACGTCTGCGCGAACGTGCACGGGGAGAGATCTAATGGAACATACCTCTCTGGCAGAAAAAATTTTCCGGGGCATAGCACTAACAATCGTTGTAGTGTTTTTCATGTTCCCCATATTCTGGATCGTCCTGATGTCCTTCCAGACCAATGAGACCATTTTGCGCGTCCCGCCATCAATTGATTTCACCCCCACGCTTTCCAACTACAAAGCCTTGATTACCGGCAAACTGGAAACCAGTGCAGCCTCGCTGGAAATTAACTTTCTGCGTAATCTGTGGAATTCCATTTTTCTTTCAGTGACGTCAGTAACGGTTGCGCTGCTACTGGGTGTACCAGCCGCCTACGCGTTTGCCCGACATAAATTTCGTGGCTCCGAAGACATTGCCTTTACCCTGCTCTCCTTCCGTTTTGCGCCACCCTTACTGGTGCTGTTACCCCTGTCACTATACTTCCAGCAAATGGGACTGGCCGATACTTATCTAGGCCTCATCTGGGTGTATCAGCTTATTTGCCTACCATTGATATTATGGATAGTGCGCGGCTACTTTGAAGACATCTCACCCGATATCGAGTATGCCTATCGCATTGCCGGACATTCCTGGTTTGCTACATTCCGCAAAATTGCCCTTCCGTTGGCGGGCCCCGGAATTGCGGCGGCGGGCTTGCTGGCATTCATATTCGCCTGGAACAACTTTATTTTTGCCCTGGTACTGGCCTCAGCCGATAAGCAACCCGTTACCGTAGGTGCGCTGGCATTCATCACGGCATCCGGTATTCAGTATGGACAGATAGCAGCGGCAATTGTCATGTCTATTGCGCCCACTCTGGCGCTGGCACTGTATGCACAGAAATATCTTGTAGAGGGACTGTCACTGGGGGCGGTAAAAGGATGAAGTCGAGCACTACTCCCGTGTCTTACAAGACCTGGACTCTATCAGTGAGCTTGCCGGGTACTGTTTCGGACACTCGCGACCGTCAGCCGAACAGAATGAGACTACCCGCATGAGTTCGTTGGAAATCAAAGGCGTAAGCAAACGCTATCAGAAAGAGACGGTAGTCGATGATGTGTCGTTTCGCGTGCAAAGTGGTGACACCCTGGTGTTGTTTGGACCATCCGGCGCAGGAAAAACAGTATTGCTTCGCATGATTGCCGGACTGGTCGAACCCGAAGCCGGACACGTATTTATCGACGAGCAGGACATGACCGATGTCGAAGCCGAGTCTCGAGGTATCGGCATGGCATTTCAGAATTTTGCATTGTTTCCACACATGTCAGCATTTGACAATATTGCCAGTCCATTGACCGCAGGGCGAAACTCGACATCTGTTATCAAGGCCGGAGTGGAAAAAATCGCAAAGCTACTCAAAATCGACCATGTACTCGAACATGCACCCCGTGAGCTATCCAATGGACAGAAACAACGCACGGCGTTAGCACGAGCGCTGGCAGGCTCCCCACCCATCCTGTTACTGGATGACCCTCTGCGCAACGTCGATGCCAAACTGCGTTTTGAAATGCGTCTGGAGTTACCCCAACTTCTCAAGGCACAAGGTGCGACAGTGATCTATGTCACCCAGGATTACAAGGAAGCCATGGCACTGGGTAATCGTATCGCCGTCGTCAATCAAGGTTGTATAGAACAGATAGGCACGCCGGCTGATATCTACCTGACACCTGCATCTATCGATATTGCACGACTGTTTGGCGATCCGGTTATCAATCTGTTTGATGTTCAAGGCAAGCAGGATAAACAAGGTGGCTACGTTGAGCTCTCAGATCAGCGATTACCATTGGCGGAGCATCAGTTAGATGGCGTTGGCGATACCGTCGTACTGGGTATACGACCAGAGAGTTTACGCTTCGTAAATCCGGAAACTCCGGGTGCCATACGATTAACGATTGAAACAGAAACCCCTCTCAACGAAAAAATTGTCACGCTTGCACTGACTGAGCGTGGCAGAGAAGTACTGGTTTCCCGCCCTGCCGGTAGCACTGCTCCGACGCAGGGTATTGCGCATGTTGCCGCCGATCCACAGTCACTATTGATATTTAACAAAGCAAGTGGAAAACTTTTAGATAAGCGGCAGAGCGACAAGCAAGGAGAAGCAGCATGAGCGAAATACTCCTTGATATTAAACATGTCGATAAATTCTATGGACGTATCGATCAAGGCGTGCATGCGGTAAGCGATCTGTCCATGAGCGTGGAAGCTGGTGAGATAGTGGCGCTGCTGGGATCTTCAGGTTGCGGCAAAACTTCTACCTTGCGGATGATCGCAGGCTTTGAAGAAGTATCACGCGGAGATATTACGCTTGCTGGCAAGCTTATTAACAACCTTGCGCCGGTAAAACGTAATGTAGCCATGGCCTTTGAAGGATATTCCCTGTACCCGCCTCTGACGGTTCGCGACAATATTGCGTTTGCACTAAAGGCAACCAAACTGACAGCGTCCGAGATCAAGAGCCGGGTAACTGAGATTGCAGAAATGCTGGAGATCACCGATGTTCTCGATAAATTTCCAAGCTCCATCTCCGGCGGTCAACAACAACGCGCCTCGTTGGGCCGGGCATTGATTCGCGATGCAGACCTGCACTTGCTGGACGAACCCATGGGCCAGTTAGAGCCACAGTTGCGTGCGTTGCTGCGTGGGCGTATCAAGCATTTCATCAAATCAAGAGGCCTTACAGCTATTCTGGTAACACACGATCAGGCAGAGGCTAATGCCTTGTCAGACCGCATAGCCGTGATGGAGGGTGGCAATCTAGTGCAATTCGCCACACCCGATCACCTGAAGGAAAAACCGGCCAACCTTTTCTCAGGTACGTTTATTGGAGAACCACCGATGAATGTGTTTGATGCGCGGGTTAGTGGTAGCAACGAAACCATCACGTTCACACTCGATAAAAGTGTTTCGCTGAGTTATCCCAACTCAGCATTTTCACAAGCTGTCATTGATGCCGCCATGCAACGGCAAGAGGTGACCATTGGTATACGCCCCTATGCCTTGCGACGCAGCAATGCCGGCATGCGTGTCACTGTCGTCGCCAATCAATGGTTGGGGGATCAAACCCATATTGCTGCAGATCTGGCAGGCAAACCCATTGTTCTCGTTGAACACGATAGAGCGATGGACAAACCCGACGACAAGATTGACATTGAGATTGATGCCAATAATCTACATATATTTGATCGCAGTTCAGGTAATGCAATTTCACACGGGGCGGAACTTGCACAATGAAAGATCTCATCATCGGCATAGATGCCGGAACATCTGTCATTAAGTCAGTTGCATTCACTCTCGACGGCGAACAACTTGCCGAATGCTCAACACCCAATACCTATTCAGCCCCGGGTAACGGCGAAGTTGAACAGGATCTACAGTTAACCTGGAAAAAAACAGTAGAAACCCTGGTAGGGCTCACCCACAAAGTTCCCGAAATTACGACACGCTGTGCGGCTATCTCGGTAACCGGCCAGGGTGACGGCACCTGGCTCATTGACAAAGACGGCAAACCGGTTGGCGGCGGCCTGTTATGGCTGGATGCGCGCGCCGGAGACATGGTCGACAAGCGTCGTGCCAGCGAGCATGAACGACGCCGCTTTGAAATAACAGGTACCGGCTTCGCTGCCTGCCAGCAGACATCCCAGTTGATCTGGATGAAAGCCCATGCACCCGAGCGTATTGCACAATCTCACACCGCGTTCCATTGCAAGGACTGGCTCTACTATCAGCTGACCGGCCAACGCGTCACTGATGTCTCCGAAGGGTGTTTTACATTCGGCGACTTCAGAACACGCCAATACTCACCTGAACTTCTGGAACTGCTTGATCTGGAGGACTGCGCATTTTTACTGCCGCCCATGCTGAACGGTATGGAAGAGAATCACCCACTTTGTGAAAAGGCCGCCGCGGCCAGCAGTTTTCTGGCAGGAACACCCGTTGTCCTGGGCTCTCTGGATGTTATTTGTGCAGGTTTTGGTGCAGGCCTTTACGATAAACATAGTTCGGTCGGCTGTACTATTGTGGGCTCTACAGGAATACATATGCGCCTCGTGCATTCGGCCGACGATATCTCGCTAAATGAGCACTGCACAGGTTTCACCATGGCCCTGCCAATGGCGGACACATACGCTCAGGTTCAATCCAATATGTCCTGTACCTTGAACATCGACTGGCTGCTGGACGTCGCCGTCGATCTTTTTCAATCGCAAGGCATTAGCAAATCACGTAGCGATCTACTGTACTCCGTCGACGAATGGGTTGGACAGTCGACGCACCGTGGTGAGTTACTTTATCAACCGTATATCTCCGATGCAGGAGAACGTGGACCGTTCATTGATGTGTCCGCGCGTGCAGGATTTGTCGGCCTTAACTCACGGCACCGGTTTGGTGACATGATGAATTCAGTCGTAGAGGGACTTGCGCTCGCTGCACGCGACTGCTACACCGCGATGGGAGGCCCACCCGCTGAGATTCGGCTTACCGGCGGTGCAGCTCGCAGCCAATCACTACGCCGTGTGTTTGCCAATACACTTGGTACAAGTTTACGTACCTGTGCACGCGAAGAGGCAGGCGCTGCCGGTGCTGCGATGATGGCTGCCGTGGGTATTGGCCACTATGCCAGCATGGAAGACTGTGTTCAGAGCTGGGTCGCCCCTCACCTCAGCGATCTGGAAGATTTCGACGCCACAGAAAAACAGCATATGGATGCTGTTTTCGACAACTATGTTTCAACGAGAATGGCGCTATCAGATACATGGAAGACTCAAGCCGGATTGAAGCACTCATGACACGCAAGATTGCAATCATCGGTGACAATTTCATGCTGCCTGCGGTATTTGAAGAGAAGATCCGCAATCAGTGCGACGTGGAACTCGATATCCGAAAGCTACAACAACCATGGCCAGATGAACCCATGGAGCACGGCTATGCCCAACCCGGAATGGACAACCTGAAAGAATATATGGGCAATGCTACCGACATTGTCGATTTCATTGATGATGCCGAAATTCTGGTTACCCAACTGGCACCCTTATCTCGCGGGATGTTTGAACAACTACCGCAGCTTAAGTTCGTGGCGGTATCGCGTGGGGGTCCTGTCAATATTGATATGAACGCCGCACGTGATCATAACGTCGTGGTAGTCAACACACCGGGGCGCAATGCCAGCGCGGTCGCTGAGTTCACACTGGGCGCTATTCTTGCCGAAACGCGCAATATACGGACAGGCCATGAAGGTATGCGACACGCCGACTGGCAAGGTGATCTGTACCGCTACGATAAGACTGGACGCGAGCTAAGCGAAATGACAGTGGGTGTTATCGGGTATGGCAATATCGGTACACGAGTCGTGCGATTGTTGCGGGCATTTGGTACCAAGGTTCTGGTCGCAGATCCTTACGTTCAGCTATTCGCTGACGATCTGAATGCAGGTGTTGAGCTGGTTGCCCTGGAAGAGCTACTCGATCGTTCAGACGTTGTCACCATCCATGCCCGGGTCACCGATGAGACGCGTCAGATGATGAATGCCGAGATGTTTGCAAAGATGAAAAACGATGCATTGTTTGTTAATACGGCGCGCGGTCCCCTGGTGAATTACGACGACCTGTACAACGCACTCCATACCAGCGTCATCGGGTCTGCCATGCTAGAGACCTTTGCAATAGAGCCGGTACCCGAGGACTGGCCACTGTTAAGCCTGCCCAACGTTACCCTCACCCCGCACATTGCCGGAGCATCAGTCAAGACGGTTACCTATGCCGCTGAACAAGTTGCCATGGAACTGGATCGATACTTCAAGGGCTTATCAGCGATAAACGCCAACTAGTTTTAATCGATGTCCAGAGATCTCTTCACACAAGCATATTCGCCAACGCAAGACATGGCTCTCGACACGTCAGGTACATCGGCCGTTGATTTTAATTCTGCCAGTAATGAGATCAAGGACGTATGCGTCATCGGTGGTGGCGTCAATGGTGCCGGTATTGCCCGAGATGCTGCCGGTCGTGGACTTAGTGTCGTCCTTGTGGAAAAGGACGACCTGTCGCAAGGAACCAGCTCGCGCTCGGGAAAGCTTGTTCACGGAGGGCTTCGCTATCTGGAGTATTACGAATTCCGGCTTGTTCGTGAAGCGCTGATCGAACGCGAAGTATTGCTGGAAGCTGCCCCCCACATTATTTGGCCCATGCGCTTTGTGCTACCTCACAGTAAAGAGGATCGGCCGGCCTGGCTGATTCGCGCCGGACTTTTTCTTTATGACCATCTTGGGGGGCGCAAGCAACTACCGTCAACCCGCGTTATCAATCTGCGAACAGCACCTGAAGGTGCTGCCTTGAAATCACAGTACACCAAGGCATTCGAATACTCTGATTGCTGGGTGGACGATGCAAGGCTAGTCGTTCTCAACGCTCTGGATGCAGCTGAGCGAGGTGCTGATGTAAGGACACGGACGTGTTGCGAGTCGGCCAGACGCGTAAACGGTCTATGGGAGATCGATGTATCTGATACTCTTACGTCCGAAAAAAATACAATAAAAGCCAGAAGTATCATCAATGCCGCAGGGCCCTGGGTGAATCATATAATCGAGTCCTCCACCACCGTTCAATCAAAACGGCAGGTTCGACTTGTCAAAGGCAGTCACATTGTCGTTAGAAAATTCTGGCAAGGTGAGCAGGCCTACCTGATTCAGAATACGGACAAAAGGGTTATCTTTATCAATCCCTACGAAAACGGTCGTGCATTGATAGGCACCACCGACATCCCGTTCAACGGTAACGTCGATGCGGTCAGCATTGACGAAGACGAAATCGACTATCTGATTTGCGCTGTTAATCGCTATTTTACTCAATCTCTAACGCGCGCAGATGTATTGAATTCGTTTTCTGGTGTACGTCCTTTGTTCGACGACAACGCAGAGAATCCAAGTGCGGTCACACGTGACTATCTGTTTGATGTGGATACAAAAGGTGATTCAGCCCCCATGGTTTCCGTATTTGGTGGAAAGATCACCACGTTCAGAAAACTGGCTGAACATGCGCTTGACAAGCTACAACCGTTTTTTCCCGAGATGAAACCGGCGTGGACATCGGGCGTCCCCTTACCGGGAGGGGATATTATCAATGCAGACTTCGACAAATTTCTTGCACAACTGACGGAACGCTATTCCTGGCTGCCCGATGAATTAGTAATGCACTACGCCAGACACTACGGTTCTCGTTGTGACCAGCTACTAGCCGGGATGACAAGCATGAGCGAACTGGGCCAACAATTCTCCACCGTGTGTTTCGAAGCGGAGATACGCTACTTGATTACCCATGAATGGGGCGTCACCGCAGATGATATTCTGCATCGGCGAACCAAGCATGCCCTGCACATGTCGCCAGAGGAAATTGCCAGCGTAGAACAATGGCTGGCCCGGCATGATGAAACGTGCGGCCAGAGTCTGCCCGTTTATACAAATGCCTCTTAAACTAACTTTGCTTTAACCGTCACGCATTGAGTGGTTAAATCCACACTGACTAACCACGAGAGAACCTCATCATGAAGATTGCCATAGCAGGAGACAGTGCTGGCGAATCGCTCGCGCACATTCTGGCAGAGTATCTGGCCAGCTCGATGGACGTTGCCGAAATATCGCATACCGATGAGGGGCCGGATGATTTCTACGCCAATCTGGCAGATCGCGTGGGCTCTGCCGTGATTCAAGGGACTTACGATAAAGCCATACTAGTCTGTGGCACGGGCATCGGTGTGTGTATTTCAGCCAACAAAGTGCCAGGTATACGCGCAGCGCTCTGTCACGACACCTATTCTGCGGCTAGAGCAGCGTTGTCCAATAATGCGCAGATCATCACGATGGGCTCACGCGTCATCGGTGCGGAACTGGCGAAAGTTATTGCTGATACCTTTTTATCCAACAGCTTCGATACCAATGGCCGGTCAGCAGGTAATGTCCAGGCTATCGATGCGCTGGACATCAAGTATCGCCAGGCAAACTGATGAGTCATGATGCCCCACTGTTTGCAGGTATCGATCTGGGGACTTCCGGCGTGCGCGGTGTCTGCGTTGATGAGCAACTGCAAACCTGCTGTAGCGCAAGCGTTGTATTCGACAACGAGAAAGATGACCGACGCGACCCACAACTTTGGTGGCTTGCAGTAAAAACCGTTCTGCGTCAGCTTACCGGACAAGTTGCTGCTGCTCGTATCGTCTCCATAGCAGTGGATGGTACCTCTGGCACCATGATAGCGGTGAACGAGACAGGTGAGCCGATGGGTGATGCCCTGCTGTATAACGACCCATGCCATGCTGAGGGCACGCTTGAAAAAATCGCAATGCATGCACCGGCATCATCAGCGGTTCATGGCGCCACTTCCGGTTTAGCCAGAGCCATATCTCTTACGGCAAGACATTCGCATTCATCCATCATGCACGAGGCAGACTGGATTGCATTCAAGCTTACGGGCTTGCCGGGCATAAGCGACGAGAACAACGCGCTAAAAACCGGCTATGACCCCATTGCCCGTGAATGGCCGGCATGGATAGATAACACGGGGATCTTTCGATCACAACTTCCACGTGTGGTACCTGCAGGTCAGCTCATAGCCCCCATCCATACTCCTGCCGCAAAAGCCACAGGGCTCGATGCAAACACTCGGGTTGTTGCAGGAACTACTGATGGATGTGCCTCTTTTCTTGCCACGGGAGCTGCTTCACCAGGCGACGGCGTAACTGTGCTCGGCAGTACGCTAACAATAAAATTACTATCGGATTCCCCGCTATGTGCCCCTGAGTACGGGATTTACAGTCATCGCATAGGCGATGCCTGGCTTGCAGGTGGCGCTTCGAATACCGGTGGCAACGTACTGGCAAAATTTTTCCAACCAGATGAAATTGAGTCGCTCTGCGCAAGGATTGATACCAGTGCCCCCTCAGCTCTGGACTACTACCCACTGCCCTCACCCGGTGAACGTTTTCCGATCAATGACAGTCACCTGGAGCCTCGCCTGTCACCAAGACCCAATGACGATTCACTGTTTCTGTACGGCATCCTGGACGGTATCGCGAAGATTGAAGTGCTGGCCTATCAGCGCCTGCGCGAACTGGGTGCCCCCGTACTTCAAAGCGTACGCACTGTTGGCGGTGGAGCACACAACGCCACCTGGACAGCAATCAGGCAACAGCATTTGAACGTTCAGTTTCCACAAAGCGATTCTGCCCAGGCTGCCGTAGGTACCGCGCGTCTGGCACGAAACGGGTATCAAAGCGAAACACTGACATGAGCGATTCTCACCCTATCGTTACGCTCACCAGTATCAGCGACCTCGTTAATGATTTCGATGGCTTTATCGTCGATCAATTTGGCGTATTGCATGATGGACAACACCCCTACCCGGATGCTGTGAATGCACTCCAGGCGCTAATGAACGCCAACAAGAGGGTAATCATACTGTCCAATTCGGGAAAGCGTTCGAGTATCAACATCCAGCGCATGTCCCGATTAGGTTTTGCACGCAATTTGTACAGCGAATTTGTGACTTCGGGGGATGTCGCCTATGAGAAGGTAAAATCGCAGTTTGCCGATAAGCGTCGCTGTCTTCTAATTGCCAGAGATGGCGATGTGTCTGCTATTGATGGTTTGCAACTTGAACTTACTGACGCCCCGGGAAAGGCGGATCTGTTAATTATCAGCGCCAGCGAAGGTGACAGATATTCCGAGCAGCATTACATCGACTTACTGGAAAGTGCCGCAAGGCAAAAGCTACCTTGTCTATGTACCAATCCGGATAAACTCATGTTGACGCAAAACGGTATTCGTTTCGGGGCTGGCAGAATCGCAGAACTCTACGAGCAATCAGGCGGCACCGTTCAATGGATTGGAAAACCGTATAAAGACGTGTATGAACATGCATTACGTCATCTACCAGGAATACCGAAGGAGCGTATTCTATGTATAGGCGACAGCCTGGAGCACGACATTGCCGGTGGTGTAAACGCGGGACTGAAAACCCTGTTTATCCGTGGTGGAATTCATCAGGATATGGACAATTCACAACTTGCCCACGCTATGCAACGATACCAGGTGTGCCCTGAGTTCGAGTTGTCGATGTTGCGCTAGTGCAGCGTCCGAATCACCGCTAACGACGCCCGCTAGCCAAGGCGGCACCTTCTGACAACGAAGCCAGTTTGGCAAATGCTATAGAAGGGTCAACGGCGCCAAAACCTGCAAAGGTTCCAAAACCGCAGTCTGAGCCCGCAACCACACGCTGGGATCCCACAATATTAGTAAACTGCTCGATGCGCTGAGCAACTAATTCGGGATGCTCTACAAAGTTTGTAGTGCTATCGATAACACCTGGCACCAGAATCTTGTCATCCGGAATATCAGAAGCTCTATCACGGAACACAGTCCATTCATGGGCGTGTCGAGGATTGGAGGTTTCAAACAACACATAGCCCGCGTGCGTACTCATCAAGGTATCAAACATCCTGGCCATATCGATATCACAAACATGGGGGCCTTCATAGTTACCCCAACATATATGCACTCTCACCCTATCCTTGGGAATATCTCTTAACGCGTGATTCAATGCCTCCACGTGCAAGTCCGCAATTTTCACAAACTCATCGTCGGATAAATCGGTAAACAACATGTGCCGCGACAGTGCCAGATCAGGACAGTCCAGTTGCAGCATCAGACCAGCACTGACAATCGTCTCATACTCTTGCTTCATGGCATCAGCCAGTGCTGCTAGATAAGCCTCTCGGCTAGAGTAATATTGATTGGGCAAAAACAATGAGATGACACCAGGCGATGCTGCATTCATGAATCCCTGGTTTACGCCATGCTTTTGCATTGCGCTCTTCAGATTATTAATGTCTTTGTTGAGATCGTCGTGGTTCTTAGGGCGAACCTCACCCGTACACATAGGCCTTGCGTAATCGGGAGTGCCTCCGGACGAGGCAAGACGTTCAAGAAAACTCGGAAAAAGTTTTAAGTCTGCAGGGGCATTGCGAGTGCTATCGCCTTCGAAGCCGGTATAGCGATCTTTCACATACGTGGCATAGGATATCTTTGATGTTTCACCGTCAGAAACAATATCAATCCCTGCATTCTTTTGCTTGTGTACACATTCGTCAACCGCCGCTGTCATAGTGCTGTCAAAAGCGGATTGATCGTATTCCTCAGCCTTTTCACGGGCAAAAATGAAATCGACCACTTCCTGGCTACGTGGCAGAGAACCCACATGGGTAGATAGCGTCTTGGTCAATGGGTTTCTCTCTTTTTTAGAATGTCGGTTTACAACAGTCTAGCGAGGAAATACGTACTGTGCCAGTCGGGTAAAAGGAGTTTGCCTGTCAGGTTGCCAGAACACGGCAACTCGATCAAGCACCGGTGCGGTAGGGACAAGTTGTCGGTACGTGGATTCCAGCCACTTGATATAGTCTGCGTGCTCGGTCGAATGTACCCGTCCGGTTAGCGTCATGTGAAAACGGAACTCGCTCATCACGAACGGATAACCATATTTAAAAAGATAGGCCTTTTGCGCCTCGCTCAGCTGTTCAGGTTTTCGCTTGCGCAAATCCTCATCACTCAACGGTGCTCGAAAGGCTTCGAACTGTTCGACGCACTGCCCGGCTAGCCTGGCAACCGCATCAGGCTGGCTGGCAAATCCCAGAGCCACAAATTCTGACAACAGGCAGGGCTGCAGTGAATGCATGACAACCGGTGCCTGATGGCCGGCGAAACGTTCAACAGCAGCTAGCAACTGCTCTTCGCTGGTCTCGCTGGACAGGACAAACGGCGCTTTGAGCGTGGCATGGAATCCATAGTGAGCCGGAGTTTCTGATAACTCGGCTGACATTGGCCGATCCGGATAATCACCAATGGATGGGTTTACTGGGTGACCGTCTGCAGTTCGACCCAGGACCTGTTGGCCATACGCGGCAAGATCAGAGGCATCGTCAGGAGAGAAAAACACCGCATAACGCGCGTTCATGCCACACGAACACCTTCTCGCCAAACGCACTTCACGGTTGGGACATTATCCTGGTAGCGCACCTGTACAAGATCGGCACGATAACCTTCAGCGATGACGCCTCTGTCATCAAACCCGATTGACCGCGCGGGATTGCTGGTAACCAGAGCAATCGCGTCAGGAAGGCTCATTAGTTGTTCTTGTAGCGAGAGCACGAATGGCGCGTGCAGCAGGCTACTTGGCACGTAGTCCGACGACAACATATCCAGAGTCCCCAGATGAGCAAGTTGTCGGGCTCCAACGTTCCCGGAATGCGAACGCCCCCTGACCACATTGGGTGCTCCCATCAATATACTCATGCCTCGTTCATGACCTGCACTCGCAGCTTCCACCGTTGTCGGGAACTCCGATATTTGAATACCTGACTGTACGGCGTCTTCAACATGTGCAAGCGTTGCATCATCATGGCTGGCTAAGGTTATATTTCGTGCCTTGCACATCGCCGAAATGGTGGCACGATGTGATTCGGAATAGCGTTGTGAATTTTCCAACCTTCTTGAAGCGAACGCTTCAAACGCTTTTTCATCCAGACCATCCTTGCTGCGATGGTAATACTCAAAGACTGCCATATCGGCAAATTGCCGTTGTCCGGGTGCGTGATCCATCAAAGACATCAACATGACTTTTTCATGATTCTCAAACTGCGCGTAATCATCGAGTACGTTCGGCGAAGATACCTCGCAACGCAGGTGTAGCAGATGCTCAGCTCTTAGTCTGTTCTGGTCTCCAGCCTGTTGCAGGACACCCGCTAAAGTCAACATCTCGCCAGGTTCAAAATCTGCATCGTCCGCACCCATCCGCAGGCAATCCAGCACGGTCGTTATTCCCGCTGCTGCAACTTGAGCATCATGCGATTGAATGGCAGCCAACGGATTCCAGCGTACACCCGGCCTGGGACAATAATGTGATTCAAGATGATCGGTATGCAGTTCAACCAGACCCGGTATCAGGTAATCACCTTGCAGATTTTCTCCGGAGCCGTTGTCGCCAGGCTCTACCTCTACGATAAGCCCGTCGGTTACTCGCACGCTACCTACGGTAACGCGATCCGATAACACAAGCTGAGCGTTGCAGAGTTGGAAGTCTTTACATGAAGTCATGTTTTACAAGCATGTGAGAGCGGTTACAGGCTAGCACTAACGGTGCCGGTAAGGGTACAAGAGCTCGACTCGTTTTTCACTGGCAGAAATACCGGACACTAATCGCTACTGGCTAAACAATGAAAAACTTGAATAATTTTTTACATATAAATATCAGACACTTAGATAATACTTAATAGCTCACCAGCCCATTGTGTCTTAAGCTGTTAACCCTCTAGCCGCTACCCTATCCATACTACTAGTAACATCAGGCGTGAAACATGCTTCCCTTTGGTGTTGGTCCTGCCGGGAAGGCAGGCTCAGCGTATAGCAATACACCAATCACCGAAATTGCGGTAGCGTTTGTAAACGACACCAGTGAAATTGTTTCGGCGAATCAGGCATTCTTTCGAGCAATCCAATGCAATGGGCATCTGGAAAACAACCTGGCCGATTATTTCAGCGAACGCTATCCTTACCAGCAGGCAAACATAGCAGAGCGTTTTGCCTGCCGCGAAGCATCACAAACCCTGCTTTGCTTACCTGCCGTTGCTCCCCTTCACTTGACACTCTCTCGTATTGAAGAAGGTCAGCGAGTTGTCCAGGTCGCTGTTCAAACTGGCGAAACTGATGCCTTGGATGGACAAATCTACACGGATCCACTGACCGGGCTTGGTAACCGACGCTTACTGGATCATGTTATCGCACAGCAAACCAGCCATACAAAACCACTGGCAATGCTTGTGATGGACCTGGACAGGTTCAAACAGATTAACGATACGCTTGGCCATTTTATGGGAGACAAGCTTCTGGAACTCGTGTCCAAGCGAACGCAGCGCGCTACCCGGGACGATGATGTCATTGTAAGAATGGGGGGCGATGAATTTATCATCCTGCATGAAGCCGGTGATTCAACCTCCCCAAGTGCACAGCAAATAGCCAGTCGACTTGTTGACATGATGAGTCGCCCGTTTCTGATTGACGGTCATCAGCTGAACATCAGCGCCAGTATAGGAATCGCCATACTGAATGAGGGCACGGATAAGGTTCAGGATCTTTTTCGGCACGCTGATCTTGCGCTGTATCGAGCAAAGGATTCGGGTCGCAACAACTATCAGGTATTCGTCAAGGAGCTGGAGGAAATTGCGCTGGCCCGACGAGAACTCGAGATTCATTTAAGGCGTGCGCTTAGCCTCAAGGAGTTTTCTTTGGTCTATCAACCACAGGTAGACATGCCCGAGGGAAGCCTCACAGGTTTTGAAGCCCTGATTCGTTGGAACTCAAGTGAGCTGGGGCTGATAACCCCCGATGAATTCATACCCTTGGCCGAAGAGACCGGCGAGATTCATTCTATTGGAGACTGGGTATTGCAGAGCGCTTGTCTGGATGCAATGAACTGGGATGATCACCTGACCGTGGCGGTCAACGTCTCAGCGATACAGTTCACCTCAGACAGATTTGTAGGCAGTGTTAAACAGGCCTTGAAAAAGAGTGGCTTGCCCGCTCACAGGCTGGAGATAGAAATTACCGAAACCGTTCTGATCAGCAACCCGGAACAAACCTTGAAACATCTGCTGGCAATCCGCGATATGGGAATCAGCATCGCCATGGATGATTTCGGTACCGGGTACTCCTCTCTGAGTTATCTGAATAGTTTCCCCTTCTCAAAGATCAAAATTGATCGTGCATTTGTCAGCCAGGAACAGACAGCCAAGACGAAGGCTCTGGTTGACGCCATTATCAATCTCGGCACCAGTCTGGGTATGAAAACCCTTGCCGAGGGCGTTGAAACAAAGGAACAGTTTGATCATCTTTCGCAATCTGGCTGTGTCGCGGCACAAGGGTATCTGATTAGTCGCCCGATACCCTCGGAAGACATCGATTCGTATATCCGAGACAACCACCAGCCTCAGAACGACATAGGAAATACGTCATGAGTTCATCAGTATCAAGACTCGTCTATATCAGCAGCAATCGTATAGAGGGTGATGACGCTGCCGTGCGTGATGCCATTGATGACATCCTTGAGAAAGCACGCAAGGCTAACGCTGCTGTCGGAATAACCGGTGCGTTAATGTTCAACCACGGATGTTTTGCACAAGTACTCGAGGGAGAGCGTGACCATATAGAAAAGACGTTTGAGCGGATTCAATGTGACGAACGTCATTCCGATGTTGTTATCCTGTCATTCGAAACCGTTGAAAGCCACATCTTTTCATCATGGTCGATGGGATATGTTGGCGAAGATCAAGAGATCAGCCAGGCGTTTGACAGCATCCGCAGCACCAGCGGCTTCGAGGCAGCTAACTTGCCTTCTGAACATATCTTCAACCTTCTCAAAGAAAGGCTTGTCGAGGCAGAAAGTGATTCTGCCCGTCGCCAAAACGCAGCCTGACGTCGCGATCGACGCGCCCCCTGAAAACGGATCGCGTGAAAATTACGACATCCGCTCTACCCGGACACAACCAGGACCCGCCAGCTTAAGAAACCAGGGACATAAAAAAGGCCCGCACTCTTTGCAGAGGTGCAGGCCCTAGTCTGTCGATTTTGCGAATAACGCTTAACTATCGCCGCGCTCCACGAACTCGATAATAGCCATTGGCGCATTGTCACCAGGACGCATGCCACACTTCAGAATGCGTGTATAGCCACCCGGACGATTCGCAAATCGTGGACCGAGGTCAGTGAACAGTTTACCGACCGCTGCCTTGTCACGAATACGATCAAATGCCTGACGACGCTTGGCAACGTTGTCTTGCTTGGCATTGGTGATCATCGGTTCAATAACGCGACGCAGCTCTTTGGCTTTGGGCACGGTCGTCTTGATTGACTCGTGCTCTACCAGAGATGCCGCCATGTTACGGAACATAGCCTTACGATGGCTGGAATTACGGTTGAGCTGACGCCCACTCTTACGATGTCTCATTGTCTCTTCTCGTTCTTACTTGGCCAGCTCGCGTTGCTTCTGCAACTCGGGGGGCGGCCAGTTTTCCAGGCGCATACCCAGTGACAGTGCCTGCTGTGCTAACACGTCTTTTATTTCGGTCAAAGACTTTTTGCCCAGATTTGGCGTTTTCAGTAATTCTACTTCAGTACGCTGAATCAAATCACCGATGTAGTAGATATTCTCGGCTTTCAGGCAATTCGCAGATCGCACTGTGAGCTCCAGATCATCAACAGGTCGAAGCAGAATTGGATCGATATCGGAGGCTTGCTCTTCTTCGGGTGTCGCTGTCTCAGCTTTCAGGTCTACAAAGACCGATAGCTGCTCCTGCAGGATGGTAGCCGCCTTACGAATAGCTTCCTCAGGATCGATAGTGCCGTTGGTTTCAAGATCCACAATGAGCTTGTCAAGATCGGTGCGTTGTTCGACACGCGCACTCTCAACGTTGTAGGCAACCTTGTGAACCGGACTGAACGAAGAGTCTATCTGCAAGGTACCGATAGGCCGGCTCTCGCCTTCCTCCAATGTACGATGAGAGGCAGGCTCGTAGCCTCGACCCAACCGGGCGCGAAGTGTCATATTCAGATTAGTGTCGCCTGTCAGATGACAGATAACATGATCCGGGTTGATGATCTCGATATCGTGGTCCAAAGTAATGTCGGCCGCAGTGACCACACAAGGTCCTTGCTTGACAAGCTTTAAAGTAGCCTCTTCCTTGGCATGCATCACAATAGATACACCTTTCAGATTAAGCAGAATATCGAGTACATCTTCCTGCACGCCTTCCATTGTGGTGTACTCATGGAGAACACCTTCGATTTCTGCTTCATAGAAGGCAGCACCGGACATGGATGAGAGCAGGATTCTACGTAGTGCATTTCCCAGCGTATGACCAAAACCACGTTCCAGTGGTTCCAGCGTGACCTTCGCATGATTTGCGTTGGCTGCCGAAACATCGACGATACGCGGCTTCAAGAATTCAGTTTGCATGGCATTCAACGTGATTCAACCCCTTAAACGTTAGCAGGGTGACAAAGCGCCACCCTACCCTAAAGCTATAAACCGGTAGTTCCGTTCGTGTACCTGAACAACAGGTAGAGCGACGGCTCTATTTCGAGTACAGCTCCACAACCAGAGACTCATTTATCTCGGCTGGCAGATCAGCACGATCAGGAACATTCTTGAACATGCCTTCAAATTTCTTGGAATCAACTTCGATCCAACCCGGAAGACCACGCTGCTGAGCCAACTCAAGCGCATCAGCGATACGAGCCTGCTTGCGCGCTTTCTCTCTTATCGTAACAACCTGGTTCGGCTGGATCTGATAGGAGGGGATGTTGACAATCTTGCCATCAACCATCACGGACTTGTGTGATACCAGCTGACGAGCCTCGGCACGTGTAGAACCGAAACCCATTCGGTATACAACGTTATCGAGACGTTGTTCCAGCAAGGACAGCAGGTTTTCACCGGTTGACCCTTTCTTGGCAGCAGCAGCCTTGTAGTAATTGCGGAATTGTTTTTCCAGCACACCATACATACGGCGCAGTTTCTGCTTCTCACGTAACTGAATGGCGTAGTCTGAAGGACGTCCACGCTTGGCACCTTGCATGCCTGGAGGTGTTTCCAGGTTGCACTTGGATTCAAGGGGTCGAATGCCCGACTTCAGGTACAGATCTGTACCCTCACGACGACTCAGTTTACACGTTGGACCGGTATATCTAGCCACGTCTATTAACTCCCACAGCTGTACTTGAACATGCAATATTCATTGATCATCCCTACCGTTCTAAACGCGACGCTTTTTCGGTGGACGGCAACCGTTATGCGGAATTGGCGTTACGTCAAGGATGCTACTGATCTTGAAACCGACGTTGTTCAAAGAGCGCACCGCCGAATCGCGACCCGGGCCGGGGCCCTTCACGTGAACATCGATGTTTTTCAGACCGTACTCTTTGGCAGCCTCACCAGCTCGCTCAGCCGCAACCTGTGCAGCAAATGGCGTGCTCTTGCGAGATCCGCGGAAACCAGAACCACCTGCAGTGGCCCAGGACAAGGCATTGCCCTGTCGATCAGTGATCATGACAATCGTGTTGTTAAACGATGCATGGATGTGCGCAATACCGTCTGTAACGGTACGGCGAACCTTCTTTTTCGTACTAGCTGCCATAAATTTCTCTATTAACGCTTAAGCGGACGACGCGGACCTTTGCGCGTGCGCGCATTAGTCTTCGTACGTTGACCGCGAAGGGGTAAGCCCCGACGATGGCGAATTCCGCGGTAACAACCGAGGTCCATCAGACGCTTTATATTCATCGAAACATCGCGACGCAAGTCGCCTTCGACGGTAAATTTTCCTACTTCAGTACGCAGGCTCTCAATCTCGACTTCCGAGAGATCGCGAACCTTGGTGTCTGCCTGTACTTTGGCCGCATCACAAATCTGATACGCCCTGGTACGACCGATACCGTAAATCGATGTCAATGCGATCCAGGTGTGCTTCTGGACCGGAATGTTAATGCCGGCAATACGTGCCATGCTTATCTCCGCCTATTATCTTTTAACTAGCCCTGACGCTGCTTGTGCCGTGTGTCAGTGCAAATGACGCGGATGACGCCCTTACGCTTGACCACTT
>JBGCFI010000109.1:0-37369 GCA_045106855.1 Granulosicoccus sp.
GACGACATTGCGCCCGGATTCAAGCTCATGACGACATCGACAAAAGCCTGTCCAGAAGCCAGACTCATTACTCGCAACCACCCGACCGCATAACACCGAGCTGCAGTACACTACGCCCATGGATAAGACATACAACCCTCACGCAATCGAGCAGCGCTGGTACACGACCTGGGAAGAGAACGGCTATTTCAAACCCCAGGGTAACGGAACCCCCTATTGCATCATGATCCCACCGCCGAATGTAACGGGCACGTTGCACATGGGTCATGCGTTTCAGGAAACCATCATGGACGCCCTGATCCGATATCACAGGATGTCTGGCGACAGAACACTATGGCAGCCCGGTTGTGACCATGCCGGTATCGCCACGCAAATGCTGGTGGAGCGGCAGATCAATAAAGAGGGAAAAACCCGGCATGACCTGGGTCGGGAGAAATTTCTGGATCGCGTGTGGCAGTGGAAAGAGGAGTCCGGTGGCACGATAACTCGACAACTTCGCCGTCTCGGCGCTTCACCGGATTGGTCCCGTGAACGGTTTACGATGGACGACGGCATGTCCGACGCTGTTCGCGATGTATTTGTCCGACTTCACAACGATGGCCTGATATATCGCGGCAAACGTCTTGTTAACTGGGACCCGGTTCTTAAAACAGGCTTGTCAGACCTTGAAGTACTGAGCGAGGAGGAAAATGGCTCCTTGTGGCATTTTCGCTATCCGTTGACCGACGGATCAGGTTCGGTAGTCATCGCCACTACGCGCCCTGAAACCCTGCTCGGTGATACCGCTGTTGCCGTTCATCCGGAGGATGATCGTTATGCCTCACTAATTGGCAAGAACATCACCCTCCCCCTGGTTGGACGTCAGATTCCTATCATTGCCGACGACTACGTCGATCCGGATTTCGGATCAGGATGCGTAAAGATCACACCAGCCCATGACTTTAACGATAACGCCATAGGCATCCGTCATAATCTGCCTGTCATCAATATTCTTACTGATGATGCAGCCATGAACGACGCAGTACCTGAAGAGTACCGCGGACTTGACCGATTCGAGGCGCGTGCACGAGTCGTCGACGATATGAAGACACTTGGCCTGCTGGTCGAGATCAAAGCGCACAAGCTGATGGTCCCGCGAGGTGATCGGTCCAACGCCATAGTGGAGCCTTATCTAACCGATCAATGGTACGTCGATCTCACTAGTAAAGTGCAGGAGGATGGTCGCCCGGGCGGACATACCGCAATCATTCAGCCATCACTGGATGTGGTTGCAGATGGTCGAGTTCGTTTTGTTCCTGATACGTGGACACGTACGTACAATCAATGGCTGGAGAACATTCAGGATTGGTGTATCAGTCGACAGATCTGGTGGGGGCATCGAATACCCGCCTGGTATGACGAGGATGGAAATGTCTACGTTGCGAAAGACGAGGCAGAAGTCCGCAGCAAATACTCCTTACCCGATACTCTGCCACTCAGACAGGATGAAGACGTTCTGGATACGTGGTTCTCTTCGGCACTCTGGCCGTTCAGCACGCTGGGCTGGCCTGAGGAGACCCCTGAACTGAAAGCGTTCTATCCGGGTTCCGTACTGGTAACTGGTTTTGACATCATCTTTTTCTGGGTAGCCCGAATGGTGATGTTCGGCACCTACTTCCGTGATGGTGAAGTGCCTTTCAAGGATGTTTACATGCATGGACTCGTACGCGACTCCAATGGTCAGAAAATGTCGAAATCCAAAGGTAATGTGCTGGACCCGCTGGACATCATCGATGGTATCGAGCTGGAAACTCTGGTTACCAAACGATGCGCCAATCTCATGCAAGATCACAAGGCCGAAGCCATCGAGAAGCAGACCCGCAAGGAATTTGCCGACGGCATTCCTGCTTACGGCACCGATGCGCTGCGTTTCACATTCGCATCGCTGGCATCAAACGGACGCGATATCCGGTTCGATATGAAACGGGTAGAAGGCTATAGGAATTTCTGTAATAAACTCTTCAACGCTACCCGTTATGTGCTGATGAACACTGAAGAGATGGACTCTTCGGATGTACCTGCGCAAAACAACGTTATCGATCGGTGGATCATTAGCCTGTTACAGAAAGCCGAAGCCGATGTTGCGACGCATATCGCGGCTTATCGCTTTGATCTGGCTTCAACTGCGCTGTACGAATTCATCTGGAACGAGTACTGCGACTGGTATCTTGAGCTCGCTAAGCCGATATTGATGGGCGACGCCACTGAGCCGGAAAAACAAGCCACGCGCATCACACTTGTACGTGTGCTGGAAGCAATATTACGACTCGCTCATCCATTCATGCCTTTCATTACGGAAGAATTGTGGCAACAGGTCGCGCCGCGGGCCGGCAAGTCTGGAGACACTATTTCGCTGGCGCCTTATCCGGTTTGCGACTTATCCAATATCGATGATTCTGCAGTAACCGAGATCGAATGGGTTAAACAAGTTGTTATGGGCGTGCGACGAATCCGCTCCGAAATGAATATCAATCCGGGAAAAAGGCTACCTCTACTATTTTCTAACGCCAGTGCGTCAGATCTGGAAAAACTACAGGCTCATTGCAGCTTGCTTGTTTCTCTGGCCAAACTGGATACCGTTGGGGTGATACAGGAAAATGAGCCCGAACCGGAATCTGCTGTAGCACTCGTGGATCAACTTAAACTGTTGATCCCGATGGCTGGCCTGATTGACAAAGAGGCTGAAATGGCACGACTGGCAAAACAGGTAGACAAACTCACCACTGAAGTCGGCCGTTTACAAGGCAAGTTATCAAACAAGGGATTTACTGACAAAGCACCGGAAGCGGTTGTTGCAGCTGAACAACGCAAGCTCGACGATGCCCGATCTGCACTGAGTGAAATGCAGGCTCAACTGGAAAAAATTTCGGCAATGTAGTTACTATCAGTATCTTATTGCCGTTTGCTTAGCTATTTTCGCCTCTGGCTTTAATAGCTAAGCGGTCACTCCATCAGGTAGCAGAATTATCGAGTATTCGATTCAGGCCATCGTGAGCATTGCAATCCAGTGTGCACCACCCGAACACATATTTACATGATGCTTGCGTCATTCATAAAATCGGGACTAGCTGGTAGCCAATAAATATTGCACCAGTAACCAAACGGCTAACATAAACAACAGCGTTCCCAAGATACCTCCCACGATGAAATGAACGGGTTTGCCGTGCGTGAAATCCCTCTCGCGATTTTTACGCGACTGCACGCCAATCAATGCGGCGCCGACGCTTTGCACAACATTCCAGAAACCCGTTCCGGTTCGCGGCTCAATGGCGACGGCTTCTGTCTGGACGTCTGGATCCTGCTGTGAATCCGGCTGCTTAGTCATTAGAACCTTATCCCGGCCTTTGCGGAATACGTGCGTATATCACCTGTTCGATCTGCCTCCAAAGTAACGGCAAACCCGAAATTCGCAGTAATACCGATAAAGACCTTGTTTTCGTCAAATTTTTCAGTGCGCAGGCCATCAATATTTTGGGGATCGGCCGTTGTTCGCACAACGCCAACACCGGCGTATGGGGTAAAAAACAGAATTCCTTTGGAAATTCCCAGTTCAAGCGCAGAACTTTGAAGATCAAGATCGTCAAGCCCCTGAAGCTGTGAATAGCTTGCCCTGATTCCCAGAGAGGGGGTTAGCACCCCGCCATCGACGATAGCGTAGCGCAGCTCCCCGCCGAAGATGGTTGCATCAGAATCAGGAATTGAACTGAGCGATGCTCCGATATCCAGACCAAAGGGCAATCCTTTTTGCACTTGTAATTTTGCCACGACCAGGTCGCTGCCATCAAAACTGCCATTGCTGGCAAGGTCAAACAGATTGCCACTGATGTCGGTGCTGGATACTCCCAAACCGATATCGAAACCCAGCGTACCCAAAGGCTCTGAGGGCGCAACACTTCTGTAATGCGTTGCGGCACTGATACTTTTTGAAAACTCGGCAAACTGAGCCTGATCAAGGTTTTCTATCGTGTCCAGTGAGGCCGCTGAGGCGTAGCCGGATATCCCTGACATCATGCAAAATACTAGTGAGATTCGCCATGTCTTCATCAACTTTTCCTCTGGATAATGTGTAATCAAACCATTGATTAAATCGGAGTCAAGATGAAAGTGTAGCCGTTGCTGTTTCCAGCGCTTCCATACTCTCGAGCAATTGCTCCTCACAGGACTCAACCTTCAGTCGCGCCTCAGCTTCAGCATTCAGTAGGTCATTCAATAGAGATTTGTTCTCGATATTGTACAACTCCTCCGCACCGAGCTTGTCTCTCACTTCGGAAAGCGTACGACTTGCCTCTTCCAGTTGCCTTTCGTGTCTTGTAATGGCCTTGTTCAAAGGCGCCAGCAATACTCGACGTTCCGCCTGCTCTCGTTTCTGCTGACGACGATCTGCCGGGACCGTTTTGCTTCGCGTCGTGGCGTCATGTAACTCATCCGTACTCCCTTCTGATTTGTCATTTGCACTTTGCGTACCGTCTTCATCTCCGAATTTTTCGGCCGCCTCCTGTGCCCTGCGTTTTGATAACCATCGTGCGTAACCATCCAGGTCATCATCAAAGGGGTTTAGCGATTTGTCGGCAACAAGCCACAATTCGTCAACCACGGACCGCAACATGGTGCGGTCATGTGAAATGACCAGCAATGCGCCTTCAAAGGACACCAGCGCATCGGCCAGTGCTTGCCGCATGTTGATATCCAGATGGTTAGTCGGCTCATCCAGCAACAACAAATTAGGTTTGGATTGCACAATAAGCGCAAGGGCCAATCTCGCTCGTTCGCCGCCGGACAAGGTTGCTGCCGCTTGCAACGCCTGATCCCCGTTAAAACCAAAACCTCCCAGATAATTTCTTGCCTGGGCATCGCTCAGAGTCGGGTCATGTAATTGCAACGCTTGCAGTGGCGAGTGATCGGCACGCAATTGATCGACTTGATGCTGAGCAAAGTATCCAATCGATAATTTCTGTGCTGGTATTCTTGTGCCGGCGCTCAACGTCAGGGATCCGGTCAACGCTTTAATCAGGGTTGACTTACCTGCCCCGTTGACACCTAACAGGCCTATTCGATCACCACTTTGAACGGTGAAGTTTATACCGCTGAGCACCGGTTCAGCACCATACCCTACCTCTGCCTGCTGTAAGACCACCAATGGGCTTGGCATCGCACCTGGCGTTTGAAAACTGAAGGTAAAAGGTGATTCGATGCGTACTGCCTGAGTTTCACCCAGACGTTCCAGCATTTTCAATCGGCTCTGCGCTTGCCTGGCCTTGGTCGCTTTCGCCCGGAAGCGGTCGACAAAGCCCTGCAACTCCTTGCGACGCGCTTGCGTCTTCTCGTGCAATGCCTGTTGACTGACCAGGCGCGCAGCACGCCATTTCTCAAACGCACTGTAATTGCCGGTTACCAGCGACGCTTTCTGGGATTCGATGTGCAAGGTTGTGTTGGTAACAGAATCCAGGAACTCACGATCATGAGAAATCAGAATTAGCGTACCTTCGCGTTGACGTAACCAGGATTCAAGCCATAAAACGGCATCAAGATCCAGGTGATTGGTAGGCTCATCCAACATAAGCAGCTCACTAGGGCTGATGAGCGCCTGGGCAAGATTCAGCCGCATTCGCCACCCTCCCGAAAAGCTGGATACCGAATTTCCGTGCGAGTCGATGCTAAATCCCAATCCGTGTAATAACGCACCGGCTCGCGACTTTACGGTGTATCCACCACATTGCTCAAATTCGGCGAGAGTGTTGGCCAGTCTTTCGCCTTCGTCATCCCGGCAGGCTTCAATAGAGGCCTCCAATGCTCTTAAACGCTGATCGCCGTCAACAACATAATCCAATGCGGAACGTGAAGAAGAAGGCGTCTCTTGCGCTACGTGAGTTATGCCGATGTTCTGTTGCAGCAATATAGCGCCCGTGTCCGGTTCGAGCTCTCCTTGAATCATGGCGAACAGGCTGGATTTACCGCAACCATTGGCACCGGTCAATCCAATCTTTTGCCCTGCATGAACCACGCAACTGAGTTCATGGAACAGGAGTTTACCTTCGCGACGACACGCGACATCGTTAAAGCTAAGCATTTGCCGATTTTACGCTTTCACCGCCCCGTAAAGTTTTTTGATGAGCATTATTCTTCGTTTCCGAGGTAATAGCTCCCGACAGGGCATCTGCTATCATCATTTCTCTGCATCATTTACCCAAGGTACGGTTCCATGAGATCCACAGTTATTCATTCTTTGACCCGCTTGCTTCCTGTGCTGGTCGCAGCAGTGCTAATTTCCGGTTGTGGTATCAATAACATTCCCACCTACGACGAAGCGGTAAATGGACGCTGGTCAGAGGTTCAAAACCAATACAAGCGTCGTGCCGACCTCGTACCAAATCTGGTCAACACGGTCGAAGGTTTTGCCAAACAGGAACGTGATGTACTTACTGAAGTCACCGAGGCCAGGACGCGAGTCTCCCAAATGAATATATCCCCAGAGATGCTCACAGATCCTGAAGCATTTCAGCAATTCCAACAGAATCAGGGAGCCCTGAGCTCTGCACTGCAAAGGCTTATGGTCGTGGTGGAAGCCTACCCCGATTTGAAGTCCAATGAGAACTTTCTCGCACTGCAACAACAACTCGAGGGTACCGAAAACCGTATTGCAGTAGCACGCCGTGATTACATAGGCGCAGTACAACAATACAACACGGAGCTAAGAACCATTCCGGGTCGATGGTGGGCTCGCTTTATGTACCCCGATATGGAGCCCAAGGCTAACTTTACCGTCAGTGAGGAGGATGCTGTCAACCCGACTGTTGAATTCAATAACAACTAGGGGAGTGACAAGCATCCAGACCACGTACTGAGATAAACCAAGAAGGATGAGCAGACTAGCCGGCTATCTCCGTAAAAACGCATCAGGCATGCTACCCATAGTGCTAATACTCGGCATCATGGGCAGCATACAACTCTCCTACGCCCAGAATTTTCCAGAGCTGACAGGCCGCGTAGTGGATCAGGCACAAATCCTCGACCAGGCGCAGGAGGCATCCATCAGTGCTCAGCTGGAAGCACATGAAGCGCAAACCAGCAATCAGATCGTCGTTGTAACCGTCTCTGATCTTGATGGGTACGCAATAGCCAACTATGCAAACCAACTTGGCCGTGAATGGCAAATCGGTACAGCAGAGAATAACAATGGCGCATTGTTACTGGTTGCCCCGAATGAGCGCAAAGTGCGTATCGAAGTGGGCTACGGTCTTGAGGGCGCATTGACCGATTCCCTTTCGAGCATCATCATCCAGCGCGAAATTCTACCGGCCTTTCGCGACAATGATTACCCGTCTGGTATTAACCGGGGTGTATCAGCGATACTCCAGGCAATCGAAGGAGAATACACTGCGCCCACAAACGCCAGGCAAAAACGAAACCCTCTGGATGGAACCGTTGGAAATTTCTTGCCTTTGATATTCATAGCCATGGTAGCTGTCACAGAGGCGCTAAGACGAACTGGTCGTCGAAAAGCAGCCAATGTCGCTTTTCCTGCCAGTTTCCTGGGGCTTTTTGCCACGCTTGCCTCGGGTTATGTGCTTGTTGGTATCGGCGTCGCGATCATAACCTTTCTTCTCCTCTTCTTTAAGGGTTCAGGAAACGGAGGCGGCGGTGGTAGTTCATCTGGTCGCGGTGGATACATTGGCACTGGCGGTTTTGGTGGCGGCGGATTCGGGGGTGGTGGTTTTGGTGGTGGGGGCGGAAGCTTTGGTGGCGGCGGCGCTTCGGGGAGTTGGTAGATGACTTTTTTAACTGACCAGGAGAAAGCCTCGCTTTCTGCAAAGATCAACCATGCAGAATCGCGAACACGTGCCGAGATAGTGACCGTAATCGCTCGTCAAAGCGACGGATACCGCTACATTCCTATTCTATGGGCTGCGCTGGTTGCGCTCAGTATTCCAGGTGTTTATTACCTGTATCTGGCTGTGACTTCGGGCGGCTGGGTTGAACCAAGCCATATTATTGAAAGCAGCACCTGGCTCTACCCTATTCAGGTTCTTGTATTTCTTGGTCTTGGCATGCTGTTTCAGATTCCTGCTGCACGCCTTTGGATAATCCCTTCATCGGTAAAAAAGCAACGTGCAGCGCGTCATGCAAGAGAACAGTTTTTTCTGCAAAATCTTCATCAAACAGAAGGCCGCACCGGTGTTCTCGTGTTTGTGTCGGTAGCCGAACATTACGTTGAAATTATCGTTGACTCTGCCATTGCAAAGGCAGTGGACGACGCCTTGTGGCAGGAAACAGTAGAAGATTTCATTACTCATGTGCGTCGCGGACAAATAGCCAAAGGCTTTGAAAACACCATCGAACATTGTCGGGATATTCTCTGGGAACATTTCCCTGCCCCCGAAGGACGACCCGATGAATTACCGAATCACCTTATCGAGGTGTGATGCCATCAAAATTGCGGGTAGAAAAGTATTAAGTCATTGCAATCAATGCCCGACTAAACCAGCAGGCAATACATGAATAAGCAACTCGTTTAGCTGGCGATACCAAAAGCCACGTGGTGTATCAACGCGTGGATGAAGTTTCTGTGCGCAACTCATCAGCAGTCTTTTTTTCACCACCCTCTTCTGCCAGTAAAAACGTTAGAAAGGCTATCGGCGCAAGACTGAATAGTGCGTAGCGAAGACCCACAGCTTCGGATAAAAATCCGATAATTGGCGGAGCTATAAGGAAAGCAGTGAACGCCACCATGTTCAATGCCGCCACATTGTCTGCCGATGATCGACCGGGCCGGTTGGCAGCAGCAGTCACAGCTAACGGGAATACTATGGCAACACCGGCGCCCGCGATCGCAGCTGCCACAAACACCCAAAACGGGTTTGGAGCCAACGCGAACAGTCCGATACCAACAGTCGCAGCTAACCCCGATGCTCTAATTACCGCAGTTTCTCCGAATTTTGCGGAAATTGTATCTCCCCAAAGCCGCACAACTGCCATGACGATCGAGAAAAAAGAATACGTTACTGCAATTAACAAAGGGCTTGCTGACATGACATCGCGCATGAACACGGCGGACCAGTCGATAAAAGCGCCCTCTACCATCATGATGCCAAGCGGCATGATGCAAAGCAAAAGAATGGCCTTGCCAGGCAGAGCAAACAGACGGGCATCACCTGAGTCTTGAAGAGAGCCGTCAGTTTCGCCATCGACGTCGGTTGACAATGTAGAGACGGTAGATAATGTTAGACCCTGATCTTCAGAGGGTAGTCGCGGCAATGCTGTCGCGACGAAATAACCGCCGATCGCAATCAACGGCATCGTCATGACAAAATGGGTATCCACGGCAATACCCTGATGTGCAATCAAACCGCCAGTAAGCGCACCGACCATGGTACCGATGCTCCAGAATCCATGACAACGGGACATTAACCGCTTGCCAGCCGCTTTTTCGATTCGCGCAGCCTCGGTATTCATTGCAGTTTCAATCATGCCAATCGCAAACCCACTGATCACCAGTGCCAGCATTAGCTGAATGAGATTTTGAGCCAACGCGGGTGTGATGAACAACAGGGCCCACAGAGGCAAAAATACGCGACATCCTGTCCGCAACCCCATGCTGTGAAAAACCCGTCCGGCAATCGAGAATCCAATCAAGGTGCCCAGAGGCATACTCAGCAGCGCCATGCCTAACTCGGCATCTGATAAACCTAAACCCGTTTTGATATCAGGAATTCGGGGTATCCATTGGCCGATAACGGAAGATTCAAAAAAAAATACGCCAAATATTGCCCACATGCCGGACCGATTCGAGGTGACGCTCATTCCATACCTATTGGCGTTTTGAAGACAGGCAGCTTACTCTAACTGACGGCATCTGGAATGCTGTTGTGCCCGGGTTACCCTTATCCGGGTTTTTTGATGGGTACGACCTTATCCGGGGTAGACGTATTCAGCTGATCAAGAAACTCACGAAATTCAGAACCGACTTCTTCATGTTCAAGCGCGAACTCCACTTGCGCTTTCAAGTAGCCCAGCTTGCTGCCACAGTCAAATCGCCTGCCATCGAAATTGTATGCCAGAACTCGCTGCTCCTTAAGCAAATCGGCGATAGCATCGGTCAACTGTATTTCGTTACCAGCACCGCGTTGGGTATTTTCTAACAGGTCAAAGATAGTTGGCGTAAGAATGTAGCGACCTACAACTGCAACATTGCTTGGAGCCTTGTCTATTGGTGGCTTTTCCACAATACCTGAGACTTCCATCAGTCCGTTCTTCAATTCGACTCCGTCCACGATTCCGTAAGAGCTGACATCGGATTTAGGAACAGGTTCGGTTCCAAGGATGGAGCAATGCTGGAAGTTGAAAAGATCGACCATCTGCTTCAGGCAGGGTTGCTCTGAAAAGTTAATCAGATCATCTGCCAGGATGACGGCGAAAGGCTCATCGTTAACAACGGGTCGTGCACAAAGAACGGCGTGCCCGAGACCCAGTGCTTGAGACTGTCTGATAAAAACACAGTTGACATGGCTTGGCAGAATACTGCGCAGAACCTCTAGCATTTTATGTTTCGACTTGGCCTCCAGCTCTCGCTCAAGTTCGTAGGCTGTATCGAAATGATCCTCTATAGAACGCTTATTACGCCCAGTTACGAAGATTAAGGTGTCGACTCCTGCCGCGACTGCCTCTTCCGCAGCGTACTGGATGAGTGGCTTGTCGACAACAGGCAACATCTCCTTCGGGTTGGCTTTGGTTGCCGGTAAGAATCTAGTCCCCATACCTGCTACAGGAAATACGGCTTTCTTGATTGCTTTCATTTCTTTTTTATCCTACAGCTATGGCCAACGGGGCTATCCCCCATCGCTGTTCCATCCCTGTGCTAAATTTGTGACAAATCGATATCCAGAGTAGTCACGGACAACACCTGAATATTTGATAACATCTGCATTAGCAAAGCTGAGAATCAGTTTGCCATTGTGTCGTTCAAAACCGATTGCAATGCAAAATTCTTAACTTTATCCCGGTTCGACCCCAAAACTTGAGAGACTCCTCCCAATGACATTCGTAGTGACCGAAAACTGCATCAAGTGCAAATACACTGACTGTGTCGAAGTGTGCCCCGTCGACTGCTTCCACGAGGGTCCCAACTTTCTTGTTATTGATCCTGATGAGTGCATCGATTGCTCTCTTTGTGAACCCGAATGTCCAGTAAATTCCATTGTTGCGGAAGAGGATATGAAGCCTGAGGACGAGCCGTACCTGCAACTAAACGCAGAACTCTCAGCCATCTGGCCCGTTATCACTGTACAAAAGGACCCTCCGGAAGATGCCAAAGAGTGGGAAGATGTACCAGACAAGCTTCAGTATCTCGAGCGATAACCTCACTTATATCAATCAGCTATTATAGCTGTTAACCGGGTTATTTTTGTGATGTTCATCCGCAGCGGCATGCAATAATATTACCAATACCCGATTATAGGGACCAATACGTTACCTGCCTGCAAAGGCTACCTGAATTTACGATTGGTATCTTCGTTGCCCCTCAATCGACGTCAGCAACTCATAGTTTATGGTACCGGCGGCGCGCGCCAGCGCGTCAATGGAAGCCTGCCTTCCCCATAGTTCGACACGTTCGCCAGGCTGCGCGGTGGGCATTTTCCGTAAATCCACAGCCATCGAATCCATGGAAACACGTCCTACTATGGGGCAAGCGACACCGCCGACGGTCACAGTGGCCGTATCGTCGAGGACTCTTGGTATCCCATCTCGGTACCCGAGGCCAACGTAACCCACCGGCATGTCTTCCGGGCATCGAAAACTCTGTGCATATCCGATACCAGCCCCACCGGGCACCATTTTTACTGAAATCAATGGGGCGCTTACGCTCATAGCCGGCGTCAGCTGAACATCGGCCGGCAATGACCTGTCCAATGGGTTGCAGCCGTATAACATAATTCCCGGGCGTGCCCAATCCGAAATAGCGCCGGGCCAGGCCAATACCGCTGCGGAGTTGGCAAGACTGCGTTGAATAGTGCGCTCCGGAGCCACGTTGTTGAATCGGTCAATCTGCTCGGCAGTAAACCGGTTTTCAACCTCGTCAGCACAGGCAAAGTGGGTCAGCATGCCATGCCAGTGAATACCCTCATTACGAGACAGAATATCTTCAGCATCAGCGGGTTTAACGCCTAGACGGCCCATACCTGTATCTACCTTAAGCCAGGCTTGCAGAGAGTCGCGCTCAGGGCACTGCCGGTACCAGTGGTACTGATGCAGGTCGTGAATAACCGGCCAAAGCTGATGGCGTTTCAAATCAGCGCACGCTTTCTGGTTCTGCGGGCCCTGCAGTAGAAGAATAGGTTGTGTGATGCCTGATTCGCGGAGCTCCATTGCTTCGCCCAGAGTAACAACGGCGAACCCGTCTGCAAGACTCTCCACAGGTGAGCTATTGTCTGATGGTGTTACTGAGTCTCTAGAGGTCGGGATGCGCGGAGATAATGCTCTAGCGACGGCGATTGCTCCATGCCCATAGGCATCGGCTTTGATGGTAGCGAACAGTCGTGCCCCTGCGCTGCAACGCCTGGCAACCGCCAGATTAGCGCGAATGGCCTGCAGATCGACATTGACCGTAACCGAACGCAAGTTTCGATCAGCATTGGCTTGATCGAATTCTCTGGAGTCTGAGTAACTAGGCGACATTATCGCTCATTTTCAACCGGAGCCATGCATCATAATCCATCACACAGTAAATATGGATCCCTAGGTAAATTCGCCAGTCATTATCTCAGGGGAAAAATTCTCAAAACGCGTATAGCGACCTAGGAATGTCAGATTAACAGCGCCAATCGGCCCATTTCGTTGTTTTCGAATCAGGATTTCCGCACGACCTTTACTGGCTTCGTCTTCGGGGTTGTATACCTCATCCCGGTAGATGAACATGATGACATCTGCATCCTGCTCGATAGCTCCGGATTCGCGCAAGTCAGACATGACGGGACGTTTGTCGGGCCTTTGTTCAAGGCTCCGATTTAACTGGGAAAGTGCAATAACCGGTACTTGCAGCTCCTTCGCCAAAGCTTTCAGAGATCGGGAGATTTCTGAAATTTCTGTGGCGCGATTTTCACGGCTGTCGGAAACTTGCATCAACTGCAAATAATCAATGACAATCAGGCTCAGACCATGCTCACGTGCAAGTCGGCGCGATCGTGCACGCAGTTCTGTCGGTGTAAGCCCGGGTGAATCATCTATGTAAACATTACGTTTTTGATTCAGTAGCGTTATTGCCGAGGTAATTCGGGGCCAGTCCTGTTCAGCCAGCTTACCGGTTCGGAGCTTTTGCAGTTCCACCCTGCCCAAAGAGGAAATCATTCTCATGCCCAATTGGTCTGCGGGCATCTCCATACTGAAGATAGCGACAGGCGCATCCGCCTCCATTGCCGCATTTTCTGCAATATTCATTGCAAATGTCGTCTTGCCCATGGAAGGTCGCCCGGCAACAATGATCAAATCAGACTTTTGCAGTCCGCTGGTTTTTTCATCTAATTCGGTAAAGCCTGTGGACAGGCCCGTAATTGCCGCATCAGACTCAAACAATAGGTTAATCCGCTCAATGGCAGTCGACAAGACGCTTTTGATGTCATGAAATCCGCCACCACTTTTCGCTGTCTGGTCTGCAATGGCGAATACCTTGGTCTCGGCTGCATCCAGCAAATCCTTGGATGTTCGCCCATCCGAATCATAGGCACTATCTGCTATTTCATTGGCAACGCTGATTAACTGCCTGAGCACTGAGCGCTCTCGAACTATGTCAGCATATTCCTTGATGTTCCCGGCACTGGGAGCAACCTCAACCAAAGCTCCTACATAATTCAGTCCGCCGGCATCTTCCAGATCTCCATGCGTCTGCAACCACCCTGTCACGGTTACAACATCCGGGTGACGTCCTTCAACGGCCAGGGTTGAGATTGCACGGTAGATAAGTTTGTGACTGTACTGATAGAAATCCCCTTCTGACACTGCTTCGGATACTTTGTCAAAAGCTTCATTGGCTTCGAGCATCAACACACCGAGAACCGCTTGCTCCGCTTCTATTGAATGCGGTGGAGCATGGTTGGCGCGTCGAGATAAGGATTCGAGGAGCTGCTCTGTGTTTCCGGTCGCGCTACTTCGACCTTTCTGGCGAGAATTACCCCTTTTGCCACGTTGAGAATATTCTTTCGAGTATCCCTCATAGGAAGGCGCTGAGGGAGGCATCGGTTCATGATGACCCGCGGCGGAAGAGGCAAACCCGAAGTCTTCTGGCGAGGCATCCAGCGGCACGCCGTATTCGTCTTGTTCAGGCCCTGAAGGCATGTCGAAATCTTCTGGCGTATGAACCATCCGTAAAACTGCTCCGACAGTCTGAACGAAGTATCTGGAGTACGTTCCGCTGATCTTTACCCGCCTGGCAGACTTTCAGGATCAGATACCAATCGCAGTTAATACTCCCTACAGGAAACAACTATGGGGTGCCGGACATCCGCAGGGTGTACGCGATAGTCCGGCAGTTCCCAGTATGGTAGCACCCACTACAACAACGTATCTAGACTTCCTCACCAACCACGTTGACGATGACTTCTGCGTCAACATCAGTATGTAAGTGCAGTGTTACCGGATGTTCGCCAACATTTCGCAATGGTCCTTCGGAGAGACGAATTTCCTTCTTTTCCACCGTTTGGCCAGCAGCTTCAAAAGCCTGGCGAATTTCTTCGGTGCCGATTGAACCAAACAGCTTGCCTTCAGTTCCAGCACGAGAAGTAATACTGACCGTAACACCATCAAGCGCGCTCTTGCGTGAGTTGGCATTGGCAAGTGCATCGGCCTGTTGCTTTTCAAGCTCGGCTCGACGCTGTTTGAATGCTTCGATGTTCTCGGGTGTTGCCCGTTCAGCCTTGCCCTGTGGCAACAGAAAATTGCGAGCATAACCCGCTTTAACTTCAACCATATCGCCGAGCAATCCGACGTTGTCTATCTTTTCAAGCAGAATGACTTGCATGAATTTTCTCCTATAGAGTGCTGTTAGTTACTGCTCTTTCGGGCGACGCAGACTGAACATATTATCCGCAAGTCCTAGCGCCGCCAGAAGAAGCAATGTGTGCGGTAGCATCAGAAGCACGTATATACCGTGCAACCAGAATCGATGCATACCACGTTGTTTAACCAGAGCATGCGCAACCGCAAGTCCCTGTATGAAAAAAGCAAAAATGACCACCGTTGCAATAGCCCCCGGCACCTGCCCTCCCATGCCGATCGAGAGCGCGATAACCAGAACACAAAACAGAGCAGCATTACGACCCAGGCTCAGCGCATGAAATTCCTTCTGGAAACCACCCGGATTGACTAGACCAGCCTGCCAGGCCCGAGCCAGAAACAACGCCCCTAGAGCCACACTCATTACCGATACCCCCATAGCACCAGTCATCAGATTGGCCATGGCAGTTATAAACTCCTCTCGCTGCGCTTCCGTCAGTAACGCCGCGCCGCCATTGGCATTTGACATCGTCGTGGCAGCGCCCATGTCACCGAACTGGCTTCGCCAGAAAGCAGTGGTGTCACCCATAACAAGGCCTAACACGACAACAGACAGAACACCGCACGCCACAATTGTCAAAACCGCATAATTCAACTTGACCGAACGCGCAAGTACAAAGGCCGCGACAATAGCGGGCAACCAGAACACTGTTGCAATCAAAGGAATATGTACTGCTGTTCCATACAAAGCCAGCGATACGACGACCATCAACAAGAGGCAACCGCCGACGACTTGCAAGGCTGAAACCTCACCGTGTCGCAATGCCACGAATGCAACCACAGCGGCGCTCGCAATAAGACACAACATCGAGAACATGCTCGCGAACAAAACCAGCCCCGCCGCTCCACCGGACACCATCAGCGCTGGTAGCCACAAAGCCGCCAGTAACAGACCAGCAGCTAACGCTGCCGCTGTCATGGGCCCACGATCTGCTATTCGTGCCAGCAGTATCATGATGTCGCTGATCTAGCCGAATGAATCCTCGACCCGATACTGTTCTCTATTCGTATTGCGAACATATGACATATTCCGCCAACCTCTTTGATTCAGTAGCTACCTGATCCGCCGCATTCTGCAAAGGAAAGGCACTGCACAGAGGTAGAGAATGACTGGAATCTAGTCCTTAGTGCTGATCGGTATACGGCAGTAACGCCACATATCGTGCACGTTTGATTGCAGTAGCCAGTTGCCGCTGATACCGGGCTTTAGTGCCGGTGATTCTACTGGGCACTATTTTACCTGTTTCTGTCACAAAACCCTTGAGCAGCTCAAGATCCTTGTAATCGATTTCAGTGATACCTTCTGCGGTGAATCGGCAGTACTTACGACGTCGAAAATAACGAGACATGATTGATCTCCAGATCTGTTCTAGTTAGCTGCTGCAGGCGCTTCGGGACTTTGGCTATCCGGTGCGTCAACACCTTCAGCGTCATCACCATCAGCATCGTCGGATATTCGTGGCTTCCGATCTTCATCACCACGCGACTCATCTTTCTTGATCAGGTGAGAAGCTTCTGTGACAGGACCGTCTTGCAGCAGCACCATGTGCCGGATGACAGCATCATTGAACTTGAACGCGCTCGTCAGCTCTTCGAGTGCTTCTTGTGTGCACTCGATATTGAGCAAGGTGTAATGCGCTTTGTAAATTTTGTTGATCGGGTAGGCAAGCTGACGCCGCCCCCAATCTTCCTGACGGTGAATAACACCTTCGCGGGTCTCGATGATACCTCGGTACCGCTCAATCATGGCGGGCACCTGTTCGCTCTGGTCAGGGTGGACCAGAAACACAATTTCGTAATGGCGCATTAATGCTCCCTGTGGGTAACGCCCGTCATCTTCGATTTACCGCGACCCTTAAGGTCTTGATTAAAAACAAAAAAGCGACTGGACGAGGAAGTTGACCTTGCCGGTTGACAAAGCCTTCCAATTATAACGATTTGAATTCGTCATTGCAAGCTGCGAGGTGTGCTCCGAACTAATCAGAGCGCTGGCGCACAGCTTCAAACAAACTGATGCCAGCAGCCACGGATACATTGAGGCTGGATACCGAGCCCAGCATTGGCAAATGGTAAACATCGTCACATTGCTCCCGGGTCAAGCGCCTCATGCCTTTTCCCTCAGCACCCATCACGAGAGCGATATTGCCAGACAAATCAAGTTGGTAGAGGCTGGAGGTAGCCTCGCCTGCAGCGCCATACACCCAGACCCCCTGTTTTTGCAACTGAGCGAGAGCCCTTTGCAAATTACTTACCTGAAAAAGAGGCACGCACTCTGCCGCTCCACAAGCTACCTTTCTCACCACGGGCGTCAATCCGACGCTGTTTTTTGCTGGAACAACGACTGCATCAACGGCTGCTGCATCGGCTGATCGTAAACAGGCACCGAGATTATGTGGATCCTGAACCTCATCCAGCACAAGAATAAGTAATGCACGACTGCGTTCGCCGACAAGCGCAGCCTTAACAAAATCGTCCAAGTCATTACGGATGCCACTCGAGGCGACTCGCAGTACGGCCACCACACCTTGATGTTGCAAATCAGGAGCAAGCTCATTGAGCAAAGAGCGGTTGACTTCTTCGGTGTCTATCGCATGTCTTTGAGCCAGTTGGCGTAAATCACGCAGTCGTGTATCGCGCCGTCCTTTTTGCACCAGCAGCTTTTCTATCTCACTGGCCGAGGACTTGAGCGCGGCCTTCACACTGTGCAAACCGCCAATGTGCTGTCTTGTTAACGCAGGAGCTGAAGACACTGGTGAGGCTATGTTGTTCTTATCAGAGTCGTTTTCTGCTGTCATGAAAATAGCTTACCGGTGTCAAATACAAGAAAAGGCCAAACATTTCGAGTCTACATCTGAAGCGTTCAGATACCCCTTCACCTTGTTGAAGCTTTTTTTCGGGCAACCTTTTTGGTTGCCACCTTTTTATTTACCGCTTTTTTTTTGCCAACTTTTTTGGTAGCAAGCTTTTTATTCACCGCCCTTTTTTTGCCCACGCTTGTTGTAGCAATCTTTTTATTTGCCACCTTTTTATTTGCCACCTTTTTATTAGCCGCGTTTTTAGTGGCGATCTTTTTGTTGACCATCTTTTTAGCAGCCGCTTTACTAGTGACCTTCTTTTTACCGGCAACCTTTTTGCCCGCAACTTTCTTAGCGGCCACCTTCTTCGCGACCGTTTTTTGCGCCACCTTTTTACCTGATGCGGATTTTTTAGTTGAGCGCTCCGAGAGCATCTCATCACCCAAAGCAGCCTTGCCAGCGGCTTTTTTTCTAACAACGATTTTGCTGACTACCTTTTTACTTGCGGCTTTTTTGCTGACCGTCGTTTTACCCGCTACTCTTTTGCCGGTGATTTTCTTGCCACCCGTACTTTTCGCCGCTGTCTTCCTGGCAGTCACTTTCTTGCCGGGAGTCTTGCTTCTTACGGTTGTCTCGCCTGCTGCCTTTCTCGAAGAAGTGGCAGTTGTCGCTTTCGGGACAACAATTCCATCATCGTCTACTTCTACCGTTTTCCGACGCTTGCCCACCGCAAGCTCCTGAGCGCGTTTTTCCGCAAGCCTGTCGACTCGCTTCTGATCCCGGCGTTGCTGTTTCACTTTGCGTTTCTGTTGGCGGCGTTGTTCAGCGCTAAGTGGTTTTTTAGTCTTGCCCATATCACCCAGTGTGGGCACCGCAACAACGGAGGCTTGTGGGGCTGGCCTGGACTTGGCTTTTTTGCGTTTTGTCTCGACCTTACCCTGGCGTGGTGCCAGACTTACCTGCTCAACTTCGTTGAAGTCAATTTTGCGCTCCTCAAGGTTAACGGCTGCAACCTGAACACGAATCGCATCGCCCAGACGATACTGCCTGCCCGTACGCTCACCTATCATGGCCTGAGCAGCCTGATCAAACTTGTAATAATCACGCGACAGATTGGTCACATGAATTAATCCTTCGATGTGAATACCCACAAGCTCTACAAACAAACCAAAGGAGGTCACTGCGGATATAACTCCGTCGAATTCCGCACCGACGTGGTCCTGCATATATTCGCATTTCAGCCACGCAACTACATCACGAGAGGCATCCTCCGCCCGCCGCTCGGTGCGTGAACAACTTTCACCCAAACCCACCATTGCCTCTTTCGAATAGTGATACCCAGAGGGTTTGCCACGCGCGATTGCAAACTTCAATGCGCGGTGAACCAACAGATCGGGATAGCGCCTGATTGGCGATGTAAAATGCGCATACTGATCAAGCGCAAGACCGAAATGACCTTCATTTTTCGGCTGATACACCGCTTGTTGCATAGAACGCAACATAACGGTCTGGATAACGCTTCTGTCTGGTCTGTCGGCAATGGTTTCTGCCAATGCCGCGTAATCCTGGGCACTGGGTTGATCGCCACCACCCAGACTCAATGCTCTCAACGACAAAAATGCGCGTAGATCTTCCAGTCGATCTGTCTTGGGTCCAGCGTGCACACGATACAACGCCGGTATCTCCTTTTCTTCAAGAAACGCTGCGGCCTGAATGTTAGCCAGGATCATGCATTCTTCGATCAGCTTATGCGCATCGTTTCTTTCGATAGGCACTATTTCTTTGATCTTTTTGTTGTCGTCGAAAACGATATGTGTCTCGTTGGAATCAAATTCGATTGCACCCCGAGCGCGGCGTTTGTGTGCCAGCACTTTGTAAAGCGCATGCAATTCCTGGATCATGGGCATCAAAGGCGCGTGCTTGTCTCTCAGGGCCGATGACCTGTCAGTAAGCATTTCGTTTACCTGATCGTAGGTTAGTCGCGCATGAGAACGCAGCAGGCCGTTGTGAAAACGAGTCTTCTTGACGCCTCCATCACTATCAAGCGTCAATTCACAGATCATGCAAAGTCTGTCGACGTCAGGGTTCAGAGAACATAGTCCATTGGATAACACTTCAGGCAGCATGGGCACCACGCGCCCCGGGAAGTAGACAGAGGTCCCACGCTCGATCGCCTCACTATCCAGAGCGGAACCTACAGACACATAGTGAGCAACGTCAGCTATGGCTACAAGTAGTCGCCAACCACTGTCCAGCGGTTCGCACCACACAGCATCATCGAAGTCCCGTGCATCAGCGCCGTCAATGGTTATCATCGGAATTGACCTTACATCCATGCGTCCTTTGGCGTTAGCAGGATCCACCGTTGTAGAAAACGAGGCAGCCTGATCAAGCACTTCGTCAGGCCATTGCGCCGGGATTCCATGACTGTGAAGCGCAACGTCAATTTCCATTCCGGGACGCAAGTGCTGACCAAGAACCTCAATGATCTTGCCCACCGGTTGATGACGCCGTGTTGGCTGCTCGATTATTTGTGCAACCACCATATCGCCATCTTTTCCATCTGCCAGCTCGCCCGGGGCGATCAGCAGATCCTGATGAATTCGCTTGTTATCCGGCAGCACGACAACCGTACCTCGATCAATGGAAAGGCGGCCCACCAGAGACTGATTGGCGCGTTCCACGACATCGACGATCCGCCCTTCGCGGCGACCGCGATGATCGACTCCCGTGACACAGACGACGACTCGATCACCATGTAGAACCTGTCGCATCTGCTTGCCGTTAAGATAGATATCCTTATCACTGTCCTCCACCACGACGAAACCAAACCCGTCCGGGTGGGCAGTTATTCTGCCAGCTAACAGGTTATCTGCATCGACAGGCACCAGGCCACGCCTTCGATTCTGAATAAGTTGACCATCCCGAATCATGGCGCCGACACGTCGGCGTAAACCTTCCATTCCGGCATCATTACCCAGCAAATTCAGCTTTTCCGCAAGCGCTTCAAAATCCACCGGACCTGGCTCATCGCGCAAGGTACTGGTAATGAATTCACGGCTGGCAATTGGTTTTTCGTATTTCGCGCTTTCACGCTGACGATGCGGATCAATGCGTTCGCCTTTTTTCTGACCCTTACGCGGACGCTTTTTGGGGGTTTTATCGTTGCTCATGCGCTGCCGAAGGCTTGGTTAAAGCGCAAGGGTACGTTAAACACGGTACGGAGGTGCAGTATTGCTACAAATGATCACAACCATTTATTACCTGCTCTTGAAGTGAATGGATTTTAATGAATTGAAGAATTATTAAAGAATAAGAATTGACACATCCATAACTCTTAGGTACATTTCGCGCTTCTCGAAACTTGTATTCGGGCTGTACCTCGTGCCGAGGTGGCGGAATTGGTAGACGCGCATGCTTCAGGTGCATGTATCTTAGGATGTGGAGGTTCAAGTCCTCTTCTCGGCACCATCTACTCCCGGAAAACTCATCCCGGAGTTACCACGACTGTTTTCACTCGTGCCCAGCGCCTGCCTCCCAGCATTATCAATTGTGTGCAAGCCACTTGACTGCCACTGAACGGTGAACGCGCAAGCGCCAGAGCTTCCTCAGACACGCAAAGCCACCACAGATCGCAACTTTCTGGCGTATTCCGAGGTGGCGTCAATCTACATCATCTGTCTTGACGAAGACTATCCGTCGTAAGGCCATCGAATAACGACATTCTCATTCCGCTCAGGCCCAGTAGAAACAAGATGAACGGGCACGCCTGCTAGTACCTCAAGGCGTTTTATATAGCTTTGCGCCGCCTCTGGAAGCTGTTCCATCCGGGTCGCACCCGCCGTATTGGCTTGCCAGCCGGGCAAGGTTTCGTAAACAGGAACACATCGTTCAAAGTCATCAGCACCGATAGGCGGATGATCGATCCGCTGGCCGTCCAGCTCGTAAGCGACACATATGTTGATTGTCTCCAGGCTATCCATGACGTCCAGCTTGGTCAGACAGATACCGGTAACACCATTGAGAATAGCGGCACGCCGCACAGCTACGGCATCAAACCACCCGCAACGTCGTTGACGCCCCGTGGTTGCGCCAAACTCGTTACCCCTTTCGCCCAGTTCCTTGCCCACCTCGTCAAACAACTCTGTAGGAAAAGGCCCTGCCCCGACCCGGGTGGTGTAAGCCTTGGTGATACCCAGAACGTAGTCAATGGAGCCGGGGCCACAACCACTGCCACTACAGGCTGCACCGGCAACGGTATTGCTGGATGTAACAAACGGGTAGGTACCATGATCAACGTCCAGCAAAGTACCTTGCGCACCCTCAAACATGATGCGGTTACCTGCTTTTCTATGCCTGTCGATCATCCCCGGTACATCATCTATCAACGGTGCAAGACGCCGTGCATATTCCCGGGCCATTGCCTTGATCGCTTCCGGATCGACCGGCTCCATCTCATGACCAACCAATGTGCCATTGTGATAAGCACAGGCAACATCAATTTTTTCATCAAATCGATCCAGTGCAAGCAAATCCTGCACTCGCACTGCTCGTCGAGCAACCTTGTCCTCATACGCCGGCCCAATACCTCTGCCGGTTGTACCTATCGCATGCTTTCCAGCCGCTTTTTCGCGAGCCTGATCCAGCGCAATGTGATACGGGAGAATCAACGGGCAGGCACCGCTGATACGCAACCGCTGCTCTACCGGAACGCCGCGCTCGGCTAACATGTCGATTTCCTTGAACAGGGCGTCCGGGGAGACGACAACACCACTTCCGATAACGCACATGACGTTCTCTCGCAGCACGCCACTGGGCACCAGATGCAGGACTGTCTTTTCATCGCCGATTACCAGCGTGTGGCCCGCATTATGGCCGCCCTGAAAACGCACAACCAGCGACGCCTGCTCGGTAAGAACATCAACGATCTTGCCTTTACCTTCGTCACCCCATTGCGTGCCAAGCACGAGCACACTGTTTGTCATACCTTTGATTTCTCTGTTTATTTCCGGATTAACCACAGCCATTGCCGACTGTGCAGTCCAAAGCTCAGGCTTCGGGCCGCCTCAAATCTGCAAAGCCTCTACTACCCAATGTCCATCTCGGCGTACCAGCTGCCTGTCACAGTGACATGCCGCTGCATTCAAAGATGATCCCGGTAGCGCCAATACCACCCGATCACCCCCGGAGCGCAGATCTCTGATGATCTGAGACAACTCCGCATCTTTATCACTATCTACCCAGATACCACTCGATGCTGCTTCGAGTGGATTGGTTATGGGACGTTGGGCCAACGACAACTGAATTAGATCGCCACTAAAACCAGTGGCTGGCCGTGCCTGCCCAAATGCCTCTCCAATGGCATCATACCGGCCGCCACGGGCAAGTTCGCCTCCAGATTCGTCGTAGAGTGTGAACAGGATTCCAGTGTGGTAGCTAAATCCGCGCAATTCCGCCAGATCAACATGAATACGCACCGAGGGGTGAGCAACAGTCACATTTTTCACTACAGACTCCAGATTGTCCAACGCACTTTGAACACTGGCACATGAGGCACCCAATTGTTGTCGTGCTTTTAACAGCACGTCGTCGCAATTACCGGAGAGCTTCATCAAGACGTCGATGTTGATGCGCAACTGGTCAATCGACGGTACATCTTCCTGCTCCCGTAACAACGCCATGACTTCAGGTCGTGAACCACGCAAAAGCGACTGGAATAATTGCTTTTCAAGCGCGGTCGGCAGCTTTGCATCTTCGATCAGAGCCCTGTAAACACCAACGTGCCCCATGTCCAGCAGCAGATCAGGCAATTGCAATCCCGCACGCATGACGTTGTCGAGCATGAGCTGGATAATCTCGGCGTCGCTTTCCGGCCCGGAATGTCCAAACAGTTCAGCGCCAAATTGCAACGGCGTGCGACTGCTGCCGGCACCATCAGCTCGCGCCCGTAAAACACTGCCGGTGTAGAAAAAACGGTTGGGTAGATCGCTGCGCAGCGCATGAGCGTCCATTCGAGCCACTTGTGGTGTCATGTCCGCGCGGACCCCCAGCGAGCGCCCATTGTGCTGATCAATAATCTTGAACGTCTGCAGGTCAAGCATCTCGCCAGTACCCGTCAACAGACTGTCAAGATATTCGATCATCGGCGGCATGACCAGCTCGTAGCCCCAACGGTAGGCATTGTCGATGATCTGCCGGCGCAGAGTTTCCACCCGCCAGGCATCGTCTGGAAGTAATTCGTTGACACCGTCAGGCAGCTGCCAGCGGTTAGCGCGCAGGTCGTTCACAGCAATTGTATTGTCTTATCGGATGAGGGCGAGGAGAAGGACGCCAGCAATCATACTCGACAAGCCAACAATGCGCAGCTGACCATCGGAAATCTCGAGCATTGCCCGGACTGCACGCTTGTAGCCTGCCGGATTGAGGAAGGGCAAAATACCTTCCAACACTAATACGAGGCACACGGCAGTCATGATTTCAATGAACATAAATGTACCGTTCGGGCCTTGTACCAGAGTGGGTTAACCTTTCAAGAGGGGAATCGAAGGTCGACGGATAACATGTCCCAGCAGCTCTGGTTCACATACTTCAGATTGATTCCAGACCGGCTGAGCTTGTCATGCCCCGGCCGGTCTGTCCATACTCAAGGCCCCTACAGGTTCGTGGGCCTAAGGCCTGTCACTTCCCGCAGAGCCGTTGAAATATCTGAAAAATTCAGAATTCGGGTCAAGCAGCAAGACGTCCCCACCCCCGCTGAATGAAGAACGATACGCGCTCAAGCTTCGGTACAGGCTATAGAACTCAGGATCCTGAGTATAGGCTTCAGCGTAAACACGGGCAGATTCAGCATCACCCATACCTCGGGTTTTTTCAGCTGTTGCATAGGCTCTGGCCAGTAGTTCTTCTCGCGCTCGATCAGCGGTTGCTCGAATAATCTTGGCTTGCTCTTCACCTTCTGAACGAATTCCACGCGCTATCTGTTCGCGATCTTTTTCCATGCGCCGATAGACTGACTCCCGGACATCTTCAGGCAGCTCTACCTTCTTGATCCGGACATCGATGATTTCAATACCCAGACTTTTGGACTGGAGATTGACCGATGCCTGAATTTCCTGCCGGAGCGTTGAACGGGCTGAGGCTACGACCTCCTGGATGGTACGGCGACCAAACGCATCTTTCACGCCCTCACGTACGAATTGGGTGAGTCTGCTGTTGGCTCTGGATTCAATCCCGCCAAGGCGCGTGTAAAAGGTTTCGGAATCCGCAATTTTCCATTTAACGAATGAGTCGACCATGACATTTTTCTTTTCGTTGGTCAGAACTCTTTCCGGCTTTACATCAAGGGTCAGGATCCGCCGGTCAAATTTGTAAACCTGCTCAACCAGCGGAAGTTTGAAATGCAAACCAGGCTCGTAATCGGCCTTGGTGATTTCACCCAGAAAAAGTTTGATCGCTCTTTCTCTTTCATTAACTGTAAAGACCATGGTGCTTCCCAGCAGTAGCAGGAGTGCTACTCCGATCAGGACGATGGGGTTTGCCAGCTTGTTCATCGTATCGTTCCTCTATCACGAGAGCGCAGATCCTCGCGAGTGGGCAGGTTCAGTTCGCGTGGCAAGTCTGAGAAGCGCGGAGAATCATTGCTACCGCTATTTAACGGAGAGTTTCCGTTCATCAATCCATTCTCTTCTGTGGAGCGATTCTGCTTGATCAGCTGATCGATAGGCAGGTACATCAGACTGTTCCCACCGTTGTTGTCAACCATGACTTTGCTGGTGTTACTCATCACGGTCTCCATAGCCTCCAGGTATAAGCGTTCGCGAGTAACCGCAGGGGCTTTTTTATACTCAGCAAGCAGTGATTTGAAGCGTTCGGATTCACCCAAAGCTGCTTGTTCTACCCGGGTCTTGTAGGCCTCGGACTCTTCCAATGCACGTTGTGCGTCACCGCGAGCGCGTGGCAGAACCTGATTGCTATAAGCTCTAGCTTCATTAATGGTCCTCTCTTTGTCTTCCCTTGCCTTGATGGCATCCGAGAATGCAGCCTGTACTTCTTCGGGTGGCTGCGCTCGCTCAAGGTTAACTGCTGTAACGAAGATACCAATGCCATAATCATCGAGGACCTCCTGCAGACTGCCTGCAGTGGTGTTCCACACCTCGTCTCGGCCTGTTGTCAGCACAGACTCAAGGGGCGTTGCACCAATTACCTCCCGTACAGCACTCTCGACAACTTCTTCGAGGGTACGATCCGGCCCACGTACATTGAATAGGTAATCTTCCGCACTCTTTATGTTGTACTGGACAGCAAGGTCAATATCGACGATGTTCTCGTCTTGCGTGAGGATAAGCTGGTTAGTCAGGCGGGCACTTCGCACTTCTTCGACATCAACTTTCTCAACGGCCTGAAAAGGCCACGGAATATGCCAATGTGGACCAGGCACAGTGGTTTTGACAAATGCTCCAAACTGCGTAACTACCGCCGCCTGTGCTGGCTGCACAACATATATACCCGAAAGAATCCAGACGATACCAAGGATGGCAGCAATGATGCCGAGACCCTTGCCACCCAGATTACCGCCGGGCAATACACCACCGGTACCCGAACCACGGTTCCCGCCGCCAGAGCTGTCTTTATTGCCCAGCAGTGAGTTAAACCAGTTTTTCAGGTTCTTGATAACTTCGTCAAGATCCGGCGGGCCGCCATTGTTGTTCTTACGATTGCCCCAGGGATCGTTGTCGTTTCCACCTGGCTCGTTCCAAGCCATAAGGGTTTCTACTCCGTAGCCGCATAAACGGCGATTGTATAAATCCCGACCGATTGCCGCAAGCTATGCGCTCAAAAGCTTTCTGTCGGGAACGATGTCGTTCACTTCAATACTATGCTCCCGAACTAGCCGGGCAAACTCCACTGCATCCATATCTATTTGCGCATGCACAACGCCATCGTCCTGCATGACTTCTTCCACTACAGCTGCTGCACTATACAGCTGGGATCTTAGTTTTCCCTGTGATGGTAGCAAGACCATCCAACCAGAGGTTCTTTCCGCGCTGAGACGCTCGCCAATCAGTTGTACCAGCTCATCAACCCCGTCACCGGATTTCGCTGATAACCATATAGCCTGCGCCTCCCCTGACTCCGACCGCTCAACTGATACGGCATGTCCGCTCAAGTCGATCTTATTGAACACCATAAGCTGGGGTACATCCTGCGCACCGATACCCGCCAGCACCTTGTCAACCTCGTCTCGACGTTGTTCCCTCTCCCCATCGCTGTCATCAACTATATGTAGTAAAAGATCAGCTTCAAGAGTCTCGGTTAACGTAGAGCGAAAAGCATCCACCAGTTCATGGGGTAGATCGCGAATAAAGCCGACGGTATCAGCAAGAACAGCGCTCACGCCTGCGCTGAGCTCTAAACGCCTCAGTGTTGGATCGAGTGTCGCAAAAAGCTGATCTGCAGCGTACACGGTTTCCGCGGTCAACCTGTTAAACAATGTGGACTTGCCAGCATTCGTGTAACCCACAACCGCCACCGTCGCTATACCCGATTTACCGCGCTTGCTGCGTCCCTGCTCACGCTGCTGACGCACTTTTGCCAGGCGTTTCTTTAATACTCGCACGCGCTCATTGAGCAGACGACGGTCGGTTTCCAGCTGAGTCTCACCGGGCCCTCTCAGTCCTATCCCGCCTTTTTGCCTTTCAAGATGCGTCCATCCCCTTACCAGTCGGGTGGACAAGTGGACCAGTTGTGCAAGCTCTACCTGGAGCTTGCCTTCAAACGTGCGCGCGCGCTGCGCAAAAATATCCAGTATCAAGCTGTTTCTATCTAACACCCGGACGCTTAATTCACGCTCGAGATTACGCTCCTGACTCGGGGTCAGTGTCTGGCCAAAGAGCACCACATCGGCTTCCTGCTCATGCAGCGCCTGACGGATTTCCTCGATTTTTCCGGAGCCAATAAAATGTCGCGCCGACGGTTTGCTGGTGCTACCGGTGATGGTATCGACCACGGTCAAACCAGCGGAACGAGCCAGCTCTTCGAATTCAGCACGGTCATCTTCAGTGTCAAAAGACCCATTGGCATGAGGTGCAAACGGCTGTGTTTTTTGACCGGCATTAGCCATTGGCTGGCGCCAGTGGCTTATATCGATGTGCACCAACAACGCACTATTGCCACTATCAGGACGTTCAAACAATCTGGGACTATCTCCGGATACGAGCTAGCGGCTAATTGATAACTGGAGAGAGTCCTCCGACCTGCAGAGGCAAGTCAGAAAGGGCTAGTCTTCAGCTTCGTCTTCACCGGGCAGAGCCACTTTTACCGGCCGGCTGGGCACCACAGTAGAAATGGCATGTTTATAAACCATCTGGTTAACCGTGTTTTTGAGCAAGACTACGAACTGATCGAATGATTCAATCTGTCCCTGTAGTTTGATTCCATTGACCAGATAGATAGAGACCGGAATACGCTCTTTACGTAGGGTGTTCAGGAAAGGTTCCTGAAGTGACTGCCCTTTCGCCATTTCTTATATCCTTACGGGATGTGCTTGATTGCCAGATTCGGGCTGACCAGCTTGCGCCAGATAAAGCCAATATCTGATCATTTTTGAGAACAGAGTCCTTTATTGTCACCGGATGCTCTCGCGCTGTCAATGCATTGTTTTGCAAGTAACCATTCTCTCGACACCGAGGTGTGATTCAAATTCGCTTTTGAAACACGCTCCGGTGAGGTTAAGTCGGGGTTCAGGTGTATGGCCCTACGCTCACCACACACCATGCCACTTCGACCTGAGAGGAATTTACATGAAGGCAACAAACGGAACAATAAATCGTTGGGGATTGATACTTGGAGTGTCGCTGATGACACTAGCCAGTGTCTCCAGAGCGTCGGAAACAACGACCATGTCCACGGCGGATGATCGCCACATCATTCACCTCAGCGATAAAGCATGGATTAACGACGTTGGCTCGCTCTTATACTCGGATCCTGACGGAGATGGCTACTTTGCAGGTCTGAGCCTCAGTATCGATGCAGATTCCAGCTACCATCATTACTCGGTATACGCGATCATTGATATCGTTAACGAACTCAATGAGGCCGAGCACCTTTACACCACTTTACCGTTTGACGTCTACGAACTCAGCGTTGCAGACGAGTACCGCATTGATATCGACCTCATACAGAATTACAGCCCAGGCATCTACGATTTGCAGGTAGCACTGGTCGATGCGAACGACAACCGTTTACTCGATCAGGTCAATGCCAATGATTTCAGAAATCTTCGCTCGTTGCCTCTGGAATCGGAAGACAATGAAACCATCGACATTCCGGTTGTCGATCGCCCGATTAACCCGTCCAACGATGATATCCGGGTCACAGAGTACGCAGGCAGTACAGGGATCGGCGTGCTTGGTTTTTTACTGGTCACTGGCCTGTTCAGGATTTCAGCGGCCAGAGGCCGTTCATTTGGCAGAAAAACCGCAACACAGAGGCGCAAAAGTTAGGGCAGCTGTATGTGGCAATTAGCGCCTCGGAGCGACCCGCCTTGTTCGATTGGCGGGAAATAATGTCAGTTAGCGTGTCGCTCCGAGTTGCTCAACACAACGACACCAACGTCTGAGGCTCTTACACCTTATACTTCGGCTATTGAGGCCGGGACAATGGCCTCGCCGCCATTCGAGGAGATTGCCTACCTATGTCCGAATACCAGCGACAGCACCACGAATCGCTAACTGACGCATCCGGCTACTGGCTTAAAGCTGCTGCCGATGTTCATTGGTTCAAAGCACCCACCCAAGGGGTGAATACCACTGATTCACCGTTCAATCAATGGTTTTCAGATGGTCTGATCAATGCCAGCTATAACGCACTTGATCACCACGTGAATAATGGGCGAGGCCAGCAACTGGCATTGATTCACGACAGTCCGGTCACCGGCACACAAACCAGATACACCTACGCAGAACTACTCCAGGCAGTAGAAACATTTGCGGGCGCCCTGGCCTCACAGGGAGTTACCAAAGGCGATCGGGTATTGATCTACATGCCAATGATTCCGGAGGCCACCATAGCCATGCTGGCGACTGTGCGTCTTGGTGCAATTCATACTGTGGTGTTTGGTGGCTTTGCTGCCAGGGAACTGGCCGTACGTATCGATGATTGCGAGCCCAAAGTCATCGTCGCAGCATCATGCGGTATAGAACCGTCACGTGTTGTTGAATACAAGCCACTGGTGGATGAAGCCATAGACATTGCCAGCGCCACCATCCAGAGTTGCATTGTATTGCAACGCGAAGAACAACGGTGTGAACTTATCCCCGGACGAGACCATGACTGGAATGAACTGACGACCTCATGCGTTGCACATGCCGCAGTGCCCATGGCCAGCGATGATCCCATGTACATCCTCTATACATCCGGCACGACCGGTTCTCCAAAGGGCGTTGTTCGCGACACTGGTGGCTGTGTAACAGCTCTCAAATGGAGCATGAAGGCCGTGTACAACGTCGACCCGGGCGATGTGTTCTGGGCTGCCTCGGACATCGGCTGGGTTGTAGGTCATTCCTATATTGTGTATGGCCCTCTGTTTCACGGATGCACCACTATCATGTACGAGGGCAAACCAGTAGGTACACCTGACGCAGGTGCTTTCTGGCGGGTTATACAAGAGCATAAGGTTAAAGTTCTCTTTACAGCTCCTACCGCTTTTCGAGGCATCAAACGCGAAGATCCGGAAGGCAGCCTACTGAAAGACTATGACATCACATGCTTGCAGGCTCTGTACCTGGCGGGTGAACGTTGTGATCCGGATACACTGTCATGGGCTGAAAACCATCTGAAAGTACCGGTTATCGATCATTGGTGGCAGACCGAAACAGGCTATTCAATCTGCGCCAATTGTCAGGGAATTGAGGCTATGCCAATCGTCGCAGGCTCTCCTTCCGTGCCGGTACCCGGCTACGATGTCCGGGTCCTGGATAACAACGGTGAACAACTGCCCAATGGTGACATTGGTTCGATTGTCGTCAAGCTGCCGTTGCCACCGGGCACTTTCTCTTCGCTATGGAACGCCCGTGAGCGTTATGTGTCCGCCTATTTCGAACGTTTCCCTGGATTCTACGAGACTGGGGACGCAGGGTTTATCAATGATGATGGCTACGTATTCGTCATGGCGCGCACGGATGATGTCATTAACGTTGCAGGTCATCGACTGTCAACCGGTGCCATGGAGGAGGTATTGTCCAACCATCCGGATGTTGCTGAATGCGCCGTTATGGGCGCACATGATGAGCTCAAAGGCCAATTACCGGTAGGACTCGTCATCCTGAACAGTGGGTGTGTGAAACCTCACGAACAGATTACCAACGAGCTCGTTCAAAAAGTACGTGATGACATCGGACCTGTAGCCGCGTTCAAGTCAGTTGCCATTGTCGAAAAACTACCCAAAACACGTTCCGGTAAAATTTTACGTGGCACTTTGCGCTCGATAGCTGACGACACCGATTGGAATATGCCAGCCACTATAGAAGATCCAAGCGTACTGGAAGACATCACTCAAAGCCTGCGCGCACTGGGCTTTGCAAAGGGCAGCAAATGACCACCATAGATAACCGACTCAACGAAAAAAGAACTGCAGCCCTGGCTGGAGGTGGCCCCAGGCGCATCGAGGCACAACACGCCAAAGGTAAGCTGACGGCCCGTGAACGCCTGGCAGTGCTTTTTGATCCTGATACCTTCCGCGAATGGGACATGTTCGTGGAACACGATTGTCACGATTTCGGCATGCAGGAAAACCGTGTTCCAGGCGATGGTGTCGTCATCGGCTACGGCCGCATCGACGGCCGTCTAATGTTCGCATTCAGCCAGGATTTCACCGTACTCGGCGGATCCCTGTCAGCAGCACATGCGCGAAAAATCTGCAAACTGATGGACCATGCCATGAAAATACAGGCTCCGGTCATCGGTATCAATGATTCCGGTGGCGCTCGCATTCAGGAGGGTGTTGCCTCTCTGGGTGGTTATGCCGATGTATTCCAGCGGAACATCCTGGCGTCAGGTGTCGTGCCACAAATCTCACTGGTAATGGGGCCCTGCGCGGGCGGCGCTGTGTACTCACCTGCCATGACCGACTTCATTTTCATGGTTCGTGACACCTCCTATATGTTTGTCACCGGCCCTGAAGTCGTCAAGACGGTTACCCACGAGGAAGTTACCCAGGAAGAGCTTGGCGGCGCAGGGACGCATACCAGCAAAAGTAGCGTGGCAGATGGAGCGTATGACAATGACATAGAAACATTAATGCAAGTCCGGCGATTCCTGCATTTCCTGCCTGCAAGCAATCGTGAGCCGGCACCCAAGCGACACACGATGGACGATGCTGCTCGGCAGATTCCGGCTCTGGACACGCTGATACCGGAAAACCCGAATTTGCCATACGATATCCGCGAACTGGTAACCCGCGTGTGTGATGAAGAAGATTTCTTCGAGATCCAGGCGGAATTCGCCGCCAATATTGTCATCGGATTTGGTCGGATGAACGGCGACACGGTAGGCTTTGTCGCCAATCAGCCCATGGTGCTGGCAGGTTGCCTGGATATCAATGCCAGTCGCAAGGCAGCTCGATTTGTGCGATTTTGTGATGCGTTCTCCATACCCATTGTGACCTTCGTGGATGTGCCCGGTTTTCTGCCAGGCACAGCACAGGAATACGGCGGCATTATCAAACACGGCGCCAAGTTGTTGTTCGCCTACGGAGAGGCCACAGTGCCGAAAATCACCATCATCACGCGCAAGGCTTACGGAGGCGCTTACGATGTCATGTCATCCAAGCACTTGCGAGGAGATATCAACTACGCCTACCCCTCAGCTGAAATAGCAGTCATGGGCCCCAAGGGTGCGGTAGAAATAATCTTCCGCGGTGACCGCGACGACCCAGAGCGGATCGCTGCTCGCACCGAAGAATACCGAGAGAAATTTGCCAACCCCTTTGTAGCAGGTAGCCTGGGTTTTATTGACGATGTCATACGTCCGCAAAGCACTCGCTCCCACATCTGTCGTGATCTGGATATGCTGCGCAGTAAACAGCTCGAAAATCCGTGGAAAAAACACGACAACATTCCGCTCTAACCGCAAATTCACCATGATCAAAAAGATACTTATTGCCAATCGCGGTGAGATAGCGTGCCGCGTGATTCGCACAGCGAGACGCTTGGGAATAGCAACTGTTGCTGTTTATTCCGATGCCGATGCACAGGCACTGCATGTGCGACAGGCAGACGAAGCTGTACATATTGGCGGTAACGCCTCCAGTGATAGCTATCTAAGAATCGATAATATAATCGATGCCGTGAGGCAAACCGGCGCTGACGCTGTTCATCCCGGCTTCGGATTTTTATCAGAAAACGCCAGATTTGCATCGGCTCTTGCCGAAGCCGGCATCATTTTCATCGGCCCTGGCGTTCGCGCCATTGAAGTTATGGGCGACAAGATTGAATCCAAGAAACTCGCTGACAAATCAGGCGTTAACACGGTACCGGGAAGCCCCGAGGCCATGGCTGATGCTGATGAAGCATATGCCGTTGCTGAAAAAATCGGTTGCCCGGTCATGCTCAAAGCATCCGCTGGTGGTGGCGGTAAAGGTATGCGGGTTGCCGAAACGCTGGAAGCTGTGCGCGATGGCTTTATTGCCGCGCAGAATGAAGCGCGCAATGCCTTCGGTGACGATCGTGTGTTCGTGGAAAAATTCATCCAGCAGCCGCGACACATTGAGATTCAATTAATCGCAGATACACATGGCAATTGCGTGTATCTGGGTGAGCGGGAATGCTCCATTCAACGTCGTCATCAGAAAGTTATCGAAGAAGCGCCCTCTTCGTTCATCAGCGATGCTACTCGAAAGGCGATGGGTCAACAGGCTGTTGCATTGGCAATGGCCGTGGACTATCAATCTGCCGGTACGGTCGAATTCATTGTCGATGCCCAAGAGAATTTCTATTTCCTTGAAATGAACACAAGACTGCAGGTAGAGCATCCTGTGACTGAGTGCATAACCGGTGTGGATCTTGTCGAGCTTATGATCAATGTCGCTGATGGACAACAGCTGCCACTAGGGCAGGATGATGTCGAAATCAATGGCTGGTCTTTTGAGGCACGCGTGTATGCAGAGGACCCTGACCGAGGATTTCTGCCTTCAACAGGTCGCATTACTCACTATGCGCCACCTGAAACTCTCACTGCTGACAACGGCGCTTACACGCGAGTGGATACAGGCATCGATGCAGGTGGCGAGATCTCGATGTTCTACGATCCCATGATTGCCAAACTGGTGACGTGGGCACCCACCCGTGAGCAGGCCATAGAGCACATGCAGGCAGCGATTGATTCCTATCGCATCAAAGGCGTACAAAGCAACTTGCCATTCCTGGCTGCATTGTTCGCTCACCCTGCCCTGCAATCCGGCGACCTGACAACACGTTTTATAGAGGATCATTTTCCTGACGGTTTTGACAGCAGCGTCTTCGCCAGCGAAGCGCTGGAAATCATGCCCATGGTGGCAGCCTGGATTGAATGGCGAAGTCGACTAAGAGACCGGCAAATTGTCAGCGCGCCGCCAGTGCCCACGTCGTCTGTAATGGCAACTATCGAGTATCAGGATGACGATGAGGATCTGGGTGATCATCTGTGCGTGTTGGAAAACGCAACGCAGACTAACGTTGCCATGAACCGGCTGACCGGTATCGAAACCAATTGGGCACCTGGTGACTGGCTATTTCATGGCTTTATCGATGGAATCGAAGTCCGGGTGAGCACCGAACGAGTGGGCAATCAGTGGCGACTGAGCCAGGGTGGCTCCACACGAAGCTTCACAGTCGTAGATCCACATGTCGCCACGCTTATGCACCATATGCCTGTGAAAGCGGAGCGTGATCTTTCACGCCTGCTGATATCCCCGATGCCCGGACTGTTAATGAAGGTACTTGTAAGTGAGGGAGATAGCGTTACTGCAGGTCAGGATCTGGCGATCATAGAGGCAATGAAAATGGAAAACACTTTGACCGCAAGCATCGCTGGCAAGGTTTCCAGAATTGTTGCCACGCCGGGTGAGAGCCTCGCCGTTGACGACGTGATCATAGAGTTTGAATCATGACTGATGCCCCGCTCACCCTTGGCAGGCTCAACCATGTCGCGCTGGTCGTGGACAATCTGGATAAGGCCTGTCATAGCTGGCAGCATATGCTAGGTGCAACACTTTCGGAGCGCCAGTCTTTACCCGAGCATGGCGTTACGGTTGTATTCATTGACCTGCCAAACACCCGGATAGAACTGCTGGAACCACTGGGTGATGGCTCCCCAGTCAGCCGTTTCCTGGAAAAGCATGCTGGTGGTGGAATGCATCATGTGTGTCTGGAGGTCAGCGATGTTACAGCGGCAAGAGACGACCTCATCAAAAAAGGCGCACGCATTCTTGGCGACGGAACGCCAAAAATCGGGGCCCATGGCAATCCGGTGATCTTCATGCATCCCGCCGACTTTCACGGCACTCTGATTGAGTTGGAAGAAGTGCCAGTTCCAGCTGGCAAATAATTAACACGCTTTGCGTCAACCGAAGTACACAGGCCTCGTATAATCCAGTATGACTTTATTTTTTACATTCGCGGCGCTATTGGTGCTGCTCTCTCTCGCCTGGCTGCTCGCTGGTGTATTCCGTATAAATGGCTCATCCACTGATCAGGAAGCCGTCAATATTACGCTCGCACGAGAGCGTCGAGAGACTCTCGACAATGCTCTAGCAACAGGAGCCATTGATCAGGCAACTTTCGACTATGAGCGTGAGCAGCTCGAATACGATCTGGCTTCTGACCTGCAAGCCGATGGCAAAGTGGAAACCCGCAAAGGTGGCCAGTTAGCGGCTGCTGTGCTGGTCTGTGTTTTCGTACCTGTCGCCGCCGGTGCTCTTTACCTGCACCTGGGAAACCCGGCAGCGTTGACCCAGGACCGCAATGCACCGCCGCCCGACGCGAATGCCAGCCCGTCACGCGCGCCAGCGTTGGCAGACATGCTTCCACAAATGGAAGAGCGCTTATCCCAACAGCCAGACGATATTCAGGGATGGCGTCTACTGGGTAGAAGCTATCTCACTGTTGGCGATTTCGACAAGGCGCGTAGCGCGTTTGAAAAAGCACTGGCCCTGGACGACACCGATGCACCAACGCTAGCTCAACTCGCGGAGGCTATCGCAATGACCCAACAGGGTGATTTGTCCGGCGAGCCCATTAATTACATTATCAGAGCCAATGAACTGGATCCGGATAACGAGCATGCACTTTGGCTTTTGTCTATCGCACGCCAACAGGCGGGGGACCATCAGTCGGCGTTGCAAGGTTTTGATCGATTGCTTGAAATGGCGCAAGGCAACGCCGATGCATTGGCTACCATCGAGCAAATGCGAGTACATTCGGTTGAAGCGCTGTCCGGATCCGGGTCATCAGCTCAGGCACCCGAGTCGGCTGGTTCTCCAAAGACTATCGACCCGGGTGAAACTGAGGGGGCCTCCATATCAGTACTTGTAAACGTGTCCGATGAGGCGCTGGCGTCATCGACTGATGATCAAGTCGTATTTGTTTATGCAAAAGCAACAAAAGGCCCCCCAATGCCACTAGCCGTTAGCAGGATCAGTGTCAGTGACTTGCCCGCCACCGTCACTCTGGATAACTCCATGGCAATGATACCCACGATGACACTGTCTGCATTTCCATCCGTGACCATCGGCGCACGCATATCCACGACTGGTAATGCGACCGCGCAATCGGGGGACTGGTTTAGTGAAGTGGATAGTATAGATCCGACGGGCACAAGTGAAGTCGAACTCACTATAGATCAGAAAACCCCCTGAACACTAATAGTTCAAACTCTATAAACGGCATTATCTTCATGATCTTTGCCATGGCACTTCTGTCCAGCATGGATGCCATGGCAAAAAGCCTTACCATGAGCGGTGTGGCCGTCATGCAGATACTGGCTTTACGCAGTTGTGTCATCGTACCGCTGCTGTCCGCAGCATTTTCATTCCGAGGCAAGACTGCGGAGCTCAAACCCAAAAACGTAAAAGCACATCTGGGTCGCGGCCTTATTGGTTTTACAGCGCCATTATGCTTTTTTTACGGCATCACTCACATTCCGCTTACCGATGCTGTGGTGATATTCTTTACCTCTATTTTTTTTGTAACAGTACTTTCCATCGTCTTTCTCGATGAAAAAGTAGGTGTTCACCGATGGGCTTCGGTGTTCACCGGATTTCTCGGTGTATTGATAGTGGTTGGCCCCAAAGGTGGTGGAGACCTTTCAGGCTACCTGTTGGTACTGACCGGAAGCATAAGTTACTCGATACTTTTTATCAGTGGTCGATACCTGTCAGCCACCGAGTCCGTGCCATCGCTAGTGTTGAGCTACAACGTCTGCGTTGGCATAGTCGCTTTGCTGTTGTTACCCTGGTTCTGGAC
>JBGCFI010000011.1:0-205492 GCA_045106855.1 Granulosicoccus sp.
TGGGTGTCACCCTGAAGCCGGGCTTTCGCGAAATCAGGGGACTTGCCTGGAGTGGTGCTGGCCACATTGAACGTGTGGAGGTGAGCGCAGATGGGGGTAATACCTGGCATCAAGCCGAGCTTCAGTCTCCAGTCCTTGACAAGTCGCTAACCCGGTTCACGATTGCCTGGCAATGGGATGGTAGTCCTTGTGTGTTAATGAGCCGAGCGGTGGATTCCACTGGGGATGCACAGCCTACACGCACGGCGCTAGTCAGCGAAAAAGGTATCAACGTCTATCACCATTTCAACGCTATCCTTGCGTGGGAAGTTTCGGCTGATGGCTCGCTGAAACATGTGTACAGCTGAGTCTTGTCTATGCAGGCAATACACCTGAGCAAGTGGATGAACGTTTCGGTCACCCTGTTAAGGTGGGTAACCGGGAGTGGAGCGTGGAGGTTTTACTCGCATGCGCTGTCTTACGGGTGTGGCCAAACCATCAGATTGTTTATTCTTCTTTGCTTCAGTGCTTTTTCCCCGGCGCAGTTGGCTAATGAGTTTCCGCTTCCCGGCAAGTCACTTGAAGTCAATCTTGGTATCGAACTGACAAGTGCTCAACTTGCACAGCTGCCAAAACACGTATTTTCTGACGGCAGTGGTCTGCCTGAAGGATTCGGAACAGCCGTTGAAGGCGCGCCACTATATGCAATGCAATGTGCCGGTTGTCACGGTTCTGTTGGCCAGGGCGGCAAGGCGCTCGAGCTTGTGGGGGATGCCAGCTTACTGGCAACGGAGTACCCGGACAAAGGGATTGGCGTTTACTGGCCGTATGCACCAACGCTCTACGAATATATCAACCGTTCGATGCCTCCCGAGACACCCGGGATATTCAGTGCCGATGAGATGTACTCACTGATTGCTTATTTACTGGAGCTGAATAAACTGATCGAGCCCGGGTTTGTGTTGAACAGGCACACATTGAGTGATTTACAGCTGCCCAACCGGGATGGTTTTACAACGATAGCGCGCTGACTGCGCAATAGTAAAACGATAGTTATGAAAGAGATTTACAAACGGCTAACCGGGCATTGCTTAGAAGCTGTCACGACGGAAGTAACCGCCGTGACAAGTACCGATTTTTAAGCCTGTTAAGACTTTAGAACAGTACGACGCTACGTATGCTCTCACCCGAGTGCATAAGGTCAAAGGCCTTGTTGATATCCTCAAGCGGCATTGTGTGCGTAATCAGGCTGTCGATATCGATGCGCCCATCCATATACATATCGACTATCTTGGGAACATCGGTGCGCCCTCTGGCACCACCGAAAGCACTGCCACGCCAGACTCGCCCGGTGACTAACTGAAATGGACGCGTACTGATCTCTTTTCCTGCGCCGGCGACACCAATGACGACACTCTCCCCCCAGCCTTTGTGGCAGCACTCAAGTGCAGCACGCATGACGTCTACGTTGCCAATGCATTCGAAAGAGTAATCAGCACCGCCACCTGTGAGTTCTACCAGGTGATCTACCAGATTTTCACCGACTTCTTTGGGATTTACAAAGTGGGTCATGCCAAATTTCTCGGCAACGGCTTTTTTATCATCGTTGAGGTCGACGCCAACGATTTGGCGAGCACCGATCATGCGCAGGCCCTGTATTACATTGAGTCCGATGCCTCCCAGCCCGAATACGACGGCTGTGCAGTTAGGCTCGGCCTTGGCGGTGAACATGACAGCCCCAACACCGGTCGTTACACCACAACCGATGTAACAGATTTTCTCAAATGAGGCGTCCTTGCGGACCTTCGCCAGCGATATTTCCGGAAGTACGGTGTGGTTAGCGAACGTTGAGCAACCCATGTAGTGCAGGATAGGAGTGCCCTTATAAGAAAAACGCGATGTACCGTCTGGCATAAGTCCCTGACCTTGCGTCGATCGCACTTTCTGGCACAGATTGGTCTTGGGGTTCAGGCAATACTCGCATTCGCGGCACTCAGGGGTGTACAAGGGGATGACATGATCACCGGGAACCAGGCTGGTAACGCCGGGTCCGACTTCCAGCACGACGCCAGCGCCTTCATGGCCAAGAATGGCAGGAAATGCACCTTCCGGATCAGCACCAGAGCGCGTGAATTCGTCGGTATGGCATATCCCGGTAGCCTTTATTTCGACTAATACTTCTCCGGCCTTTGGGCCTTCGAGATCGACTTCAACAATCTCTAATGGTTTGCCGGCCTCAAAGGCAACGGCTGCGCGGGTTTTCATACTCACTCCTTATTTTTTTGGATGCGGCAGATGATAAACGTAAAGCTGCTCCAGTGAAAGTGGGAGTGTGCAAGTGTGTGTAAAAGTCTCAGGCGTACACACGCCTTAGCGCTGGTAGGGGTTAGTTTGGGATTGGCTGGGTGGCTTGAATCTTTTGTGCATCCAGAAGTACTGTTCTGGCTGAGACCTGACCTGCGCTTCGAATATATCGTTGACTTGCTGTGTGGCGCCCTTATCGTCATCACTAGTTAGTCTTATGGGTTTGCCAATCGTTAGTGTGTAGCGACCGGTATTACCGTGGCGAGTGGGCATCAACGGCAATACCGCTGCTCCCGTCATACTGGCTATACGTCGTGTCCCCGCTGTTGTCAGGACCGGCTGGCCGAAAAACTCAGTCTCGATACCGCCGTGGCTTCGGGATACGCTCTGGTCGGGGGAATACCAGACGACTTCGTTTGTTTTGAGCTTACGTATCATTTGGCGCATCTGGCGGTTGTCTATCAGAGACTGCAGATAGCGACTGCGACGATTAGCGAGAAACGCGGCAAACAGTTCATTCTTGGGGGGATCGAAAACCGCTGATACCGGAAAAAGAGGGCCGAGAATAGCGGCGTTCATTTCCAGCAGACTAAAGTGTGCTTGCAGGAGAATGACACCACGTTTTGAAGAAAGCGCAGTTTGCAGGTTTTCCGCTCCCACAATTTCGAAACGTTTGTCGAAGAAATGTGCTGGACGGAACCACAAGCTGGCGCCTTCAGCGATACTCATTCCGACATGTGCATAAACCTTGCGCGCTAACTGCGTTCTTGCTGCAGCGCTCATATCAGGAAACCCGATGGCAAGGTTCGTCAAGGTGACTCGGCGCCGGCTTGGAAGCAGGTACCAGACAAGTGATCCGATTTGTCGACCAATACCAAGCTGTATGTCGTAGGGCAGTCTGGACAATAGCCAGAGCAACAGAAAACCCAGCCATGTTGGCCAGTATTTTGGTGACAGGAATGAGCGCCAGTTAATGGGGTAGGATGAAGTGTCAGTCATCAAACTGGCGATCGTTAGGCAGGTTGATCATTGATTGTAGTCGTGATGCGTTGTTTGCGCTGCGTGGATCCGAAGGAGAGTGACAGGAATGAGCGTTGATTGCGAGTGCGTTGTCATTGGGGCAGGCGTGGTCGGGCTTGCCATTGCTGCTCGCCTTGCCGAACAGGGTCGTGAGGTTCTCATTCTCGAATCCGAAGCCAGCTTTGGTTCTGTAAGCAGTGCCAGAAACTCCGAGGTTATTCATGCTGGTATCTACTATACAGCGGATAGTCTTAAGGCACGATATTGCGTTCGTGGAAAACAGCTTCTGTACGACTACTGCCAACAACGTCAGATTCCGCATCGACAATGCGGAAAACTGATTGTTGCCACCGACAACACGCAAGTTGAACAACTTGAAAACATCAAGCGAGGTGCAATAAGGAATGGCGTGGACGATCTGGTTTTGCTATCGGCTAGTCAGGCCCAGGAGTTAGAGCCTTTGCTGTCTTGCACCGGGGCTTTGCTGTCGCCCTCCACGGGAATTCTGGATAGCCATGCGCTTATGATTTCATTGCTGGGAGATGCTGAAAATCATGGCGGACTGATTGCGTATCGCACCTGTGTCCGGACAATTAGCTACCACGCGCCTAAAAAATGCTTTGAGCTTTGCATGCACGGCGATGAACAAACCACGCTGAGCGCACGTCAAGTGATTAACGCTGCAGGCCATGGAGCCTGTGAGTTGTCGAACACGGTTACCCAGATACCCGATGACCATCGAGCACAAGCTGTCATGTACAAGGGAAATTACTTCTCGTTGTCCATGAAATCGCCATTCTCACGCCTGGTTTATCCCGTGCCTGAAGAGGCTGGTCTTGGTGTCCATCTGACTATCGACATGGCTGGGCGAGCGCGCTTCGGGCCGGATGTAGAACCCGTAGAAAGCGAAGACTATGCAGTGGATCCGGCTCGCGCTGAGGGTTTTGCCGAGGCTATACGCCAGTATTGGCCGGGCTTACCTGACAATGCACTACTACCTGATTATTCGGGTATCAGGCCGCGAGCCCGTGTTGGTGGCCAGCTACACCCGGACTTTATTCTGCAGGGACCGTCTCAGCATGGGATATCGGGTCTGGTTAATTTGTTGAGTATTGAATCGCCAGGTCTGACTTCGAGTCTGGCAATCGCGGAAGCTGTAACGTCAATGCTCGATGACTCTCATGTCAGGTAAAGTTCTGCATTAGCAACTGAATCATCAATTGATGATTTCAGAACACATTGCTGGAGATGTTTTCGTTGTTCGTGATGCACAATTCAGGCAACTAATTGACATCCCAAGGCTTATCAGACAATGACAACGACGATACGGCAGTCCATGAATTTCCGCGACTGGTTGATGCTGATAGCGCTATCCATACTCTGGGGAGGTTCGTTTTTTTTCGTAGGCATAGCGGTAAAGGCGCTGACGCCATTAACGATTGTTTTTATCAGGCTTAGTCTCGCTGCAGTGACACTATGGGTCATTGTCGGGCTGTTTAAAGTGTCGCCGCCAGCCACTCTGGAGGCATGGCGAGCATTGCTCGTCATGGGAATTCTGAACAACGTCATTCCGTTTTCACTCATCGTCTGGGGGCAGTCTCATATTGAATCCGGACTGGCTTCCATTTTTAATGCAATGACCCCGCTTTTTACAGTCCTGGTAGCCGGAACATTGCTTGCCGATGAAAAATTTAGTGGCGCAAAAATTGTGGGAGTTTTTCTTGGAATAGTTGGGGCTGTGGTCATGATTGGTACCGATGCACTGGATGGCATGAGCACCGATGTCGTGGCGCAGCTTGCAGTGATGGGCGCCGCTGTCTCGTATGGTTTTTCGGCCGTGTGGGGCAGGCGTTTCAAGACATTAGGCCTCGATCCCATAGCCATAGCCGCGGGTCAGGTCACTTTGTCGGCTCTGCTTCTTGCGCCGCTTGCCTGGGTAGTCGAACAACCATTGTCACAAGAGATACCCGGTATTCAGGTCTGGGCCGCGCTGATCGCTCTTGCCATCTTCAGTACAGCGCTTGCCTACATCCTGTTTTTCAGGGTTCTGGAGTCGGCTGGCGCAACCAATGTATCGCTGGTGACATTTCTTGTACCCGTATCGGCCATTCTTCTGGGATTCTTGTTTCTGGGTGAGCGGTTGCAAGTGACACATTTTGTCGGCATGGCACTGATAGCTCTGGGTCTGTCGGCCATTGATGGCAGGTTGTGGCGTAAGCGACGCAGCTGATAATCGTCAGCAAACTTGCTCTAGATGCCTGCGCTGAACTGACCACCTGAGGTGATATCTTCACGATCAAAGATCACCAGGTGATCCAGCTGGAGTCTTATGCCGAACTGTTCGCCCACATGATGATTGTGATGAGATGGCGCAAGACAGAGCAGGCGCGTGTTGCCCGGCATACGTAGCGTGTATAAATGGTCGGCCCCGCGAAAATCGCGCGCAATAACGGTTGCCTTGTTTGGGCTGTTGTCATCGTGAATGATGTCATCGGGTCTTACCAGCAATTCGATAAGTGTTCCGGCGGGAACCTCGGCATTCAGTTCACCGTGAATGGTTCCTAGTTCTGTTTGAATGACATTATCCTCCAGAGTATTACCACACAGGAAGACACCTTCACCGATAAAGTCTGCGACAAAGCGATCGGCCGGTGTGTGATACAGCGAATAGGCGTCATCCCATTGTCTAAGTCGTCCTTTGGAAACGACGCCGATATGGTCGGCAATGGCAAACGCCTCAAATTGATCGTGAGTTACCAGTACTGCCGTGATGCCATCGCGTTTGAGAATTTCCCGGACCTCATGTGCCAGCTGAACACGTCGTTCGGTATCCTGGCTGCTGAATGGCTCGTCAAGTAGAAGCACTGGCGGACGGGGAGCCATGGCCCGGATTAACGCCACACGTTGTTGCTGGCCACCAGAGAGCTGGTGGGGATAGCTATCGGCATACCGTTGCATACCCACCAGGTCCAGCAATTCATTAACGCGTTGCTTTATGGCTTTGCGAGATTTGTCGGCGATACCAAAAGCTACATTTTTGCGCACGCTCATGTGTGGAAACAGGGCCAGATCCTGGAAAACCATGCCGACGCGACGTTGTTCAGGTGATATCTGACTGCTGTTATTCGCCACTTTTTCGCCGGCAATGCGTAATTCCCCTTGTGAAGGTTGCTGGAATCCGCCAATAGCGCGCAGCAGTGTGGTTTTTCCACAGCCACTTGGGCCTAGCAGGCAGCCAATATCACCGGATTCAAGAACGAACGACACGTTATCAATGATACGGGTGCCGTCGATGTCGATCGAGATATGGTCTAGTTCTAGCTGAAGGGTCATGTCGTAATCATACCCGATGACATGCAATCGAGCTGGCAAGCCAGTATGCTGATGCTGTCTGTTAAGTCACATTTTTCCAAGGGTTTTTAAGGAGCTTAGCCGTGCAAGGCCCGTGTCCAACACAATTGCAAACACCCTTGCTCGAAGAGCAGGTTGCCCACATTCGCGAGATGCTGAAGCAGCATATTGAGACGGATGTGGCCATGCAGGCGCACTTGGAGAGATGGTTGTTACCTGTGTGTGCGGTCAGTCCGTACATTACCAGAACCTTGTCCCGGTTCCCTGACTTGTTGCCAACGCTTATCACCAGTGGCACTTTGCTTGATATGCCGGAACGACACGACGAGCAGGCGGATACCGCGCAACTGTGGACCGAACTGGAGAACGATCTATCAATGGCTCTGAAAGATTCAGCGCCCTCAGATGCCAGCATTGTCGAGGGCGTTCAGCAGAAGTCACTGAGGGAGTTTCGCCATCGCCATATGGTGAGAATTCTGTGGTGCGATCTGAGCGGCGTAAGCACGCTTGAGCAAACACTGCACGAGCTCTCTTTGCTTGCGCAATGTTGTGTGAAGGCGGCAGACCAATGGACATATGATGCGTTGAGTGCACGCTTTGGTGATCCGTGTGATGAGCAAGGTCGAAGGCAGCGACTCATCATCATAGGTATGGGAAAGCTTGGCGGTTTCGAGCTTAATGTCTCATCTGATATCGATCTCATTTGCGTCTACCCGGCGTCCGGGATGACGAAAGCCCAATCCGAAAAGCAGAAGCCTCTGGACAACGGTGAATTCTTTCGTCGCTCGGTCCAGCGAGTCAGCAAGTTACTGAATAGCGTAACGGCCGAAGGCTTTGTGTATCGCGTGGACACCCGGTTGAGACCCTTTGGCGAAAGCGGTCCGCTGGTCATGAACTTTGATGGTCTTGAAAACTACTACCTGACGCAGGCACGTGACTGGGAGCGTTACGCAATGATCAAGGGCCGTGCTCTTTGCGGTGATCCCGAGGATATCCAGGAGCTAGGCAGGCTGATCCTCCCTTTTGTCTACAGACGTTATCTGGATTACAACGCGTTTGATTCCTTGAGAGAGCTCAAGCGCAAGATCGCTCTATCGCTTCTGCAGAAACAGATGGTCGACAATATCAAGCTTGGTTCCGGCGGTATAAGGGAGATTGAGTTTATCGGACAGGCTTTCCAGCTTGTGCGAGGTGGGCGCGAAAGTCGCCTTCGCGTTCGTCCGATAATGCAGGTTCTGCGGCAATTAGCGCAGTTGCAATTGTTACCCGAAGCAGAGGTCGATGCGCTGATAGCCGCCTACATCTACTTACGAAGAGTGGAGAACGGTGTCCAGATGATGCGCGACGAACAGGTGCATACACTGCCCGTTGACGATGAGGACCGATTACGACTCTTGTACATGTTGAATGAGGCAGATTGGCCGACGTTCAAAGCAACTCTGGCAAACCACCAACAACGGGTAGCGCAATGTTTTGCTAATTTGTTTGAGTCGCAGGATGAAAGCAACGGGCAGGGTGATGGCGACCAGCACCGTGAGCTGGATGCTGCCCGCAACATCTGGGCTGCATTAGGGGCTGATTCGGTAACTGATGGAGACCGGCAGGAGGTCTTGCACAATGCGGGTTACGAATCTGACGAATCCTTGTTGGCGAATATCAGTACCCTGACTAGGGGTAGCTTCTATCAGCGTTTGACAGCGGAAAGTCAGCGGCGAGTGGAGCGAGCGTTACCGCTGATCCTGATGATGGCAAAGGAGACCGATCAGCCTGGCGCAACACTTGACAGAATGTTGTCTCTGGTCAGAGCCATTGTGGGTCGTGGTGGTTATCTGCAAGTGCTGTGCGAACAGCCCGATGCCTTAAAACACCTGGTTATACTTTTTTCCAAAAGCCGCTGGCTGGCAGGCTTTGTCGCCACCCAGCCCATGGTCATTGATGAGCTCCTGACCAACGCCGGTTTACATGTTGATGCGGATTCTGTATCTGCCGAAACACAAGAATTTATCATCCGCCTGCAGTCAAGTGAGCTGGATGTGCAGATGGATTCCTTGCGCCATTACAAACAAGCGCGTGAAATGCGCATCGCCTGTGCTCAGCTGGATGGGAGTCTCAGCCTCATGCAAGTCAGTGATCAGCTGACATGGTTGGCCGAGTCGATCATTGCCGGGGTTTTATCGCTGGTAAGTGCACCCTTGATTAAGCGCTATGGTAAACCGGGATACACGCAAGATGGCAAACACCAATACGCTAATGTTGGCGTTGTAGCGTATGGCAAACTAGGCGGGCTTGAGCTGGGTTTTGGTTCTGATCTGGACCTGGTTTTTGTTCATGACAGCGCTGGCTCCCGACAAATGACAAATGGGGAAAAAACGGTCGACAATACTGTTTTTTACGCAAAACTTGCACAGAAACTGGTGCACTTTATGAGCACCCTGACACCCGCTGGCGTACTCTATGAAATTGATCTGCGATTACGACCTAACGGTAATTCCGGAGTTTTGGTGACCGGTATCGAGACATTTGCAAGCTATCAGCAAAGCGATGCCTGGACATGGGAACATCAGGCATTAATGCGCGCAAGAATGGTGTTTGGTCACGAGAACCTGTTATTACGCTTTGACAGCATCCGGCAGCAAGTTTTAACCAGAGAACGGCCCACTGAAGAGTTACGGTTTGCGGTTGCCAACATGCGTGAACGGATGCGCGCGGCTCTGGGTAATTCCCAGCCAGGGCGGATGCACCTTAAACAGGATGCCGGTGGCGTGGCAGACATTGAATTTATCGTGCAGTACCTGGTATTGGCCCATTCTAGCGATCATCCGGCTTTGTTGATGTTCACAGACAACATTCGGGTGTTGGATACTATTGAGAGGCTCACGCTGTTACCTGCTAATGATTGTCAGGTTCTGCGCAACAGTTACTTGAATCTTCGTGAGCGCTTGCATCGTCGCGCTCTGGACCAGGAGACTGTGCTGGTAGAGCTGGACGAGCCGTTAACCTTGTTGCGCGATTCGGTAACGAGGCTGCGTCTGCGTGTTCTCGGCGAGGCACGGCCCGTGCCTGAATAAATTCAGGCACGCCGAAGGCAGAGGTATGCTCTGAATTACCGCGAGTTGCGTGTTAATGATTCCCCCGGGAGCGCATAGTCAGTAAACTCTACGGTATCTTGTCGCAAGTTTAAAAAAGGTAGCCTCAATGGTGGACCAACCCAATGCTCAGTCGCTCATAGAAGTTACCCGAGATGAGCTACCAATTCATTGCCCCACGCCCGATAGCTCATTGTGGAATAGTCATCCACGTGTTTACATTCCGCTGGAGGATTCACCCGAAGCCAAGTGCTCGTATTGCGGGACTGTGTATAAGCTGGTGGACAAAAAGAGTACTGCTACCTAACCGACTGATGCCGTTGCAGAACCGGACAGGGCTCGCTGCCAGTGCAGATAGTGACACAACAGGTGCCAGATTCTGTTGGAGAGTTTGTACGTTATGTGCAGAGTCCCTTGCACGACTTCAACCCGATCTGCCTCGATACTGATGGACTTCGCGAACATGGGCTGATTCAAGGCGAAGCTTCCGCTGGGCGGGGTAATACAGTGTTCTTTACGTTTCACAACCAAGCCTTGGTGTTACGTAACTATCGCCGCGGTGGGCTGATCCGTCATATCAGCAAGATGCACTATCTGTTTGTTGGTCTGAACAGAACCCGGGCTATGCAGGAATTTGACTTATTGATATTTCTGCAGAACAAGGCGTTGCCTGCTCCTTTGCCTTATGCTTGTAAAGTAAAACGGTACGGAATCCTCTACACCGCGAGCCTGGTAACGCATCGCCTGCCCGGCAGAACGCTGGCGGAGCGTCTGACGAGCGATGGGTGGCTCTCATCCGTGAAGGATAGTGATGAAAAGTATTGGCAAAACGTGGGAGATCTGATTGCCAGATTTCATGTGGCAGGCATTTTTCATGCTGACCTGAATGCGCACAACATCATGTTGGACGATGAAGGTAAAGCAACATTGATAGATTTTGATCGTGGCAGGATCCGATCGTTGCCGAAAAATCCGGCGCAGGGAGGATGGTGCCTGAATAACATTCTCAGGCTGGAGCGTTCGCTTAAAAAAATTTCCCGACGCTCGTCCAGGCAAATGCCGACAAAGGATACGCTGGCGAAAAAATTCGGGATATGCAGAGAGCAGTGGGCCGAATCCTTAACACGGTTGCCGCGGGTTTGAGCGATTAGCGAATCCCTTAGTTTATTAACTATGCGTTTGAAGTCGCTAAGGTGACTCTGGCAGTAAAAGGCGTAAATAGTTGTCCAACACGTTCTCGCAGATTTGTGCCTGATTGCGCGCACGCAGGGCCATAGCAGCGTATGGACTCTGATTTTCAATAATCTTATTAAAAAACGCTATGACCTGTTGCGCATTGTGAGCAATCGCAAGGGCATCGTGCTCGGTGAGGGTCTGTACGATATCGTCGAAGTTGAAAGTATGTGGACCGACCACTATCGGGCATCCAAGTCTTGCCGCTTCCAGAATGTTGTGTCCTCCGCGCTCAATGAGGGATCCACCGATAAATCCGGCAATTGCATGCTGGTACCAGGCATTCAATTCGCCTAAGGTATCGGCTATGTAAATAATGTCATCTGCGTGCATTGGTTGATTGTGACTTCGCTGTACCGCATTAATACCTTTTGCCTTTAGCTGCCTGTGAATGATAGCGCCGCGTTCCGGGTGTCGAGGTACAATGACCAATGCAACATTGCTGATAGTCTGGCGTTGTTGCCTACACCATTCAACAGCCAGTTGTCGCTCTTCATCGTCATGCGTAGACGCTGCCAGAAAGTATGGTTTTTCTATCAGGCGCTGTAGATCGTTATTGTCGTTGTCTGCGGCCGAATTCGCATACTTCAGGTTACCGACTATGGATGTTGACATGGGCAACGCACCAAGCTGGATGAATTTCTCGGCATCGACTTTTGTTCGCGCTAGAACCCTGACATCGGAAAGTGCCTGTTGATACGTTCTTGCCAATAGACCCTTGGCATGGGCGCTTGTCTTGTCTGTCAAACGGGCGTTGACAATGCTTAAGGGTATTCTGTGAGACTTGGCAGTGGCAAATAACCAGGGCCAGATTTCTGTCTCAAGGATCCAGCCCTCTTTAATGCGGTTGGTTTTGAAAAAGCGCCGACAAGCTCCCGGAAAATCGATCGGTAAGTATTGATGTTGTACGTTGGGCAATGCTTGTTGCTGAAGAACGGCTGCACCGGAAGGTGTCGTGGTGGTTACCAGCAGTGTTGCGCTTATCGTTTTAAGCAGCGGCAGTACGGTAAAGACTTCTCCGACCGAGGCAGCGTGAATCCAGATAAGCGGTGTTTCTTGGATGCCACCAGGACTGGACTGCATGGGTAGTCCAAGACGTTGCATGAGGTAGCGCTTACCCCCATCTTTATGCGTACGCCAGAGCGTATAGGCAAGGACCAATGGCGATAGCAGCCGGATCAGGCAGCGGTATTGCCAGGCAGGCTTGATCGAACTGATTGTTAGCGCCTTGGCAGTGGGTGGCGCAAACGGCTTCGCGGAGAAAGCATTATTTTTCCTCTGCCACTGCAAGAAAACGGTTGATCGCGTAAAGATCGCTCTCTGACAAGGTGCCCGATGCCGCTTTAAGATTCAACGTGTTGATAATGTAGTCGTAACGGGCTCCTGCATAGTCAGAGCGTGCTCTGAAAGTATCGCGTAGCGCCTGCAGTACATCTACTGAGGTGCGAGTACCCGCTCGAAAACCCGCATCTGTTGCTTCCGCTGATTGTTGTGTGGACACCAGTGCCTGACGCAAGGCTCGCACACGACTTATCGAGGCCTGCACGCCGCGATAGGCGTCACGCGTTTGCTGAGTGGTGGTGCGTTGCTGAGTCAGTAACTGTTGTTCAGATGCACGGGCTTGAGCTTTCGCCTGGGCAACCTGTGCATTGATTCTGCCGCCTGTGAGTATAGGCAGCCTGAGTTGTAAACTGATACTGGCCAATTCTCCGTCACGGCCAATCACCTCTTCTGTGGTTGTGGATGCTGCCGAGCCGACAAGGTCGAGAGTGGGGTAACGACCGGCACGCTCGATAGCGACTTGCGTGCCACTGCTTTCATTCGCCAGATGTGCGATAACCAGCTCCAGGTTCTGTTCCTTTGCAGTTTCTACCCAGGCGTCAATATTGGCCGGATCCGGCGGTGTCAAGGGAAGGTCGCTAGCCAGTGGTGTGAGGAGTTCTGCGTCCACGCCACTAATACGCAGAAGCGCTTCGCGAGCAGTCGACAATTGATTGGATGCAGCAATTTCCTGAGCCACGGCCAGATCGTACTGCGCCTGGGCCGACCGCACGTCGGTGATAGGCACCAGGCCGACATCGAATCGTCGTTCGGCTTGCTCTCTCTGGCGGCTGATGGCCTGAAGCTCCGATTGACTGAACTCGACATTTGCCTGCGCGCGCAAAACATCGAAATATGCTGTGGCAACTCGCAGAATCAGAGTTTGTCCAATCGCCGCATATTGAGCCTCAGCCTGCCTGACACCAATGAGTGCCTGATCGACAAGCTTGCTGTTGGCACGATTGAACAGGCTCTGGTTGAGTGATAACGATAAAGCGGTCTCTTCATAGGGTCCTTCGCCATCGTTTGCTTTTGAAGCCAAACCAGCCTCTGCACCGAATGACAACTGCGGCCTGAAGGCTGATTTGGCCAAGGGAATGTTTCGTCTGGCCGCCTCCAGCTCATACTGCGCTGCCTGAAACTCGGCATCGTACTCTTTTGCCTGTTCGTAAACAGAGCGCAGGTTCGTGTCCTGGCCTGGTTGTGAGCTACTCTCCTGCGATTGCGCACTGGCGATGCCTGCAATAAAACTCAACACCAAGGTTAACGTCAGTTTGTAAACCCCGCATGGAAAAAACAGCACTCGCGCAAGGCTGGGTTCGCTCAGTAAGTCGACAGGACACGTGCTGGTCTTTTCAATCATACGCTTGCTCGAAACGTTCATCAGAATACGAAACTGGGTGATACGGAATCAAAATTGACGAGTGGATCGACATTGGCTTCGAACAGGCTTTCCTTGCTCCATTCGCTGTCGCTGACACGGGTTACCACGACAGCTTCCATGGTCGGTCTGGACGATTCACCAATCATGGCAAATAACCTTCCGCCGTTCTTGAGCTTGTTACGGTAATAATCGGGAATGGATGGTACTGCGCCTGAGAAGGCGATGGCATCGTAACCATCGCGGGCATCCCAGACCTGCGAGGCGTCTTGCTGGGAGACAGAGGCATTGGAGACTCCCATGTCAAGCAAACGTGCTTTGGCTGTTTGTGCTAACTCAGGGATAATTTCGATGCTGTCTACATGAGCGCTTAACCTGGCAAGGCAGGCCGTAAGATAACCGCTGCCGGTTCCGATTTCGAGCACTGTATCCGTTAGCTGGAGCAGGAGAGCTTGAAGAAGTCTGCCATCCAGCGTGGGTTTGAGCATGTGCTGGCCGTGGCCGATTGGCAGCTGGAAGTCGCTATAAGCGAGGCCTTTGTGTTTCGACTCGACGAAAGATTCGCGTGGAACTTCTGCCAGAACATCCAGCACTCGCTGGTCAAGGACATCCCAGGGGCGCACTTGTTGTTCGATCATGTTACTGCGGGCAAGCTGTAGGTCCATGGAATAGCCACTTGATTGAGCAATAAGAAAAGTAGGGCGCCATCGCTACGAAATGACGCATCCTGCCTGACGTGCGAATTATAGGCCAAGCGCCGACGTATGACGTTTGCAGGCGTACTTACAGGATCGATATTGTACCGATAGCACTCTGTGCCGTGCAGGCACAACACGCTCTCTGGTCAGGATCGCCTGCCAGAATCTTACACTGTGTGCACTTTGGAGGTGGTTCCAAAGATTCTGATACGAAAAAAACGCCTATTCTTCCGGCACTACATTTGTTGCCTGAGCACCCTTGGCACCTTGTTCGATATCGAACGTTACTTTCTGGTTTTCGTTCAGGGTTTTGAAGCCCTCGGATTTAATGGCGGAAAAATGTACAAACACATCTTCACCTCCATCATCCTGAGCCAGAAATCCAAAACCCTTTGCTTCATTGAACCACTTGACAGTCCCTGTTGCCATCGTTTCACCCCATTGTTCTCAGCATAGACGTAAAGGCGTGAGCTATCGACGTACAGGAGTCACTCATCCGCCCGTCCATGCAGTTTACTGCTTTTTGTGACGCAGGCCATATTTTTTATATTGGCCAGAAAGGGTAGGGGATGCGAAGTTATAGGGGATTCGCCCGAGCTGAGTCGGAATAACGATGCTAACCTGCCGTGTTGTTATCGCCACCTGAAGGTTTTTCCGTATTGGGTTTACGTCGTCTTCTACGCCGTTTTTTTGCGGGCTGAGCGTCTCTGGTGGTATTGGCGGTCGCGTTTGCTTGCGTGCCAGCGGCAGCGTCACTCTGAGTATCAGGTGTTGCCTGTTTAATTTTGCCGGTTTCCGGTTTGTCGCTGGATTTACCCTGACTATTGCGTTTGCTACCTGAGCCTCGATTTGAAGCGCGGCCATTGTTTCTGGACGAAGAGCCTGAACTGCCTCGTCGAGAGCGACCTGTGCTGGATTTTCTTCCCTGACCAGGAGGATCTGGACGATCGCGCTCTACTCTGACGCGCGGTTTGGGTTTTACCAGTAATTCGTCGGTAATCATTTCCAACGGAATATTCTGGCCAATGTAATCCTGAATTTCGGGCAATGAGAATGAATAATTTTCGCAGGCAAAGCTAACCGCCATGCCCTCTGTGCCAGCGCGGGCTGTGCGCCCTATCCTGTGAACGTAATCCTCAGCCTGTTGGGGAAGATCGAAATTAAAGACATGGCTGATGTCATCAATGTGTAATCCGCGCGCGGCAACATCGGTAGCGATGAGTACAGGCAGTTTGCCAGCTGTGAATTCTGCAAGGATTTTCTGTCGTTTGGATTGACGTACATCGCCTGACAGAGTGCCGCAGGGAACATCGTTACCCAGTAAATACCCTTCAATTTTCTCTGCTGTACGTTTCGTATTGACGAAAACGATCGATCGTGGTGGTTTCAAAAGATCCAGCAGCCCCAACAATAGAGGGATTTTTTCATCGTCAGCAGGCTGGTAGAGGGATTGGCGGACACCTTTGGCCGTGACACCGGTGCTTTCCGTTTTTATAGGCTCCGGGTTATCCATATGCTCGTAGGCCAACTCCATGACGCGATGTGACAGCGTCGCCGAGAAAAGCATGCTGAGGCGTTGGCCGGGTTCAGGCATGCGGCGCAGCAAAAATCTGATGTCGGCGATGAAACCCAGATCGAACATTCTGTCTGCCTCGTCGAGCACGATAATCTCAAGCTTCTTGAGGTCAAAGACCTTTTGTTTGAAATAATCGATGAGGCGTCCCGGAGTGCCAATCAGGACATCGACACCAGCGGCTAGCTCCTTTCGTTGTTTCTCATAGTCGATGCCACCATAGACGACAGAGCATGTCAGATCGGTATACTCACTTAGCGCATCCGCATCTTTCTTGATCTGGATGGCAAGCTCGCGTGTGGGAGCGATAACCAACATGCGAGGCTGGTTCTTGCGTCTTTCTTCAGGCACGTGACTTATCAGTCTGGCAAAGCTTCCCAGAAGAAAAGCGGCCGTTTTGCCGGTGCCGGTCTGTGCCTGAGCTGCAATATCCCGGCCCTGTGCAATAACTGGCAATGCAAGGCCCTGTATCTCGGTGCAGTTGCTGAAGCCTAGATCTTCTGTTGCCTGCAGTAGGGCCTCTGGCAGGTCAAGATCCTTGAAACCGGGTGTGGAAGTCGCCTTAGTGGTGTCGGTCGAGTTATCTGTCATGCGATCTGTGTCATACGATCTGATAAAGTGGTGAAATAAATTTGTTAATCCGGGATCTCTTGTAGCGGGTATTGCTTAGAGCTAGTCTTTTAAAGCAGGTAAAGCAATTCGCGCGTCAGTGTCTTGTTTGCAGCTAGCCTGACCCCAAGATATTCAGACAACAGACAAACACCTTACTTTATATGGTGGCCTGTCAGTACTTTATTATTCAATACACTTGCATGGCCTGCGAACAGGCTTGCCATGCGACTAATCTTTAACGCTAGAGGCATACATGAGCGAACACATCACCGCTGTCACAGACGCAGACTTCGAAGAACTGGTCCTGAAATCCGATACGCCAGTGCTTGTGGACTATTGGGCCGAGTGGTGTGCACCTTGTAAGGCGATTACCCCGGTACTGGAAGATGTCGCTCCTGGATACTCCGGCAAAGTGAAGATTGTTAAAATGAATATAGACGAAAATCCCAATACGCCACCAAAATATGGGATTCGCAGCATTCCTACACTTATGCTGTTCAAGAATGGTGCCGTTGAAAACACAAAGGTTGGTGGTCTTAACAAGGCCCAACTAACAGAATTCCTCGACCAGAACGCTTGACCAAAACAGCTGCAATTACTGGCATCGGCCATCCATAGCGATGGCCTGCCTCTGAGAAGGCTCATTACCCCGGACGGTTACCTACCCTGATGTTGAAACCGCTCCGGGAGGTAGACACATGCCAGGTAGCGTGGTAACGTTCAGTTATCGCACCTTAGCAGCCCGCTCCTCCGCAGCGCGCTCCGTGCACCAATTAGACACCAAATTCACCTTCTAGCAATCCCGACGTACTTAATGTCGTACTGAATAGCCCATCACAGTTTTAATGGGCCACCCCTCCCTTTGGCGTTATACGCCCACTCTACGCACTTACGTGTATGAATCTGACCGATCTCAAAAAGAAGAACCCGACAGAACTTATCGAGCTAGCTGAAACCATAGGCGTGGAAAGCGTCGCGAGGCAGCGCAAGCAGGATATTATTTTTTCGATCCTGAAGGCTCACGCCCGTAATGGCGAAGATATCTTTGGCGGTGGTGTTCTCGAAATATTGCAGGATGGATTTGGCTTTTTGCGCTCCTCCGACAGCTCTTATCTAGCCGGTCCGGATGACATTTACGTGTCTCCCAGCCAGGTGCGACGATTTGCGCTCCGTACAGGCGACAGTATATCGGGCAAGATCAGGCCACCCAAAGAAGGTGAGCGCTACTTTGCCTTGCTTAAGGTTGATGAAATCAATTTCAGTCCCCCCGAGCAAGCCAAAAGCAAAGTACTCTTTGAAAACCTCACTCCGTTGCATGCCAACGAGCGCATCACGATGGAACGTGGTAACGGTAGCACCGAAGACATTACTGCTCGCATAATCGACTTCGCAGCACCTATCGGTAAAGGCCAGCGTGGATTGATTGTCTCGCCACCCAAGGCGGGTAAGACACTCATGCTGCAAAACATCGCGCAAAGTGTTGCGGCCAATTCACCTGATTCGCATCTGATCGTGCTGCTGATAGACGAGCGGCCCGAAGAGGTCACAGAGATGCAACGCATGGTCCAAGGAGAGGTCATCTCAAGTACCTTCGATGAGCCCGCAGCGAGACATGTGCAGGTTGCCGAGATGGTTATCGAGAAAGCCAAACGATTAATTGAGCATAAAAAGGATGTTGTGATCCTGCTTGATTCCATTACACGTCTGGCACGTGCTTATAACACTGTCGTACCGTCATCTGGCAAGGTTCTGACTGGTGGTGTTGATGCCAATGCCTTGCATCGTCCGAAGCGATTTTTCGGGGCAGCAAGAAACATAGAGGAAGGTGGCAGCCTGACAATTATCGCCACAGCGCTGGTCGATACTGGATCCAAGATGGACGAGGTTATCTACGAGGAATTCAAGGGCACTGGTAATATGGAATTACACCTTGACCGGCGTATTGCAGAAAAACGAGTATTTCCGGCCATCAATATCAATCGCTCGGGTACACGCCGCGAAGAATTGATGATGGATCCGGAAGAGCTGCAGAAAACCTGGATATTGCGTAAGTTCATCCACTCCATGGATGAAATAGAAGCTGTTGAGTTTCTGTTGGGTCGATTGCAACAAACCAAGACCAACAATGAATTTTTCGATTCAATGAAACGCTAGTCGGCTAGTTCTAGCTTGGGTTTTTCCCGAAACACCTGTTTTTCAGGTGTTGTAATTGATAATAGGTTTTAGCACCTGCGTTTTTAGTACCGCAGGTGTATCAATATTGTTTGTGACAGTAGTCACGCTATTTGATAGCTCTGTGGCCTATATCTGAACGGAATCTGACCCCCTCCCACTGTATACATCCAGCGGCCGAGTCGGCTTTAAGCTTCGCCTCAGACAGGCTTTTACCAACGGCTGTGGCGCAAAGTACCCTGCCACCACTGGTGACCAACTGCCCGTCGGCTATTCGCGTACCGGCGTGGAACACCTTGCTGCCATTTTTCTCTGCATCTGTTATCCCGGTTATGACTTTTCCCCGGCTGCTTCCCGCCGGATATTCGCCCGCCGCTAAAACAACGCCTATGGCATATCCATCGAGCCATTCAATACTGGCTTGATCGAGTGTTCCATCGACCGCATGATCAAGCAGCGTTAGCAAGTCGCTTTGCATACGCATCATCAACGGCTGTGTTTCAGGATCACCAAGTCGGACATTGAACTCAACTACCCGCGCTTGCTCATTGGCATCAATCATCAAGCCAACGTAAAGATATCCGGTAAACGGCATACCCTCGTTAGCCAGTGAATTGATTGTGGGCTTCACAATATCTCTCATCACATGATCATGCACTGCGGGTGTCACAACCGGTGCAGGTGAGTAAGCTCCCATGCCCCCGGTATTAGGGCCAGTGTCACCCTCATTCCTTGCCTTATGGTCCTGACTGCTGGCCAGAGCAATGCCATCTCGTCCCGATACCACGACGATGAAACTTGCCTCTTCTCCTTCAAGGAATTCTTCAATCACCACTTGCGCACCCGCAGCACCGAATTGACCATCAAAAATGCTGTTAATGGCTTCGTGCGCTTCCGCAATACTATGGGCGACTGTGACGCCTTTTCCTGCTGCCAGGCCGTCAGCCTTGATAACAATGGGTGCACCTTTTTCATTCACCCAGGCAATGGCTCGTTCTGCTTCATTGAACGTTGCATAAGCGGCCGTCGGGATCTCGTGCTTAGCCATGAAATCCTTGGCGAATGATTTACTGCCTTCGAGTTGTGCCGGCTGGCTGCGTGGTCCGAAAATTCTCAAGCCCCTGGACTGGAACTCGTCCACTATGCCTGCGACCAGAGGTGCTTCCGGACCGACAATGGTCAGATGGATGCCTGTCGCTTGAGCGTAAGTTGCCAGTTCATTGATATCCGTGGGATCTATGTCAAGGCACTGCACCTTGTCTTCGCTAGCCATACCCGGATTGCCCGGCGCAACGCTGATACAGGTGACATCTGTTGACTGAGCCAGTTTCCAGGCCATAGCGTGTTCACGCCCACCACTGCCGATCAATAAAAGATGCATAAAATGCGGGTAGCCAGTTACCTAAGTGAGGGTTATTCTATCGCACCCTAGGTTCGAGCTTAATGGTCGTATGGTAGCCCCTTCCAGAATTGGCATTAACTCAGGCTCGTGAGTACGTCGCGGCTGTCTGAATTATCCGGCTCGGCTATTGGTACAGGTATCCTGGCAGCTCTGGTTGGCTTTACCAGCTCCTTCGCCATTGTACTTCAGGGGTTAACGGCGGCAGGTGCCACGCCGGAGCAGGCGACATCGGGCCTCATCGCTTTGACAGTTGGGATGGGCTTGTCGGGTATCATGCTTGCCTTACGCTATCGCATGCCGATAGGCGTGGCCTGGTCAACTCCCGGAGCTGCCTTGCTGATAGTGTCTGGCGATACTGTGACCAATATAAATGAGGCTATAGGCGCTTATATATTCAGTTCAGTGTTACTTGTCATTGCAGGATGGTTCCGCCCCCTTGGACGATTGATCGAGGCTATCCCGACCACACTGGCCAACGCAATGTTAGCTGGTGTGCTGCTTAGCCTGTGTCTGGCGCCGGTGCATGCTCTTGCCTTTGATCCGTATATCGCTTTGCCGCTGTTACTCACGTGGTGGCTGGTCGGGCGGGTTAATCGCTTCTTCGCAGTACCGGCTGCATTAGTAGTACTGATTGTCCTGGTCGGATTGCGTATAGGTTTACCAGCCGATTTTGGAGCTCAGTTGCAAAACAGTCTTTTTCCCAGACTTGTCTGGATTCCTCCAGTATTCGATATCGGCGCTCTGGTCAGTCTCGGCATTCCCTTGTTCGTGGTAACCATGGCTTCACAGAATGTGCCTGGCGTGGCGGTATTGAAAGCGGGGGGCTATAACCCGAAGGCGGGTCCGCTAATTGCCAATACGGGTGTTTTCTCGTTGTTCGCTGCATTTTTTGGTTCTCACGCCATCAACCTTGCCGCCATTACCGCAGCAATGTTCGCAAGTCCGGAAGCACACCCGGATCCAAAGCGGCGATACTGGTCCGCTGTGGTTGCCGGCATGAGTTACGTGATTATCGGATTGCTTGCAGGTGCCGCCGGGCTGCTGGTAACCCTTATTCCCAGTGTGCTGGTAGAAGCGATTGCAGGGCTCGCCTTGTTAGGCGCTTTTTCAGCGGCTATTGCCGGGGCGCTATCTGATGTCAGGCAGCGTGAAGCCGCTGCCATTACCTTTTTATTTTCAGGATCGGGACTTGCGTTTTTTGGTATCGGTGGAGCATTCTGGGGACTGCTGGTTGGCGGTATGATGTATGCCGTATCAAAGTACAGAGCCTGACGAGTAGACCAAACTTCCATGCCTATTGAATGTCGATCAGCGTTATATATGCCAGCGAGCAATGCTCGCGCGCTTGCCAAAGGACCGAGTCTGGCTGCGGATGCCATTGTCATTGATCTGGAAGACTCGGTATCGCCCGATAACAAATCGATGGCCCGTGAGCAGGCTATCGATGCATTTCGGAAACACGACTATGGTTATCGCTTAAGGGTACTTAGGATCAATACCGCCGATACCGCCTGGTTTGAGGATGATATACAGGCGGCATCACACTGTGGGCTGGATGCTATTGTATTGCCCAAAGTCGATACCGAGGATCAGGTTGCCCACCTGACGGCTGCGATGGGCACGTTTCCGTCACTGGTAAATTGTTCGATATGGGCGATGCTTGAATCACCGTTAGCAGTCGTTAATTCAAGCGTCATTGCTGCCAGCTCCGCTCGCTATAAAAACCTTGCCATGTTCCTGGTGGGGAATAATGACTTGGCTCGTGCCGCGGGAATGCCTGTGCAGTCAGACCGAACGTATCTTCTTCCCTGGCTCATGACGCTGGTCGCTGCAGCGAAGGCACATAATCTACAAATACTGGATGGTGTGTACAACGACTTCGCCGACGTCGATGGATTTGAGCGAGAGTGTGTTGAAGGCGCTGCCATGGGAATGAATGGCAAGACGTTAATTCACCCATCGCAACTGGCAGCAGCCAATGCTAATTATTCGCCTTCGGCGAATGAAATCGAAAGTGCCAACGCAACAGTTCAGGCGTTTTCTCTTCCGGAGAATGCAGGTAAAGGTGCTATTTCAATCAACGGCCGTATGACGGAAAGGTTGCATCTTGAAATGGCAGAGTCTTTGTTAAAACGGGTTCGGCGATTAAGCGAACGACAATGAAAACCCTCGGTAGACCGTTAATGCTTTTGCTGATTGCTATTTCAGCGATCGGTCCGATGGCGCTTAATGGTGTTTTACCCGCTACCACCACTATCATGGTGGATCTGTCCACGCGCTTCGAAGTTGCGCAGATGGTGCTTACCGTATTTCTGGCAGCAAACCTGTTATCTCAGCTTATTCTGGGGCCTGCCGCAGATCGCTATGGCAGACGCCCCGTCATGCTGTTAAGCCTTACTATTTTTTTTCTTGGCAGTGTTGCTTGCGCAATGGCCCAATCAATTGAGTGGTTGCTGCTTGCTCGTTTTATTCAGGGCGTGGGTGGTGCGGTTTGTGTGTTTTTGCCTCGCACGGTGGTGCGAGACATATATTCGCAAGACAAGGCGGCTAGTGTTATTGGTTACATCACCACGGCTATGATGGTAGCGCCATTGTTTGCCCCCGCGTTGGGTGGCTGGATTACCGATACGTACAGTTGGCGGTATATGTACTTCGGTCTTGCGGGGTTAAGCATGGTTCTTCTTTTCATGTGCTATCGGTATCAGTACGAAACACGGCGTAGTTCGCGTCTATCCGCTCCGGCAACTAATGGCCGCACAATGTTTTTTTCATCATCAAAGATTCTGCTAAGTGATCGTGCTTTTATTGCTTGCGCTGTCATGCAAGCGGGTACCGTAGGCGTCTACTACAGTTTCCTGGCAGGCGCTCCCTACGTTGCGATGGAAATCCGGGGCATGAGTGCTTCCTCCTACGGGATCTGGTTCTCTATGGTTGCGGTGGGTTACCTAAGCGGCAATCTGGTCGCCGGGCGATTCTCCGAGTCACAAGGTGTGTTCAGAATGGTGAAATTGGGGGCGGGACCGTTCGCACTGGGCGCTATGTTGTTCTGGCTGGGGATTGCCAGTCATCACCCGATCACTCTGTTCTTACCTATGTTTCTGGTGGCGTTCAGTAACGGGGTGTCATTGCCCAGCATGTTCAGCATCGCCATGAGTGTTCGGCCCGATCTGGCAGCCTCTGCATCCGGTTTATCCGGGAGTTTGCAGACGGCCTTGGGCGTTTGCCTGACGCTGCTTATAGGTTACCTGTTGCCGTTTAGCGGCTTGTGGCTGTACATTGTCATCACCGCATCGATGATTCTGTCAATGACAGGCTTATTGTTAACATTGCGAATCCAGCGAGTTGTTACTTCAGCAATCGGGGTGAAAGCACCGCTAACGGCGCGTGGATAATGCTACCTTTACTAGACTTTCGTGCGCTGCGGTTACTGCGATCATAAGATCTGGAAGCTGTATGCATGTATGGCAGTCAGAGCACTTGTCGAAATGCAGTAGCGAGTTTGTCAACGATCTCATCAATATGGGAATCGTCGAGAATAAACGGTGGAGCGAGCAGGATATGATCTCCGTTGACGCCGTCAACGGTACCTCCCATCGGGTAACAGATAAGGCCAGCTTCAAATGCGGCATTCTTGAGTTTTTTATGCAGCGCCATTTCGCTTGGAAACGGTTTTTTTGATTCGCGATCCTGAACAAACTCAATGCCGCGAAACAAGCCTCGCCCTCTAATATCTCCGATATGAGGGTGCTGGCCGAATTCACTCACCAGGGATGCCTGTAGTTTTTCACCCATGGCAGCGCAGTGTTGTAACAGATTCCGGTTTACCAGTTTATTGACAACAGCCAGGGAAGCTGCACAGGCTGTTGGATGGCCAACATAGGTATGCCCGTGTTGAAAGAATCCAGATCCCTCTGCGATGACGTTATATATCTGCGCTGTGCATAACATCGCACTGATTGGCTGATAACCAGCCCCGAGTCCTTTGGCAATAGTAACAATGTCGGGAGCTATATCATCTTGCTCGCACGCAAACATGCTGCCCGTTCTGCCCATGCCGCACATGACTTCATCAAGAATAAGCAGGATGTCGTACTGATTACAGATGTCTCGAATGCGTTTGAAATAACCTTCAACGGGGGGGACAGCTCCAGACGTTGCTCCTGCGACGGTTTCGGCAACGAACCCAATGACGTTTTCTGCGCCTAGCTCAAGGATTTGTGTCTCAAGTTCATTAGCGACTCTCAGGCCATACTCAACCTCGGACTCGTCTGTACGGCAACCGCGGTAGGCGTAGCAGGGCGAGATATGGCCGGTTTTTATCATTAACGGTCCGAAGGGCGCACGTCGCCATTCATTGCCTCCGGTAGCAAGCGCTGCCAGCGTATTGCCATGGTAGCTTTGTTTGCGCGCTATGAAATATTGGCGAGAGGTTTGTCCCTGTTCCCAATAGTATTGACGTGCAAGTTTTAATGCCGCTTCTATGGCTTCCGATCCTCCGGACAGAAAATAAGCGCGATCTATATCACCCGGTGCCAATTCCACCAGTCGGTCGGCAAGATCCTCAGCGGGTTGTGAGGTCAGAAAACTGGTATGGGCGTAGGCCACGCTGTCCAGTTGGGTTTTGATGGCCTGCGTGACATCCTGGTCCGAGTGGCCAAGACAGGAAACCGCCGCGCCCCCGGACCCGTCAAAATATTGTTTTCCGTTGGTATCGTAAAGATAGACGCCGTCCCCTGAGGCAACGGTAGGCAAATCTGACTGCGTATGACGCGGGAATACATGGGACATGATGGTGGGTCATTCAGGTTTTACAAAACTGGCCCTCACCATATCATCTTGATTGTTGGGTGTGGTTGACGAATATGACGATATCGCCTGTAAGGCACAGGCTTCGAGAGGCGCGTACTAGCGCTGCCCGCCGTTGATTTCGATGACTTGCCCGGTAATGTATCCGGACAGCGCGTTAGCCGCCAGAAAAAGAAACGTGGGTGCACAGTCTGCCGGTGTCCCGAGACGTTGTAACGGGATCTGCTGGCGAGTCGCTTCGAGCTTTGCTTCGCTGGAGTAGCGCTCATGAAAACTTGTGTCGATGACACCGGGGGACACGGCATTAACGCGAATGCCGAAAGGTGCCAGTTCGCGTGCCAGTCCTCTGGAGTAGGTGGATACGAATGCTTTGCTGGAAGAATAGATGGACGATCCAGGACTGCCACCGGTCATTGCTGATATGGATACCGTATTAACAATGGAGGCGTTTGTGGCATTTTTAAGCAGAGGTAGCAAACCTCTCGTGATTCGCATAACTGCACTCTGGTTCAGCTCAACAATATCCTGATACTGCTCATCGGTGAGGCTATCGGCAGGGAATCGACCAAACATGGTACCGGCGTTGTTTACAAGGACATCGACATGCTGCGTTCGTTGTGAGACAAATTGGGTAAATTCGATTTGTTCTTTAGGTTTGGTGAAATCCCCGGTAGTGTGCGCAATGTCTCCGGGAAGACCATCCCCATAGCTTGCATGCCGACCCAGGTGGGCGATGACATTGGCTCCAGCTTCGTGAAATAACTGCAGGGCAGCACGACCGATGCCGTTTCCCGCACCAGTAATGACAACGGTTTGTCCTTCAAAGAGATCAGTGAATATCGGTTGGTTCATGAGTAGTTAATGCTGCGGTCCTGTTGGCAGGCCTGCGCGTCAGGTGAGTGTTACCACAGCTACTCGACACGCCGGATAGTCGCGCGGGATAGCCGGATTGAAAAGATGGCCGATCAGTTAATGGGCAGCGGGTAACGAATCTGCTGACCGACATTGATCAACGTACCTTGGATATCATTGATCTCCTGTAATCGTTGTACGGTGGTGGCGTAGCGTTGCGCAATCAGGCTCAAGGAATCACCCGATCGAACGATGTAGCTTCCATACGGGGGAGCATCGACCACGGCATTGTTGCTGGCAGCGGTAGCTGCGTCGTCTGCCACATTGATGGTTGTTGTGGTGGGTGCCGGTTCAACCACCAGAACATCGGTCAATTGAGAGGAATTGACGGGCACATTGCCTTGTACGTTGGTTGTGCTGGAGGCAGTACCGGAGAGCTCGTTCGAGGGTGCAATCTGTCGGTTTGACGCACTGTCTGGCTCGCTGGGGACTTCCACCGGAATGGTCGCAGGTGCGTTAGCGAGCATGGCCTGGTCAACATTGTTCTGCCAGCGATACAGGCCGGTGCCCAAGGCTGCAGCGGATACCAGAACCAATACGGCATCGGATACAGCAATCATTCAACTCTCCAGCTATTGCTCTGTAATTCCATCCGGCAATGGTACTCCATCGTTTTGACAAGTTTTGATTGATAATGCAGGCTTTTCCCGCCAGATCGTAGTGTAGTTGAATAAAATGTGTATCTACCCACATTTTACAATACCAGCAGCTACCTCGCACTTACCCGCCAGATTACGTGGTGCAAAATATTCCCATCAAATCCTGTCCAGCCAGGAATAGCCTGTCATGGCCATTGCGAGCAGAAGTGGCCGGGAATTTGCGTTCCCCGGAAACGGCTGGTTGGGCAATTTACTGAGAACATCGAATATCACGCTATTGCCTGCGATGCGATCGGCCAGAGCCTTGCCGTAAATACAGGCAAGCGCAACGCCATGACCGGAATATCCACCGGCTGCAAATTGATGCGGCGCAATTTCGGCCAGAAAAGGCAGCCGATTGCGTGTAATCGCAAGGGTTCCACCCCAAGCATAATCTATCGCAACGTTCTGCAATTGTGGAAACACATCAAGCATGGCCCTTCTGACTAACGGGGCAATATTTTTTGGAAAGTGGTAGGAATAATTTTCACCCCCGCCGAAAAGCAGGCGATCTCCTCCGACGCGGCGGTAGTAGTTGACGACGAAGCGTGAGTCGGCGACTGCATGGTTGTGCGGTAATAGCTCGGTCGCAATATTGCCCAAAGGCTCGGTGACCACAATAAAATTATTAATTGGCATCAATCGTTTGTTGACGCCATTGTCGAGGGAGTCAAGGTAGCCGTTGGTTGCGAGTATCAGTTGTTTGCAGCTAACACTGCCACAAGGTGTGACTACGCGATAGCCGGTAAAATTTTTATGTGTCTGAATTCGCGTTGCTTCGCTACGCTCATAGATGATTGCGCCATTAGTCTCCGCTATGTTGGCCAGAGCATAAGCCAGCTTGAGCGGATGTATATGCCCGGCTCCATAGTCCACCGCTCCACCATGATACTTATCGCTGTCCACATGCTGGCGAATACTTTGCGCGGTGAGCGGTTGCATGGATTCATAGTCATACTGTGACTGCAGAAATTTGCAGTAACTGTGTAATGAACTGACAAACCGTTTGCGGTGCAGCGCATAAACGATACCGCTCTGATATTCGATATCATGACTGTGTGTATCGCAGGTCTGCAGAATCCATTTTTTTGCCTGTTCAGCCACATCCCAAAGTGCATGCGCCTGTTGCTTGCCCAGCAGCGACTCAAGTTTCATCTGATCCATATTGAAGCCGGTACCCAGTTGGCCGCCATTGCGTCCGGAGGCACCCCAGCCAACCCGGTGAGCGTCCAGAATCACACAACTGATACCCTGTTTGCCTAGTTCAACTGCTGCCGATAAGCCGGTAAAGCCTGCGCCAATGATGCACACATCCGCAGTGCGGTGTGTTTCCAATGACGTGCGTACAGGCGAGTTGCAGGTATCGTAATACCAGGAGGGTGCGTGTTTACCGGGAAGATCGTTGTTATAAAGAAGCTTCATGAGCGATTCTGGTATACATCCATTACACGTTCAGCAACAGGTGCTCGCGCTCCCATGGACTGATGACCTGCAAGAAAGCATCTGATTCCTGACTTTTAATCGCACGATACAAGGTACAGAAGTCTTTTCCCAGGAGCTCTTCCAGCTCGGGAATATTTTTGAACAGCTCCAGAGCTCTGGACAGATCGCGGGGAATGTCGTGGGGTAAAGAGTAGGCATCGCTGGTAATACAGGCACGGGGGGTGCTTTTGGCCTGCATACCCAGTAATCCACAGGCAAGACTGGCCGCTATTGCGAGATAAGGGTTGCTATCCATTCCCACGACTCTGTTTTCTACACGGCGACTGTTGATGTTAGACAATGGAACACGAATCCCCGTGGTGCGATTGTCTATTCCCCACTCAAGATTGATGGGCGCTGAATCGTCACGGCGAAACCGCCGGTAAGAATTAACATAGGGAGCCAGCATGCACAGCACGTTAGGAAGGAGCTGTTGCTGACCGGCTATAAATCCGTAAAACAGCTCTGAAGGCTCGTCATTGTCCTTGTTGAACACGTTTCGCCCATTGACACTGTCAACCACGCTCTGGTGTATATGCATGGCACTTCCGGGTTGCTCTTCCATCGGTTTGGCCATAAAAGTAGCGAAGCAGTTGTTGCGCAGAGCGGCCTCACGAATCAATCGCTTGTAGAAGAACACCTGGTCGGCAAGATGTACCGGGTTACCATGCTGCAGGTTAATCTCGATCTGTCCCGCGCCACCTTCCTGGATGATGGTGTCTATTTCGAATCCCTGCGCTTCGGCAAAGTTATAGATGTCATCAATGACGGGGCCATATTCTTCCACTGCGCTCATGCTGTAGGCCTGGCGGGCGATACCTTGACGTCCGGTTCTGCCTATGGGTGGTTCCACAGGCAGATTCGGATCAATGTTTGGCGTAGTCAGGTAAAATTCGATTTCAGGTGCTACCACCGGCCGCCAGCCATTGCGCAAGTAAGCGTCAACGACTCGTTTAAGCACATTGCGTGGAGTCATAGCGTTGGGTGTGCCATCCTGGTTCTGAACGTCGTGAACGATCTGCAAGGTGACGTCCGCCGACCAGGGAACCGCTGTTGCCGCTGAGTAGTCAGGAACCAGAATCAGATCTGATTCAGTCCATTGATCGGGCATATTTTCAAGATCGACATACTCGCCCGTAATCGTTTGATAGAAGATGGAAGTAGGCAGATACATAGCATCGGCACGCGCGAACTTACGAGCCGGCATTGCCTTGCCCCGGGAGGTCCCGGCAAGGTCTGCGACCACGCACTCCACGTCGTCGACGCGTCGGCCACCCAGCCATTCGTGAAATGCCTCAGGCAGTTCCTGCATCCATTGTTCGCGTTTATTCATGATTTTTATAAACAGAGATCGAGCGCACGGTTATCTGCACAACTCTGGCACCTTCTGCCACAGTCGCCAGGCCCTTTTGTAATTACTTAGCCAGCCTTATCAACATGATTGTCAATGCGGTCACGATTCAGAAACTCTCTGAATGTCTGCGCAATTGGGTCTTGTGAGATGGGTTCGTGCAATGTGCTGTTTGCCAGCTCGAGTACATCCTTGGGAAGTACGTCACCGCGCGCCTCCAGAAGGCCTCCGACAAATGTCTGGTCGAATTCCGGGTGAGGCTGAATGGTCAGTATTCGAGAGTCATAAACAATCGCTGCGTGTTGGCAGATGTTGCTGCTGCCCGCATTTGCAGCGCCTTCGGGTAACTGGAGAACCTGATCCTGATGAAACGCCATTAACGGTGTGTTCTGTTCCTGACAGCCTCTGAACACATTGGGATCGAGTTTGTAGTCAACACGACCAACCGACCAGCCACCGGAAAATTTCTCGACTTTGCCACCCAAGGCCTGAGCGATGATCTGGTGACCAAAGCAGATACCAACCATAGGAGCGCCCTTGGCATATATTTCTTTGATCAATTGCTCCAGGGGAGGTATCCATGTGTGTGGTTCGTATGCGCCATGCCTGGACCCGGTGATCAGCCAGGCATCGGCGTCGTCAACGCTATCTGGAAACACGTTGTCCAGTACTGCCCAATGGCGATAGTTAAACGAATCCTCACCCAGTAGATTTACAAACAACTGGTTGTAGTCAGGATACCGATCGATTATTTCCTCCGGTGCACGCCCGGCTTGCAGGATTCCCAGAGTTTTCCTGACAGATTGTGTTTGCGCTTCAGATGAATTGTCTTGATTGGCATCGCTCATGGCTGGGTCACTGATTTTAGGGTTGAATGACACCCTGTTTACCACACCAGGGTGATGCACAGGCTACCAGCTTGTGCGCGGAAACAAATCAAATGCCCACCGCATCCCGCAATCCGTACCACCAGGAGCCGATAGTGGAGTAGGGTGCGCGAAATCGCTGTCCGCCGGGGAAGGGGTACCAAGGCAGTTCGGCAAAGCGATCGAAGCGTTCGGTGTTACCACTGATTGCTTCTGATAACAGGCGGCCGAAGAGGTGAGATCCGGTCACGCCATGTCCGCTGTAACCCATGGCAAAGTAGGTATTGCGACCAAGCTTGCCCAGCTGGGGTACCCGTGAGAACGACAGCGCGAAGTTGCCGCTCCAGGCATGAGTCACTTTGACCGATTTGAGCTGTGGAAACACTTTGTCCATTGCTGGTCGTAGTTTGGCTTCGACATTGGCAGGGTCAGTACCTCCATAGACTGTACCTCCGCCAAACAGAAGCCGTTTATCGGCCGATAGCCGGTAGTAATCAAGGATGTATCGCACGTCTTCAATGCAGCTGTCGCTGGGTAGAATTTCCTGTGCAAGTTCATCGCTGAGCGGCTCGGTAGCCATCACTTGAGTTGACACCGGCATAACTCGCGGTGCCAGGCTTGGCACGCTGTCACCCAGATACGCATTGCCGCATAGGACAAGTGTCTTGCAGCGAAGCTTACCATTGAGCGTGACCACCACGGGATCCTTGTCTATTGAGTCTATGCTTGTCACCCGGCTTTGTTCATGGATAACACCACCCAGGCTTTCCAGTGCCGCCGCTTCACCCAGTGCCAGGTTCAGTGGATGCAGATGTCCTCCCGAGTGATCGATCATCCCGCCACAATATATTCTGGAGCCAACATGTTGCTGCAATGCGTTGGCATCCAGCATTTCGTGGTCATGCATACCATGTGATGCCCACAGCGATTGCTTTGCCTCGAGATCTCTCATCTGCCGGGTATTAAACGCGACGAAAATATTACGCGGCTTGATATCGCAATGAATGTCGAGTTCTCTGACAAACCCCCGTATGACGCCTGCACCCTCCTGAACCAGAGATCCGACAAAATCGGCGGTTGACTGCCCGTAGCGCTTGTTAATTGTCTCAAGGCTGGCATTCAATCCATTGACGATCTGGCCGCCGTTTCGACCTGATGCACCCCAGCCAATTCGTGCGCCTTCCAGCAAAGTAACCTTGCGACCCAGTTGCGCCAGATGAAGCGCGGCTGACAACCCGCTGAAACCACCTCCGATAACACAGACATCAGCCTCTTGATCGCCTGCAAGGGCGGGTCTATCGGGGCTCGTGGCAGCCGAGTGTGCGTAGTAGCTATTGATATGTTCCATGGAATGCGTCGAAAGTATTCAGCTTGTCGCTACGATTTTAAATGACAGCAGGTGCAAAAGCCTGTGCGTTCGCGTCAAACTGATAGTAGCTGTTACCGGGCATTCTACTCTCTGGCTTACGCAGATACGTACATTCCAATGTGGGTCCAGTTACGTAAGGAACGACAGAGGTAATTGGTTATGTCCTACAAGAAAATACATATTTGCCTTATCAGCGTTCATGGGCTTATTCGTGCGACCAATCTGGAGCTGGGGAGAGATGCCGATACCGGTGGTCAGGTGCTGTATGTCGTAGAGCTAGCCAAAGCGCTGGCTTCCCGCCCGGAGATCGAGAGGGTGGACCTGGTCACTCGTAGAATCAGCAGTGCGGGTATTGATGCTGTCTATGCGCAATCGGTTGAGCAACTAGCGCCAAAAGCTGACATTGTCAGAATTGAAGCTGGTGGGTTGGATTATCTACCTAAAGAACAACTTTGGGAGCATCTGGATAGCTTCATTGACAACTTGAGACAGTACTATCATAACGAGGGTGTAACACCTGACGTGTTGCACAGTCATTACGCCGATGCAGGGTACGTCGGAAGCCGGCTTTCCTACCTGATGGGTTTGCCGCTTGTTCACACCGGTCACTCGCTCGGACGTGTCAAACGCAGACGACTGCTGGCCAGTGGCTTTGACGATAGCAAGGTTGAACAGCGCTATAACATGGCCAGACGGCTTGCGGCGGAGGAGCAGACACTAGCAAGTTCTGCGCGTGTTATTACCAGTACTCATCAGGAGATCACGGAGCAATATGAGATGTATGACTTCTATCGTCCAGAAGCCATGCGTGTCATTCCACCGGGTACCGATTTATCACGTTTCCATCCGCCGCGTGGTGATGAGGAAGAGTCGGAAATGTGCGCCACGCTGAACCGGTTTTTACGGGAGCCTGAAAAGCCTATGATGCTAGCGCTGTCGCGCGCGGATGCGCGAAAGAATATAGCCATGCTGTTACATGCTTACGGGGCTGACAAAGCGTTGCAGGAGAAAGCCAATCTCGTCATTGTCATGGGTAACAGAGATGACATTGTCGACCTGGATAATGGTGCCAGGGAAGTGATTACGGAATTATTGACGTTGATAGATACCTATGACTTGTACGGGAAGGTTGCCTACCCTAAACAGCATGGGTCGAGTGATGTGCCCGTGCTGTACAGACTGGCCACGCTCTCTGGTGGCGTGTTTGTCAATCCGGCATTAACTGAGCCATTTGGTTTGACGCTTATTGAGGCCGCAGCAAGTGGTTTGCCGATTGTCGCGACAGAAGATGGTGGGCCCGTTGATATTGTCGGAAATTGTCACAACGGTCTGCTCGTCGATCCTTTGGAAGCTGCGAGCATCTCGGGAGCGATCACCGAGGTTCTGGGTGATTGGGAAATGTGGCAGAAGCGATCACTGGCTGGACTGAAAGGGGTGAGAGAGCATTACGCATGGGATGCACACGCACAACTTTACATGGAAATGATCAGAGAGGTTATCGCCGCGAATGAAGGATCAAGAACGCAGGCCGCCAACCAGGACTTTACGGCAAGTAAGATAGATCGAATCTTGTTCACTGATCTTAATCGCAGTCTACTGGGCGATGAGAACGCACTTATAACGCTGATCGCCCATGTTCGAGCGCACCGGACACGGATGAAGTTTGGCATTACTACCGGATTGCGATTGGATGCCGCCTTACGTTTATTGCGATGGCATCAGATCCCGGAACCTGATTTTCTGATTACCAGCACGGGAACCCAGATAAATTACGCGCCGAAACTCACTGACGATATTGCCTGGACTGGACACATTGAAAAACAATGGACGCCCAGACAAGTCAGGCGCGTTATGCAAGCCATACCCGGTGTCAAATTGAGGGAAGATGCGCAGCAGAGTGAGTTTAAGATAAGCTATCTCTTCGATCCACACGTTGCGCCTTCAATAGAAGATATCAGTGCCAGACTTTATCAGGAAGATCAGGCGGTGAACGTCATATTTTCCCATGGTCAGTATCTTAATATCGTGCCTATCAGAGCATCAAAGGGTCTGGCCATGCGTTATCTGGCCGCGAAGTATGGAATTGCGCTGGAGAGAACGCTGGCTATTGGCGGTTCAGGTGCGGACGAGGATATGATGCGAGGTAACACTCTGGCTGCCGTTGTCGGTAATCGCAATCACGAGGAGTTGTCTAATATCTCGCAAAGTAATACGATTTACTTTGCGGAGAAATCCTTCGCTGCGGGTGTTCTCGAGGCCATGGAACACTATGATTTTCTCGGTGAATGCAAAGCACCTGAGCCCCTCCTTGAGCCCGATAACTACGCATCGCTTTAGATTGCAGGACGAGCCGAATGAAGCTTCTCTGTACTGACCTTGACAGGACCCTGATACCTAATGGTGAGCAACCCGAGTCGCTTCACGCTCGACCCATACTGTGGCATTTGCTGAATACACATGCAGTCGCGCTGGCATACGTGAGCGGACGCGACTTTTTGCGCGTACAGGATGCGATCCGGGAGTATTGTTTGCCAGTTCCCGATGTCATCGTGGCTGATGTCGGAACCAGCCTGTATACCCGACACGAAGACAACTGGATTCGAAATGCACAGTGGGATGTATCAGTGTCGAATGATTGGTGCGGGCACGATACCTTTGGTGTAGAAGGTATTCTGGCCAATATAAATGAGCTGGAGAGCCAGGAAGCGGATCGCCAGTCATCGTACAAACGAAGCTACTATTATGCCCAATCTGCTGACGAGTCAGAGCTGGCTGAATTAGTCCGTGGCTATCTTGCCAACAATGGCATAAAGGCGTCGCTTGTCATGAGCCATGATCCGGAAAAAGCGGTTGGTCTGCTGGATGTATTACCTCAATCCGCCACTAAACGCGGCGCGGTTTCCCATCTTCAGTCGATGCTTCAGCTTCCACATGATGAAATCATGTTCGCTGGCGATAGCGGAAACGATGTCACCGCTATCTGTGCACGCCAGTTGGGGGTGCTTGTGGCTAATGCTGATAGCGTGACAAGAGCGGCAGTACTTGACCACATGCAAGACTCATCAATTTCTGCCAGTATTTATCTCGCACGGGGAGATTTGACAGTTGCAGGATTAGATGCTCTTAACGGCAATTACTCAGCCGGTATCATCGAGGGGCTTATTCATTTCAGACCCCAATGGCTCGAGCATCTAAAGGACGCAGATTGGCTGAACTCGGCGCTGCGCAACAGTGAGTCGTCGAGTCGTCGGTCAGCCTGAGCGATCCGTGTTCTAACGCGTATACTGGGCCTATCTTTTGTTAGCTATTCAGCCGAGTTTTTTACAATGCCCTCGCGAGATTACCCAGCTGTTTCTTTTCATGAACTCAGTCGCCTTGATCCTCATCAGCGTGATCAGCTACTTACCCGTGCAGAAGACAATCTGGACCCTTTCATAGCCGGCGTCAAACCCATTATTCAAGCGGTGGTGGACGAGGGTGATGAAGCCATCGCGCGATTCGGACGTAAATTTGATGGTGCAAGTTCACTGGTAGCAGAGGAGCTTGCTGCAACCCGGCTTGATTTTGACAAAGCCTTCGATCAGGTTGACAAGGCTATGATTGAAACTCTCGAGTATTCAGCGGATAACATCCGGCGTTTTCATGAAGCGCAGCGTCCACCTGAAATGTGGATGAAAGAGATACGCCCGGGTGTTCTTGTCGGCGAGCGGGCAACCCCTATCGATTCCGTTGCCTGCTACTCACCTCGTGGCAAGGGCTCGTTCCCTTCGGTGACATTAATGACGGCTATTCCTGCGGCGGTTGCCGGGGTACCCAATCCGATTATCCTGACACCGCCTGGTCAGGACGGCCAGGTTGACCCCGCTACCCTGGTGGCGGCAAGGCTTGCTGGAGTTGAGCAGGTTTACAAGGCCGGCGGTGCTCAAGCCGTCGCGGCCGTTGCCTACGGCACGGCAACCATTCCAAGGTGTTTCAAGATTGTCGGGCCGGGAAACCCATGGTTGGTCGCAGCCAAACGGTTACTGGCGGGTCGTATCGATCCCGGTATTCCGGCTGGGCCCAGTGAAACTATCCTGCTGGCCGACGACACTGCCAATCCTCTGATCGCAGCACTGGATCTGACTATCGAGTCTGAGCACGGCGATGATAGCAGTGCCTTTCTGGTGACATGGGATCGAGCTCTGGCAGAAGCCGCTATCAAGGCCATTCCGAAATACTGGGATCGGCAAAGCGATAAGCTGGCCGGCTATTCTTCCACCGTACTAAGTGGTCATCGCGGTGGTGTTGTGCTGGCAGATTCTGCCGAGTCCGCCTATGCGTTTGTAAACGACTATGCACCCGAACACTGCCAGATCTTATCGAAACACCCTTATGAGCATCTTGCCCATATACGCAATGCCAGTGAAATCCTATTAGGTGAGAATGCCGCGGGGTCGATTGCCAATTACATGATGGGGCCTAATTGTGTGTTACCTACCTCTGGGGCTGCACGCACTCATTCCCCGTTGGGTGTCCACGATTTCATGAAAACTTGTTCTGTGGGGCATATGACAGCGAGCGGATATCGTGAGATGGCACCGCATACTCACCGGTTTGCATCCTACGAAGGCTTCGATGGACATGCAAATGCCGTATCGGCTTTGCGTGATGAGGCAATGAAGTCGTCCTGATGCGCTGAAATTCAAACCTTGTCAATCAAGGTGGCAGCAAGACTGTACGAAGCCCTGTAAAAAATACACTGAAGTGATGATTGACTATAAATTTTCTAGTCTCACAGTCTGGATTTGCTCTCTCTAACCTTTCCAAACGGCTAAAAAGTGTGAAAATCGCTTGTGCACAAATGTCGGGCTTAGGCTTTGGTGTAGTATCTCGAACTTCCGAAGCACTGAGCCTGGAAAGCACTCTAGGGCACCGTCTCCAAAGATCGTTAATTCGCTCTGCGAATCATGGCCTGTCATTCCGCTGAACCCGGAAAATACAGCATGGAACGCTAAATGTGATGGCGATCCCAAAGAACTTTGATACCACTTTGCCTGGAGCGATGGGAGCTGGAACTGCAGACTCTATCACCAATTGTTCAGCTCTAGCTCAGTAACATCCGCATCACTCGAGCATCGCGGATGTGCTTGGAGAAATGTATTTACAAACTCGGACCATCAAACAAGGAATATTGAAAATGTCATTTATGAAAGCCAAGGTTGCATCGGTAGTTGGAGCAGCCCTGCTGGCGGCCACTGCCACCTCTGTTGTCTCTGCTGAATCCAATGGTCATAGAGCCGACCGTACCATTGTGTACATGACTCGCCACGCTGAAAAGCAGGACATACTCGTGGCGGCACCAGAACTGGGTTCTGGTATAGAAACCAATTTTTGCAATTCCGGCGGTACTCGTTGCGCTGAAGAACTGAGTGCGCTGGGTGAATTACGTGCTGACCTGTTAGCTGAGTGGTTGGAGCGTCGAGGTATTTTGCACACGATTACTGATGTTATTTCCAGTGACAAAAAGCGAACTCGCCAGACAGTACAGTCTGCCGCCGATAGAATCGTCGAGCTGGAAATCGCTGACCTTCTGGCTGCAGATGTTATGGATGGTGACGCCACAGATGGTGTTAGACAAGTACCTGGTGTTGCTTTCGATATAAACAATGAAATCATGAGTAACAGCGTGTCTGTAGACCCGACTGTTGAAGCTATTCGGGAACTCGCTCCTGGCAGTGTTGCCCTGGTTGCGGCCCACAGCGGAACTATCTATCGAATCATGGGTGGACAGGATACTGATGGAAACCCTAACACCGGTGACGATGACAGTGTAGGTCTTGGCATCGACACCAACTTTGGTGATAACTTTGCCGAAGTAACACTTTTCCCCAAGAAAGAGTCTGATGGAAAAGTTCCTACGTTTGGCGATTTGTGGAAGATCGTTATTAACAACAACACTGGCGAAGCTCGAGTTGCATGGCGCAAGAATCTCCAGCCGCTTAGCCTGAAAATTGAAAATCAGACATTCCAGCGTGGCAACCGTTATGTAAACCGCTACTGGTAGTCCATAGGGTAGCCACGTTGACAGGGCGCCCGACGTCCAACAACGTTTGAGAAAGGGGAGCTTTGGCTCCCCTTTTTTGTGTATGACGTTGCACCGGATCGATGACTTTTGCGTACCGGTATACTCTCGCAAGCGACTTCGTCCATAATACTCGTTATGAAATCTCTATTACTGGTAGCCCACGGCAGTCGTCGGGCTGAATCCAATGCAGAAATAGCCGCGCTGACGCAGCGTTTGGCTGATAAGGCAGGAGCCGACTTCGGCGCGATCGAATATGCTTTTCTTGAGCTGGCAGAGCCGTTAATCCCTGACGGTATCCAGAGCTGCATCAACAAAGGCGCAACCAGCGTCAGCGTAGTCCCTTATTTTCTGGCTCGTGGCACCCATGTGGCCGAGGATATTCCCGAGCAAGTGGCCATCAAGCAACGTGAATATCCTGATATGGACATTCACATAACCGATTATCTGGGAACCTCATCTGAGCTGGTCGATGTACTGATCAAACTGGCACACTGAAGGGGCCGGTTGCTCTACTAACCATGACTGCACTTATCGACACTATCGATACCGATCACGAAGGATATCTGATGCGTCGTGCGGATTGGACTCGTGCATTAGCCGAAGAGCTTGCCGCCGCGGATGATATCGCTCTGACCGAGGCCCATTGGGAAGTCATTCTCTTTTTGCAGGAGTACTACGATAATTACGAAATAGCGCCCGCCATCCGTATTTTGACAAAACAGATCGGAAAACGTTTTGGCAAGGAGAAGGGCAACAGCAGGTATCTCTACGAACTGTTTCCCAAGGGTCCAGCCAAGCAGGCCTGCCGATACGCCGGATTACCCAAACCCACGGGCTGTGTTTGACACCGCGACAGGCGTAGCCTTTTCGATCGCATTGCTGTGGTTGTTGTGCGGCACGCTTTTCAGAACGTGGATCTGGATGCGTTCCCGCTCCCGTTTTTTGATTCCCTTGGCACCCGCACCTCGCAGTCGTGCTGGTGTAGCGGGGCGATTGTTTCTGGAATTGTTTACTTTCCGATCTCTGGCAAGAGCTGATAAAACGACATGGCTTGCCAGTCTGGCGTTCCATTACGGATTGTTATGGCTGTTTATCGTGCATCTTCGTTTTGTTTTTTTAGCGTTGCCACCAGTTCTTATTCCTTTCATTCAATTCAGTGGTTGGGCGAGCCTGTGTTTTTTTACGGGCCTGACTGTGCTCTTGATAAGGCGTTTGCTGGTTGACAGAATTCGTTATATATCAAACCTGAGTGATTACCTTCATCTTGTACTGTTGCTGGCTATCGGAGCCTCCGGCAGCCTGTTAAAAAGGGTGTGGCCGACGAATCTGTATGAGGTGGGGGAATTCTTTCGAGGTGTCCTGACATTGCGCTGGGTAGAGCTTCCTGATCATGCCGGCCTGGTATTGCATTTATTGCTTGTTTTGCTACTTGTAGTGATATTTCCCATCAGCAAGCTGGTTCACGGTGTGGGGATTGTGTTCAGCCCGACGTTTAATCAGCGTGATCGATCATGAGTAACGCTCATCAACCTGGTCAGCCAGTTGTTGGGCGATACAGGGTGATTCCTATCATCCAGGCTGGCTCGATGGCGAATGTGAATACAGCGCCTGCGACACTTGCAGTACAGGAAGCCAACGGCTTGCCGGGAAAGCTGGTCGACGACTGGCACGATAAAGCGATTTCCAGACTGGGCGAGTTACTGCGCGAACGTCGTGGTTTGCAGGTGTTCATGGATACCTGTACCCGCTGTGGTGCCTGTACTGACAAATGTCATTATTTTCTCGGTACGGCAGATCCGAAGAACATGCCAGTTGCCCGTCAAGAACTGTTGCGCTCTGTTTATCGTCGTCACTTTACGCTGGCAGGCAAGCTTGTGCCAAAACTAGTCGGTGCCCGCGAGCTGGATAAACCCATGCTCGAGGATTGGTATCGTTATTTCCACCAATGTTCCGAATGTCGCCGCTGTACAGTTTTTTGTCCCAAAGGGATTGATACCAGTGAGGTCACAATGGCCGGACGAGACATACTGGCCACTATTGGCTTAGGGCAACAGTATTCCCAGGAGATTATCGGCAAGGTCAATAAAGTGGGCAATAACCTGGGAATGAAAAAACCTGCTCTTACCGATGTGCTGGAATCTCTTGAGGAGGATATTGAGGAAGAGACTGGTCATGCCGTCAAGTTACCGCTGGATGATGACAGTGCCGACATGCTGGTCGTTACCCCATCCGCTGATTTTTTTGCCGAGCCACATGTTGATGGTTTGATTGGTATGGCAAAAGTGCTGCATGCGGCGGGGATACGCTGGACTTTCAGTTCAGGCGCATCAGAGGCTGCAAACTTTGCGCTATTTACCGGTCAGCATGCTCAGATGCAGGCCATTGCCCGACGAATCAGTACGGCGGCCATTGACCTGGGCGTCAATCGAATTGTCATGGGAGAATGTGGTCACGCCTGGCGTGTGGCGTACAGTTTTATGGAAACTCTGGTAGGTGACTTCGATTACCTGGATCCGGCACATCCGCGTCCTGAGCACATCTGTGAGCTGAGCTATCAGTTGCTGCAGCAGGGACTCATTACCCTGGATCCAGCGCGAAATACCGGCAAGGTTGTGACGTTTCACGATTCCTGTAACGTGGCAAGAGGCGCTGGAATGGGGGGCGTGAAAGGGGGACAGTTTTCTGTGCCGAGAGCGCTGCTCACAGCCAGCGTACCTAGGCTTGTTGAAATGAGTAACGACACCACTCATCAAAAAACGTTTTGCTGTGGTGGCGGTGGCGGATTGCTAACCGATGACCTGATGGAGGTCAGAATCAAAGGAGCTCTGCCGAGGGCCCAGGCGCTGCAAGCGGTGGTTGACTCTGACAAGGTGACCCATCTGGTGGCCATCTGTGCGATATGCAAAACACAGTTGTCTCAAGTACTGCCACATCATGATCTGGGCGACGTCCAGGTAACCAGCTTGCACCATCTGGTAGGGGATGCTCTCGTTCTGTGAAGCCGCCAATTGCAAAACGAGAAGCTTATCTGCGAACGTTGCACGGTGAAACCTGGACTGATCACTATCATTGGTTGCGTGCTGATAACTGGCAGGAGTGCGTTGATGATCCGGGCGCGTTGCCCGCTCACATCAGCGATTACCTGAACGCCGAAAACGCCTGGTTCGACCACTGCCTGTCAGACACGAAACACTTGCAGGCTCAATTAGTGGCTGAGATGCGTGGTCGAATACTGGATGTTGATCAGTCTCTTCCTGATGAAGAGGGCGGTTGGTGCTACGTGGAGCGTTATGAACAAGGCGACGAGTATCCTCGGTATTTCCGGTATCCACGCGATACATCTGCCGAGGATGCGCCTGCCCGCTTGTTGATCGACTTCAATCTGGAAGCCGAACACCATGAGTACTTTGATCCTGGTGATGTCGAGTACAGTCCCTCGCATACCCATCTCGCATGGAGTGCGGATACACAAGGGTCGGAACGCTATCAGCTTCGCATTCGAAACATGTCTACCGGTATCGATGAGGACACGATAGACGATGTCTATGGTGTGACCTGGGGTAACGCTGATTACCTGTTTTATACCCGTGTGGATGCAGATTACCGTCCAAGCTGTGTTTACAGACATCGCCTGGGAACTCCCAGCGACGATGATGTGCTCGTGTTTGAGGAAACAGACAAACGTTTTTATTGTTCCGTATGGACTAGTTTGTCTGGACGCTACGTATTTATCGGCACTGATATGAACGACCAGAGTGAAGTCTGGTACATCGACACTGTAGATATAAAATCACCGGCCGTGGTGATCGAGCCACGTACTGACAATATCGAATATAGCGTTGAGCATCAGGGAGCGCGATTCCTGATATTGACTAACGCAGATGGGGCGCAAGACTTCAAGATCGTCAGCACGAGTTGTGAGTCGCCCGGACGTGCCTACTGGAAAGACTGGCGCGTCCATAAACAGGGTGTCATGGTGCTTGACCTGTACGCCTACCGCGACTGGGTGATGTGGCTGGAACGCGAAAACGCGCTACCTCGAATTTGCTTTTGTCGGGCCTCAGAATCAGCTGAAGATGCCAGGGTACTTGACTTCGATCAGGAAGCCTACGCACTTAGCCTTGAACCGTTAGTAGAGTTCGACCAGTCGGTTTTCCGAGTCAGCTTCGAGTCACCGTCCACACCAGCCAGAACCTACCGCTTTGATATGGAAAATGGTTCACGTGTATTGTTAAAGGAAGATATCTTGCCTTGTGGGCATAATAAGGATGATTACGTGGTGCGGCGTTTGTTTGCACCTGCCTTGGATGGACAGAGTGTGCCTGTGACCTTGTTGTATCACAAGGACACGCTTGTCGATGGATCAGCTCCGTGTCTTCTGAGCGCCTATGGTGCGTATGGTTCATCGGTTCCGGCGGATTTTTCCAGCAGTAGTCTGTCGTTGGTGGATCGTGGGTTCGTTGTCGCTATTGCGCACGTGCGAGGTGGTCAGGAAAAGGGCAGAGCGTGGTATGACGCAGCACGTGGTGCAGGTAAACAAAATACGTTCGACGATGTGGTAGCCGTAGCCCGTCACTTAATTAAAACTGCGTATACAGGGGCTGGCAAGATCATTCTTTCCGGTGGCTCCGCCGGAGGTCTCATGGTTGGGGCTGTCATCAATCAAACGACAGATCTATGGGCCGGAGCGATTGCTGATGTCCCGTTTGTCGATGCGTTGAATACTTTGATTGATGAGTCGCTACCTTTGACGCCAGGTGAGTGGACGCAATGGGGAAACCCGATCGATAACCGCGCAGCGTTCGATGTGATTCGACGGTACTCACCCTACGATAATATAAAAGATCGCCCATACCCCCCTTTGCTGGTGACGGCGGGAGTGTCAGATCCGCGTGTCACTTATTGGGAGCCTGCAAAATGGGTTGCGCGTCACCGTCATGTTCGCAATGACAATACACTGCTGGTGTTCAAGGTTAATATGAGTTCCGGGCATTTTGGCGTATCGGGGCGATATGCCTCACTTCAAGATGAAGCCATTGAGCAGGCTTTCGCTCTTAAGGTTATCGGGCTGGATAGCTAATCGGAATCATTCTTGAGCAGTGACTGGGTTGGTATTGCGCTGTTACAAACATATCCAGCCGTCCACCATCTCGACTGGGTAAGTCGACAGATCAGTTTCGGCTGGTTCGTCAAGAACTTTGCCGGTTCGGACGTCAAACTCCGACCCGTGTAGCGGGCAGCGCAGGCGGTGCTCGCACAGCACGCCGAGTGACAGCGAGATATCCTCGTGAGTACACATGTCATCGACAGCGTAAACCTTGTCTTCTACTCGACATAGGAGAACAGAATTTCCAAGGTGGTCAACACGTTTGGTTTTTCCACTCAGCAATTCTTCCAGTGGTATCAGTTTTACCAGGTCGGATTGTTCATTCATTCGCTTTTTCCCTCTCCCACGTATCGTATCCCTGCGACATGGCCGGGATGGGAGATTGTGTTTATTGAGGCTCGAACCAGGCCAGTTTGTCGCGCAAGCCTACGACGCCACCCACGATAATGAGAGTGGGTGGTTTGATATCGATGTTACTGATTTTGTCGGGCAAACACTGCAGCGTACCGATAACAACCTGCTGGTTTGAACGGGTGCCTTGTGCAATAAGTGCAATGGGATGATCTTCGGCTAATCCGTGTTCGATTAATTTTTGACAGATGACAGGTAGCCCAACCAGTCCCATGTAAATCACGACAGTCTGGTTGGGTCGAACCAGGGCTTGCCAGTCAAGATTGACAGAGCCATCTTTCAGATGCCCGGTTACGAATAAACAGGCCTGTGCATAATCGCGATGCGTGAGTGGAATACCTGCATAACTTGCGCAACCGGTAGCCGCCGTTATGCCGGGTACGACCTGAAACTCTACCCCCTGCGCAGCCAGTGTTTCTATCTCTTCGCCGCCACGACCAAACATGAACGGGTCGCCGCCTTTTAATCTGAGTACCCGCTTACCTTGTAGAGCCAGTTCTGCCAGTTGTACGTTTATTGATTCTTGTGGAACGGCATGATCCTTACGCTGTTTGCCAACATAGATACGTTCAGCTGACGCACTCACCAGCGCCATGATGGCATCAGATACCAATCGATCATAGAGCACAACATCGCATTGCTGCATCAGCCGCAACGCCCGGAAGCTCAACAAGTCCGGATCTCCGGGTCCTGCACCTACCAGGTAGACTTCACCTTCTGATTTTCTGGCATCCTGGGCCTCTAAGACAGATTCCATTTCAGTGTTTGCGCTATCGCTGTGACCCTGGAGTATGAGCTCGCCTATCCGCCCGCTAAGCAGTTTTTCCCAAAACCGTCGTCTCTGTTTCCAATCGGGAATATGTTGTGAAATGCGCTCCTTATAACGAAGGGCAAGCTTGCCTAGCTCGCTATAGGTCTGAGGCAGGAATGCATCAATTCGTGCGGTGAGTATACGAGCCAGCACGGGGGATGCTCCTGAACTGGATACCGCGACAAGCAATGGCTTTCTGTCAATTAGAGAGGGAACAAGAAAGCTGCTTGCTGACGGCGTGTTGGCAACATTTACAAAGCAACCCGCTTTGTGCGCTGCATCGGCTGTTGCATTATTTTCGTTCTGGTTGTCACTGGCGGCAAAAACCAGCGTAACGCCTGAAAGGTCTTCGTCGCGCAGCTGACGGGCGTGGTGAGTATATCCGTGTTGTTGAATCAACCTGGCAAGGGAATCTGCAACATTACTTGCGAAGACATGAACGTTGGCTCCAGAATCGGCCAATCGCGTTATTTTCCGGGCTGCGACGTTCCCGCCGCCAACAACGACAATACGCCGACCGTTCAAATCCAGAAAGGCGGGATAAGATTGGTCAAAGGTCCTGGTTGAATTCATTAAATTGCCATTGTCCTGTCTCGTTTACAATATTGCGCACAAAGTACCGAGATTAGTCCGGTGACAATAGCGAGTACATAGTTTAAGCCATGCAGCCCACGCGACACGATCAATTGATATGAACAATTCAGATTTCATGCGCGATGTTCTCCAGCGTATCGCGACCGGGCCGACCTTGAGCAAGGATCTGCCGTACGAGGACGCCCGGCGTGCCATGCGCATTATTCTTGATGGTGAGGCCGATGAGGTTCAGGCAGGAATCTTTTTAATTGCCTTGCGGATGAAACGGGAAACGGATGACGAACTGGCTGGAATCCTTCATGCCATCAATAGTGGCGTTAAGCAGCTGCCTTTGGCTGTTGATCATCTGGTAACACTGGTTGACCCGTATGACGGTTACCTGAGAGGCACGCCGGCTGCGCCTTTCTTACCGGCTGTACTGGCTGCTTGCGGCCTCAACGTCCTGACTCATGGTGTGAGCTCCATGGGACCCAAATTTGGTGCCAGTCATGAGAGCGTGCTATCGGCTGCCGGTCTAACGCTACCTAAGACACTGCAAGGGGCAGCCGCTTCAATTGAAGCACCGGCATGTGGTTGGGGGTACGTGTCTCAGTCCATTCTAGCGCCAGAGCTGGCAGCTCTTGCACCCTTGCGCACGCGCATTGTGAAGCGTCCATGCCTGACGACAATAGAAGTAGCTGTTAACACATTTACTCCACGTGCCGGCTCTCATCTGGTGACGGGTTTTGTTCACAAACCGTACCCACCAGTCTATGCCAGGCTGGCAATGCAAGGTGGATTTCAAAGCGCCATATTGATACGTGGTGTTGAAGGCGGCGTGGTGCCTTCGCTTACCCAGGCATCGCGATATTTCGTCAGTGAGGATGGACAATCGCTTTCGCAAACTGACCTGGATCCAGCTGAGCTCGGTATTAGTTGTGCTGAGCGTGCTGTGCCGCTGCCGTCAGATCTTGCTGATAGCCAGCTGCGGTCGGTCAAAAAGCCAGGCAATGCGTTTGCCAATGAGCTTTCGAAACACGCTGCACGGCTTGGCCTATCAGCGCTGGAGGGAGAGGCCGGTTACGTACGAGATTCTCTGATGTATTCAGCGGCCCTCCTATTACATGCCCGTGGAATCGCCAGCTCTTTGCCAGTCGCCGCAGAGCATGTCTGTTCCGTACTTGATGATGGCTCAGCACTTGCCAGATTTACAGCGGCTGGCGGTGACTAATTGCCTTGCTGTCAGTTATCTTGCCAGCGATGTCGCCAGACGTGCGGCAAGCATCGCGTTGTTGGCGATCAATGCCTGATTAGTGAGAAGGCTTGCGCCATCGGTGAGGTCCACGATGCGGCCAAGCAGCCATGGGGTAACATCTTTGCCACTGATACCTTGCTTTGCGGCCTCCGCAACAGCCTGATTAATGAAATTTTCCATCGTTGTGCGTGGTATTTCTTGTTCGACAGGGACGGGATTGCCGATCAGGACTCCGCCTTCAATGTTGAGTGATTCGCGTGCGTTAATAAAATGTACTATCTCATCGACAGTGTCGACACGCAGCGATGCCGCCAGGCCACTGTCGCATGACCAGAACGCCGGAAAATTTGCTTGTCCGAACGTCAGGACAGGCACGCCGAGTGTTTCAAGCAGTTCCAGGGTCTTGGGAATATCAAGGATGGCCTTGGCGCCGGCACAAATGACACAGACAGAGGTTCTGGCTAGTTCCTGAAGATCTGCTGATACATCGAAGCTCTGTTCCGCGCCTTTGTGTACTCCGCCAATCCCGCCGGTGGCAAATACCTTTATACCGGCCATTTTTGCGATCATCATGGTTGCGGCGACGGTAGTAGACCCATCCACGCCACGGGCTACCGCCATGGCAAGATCGGCGCGTGAGAGTTTCATGGCGGTCTCGGTTTGCGCCAGCCGTTCGATAATTTCTGTAGACAGGCCCACGGTAGGTTTTCCGTCGATTATGGCAATTGTTGCGGGTACCGCGCCTTCATTACGAACAGCTTGTTCTACCCGCATCGCCGTGTCGCGATTGACCGGATAGGGCATACCGTGCGTTATGATAGTGCTTTCCAGGGCGACAACGCCCTGACCGCTGGATAGCGCATCCTGTACTTCCGGGCTTATGTAAATTGCTGAGCTTGTCATTCGTTTTTTTAAAGAGCCTTGATCAGGCCAGTGTAAGCCAACATCCTGTATGTTTCACAATTAAAATAGACGTCGAATGTACCTCGGATAATTTTCTGTCCCGGGTCATCTTATAACGATGGTGCGCTTCCAGTAAGGGCACCCAGAAGCGAGTTAATGAATAACAGAGCAATCGCTGAACGGATATCAATTATTGACTCCATTCGCCTGCACTGCACTGAGACTCCAGACAAGTGTGCCTTGCAGCACGATGATGTCTCAGTAAGTTATGCGCAGCTGGAATCACTAAGCAACGTATTTGCGCGTGAAGTGCTGGCATTGGAACTTGGCGCAGGGCAAAGCGTTGCATTATTTTGTGAACGCAGTGTCCACGTGGTGGCGGCCATGTTGGCATGCCTCAAGTGTGGCGTGCCATTCGTACCGCTCGACACGCAATTCCCAGATGAGCGTATTGGCTTCTTACTGGCTGATGCGTCAGTGGGTCTGGTAATAACGGATGCCTTATCGTATAAAAGAGCAGAAAAATTGACATCGGTAAGCGCTGTAAAGCTTCTTCAAGCAGATAGCGTCCGTGTGGTTGAAACTGATCTGAATGCTGTTCAGCTGCCACAGGCCGATGAGAGCTGCCGTGCCTACATCATGTATACCTCCGGATCAACCGGCCGACCCAAAGGTGTTCCGGTGTCTCAGCGAGCGTTGAGCTGCTATTGCCAGGCGGATATCCAAGTGTACAAACTGACATCAGATGATAGAACCTTGCAGTTCTCTACGTTGAGTTTTGATATTTCCATCGAGGAGATTTTTCCGCCTTTGATCAGCGGTGGCATGGTCGTACTAAGGCCATCCGGGCGAGGTGATTCGCAAATAGAACTCAGCGACATTGTTCAGCGATTTTCGATTACCGCAATTCATCTTGCGACTGGCTACTGGCACGAATGGGTTGATCTGATGCATGCGACCAATAGTCGTGTACCGAACAGTATTCGGCTGATGGTTGTTACGGGTGAGAAAGTGTCGCCGGATCATTATATTCGCTGGGGAAAACGATGTTTGCACACCGTACTTTGGGCGAATGCCTATGGGCCGACAGAAACAACCGTCTCCGCTACGGTGTTTGTACCTCCTGCCGGATGGCACGGCAAGGCGCTTCCAATTGGCAAGGCACTACCAGGGTATAGCGCGTACATATTGGATGATCAGCTGAAGCCTGTAAAAACAGGGCAGACAGGGGAGCTGTATATTGGTGGAGAAGCGCTAGCCGATGGATACTTGAACCGGCCGGAGTTGACAGAAAAAGCGTTTGTGAAGGACCCTTTCTATCGTCAAGGCAGCGCGGATTTCGCTATCGCTTCAGGGTACGTTCCCCGGCTGTATCGCACCGGTGATCTCGCGCGGTGGCTGGATGATGACAACATCGAGTACGCCGGCCGTATTGATCACCAGTTGAAGGTAGGGAGCTATCGAATAGAGCCGGGTGAGATCGAGAATGCCATTAATGAACTGGAAGGCATCGAAGACTCACTGGTTAGCGTCGCAGGTAATTCGGGGCGTTCGCACCTTGTCGCTTATGTGGCGCATTCCCCGAACCAGATGACATCGTCCGACATGGCTGGTTTCATCAAGCTCGCATTAGAGCGTTGTCTGCCTGTCTACATGGTGCCATTGCATTATGTCTTGATGCGGAAAATGCCAAAAACGCTTAATGGTAAAATTGATCGTAAAGCCTTACCCGATGCGTCAACTGCCGTGCTGGCAAGGCAAACTGATATTACCGCTCCCACGACTGCGACGGAGCAGGTTTTGTGTGATATCTGGCAGGACGTTCTGGGAATACCTTCGTTGGGTATTCACGATAGCTTCCTGTCCATGGGCGGGGATTCGCTTATGGCGGTCAAGGTAATCGCCCGGGTACAACAGCAGCTTGAATTTTCGGTATCCACACGAGACTTTTTTTTCCTGGACACGATTGCGCTGCTAGCCGGTCACATGGAAGGACGGCAGGTGCCACGAATAGTTCCACCGGTTACTACCTTCTTCATCAACACACATCAGAGACAAGTGTATTCAGTAATGCAATCACCATCGCCTGCTAACGCAAATGGTGTTGGTGTGCTCCTGGTGCCATCATTGGGTAATGAGCAAAGACGCTGTCAAAGGCCATTTCGCGGCATGATGCAGACATTGGCTCGGGATGGCTTCCATCTGTTGCGCTTTGACTGGCAAGGCACCGGGAATTCCAGCGGTTGTTGCAGTGAACTTCGTGATCTGTCTCTTTGGCAGGGTGATTTACAGGCGGCAGGCGAGAGGTTAAGCGAGACCGTGGACGAAATTCATCTCGTGAGCGTACGAGTGGGGGCGTTATTGAGCGCCATGTGTTCATTGGATAACCTTCCCTTCACTGCCAGTTACCATTGGGATCCAGCACTCAGCGGGGCTGCCTGGCTCAATGAGATGCAGATTCTGCAACGTGGTATCCGTGCAGATACCTATCGGTTTCTATTCAAGCGCAAGCCACGTACAGATGATCTACACGAGTTTGCCGGCCTTACTATTCATCCGGAATTGTATCAGCGGATACAATCCCTGGAACTGATGCAAATATTACGCTCGACGCCTTCAGAGCATCCGACGCATCTTCTGGTGCCAGAGAAAGTGGATTTGCAAGGCTGCGCAGATTCCAAGATTCAGGTGCATGCCGTTTGCGAATTCAACGATTGGACGGATCCACGCACCACGACGCTCGATATGAAAATAAATCGCGCTGCCAGCCTGTCGGCTGATCTCATTCGCGCCGGCCTGAGTGATCGATAAATGAACACTGTGCCCGTGAACGAATCAGCCTGCAGTTTTGGTGAGGAGCGTCAGTTGACCGGGGTCTATACGCCGGGCCAAGGTGAGAAAGCCGATAACCCGTGTGTCGTCTACCTAACTGCTGGTTTGTTGCATCACATCGGACCAACACGTTTGCATGTAGAGATGGCACGTGCTCTTGCCAGGGAGCGCATACCCGGGTTTCGATTCGACTTGTCGGGTGTCGGTGATAGTGAAACAAGTGCGCTTGGCGGTTATTTTCAAGAGCGTTCAGTGAGTGAAGTGCAGCAAGCTATGAATTACCTGCAAGCCGAGTTTGGGCATCATGCATTTGTGCTAGTGGGCTTGTGCTCTGGTGCTGATGATGCTTTGGCGGCCGCAGCGCTGGACAGGCGGGTCAATGGACTTGTCCTGCTCAATGGCTATGCCTATCGAGCTGGCTATTTTGGCGTGTTCAGGCTACTGCGATTCTATTTGCCAAGAATTGCCATGCCGGCAAAGCTTGTCGGTCGAGTGCTGCGTTTGGGAAAACGTCTTATGAAAAAAGAAGGCGTCGAGGTGTCCGCAGACAGGCGAGCACTGGATTTGCTGGATAGTGATTATCGCTATGTGCCTCCACGAGAAGAAACGGAGAAACTACTGGGTCGCCTTGAACGTGAGCATACGCAAATGTTGTGGGTGTACACAGGCAGCGAACATGATGATTACACCTACGAAGGTCAATTTTTCGCTATGTTTCCACAGTTGCTGAATAGCCCTTTTGTCCAGGAACACTATGCGAAGTTGGCTGATCACACGTTTATTCTTGAAGCGGATAGAATCATGCTGATCGAACAAGTGCGTGCCTGGTATGCACAAGCGACTTTCAAACGTATTGCTCAATAAAGACTAGGCCGGCAAGGGCAACCGTTTGCCCTTGAGCACGTCCGCTGCCAGGCCAAGGCCATATTCGCTGACTGCTTGCTCCAGTGGCAAGCCCAGCGTTAGTGCTGCGATACTAGCTCCGGCCAGTGTATCCCCGGCACCATTGACGTTGTGATTGATCGTGACAGGTGGAACTTGAACCTGGGTGAATGCATTCTGGCAACGTATCATCAACGGTGACGCAGAATCTGTAAGCACAAAATCATTGAAGCCAAGCTCAACAAGAGCATCGGCCATCTCTTGTATTGAGGCAGGTTCGCATTGTTTGCTTGCTTGCAGCCGATTTGAATGAGTGATTAGGGCCTGCGCCTCCCGCCGATTACAAAACAGAACGTCTATCTTGTCGGCCCACGGAAGTAACCGTTCTGCTTTGGACGGCGAGACGGTAAGCGCTGCCACAGGTATGGATGACAGACAGGCTGTTTGTATCAGTGTCTGTAGGCAATCGGGCGAAAGATTGGCATCAACCAGCAGTATGCTGGTCAGTTCGGAATTGAGTGATGTCAGTATGGTTTCAGCTTGCAGGAATTCCGCTAACTGGACATCCGCCAGACCCAGCACCATGTTCCCCGATTCATCGACAACGACGCTGTATCGTCCTGTAGCCTGATCTTTGGCAAACTGGGGCACAACCTGTACACCCTCGCCACGCAAACTGTCCACGAGGGAAATTGCGGCGTTGTCGTCTCCCAGCATGGCGTGAAAGCCGACAGAGTTGCCTGCCGCTTTTATGTTGAATATTGTCTGGGCGGCTCGTGCCGCATTACTTCCCACGCCACCCACGTAGCGTTGCCAGGCAACGGGGTTCGAGGCTGCCGCTACGAATGTGCCCTGCACGGTAGCGACTTCGTCGATGTGTAGCGCTCCGACGATTCTCAGTTTAGGGGGTATATGTAAGATTGAAGGCATTCAATGGGCGCGGGGTCGCTGTTACTGTGTTGCATGTGGCAGTTTACTATGCTTGTGAATTGTTTCTGCGACTTACTGAGCTTCGTCTACTATCTCGTCATACATGACTGATAGATCGAATCAACGAATTGACTGGGCGGCCGATTGTGAAATGCACCATGTCTTTACGTCATCGTTACCGGCCCGCACATGAGCGTCTTACTCAGTAACGCCAATTCCTGACGTTTCTTGAACAGCTCCGGTGGGGTACATTTAAGTATGATCGCGGCCTCATCTTAGAGCTAGTGGCATCCCAATGGATTTAGTACCTATTATCGCGATGTCGCGTCGCTTACGAAACACACCTTTCACCTCGCGTGTGCTTCGCTACGGTGTCAAGGCATTTACTGTCTATAACCACATGCTGTTGCCCACGGAATTCCACTCTCTGGAAGAGGACTACTGGCACTTGTGTTCCTCGGTTCAGGTCTGGGATGTCAGCGTAGAGCGACAAGTGAGTATCAGCGGGCCGGATGCCACACGTCTGGTGCAATGGATGACACCGCGCGATGTTTCAGGAATTGGTCCTAACCGTTGTGTCTACGTGCCTTTGGCTGGCCCAACCGGTAAGCTGATCAATGACCCGATTGCCTTGCGTCTGGACGAAAACCACTGGTGGCTGTCTATCGCTGATTCAGATGTGGCTTTATGGGCACAAGGGCTTGCCTGCGGCGCGGGTCTGGATGTAACTGTTGAGGAGCCGGACGTCTGGCCGTTAGCGGTACAAGGCCCAAACGCTGAAGAGCTGATGATGCGGGTTTTTGGCGCTGAGGTTGCTGATATACGTTTTTTTCGTTATCGGAAAATGGCCTATAGAGATGTCGAGTTCATTGTGGCTCGTTCCGGGTGGAGCAAGCAGGGTGGATTTGAAATCTACGTTGATGATGTCGACAGAGGCCAGCAGTTGTACGATGAGTTGTTTGTCAAAGGGCAGGACCTAAGTGTTCGTCCCGGTTGTCCTAACCTTATCGAGCGTATGGAAAGTACGTTACTTTCGTATGGTAATGACATGGACTCGCGGCATAGTGTGCTCGAGTCTGGTCTTGGCACTTTTATTGATCTGGACGCTGACGTTGATAGTCTCTCAATTGAGGCTTTGAGAAAGGAGCGTGATAGAGGGCCCGAACGACGTCTGATGGGGTTGGTTGTCCTGGCACCGGACGGCCCGAGGCGGTATTCAGAACAGCCGTTCGCCAAGCAACTGGGCTTGAGTTTTTCCTCGTCATTGCCTGAAGACATTTCTCAGCAATCTGTTTTACGGCATTGTCTGGGCTCGCAAGTCTATTCCCCGCGTCATCGCGTTCAGTTAGCTACCGCCACAATTGACGAACCTTTGGCCAGCGAATCAAGCTGTGAGGTATTAATGGCCGACGGGGAGTTAGTGATCGCCAGAATATGTACACTACCTTTCAAGCCTGAGCATTTTATTGTCGATGGCCCTCTGATAGAGGATCCCGAAGGCGTGTAGGTTGTCCAATTAACAAAACCCCGGCGTTGGCAGTAATCACATGACTGTTGCCTCGCGCTGCGTGTGCGCCAATAGAGGCAGGTTTTTTCGAAAACATATACGGGTTGGCCGAAACACCAGCTTGGCAATTCCCGGAACGTGCGACAACGTAAGGGCATCCCGGGCGGTATAATCCCCTCATCCATTTTCAACAAGGCTTTTGCGCTCTCATGTTCAATAAAATAGCGGTCATAGGTTCCGGTACCATGGGAGCTGGAATTGCGGGGCATATTGCAAACGCCGGTCACAGCGTACTGTTGCTGGATCTTCCCGGAAAGGGTGATGATAACCCTGATGTCATCAGCGAAGGGGCGAGACAACGGCTGATAAATGCTGAGCCCCCGGCGTTGATGCACAAGAGCGCTGCCGAGCTGATAACGGTTGGCAATACGCGAGACCATTTCAACAAGCTTGCGGATGCTGACTGGATAGTGGAGGCGGTGGTGGAAAGGCTTGACGTCAAGCGCGAGCTTTATCACAGATTGGCAGAGACGATATCAGCCAGTTGTATCGTTACATCAAATACCTCAACCATTCCTATCAGTCTGCTTGTTGAAACCCTGCCTGAGAATTTTCAGCAGCGATTTGCAATTACACACTACTTTAATCCCGTTCGTTACATGCGGCTGCTCGAGCTTGTTCGTGGCGAACACACAATAGATGCTGTTATGCAGCAACTCGCTGACTTTAACGACAGGCAATTGGGTAAGGGCGTCGTGCAGTGTCAGGATACGCCGGGCTTTCTGGGCAATCGCGTGGGCGTTTTTGCTTTGCAGGTAGGCATTGACGAGGCGACAAAACTCAACCTGCCCATTGAAACCGCAGATGCCTTGATGGGCCGACCCATGGGGATACCCAAAACCGGTGTGTTTGGACTTTATGATCTGATTGGTATCGATCTTATGGCTGATGTCGTGCGTTCATTGCGCAGCATTCTTCCACCTGACGATGCATTCCATCCCGTTGGTGCTGAGAGTGAGATGATCAATGCCATGGTTGCGGCAGGACTGACAGGTAACAAGGGCGGGGGCGGTTTTTATCGAAGGACAGAGCAGTCTGGCAGACTTGCTCGTCAGCTTGAAAGTGGTGACTATTTGCCCGTAGCATCGTCTATCCCCGAACGGGCTTTGTCGGCTGCACAGGCAATCGTCGATCAGCAAGAGCCGCTCATCGATTTGATTAAAGGCGAAGATGCGGAAGCCCGCTTCTGCCAGAATGTACTGGCACGCGTGCTCGGCTACGCCGCTAGCTTGCTAGGTGAGGTGACAGATTCAGCGCAGGACATCGATGATGCCATGAAGCTGGGGTTCAACTGGATACGCGGTCCCTTCGAGATGATTGATGCGCTGGGCGTTGCAACGGTGCGTGAGCTGATCCAGCAGTTGGGCATGCTCGTGCCGGAAGCACTGAATGTCGACAGCCCTTTCTATGAGGTCGACAACACACTGCCTCAGCCTGTGCTCAGCGTTCGTCACTCATCGGGTGAGAGTCACGAAGTCTCGTTGCCAGAGGGTGTTGTCAGGTTTCACATGACACGAAAAACGCTTGAGCCACTTGCGATGAACAGAGCGGCAAGTCTCTATGCAATTGACAACGACTATCGACTTATCGAATTTCATTCAAAAGCCAATGCGCTAACCGATGAATCCATGCAGATTGTACTGGAGGCTGCTAACAATCATGGGCGTGGCATCATGGTCCACAACGACGCTCAGCACTATTCGGCAGGTGTTGATCTCAATGCTTTTCTTGCACTCATTGACAGTCAGGACTGGTCTGGTATCGATGCTTTTCTTGATCGCTTTCAGCAGTCGGTCGCTGCTCTGAAATACGCGCCTGTGCCTGTGGTCGGTGCACCTTCCGGTTTGTCACTGGGTGGCGGATTTGAAGTCTTGATGCACTGCGATCAATTGATCATGCATGCCAATACCGTGGCCGGATTGGTCGAAAGTGGCGTTGGTTTGCTGCCATCCGGTGGTGGCGTGAAAGAGACTTATTGGCGTTGGTATAAAGCGACTGGGGACTGGAACGAAGCCGCCTGGAAAACATGGATGAATCTGGGCTATGGAGCTACTGCCAGTTCACCTCAAACCGCCGAAAAATTGCAGTATTTTCAATCTGACCGTGATGAATGGGTGATGAACAGGGATCGTCTGTACTCCCGGTCACTAAAGGCTCTCGATAAATTGAGCGCCGACTATCAAGCACCCAAAGCACCGGAATTTGTACTCGCCTCCGGAGATATTCTTGCCAGAATGAGCGCTTTTATGGACGAAGGAATAAAGCGGGGAGATTTCTTTGCGCATGACAAAACCGTTGCCATGCATATCGCATCGGTGATTTGCAGTGCCGATGGATCGGATCAACGTGTCAGCGAGACTTTAATGTATCAACGAGAGCGGGATACGTTTGTCGAATTGGCAAAAACGCCGCAGACTCGCGAGCGAATTCATTCATTGCTTCATGGCGGTGGCGCAATACGCAATTGATGTGCGGATGCCTTTATGGCTGAGCTTAGTCGCTGGCGCTGGATTGCGTCTCGGTACCGGTTGATTTGTTGGCGTCGGTGCCTGACGTATTCTCCCGGGTGTTGCTTTCTTCTTTAGTCTTGTTGGCTGAGTTTTCAGGTTTCGCCGCCGACTTTATCGTCAGATTCTGGTCGTCTGATTTGATGATCGACTCTAGGACGCCATTGATTGAGGCAAAAGACTGTCGGTTGGAGTTCAGCGCTGATCCGGGAAGGTTAGCTGGTGGTGACTTTCGCAATTTTACACTGCCACCAATAACATAGCGCCTCGGGGCTTTGTCATCGGTGTAATGCACACCACTGCGTGTTAGCCATGCAATCATGCCGAACTCGCCTTCGGCAATTTCTTCCCGACTGAGCAATGGTGCCCGCTGCGCTACATTCAGTGAATCCCCGCGAGCCAGAATCGTAAGACGTCGTCCGTCTTCCGTGTCGCAGTGAATAAGCATGCGCGAGCCTTCAGTATCCACATCGGCATCAATCACTGTCTTGCCGGATTGCACAAATGCATCGATGGTTAACAGGCAGGAGGCATCCGAGTAAAAAGAGGCATCAAGCGTTGCGTCGGCGACACCAATCGAATTAGTTGCTTGTCCCATAGCAGACAAACCGGGCAATAGCAGCATGAGCAGGGCAGTCACAGCTCTGCTTTTTGATCGTGTGGGATGCGTCATCCGAATATCGACGTCATTGGTAAATCACTACATTACGGTTGAATCATTAAGAAAAGGAGTATCGCCTTTTTCGTGGTCGTGTGTCACTGCGAATTGTCCCGAAAATCACGTTTATTGTGGATACTTGCTGTTGTTCAATAATTTTGGGCCTGTTCTATCGCCAGAATGTCGCCACTGCTGCCCGGATTGTTACATCCCAGGGTTTCAGCCTGTCTGGTTGAGGCGCAGATCCTCGATGCACAATGAGCTTTCGCCTGGCGGATTTGTTCCTCACCCGTGGGCTTCGAGGTAGTAATAAATGCGGCAGAGTCAGCGTCTGGTCGGGGCAATCTCAGATTTTTCGACCAGTACCCTTTAGCTGAGAGGGATATCATTTTCAGATTTATCAGCCTGATAAGCCATGGAAGCGGCTGCGTAGCGCTGCCTGATGGCCTGAACCTGGTCATGCAGTTCATTACGGGTAGTCTGAGATACGCAATTTTCAATGGAGATCACGATGTTATGACACTGCCAGAATGCGTTACTTTTGTTGTACTGGCCTGGCTTTAGGCCAAATACCTCGTTAAGAATGTTCAGGTCGTGAGGGATATCGAACTCGTCGCGCGAGTCCTCATGACTGAAAAAGTAGTAGAAGTTGTCGAAACCGCTCCAGGTAATCGCTGACAAACACATGCTGCATGGCTCATGTGTACTCAGAAAAATCAACTCGCTGGCAGGAAGTCTCTCGGCTACGGGAATCTCGAAGTAACGTTTAAGAAGGTGCATCTCACCGTGATGGAGCGGGCTTTCCATTTCATTGTTGGTTTCGGCCAGATAGGTGCTGTGGTCCGCCTTTTTAAGTAAGGCTGCGCCAAATACTTTATTTCCCTGCATGACTGCCTTCTCGGTTAGCGGCAGAATATCGTCGGCAAGTGCGTCCAGCAGTCGTTTAATAAGGGCTGTCTCTGGTGTTGCAACTGAATTCATAGGTTTGCTGGTCTGAGGTTTCAACGAAAGCTACACTACCAGCTCGTGAGACAAAAAATTCAAAACGACCAAGTGTACGTGCCAGTCTCATACATGACGTTGTGTTCCAACAACCTTTGGATCAGTTCCGGGCAGATTTCATGGACTTGACAACCCTAATTTCCAGTGGCCGTATTGTCGATTTGATGGTGTTATTCGTCATTGTTGAGGTGTTGGTTTTGATTGTGTACTGGCGGCGGACAGGGCGAGGAGTTCCGACTGTGCCGTTGTTAGCCAACATTGGTGCTGGCGGGAGTCTGATGCTTGCGCTTGGAGCAACGCTCAAAGGTTTCGAACCGGGAGTGATTGCCTTGTGCCTGGTGTCGTCACTGATTTTTCACCTGACAGATCTTGCCATTCGCTGGAAGCGCTGATTCGAGCGCGGGGAACAGATGGTCCCAGCTTTGTCAGGCGTTTGTCTGGCTACGTGGCTTGCATGCGTTGCTTTATTGACAATCGCCGGCGATGAAGCATGATTTTGACCTGATGGTAGAGCAACAGGCCGATCCCAAGCGTACATGGTGTGGACCACAGAATAGGATTAAACGCTAACTGAGGCATGAGATTGACGGCACCGAAAGCAAAGAACGCTGTGTACACTGAAATACCTGCCCCCACAAGTCCTCTTGTGTGCTGAATCAGCCATTCATTTAACGGAGGGTTTTTCTGGAAAATGAAGCGAGTATTGAGTACGGAAGAGAGTAGCCCGATGATCGATATGCCAATCATTAAAGGCTGATTGATAAGGTAACCTTGCCACGCACAATTGGCTGCGGTTAAAAAGGTAGCTGCCTGAAGTCCCAGGTTAGGCAGATGGCGGTTCATCTTGTGGTTACGCCTGTTCTGGATGCACCACATTCCGTATCGGCTTAGCATGATCGTCAACGTTGCCAGATACAGCATCATCCAACCGAACATGCCGCGTATCATCTCGACGTCTTCAGAAAACGGGTGCGTCGCCAGCGGGTAGAGCAACGTCACAAAACTGATTCCAATGGCCAGAATTCCGGTTATTAGCAACGCATGGGCAAATACACGCCCCCAGCGCTTGTGGACATCGCCCCCTTTCTTTCCAATGACAGGCACCCACAGGGTCACAAGACCGACGGTGCCGGAGATGATGTGCAAACCTACCAGAATATCGAACTGCCACATAATACTGCGTCAATCCAAGTTGACAATGGTGTACGTTTTAACGGTTATACCTTCAATAGTGGTGCGGTGGCAAGCTTGGGAGTCTGCCCGGCAGTGGCTGTCGAACTTCTGGAGTTTCTCGCGTCAGGCAAGGTTCCAGTCCTTGCAAAGCCTGTCGGCAGCGAGCTGACCGGAAAGTGTTGCCATAGGAACACCTGCGCCCGGGTGGACGCTACCACCACAGAGGTATAATCCCCGAATGCGGCTTTTGGATCCGGGTCGCTGGAATGACCCCATCCATCCATGTGTTGGTCGTCCATACAAAGCGCCTTCGCTGGCTGGAAACAATCTGCCAAACTGACCTGGATCGGTAATGATGGTTTTGCCTTGCTCATCATCAATCTCCAGTCCTTGTGAGCTGAGCGTGTTCTGCATTTTTTGAATAGCGTCAAGCCTTTCTGAATCGCTCATTTTGCGAGCGGGCGCGTTGACCAGGCTGAACAGCCGTTCGTGCTGGTTAGTCGCAACTTTTGTATCTGCGCTGCCGCTTCTGTCCTGCGCACAGACATAGACCGTAGGGTTGTCTGTCAGTGTGCCACGCTCAAATACACAATCGAATTCATCGACGTAGTCATTGCCGAAGAATACGGTGTGATGCGCCAGCTGATAACCGCGGGTTATCGCATATTGGCAACGTGTTACCGCCGACAATGAAGGTTCGGTTCGTGGTGAACAGGCGTCTGTTACCGAGCGGCCCAGCATTCCTTTTACCAAAGCCTGGGTATCGCCATTAAATATCATGGCTTGTGCTGGTATGAACTCACCGTCATCCAGATGAACGCCTTTTAACTGGTTCTCCGACATTTCAATACGAGCCACGCCACTATTGAATCGAATGTCACCTCCAAGAGATGACAGTATGTTGGTCATAGCGCTTGCCAGCGCCTGCATACCGCCTTCCACCATCCAGACCCCGGCTTTTTCGACATGTGCAATAAGCATGAGAGTGGCGGGCGCTTTAAATGGTGAACTGCCGCAATAGGTTGCGTAACGAGCGAACAGTTGTCGTAACCTGGGGTCTTCAAAATTCCTCGACAAGGAATTCCATAAGCTGACGAATGGTTGGGTATTGGCCATATCGATCATTCCACGTAAGCCACCCTTAAGGCTTAAGACCATAGGGTTGGGACGCTGAGAGCGCATGAAACTTTCATCAAGGGTGTTAAAAACTGCCTCTGTTTTACGGGCAAATTTTTGATAGTTGTCAGCGTCCCTGTCGCTGGCGAATTCGCTGATCGCCTGCATGGACTGATCCAGTGGTGCAAACAAATCCAGTGAATCGCTGTCCTGCCAACTATGACGTGCGAGAAGGTCGGCTTTATCTAATCCTAGATGATCATCGAGAGCCAGCCCTGCTCGTGCAAACAGGCTCTCGAACACCCATCGCATGGTGAAAACGGTGGGACCTGAATCAATTGCCTGGCCCGCTACGTACAGTTGTCGCATTTTTCCACCGGATCTTGCATGTCGCTCTAGCAGAATGACGGGTATGTTGCGTGCGGCAAGCGATATGGCGGCAGCAAGGCCACCCATTCCGGCACCAATCACGATGACGGGGTCGGGTGGCATGTTGCTGGAGTCTGAGTGCTTCACAATATGAAAGTTATCTGGTAACGGGCAGGCGACCTATCGATGACTCACTTGCATCTGAATTTCCTCTGCCGGGCGCGTAGTCAAGCGTGCAACTGGTCTTACGTTATCAGCATTTAGCGTGGAAAAACGGTAACGTTGAGCGAGCCTGGCAATAATAAGTATGGCTTCAGTTGTGGCAAATGATGCGCCAATACAAACACGAGGGCCAATGCCGAAAGACAGATGGGTACCCTTGTCGGATTTTTGCGATGGCCTGTCTTCGTTGTCACCGGTGGAAAAACGATCAGGATCGAAGCGGTCGGCATTTTTCCATAACAATGCGTTCCTATGAGCTGTCCATGGAGAGATCATGATCATGGAGCCACGTTTTACACGCTTGTTTTCTATCGTTGTCGGTTGCAAGGCCACGCGCGGCAAGAACGTGATGGGAGGATATAATCTGAGCGCTTCTCGAAATACATTGCGGATATAAGGCAGTTGTCGCAGATGCGCCATTTGCAGATTACTACCACCGGTAATGCGTTGAACATCATCTGCAATTCGTTGAGCGACTAAAGGTTGCTGTGACAATATGAAAAATACCCAGGTCAGTACGCTCGCCGTAGTTTCATGACCTGCAAGAAAAAACACGCCAATCTGATCGATGAGTTCTTCGCGGGTAAATGTAGCGCCTGTGTCCGGATCACGCGCCGTAATGATGGCCGAAACGATATCGTCGCACTCTTCGTTCGTTGTACCGTCGATGCGTGGGTCCAGCATGGTGCCAATGTGCCTGCGTATTCGCTGACATGCCTCAACCACAGGTTGCGGCTGAGTAATCGTGGCCCATGGTTTACCAAAGATAAGTTGTTTTAGATCGACACTGGCAACACTGCGTTCGAATAACAGAAAATCATTGAATACGTCTCCCGCAATATCGGAACTCAAGGGTTTGGAAAAAATTGTCCGACAGATGATATCGGCGGTCAGATGGCTCATGGCCTTATCCAGTGAAAATGGCTGCTGCTCTTGCACATGAGTATCCAGTACTGACTGGTATTCATCTACTGCGTCAACCATGGATGCAAAGGCTGTATTAACGCGAAGCTGCGAAAAGGCGGGATCTATCATCTGGCGTTGTCGTCGCCAGCTTTCGCCGCTGGAGACGAACAGAGAATTGCCGACAAGCCCCTCCAGCGCACCTACCATTAAATCATTTTTCGGAAAAATGCCGGTTTTATCGTGCAGTACTTCGCGGCACAGTTCTGTGTCGTTAATGAGCAAGATGGATCGACGAGAATAACCCAGCCAGGTTAGCGGTTTACGGTATGCTTCCTCTGGTACCAGACTCAGGAGGTCACCATCTCCCTGACGGATAACCCGCAACAATGAACGCAGTGGCGAGGAGGGAACAGGTGCTGGTGGACGATAGAGTGTGTTGTCGGACATGGGTTTCTGGCATGTTAGCCATCTCAGTATACACTTGAACCCTGTTTCGAAAACCTCACTTTAATGACGTGAATTCCGAGCGCGATAGTCGCACCGTTCTGCTAACGCTGGGCCGATTGCCGGTGGCGCTGGAGCTTGCGCGTGCATTGCACGGTGGTGGCTGGCGCGTACTTGTAGCAGAGCCTTATGCCTGGCATCTGTGCCGGCTGTCTAACTCGGTACACCGGAGTTTCAAGGTTACCGCACCTGCTGTCAATGAACAGCTTTATCTCGATGAGCTACAGGTGATAATTGAGCGTGAGCAGGTGTCTCTGGTTCTTCCGGTATCGGAGGAAATCCTGTACGTCTCTGCGCTGAAACATCGCCTACCGCCAAGCGTTGAGCTTTTATGCATGGATCAACGCACATTGGCGCTCTTGCAAGACAAGTATTGTTTTGCAAGATTTGCCGATAAACTTGGACTCCCAGTGCCCGCAACCGTACTTGCGGACAATGAGTCAGCTTGTCGTCAGCTCACTACCCTGCCATTTGTTGTAAAACCCAGGCAAAGCTGTGCAGGTGCAGGGGTTCGTTTTGGTACGGCGGGAGGCGCGCTTGAAAATTCTGAATTGTCCGATACTCATGTGGTGCAGCAGCAGTTATCGGGTATTGCATGCTGCAGCTTTACGCTGGCGACCACTGGACAAACACTGACTAGCGTCTGTTATGGAAGTCTGCTTGAAGCAGGTTCTGTCGCTGTATGTTTTGAGCAAATGGCTGTGCCGGAGTCTATCTCAGAGTTTATTAATAGGATCGTTCAAGCAACTGAATACTCGGGAATGATCGCGTTTGATTTTATACAGGACGATACTGGCGTATGGCGGGCCATAGAGTGTAACCCCAGATCCACTAGCGGAATTCACTTTATAGAACATGATGATCTGTTAAAGGGACTGATACGGAAATTACCTTTCCCCTCACCGGTAAAGCCCGTCAGGCGGCAAGAGTTCTGGTCATCCCTGATGCAGGTAGAGGGAGCATTATTCAAGGGAAAAATAAATGCTAGTGGCTGGAAAAATCTGTTCACCAGCAAAGATATTACTTTGCGTTTTCCGGACATAAAACCTTTTGTCTTTATGGTTTTTATACTGGCCCCGCAATTGTTTCAATCAATTAAGACTAGAAAACCCATGTCCGAGTTATTGATGAGTGATATGGTCTGGCGAGGTAACTTGCCTTGATAAGCATGACCGCCAGCCTTTCGGTGGAAGTTTTCATCGACATAGCTATGCGTCCGCATGAAAATCTGGTATCGCTTGTTGAAGCAACAACTTTCGGCTCAGACGGACTGCAGTATCGCCGACTTAACGTGCAGTATCAAATTGAGCAGTTCTGTAATCCGGTATTCTTCCATGCGCTGCATAAAGGAGAACTGATCGGTGTGTATATTCTCGATAAACGAGAGTTGCTGATACGCCGCCTTTCTGTAAACGCTTATTATCGCGGGGTTCTGGCGGTTGACGTAAATTATCAAGGGATGGGTGTGGGGCGGAAATTAGCACAAAGTGCAGCTGAATGGATGGCTGTTAAAGCTAAGTCGCAGCCTGTTTTGTCATACGGTTGTATTGATCAAAGCAACCGGCGATCCTTGCATCTTTTGCGCTCGGTAGGTGGCACTATCGGAGCGTCTCTTTCTATGTATATGATGTATCGACAGTGGCCCGCTGACATCTGCGAGCTTGAGGCGCTGCGGGATAATCATGCACCGGCTGTACATACGCTGGCGCAAGAGGTATATGCGGATTGTGAGGTGCGAGATGTGAGTGCTTCCAGTTTACCGGGTCTGGTCCTTGAAGATCGCGAGGGCCTTGCTATCTGTGCAAGGTTAAGAGTTTCCGGTTTTCAAATTACCGCTATGGGTACCATGGCGGCTTTGGGCACCCGAATTTTCGTCAAACCGTTTGCGCCGGCTCGTAAGCGATTTGATCCGGATTGCTTTCGATATGTATCATTCAGCGAAGTGCTGATCAGGCCTGGTTGCGAGAGGCTATGGCCACGATTTGTCAGTACTGTACTAGCCCGGCATGAGTGTCATTTTGGTGCTCTGTACGTTGATCCAGGCAGTCGTTTATTTACTCGATTGCAACAAGCACAGGGACTGACCAGATTACTGCATTCGTCCAGAGGCAGCATCGATGTCGTCTGGCAGTCTTTCAAGTCTGCAGACAAGCATTGCATTTCGCTCCCGGCGCCTACCGAGAGCGTCCAGCTTTGGCCAGTTGATGCCTGATCTGTAAATATTCCTGGGGAAAGGCGGCGCTACGCTTTATTTATACCGGATTAGCGTGATGCATTGTCGGCGAGCTGCCGCTGTATCTCATTTATCAAGCCATCGGGTAGATTATCGTCATAAGGCACGGCGTATTCGAATCCCCATATCGGTCTGGGCCAGTTTGGGTCGTCCTTATCTCTGGCAACAATATGGCAATGTAAAGCAGCTACCACGTTACCCAGCATAGCTATGTTGACGCTTTGACACTGGGTATAACGTTGCATAATCTCGCTCAACAGATTGATGTCAGCCAAGAAGCCTGTACGCAATGATTCGTCCAGATGGTGAAGCTCCTGACAATCTGAATGCCGGGGCAACACAATGAGCCAGGGCCATCGGCTGTCGTTCATCAACCTTATATGAGAGTAGTCGGTGCTATGTACGAAAAGCGTATCGGCAGCAATTGTCGGATCTATGCAATCGGCCGTGTGCCTGGCGGGGATATCATCGTTCATATGGGCTTACGTTGGCTCCAGGCGAGATAAATTCCGACCAGCAGGGTTAGAAGCCCTGGCACGAGATAAAAGGCAGATTCGAACCACAAGCCGGTAAACGATACCACCCTGACATCGTCCAATCGGGTGTGATGTATGCGAACTTCGATCTGATCACCGATATCGGTGGGTGGTGGATAACTTGCGACGTTGGTATTGGCTGTACGCCGCTCCCCAGTGTCGTCTGTAAATTCTACGATAGACGATACGGCCCTTTTTATCTGACCAGTGCGATCGCCTGCCTCAGGTGCATGGTCAATCACATTGGCTGTGCGCTGAATGGACTCTTGCATGAACGTATTCTGCGCGCTGAGCAATCGAGATCCGTGAGACAAGGGGAGTAGCGCTGCGAGAATAAGGCCGGCACCGATGTAACGTTTGCTGTTCAAATTCATGCGGTTCATATTGGCTGAAGATGTGCGCGGCGCTTGGGTTTCATGGTATCTGCTGGGAAGCGTGCCAACGTGTCGCAGACTACGGGTGACATGTTACTGGTTTGATCTTTTTCTGGCAGATATTTCGAATAACCCGATTATTCTAATCCGGGGTTCCTGATTAGATTTATGGACTGATCAGGTTAACCGGCGGCGGCGTAAAAGGGAATATCCAAGGTAGATGCCAGAATCTGTAATTTCATGAATCACACCAGTAATGACGATCAGAAGTTTACCGTGTATTTCGATGGTGCCTGTCCGTTATGCAGCAAGGAGATTGACACTTACCGTAAGCTTAGCGGTGCTGAAGAGCTGTTCTGGGTAGATGCAGCGCATTGCGATGCTGATCTGCTGGGTCAGGATCTTCAAGGGGATGCGGCACTGGCCAGGATGCATGTTCGCGATGAATCCGGGCGCTTGATTAGCGGGGCAGCGGCCTTCGCCGCTATTTGGGCAAGACTTCCGAAAACTCGCCTCTTGGGTCGTCTCTTGGGTACAAGAGCGGCATTGTGGTTTCTGGAGCCTGCTTACACACTGTTTTTGAAAATTCGCCCCCTGTGGCGTAAATCGGCCAACAGACGCAGGTAAGGGAAGGAGCACCACATTGATAAAGAGGCTATCACCGGAGTCAGGCTCAGCCATGTGTTTTTAGTATCAAGCCATGGGTGTCGTTGCAAGTTTTGCTTCCCACTTGCTAGCCGTTTTCTCTAGCTGCTGAGTGTCCATGGTCAAAAGTTGGCGCTTCTTAAGTAGATGTCGGCCGGCTACCCACACATCACTGACACGCTCACGCCCTGTGGCATAGATTACCTGGGCTACCACATCGTGCATGGGGCGCATAAACTGGTCAATGTCGATGCAGATCATGTCCGCGCTTTTTCCCGATTCCAGGGACCCTGTGTTATCGCTTATACCCAGTGCCTTTGCTCCATTGATGGTTGCCATGCGCAAAGCGTCCCGAGCTGTGATACTTGCCGCGTCACCGCTAACCGCTTTTGCCAGAAGAGCTGCGGTTCTTGTTTCTCCCAGCAGGTCCAGGTCATTGTTGCTGGCAGCCCCGTCGGTACCCATGCTGATGTTTACCCCCTTGGCCGCCAATCGTGTGATAGGACAGAAGCCGCTAGCAAGTTTCAGATTGGATTCCGGGCAGTGCAATACGTTGACACCAGTCTGTGCCAGCAAGTCGATCTCATTTTCGGTAAGTTGCGTCAGATGCGCTGCCATTAGGGAGGGGGATAACATACCAATGCGATGCAACATCTCAATCGGGCGCACGCCATGCTGTTCAACGTATTCGTTGACCTCCGCGGCAGTTTCGTGCAGGTGGGTATGAATGTGTATGTCCAGTTCTGAACTGATCATTTGAATACGTTCCATCGTCTCTACACTGACGGTATAAGGCGCATGAGGTGCCAGTGTTGTATTTATTAAAGGGTTGTTACGCAATTGATCATGCAATTCCAACCCCTTGCTGATGTACTCTGAAGCGTCTTTTGCCCAAGGTGTTTCCATGTCGAAAACGGTGAGGCCGATGCTGGCTCTGACTCCGGCGTTCTGACATGCGCTAGCAATAACATCGGGATAGAAATACATGTCGTTTACGGTAGTAACGCCACTTAATAGAGATTCCGCCAGTGCCAGTTGAGTTCCGTCATGGACGAACTCAGGGCTCATGAATTTTTTTTCGGCTGGCCAGATGTAGTCTTGAAGCCATCTCATTAAGGGTTGATCACTGCCCAGACCACGCAGAAGGTTCATTGGCAAGTGCGTATGTGCATTGATAAAGCCGGGTAACAGAATATGCTGGCGACGATCCACGCAACTTAGATCCGGGTATGTACCGGTTGCCAATGTCGTGGGAAGGCAATCCAGAATACGATCATCCGAAATGATCAGCGAATGATCCTTTAGTACCCGATTGTGGTCGTCTACTGGCAATATCCATGCAGCGTCAATTCTGAGTGTCGGAGCGGCCGGGCTGCCAGTTGATGAATTCTGCATAGCGTGCGTCCAGGATGCTTTATCAGTATCATTCTAGATTAGCAGGGATCTATTCCGGGGTCCCGACAACAAGGTGTTTGAATTGCACGGTATGCTAATTATCGTATTCCAGTAGACATACTCCTGCTGGTCAATATTTAGCGATTGATGAAAGATGAACTGGGTGTGGTTTTTGGAAAAGCAGAGTAAATTTACGCTTCAAGGCTAACGTAGCATGCCGGGGTAAACCGGGGATTGCAGATGCAATAGAATTCGAGCGCTGCGGATCCGGTATTTTCTATCTGCTGCGGCACGCCCGCCCAGATGGTTACTCTGTCGCCTGCTTTTACGATATGTTTCTGGCCGTTTACGGACATTATTCCCTCGCCACTAAGAATAATGTAGTGTTCGGTGACTCCCTGAAGTGAGTGAAGTTGTGTCGTTACTCCGTGGTCCACGCGCGCCTTCGCCACCGAAACATCCGGGGATTCGTCGTGGTTCAGCAGTTCTGTAATGGTGCAACGTTCCTTAGTAAAGAACGTGTGCTGTTCATTAGGCGTATGAAGCCATTCAGGTGAGTCATTTCTGTTCTGCATCTAAGCCTCTTAAACTAATTTGTGACTGGTTCAAGACAATCAGCAATTCTTCTGGCTAAGTCATTGATGCTGAACGGTTTGTGTAATAGGTCTATATCGCCTGCTTCGAGGTAGGGGGCGGGTGAGGCGCTTTGTGCATAGCCCGACATATAAATGATGGGTAGATTGCCGTGAATTCGATGAATGGCCTTGCCAAGCTCAAATCCATTAGTATCGCCGGGTAGCATGATGTCGCTAATGACCAGATCGATGGATTCGGTATTTTTATTGATGACATCAAGCGCAGCTTTAGCGGTGCTCGCGGATATGATGTCATATCCAAGTTTCCGCAATCCCAGTTCCAGCATCTGTTGTATTTCCTTATCGTCTTCTACCAGCATGATGCGCTGGCCTTCGCCTCTGGGCCAGGTGCGAGACGAAGGTTTTGCAGCAGCTTGTGTTTTCTTCTTGGTATGGCACCGGGGTAGATGTAGTGATACCGTCGTACCTTGATTGACAGTGCTTGTAATATTAATCGAGCCGCTGGATTGATTGACGAATCCAAATACAATACTCAGCCCAAGTCCAGAGCCATCTGTTGTAGATTTCGTTGTAAAAAACGGTTCTATCGCCTTTTTCAAGACGGTTGGAGTCATGCCGGTTCCAGTATCAGAGACGTTAATCTGAATATAATCTCCGGCAGCCAGGCTTGACGTCGTCGTTGAATAGTTCTTGTCAACGACTTTATTGCTAACTTCAAATCTCAGTGAGCCACCTTGCGGCATGGCATCTCGCGCATTAACCGCCAAATTGATAAGAGCGTTTTCAAGCTGGCCTGGATCTGCCATGCAGGTCCAGGGCAAATCAGGAAGTTCTATCTGAACAGATATTTTGTCACCGAGTGTTCTTTCAAGCATGGCACAGACGTTTTCTACCAGCTCGCGAATATCAATAGGTGCAGGCTTGAGAGCTTGTTTGCTTGAAAACGCTAACAGGTTTTGAGTGAGCTCGGCTCCACGATGAGCGGCATTGCTTATTGCTTTTAATTGGCGATTGTTCTGGTCTATGGACATACCTACTAGTTCGGCATTGCCGGCTATTATGGCCAGAAGATTATTGAAATCATGAGCGATTCCGCCGGTCAGCTCCCCAATGGATTGCATGCGATGGCTGTGATTGAGCCTGTCGGTAAGTGCTTTTTGTTCTTCTTCGGCACGAATAAGATCGCTAATGTCCGAGAAGGTTATTATCATTGCATCAGAGTTCATGCGACGCGCTGTGGCACGCACCGTCTTGCCCGATGGCGTTTTTAACAGCGCCGCCGCGATATGCTGCCTGTGCAGTTGTTCCAGGAACAGATCCACAGTGATACCCGGATAGTTAAGCAAATAGTTGTTAGACACAAGGTAGGTCAGGTAAGCAAGGAGATCCGCATCCTTGGATCGCAGTTGCTCGGGTAGTTCGAGAGTACTGAAAAAGGTTTCGTTAGCCAGCACAACCTGCGAAGTGGAGAGGTTGTTGCCACGAAACATGACAAGCCCCTGGTCCATGTGCTCAATGACATCATCGAGAAGGTCGTGCGCGTCGGCAAGCTCGCTCTCTCGGCTGTGAGCATCGGTCACATCCCACACAAGACCTGTGTAGCGTGATGGTTTGTTGGTGAAATTGTGCCAGTCGGCATAGGTTCTGATGTGTCTGACACCGAGCTCGGGGTGAACGATTCTGTATTCTGCTGATATAGGACGATTGTTTTTCAGGGTCAGTCTCAAATCCTGTGCCAGTGCCTCCTGATCGTCCGGGTGGACCGTCTTTATAAATTCGCAGGTATGTACGAATCGGGCCTTTCCACCAATACCGAATATCTGGCAGGTTCTGTCATCCCAGAAGCTGCCATCCGCATCGATTTCGTGTTCCCACAAACCCATACTTGCGGCCTGCATGGCGAGATTTAGAGTGCTGGATAGTTGTTCAAAATTCAGTTGTGCATCTTTTGTTGAAGTTATATCCGTATCTGCGCCCATCCAGCACAGCGGTCTGCCTTTGTCATCGCGCTTGGTAATCTTGCCGCGAACCCAAATCCAGCGCCATGTTCCATCTGTGTGTCTGTGTCGGTATGTATAATCTACATTGTCTGTTTTCATTTCACCGCGAATATCATCGCGATTGGTCACTATGGCAAGATCATCCGGATGAACATCATCCAGCCATTTGTTGTTAGTAATGCTGTAGTCAGAAAAAGGCGAATGCCCTCTCATGGTTCGCCACGTGGTACCTACAGACGCTGTACCGCTCTCTTTGTCTATAAGCCATACGCCCTGATCCGTACATTCCTGCGCGACAGATAGAATCTTGTTTGAGTCGATCAAATGCAGCGTCTCGGGGGGGGGCCTCGTCTGGCTCAGGGTTGGTGGAAGGAGTTGTGTGCAGGTCATTACTCGTATTTGATAAGAATATGTCTACGCCTGAAAAATGGGTTGGTGTCGATTTTTCAGACCATCTGGTGGGCTGCCCGCGTGTCAGCGCACGTTGCCATTGTCCTTCCGAGTCCAATACCCGATATTGCGCGTTAAGTTGTGTGATTTTTCCGCTACGAAGTGCATTCATCAATTGATTCACTCTGGCGCAATCATCCGGGTGCACCGACTGAAGCCAGACCTCGTCCGGGCATTGCATATTCACTGAAGGGCTTAGACCGGACATCTTGAACCATTCTTCGCAGCAGGTCCTGTGTTTGTCATTTAATTGACAAAACCACATGCCAACTCCGGAATCAGCCAGCGATAAACCGGCATCCTGAGGTGCATCGGGAAACTCGTCACGGACCGGCGATATCATGCCTTGCGTTGAAAATTGCATGCAAAAATTTTACAGCAGGTCTGGTTTTACGTACTCTAGATGCTCTCGCTTCAGCCAGCTGATAGGTTACATCGTGTCATAAATTTTACAGTTGTGAATTGCGAGTGCATGAATTTAAACAAGCACCGACATCGGATTCACACACTGTGTGTATTTGCAAGTTTGTGGTGCCAAAGTTTGTTGGGTCAATCCTGAGAATTGAGCATGCTAGAACAACAAATCATTGGCTTCACAAATGAATGCCATTAGAGGTGCACTTTGTTTGATTAATCGCTTTACGTTTTTATTAAAGTCCTTGTCATGTATTGCGGAGACTGGCAGTTTGCAAACAGCGATGAAGTCTTTGCGTCTGAGATCCTCAATGAGCTCATGCTCCGGATCAAAACCTTTGGGCGCTCGTTTGAGGGAACTCCCGGTAAGCTCGAATTCCGTAACACGCAAGACCTTCTTTTTCATTGCCTTCCATTCTTTTGGATGCTCCGTAATCAACGTTCTTATAGCCAGAAGCGTAGGGCTATCAGGTTGCCAGATTCCAGCGCCAAAAAATACTTCACCTGGCTGGATATGCAAATAGTAGCCTGGCGAATGGACATCTTTGGCGCGTACGTGCCTGAAATTAATGCCTATGTTGGTTTTGTAAGGCGTCTTGTCTTTTCCAAATCGTGTGTCTCTGTACACTCGCATAAGCGATCCCCCCACTTTTTTGGAACTTGCCTCAATGTAGGGGGAAACCTGGGTTAGCGCGGGCGCCATGGCCTCGATGAATTGCAAGGCAGGAGTTCGTACCTCATCCTCATAGCGCTGCTTGTTTTCTGCAAACCACTCTCGATTGTTGTTGGCAGAGAGTTGTTTGAGAAATCGGATCGTCTGTTTTGGGAACATTGTTTCTCCGTCGGGTATGTTGTCGATAGTCCGTGCGATCACAACGGATTTTACCTTCTTTGATTACCCGTGTAATGTAGCGGACTACAACTCAATTGCTGGCGGATAACACATTGTCTTCTCTTACTTTTGGCTATGTGCTGATGCTTGGTGCATTCCTGTGTTTTTCTGTGATGGACACGTCCGCCAAATGGCTAGTGGGAGCTGCAATTCCTGCATTACAGGTGGCATGGCTGCGTTATGTGGGTCATCTGCTTGTCGTCGTTGCCGTTTACGGCCCAGGTGAGCGGCGCGCTATTTTCCGTTCCAGTAACCCGAAACTACAAAGTGCGCGTGCAATATTTCTGTTGATGTCTACTTGCCTGAATTTTACGGCGCTACAATATCTGCCACTGACCCTGACGACAGCCATTTTTTTCGTTGCTCCATTAGTGGTATGTCTACTCAGTATCCCTGTTTTGGGGGAAAAAGTAGGAATAAAACGCTTACTTGCAGTTCTCACGGGGTTTGGTGGTGTACTTGTCATCGTTCAGCCATGGAGTGAGAGTTTCGATCCTCACGTTTTTATTTCAATAGCAGCAATGCTGTTGGCTAGCGGCTACTTTGTCATGAGCCGTGTGATCGCCGGTATAGACAGTAATTCCACCACTCAGGTTTATGTATCCGGACTGGGTACTATCTTGCTAGCGCCACTGGCGTTACATTTCTGGGTCTGGCCCGAAAATTTGCACACTTGGGGCCTGCTGACACTGATAGGTAGCCTTGGAATGATCGGACATTCCATGCTCACCCGGGCCCATCAGTTCGCAGAAGCGTCAGTGCTGGCACCTACCATTTATTCGCAAGTTGTTTTTATTGCCGTGTTGAGCTGGATAGTATTCGGCCAGCCGCCGGACAAGGCTACGGTTATCGGGACCTCTATTATTGTGGGTAGTGGCCTGTTCATCTGGTTTCGTGAACGTCAGTTACAGAACACCGAGAACTGAAATACGCTGTGGATGACAATCATTGTCTACCGGAAGAGGCGGCATCGGAGGTGCATCGTGCAGGCCGTTATGAATTGAGTAGAACTTTGTCCAGTAAACGTGTTGTTAAAAAGCGCTTTAGCGTTCCGATAAAATGTGTCGGTGTTGTCACATAGTAACGAGGCTTGGGATTGCGATGCTCAAGCGCATGTATGAGCTTGTCTGTTACCGCTGAGCACGGCAATTCGAAACGATCCTTTTTCTGTGAAGGCTGATACAAGCGAGGCATTAGCTGAGACTCGTATTCGTATTTTGCTGATGAGTTCTGCCAATCAATCCAGCGTTCGAAATGCGGTATCGAATTTTCGCGGATTTTGGTACCAATGGGACCCGGCTCTATCAGGCTGATATGAATATTGGTGTCATGTAATTCCAGCCGGAACGTATCGGTTAGACCTTCCATGGCAAATTTTGTGGAATTGTAAGCACCGCGATAGGGCAGGGCCACCATGCCCAGAACCGATGAGTTGTTAATAATTCTGCCACTGTTGTTTTGTCGCATGCCAGGTAGAACAGCATTGATTAACTCGAACTGGCCAAACAGATTGGTTTCGAAAATGGAGCGCAGGGCATCGCGAGGCAAATCCTCTACACGTCCGGGAATAGCAAAGGCCCCGTTGTTAAACAATGCATCCAGCGTTCCGCCAGTGAGTTCGTACACATGCTTCACTGCAGATTGTATTGATTTGCTGCTGGCATAGTCCAGCTCGAATGATTCAAGCCCTTTGCTTCTGAGAAAATCGCAATCACTCTCAGATCGACAGCTTGCGAATACGCGCCATCCACGATCGTGTAAGGTCATTGCTGCATCATAACCAATACCAGACGAACAGCCGGTAATCAGAATGGATGGTTTGTCCATGATTATTCTACTGGTAATTACTCAAATTGCTGATTAGCTACATTGATTGCAACGACAGGTGTAGGGCGGCTTCGCAGTGAATCCGTGTTGTATCATAAACCGGCACACCGACGTTATCACTGTTGAGTAGCATGCCTACCTCGGTGCATCCAAGGATAAGACTATCTGCTCCTGCCTCGATCAGTCTGCTTGCAATCTGCTCGTACGCACGGCGTCCATCTTCACTGATGATATTCTTGCACAATTCTTCATAAATAATGCGATGGGTGGTATTACGATCATTGGTATCCGGGATAACCGGGTGCAGACCTGAATGGATCAACCGGCCCGTATAAAAATCTTGTTCCATAGTAAATCGAGTTGCCATAAGGCCGGGAGCTGTCAAACTGTCGCTTTTAATACACGCGGCTGTTGCGTCTGCAATATGTATTAACGGAATATCGATACCGTGCATGATCTCATTTGCAAGCTTATGCATTGTATTGGTGGCAATGAGTAAAATCTGAGCACCACCTTGTTCCAGCAAACGCGCTTCGCGGTTTAACGTCTCACCTGCTGCCTTCCAGTTGCCAGACATTTGGAAATGTTCGATTTCGGCGAAATTTACCGATCGAATCAATAGCTCTGGTGAGTGCAGGCCACCGAATTGTTGTTGAGTCAGATTGCAAAGGTGTTGATAGTAGAGTTGCGTCGATGCTGCGGACATACCGCCCAGAATTCCAATAGTTTTCATGAATTGTCCAGACTGTTGTTTACGTGCTTGTAGTTTCGTTTAAGTATCGCAAGTGGGATCAGCGAGAGCCCACAACTGCCAAACACAGCAAGTAGAAATATATTCCATCCTGATGCGTGATACAAAGCAACAGGCAGGAAGGAGCCGAATGCACCTGCAGTATAGTAAATCGAAATATACAAACCATTGACCAGACTTGCAGACTCTGGCTTCATGCTATTCAATAAACCTGACAACGTGGTATGTATGGTGAACATACCGGCACAAGTCAGAAAACCGACGGCAATCATGGTTGCAATGTTATTCACGGTGTAAAGAGCAATTCCGCTCATAAAGACGATAACAGCAACAGTGAGAGTACGAAGCTCATTGCCTAGCAAGCGAGTCAGTGGTTTGATGAAAACTGCGATAATAATACCAATAACATAGCCTAGGTATAACAAAGATATACTGGATGCATCAATGCCCGGGTTTACTTCTACCATGCGAAACGGCAGGGCATTGAGAATGGCAACAAAGGAAAAGAACACCAGAAATATCATCAAGTAACCTGATAAAAACGTCACGTCTGTAATGAGTTTGTGCGCTGAAGTCCACGTGTTGTCTGTGTTTTCGGAGGGAAGAGAGGCATCTCTGGCAGCAAAAAAAAGCCCTGCACTACACAACAATAAGAGCACGCCCAGTAACTGAAAGGTCGTCGTCCAGTGAGTCCAGCTGCTGACATAACCTCCGATAAGTCGACCGCCGAGGCCGCCCACAATGGTTGTGGCAACATACAAGGAAATACGACTGGCGATAGCCTCACGTTCGCCTTGCTTGCTGCAGTAGGTCACGGCCGCCGTGAAAATAGCAGGATATAAAAAGCTCTGAGCAGTGCGTGCGGCTAGCAGTATCGAAAATGTAGGTGCACTGGCAAATACAAATTGTAGGATGCCAAGCAGCAAGGTTGATATTACCAACAAGCGCTGAGCACTATAGCGTTGCAGCCATACACCGATACCTAACGGCGCTATTGCCAGGCCAATAAGGGTGACTGTTATCAATAGGGCAACGCGCGTGGGAGAAACGCCGTAAAACTCAGCAAAAAAGGGCAGTAAGGGTTGAGGTGCGTAGAGTGCAGAAAATGCTGCAAAGGTGGCGATAAGCGCTAATGAGAAGCTGCGACCTGCAGGCGGAGGGGCGGCCCGACTTAACCATGAAATCACTAAATCCTTCCCCTTCCTCTTTTTTTTGTGCCGAAAAGTGTTTAGTCGGAACGATTGTCTGTATTAGATTACTCTATGTCATGCACAAGAAACAAAATGGCTGTCGACATGACTCAGCGATTCACGAAAGGCTAAATGAGGTTGACATCATAAGTCACCGCGCGCCGATAGGGGGACATTCCTGTAAACTCATGGTAATTTGACAGGTGAGCTGCTTTTCAGGCTTGCTCCGGGCAGGCTGTCTGTGATTGAGTGTCTGGTGTGACGATGGGTGGTAGCACGATGGATTCGTCAATTGCCCGCTCAAGTAACAGACCCATACGATGCGTGTCTATCTCCACGGGAAGCTGCCGGGACTGGATCATCTGCCACTGTTGTTCGTTGCGTTCTGCCACGCTAAATCTGAAGATATAGCCACCTGCGATGCCAATGCGAAGATCAGATGCGATTAGTTCATTGTCTTCAACGCTCAGGGAATACAAACCTTGAGTGAACCAGTCGAGTCGTTGCACATGCCCGAAATCCAGCCATTTTTTACATAAGGTCTTACCGTTGTCATAACGGGATAGCTCTATGGCAACGTTTGAATCAAGAAGTGAGCTGTAGCCTTCATAGTAGTGTTCGTTTGTCACGACGACAGTACGCCAAAGCAACGATAGCGGAAACGGTGCAATCATCGTCTGCTGTGCCTGTATGCCAAGTTTTGCAAGGGTGTCATCGAATTTCTGACTTACCTGATGCTGGGCGACAAGGGTCCAGGCCAGGTAAGCCGTACTCACGATAAGGCTGGTAACAACCCACGACAGTGATCTTTTGTACGGCCAGCGCCAGGCGGCGATCACCGCCACAATCAGTGGCAGGGTGTACAGAGGATCGATGACGAATACCGAGCCCAGTACGGTTGGTGCGCTCGTTAGTGGCCAGAGTATCTGGGTGCCATAGGTTGTAAAGCAATCCAGCAATGGATGGGTAAACAATACCAGCCATACACCTCTCAGAGAGTGTCGGTAAGGTAGCGTTGCATCCGTAAAAAGCCGTTGTACTAGCCACGCGATGGGCAGGCTAATGAGGCTTAGAACCAAGAGAGAGTGACTCCAGCTTCTATGATAGGTAAAGCTTTCTACGGCATCTGCGTAGGGTACTAGTACATCCATGTCGGGCAGGGTGCCAAGTACCGCACCTAGTATAAGTGCCCGTCTACCGAGGCGTTCGCCCAGAGTAATGTGCGCAAGGGAGGCACCAAGCACTATCTGCGAAACCGAATCCATTGTTCGAGCTTTAGTCGCTTGTCGTTTTATCTATCGCGGCTGCGCTGGTCTCATGACAAGAGAATCTGCTTGCTCGAGTTCGTCGGCCAGTCTTTTTTCGTTGGCAGCTTTGGTACGGGAAAATCCTGCCAGTAAGGCATAGGCTACAGGTGTCAGAAACAGTGTGAATACAGTCGCTATCCCCAGGCCCCCGACAATTATCCACCCGAGCGCAATACGCGCTTCAGCGCCAGCACCTGATGCCAGAACCAAAGGTATTCCACTGAGAACGGTAGATAGCATCGTCATAGTGATGGGACGCAATCGGCGTGTGGCTGCTTGCAACGCAGCCTCTTTCACCGCCAGTCCTCCATCACGAAGCTGGTTGGCAAACTCGACCATTAGAATGCCGTTTTTTGCCATGATGCCAACCAGTAATACCAAGCCTATCTGGCTATAGACGTTAAGCGTAGTCCCTGTGAAATACAAGGCAAAGACAGCGCTAGCTAGCCCGAATGGCACGGTAAAAATAAGGATCAGACTACTTACGAAGCTTTCGAATTGCGCAGCCAGAACCAGAAATACAATGACAATCGCAAAGCCGAACGTCAGTGCCAATCCATTAGAGGTTTCATTCAGGCTTGCAGCCTCCGCCAGAGGAATGAGCCTCATATCAGATTGGAGTAGTGGCCCGGCAAGATTCTCCAGTTCATTCAAGGCATCGCGAAGAGCAAAGTCTGGTGTCAATCCCGCTGTTATCGTAACGGCACGTGAACGAGCCTCCCGTGGCAGTGAAGGAGCGATCGCCTGTTCTCGCAATGTGGCAATTGAACTCATGGGAACGATCCGGCCATCCGATGTCTGCAAAAAGAGATTGGACAGATCGGTGGGATCATTGATCGGCTGAGCCGTTGACACCAGTTTGACTGAGACAGCCCTGTCTTCTATGAAGACATCTCCCAGTTCGCGACCATCGAGTACTGATTGCATGGCTGAAGCAAGACCGTCTATGGCGATACCCAGGTCGGCTGCCCGCTCTCTGTCAATGCTGATTGATAACTGCGCCTGATTGGTTTCGTAGTCCAGGCGCACTCTGCCGAAACGAGAATCCTGCTCGAGCATTTCTACCAGTGCATCTGCTGTAGTCGCAAGTTCTGAATAGCTGTTTCCAGCAATGGCCATTTTAAGACCTGATCCTGCGCCGCGTATACCCAGACTATTGGGTTGAATGGCAAAAGCCCGCACACCCGGAATGGAACCCAGGCCCCGGTTAATTTCAGATACGATTGTCTGCTGGCTGCGTTCCCGTTCGGCCCATGGTGCGAGCGTGACCACCATGAAACCATTATTGGAGCTGCCACGTCCGGCAATCGAAAAGACGTTTTGCGCTTCTTTGTTGTCGAGATAGGGTTGAACAAGAGATTCTATTTTTCTGATCTGGGCGGCGGTATATTCCAGGCTTACTCCCTGAGGTGCGCTGATACGCATGAGAACTACCGAGCGATCTTCTCTGGGTAGTAATTCTTCAGAGACTTTCCCGAGTGTGTTCCAGGCAGTGGCCGCGGCGAGACAGGCCAATAGCACAACAAGCCAGGGAGCGTTAAGGCAGATCGCCAGACAGGTTGTATAAAAACCGGCCAGTTGCTTGCCAAGCTTTATTACTATTCGTACGATTGCGTTGGGTTTTTTTGCGTTTTTTTCGCTGGTAGCCTCTTTTAATAATACTGAGGCCAGCATCGGACAAAGCGTAAGCGCCACAATCGAAGATATGGTGACCGCAATAGCTAGAACGAATCCGAATTCGCGGAACAGACCCCCGGCTTGTCCGGGTAGGAAGGACAGCGGTATGAATACGGCTGCCAGCACTGCTGTTGTGGTTATGACGGCGAAAAACACTTGGCGGGTGCCAATAACAGCAGCAGCTCTTGACCCCATTCCCTGATTGCGTCGGTTAACAATATTTTCAAGCACAACGATGGCGTCGTCCACAACCATACCCGTAGCCAGAACCAGTGCCAGTAAGGTCAAAATGTTTATTGAAAAACCGGCAAGCCAGATACCAGCAATGGTACCGATCAGAGCGACCGGCATCGTTATGGCGGGTATAAGCGTAGCGCGCCAGTTAAGCAAGAAAATAAAAATGATACCAATGACGATGGAGATCGCCATTGCCAGTGACTTCAGCACTTCTCTGATAGATCCATTGATGAAAACTGCGTCGTCACTGGTTACGCGTATATCCATATTGGCTGGAAGCGTCTGTCGAACGCGTTCTGCGGTAGCTCGAACATCCCGGGAAATTTCAAGGGTGTTGGATCCTGCCTGGCGGATGATGGCAAAGCCGATACCCGTCTTGCCATTTGCGCGTAGAGAGCTCGAACCGATGTCGGCACCAAGAGTAACTGTCGCAACATCACCGATACGCGTACGGCCGCGGATAATCAAGTCCTCGAATGCTGCTGCTGAATTTACCGAGGCCGTGGCCCTGACCGACAAATCCTGTGTATCACTGGATAATGAACCGGCTGGCGTATCGAATGCAGCATTAGACAAAGCCGATGCTAGATCGGCAATACTTAATCCCCGGCTGGCAAGCTTTGATTGATCAACATCGATACGAAATACTTCTTCTCGATCACCATAGACTCTTACATCGGCAACGCCATTGATAGCCGTAAAGTTATCGAGTACCTGCTCTTCGACAATTAATGTCATCTGTTCGGCAGTCATGCTGTCTGAGGTTACGGCAAGGCGCAAAACGGCTTCTGCATCGCTATCGGCTTTGACAATTCGAGGATCGCTGACATCATCGGGCAGGTCGCGAGAAACACGTGCAATCGCATCGCGCATGTCACTGGCTGCGACATCCAGATTCGTCGAATCACGAAAATCTATCGTTACTCTACTGCGCCCGAAGGATGAAGAAGACGAAATATTCTTGACCCCGGCTACCCGGCCTGCGGCTGATTCAATGATGGCAGTGACTTCTCTATCAATCGTTTCCGGCGCAGCGCCCGTGTAGTCTGTATTCACGGTAATGACCGGGTTGTCGACGGAGGGCAGTTCGCGTATCTCCACTCCGGCAATTGCCGCAAGCCCCGCAACAACAATCAGAAGGCTCAACACGATAGCCAGAACCGGCCTTTTTATGAACAACGATGTCATGTCAGACATGGTGTTGGTCACGGTTTGAGTGTGCGTGCTCATGATCCGGCGGCGGGCTTGACGGAAGCAGACGCAGCCGGTTTCCCTTGTCGGGCTCCACCTTCAGGTGTTGGCGGGCGTTGTGATGCGCCTTCTATCCTTACGCTGGCTCCTGGACGCAAGGAGAGAAGCCCCTCACTGGCAATTTTATCGCCGGGTTTCAATGTGGCGTCAACCAGTACTGACTCAGGGTTTCGCTGGATTATTCTTGCTGGTATTTTTTGAACTTTGCTATCGACTATCTGCCAGACGAAAGATCCACCTGAGTCCCACTGTATGGCGAGTGGATTTACGGCCGGATACGTTTGACCGGGAAATCTGAGCTGCAGTTCGAAAGACATTCCCGGGCGGAGTTTATCCATGGGGTTTTTTATTCGAGCCTTGACTGGCAGCGTTCGGCTGTCGCGTTCGATTCGGCTGCCTATACCGCTCACGATGCCATCATACTGCTTACCCGGATCGGCCAGGGCTGTCGCCATCACGTTCTGCTCAAGCGTAATCTGGTTGGCAAAACGCTCTGGCACCCAGAACTCAACGACCAGTTCTGATCGGTCATCGATTGTCATCAATTCGGTCTGCGCATCGATGTAATTGCCGGTATCTACTGATACGAAGCCGACTATTCCTGCTATCGGCGCGGTGATAGTACGGCGCGCAAGCTTTAGTTCCGCGTCGCGCAGGGCCAGTTGAGCATCACTCAATGCGGCGCGTGCACGATTGCGCTCTACCTGAGTTGTGGTTCTTGATCGATACAGCTGTTCGAGTCGCGTTGCATCAGCTTCGGCCTCGGCAGCCTCACGTGCTGCTCTGTCACGTGCAATCTGTTGTTCTTCATCATCAAGTCTTGCGAGTATAGAATTGGCCTCCACCTGTTGACCGGGGGAGACCAGAACCTCGGTTAAAACGCCACCGCTTAACGGCACGACACTAACGGATGCCTGTGCGGTTCCATTTCCAACGGCTTTCAGCCGATCATTGATGAGAACTTGCGTGACGTCGCTGGCAACTATCAGAGGAGCCGGTCTTGATCTGCCACCAGCACCACGGCGGCCTGAATTGCCTGCCGCTGGGCTGCCATTGGATTTTGCCGCATCGCCGGATCCTGCATTATCTGACGTGTCGCTTGAGATGGCTCGAAAACCGATGACTCCTGCGATGATCACGGCCGCTCCGAATGCGGCCAAGGTGAATGTTTTCATAAATCAAGGTATACCAAGAGGTTTTGACGACCAATCAGGCATGTTGCTCTAGCGGTTTCATCCTAAATGTTGTACGAGTTGGACACAAAACCGATTTCCTTAATAGCTTACGCCTGAATTGTGTAAAAAAATACAATTTCAAGTGTATAAATAAGACATGAATGTACAGTTACACCCGACGGTTAACGAGAATAGAGTCAGAAATGTCAGAACGGATATTGGTAGCTTCTATTGCCCTGCTATTTGCCGGGCCACTTCTTGGCCAGGCGATCCCGGATTCGCAGCGGCAGAACCCCTGGTTTGAAGATGGTCAGAATCATGTTGACCGTCGCTTGGAGGCTCAAGTCCAGCAGTCTGCGACATCCCGTGCGAAAAACGTCATCCTGTTCGTTGGCGATGGCATGGGAATCTCGACATTATCAGCAGCGCGTATTTTCGGTGGACAAATGCTTGGCGGTAGCGGAGAAGAGTCCAGTTTGAGTTTCGAACAATTTGCGCACACGGCTCTCGTGAAGACGTATAACGTTGATGCGCAAATACCAGATTCTTCGGGTACCATGACAGCGATGATGTCTGGGGTGAAAACCAATGCCGGTGTGGTCGGTGTCAATGCGTCGGTGGTGATGGGTAATTGCCGGCAGGTCCCGGGCAACGAGATAGTCAGTGCGCTTGACCTTGCTGAATTAAAGGGGCTGGCAACCGGTGTCGTATCAACGGCGCGAATCACTCATGCCACGCCTGCTGCAACTTATGCCAAATCAGCTAACCGCGGTTGGGAAGACATCTCTGATCAGCCGGCCAACGTAATTGAACAGGGATGCGAGGATATTGCGTCGCAACTTGTAAATTTCGAAAAAAATCTGGCGTCACGGTTCCCGGATGCAGAGATCGACGGCATCGATGTGGTGCTTGGTGGTGGCAGACGCCATTTCCTGCCGGAAAATCCGGCAAGTGACCTTTTTCCATTATTCGGGCAGAGCAGTGGTGACCGAACCGATGGCCGCAATCTGATTGCGGAATGGCAACAGAGCTATCCTGAGGGACAATACCTGTTTGATGCGATGAGCCTGGACGCGTTGGATACCAGTACATCAACGCGCGTTTTTGGCTTGTTCAGTAGCTCGCATATGCAATACGCAGCAGAAAGGGCTGGCGCTGACAGCACACAGCCTTCTCTGTCAGAAATGGTTAGCAAGGCCATTGAAATCTTGCGTAACGATCCGACGGGTTATCTACTGGTCGTTGAAGCCGGCCGGATTGATCATGCGCATCATGCCGGAAATGCGCACGGCGCACTCAACGAAACCCTCGAGCTTTCGAATGCGGTTCAGAGGGCGCAGGAGATGACTAACCCCTCTGACACGCTCATTATGGTCACAGCCGATCACAGCCATGTGCTGACGTTTGCCGGCTACCCCAAACGCGGTAATCCGATTCTCGGCAAAGTCGTGTACCCCGGAGGCGTGGATGTTGCGCTTGCGGAGGATGGCTTGCCATACACAACTCTTGGTTACGCTAACGGCCCCGGATTCAGAGACTATGGCGATAACACTAATCCCGATAAAACATATGCTGACCCGATAGCAGCGGGTCGGCGAAACCTGTTAACCGTGAACACAGAGTCTCCCGGGTTTCATCAAGAAGCACTTGTACCCTTAATGGCAGAAACACATGGGGGAGAAGATGTTGTCGTACATGCTACGGGTGCAGGTGCATTCAGAGTACAAGGAACCATAGAGCAGAATCTTGTTTTTCATGTGATTGACCAGGCGCTGGAGCTTACGCAATGAGAGTTCTCATAACAGTAGCCTGCACATCGCTGGCCAGCGGTTTACTGTTGGCAGCTTGCTCCGGCACCAGCACCAGCACCAGCAATGATGCTGGCAATGAAAACAATGAATACGTTGATGCTGCCGAGTCGGTATCTAATGCCACGATACCCGGAGCAACGCGAGGCTCTGCGAAGAACATCATCCTTTTCGTGGGTGATGGAATGGGTATATCGACGGTCACTGCAGCGCGCATACTGGATGGTCAAAACAAAGGGCAGTTGGGCGAAGAGAATTCGCTGAGTTGGGGAACCATGCCGTTTGTCGGCCTATCAAAAACATACAATGTTGATTCACAGACCGCCGATTCAGCGGGCACTATGTCTGCCATCATGACTGGTGTAAAAACAGATGCTGGTGTTTTTGGTGTGGATGAAGACGTTCAGCGTGGTGTATGTGCTTCACAAGCAGGCAATGAATTAATTACAGCGCTAGAACTCGCTGAAATTTCTGGTATGTCCACCGGCATCGTCAGCACCGCGCGAATCACGCATGCCACTCCAGCAGCAACGTTTGCAAAGTCAGTGGAGCGCAACTGGGAGAGCAACGCCGATATGCCTGCGGAATCCTCCGCTCAAGGTTGTGTTGATGTTGCCTCGCAGCTTGTGAATTTCGAGAGTCGACTGGAAGCGCGGTATCCCGGGCTGGACGTTGATGGAATGGAGCTTGCCATGGGAGGCGGACGTCGAAATTTTCTGCCTGACAACCCAGCTCTGAACAGTAGTGATACGACAAGTGCTGTGGAAGGTGCCAGAACAGATGGCGTTGATCTCATAGCTCGATGGAAGTCGCTTTATCCCCAAGGGGCATACGTTTCGGATCAGGCAGGATTTGATGCAATCAATGTCAATCAGACACAGAAGGTACTGGGCCTGTTTGACGAATCACACATGGAATACGAAGCCAATCGAGCCACCGATCTTGCTGGCGAACCCAGTCTTGCGCAGATGACAGCGAAAGCCATTGACTTGCTAGACAACAATGCAAGTGGATATTTTCTCTCCATAGAAGCCGGTAGGATTGATCATGCTCATCATGCTGGCAACGCTTTTGGCGCACTGACTGATACCATCCAGTTCTCGGAGGCTGTGCAAGTGGCTATGGATTCCAGTGACCCTGCTGATACTTTGATTATTGTCACCGCTGATCACAGTCATGTATTTACCATTGGTGGTATTGCCAAACGAGGAAATCCTATTCTGGGACTGTCGAGGGGAATTGGAAAGCCTGATCCCACGCTGGCTGAAGATGGTCTGCCTTACACAACACTTGCCTATGCCAATGGACTGGGTTTCCGCAATTTTGGGGAAAATACAAATTTTGACAAAACCTACACTCTGGATGCAAACCCGGGAAGACAAGACCTGAGTCTTGTTGACACAACCAGTAGCGGATTTCACCAGGAATCGTTGGTGCCCCTGGGTTCTGAAACACACGGTGGAGAAGATGTGGGTATTTATGCACGTGGTCCGGGGGCCTCGTTGGTAACCGGCACTTCTGAACAGAGTGTGCTGTTCCATGTTATGAATTTTGCAGCTGATCTTGAAGCGCGTGCCAATACGGTTTTAAATGCCAGATAACTCAGTGCGTCCATCGCTAGCATAATGATCATTAATAGAGTAAAGCTCCTGGCGAGCGCATGTCTGTTGTTTACAGCCACTGTTGCAGCTAGTGTGTTCCCGGCGCCGGTGACAGTAACGCTCGGAGAGTTGGATGCGGCCATCGGGCAAATGCAGGACAACCCGGATGCTATTGAACACTTGGTGCGTGCGCGTCTCGAGCAGGCTCTGGCTGATGCGGAATTAACGTTCTCAGAAGGTGAACTGTTATTTTCAAAGACCAGCGAGAACCTGATTACGGATGACAGTTGCACTCGTACTGAGGTGCGTCAGATACAAAGCACGGCCGCGTTATCTTCCGATACAGCACTAAATTTTATTCTGCAATCGATCAACGACCCCATTGAGTTGTCTCTGGATATCGCCGCGCGCATTAATGTCGATGGACGTGCCAAGCAGACATTTGGTTTTCGACTAGGCAGATGTCAACCATTGGCGGAAGATAATTTCTCGTTTAGTGCAACGGGGCAAGTTGAATTGTCATTGAGCTTACGCCTGGCATTAAACCCTGTGCTCGAAGTCAGCCAGCAACGGTTGGTGCTGCAACCATCGATCTCTCTGGGAGGTACGCTGGGCTCACACAACTTTCGCGTCGATGTGGATGACTCGCTATTGCGCTCAGTGCTGGAGAGCATTCTGGAAGATGAGATTGACGATGCTCTAAGCGATAATAACTTGTCGACAGCGCTATTACGTATGGAGACTGACCTTAAGCAGTCTCTGGAAAGCCATCTCGAGCAAGGGAGATTGATCGTGGATCTACCTGTACCTAACGATGAGCAGGTGTCGCGCTTGTATTCACTGCTATCGCCAGAGGGTGATTTTTCACTCTCGCGCGGGTACATCAGGGTAAAACGCGTAGAGCTTCTGGCAGCTCTGGTGACGGGTGACGAAGATGCCTTGCAAGAGTTGCTGACGAATGCAGCAGTTTGCACAGCAGCAGCATTGCTACAGAGTCCCTTGGAATATACACCGGTCTTCCTGCTGGAAAATGATGGTTGCGAGACTCTGGCTGATGGACAACTCGCCGATGGTGAGTTAGCTGACAACACAACAGTGTACGGAGATGCGCAGTGTCTGAACACTCTGGACTTTTTGCCCACTTCGGAAATCGATTACTGCAACTACGTACTTGATTCTGAAAGGCTGGGTAATGCCGAGTCCAATCCCGAAACACTCAATCGCTGGACATTGTCTCCAGGTACGACTTTCGATATTGGTGCCTTACCTTTATCAGGACTTGCACAGCCATTTACGCAACGAGTCAAGTTCAAACAGGTAAGCACGGCTCAAGGCGAGTGTTCGCTCGAGATGCGAATTCATACCCTGACACCGAGTGTCTCAGGCACACCACTAAAGCCACTCCTTGCCTTTCATGGCGGTAGCTGGCAACGACGTTCTTCCGGCGCTTTGGGTATCGAGTCCATCGCTACTGTATTTGCCAATCAGGGGTATGTGGTATTTGCACCTTTCTATCGATTGATTAATACAGAGGAAGGCAATGCTGCCTGTAACGATGCGACGCTAGTCGATGTGCTTGACGATGCCAGTGATGCCCTGGATTGGGTGCAAGCTAACGCAGCTCGCTATGGTGCGGTGGGCAAGCCCGTTGTATTTGGTCAATCAGCAGGCGGGCATATGTCTGCTGTTCTGGCCGTTGAGCGCCCGGAGGATATAACCAGCGCTGTGCTATTTTACGCACCGACCGACTTCACCGATTTTGCCCGGCAGATACTCAGCGGCGAAATAGATAGTAAGACAGGGCAGGGTATTCTTGAGACTGTGGTTGGTCAGACGCTGGAAACTCTGGATCTTGATGCGCCTTTGATCCGTCGAAACACGCTCACAGACAGAATCGTCAGTAGCACTGCATCATTGCCGCCGTTCTTTCTATTGCATGGAATGCAGGATACGGTACTACCATTCAACCAGTCAGTGCGCTTGTGCAATGCATTGTCCGGGAATCCTGACAATGGCGCAGCAACCACCGAACTTGCCAGTGATTCATCCGATCCTTTCAAAAGGATCGTTCTTTGTGATTTCATGGGTAGCGAACTACACCTGATTACCGAGGGCGAGCACGCATTGGATTTATGTATCTCTGAAGATTTGTGTCTTGCCGGTTCTCCATTGAGTGCTCGCTCAACTTCTGAGTCCGTGCAACGCATGCTTGACTGGTTGAAGTTAATGCATGCGGATAACGAGATGGCTATGTTGCCCAACGACGGTAACAACGATACCAGTGTATCTTCCAGTAGTGGTACGACTGGATTAACAAGCATTCTTGCGTTATTGACGGCGTTACTTGCCAAATTTTTTGCCAGGTTTCGCACAGTCCTCATTCCGCGACGCGCACGCCCATGGTGTACATTGTCAGGATGACTAATACCCGGTGCCTGTGGTTAATGAATATCCAGGCAATTTCAACTTATAAAAATCGATTTACTCACTATTTGGTAAATAATTTTCTCGGGGTCTTGCACAGGCACTCGTAACCATCTTCGGTTATCAGTAAGGGCTCTGTCAGTTCAAGTCCTCCGTCATCGAGCCATAGTGCTGGCATAAAGTGAAATGTCATGCCTGCTTGCAGCACGCTCTTATCATCTCTTCTAAACGACATTGTTCTCTCACCCCAGTCAGGTGGGTACGATAGGCCGATGGCATAACCACATCGGCTATCCTTGACGAAGCCGTGTTTGTTCAATGTCTGATTGAAAGCATTGGCGATGTCTTCGCAACGATTACCAGGCTTTGCCTGAGCCAATCCCGCTTCCATGGCATCAAGGACGGCCTGTTCGGCTTTTCGGTATTTAGCGGGTGGTTCACCCAGAAACAGCGTTCTGGATTGGGGGCAGTGGTAACGCTTGTGAACACCGGCTATTTCAAAGAAGGTGCACTCACCCGTCTTCATTGGGCTGTCGTCCCATGTCAGGTGTGGGGCTGTTGCATCCATACCAGAAGGTGTGAGTGGAACAATAGCGGGGTAGTCTCCCCAACAATCGTCTATCCCTTCTATTGCTGCTTTATAGATGTCAGATACTAATGAGTGCTTGCGCAGCCCGGGTTCCGCACGTTCAAGAATAGTCTGGTGCATATGCTCGACGATGCGTGCAGCCTTTCGCATATAGTCAATTTCTGTATCGCTTTTTACAGATCGTTGCCAATTGACAAGACCGGTTGCATCGATGATTGTCTGGTCTTTAAGCGTTACAACGAGTGTTTGATGAGCGGCAGCGGAGTAATAGTAGTTGTCCAGCTCCACGCCGATGCAACTGATATCCCATGCTCTGTCACGGATGAGTGCAGCCAGCGTGAGCATTGGATGCATATCCGGGTTTTGAACGTAAATGTCTTCATAGCCGACGACGTTCTCATCGTTCATGTAAACGGTACGAAGCGCACCCAGTGAATCCATTCCCCGTCCCCACCAGACGGGTTGACCCTCCATCGACACCACAACACACTGATGGGTATAAAACGACCATCCGTCGTAGCCGGTTAACCAGGCAATATTGGAAGGGTCGGACACCAGCAACAAGGTAATTCCGGCATCGTCCATCGCTCCGCGGGTTTTCGCAAGACGCTGGTCGTACTCAGTTTGAGAAAATTGCATTGCTTCCCCTTACAGAATGAGGTTGCTGAGCCTGGGCTGCAAATGTCAGTTCGGTGATAATCCCCGTAGTCTTTCCGAGCGTCGGCGTAGCAACTCTAAAACCGTCAGTAGAACAATAGACATGGCCACCATGATGGTAGCGACCGCCAATATGGTCGGTGAGATTTGCTCGCGTAATCCTGTAAACATCTGCCAGGGTAGGGTTTTTTGTCCGGCGGACCCCAGGAAAAGAACCACAACAACCTCATCAAAAGAGGTGATAAAGGCAAACAGGGCACCAGAAACAACGCCAGGAATGATCAACGGCATCTGCACCTTGAAAAAGGTGGTTAGCGGGTCGGCGCCAAGACTGGCGGCTGCACGTGTCAGCGACCGGTCGAAACCCACCATGGTGGCTGTAACGGTGATAATGACAAACGGTGTACCTAACGCTGCGTGTGCAAGCACTACTCCCAGGTAAGTGCCTTGCAGGCCGATTCGCGAATAGAAGAAATACATACCTGCAGCAGAGATAATCAGCGGTACGATCATGGGAGAAATGAGTATGGCCATAATGGCGCGCCTGAAAGGCACGTGGCTTTGCGAAAGCCCGATTGCAGCGAGGGTTCCTAGTACAGTGGCGATTAAGGTGGCTGCCGGTGCAATCAGAAAGGAATTTCTAAGCGCATTCTGCCAATCGTTGCTGGTAAAGAAATCGTTATAGTGCTTTAACGAAAATCCTTCCGGGCTGAGTGACAACATCTCCGGGGTGAACGTGAAGAAGTCTTCGGCGTTAAACGATAAGGGGACGATTGTTAAAATCGGAGCAATCAGAAAAAAAAGAATGAATCCGCAAATCACATATCGAAACGTATAAAACCAGATCCGTTGACCGGTTGTAGCATAAGAGGGCAGGCTACTCATAAAGCTTATCCTAGTTTCACGTTGTCGATACCTACGACTCGATCGTAGGCCCAGTACAGGGCGAGTACGAGGACTAACAGTATTGAACCCAGTGCCGCTGCCAGCCCCCAATTGAGTGAGGAGCTGATGTGATAGGCGATTCTATTCGAGATGAACACACCTTTTGTTCCACCGACAAGCTCGGGAGTAATGTAATAGCCAATAGCCAGTATGAACACCAGTATTGATCCAGCACCGATCCCGGGAATGGTGTTTGGAAAATAGATTCGCCAGAAAGCTAACGAGTCACTTGCTCCCATGGATTTCGCAGCGCGCATATAGGTGGGTGATATCGTTTTCATGACAGAAAACAGCGGCAAGATCATGAACGGCAGCAAGATATGCGTCATGGCAATGATGGTCCCCGTCATGTTGTTAATCAGAACCAGGCGTCCGGTATCACTTATCAATCCTATCCAGATAAGCAGGTCGTTGATGACCCCTTGTTGTTGTAACAACACTTTCCAGGCACTCGTTCTTACCAGCAGTGATGTCCAAAAGGGTATCAGTACCAGGATCAACACCAGGTTCGATGCCCGAACAGATAAGTGTGCTAATAAGAATGCGATAGGATAACCAAGCAGGATGCAGCTGATCGTAATAACCAGGCTCATGAACACCGTGCGCACAAACAGCGTGATGTAGATACGTTCGTTGTCAGGCTTTCTTTCTATCCCCGCAGCGGTGCGCTCTGCATCGATTGAAGCCAGAAAGTAACTATCAACAACTGGTGGTGACAAACGTTTGATCGCCTGCCAGTTTTCAATATCAATCCAGCCCTTATCAATTTTTGCAAACTGTTCCTTGAAGTTATCGCTGGACATATCCTCTATCACGCCGCCGATTCCTGCAAAGAGGTCGCCTGCATCGGATTCGAGTGATTTAATCTGGCCGGGATCAAGCCGCTTCAGATCGTGATAGAGCATCGTATAGGTAAAACCGTAAGGCACGGTGGCCGTCGGATCTGCCTCTTTACCCTCTTCACTGGCAACATAGTTTGTCCAATTCCGCCAGGATTGCGCTGTTGAGGGAAATGTCTGGGAAAACCCGTCGAGCTTTCTCAGGGTAGTCCATGCGTCTGGCGACTCCCAGACTGGATTCAGCTTTATCAGAGCGTCCATCGTGGCAGTATTGTCAAAACGTTTGATTCTTCTACCGGTCTTTCTGAAGACGCTGGATATTCCGGGCTGATCGTAGTTGAGACGGCTGCCTAGTCGTGTATGGCGTTTGAGTTCCTGAGCAAGCATCAGATCGTCAGCGACTGTGGCGTAAACTGATTCGTCGGGGAGCTCTCCAGAGGATGCATCCCAGGCTGCCAAAGCTTTAACGGTACCGGGTATGGTGTCTTGAACTATCTTGTTCTCCACAGAGCGAAACAGCATATCGCCTATGGGAAAGATAAAGCTGACAACGACAAATGCCAGTAGCGGCATTATCAGCATGAGTGCGCGAAACTTCTCTCTACGTAAGGCCCTGGCCAGACTGCGCTTCAGTGGAACCCCATCCTTGGTCAATGCACCTATTGCTGCATTGTTATCAGCTGGTGATAGTGGCTGTTCCGGCATATCTGCTTGCGAGTTCGTTGACAAGGGCAGCTCCACGCACAACTTTCTGGTTTGAAGGTTACCCGGGCGGTGTTGCCCGGGCTTCCATTTTTATAAAGCAGTTAGATCGTTAACAGGCTTACTGTGACAACCATGCCTGGAATTTCGCATCCAGATCATCACGGTTATCTGCCCACCACTCGTAGTTGTACAGAAACGTGTTTACTGCGTTGTTGGGATCAGTTGGCATATGCGGCGCCATCTCGATACCAAGGTTTGCATGTTTACCGACCAATGGGGCAGATGATGCTCGGGCAGGGCCATAAGATATGTATTTGGCCTGGTCTGCCAGACGCTGGGTGTCGGTGGCGAACTTGACGTAATGCAGAGCACGATTTGTACGCTCTTCACTGAGTCCGGTAGGAATAATCCAGCCGTCGAGATCGAATACCTGAGCATCCCACAACATCGCTACGGGCTGCTTTTGCTCCTCAATAACGGAAAACAGTCGACCGTTATACGTTGAGCCGATAACGGCTTCCGAATCTGCCAGCAGTTGTGGCGTTTCCGCACCTGCCGACCACCAGATGACGTCGTCTTTGATTGTGTCCAGTTTGGCCAACGCCTGCTGAACGCCTTCATCTGTTGACAGGGTATCGTAAACATCGTCCTTGGCAACGCCGTCGCAGATCAGTGCCCATTCCATATTATTGATAGGACGCTTTTCCAGTGCGCGCTTGCCCGGGAATGTTGCCGTGTCGAATACAGCGCAGATCTCTTCAGGATTTTTGCCGCCCCATGCTTCTACATCGGTGCGATAACCAAAAGTTGTGGAGTAGACGATTTGCGGTATGAAGCAATCTGAAACGAGTAGATCGCCAAAGTCTTCTGAGGCAGATGTGCCATCGGGAGCAGCGGCAAGCTGAGCGTCGAAATCGATTTCCATGGCCAGGCCTTCATCGCACAGGCGAATAGCGTCAGAGGCGACCACATCGACGACGTCCCATGTCACGTTACCCGCTTCATTCATGGCACGGAGCTTGGCAACCGCTTCATTGGCAGACTCATCATTGATGATTTCTGTGCCAGTCATACTGGTATAAGGCTTGTGGTAAGCCTCGTTTTGAGAGTTTGAATATGCGCCACCCCATGACACGATAGTCATTTGGTCGCCGCAATTTTCGCAGGCTGGTAATTCATCTGCGGCAGTGGCAATAGTTGCCAATGCGCTAAGAGTGAATATGCCAGCTAATCCGGCAGTCAACTTCATGGTGTATTTCCTCATTTAAGTAAAACAACTTGGTTGTGTAGTGACGCAACTATTGTTTGGAATCATCAATACTTAGTGTCATTACACAGGGTGTCGTAAGCCAATACGGCGATGCTTACAGTGCGGTTCGACCACATGAAACAACGGTGCCCGAGCTCTGGACGTGAAGCAACCAGAACAGGCATTTGTCATGCAGATCGTCCATTAGTCAACTGGGTCCAGCGCTTTTGCATCAATTGCGCTCCAGCCGAGTTTGTAATTCTGACCCGCTACAGGGGCGGGGTGTCTGCCACCGTTGGGAACCTTGACGATAAATTCGTCATTACCTGCAACAGACATAACGATGCGCAGGTGGTCACCGAGATAGAGAACTTCTTTAACCTTGCCTTCGAGTATATTTTCCCTGGAATCTGTTGGCGACAGCTCGATTCGTTCGGGTCTTAGCGATATCGTTGAGCGAGAGCCTACGGCGCCGATATTGACTGCCTCGGCTGATACCTGGCTACCATCGTCAAGTGTCATTGCGCAGTGACCGCCGTTGATGTGCGTTACAACGCCCGATAGTTTGTTATTTTCCCCGATGAACTGAGCGACAAATGAATTCTGAGGACTCTCGTAAAGGGCATCCGGTGAGGATAGCTGCTGAATCACGCCATCCTGAAATACTGCAACCCTGTCACTCATTGTCAATGCTTCTGTCTGGTCGTGCGTAACATAGACGACGCTCACCCCCAGGCTCTCGTGGATATGTTTAATTTCGTATTGCATCTGCTCACGCAATTGTTTGTCTAGTGCACCAAGCGGTTCATCCATCAACACAAGATCTGGATCAAATACCAGAGCACGAGCAACAGCGACACGTTGTTGTTGTCCGCCGGATAGCTGTGCAGGGCGCCGGTTACCGAAAGCACCTAACTCCACCATCTCTAGAGCACGTTTTACCTTGGCGTCTCGTTCGCTTTTTCCCATCTTGCGGATTTCAAGCGGAAATGCCAGATTCTCTGCCACACTCATGTGTGGAAAAAGCGCGTAATTCTGGAATACCATACCGATGCCGCGTTTACGTGGCGGTACATTGTTGATGGGTTTGTCGTTTAGATAGATTTCGCCGTGGGTTGCCGGCTCGAATCCTGCGAGCATCATCAAACAGGTAGTTTTTCCAGAGCCGGACGGCCCAAGCATGGTGACAAATTCACCTGGCGCGATGTCGAGATTGAGATCTTTGACCACGAGCACAACGCCATCGTAACTCTTCTGAACATGGTCAAAGCGCACAGATGCGCCCCGGATACCAGTTGAAGCTTGCACGGATGAACTCATTTAAAACCCTTTTGTTCGCATTGACACCATGGCACGCTACTTCAAGCGATGAAGTAACTGTAAGCTTTGGCAGAGTCTGGCGCAGTATGGACTCAATGATTTGTGACCTGATTCAGTTAAATAATGCGTTGTCACAACTGATTTCCACAGGCCTGACGACCTCAGGTGATGCCGAGTCTGCCACACTAAGCGCATACCATACCTGCATCCGACTGCTTTTTACAGTCTCGGTGAGCAACAAGATTTTTTCTCGCATTCTGCGTCACGATGTGTTAGTGAAATTGCCACGTGCCGAGGGCTGTAGCAATCATCGGGAATCCGTGTTCAGCCGGGGCAGGTGGACGGCTGAGAGTCCTCGATCTCCATTTCATTAGATACCATGTAATCGAGCAGATCCAGCAACGCCTCGTCAGAAACGGGTTTTTGTAGCATCAGTAAATCCGGGTACTGTTCCGCTAGCTCGTTTTCATTGATGGATTCGCCAGTAATGAGTGCGATCGGTAGCGTCGGGTCGTCTATGGAGTCCACAACCGCCAGGCCGGAATCACCATCCTGCAGCCGCAGATCAATCAGCAGAGCATCCGGTCGGTGTGTTTTCAGAAACTCCATCGCAGAGGTTGAAGACTCGCTGTAAGTAACCTTGGCTCCAACAGTTGCCAGAAAGGCCTTGACGCTGTTCTGAACCGCAGTTTCATCATCGACTAGATGGACCCAGAAGCCCGGGGGCAGTGTTGTTGTCACGGGGCTGTCAGCGGTATCGGCAATGCTGGGCGCCTGGGTGGGAATGCCTGTGCATTTTTGCATCGAGATGCTGACGGTTGTGCCTTGCCCGACAGACGACTTCAAAGACAGATCGTGTTCAAGAGTTTTTATCAGCCTCTCTACAATGGAGAGGCCCAGCCCCAGGCCTTGTTCCTTGTCACGCGAGTGGTTGGATACCTGGTAGAACTCTTCAAATACCTTGTCGCTATCGCCGGTATCTATGCCAATGCCAGTGTCAACGATGGAAAGTACAACCTGAGATTCGCTTTCGCTTGCCGTTAGTCGAACAGAACCTGCATGTGTGTACTTAATGGCGTTGCCACAGAGGTTGCGAACTATTTGCGATAGCATCGACGAGTCGGTAAGCACAAACAATGAGTGAGGTACCTCGTTGATGAGCCCGATTTGCTTGTCCTCAGCCAGTTTTTTCATCTCACCCATGAGTGTCTGGGAAAGCTGGAAAAGATCGACACTTCTGATGTCTGGTTTGATGCTGCCGGAGTCTAGCTCGGAGATATCAAGCAAGGAATTAAGTTGCGATGATAACGAGGTGACTGCAACATTCATGTTGTCTACGATATCGCGTGTGCGTGTATCCAGTGGCGCATTTCTCAAAGCGCCGCTGAAAAGGTTAAGAACATGCACAGGTTGACGCAGGTCGTGGCTTGCGGCCGCTATGAAGCGGGTTTTCGACTGGCTGCTGGTTTCGGCAGCTTGCTTTGCATCTTCTGCATGACGGAGCGCTTCAGAGAGTTTGAGCGACTGCACTTCCAGTTTGGTTGACGACTCGATGGCCAGTGCGAAGTCTTCGAACATGAATTTGCCATTCCTCACCAGTGTATGCGCCAGAATCAGAATGGATACGCTAACGGCAAACGCAAATAAGGCTTCTATGTCCTTGGGGGAATTGATTGCCCACAGAATACTCGATGTTCCCAGAAGTGGACCGATGTAGGCTAGCAAAAGCGGCGGGTAACCGATGTTTATACTGTAGGACGCAGTACACAGTCCCAGCATGATCGCCGTGAGCATAGTGCGTTCGAAAAGACTGGCGGAATCAAAAAAATACAATACCGACGCGATACTGCATCCAAGCATTAAAGTCAGTACGGTAGCCCACATTCTCTTACTTAGAGGGCTCAGTGAGTTGGACTGGCTTGTAACTCGCAGTAATACGACCCTGACAAGAACCATTGTGCAACTGGCCAGTGCCCACCACTTTAAAATGGCACTGTCCACACTGGCATGCAGCAGAAAATAGGTGAGCAGGATGGACAGCATCAGCGGGATCGCTGCACGTGCTGTGTTTCTACAACAAATGGTCAGGAGTTGATCGCTGACCTCATCTGAGATGCGTGAAACTGGCTTCATCGATAACTTCAACAATTGCGCAGGCTGGAAGTATTGCATAGCCGCGCCCGCTATATCGAGTAGTTTGCAACGCCAACAGGTTTGTACCCGCTGGCCCTTAGGGGGCCGCGGGTACAGATTGTGTCAAATTTTGATGGTTGTCGCGTTTACTGAGCTAACGGTCTAGCTCCAATCGTCACCGAGATAGGAGTCGGGTGCGAAATCGAAATCCTGCCAGTCTTGCGGAAGGCGGTTCCGGCTATAGTCCTCATCGTAGGCGGTTGTTTTTTTGCGGTCGTATCCACGTTTTGTATGCCGGGTGGTGTCAGAGCTCTGACTATCGAGAAATGGTTCCAGGTTATCGTCGATATCGGCATCCAGACCGTAGTCATCTTCGAAAAGATCGTCCAGGTAGTGGTCTTCTGGTTGAGTTTTGTATGTTTTTCCCATGTTGAACATCCCATGAAGTGCGTTTGCACCCGTGAAATATCGGTCAGATTATTGCCCACGTCAATAGTGTTATGTGGCTTGAATGCGACAATTGTTAGCTGATTGCGACGTGATTCAAGCTCTAAAATGTTACATGAAAAAATTCATGACCAATAAGCTGACGATTAAATACAAGACTGTCATGACGCCGCCTACGCGCATGAAATCCGCAACACTGTACCCGCCTGGCCCCATGATAAGAGCATTCACCTGATTGGTTGGAATAAGAAAAGCGTTGGATGTCGAGATGGCAACAGTTAATGCAAACATGGCGGGATCGGCACCGATGCTCACCGCAATGTTAACGGCCAGCGGAACAAGAAGAACGGTCGCTCCGATGTTGGACATTACCAGGGTGAAAAAAGTGGCAAGCCCGGCAATAACGGTCTGCATGACCCAGACAGGCACATCGCCGATAAGCTCTAGCAAGTGGTGAGCAATCCATAGTGCTGCCCCTGAATGATCCACGGCTATGCCGAGCGGAATAAGACAGGCCAGCAGGAATACAGTTTGCAGGCTAACTGCGTCATACGCCTCATCAATTGTCAGCACGCCGGACAGAATCATGCCCAGTGCTCCTGCCAGAAGCGATATGGACAAGGTATCGGTGACCAGAAACAGCACGAGTGAGAAGAAAAAAAAGAACAGCGCAGGCTTTAGCTTGTGCGTGCGAATGTCCTCGTACTTGACGTCAGTGGCAACGACAAAGTCGCGGTTGGATTTCAGCTTGTTCAGATCCTTCCAGCTGGAGTGCACCACGAGCGTGTCGCCGGCTTGCAGGATAGTGTCCCGAAATCCACGACTTATAATCTGATCGGAACGGTAAATCTGCATGATATTAGCGCCAAAATTTCGTCGTGGCTTGATGTCTCCGATAGCTTTTCCGACGAGGCTGGACGCAGGTGGAATAACCACTTCACCGATACCGCTATATTGCTGATTGAGCACCTTGGCAAACCGGTCTGGTTCACCTTTCAGTTGCCAGTGATATTCATTACAGAAAGCCTCAACCTCGTCGCGGTCGCCCAGCAGCCCGAGTCGGGTATGCACCCAGATAGTCTCCTCACGATCGGGCGGAACCTTGACGACGTCACCGCTATAGAGCGCGAGCATGAACGGTGTTTTCTCGTAAGTTTCCTCCACCTGGTGAATGGTCATGCCAACCATCGGGCTATCTACAGTAACTTGTGCTTCCAGCAATTCGCCGCTGATCCCGTAAAGACTTTTGAAATAATCGTCAGTTCGCGATGTGCGGTTGCTGTCCGGATCTATTTTGGGGAGTATGAATCGTCCCGCGATGACAAAGTACAGAAGCCCAGTGATGCTTAAAGCGATGCCGATAGGCAAAACGGAAAAAAGACCAAAGCTCTCCATCTGCATTGAATCGGGCAGTTGCCGGTTCGAAGATAGTAATAAATCATTCAGTAAGATCAGAGGACTAGAGCCGATCATGGTGGCGGTGCCACCTAGAATGATGCAGAAACCTACCGGCATGAGCAGGCGAGAAATGGGAATGCCTGTACGAGCAGAGACACGGCTGACAACAGGAAGAAACAGAGCGGCTACGCCAATGTTTTGCATGAAGCCTGACGACAGCGCCGCAATGGCACTCATCAGTGGACTGATCCTGGCTTCGGTCTTGCCGCCAATGCTTAGAATAAGTTGAGCAAGTCGTCCCATTAGTCCGGTCTTGTCCAGACCTCGGCCGATAATCATTACGCCGATAATTGAAATGACGGCATTACTGGAGAAACCGGCAAACAGCTCGGTGAGACTAAGGATTGGCTCAATGCCGGGTGATTTTGACAGTAGGCCGAGAGTGACCATAATGATCAGCGCCGCCACATCCACCCGCACCACGGAGAACGCGAACATGTAGACCGTTGCGGCAAGCAGAAATAGCACCAGAGCCATTTCTACTGTTAGCACTGCCGTCTCGGTCATTGGAGTTCGTTAACTACCGGCTGAAAAGTGGTGAAGGATCGTTTTGACAGATGCGCCGTTTTGTGTACGCATTGCAATCGCAAAACACGGAATCGGACACTGTTAAACACGGGGTTTGTGCTGAGTTCCCCGCAAGAGCCGGACCACGAGAAGGCCTGCACACAAATCAGCCATGAAACTCTGGCAAGAGAGACTATATTCTAACGTGATATCGGATCCTTCAATAGTCTTGGATTGTGAAATTACGTAACTGGCGGAAGAAACTGCAATGACGTGGTGGATAAGCATTGCGAGCTGTGGATCAGTTGTGTCCCGGGATGCTGATTCGGTTGCATTGTCATAATTCGTCAGAATTGCGAAGTTTTGTACCATCAGCAGGCTCTGAAGATGTCGTTCAATAAGCGTGCGGGCATAGCCTGCTGAAAGATCACTAGCCGGCGCGTCCATTTCAGGCCGGGTTTGCAAAAAATTAACGGGTGTACGGTAAATTATGAAAATTCAGTTAGCCAGCACATTGCCATTTACTCCAGTGCAGCTTGACACATCGCATCCATCGCCTCGACGCACAGTCGGGCAGCTGCATTGCGTGGAAAATGGAGTGGAGTACAGCCTGCCTGTCTACGAATTTAGCCATAACGAGGATGTCATCCACTATCAAGTGGATCCCGCGGAGCGAGTCTGTATCGAGCAAGACCATTGTTTAGCGGCCAACGCTGCGAACGACAGTGCAGTCACTGATACACAAAAACTTGTCTGGGTTGGGCACGACGACACCATGAGTTACAAGCCTTATGCTTTTGTTGTTATGAATGCAATGACAAAGCTTGTGGGGGAGTGGGACGGCGTGGTCTATCGCACGCCCAGTGGTGAGCGATTGCGCGAATCTGCCTTCCAGGCCACATTGCAGGTCATTGACGCCTGCGTCAGTCAACAATCAGGCCTGTGGGTTATGGTTAATCTGGTGGGTGAGGCGAAAGGAGGTAAAGTGTTGGACAGCCCTGCAGTGCGTCAACTTGGATGGATACCGGTCGCTTGTTAGTTTGATGTAACCCATCAGCCTTGAGAACTAACGGAATTCAAAGACGATTGTTTGGATTTGCCCTGCGTTGCGTGGAACGCAACGCAGGCTTATTGCCTGCGTTAGCTTGGTCAATCTTTGGCCGCAACCACCATGATTTCTACGATAAACTCTGGAGTGGCAAGACGCGGCGACTCCACGCAGGCTCTGGCGGGTGGATTGCTGGTGTCAATCCATGCATCCCACACTGCGTTCATTTCTGCAAAGTCGTCCATTGAGCATAACCAGATGGTAGCGCTCAAAAGCCGGGACCGGTCTGTACCTGCCTTGGCTAACAGTTCATCTATCTGTGTCAGGATTCCCTCAGTTTGAGCTGTAACCGTATCTCCTTTTGCGACCTGACCCGCAAGATAGACGGTGTTGCCATGCACAACCACCTGACTCATTCGCTGACTGGAATCCATGCGCTTGATATCCATGACTTGTTACTCTTTGTTTGGTAATGATGAGTGTACAGTGGTAAGAAGCTTTACGGTGTAAGCGCTTTGCGTAGAAATTTCTCGAGGGTTGTACCGCCACGGTGGGCTTGTGCCAAGCTGGATGTGTGGGCTCTAAACCAAACAAATTTGCAAAAGAGGCGAGCTTCAAGCGCTTGCGTCTAGCAACGTTCCAGGTTCTGCCACCATGTCCAGTGTGACAAATTCGAGACCGACAAGATAGTTTCGATTGCCCGTGGGTTTGCAATGCCGAACCTTGCAAATAGCGTTAAAAAGACCCGTATCGATAACAATAGTCTGGCCTACAGCGACAATTTCAGACAAATTCAAAGCGCAGCCCTCGGGCGAAAAGTTGCTCAAGGCAGAGTTTACGGGTGTTTGACCGGGCCAGCTTAACCAGACACGTGCATCAGATTTATGTTGCTGACGATGCATTCTGCGTAATTCTTCATCGCTAGTACGAGGTAAGTGCGCTATGGGGGTTCGCGCACTATTGCAGGTGCGACATCGACGTAAGCTGGCATAACCGGCAGGAGTCGTAAATGACGTATTGTCTGCTGGGTAGATTGACAGGCAAAATGGGCACTGAGGCCTGGAAGGCAGGTTCGCGTGTGGTTCACTTGTGCCACTGCTGTGAGTGCCGATATCTGATTGGTGCCCGTGTTGGCCGGAATCTGATGATTGATCGTGTTCAGAGTCGGGAGATCCGCCGGGTTCGCCCCATGACGTCTTGTCTGGTGTTTCGGTGCCGGAATTTTCTTCACTCACCGGTTGAAACTGCTTTCTGAGTGCATCGTACTGTGCCCTGGTGCGAGGGTCACAGAGTGTCTTTGCTGCGGCGTTGAGCAGTTTTGCAAAATCTACGTCACCGCCTCGGTCGGGATGGTGGTCGAGCTTTTGCATCATGGCACGATAGCTTGCCTTGATAACCGGCTCTGGAGCTGAAGGCTGCACGTGAAGCAGCTCATAGTAGTCAACAAAAATATCCACCAACAGAATAACGGCTGCTGGAGTCTAATCAAAAATGCATCACAGGTTGGTTTAGGAAGCATGTCCGATTATAGGCGTCCGTTTTGCGCATTGAGCCCTGTTATGCACAGCGTTACGGTAACTCGATACCTGCGTTTCGCGCATAGACCTTGGCAACAGCTGCATCATCTTCCTGGCCCAGACCTGAACCCGACGCGGCGACAAATTGTTGTAAAGCGGCTGCAGTAATGGGGGCCGAAAAACTGGCAGATCGGGCGATGTCCATGACGATGCCCAAATCCTTTGGCCAGATGTCTATGGATGAGTGAGGGGTGTAGTCGCCTTCCACGATGTGTGGGGCGCGGTTCTCAAGCATCCACGAAGTGCCGGCGCATTGGCTGATAATTTTCAGAAACATGTCTGGTTCGACGCCTTGTGTCATGCCGAAAGTCAACGCCTCGGCCATAGCGGCTATATGGACGCCTGCAAGCATCTGGTTGACAGCCTTCATTGCAGAACCTGCGCCTGCTTCAGCACCGAGCTTGAAAACTGTTTGCGCGCTGGCATCAAGCGCAGGTTGTGCACGTGCAAATGCTTGTTCAGGTCCTGAGGCCATGTAGGTGAGCTGCCCGTTTGCCGCTTTTACTGACCCGCCTGACATGGGGGCATCAAGGTATAGGATGCCATGTTCAGCGCACCGTGCCGCCATGTCTCGCGCAAAATCCGGAGGCACCGTTGCGCATGCAATGACGACGCTACCTTTGACAAGCATGGGTATCAACGGTGAGTTGTCTGCGAAAAGTACTGACTCGGTTTGAGATGCATTCAATACGCAAACCACGACGATATCCAGAGATGAAGCAACGTCGGCAAGTGTGCCGCTTAGGCCCCCTTCTGAGCAAAATCGTTGTGTGTTCTGTTCATTGACGTCGAAGCCGTAGACGGTGTGTCCGGCGCTTAATATTGACTGTGCGATACCATAGCCCATCGAGCCAAGCCCGATGACGGCAATGGTTGAGTTGTCAGTCATAGTAGTTTTTTTCCGTAAATGTTAAACGTTGAAAAAATGATTTGCGGTTTGCAGCTAATGTCGAATAGCAAAGCTTGTTAAGCAGTGGTTAATAGAATTTTGCCTCTATGGTCACCCGCTTCCATCATCTTGTGACTCTTTACAACATCCTTGAAAGGCAAGGTGCAATGAGTCTGAGTTTTGAGTATTCCCTGTTCAAAGAGTGGCCATACCTTTTCTTCAATATCTCGAGCAATTGCTGCTTTGAAACTTGCTGGGCGAGACCGTAAGGTTGAGCCGGTATAAGTGAGCCTCTTTAACATGATGGGCATCAGGTTTATCTCGACCTTGGAACCTGCATTGAATGCCAATTGTATTATTCGCGCATCTGCTTTTGCTGCCTTTATGTTGCGTGCTATGTAGTCACCACCAATGATGTCCAGGATGAGTGCTGCGCCACCTGCGGCTTTTACGTGTCCGACAAAATCGTCGTCTCTATAGTCTATCGTCTGGGTGGCTCCCAATGTTTTGCAGAAATTTGCGTCTTCAGAGCCGGAACAAGTTGTCAATACATTCAAGCCCAGCGCGGCCCCAAGTTGAATGGCCGTTGATCCGATACCTCCAGCGCCACCGTGAACCAGAAATACATCGTCTGCTGAATAAGTCTGCTGGTAAAAGCAGTTACTCCAGACAGTAAAATATGTCTCCGGTAAACCGGCAGCATCACCAGGAGACACATTTTTTGGAATTTCAAGGCAGTGCTGCTCGTCGACAGCGACGAATTCTGCGTAACCGCCCCCGTTGGTCAGAGCGCAAATCTGGTCGCCGATTTTCCAGCGATTGACATTTGCACCGACACCAATGACCTCGCCACTGATTTCCAGTCCGAGAAGGTCGGATGCTCCTTCAGGAGGTGGGTAATGACCTCGTCTCTGCACCAGATCCGGTCCATTCACTCCTGCGGCGAGTACTTTGACGAGTACCTCGTTATTTCGTGGTTCCGGAGCGTCGCGTTGACCCTGAATTAATACCTCTGGCGGACCGAATTCGCTTATCTCAATAGTTTGCATAGACAAGGCTTATGAAGTTCCATCAATAATGTTGGTAGCATGATACTTCAACGGGTTTCAGGCTGTTTGACGAAAATTCACGTACCCACCAGGGCGGAGGTTTTTGTCAGCGATCATCACCCGAAAAAGAAAAATGCAATCCACGCTCTCGTCTTCAACGCAAGTGCGCAAATTTGCTTATCGATTCACCACTGATATACAAGTCTCGCTGAGGCTGGAGAGAGAATAAATGAATGTGTTAATACTGGGAGCGTCCTATGGGTCGCTGTTGTCAACCAAACTGCTCATGGCCGGTCATGATGTGACGCTGGTGTGCAGAGATGTGACGGCAAAACTCATTAATGAGGAAGGTACCCGAGTTCGCATAAAACTGCGTGATGAATCCGAGCATCGTGTCATCGACTCAAACGACTTGCCGGGAAAGGCATCAGCTTCGACGCCTGAGAATGTCAATCCTGGAGACTTTGATCTGGTGGCTTTAGCCATGCAGGAGCCTCAGTATTCCTCAACCCAGGTAAAAGAGCTGATGTCACGTATTGCCTCAACGAGGGTACCTTGTCTTTCTATAATGAACATGCCACCAAGACCTTACCTGGCACGCATACCCACATTAAGTCAGGCCAATCTGGACGACTGCTATGACGATCCCTCTGTATGGGATGGTTTTGAGCCGGGTTTGATCAGTCTGTGTAGTCCGGATCCTCAGGCTTTTCGTCCACCAGAAGAAAAAGCCAACTTTCTGCATGTCGGTTTACCAACTAATTTCAAAGCAGCTGTTTTCGAGAATGAACAGCACAACGTTATGCTGCACCAATTGGAAAGCGACATCGCTAACGTGACACTGGATGGCAAGGATGTCCCGGTAAAACTGCGTGTCTATGATTCTTTGTTTGTGCCAATGGCCAAGTGGAGCATGCTGTTAACAGGAAACTATCGTTGTGTCACACCTTCGTCGGTTCGGCCAATACGCGATGCGGTTCACGCTGACGCAAACGAATCCAGTGAGATGTATGCCTGGGTTGATGCTCTTGCGCAGAAACTCGGAGCAGATTCCGCTGATCTGGTACCTTTTGAAAAATATGCAAAAGCTGCGGAAAATCTACTGAAGCCGTCATCGGTTGCACGCGCTATTGATGGTGGCTCGTTCAGCATTGAGAGAGTGGACAAACTTGTGCAGAGGGTGGGCATGCAGCTTGGCATTCAATCAGACGCCGTCGACACAGTGGTTAACATCGTGGATGACCGTATTGCCCAAAACAAGACGGAGTAAGGGCACTGTCGATGATTTTTTGCTGTCAGGTAACAAAATAACGCTTGGCAAAAACAGTCTGAAAGGCACTATTTATAGGCTTTTTTGCAATTGTTTGTTGTTTGGGAGACGGCCTGACAGGTATTTCATTGTGCTAACGGGCTTTACAAAAGCTATTTCTTGTGCGCATCATAATTGACGTTTTGTGGGAGTTTGATTTCCAACCGTGAAGGTCTTTTGCTAGATCATGGTTGTTGCAATGTTTGAGCGGTGCTGCATCAGCTTGCTTTGCAAATGAGACAGGATCGAAGTTTTTACGTCTTAGACGTCATCGCAGGAGTTTAAAAACTACCAACCTGAATTTCTCGCAAACGACGGACCAATAATGCAACATGCCGGTACTCGGTATGCCTTACCAGGGAGCATGGTCTGAATACCGCTTCAACTGTTTATTGAGGCGATAAGTTGTGCCTTCGTAATACTGATTCTGTTTTTTAAGCATAATAATTGGAAGGAGAAATATTTCTAATGTTCATAAGTAAGAAACGAAAATCCGTTATTGGATTGGTCGCTGCCGCGGCGCTTGGTGCCGGTGGATTCAGCTCAATGGCACAAGCCTGGGAGCCAACCAAGCCCATTGACTTTGTCATCATGGCTGGTGCGGGTGGAGGTGCAGATCAGATTGCACGATTCATCCAGTCTGTGGCTGAGAAAAAAGACCTGACCCCACGGCCCTTGATCCCTAACAATAAAGGTGGTGGTTCCGGAGCGGAGGCTCTGATTGCGTTAAACAATTCCAAAGACCCAGATCATACTATCCTGGTGACACTGAATTCCTTTTTCACCACCCCTTTACGTCAGAAAGGTCTTGGTATTGATATCAGTACCTTCACACCTGTTGCCATGATGGGTGTGGATCCGTTTGTACTTTGGGTGCATAAAGAGCGTGGTATCAATACGTTTGAAGAGTGGCAGGCTGCTGTAAAAGAAGCCGATGGTGAGTGGGTAATGGGTGGTACCGGTAAAGGGCAGGAAGATTCTCTTGTCACCACCTGGCTCGAGCAGAACTACGACCTGAAAATCAAATACATCCCGTACAAAGGGGGCGGTGCTGTCGCTAAGGATCTCGCTGGTCAACAGATCATGTCGTCAGTAAACAACCCGTCAGAAGCCAAAGGCTTTTTTGAAAATGGTGATGTAGTTCCTTTGGTATCTTTCTCCGATGAGCGTCTGCCTCTGGTGTCTGGCGTTCCAACGATCAAGGAACTTGATAAAGATTTCAGCTACTACAACCAGCGTGCGGTAGTAGGAGCGCCAGGTATGTCTGCAGAGGCAGCGGCTTACTATCAGGATTTATTCAAAACCATCTACGAGAGCGAAGAGTGGCAGGGTTACATGGCTTCGGAAAGTCTTTCACCCTTGTGGATGGATGCTGAAGAGCAAGTTGGATATTGGGAGACTCAGGTTGCTCGCCATCAAGAGTTATTATCCAAGATGGGTGAGTAATTTGTCATTTTTCAGCTCCGTAAGGGGCTGATTTTTAAATGATTAATGAAGGTGGTGTGATTCCGGGAAGAATCGCATCACCTTTTTTTTGGGCGAGAATATCAGTCGTTTGATCAGTTTTCTATCGTTTGAACCTCTGTCCAGATTGTTGTTTGGCAAAGCTTGACCTGATTGATATTCGGTGTATGGTATACCACATGGCAGATACAAAATTAAATGCGTGATGTCAAAGCAGTGGCGTGTTAACAGGTCGGCACAACAGGATTTTTACGGAAAATGACAACGTCCAAGACTTCCGGAGGGCTATCAATCAGTGCGAACCTTCGCCCGGTCACTGAGAATTTTTCATTAAAGGCACATACCTACAATCTACTGCGTACGGCCATCATGGAGATGGATATTTACGGCGATGAAGTTGATCTCCGTCTTGATGAGCGCAAGCTTGCGGAGCAGCTTGGAATCTCGCGAACACCGATCCGCGAAGCACTGGCCAAACTCGAGCAAGAAGGGTTTGTCGATATCCAGCCCCGCAAGGGCGTCTACGTCAAGCAGAAGAGTTTGCACGAAATCCTTGAGATGGTCGTTGTTTGGGCCGCCCTTGAAAGCATGGCAGCACGATTGGTGACGCAAGTTGCCAACGATCAGAATATCGCGACCCTTAGAGTGCTTGGAACCATTCAGGGCGGTGATTCAGGGCGCGCAGATATTGCTGAGTATTCGGATGCCAACATCAAATTTCATCAGCGTATTCTAGAACTCTCGGGGTGCGAATTGCTGAAAGAGACGGCGTTTGGGTTGTTACAGCATATGCATGCAGTACGCCGTCGCACCATGCGTGAAGACGATCGCGTAAAGCGTTCGGTTGTAGATCACATGGCCATCATAGAGGCAATTGAAAACCGCGAAGGTGATCTTGCTGCCATGCTGGTCCGTGATCACACGATGAAACTTCATGATCACATCCGTCAAAACTGGCTGCAGTACGGGCGTCAGTCTGCTAACGGTGTGTGATTTTATGATCTTTAAATCCGTCCAAGACAAGAGGTAGAACCATGTCGGCCAATGTTGTTGAAGAGAAGAATCGCGCTGAGGAAGAATCAGCTGTAGAGCTTACGGACGGATTTCATCTTTTAATAGATGCCTTCAAAGCGAACGGTCTTAACACCATCTATGGTGTGCCCGGAATACCAATTACAGATTTTGGTCGGCTTGCTCAAGCTAGTGGCATGCGAGTATTTTCATTTCGTCATGAGCAGCATGCAGGTAATGCTGCTGCGATTGCAGGCTATCTGACCAAGAAGCCCGGGCTTTGTCTAACCGTCTCAGCTCCCGGTTTTTTGAACGGTCTGACGGCGCTTGCTAATGCAACGACGAATTGTTTTCCCATGATTCTTATCAGCGGGTCCTCTGAGCGTGAAATCGTTGATCTGCAGCAAGGCGATTACGAAGAGATGGACCAACTGGCAATAGCCAAGCCCTTGTGTAAAGCGGCATTTCGTATTCTTCAGGCTGAAGATATCGGCATCGGTGTTGCTCGCGCTATCCGTGCAGCTGTTTCAGGCAGACCGGGCGGTGTCTATCTGGATTTGCCTGCCAAGCTGTTTGGACAGGTTCTGGATGCAGCGACGGGTGCCAGATCTATCGTTACCGTGGTAGACCCCGCCCCGGCACAGCTACCGGCACCACATTCGGTGACCCGGGCTGTAGAGCTGATCAAGAGTGCCAAGCGACCATTAATCATTCTTGGTAAAGGTGCGTCCTACGTGCAGGCTGATGAGTTAATACGCAAATTTGTAGAAAAAAGTGGTATCCCGTATCTACCGATGAGCATGGCCAAAGGCTTGTTGCCGGATGATCATCCTCAGTCGGCCGGTGCTGCCCGATCGTTAGCGCTAAAAGAATCGGATGTTGTCATCATGGTAGGCGCAAGGCTCAACTGGCTGCTCTCACACGGTAAAGGGAAAAGTTGGGGGGCGCCGGGTAGCAAGCGTTTCATACAAATCGATATTGAACCAGGGGAAATGGACAGCAACGTAGAAATTGCCGCGCCATTGGTTGGCGATATAGCCTCTTGTGTGTCGGCCTTACTCAATGAGATGGGTACGGAGTGGGCGCTACCAGGCCAGGACTGGACGAATGCAATTGCCGAAAAACGTGAAGCCAATCTTGCGCGCATGGCCAATAAGCTGCAAAGCAACGTTGTTGAGCCGATGGATTTTCATATTGCTTTGGGTGCACTGAAAACTATCATCAAGGAACGGCCGGAGACCATGCTTGTTAATGAAGGGGCAAATACCCTGGATTTTGCCCGAAGCATTATTGATATCTATAAACCGCGTAAACGCCTGGATGTGGGTACCTGGGGAATCATGGGTATAGGTATGGGGGCTGCGGTTGCGGCTGCCGTCGAAACGGGAAACCGTGTACTTGCCGTGGAAGGAGACAGTGCGTTCGGATTTTCCGGGATGGAGGTGGAAACCATTTGTCGCTATAACCTGCCCGTTTGTATTGTCGTTTTTAATAACAATGGTATCTATCGCGGCACTGATGTGAACCCGACAGGTGGTCCTGAAGTAGCGCCTACGGTGTTTGTGAAAGATTCGCGTTACGACATGATGATGCAGGCGTTTGGTGGTCACGGTGTTACAGCGCATACCCGGGATGATCTGGTCAAGGCCGTCAATGAGGCGCTTGATTCAGGTAAGCCGACGTTGATAAATGCGGTAATCGATGAGACTGCAGGTACTGAGAGTGGGCGTATTGGCAATCTTAATCCGCAGAGCATTGTTTCCAAAAAGTAGCTTTCCGCGCCATATAACGACTTGAGTAATCACTATATGTGTCTGGGGAGAATTGCGTCGCGACATGTCGACAGGCAAGACTGCCCGCTGTACCTCCAAGTGATCTATCATCCGCTCTGGTCGAGTTATAACTGAATTCAATTGACAGGTAAGTAATACATGAAAGCACTTGAAGGTATAAAGATTCTTGATTTCACGCATGTTCAGTCGGGCCCGACATGTACACAACTATTGGCCTGGTTCGGGGCGGATGTCATCAAGGTAGAGCGTCCGGGTGTTGGTGATGCGACACGCAAGCAGTTAGTGGATGTGCCGGATGCGGACAGCCTGTATTTCACAATGCTTAATCACAATAAACGTTCTATCGAATTGAATTCAAAAAATGAGACAGGTAAAGAGGTTCTTACTCGTCTCATAGAAACTTGCGATGTTCTTGTTGAAAATTTTGCACCGGGTGCCCTGGACAGGATGGGCTTTACCTGGGAGCGGATCCAGGAAATCAACCCGCGCATCATCATGGCGTCGATTAAGGGCTTCGGACCCGGTAAGTATGAGGATTGTAAGGTTTATGAAAACGTTGCCCAATGCGCCGGTGGTTCAGCATCTACCACAGGATTTAGAGACGGCCCACCACTGGTTACCGGTGCGCAGATTGGAGATTCCGGTACCGGGTTGCATTTGTGTCTGGGAATAGTGACAGCGTTGTTTCAACGGGAAAAAACCGGGCGCGGACAAAAGGTTTCCTGTGCGATGCAAGACAGCGTTCTGAACCTTGCGCGTGTCAAATTACGGGACCAGCAACGACTTGCTGCGGGACCTCTGAAGGAGTATTCGCAATTCGGTGAGGGCGTGCCGTTTGGTGAGGCAACTCCGAGAGCCGGTAATGATTCGGGTGGCGGTCAACCCGGTCGAATTCTCAAATGCAAAGGTTGGGAGCAGGATCCGAACGCCTACACCTACTTTATTATCCAGGCTGCTATATGGGAAAAAGTCTGTGACGTCATCGGTAAACCGGAATGGAAGACACAGGAAGGTTATGCCAAGCCACCGGAAAGACTGGACAAACTCAACGAAATATTTGCAACCATCGAACAATGGACAATGACTAAAACCAAGTTTGAGGTGATGGATATTTGTAACCCGCATGATATTCCTGTCGGCCCGATTCTCTCGATGAAAGAAATATCCGAAGACGAAGGATTGTTCGCCACCGGCACCATGGTTCGTGTTGATCATCCCGAACGTGGCGAATACTTGAGTGTTGGATGTCCTATCAAACTCTCGGACAGTCAAGTTGAAGTGGAACGCTCCCCATTGTTAGGTGAGCACACGGCCGAGATACTACGTGATGTTCTAGGTTATGCCGGTGATGACTTACAAGCCGTCATTGATTCTGGTGCGGTTGGAAACGTGAAGACTTAGTCAGATAGTCTTTTAAACCCGGTAACAACAGCCAGAGGATAAAGTAATGCGAGTAATAGTCATGGGGCAACAGGCATTCGGAAAAGATGCCTTGGAAAAAATCCTGGATGCGGGTGTCGATGAAGTAGTGGCCGTGTATTGTGAGCCGGATAGGGATGGTAAGCCCGTTGATCCGATCAAGGAATTTGCGTTGGAGCGTGGCTTGCCGGTTCAGCAGCCGGCACACTTCAAAGATCAAACAACACTGGATACCTTGAAAAGTTACGATGCGGACTTGATGGTCATGGCTTTTGTCAACGTATTTGTGCCTGAGTCGGCGCGTGATATTCCTACACAAGGATCCATCTGTTTCCACCCATCGTTGCTGCCTTTGCATCGTGGCCCATCGGCAGTTAACTGGCCGATCATTCAAGGCTATGATAAATCCGGATACTCCTGGTTTTACCCGACTGATGGTCTGGATGAAGGTGACATACTGCTGCAATGGGAATGTTCAATCGAGCCTGACGATACCGTGATCAATCTGTATTTCAAGAAAATCTATCCCTCAGCGGTGGAGTCGGTTTTACAGGTATGCGATATGTTCCGTGCCGGGAATCCAGCGCGTATAGAGCAGGACGAAACTCTGGCAAGTTATGAACGACGTTGCACCAGGAAGCATGCTCATGTTGATTGGTACAAACCGGTTGCGCAGGTTTATAACCTGATAAGGGGGACCAATCCGGCCCCCGGTGCATGGACAACGTTCAATGGTGCCGAACTGGGTGTATTTGATAGTCAGCTTGTACCCGGGGATGGGGTCGCAGGTAAGGTTATGGAAGTATCTGATGCCGGTATCAGTGTGCAAAGCGTCGGTGGACGAATACTGGTCAAGAGAGTCAAACCTTCCGACGGTGGAAAAATCGGTGCCGAACAATGGGCAGCCGATGTCGGGCTCGCTGTTGGTGATCAACTGGGTACTTGATTCCGATGCATGCTGCCAAGGTAAATTCCGCTAATTTTCAGGAGACACGCACTTGATTCATAGCATCGTGGTCCCGGTTCGTGGTGATGGAAAGGGTGACAACGTATTTTCACACGCAGCAACGCTTGCGACCAGGTATCGGGCGCATATAAAGGTGGCTCACTGCCGGCCCCGTCCCGAGGATCTCATGCCTTACGGGATTGCCATAACAGCATCGTTACGAAAGTTACTGCTGTCGCAATCATCCGACGTTGCTGATCAGGTTGAACAAGGTATGCGCGCTGAATTGGAAGCGTTGGCTCGCAAGATGGGTGTCGAGATGTCGGAAACTGCCCTGATGGGTAAGGCATCAGCGTCTTGGGTAGAAGAGCAGGGCAGGCAAGTTGACGTCATAAAACGCCATGGCCGAATCGCTGATCTTATTTGCGTAGCTAAACCTGATGTTGACAGAAATCTTGGTGCCAATACTCTCAAGGCGGCTTTGTTCAATACTGGCAGGCCCGTTATGATGTGTCCGCCCAGAAGCTCTGCGCCGGAAAGCTTGTGCGAGAAAATAGCTATCGGCTGGAATGGTTCTGCCGAGGCCAGTCGTGCAGTGGCATTAACGATGGGGATTATTGAGAGTGCATCGCAGGTAACGATCCTGTCTGCCGGTACCGAGATCAACGGAGCGGATTCTGAAAGTCTGGTTGCTTATCTGGAGTCCAGAAACATTAAAGCCTCTGTTACTCGATTCGAGGCAAAAAGAAAGATAGGCAAAGAGTTATTGGAGCAGGCGGCATCCATTGATGCAGATACGCTGATTATGGGTGCCTATAGCGATAGTCATGAGAGAGAAACGGTATTTGGTGGCAATACGCAATACGTTGTTGATAACGCTGACACCCCGGTAATTTTTGTCCATTGATTTCCACGGCTCTAAATCTAAAAAGTACTTGAGGAGGTAGCCGCATGCGGCGCGCAGAAATAATCACGGCAGGTGTATTGGCGGGTTTTTCCGTCTACCTGATGTACAAGAGCACAGAGCTTGAAGTGGGATACGTCAGCGGAGAAGGGCCGGGCGGCGGTGCCTGGCCATTCTGGTTGTCGGGCATTATGTTAATTTGCACGGGCGTTATCGCCTATAACGGCGTAATGAGGAAATCCCCACCATCTCAATCTGAAGAGCCGTTGCTCGATGCATACGGTAAGAAAATGCTGCTTATGGTTGGCGGTGGCATAGTCGGCTTTGTTGCACTCATCGATGTCATTTCAATGTACGGTGCGATGTTTGTGTTCTTGCTTTACTACCTTGGATTTCTAGGCAGGCACAAACTTCGTGTGACCTTAGGCATCTCTATATTAGCGCCTATCATATTCTTCTTTTTCTTCGAAGCCTTGATGCGCATCACTATGCCTAAGGGACTGCCTTTTCTTGAGCCGTTCTTTAATTTCATGAACACGATTATCTACTGATCGGGGACCATCATGAAATCTCATACTGACTTTCATCATCGCTCCATTACTATCGGGAACGTAAGAACATGATAGAGATCCTTGGTAATCTGGGCGACGGCATTCTGTTATCGCTCCAGCCACTTAATATACTGCTGATTCTTATTGGCGTTACATTGGGTCTTTTCATTGGCGCAATGCCCGGACTTGGGTCTGTCAATGGCGTTGCCATACTGCTTCCGATTACGTTTCTGGTACCGCCAGGATCGGCTATAATTTTTCTGGCGGCCATCTATTATGGCGCTATGTACGGTGGAGCTATATCGTCGATAACCCTGGGAATACCCGGGGCGTCTACGGCGGTTGCAACAACGTTTGATGGACGGCCACTTGCAATGCAAGGACGTGCCCGTCTGGCGTTGGTAACTGCGGCCATTGCCTCTTTTATTGGCGGAACGGTTGCCAATGTTTTCTTTACAGGCTTTGCTCCATTGCTGGCCTCGGTGGCGTTGAGCTTTGGGCCGCCTGAGATATTTGCCTTAATGCTCCTTGCTTTCGCCACTTTCGTCGGATTAGGCGGAGACGACATTCCTAAAACTGTGTTTTCAATCTGTATAGGTCTTGTATTGGCGTCGGTTGGCTTTGATGAGATATCTGGAGAGCCTCGTCTTATCTTTGGCGGAATCAGCGGATTTCTGCATGGCATCAACTTTCTTGTACTGGCAATTGGTGTATACGGTATTGGTGAAATGCTCTGGACCATAGATAGTACCCGGGGCAAAATTACTACCACAGAAGCCGAGATGACCGTTAAGGGATCAATCGAGGATGCCAAGGAAGGTATGCGTAGAGGCTGGAAAGGCACCGCCATTGGATCCGCCCTTGGATTTTTCGTAGGAATCCTGCCGGCGGCGGGTGCTACGCCGGGCTCTCTGATGGCTTATGGTGTCGCAAAGCTGGTATCGAAAAACCCTGACGAGTTCGGTAAGGGACATCCGAGTGGAGTCGCTGCACCGGAAGCTGCCAACAACTCAGCCTCCACCGGCTCGATGTTGCCGATGCTCACTCTAGGAATTCCCGGATCTCCCACCACGGCAATTCTGCTGGGTGGCATGGTTATCTGGGGGCTGACCCCTGGCCCTCGATTGTTTACCGATCAGCCAGAGTTCGTCTGGGGTCTCATTGGATCATTCTACGTCTCTAACGTCGCAGCGGTCGTGGTTAATCTTGCTTTCATACCGCTGTTCATCGCCATGCTAAGAATGCCATTCACTATTCTTGCTTCCATGATTTTTGTTCTTTCAATGGTTGGGGGATATGCTGCAACACGAGATATGCATGATGTATGGTTGATGCTGGGATTCGGATTTTCGGCGTACATGCTGAGAAAACTGGATTATCCGCTAGCACCTGCTGTACTGGCCATTGTGCTTGGGCCTATCGCTGAACCTACGTTGCGTCAATCACTTCTGTTGTCTTCCGGTGATCCGTCCATTTTTGTTACACGTCCCATCGCAGGTCCGATAACCATTATTGCGGTCATTCTGATTTTTCTTCCATTATTTAAATTTGTGTTGACCAAACGCAAGGCTCGAAGCTCAAACCCAAGTACGCAGGAGTAGTGCACTGCTGACTACACAGGCTTAAGAAAAAACCGCATGAACCAACGATCTGAGAGTGCATGGAATCCGGGTTTACAGTCGGATATCCCTCAGCCACTATGGTCGTTGGTGACTTTATTTCGCGAGGAAAACGCGACGGTCAGTTACGCAGAAGCATCCGAGCTTGCGGATTTGACCGGCCTTGGTATTCTCGAACTTGTTTGTTTCCGTCCTGAGCGTCTGGTTACCCACGCTTTGCTGGTCCGTGTTACAGCGGATTTGACGGTACCGGACGGCCCAAGCTATGAAGAGCTTGGTATTAATCTGCGAAGTATGGTCGACACACTGCAGTCGAGGCATATGTCAGCGATAATGCCTGCAATCGAGCAGGCGCTGATTGATGAACGCGATCGTGCATTAAAGCTTGTCAGTGATCTGCTGGCCGAGGGGTTTCAAAGTCAAGCTGCTGAGGTTGAGAACTCCGATAGTCGTGGTTCGATTTTCGCTCGCTGGTTTGGAAAATCGCCGACGCCCACCAAACCTGTAGCGACGCCACAAGAGATTGAAATGTCTGCTTTGTCGCGTTGGCGGACACAGGCTGAAACCTGTGATGTGCCGCTGGAACGTGCTTGTATTGATGCACTTGTGAAATGTGTAGATTCGATTATTGGGCACCGAGGCCGAATGTTGCCAGACTACGAGCTGGTCACACGCATTGTCGTTAATCAGGTGATCAATTCGCACGGATACACGATTGTCGACAGCATGATAGACAATGTCTGGTCGCAAGCTGTAGCAAGCGAAGGTTATCGGCCTCTGCCTGTTCAAAGTAAGCCTGTAATCATGAACGTAAAAGGGGCATCAGCATCAGGCAAGAGCACCATTAGGCCACAACAGCGACGCCTTGCTCAAAAGCTTGGCATTCCCTGGGAAGACTTTGCATTGATAAGTCCGGATTACTGGCGGAAATACTTGCTGGATTATGCAAGTCTTGGCGATGATTACAAGTACGGTGCCATGCTTACCGGGCGCGAGCTGGAGATGATCGACAAGAAGCTGGATCGTTATATGGCCGACAAGGCTGATAAAGGCACAATGTCTCATCTGCTGATTGATAGATTCAGATTCGACAGTTTCACGGTAAACATTGACAGAACCGCTGATAGCCGATTGTTATCCAGATTCGGCGATCGAGTGTATCTTTTTTTTATGGTAACTCATCCTGCGGAAACCGTCTTGCGTGCCTGGAATCGTGGCAGAAAAACTGGCAGGTACAAGGCGGTCGATGATCTGTTGTTTCACAACGTAGAGGCGTTTACGGGTATGCCTTCTCTGTTTTTATCCTGGGTTAATTCGAAAGACAAGCGTATACATTTCGAGTTTTTGGACAACGACGTGCCAGAGGGTTCGCTTCCCAGGACAGCGGCTTTCGGTTGGAACAATACCTTGATCGTTCTGGACATATCCCTTCTGTTGAATATTGACAGATATAGAAAGGTCAATATCGCCGCTTTAGCACCTGAAGATATTTTCAAATCTGAAGACATACTCGATTCAAACAACACAGGTTTCATCACCGAGTGCGCCAGAACCGTAGATTGCATGGTGTTCGCGGATCAAGAGACGATGACCGAGTATGCGGTCTCACGGTCTGGAAAACTGGTGTGGTGGGATCACGACTATATTCTGCAGCACGCTGAATCTCAGTTCCTCGTGGGTGCGCTGAACGTGCTGGGCTACTCTTCAGAACCGTGTGTGGCTCTCAAGGAAGACTATTTTTCTGCATTGGATGTCGAGTCTGAGAAACGCCTGATGGTCGGTCATTGGAGCGCGCGTTGATCTATAACCGACGTTTCCTTGCGCTCTGTGGCTATCTATTGGCTATTTTGTGATTTGATTCTGAAGCTTAAGCAAAGCATGCATGAATTTCACGGCGCTTTATTCCGATACAAGAATTGAGTTGACTAGGATGATCTCAGATCGTTTGAATCAGGTTTGTGAGACACATATTTTATACGCATGAAATATGCAAACAGGCAAATGCTGAACGCGATAGAAGAACAGCAAGAGTCAATGCTTAGTGAGTCTGTTATGCGATGCGACAGCTTACTACTACGTCCGTATTTTCTGGGCAGAATGCCAGTCTGATCCGGCTCTTGAGAGGCTGATACTATCGCCAGCTTGAAGCCAATGACAAGGGAGGATCAGACTGGATTCCTTATATGACACTATGTCGGTTACACACCTTTACATAGTGTCAGACATTGCTCGAGAACGTCCTGCAGTTTCGTGCTGCTACTAAAGCTGCTGAAGCGTTTTAAGCGGCGAATCCTCAGACATAAAATCTCGTTTAACGAAGCTCTGGTCCCGGTACTGATGTTTAAGCCGGATTGCGTTAAGGTAGCGTAAAGTCAGGGCCTGCGGGCCAGGCAAAAGGCTGCAGGATTGGGGTGTTCACAGGCATCCGATAAGGTGCATTTTCCGTAAAAGATTAAATGCATTCAAGATCGTGTTCTGATATTTTTCAGTTAAAGGAGATTCGTTGTGAAAAACCAGTATCGCGCCAACGTAAAGTCGTATCCATCTGCTACGCGGACCGCCAACCTTTCCCAAGAGGCATTAAGCCGCAGAAAATTGCTGGCCGCCTCCATAGCGGTACCAGCGGCCGCTGTTATTGCCGGGAGAATGGGGGAAGCCAGGGCAAACGAAACATCGACGGGAGCTCAGCCTAACGCCATCAAAAATACGCTGACGCTGGGTGACTTTGAAGTGTCAACCTTATTAGCAGGAACGCGGACAGTCGAGAAACCGCAGTCCATATTTGGTATGAATGTGTCTGCGGATGAATTTGCCGCTGTCAGCGAAGCCAACTTCATTCCGACCGATGCAGCTCAATTCTTTTTCACACCCACTGTTGTGCGATCGGGCAGTGAGGTCATTCTTTTCGACACAGGTTTGAATGCTGCAGGCATTACAGCTCCGCTGGCGAGTGCGGGCATCAAGCCCGACGATGTCACCATCGTGGTCATCACACACATGCATGGTGATCATATTGGTGGTTTGACTGGTGAAGATGGTACACCAACATTTGTCAACGCGAGATACATTACAGGGCAGGTTGAATATGACGCCTGGGCCAAGCAGGATAATGACAACTTCAAAGCCAAAGTGCAGCCGCTGGCTGAGAAAATGGAATTTATAGGCGATGGTCATTCAGTTGTGTCCGGCATCACCAGTATGGCGGCTTTTGGACATACACCGGGACATATGACCTACATGCTTGAATCCGGAGGTAAGCAATTGGCCTTGATGGCCGATATGGCAAATCACTACGTCTGGTCTCTTGGCTATCCTGAATGGGAAGTCAAATTTGATATGGATAAGGCCAAGGCTGCTGAAACGCGTAAAAAAATGTTTGATATGTTTACTGCCGACAAGATTCCGTTCGTGGGTTACCACATGCCTTTTCCGGGCATGGGCTATTCAGAAGCCCGTGGTGAAGGCGGTTACCGATATGTCCCCGTAAGCTATCAAATGATGTTGTAGCCTCGGATACTCGCAGGGGAGGGCAGCCTGGAATCTGGCTGCTATCTCCAGCGCTCCAGTGTCCCCAGAGAAAGTGGCAAGGTTCGATTGTTAATGATGAATAAGCCGGGTCCGTATTTTCTGCATCCAGTTTCGTTGAAGGATTTTTTTTCCACATACTGGGAAAAACAACCGCTGCACATTCATCGTAAGGACGGTTTTAGCCAGACATTACTGGACCTCGCCACCATTGAGTTCTTGATGGCAAGTCAGCCATTGTATTTTCCCGGCGTACAGCTTACTCAAGCCGGAAAGGTTATCGATGTAGCCAGTTATGCGGACGAGCAAAATAGAATTTTGCCATTGCGTTTGTTCGAGCAACATGCACAGGGTGGAACCATTATCTTGTCCCAGGCGCAAAAGCTATTCGCACCGTTGAATGAAATCTGTCGCGAAATCATGCGTACCATGAACATGCGATGCCAGGCAAATGTGTATCTCTCCCCACCCGGGAATCAGGGTTTCAACGCGCACTACGACACACACGATGTGTTTATTCTGCAGGTAAGTGGGGCGAAAACATTTAATTTTTATCCATCACCCATAGAGCTGCCTTATCCAGAGGACAGCTTTGATGCCGGGAACATTACGTCCAACGAAATTGACGAGTCAATAGATCTGGTAGCGGGAGATACCTTATACATTCCAAGAGGCGTGGTACATGATGCAGTCGCCGACAGTTCGCGGTCTTCGTTACATATTACTCTTGGTGTCTACCCTGTACTCATTCGCGACATGCTGCAAGAGGCCATTCAGTGTGTGAGTGAACAAGATGTAGGGTTTCGCCAGTCAACCGATACCTTCTCGGTTTCGAGGGAAGAACTTGATGGTGGTGTTGAACCGCTAACACAGATTCTTGTCTCCCGCATGCAAGAAGTGCGTGCATGGCTTGCCGACCCCGATTCAATAAAGTTGCTGCAAGGGCGCTTTCTTGACCAGCTATCAATCGACGCTTTGCAGGATTGCCAGGGGGTGTCGTTACGGATGAGCCATATGGAATCTGCGGATGGGCAACTGCCACCATTCGAAATCGTTCGCGTAAGGCAGGAATTGATAATTAACTACGAACGTTTTCCGGGGGGACTGAAAATACGGACGTTCGGACAGGTTGTCGAATTTAGCGATCCCCTATCCGGCATCATCGAAAAACTTCTGGATGCGGGTGAGTTGCGTCGGGAAGAGCTGGGAGATCTGAACGCCACCCAGACAGTCGCTGCAATAAAACGTCTGCTTCAAGAAAACCTTGTCGATGTGTTCTAAGCAGACCATTCATGGAACCAGCGGGTTTCTTTGACCATCTGGTATGAACGATCCTGCTTGACTGCGCGACCACGGCTTGGTAACTTCTAGAGTGATCAGAAACAAACATGATATGGGCATGAGCGAAACAGATAATGCTGATAGCGTTGTGATCCACGATAGTGCAAACCGTCGAAGATTTATCCGCAAAGGGGCCGTGTTTGTTGCGGCTGCAAGCGTTCTGGCGGCAAGTGCCGGCCGATCTGCCTTGGCTTCCGACTGCGATAGAGGTGGCGCTGCAGGTGAAAAAAAACCTGAGCATGCCGGAAATGGCTCAGACAGTGATACAGGTGCCAATGCCGATCCTACAGGCTGTGGACGCAACTACGAAGACAAGCCCAAGATTTCCCGAAAGTCTCCGGTATCCGAGCCAGGCAGCCCCCGAAAGATATCCGTAGCAAAAATTATTGGCTGATTTTTTTGCTATTTGATTGCAGTGCTTGGAAATCTGCTGCATGCGTTAGATTTTTGGTTCCTCAAGGAGTTTCAGGTGTTGCTTTATGCGCAACTAAAGGGCAATCTCTATGGTGCTATTGGTATACCAACCAACCACCATTTAAAGGAGAAAGGCTCGATGCGAAAGACACCACTACTTGCGCTTCCAGTATTACTACTGGCAGCAGGTATTTCAGCGCCGCTACACGCTGCAGAGAAGCTCACATATTATTGCAGTGCACAAGAAGACTGGTGCCAGCTGATGGCAACCGGCTTCGAAGAGGCCACGGGTATCAAGGTCAGTATGACTCGAAAAAGCTCTGGCGAAACACTGGCGCAGATTAAAGCAGAATCAAGCAATCCCAAAGGTGATATCTGGTGGGGTGGCACTGGTGATCCACATCTACAGGCGGCCGAAGAAGGCCTGAGTGATGCTTACGAATCTCCTATGCGATCTGAACAGCATGAATGGGCTATAAAACAGTCGGAAGCTGCCAGTAACCAGACCATCGGTATTTATTCCGGTGCGTTGGGGTACGGTTACAACGAAGACGTGCTGAATGCGAACAACCTGCCGGTACCTGAATGTTGGGCTGATCTGTTGAAGCCTGAATATAAAGGGCACGTGCAAATGGCGAATCCTAATTCTTCCGGCACCGCCTACACTACGCTTGCGACTATCGTGCAGCTGTTCGGCGAGGAGGAAGGCTTTGAGTTCATGAAAGGCCTGCATAAAAATATCAATCAATACACCAAGTCAGGATCTGCTCCCATAAAGGCGGCAGCTCGTGGTGAAAACACGATTGGCATTGTTTTCCTGCATGACGCCGTTAAGCAGGCTGCCTCGGGTTTCCCCATCAAGCCCGTTGCTCCGTGTGAAGGCACTGGTTATGAAATTGGCGGTATGTCTCTTATAAAGGGCGGACGTAACCCGGAAAATGCACGTAAGTTCTACGATTGGGCGCTGAGTGCTGAAGTTCAGACTCGCGCACTTGAGGTTAATGCGTTTCAGGTTATGTCCAATACCTCTGCTACAAGTTCGCCCATGGCCCCTGATCTGGATTCCATCAATCTAATTGACTACGACTTCAAGAAATACGGTTCCGCAGACGAGCGTAAGCGCCTGTTGAAAAAATGGGATGACGAGGTGTCGGTACTGGCACAATAAGCCAGATATGCTTTGTGTCTTAATCCTGGAATATTCATGAAAGGATTTTTTGTTTTGTGAATATTCCAGGTTCAATGTTATGAAAAACAGCGCGCTGCTCTGGTTGTTGATCGGGCTGTTTGGCTTTTGTGTTCTCCCCTGGTACATCCTTGACGATGGACTATGGGGTTTTGAATGGCTGTTCGACGGGTATCCCTTTGACACAGACTATGCACCTGCGTTGTTTCTTGTCATGCAAGGTGAGAAGCTGTGGCTCGCGCCATTGCTGTTGTTCCTGCTTCTACCATGGATTAGCGAGCTCTTTACTCGTGGCATTCCTGATGCGTCAGCCGTCTCTATTCGCCGCGCCAACATTCTACTTATTGCAGGAGTAACCGGGCTTGCCTGGATAGCCATCCAGGGTTATGGCATTGGTCTGCGTGGGTGGAACTTCGAATCGCTCAGTGCACTGTTTGGTCCGCTTGAGGATAGACAATTCGGTATGGGCGCTGGAGCCCTCCTTGTTGTTGCAGCCTTTCTTTTTCTGTTAACGACCGGAATTGCCGGTCGCGGTGCCATCAACGGGGATGTATTTGTCGTCGGTGCCATTGGTCTTGTGGTGGCCATGGTCGCTGTGTTTATTTTCTTCCCTATTCTCCAGATGCTCTCCAGTGCATTTACAGATAACGATGGCGTATTTTCGGTTTCGCTGTTCGTCAGCAAGTTTCTTGAAGACAAAATCTGGGGACTATCTTGCCTGAGCGGCGGCACTCGTTGCGGTGTCGCCTGGAACTCCCTGTTTCTGGCCGTTCTAGTTGGCTTTTTCACAACAGTACTGGGCCTTGTGTTTGCCCTGGTTGCCACGCGCTCAGGCTTTCGCTATGGCAAGGTGCTTCGGGGCTTGACAGTGCTGCCCATCATCACACCACCGTTCGTGATCGGACTTGCCATCATCTTGTTGTTTGGATTATCGGGGGCCATCACCCAGTTCGTTGCGGAGTTGTTCAATTTACAGGCCACGCGCTGGGTCTATGGCTTACCCGGTATTTTCATCGCGCAGATGCTGTCGTTTACGCCCATTGCGTTTCTCGTTCTTATTGGTGTGGTCGAAGGCGTAAGTCCTTCCATGGAAGAGGCAGCTCAGACACTACGCGCAACCAAATGGCAGACCTTTCGTACGGTGTCACTTCCTTTGATGCGCCCCGGGTTGGCTAACGCATTCCTGCTTGGCTTTATAGAAAGTATGGCCGACTTTGGCAATCCGCTGGTACTTGGTGGTAACTATGATGTGTTGTCAACCGAAATTTTCTTCGCTATTGTCGGTGCGCAAAATGATCAGGGTAAGGCTGCGGTGTTGGCGGTCGCACTCCTGATTTTTACTTTAAGTGCGTTTTATGCACAACGCCGCTGGCTTGGCAAAAAGAGCTACACGACGCAAACCGGTAAAGGTGATGGTGGTATGCATGTGCTTTTACCCAAGCGCATAATGATCCCTTGTTATGCCATTGCGGGAATCTGGACTGTTTTTACCCTGACCGTTTACAGCATGATTTTATACGGTGGTTTTGTTGAGCTCTGGGGCCTTAATCATTCGCTGACACTCAAGCATTATCAGTCTGCCTTCGCTGTCGGGTTCAATGACTTTGGCCTGCACTTCAAGGGCAGTGCATGGGATTCATTCTGGACAACGCTAAAAATTGCAGGAATTGCAGCACCATTGACTGCAATTGTCGGTCTTATCACGGCTTGGCTGCTGGTGAGGCAGAGCTTTGCCGGAAAAAACTTGTTTGAATTTGGCACCATGCTCAGCTTCGCCATTCCCGGTACTGTTATCGGCGTCTCCTATATTCTTGCCTTTAACGTACCACCGATTGAGCTCACGGGTACCGGGGCCATATTGGTCATCAGCTTTATTTTCAGAAATATGCCGGTTGGCGTCAGGGCTGGTATTGCATCCATGTCTCAGTTGGATAAAAGCCTGGATGAGGCATCGCTGACACTGGGTGCGAGCACCTGGCGAACTTTCACTCGGATTATCCTGCCACTGATGCGCCCTGCCATACTCGCAGCACTGGTATACAGCTTTGTGCGCGCCATGACGGCAATCAGCGCTGTCATCTTCCTGGTCAGCGCTGAATACAATATGGCAACCAGTTACATTATCGGGCGTGTCGAGAATAACGACTACGGAATCGCAATTGCCTATTCATCCATGTTGATTGTGGTCATGTTGACCATGGTGGCTGTCACCCAGCTTGCAGTCGGACGATCGACGACGCGTCGACGCCAGAAGCCTTTACCCGCGTTAGCCTGAGCCACCGGAGCCCTTATGACAATTTCCCATGCTGCCGTCTCCAATGAAGCACTGAAAGGCATTCATGAAAAAGCCGCCTCGGTTCATTTCGAACAAGTCAGTAAGGTCTACAACGGATCCGTTACCGCTGTAGATAATGTATCGCTTCGCGTTGAGGCCGGGGAACTGGTTACCTTGTTGGGGCCATCGGGATGTGGCAAGACGACGACATTGCGTATGATTGCGGGACTGGAGATGCCTAGCCGCGGCAAGATTCTCATTGGTGACAGAGATGTCACCAAATTTCCGGCGACCGATCGGGATGTCTCCATGGTATTTCAGTCGTACGCATTATTCCCGCACATGAGTGTTATGGAAAATGTCTCTTACGGGCTGAAGATTTCCAAGTTCAAAAAGGCAGAAGTCTTGGAACGTGCGCAAGAGGGGCTGAATCTTGTCGGTCTGTCCGGGTACGGTGATCGCTTGCCGAGTGAATTGTCAGGAGGACAACAGCAACGCGTTGCGGTTGCTCGCGCACTGGTGCTGGAACCGCAAGTGCTGTTGTTCGACGAGCCGTTGTCTAACCTTGATGCCAAGCTCAGGCGGCAGGTACGCGACGATATTCGAGATATTCAAACGCGGCTGGGTCTGACCGTTGTCTACGTAACCCACGATCAGGAAGAAGCTTTGGCTGTGTCGGACCGAATCATCGTCATGAACAATGCAGTCATTGCTCAAGTGGGCACTCCTCGAGAGCTTTATGATGCGCCTGCTGACGCGTTTGTTGCAGATTTTATCGGTGAAGCCAACCTCCTTGATGCTGAGGTTCTGGACGTCGTGGACGGTATGGCAAAGGTAGATCTGGGAGCCGGGCAAATGCAGATTACGACGCCGGTTCGCGAATCTGGTGTAGGCGCTGGAAGGATTGCTGTCAGGCCGGGGCGCGTAAAGCTTCTATCAGCAACTGAACCCAATACCTTGGCTGGCACGATAGAAAAATCGACCTATGTTGGCAGTCACATGGAATACCGTGTAACAACGGCAGTCGGAAACGTTTTTGTCGTTGCGGATGTCGACACTGATTTTGCTATTGGGGAATCTGTCGGTGTTGGCTTCATGAGCAAAGGCCCTGTGCTATTGTCAACATCGTGATCGAGTCAATTCGAATGTTGCTAAAAATCGTTGAAACCGGCTGTGGCACCGACTGAGCTATCCGGCAAGCACTGTGCGTCGTGCGACGGGAAAATCCCCAGACTGTCAAACCGGGATATTGCTGAGTTCCTGGATGAGCTTCACGCCGATTGGCAGTTAAGTGCAGAGTCCACATCGTTGCACCGCAGATTTGTTTTCAAGGGATTTGCCAAGGCAACCTATCTGGTCAATCTCTGTATCTGGCTGGCTGACAGAGAAGGGCATCACCCGGATATTGGTTTTGGCTGGGGCTACTGCGAAATTTCCCTGTCGACGCACGACGTGGGTGGCCTTACGGAAAATGATTTCATCTGGGCCGCACGTCTGGATGCCTTGATTCTGTAGGTTCGCGTTACGTCGCGGCAAAACACGTCCGAAGCTAGCTGGTTCTGGCTCAGAAAATCTCTGAGTGGCGTGGTTGAATTGACGTTTTGTGTCTTATTGCTTCCTACGTAACGTGCAGGTGAAAGTTTTTCTAAAGAAATCGCCAGTATGGCCGACTACGTGCATCGGACACGTAACTTTAGTGTATTTCCTGTTAACCCAACATGTGTTCAGATAAGTACATACAGCAGATTGCCTTTCCGCTTTCGTACATTCGTACGCCGGTATGGCTGTTCGACGTCGACGGTGAGCGCTTTCTCTGGGCCAACTCAGCAGCGCTGAAGTTGTGGCACGCATCCACTCTGGCTGAGTTGCAGAGCCGAGATTTGTCCCGGGATATATCGGTAAAGGTGCGCAAGCGCCTTGATCAATACTGTGTAGATCTGACGGGCACGAGTACCACTGTGTCAGAGCACTGGACCTTCTATCCGAAGGGCCGTCCTGCAACCTATGAGTGTTCTGTCAGCGCTTTCCGCTCCCCTGATGGACTGCGTATTCTCATGGTCAATGCGACTCAGCAGGACATAGCATCCAGCTCGGATACTCTCTACAGAAGCTCTGCTTTGCTGCATACATCGGTGTGTGTGTCCGTGTATGGGACCGATGGTGTACTGAAATATTCGAATCCCGCTGCTCGAAGCATGCTTGGTGCAAACCCGATGACGCTGGCAGAACGTTTTGTTGAAAAAAACGACTGGCAGTGGGTGAGTGTTGAACTGGCGGCGGGCAAGGAAGTTGTCATCGAAGCCGAAGTTAAAACAAAAAGTGGAAAGTCATGGCATAGCCTTACACTCGAGGCCAGTCCCGATCCTGTCATTGGGACCTCGTCCATCATGGTATCTGAAACCGATGTGTCAGAACGGCTTCGAGCCGAGCAGCAGGTACATCAACTAGCGTATTTCGATGTTTTGACTGCACTGCCCAACCGAATATCGTGGTTCAGTACACTGAAAAGACGTCTGGAAAACGCGAAAGGATCTGATGAACATCTGGCGATCCTGTTCGTTGATCTTGATAGATTCAAGTTGATCAATGATACGCTTGGGCACACAGTGGGAGATAAATTACTGGTCGCTGTGGCAGATCGATTGAGCAGTTGCCTGAGCCCTGATGAAGGTCTGGCAAGACTCGGCGGGGATGAATTCACACTGTTGCTGGAAGATAACACGACCGGCACAAAGGCAGAGAGCAAAGCCCGGAATATCGTCGATACGATGACAGCCCCACTCAGTATAGAGGGGCATAGTATTTCTGTTACCCCCAGTATCGGAATCAGCCGATACCCGCTGCATTCCTCTGATGCTGATGAATTAATGCAACAGGCTGATCTTGCCATGTATGCAGCCAAGCAGGCCGGCGGTGGTTATCTGGGATTTAAAACTCACATGACAACTCAAACCGTACGTCGCAGACTCATAGAGAGTGACTTAAGCGAAGCAATTGCTACATCAGCGTTGCAAGTGTATTACCAGCCGAAGTTGTGTGCCTCAACGGGTGTTGTATTAGGCCAGGAAGCGCTTTCCCGGTGGAAGCATCAGACACTGGGTTGGATCTGTCCTGCCGAATTCATATCGATTGCCGAAGAGGCTGGGAAAATTGGAGAACTCACTCAATTCGTTATGCAGGAAGCTTTAAAACAGCAGGTTGTCTGGGCGGCTGATGGTCACGATATCTGCATGGCTGTAAATGTCTCGCCATTGGAGTTCAGGCATGGGGATTTTGTATCAGTGGTAAAGCAAGCGTTGAACAGTACGGGTGCCAAGCCTGAAAAACTGGAGCTTGAAATAACTGAATCCATGTTGATGGAAGACACCACAACCATACAAAAAGTGATTGCGGATTTGCATGCTTTGCGAGTCAAGATCAGTCTCGACGACTTCGGCTCAGGCTACAGCAATCTTGGTTACCTGCAAAAATTCCCGCTTGACAGTATCAAGATAGATCGATCATTCCTGTGTAATGGTGAAATTTCTCCAGTGATTGATCTCATAGTCGGCGTGGGAAACAAGTTGTCGCTCAAAGTGGTTGCTGAAGGCGTGGAGACAAAGCTGCAACGTGATTTTCTGGTACGGCAGGGTTGTGATCAACTGCAAGGCTTCCTGTTTGCCAAACCTATGGACAAAGATCGGGCGACCACGTATCTCAACGATGAGCGTAAGAGAAAGTCCGGGTGGCTGAAAGATTCGGAAGTTGCTGCCTGATCACTTTCACGATTGCCAACAGCCACTGTAAACGAATTCAGCTTTCTACTCGTGTAGTGGTAGGTCAATAAATTTATCGCATTTCCAGCCATATGCTTGCAGGTAAGGCTTCATCGATTTCTGGGAGAGTATGAATTCCCGGTAAAACCGTATTCTCCAGTAGCCTGGGAATAAGCATGATGAGTTCGGCAAACAGAAATTCGACAATTTCATCAGGAACACTGGCACCCGTAAAATTTACAGGGTAGCCTTCGTTGATCAGATACAGGCGTCTTCCATCGTGCAGTGTGCATTGACGTACATGCTGATGTAGTTGAACGGAGCTTTCAGTTTCACTAGCAAGAAAAGGTAAATCGATTTCATGATCCTTTGAGGAGCCGCTTGCCAGGAAACACCTGTCGGGCAACTGTGATATCAGATTCTTGTTAATCGATTGTTTGCCTGTAGCACCCACAACGATTGCCGGAGAACGGCTTAGTGTATCTGTGTAGCAAGGATGATGACCGTCTACAGTTGCCTCAACAACAGATACCATATCAACATCTTTTACCCCAACTCCCAGGCCGCGATTTCGCAGACTTTGTGCTATGCCCTTACCCACCCAGCCATATCCAATGACAAGCGCGTCTCGGCCGACGGTAGAGTAACCTAATTCACGAAGAATGCTGTCAAGGGCTGCTGCTACTGCTTCTCCGACCTGTTTGCCTTCAATTTCCTTGAGGCGGGTCTGCGCCACATTGATCTGTGGCACTTTCAACTCAGTCAGTTGTTCCGCCACCCAGACACCTTGTTTGGTTATTTCAAGTACACCGACGACAACATTCTCACCGATGAATTCCGGCTCATGCAGCGCTTTGATGGCTATGCCTCCAACTTCGTGAATGATGAGTCTGTGGTTGTTGTCAGCACATCGGCTGATGCTCTCTTGTAGCTCTTTAGCCACGCAGTCATTGAGATCGGAATAGGCGGGTGTTAACACCCTGATACCCATATCGCGTAATTTACGAATTGATTCAGTATTACCCGAATAACTGATTCCAATAACAGTGTCAATTGGAACATAACGGTGTAATAGCGCAAGTAATCTGACAGTGTCGGGAAACAGATGCTGGACGACGAACTGGCGAGTATCGGGATAGGGTTTCAGGGCTAGTCGGCGACACATTTCACCGAGAAAATCCGGATGAAACGGTGCTTGTGAACTCATGAATTTTTACCGAATTCCTGATGTCGAGGTCTGGCAACAAATAAAATGTCGTTAGAGAAATACTTGAACGGCAGAATTTTCCCCAGAGTATTTGACATAAACAGGTCGAGAGGTTTTATCCAGCGTTTTTCCAGTGTTGAAGAGCGCAGATGCTGAAATAGCTGGCCGAGCTTGTTGTCCGATTTGTAGTTCGGCAGCGCCATGGGCAGGTAGGGGAGCACAGATAGGTAACCGACACCCTGAGTCGCAGTGATGTGAAAATGCTCTTCGAGAACGCTACGCCATTCGCTCTGAGTAAGCCTGATCTTGTGTTCCGGGTAGTGCAGGTGGGACAGTTTGAACCGATCCAGGCGATACCATTGTGGAACCGTAACTATCAGTTTAGCGTTTGCAGGCATCGAACGCGAAATGTTTCCAATCACGCGTCGTAGTTCGCTTTCATCCTCGTGCAGATGTTCCAGAACATCGAGCAACATGACAACATCCGGGTTCCATTGCATCGGTACTATCAAGTCGTTGTGCGCGTTTAGGTCGACGATTGCGTCTGGCTGAAATGTTGGCTCGTAGTCAACACCTAGATAGCTTATGTCTGTATTGAGCGCCTTCAGGAATCGCTTGGCAACCTGTAGCCCGCAACCGATATCCATGACTTTTGGAAATGCAACAGAATTCCTCTTTATATGAGAATTAACCAGATTGAACTTGACAAAATTAAACAGGTTGTTTTCCGGTGTCTTGAAAAGTTGTTCTACAAGATAGCTTGAGCGAATGACTGGTTCCGCGTTTTTAACGAGCGGAAGGCGATGCGTTTCAAGGTCAGGTGTCAAATCGAGAGCCTGTTCGGCCTCAACCACGTTATCCGGCAATTGCATAAATGGGTGTGACTCCCTTGGTGGATAAAGATTGGAAACGGTGACTACGTTTGCGCGGCGATATGTCTAGCGTGTAGCAATCACATTGCCAGCTGCCGTAAAACTTGAGCCCGGGGGAGTGTCTTGTGAGTATCACGAGCGGGTTAAATGCGCTTCAAGTAAATTGACTGATCAGATGCCCCGGCAATATGTCAAAATAAGCCGCATCAGCTACTGATACTCATCGAATTTCTACGAATTTCCTCGGATGACACCTGAAAAAGACGCCTTTGCAGATCTTCCACTTCTCAGCGAATATCACCTGAGCGCTGATGCGAGGTTATGTCTGCGTGAATGCACAAGCGCGCTGAATACGGCGCTTGGCTCGTTACCCGGGCACGATCAGCAGCTATTCAGTTTACGCTTGCAGCGTTGGTTTCAGAATCTCTACGACGGGCTTACCCCTGTATATGGTCAGCGCAAAGATTTTAATGAGTTTGTGCAGAAATTGATAAACAGCATGGCGCGTGGCTTTGCCGATCGACCTGCGGCGCTGAAACTACTGGACCTGAAACGCGATTTGCAGCCAGACTGGTTTCAGCATGAGAGCATGATGGGTTACGTATTCTATGTTGAGCAATTTGCCGGCAGACTTGCAAAAGTCACAGAGCACATCGATTACCTTCAGGAGCTGGGCGCTACCTATATCCATTTGATGAAAGTAATCCAGTCACGTGATGGTGAGGATGATGGTGGTTATGCGGTAACCGACTATGCAAATGTCGACAAAAGAGTGGGTACGAACTCCGACCTTGCTGCAGTGTGTACTGCTTTGCGTAGCAAGGGTATGTCTCCCTGTATCGACTTGGTATTGAACCATTGCGCCAGTGAGCATGCCTGGGCTTTGGCGGCCAGGGCGGGAGACCCCCGATACCAGAATTATTTCTATATGTTTGACGATCGCCAGTTGCCCGATGCCTTTGAGGAAACGCTACCAGAGGTTTTCCCGGATTTTGCACCGGGAAATTTCACCTTCGATGAAGATAGTGGTAAGTGGGTCTGGACAACCTTTAATCATTTTCAGTGGGATCTGAATTGGTCCAACCCTGATGTATTCCTGGAAATTGTCGACATCATGTTCAAGTTGTCCAATTTAGGTGTTGAGGTTTTTCGTCTGGATGCGGTGGCCTTCATGTGGAAGCGTTTAGGCACAGATTGTCAGAACCAGGAGGAGGTTTTTGACATCATGCAGGCATTACGTACTTGCTCTCGTATCGCAACACCTGCAGTGGCACATAAAGCAGAAGCCATTGTGGCGCCAGACGATCTAATTCGTTATTTCGGGGTGGGTCGTCACCACGGCAAGGTATCGAACGTTGCCTATCACAATTCTTTGATGGTGCAGTACTGGAGCGCAATTGCCAGCCGTGATACACGCTTGATGACTCACGCCCTGAGCGAGTTTCCGCGCACGCCTAATTCTATTTCATGGGCAACGTATTTGCGTTGCCACGATGATATAGGGTGGGCGATCGCTGATGACGATGCAAGTTCTGTCACGCTTGACGGTCACGCACATCGACGTTTTCTGTCCGACTTCTACACCGGTGAGTTCGAAGGAAGTTTTGCCCGGGGTGTAGTTTTTCAGCACAACAAAACAACGGGTGATCGCCGGATAAATGGCACATTTGCAAGTCTTGCCGGACTGGAAAAGGCTGTTGAGGATAGCAACGAGCATCAAATACATCTTGCTATCGAGCGTATTCTGCTGGGTCATGCCCTGATATGCGGATTTGGTGGAATGCCTTTGCTTTTCATGGGCGATGAGCTGGGTTTGTTAAACGACTACGGATATTCGGCCGTGCCTGAGCACGCCAGCGACAGTCGCTGGGTACATCGGCCCGTAATGGACTGGGACCGCGCGAAACTGCGGCACGATCTATCCACGATCGAGGGCCGGCTTTTTAGTGGAATTCTTTCAATCACCCAGGCCAGGCGACGTACACAACAACTCAGCGCGCGCTACGATACTGAGATTCTGGATCTCGGACATCCGGGTGTCTTCGCCAATATGAATCGTCATCCGGTTGGAAATCTGATCGGGCTCTACAATTTTACGGAGCAGACTCAACTCGTCAGGATTGATCACTTACCTGATATGGCTTTACTCAACATGTTTGACGAAATTGAACAGACGCCTGCAGCTATCAGTGGTGGACATATTCATCTTGGTGCCTACGGTCGCCTGTGGTTAACCTGACTTATAGCGATCAATCTGTGTAGAGAGGTCTAGTTGTCGTGCTCATCAAGCCAATGCCTGATAATCTGTCGATGACGATTCCTGTCATAGCTCTTAAAATGGCCACCATGTACCGTCTCAACCGGGATGTCCAGTAAACGCTGCATACTTGCGTAGTAGTCAGCCGCATTGGCATGATAAGTATCCTCAATCAATGGACCGTCATACACGATATCACCACTGAACAAAGTGCGTGTTGCCGCTTCCCACAGAGCTATTCCTCCGGGGGAATGCCCGGGAGTATGGATGACTTCCAGTACTCTGTTACCCAGGTCAAGCACATCGCCATCATGGAGTATGCGTGTAGCGGGTGCCTGTTTTACGCTGTAGCTGGAAGATTCATAAGGCAGAGGTGGGAGAGCTGTAAAAATATCGTCGGAGACATAAGGATCGGCTAAGGTGTTCTGCCGTGTTGGATGTGCCAGCAGATCTGCCTCCAGCACATGCACACAGCGATGCTCAAATTCGTGATGACAACCGATATGGTCGAAGTGCGTATGGCTGGCGATTGCAGTCACATTTTTTTTCGTCACCAGTGGCACATGCTCTCGCAAACTGACAACACCCATACCGCTGTCTATCAGCGCATCTGACAAACTGCCTCGTACATGCCAGATATTACACCGATAGAACTCAGTAATATGATGTTCACTAATAAGCCTGATATCGTCACTGAATTTGGTCACGCTATACCAGTCGTCGGGATTAACTCGTCGCATGGTTATTTTTTAGAAAGTAAAGTAACAACGTACTGCTTTTTAAGTCCTATGGACAGCCTCTGATCGTTCTTGATGGGAACAGACTGGGCAAAGTTTGCCGTATAGCTGACACCATTATCCGTTGCCAATTTACAACGCTGGTGTGTCCCGAAGAACGCATGATCCACCACACGGGCCTGCCCGATATTGAGTAAACCAGTTGCTGAGTCATGATTATCAACCAGATGCTCAGGTCTGAAGCAAAGGCATATAGCATCACCAGTGTTTATGTTCTGGTTAACATCCGAGCTTGCTGGAACAATCAACTCTCCCAGGCTTGTGTTCAGCGTCATCTCAGACTTATCCCTGGCCACAACGGAGCCGCTGATCTGGTTAGCTTCACCCATGAATGCTGCAGAAAATACCGTCTTGGGCTGCAGGTATATAGACTCGGGTGTACCAGTGTCTTCAACGCGCCCACCATTCATGACGATGATCTGATCAGCGATTGCCATGGCTTCTTCCTGATCATGTGTAACATGGATAAAGGTGGTGCCCACCCGTTTCTGGATAGACTTCAATTCATCTTGCATTTGCCTGCGCAATTTCAGATCCAGAGCGCCCAATGGCTCGTCCAGCAACAGGACATCAGGTTCAACGGCCAGAGCGCGGGCTAATGCAACCCGCTGTCGCTGTCCCCCTGAAAGCTGGTGTGGCTTCTGATCCGCTGAAGACTCAAGGCCGACAAGGCCTAGAAGCTTACGTGCGTGTGTATTTCGTGTGCTCTTGTTCTGGCCTCGCATCCGCAATCCGAAGCCGACGTTATCCAGCAGGCTCATGTGCGGGAACAGGGCATAGTCCTGAAACATGGTCGTTGTTGTGCGCCTCGACGGGGGAACATGCGTAATGTCTTTTCCGTCTAGTTGAATCACACCGCTTGCGGGCGTTAAAAAACCACCAAGGATAGACAGTAACGTGGTTTTACCACATCCGGAAGGTCCAAGTAATACGGCAAAGCTTCCTGCAGGAATACTCAGATTTATATCACTGAGTGCCTGGAATTCTCCGAATTGATGAGAAACCTGATTGATCTCAACCGTTGTTGTCATCTACTTTTTAACCTTCCTGAATATGAAAATTTCTGCTAGTAGCAACAGTGAGATAGAAATCAGAAAGACCAGGGATCCGGCTGCGTTTGTCTTTGGGTTGAGACCGGATCGCAGCATGCCCCAGATCTCTACCGGCAATGTGACATCAAACCTGGAGAGTAGAAAGGCGATGATGAATTCATCCCATGAGAAAGTAAGTGACAGGAAGAAACTGGCGAGAATGGCGGGCATCATCATGGGCGCTGTAATCAGGCGCAATGTCTGCCACTGGCTAGCCCCTAAATCCTGAGCTGCCCGCTCGACATTGATTTGATGATCTCCCATCTGACTGTATATGATGGCAAAGCATAAGGGCGTGTTGATAACAATATGACCAATACCAATCGTCCACAAAGAGCTGGAAATTCCTAATGCATTAAACATGATCAGCAATCCCAGAGCGATAATCAGGTAGCTGACAGTCAGCGGAGCGGTAAGCAAGGCACGCTGCACTGCCCGTGCGGGGAAGTAGAATCGCGCAAGTCCATAAGCGGCTAGAAAACCTAGTAGTACCGCTACCAGGGAGGAGAAAATACCCACAACCATTGAGTTGACCATGGAATCCATTAGTCGACTATCTTGCAGGATGGCTTCATACCATTTCAGAGTGGCACCGTTGAAAGGCATGACAGGCAATCTTCCGTCCTGAAATGAGAACAACACCAGTACAACAACTGGCAGGAATATAAACCCATAGATTAGAAATAGATACGCCGTCATACCCAGCGTCTTTAACTTGCCCGATAGCATGTCAGGTTCTGTCCATCTTCAACCATCTTGCGCACAGCAGATAGGCGATAGTCACAACTGACATCAGAATAATTGACATCGCTGCAGCCGTGGGGAAATCAGCACGCCGGCCGATCTGTAACATGATGACTTGAGGCAGTACCAGCTCGTTGCTGCCCCCCAATATCTTGGGTGTAATGTAGTCGCCTATGCACAGAACAAATGTCAGAAATGCGCCAACCATGATTCCGGGCAGGCTTAATGGCAGAATGACATGCCAGAACGTGCGCAGCGGGCCAGCGCCTAGATCAGCAGCTGCACGCGCATAGTTTGGCGATAGTTGTTTGAGGTTGGCATAGATGGTCAGGGTAAGCAGCATGACGAAAAAATGCACGAATCCAATAATGGTTGCATAGCGAGTGGATGCAATTGCCAGGGGTTCGTCAAGCAGGCCTGTGTGCAAAAGAAAACTGTTGATGATTCCTTGCTTTGCCAGCACGAGTAGCCATGCATAGGAGCGCACCACATAAGAAGTCCAGAAAGGTAGGACTGCCAATATCAATGCCGTACGCTGCCATCTTGCGGGAACGCGTTCAGAAATTATCCAGGCCAACGGATAGGCAAGCACAACGGAAATGACGGTGACACTGAAACTGATTTCCAGAGAATTGATCAGTGCCTTGACAAGATGGGGCTTGGTGAAAAACTCGATATAGTTGTCAAGGTTCCAGGTGGCGATGATCTTGCCACCGATACGTTGCCATAGGCTCATGATGATCATGAACACGAAAGGCACGACAAAAAATGCGACTGTCCATAATAGTGCCGGTAATAGAAACCGCCATCGTGCCCACCAGGAGAGTTGTGTAGAATCGCTCACTTAACGAGGTCTACCGGCAAAGATAACGGCAGGGTTTCTGGTGGATTGCTCAAGGGTCGACCAGGGTGGTTATGTGTCGTCCCGGGAAACGTATTCTCCAGCGGAGGATATGAAGAGATCATTGCCGTTGAGATCTGGCCCGCAGGTTAAAGTATCCTTGGGGCCATGACTCCAGTCAGCACTATTGCTGTTGCATCTCAATCCACAGGTCTTCCATTTTCTCATCAAGTTCTGGCGACAGGGTAGGGTAGTGTTGTGAATTGGCCAGATATTCCTGTTGTTGGTCCCATCGCAGAGTAGTCTTCTGCTCATCGGTTAATACATCACCAGTGTTCATGTTCGCAGGCATGGCCCAGTAGCATGACGAAGTAGCGAGTGCGGCCTGGCCTTCAGGACTGAGAATGTACTGTACAAACTTGAGTGCCATATCCGGATTTGCCGCATCGGCGAGCATCGTCACCGACTGAGACCACATAAGGCCACCTTGTTTTGGAAGCACCCAGTCAAGCTCAGGCATCTCGCTGGATAAGACGCCTGTCAGCCATTCTCCACCGCCAAAAAGGATATCAACTTCACCGGTTGCCAGCGCTGTTTGGCTGGCAACAACATCGGTGAACTGAACTGTATTTTCCTTGAGCTTGAACAGTGTGTCTCGTATTTCGGGTATATCCGACTCTGTGAGTTCAGCTGTTTTTTTCCCAAGCCCCATGGATACAAGACCAATCATGGGTGTGTGCCAGTCATACACGGCTATTTTGTCCTTGTACTTTTCACCCCACAGCGTGGTCATATCAAGCATGTCGTTGGGATCGACCTTGTTCTTGTTGTAGGCAATCGTGTTGTAGCCGAAAAGTTCTGTCATGCCGTACCACTGTCCATCGTGCTTGTGATAATCCTCCAGAATGACTTCCGGCCAGAGATCATCAAGTGGCAGGGCCTGTTCAGGAATGCTTGCCAGCAGGCCCTGGTCAACCAGACCGGGAATGTCTACACCATCGATAATCATTAAATCCCAATCGCCTGGCCGAGATTGTTCAAGTATGGACAGCGCCGCCCCCGTACCTTCGAATTCTTTCAGGTTTACCCTTACATTATTGGCTTGTTCGAACGGCTGGATAAATTCCGGATCGGTATGGTCACACCAGACCAGAGCGTTAATCGAATCTTCAGCAATGGCCTGGCCCGAGCTGGCAATACACAGTGTGGCAAGTATCTTGGCAATAGGCGGGTGAAAAGCACGGAGTTTCATAGACGATCCTTGACAAGAAAGACGGTGGTCTTGATCCTACCAACAAAGCTTGTTTAGTGCTGAAAATCAGAGGGCAGTTGATGTTCAGTGTTATGGTGAAGCGTATTGCTGTTGCCATCTACCGGTTTTCAGCGGGTAAATGCGCCTTCTTACGAGAATGCATTATAATGCAAGTAGCGTAATGACGGGATAAGGCGCTCCCAGACTGACGACAGCTCGGCAGTGGCTAGACTGCCCTGGTGCATCAAAGCTGTGACATGCACAGATGGTGTAAGTCACGTCTGTATCAGTGATACTGATTAGTCACGTTTTTGCAACGCCCTGTTCGTGCTTCAAATGTACCTGCTAGTTGTTCGTTTGGCGCCTCAATCTGGCAGAATATGGGCGGCGTCGATTGCCCGGCCTGAAGGCGTGCATGGTTGACACTTTCATTGCGTATGCGCCTTATCGACACTATTTCTTCGTTTTTTTCATTTCAAGGTACAGCAGGAATTCCCTATGTCCAACAAGACCAAAACCGTGGTTTTTGACAATAATCCGGGCCGCAATTCACAGACTTATGGTGTCGCTCGAGAGCTGGGCACCGATCCGGATCTTATCCATGAGCCATCAGTCGGCGTTATCGGGACCAAGGGAGATAGTCAGTGCTATATCGGTGTGCAGCGAAAAGTGGAAGCGATCCACGAAGTGCTGCGTTCAAACCTGGGCACGGAGGCGGGCAAGATGCAGATGCGGCTCGTCCAGCCTGAATATACGGTTGCTACATCAGACGGTATGCGTAATGGCACGCGAGAAATGCGTTATTCACTGATTGGTCGCGAGGTAACACACGACACCGTATGCGAACACCTGAGCGCCAGCGGCCTTGAAGGGACTATCGCTGTCGTTGCCTGCGACAAACCTCCGGTTGGTACTCTGGCGGCGCTTCTGGAGCATAATCGCCCAGGCATCATTATGTCCGATGGGCCGATACGTCCGGGCCGAGATTCCAAGACTGAACAACCGATTGATATCGTGTCCGCTTTTCAAGTGGCTGGCAGCACCGATGACGAATTCAAAAAGCGAATCGCAAAGGAGGCTTGCCCGGGATACGGAAGTTGTGGCGGAATGTTTACCTACAACACGATGCAAACATTCATTGGCGTTGTCGGTATGCAGCCGTTGCATATGGTGGCACCACCGTCAGATGATCCACGCAGGCTTAACGAATTTCCGCAACAGCTTGTTGCCTACCTGCAAGGTATGATCGAACGAAATGACACACCGCGCGATATTGTCAGTCGCGACGCTATACGCAACGCGGTTATTGTGGCAATGGCTGTTGGAGGATCGACCAACGCCTTGTTGCATGCGCCTGAAATTGCCCGGGCAGCTGGCTTCAAGAGCTTTGCTGACGACATCATGTCACCTGAGGAATTTAATCATCTGTCTCAGAATGTCGTTCCTGTTCTGACGGATGCCCGACCTTACGGAATTTACTCCATGGTGGACATAGACGAAAAGGGTGGCGTCCAGGTGATCGTCAAGGCACTGATGGATGCAGGTCTCTTGAATGGTGAGACACTTACCTGTACCGGTGAGACACTGGCAGAACAGGTTGCAAGGCTGAATACGTCTGAGCCGGACGGCACTGTTGTTTATCCTGTGTCCAAGCCTTACAAGGAAACGGGTGGTTTACGCTTACTCGGTGGGAACCTCTCTCCGGAATTCAGTGCGGTTCTAAAACTTGCAGGCGTGGAGGGCGGACTTGAAAACAACCGATTTGTCGGCCGTGCACGAATATTCAACGGGGAGCAGGCGCTGCTTGATGCGTTGGAATCAGCCCCGGACAATTTCCAGAACCATGACATGGTTATTGTCCGATACGAGGGGCCAAGTGGTGCGCCTGGCATGCCGGAGATGCTTGACTCCACATCGCGTATCACCACGCTTTGTCGTGAACGCGAGATTGTCGTGGCACTAATGACTGATGGGCGTTTTTCAGGTGGTTCAGTCGGTCTTGTCATTGGACATGTCGGTCCTGAGGCAGCGCTCGGTGGTGCTATCGCATTGTTGCAAGATGGTGATGAAATCATTGTTGACCTTGATGCCAGTGAAATAAATTGCACCGAGTTGCAAGATGCGGTGACATACGGTGCACGCAAGGCACTATGGGACAAGGAAGTATTCGACAATGGTGGAATACATCCATTGTGTGGGGAAGTGGATACGCGCCTGCTTAACAGGATGCGCTTGTCAGCGGTCTCTGCGGTATACGGTGCCGGCATGCATCCAGATAGAGTGCTTTGGGTGCCTCAGCCGCGGGAACCTGTCAGAACCGGCTTTGTGCCGCAGAACAAACATAGGGAAGGGTCGCAAAAGGCTTTCTGATATCGCCGGCTTTCGTCGTTCGGATTTTCGATGCTTTCCTGTGGTTTGATGCTGCATTTTCGGTATGTGCAGCGCAATCCAATCCTGATATTCTACCTTTTCACTATCAAGAGAGACTATCTGGATGATGAAATTTACTAGCGCGGCTAAACGAGCTGGCCTTGTGCTTGCGGTTGTTTGCCTGGGTATCAGCTATACGTCGGTTGCCGCTGATGGCCCGTTCGACAAGGCCATCAAGGCCCGACAAGCCATGTTTCAAATCTATGGATTTAACATAGGCTTGTTAGGCGCCATGGCGAAGGAGAAAATGCCCTACGATGCTGCCATTGCGGCTGAGGCGGCTGCCAATCTTAATGCTGCTGCAAACCTGGGACAATCCCAGATGTGGCCACCGGGTTCAGACAATGCCACTGCCGGGAATGCCACTAACAGAGCGCTACCAGCACTTTGGGAGACCTATCCAGCTGCGGTTGAAAAGGGTGATGCATTGAAAGAGGCGGCGGCTGCTATGGCGGCGGTTGCCGGAGACGGTCTTGGAGCCTTGCAGGGTGCGATGGGCGATCTGGGCGCGTCGTGTAAAGGTTGTCACGACGACTTCCGCGCAGAGAAAAAGTAAGGTTCTCAGCGTTCGTGGCAAAGTGTGGCGGCTTCAGCTATTCTGGCGCCGGCGCACAAGCTTATAAGGAAAACCATGACTCGCAGTAACTGGATCAGTATATGGGATATCTGGATTCGTCTTTTCCACTGGACGCTTGCGGTGTCAGTCGGGTTTCTGCTTTATTCCGGTCTGACAGGAGATCTGTTTTTCGACTGGCACAAAGATCTTGGTGAGCTTGTTTTGCTTCTCATCATTTTTCGAATTGCCTGGGGATTGGTCGGTAGTAGCAATGCCAGGTTGTCGCGTCTGTTCAGATCGCCTGCTGAGGGGATTGATCATCTCAAGCACCTGGCAAAACGTGAGGTGCCCCAGGAACGTGAGCACAACGCCGCTGGCGCTTGGGCCGTCGTGGCGATGATTGTCATGTTGGGTACTCAAGCGGTCACCGGCCTATTCATTGCCGATGAAGACGAATTAGTTGAAGGTGCTTTTTACTCGGATGTCGGTTCAGACGTCTCTGATTTGATGTATCGCATTCACCACATCAACGCAGAGCTTATCCAGATTATCCTGATCCTGCATATCGGCATGGTGTTGCTGTATTGGTTATATGCGAAACGAAATCTGGTGCTGCCCATGATTACCGGCAAAATCAACTGGACATCAGATACGGAACCGCCAGCACTTGCCATTCGGCAATGGTGGATTGGAGCGTTGTTGTTTCTTGCTTGCGTTGTGTTTATTGGTTGGGCATTCGACTGGTATTGACGATTCCCTGTTGCTCACGTCTACCCGGGCTAGCTATTGTCATAGAACGCTGTGAGCACTAAGCGGCTTTTGGCGAATCGACATCCTGTGTGCGTAACATCAGATAGGACTCCAGTCGCATTCTGATGTCTTTGGCGGCAGGATTATCGAACAGATTGCACATCTCGTAAGGATCTGCCAGCAAGTCATAGAGCTCGCCATGTCCCGAGTTCATATCCTTGGTTAGTTTGTAGGTTCGTGTTCTTACAGAGCGCAAGGACAACTTTGCCTTAACCCTGCTATGCAAAAGTTCCCATTCGCTCATAGCAAAATCCCGTTTTTCCTGCCCGCCTAGTAATGGACGCAGGCTTTCTCCATGCTGTTGTAATTGTGGCTCTATGTTCGTCAGATCCATGATTGATGGTGATAGATCGATGGTAGAAACCGGTTCATAGTTGATTCGGTTCCGAGGTACTCCGGGGCCACGCCATATCATTGGAACACGCATCAGGCAGTCAAAAAACATCGGGCCTTTAAGTGTCAGGCCATGATTGCCAAGCCAGTCGCCGTGATCAGAAATGTAGAACACATGGGTATTGTCAGTCAGATTCATCTCAGCCAGAACGTTCATCAGCCGTCCGATCTGATCGTCGATAAAGGCAATCTTGCCATAGGCATTAGCGATGATTTCCCGAAGCTGCAAGTCGGCCTGAGCTGTTGATTTTTTACTGGAAGCTAAGTCCGCTGCAGTTTTATTTGGTGTTAAACCCTCTCGCTCGAGTGCTGACCGGTACCACCAGGGTAGTGATTCAAGGTGCAGCGTTCGATGTGATGGCAGGTCAACATTTTTAGGGTCATGAAGCAATGACCAGGGTTTGGGACAATCGTAAGGGTGCTGAAGATCGGCAAAGCTGATCCAGCTGCAAAAAGGTTTGTCCTGGTTGCGACCGTGTCTTAGCCAATCAATGGACCGGTCTGCGGTCCAAGGAGTGCTGTGGTGTGAAGGGGCAAGCCCTGCGTGCCAGCAGGTATTTGGATCTGTAAGTGAAGAACGGCCCTTGTTGTTGTAATTTTTTAGCTTTTGTTCACCGAGTTCGTCGGCGTGAAAGAAACGCTCGAAATGCTGACCACGAGGTGGCTTCTCGGGAGAGAAACCATCTTTGCCCTGCAGAATCAATTCAACATGCTCAAAGCCCATGTAAGGGCCATTCCAGTCACTGCCATATTTACTGGAAGAGCGAACACACTCTGGTGTGCCACTTGGTGCTTTGGGATGATTGTGTGAGAAGTTGGCTTTGCCAAAAAACGCGGTATCGTATCCTTCATTGGCCAACGTGCCGGCGAAACCTTTCTCGCCGATCGTCGGGTCCAGGTCCATCCCATCGTCATGCACACCGTGCGTCCTGCATAGTTGACCTGTCAAAATCGAGGCACGGGCCGGTTGACACGCTACCGATGGTGTTATGCAACTCCCAAAGCGTGTTCCAGACTTCGCCAGCGCATCCAGATGCGGTGTTTTTACTTTTCTACCTGCAACGCCAATGCAATCAGCGCGATGTTGGTCTGCTGAAATAATCAGAATGTTAGGACGGTTAGACATAATCATCTGTAGCTGATGTGACAACTCCCTCGGATGGGGAGTACAAGGTGCTTCAATTTCTATTCCGGATAGCCCGAATTACCGCAGTATTCAGGTTAGTTTGCAGCTGAGTCATGGTTCATGGTGGGGACTGGAATTCAGGCGTTGCTGCTATGACCAGCCGTTGGATGACACACTCGTTGATAAACATTCATGGTCGATTTTGTTGAGAACATGGTTTGCGGGATATGCGTTGATTTGTGCCTCGGCAGCGCTTCGGATGCCGCAGTTGTGAGAGACTACCCTGAGAGTCACGCGACTACTGACTGGCTCTGTATCCTTATTCATCGGCTAATATTCAAGACAAGAAACGATATGAAGCTTCGCTCACAGCAGTGGTTTGATAATCCGGATAACCCCTCCATGACAGCGCTTTATCTTGAGCGTTATCTGAATTACGGACTTACTCGCGAGGAGCTGCAGTCAGGTAAGCCGTTGATCGGTATTGCACAGACTGGCAATGATCTGACACCGTGTAACCGTCATCATGTTGAGCTTGCCCGCCGCGTGCGCGAAGGCATCATATCTGCCGGCGGCATCTGCTTCGAGTTTCCCGTGCATCCAATACAGGAAACAGGCAAACGTCCTACGGCTGCATTGGATCGCAATCTTGCTTACCTTGGCCTGGTGGAGACGCTTTACGGCTACCCGCTTGATGGAGTCGTGCTAACGATTGGTTGCGACAAGACAACGCCTGCGCTCCTCATGGCAGCTGCAACCGTGAACATTCCCGCCATAGCGCTCTCCGTTGGACCTATGCTCAATGGCTGGGAGGGTGAAGAGCGTTCCGGTTCGGGCACTGTCATCTGGAATTCGCGACAAAAATTATCCGTTGGCGAAATAGACGAACAAGAATTCATGCGTCTTGCTGCTGACGCTGCGCCTTCTGTGGGATATTGTAATTCGATGGGAACAGCCAGTACCATGAATAGCCTGGCTGAGGCACTGGGGATGCAACTACCGGGCTCTGCAGCCATTCCTGCACCTTACCGCGAGCGTGGACAAGTTTCCTATCGCACCGGCCAGAGAATTGTCGGGATGGTGCACGAAGATCTTAAACCGTCCGATGTCATGACCCGTGCTGCATTCGAAAACGCCATAGTCGTGAATTCAGCCATTGGTGGCTCTACCAACGCACCCATCCATGTGAATGCCATTGCGGCTCATATGGGTGTGGAGCTGGATAACAGTGACTGGGAAACGTATGGTCATGACATACCTCTGATAGTAAACATGCTGCCATCGGGTAAGTATCTTGGCGAGGATTTCCACCGCGCCGGCGGGGTTCCTGCCGTTATCCGAACATTGCTGGATGCTGGCGTTTTGCCATCCCCCGACGCTGTCACCGTCACAGGAAGGACTATTCAGGATGAATACTCTGAGTCGCAGGTTCTCAATTCTGATGTTATCCATCCGTACGAATCACCGTTAAAGGCTCACGCAGGATTTCTCGATTTGAAGAGCAACTTGTGGGATAGCGCCATCATGAAGACGTCGGTGATATCGGCCGGTTTTAGGAAAAGCTATCTGTCCAATCCGGATGATCCGGAAGCATTTGAAGGTAACGTTTTTGTCTTCGATGGCCCCGAGCATTATCACGAACTCATTGACGATCCTGCGCTGGGTATGGATGAGCAGAGTATTCTCATTATGCGAGGCACCGGGCCGATCGGTTACCCGGGTGGGGCAGAGGTTGTCAACATGCAGCCACCCGCGTACCTGATTGCGCAAGGTATTACCGAACTACCTTGCATTGGTGATGGACGTCAGTCGGGAACATCGGGTTCTCCTTCCATTCTCAACGTCGCGCCGGAAGCCGCCATCATGGGGGGATTATCCATCTTAAAAACCGGTGATCGTTTACGTGTCGACTTGCGCAAACGTCGCGTCGACCTGCTGGTCAGCGATGACGAGATTGTTAAACGCAAGAAGGCTCTAGCTGACGCTGGCGGGTATGCGTATCCTGACGATCAGACACCGTGGCAGCAAATCCAGCGATCCATGGTGAGCCAGTTTGACAAAGGCATGGTGCTCGGTAACGCACCAGACTACCAGCGCATTGCGCAAACCAAGGGCGTACCACGCGACAATCACTAACGCGGATTGATTGCTCGTGTTAATAATTTGTCCACAAGCTTTATGAGTCAGGCTGGCAAGCGGCCTGACTTATGTCGTCGGTGGTGTCCGAACTACTTCTAGACGGATACAGTCGGGTTCGCTCTTATTGTCTTGAATTCGCGTGTTAACGTGGCATTGGCGGCGATGGCACCCACAGCAATAAAACCCAGTGCCAGCAATGCAGACAGGCTGAGACTTGATACGCCGCTGAGCCCTGCGCCAACCGTGCAGCCGCCTGCCAGCACACCACCGATACCCATAAGCACGGCACCACTGAGATAACGGCCGGTTTGTGTAGGTGTCTCGAATGTGGTCCATTGGAATTCAGATCGAGACACTGCGGATCCGGCGCTACCGATCAGGACACCTGAGAACAGACCTACTCCGAAGCCTGCGCCGATGGAGGTTGACGCTATTCCCCAGAACAGCCACTCAGTGCTGGAAGAGGTGAATGACAATGACTGGAAAGCGATGGGGTCAAAGTCGTCCTGCAGGACGAGTCCTGTACCTACCCAGCCAGCCACAACGAGTAAGCCTATGACGATACCGTTGACCAACGGTCCGCGCAGGTCTGAGCGGCGGAAGAACAAGATAAGGACAAAGGCAGCGGCGGCCGCGCTGACAATCAAAGCCGCAACAGGCGAGCTTAAGAGTGATATCGCAGAGTCGGCCTTCAGGGTGTATTCCGAGACTAGAGTTCGAACGGGTGTCAGAATGCCTTTTAGCGTTGCATGTGCTGCAACAGCAAATACGATGAGAACCATTGCCGCTCTGAGATTGCCGCTTCCGGCAAGCACGGTGAGACGGGATGCACAGCCTCTGGTAAGTATCATGCCGATCCCGAACATCAGTCCTCCGATGGCAATTGATACCAATGGAATGTCAGTGTTATGGAACCTGTGTCCAGAAAATTCGATCCATCCGAGATAAACGCTTAACTGGGTTCCGACTAGGGCGACAGCAAGTGCGCACAACCAGACTGCGAGAGCACTAGAACGTTCCGAGGCGTCGGGATCGGCCAGTGCGCGGCGCAGACAGAACCGGGAGCGCTGGGCAGCGATGCCAAACGCGATGCCAAGCAGAACGCCGAAAATTGCGGAGGCCGCTAGCGGCGAAAGTGATTCCAATCCGAGTTGTTCAAACATACGCGACACCTGCTACTGAGCAAGATATGGGAATAGATACCGTGAATGATGAACTTAATTCGGCTAAAATGCATATATCTGGAATATTTTTGTATTATTTTTGCTTGTAATGCTTAATTATAGAATATTATTCTATTTGGTGACGCTTTAGAGGAACGCTGATGATGGAATTTGATGAGGTAGATCGTTCTTTGCTTGCACATTTGCAAATTGATGCCAGTCAGTCCACTGAGCGTTTGGCAAGGGCTGTCGGCGTCTCCAAGACGGCCGCGTGGAATCGTGTGCAACGGTTACAGAGCGCAGGCGTTATAAAAAAGCAGGTGGTGGTGCTAGACGCCGAGAAGGTGGGCTTGAAGGAGACTTTTTTTATTGCGATAAAGACTAATCAGCACAATGAAAAATGGCTGATCAGATTCAACGAGGTTGTTAATCGGTATCCGGAAATCGTAGAGGCGCATCGCTTGTCAGGGGAAACCGATTATCTTCTCAAGGTGCAGGTCAGCTCTACGCGCAATTTTGATGATCTGTACAAAAAGATCGTATCTGATGTCGATCTCTATAGCGTTACCTCTAACCTGTCTATGCAGGTGCTTAAACAGAATTCGCCACTGCCGATTCCTCAGGTTGCCGGGGGTTAAGGGAAGTGAGAATTGTGTCAGTTTACGAGCATTGCTCAATCTGGTAATTCCACGAAGCGAACGCTTTCTCCAGGGCGTGTGCCGACATTGAAATGTTACATCCCTAAGGTTCTTTACGACACCACGGTTCCGACTAGGATTACGCTTGGCCTCTTTTCTGGGTTGGCTGTGCCTAATCGCGCTTAACAACGCTAAACTCTTGGTAAAGCGATGTGTGGCTTCAGTGCACATATCGGCAGCAATTACACGGTCACGGAAGCCTCATCCTCATGCCATTATTCAAAGCTACTCTGGGAAGTTTTTTGATGTTGGTTGCGCTGATAGGGCATACAGCCCATGCGCTGGCTCAGGGATACGAACCCATCATCGAGAGCTTCCGGCTCGATGCCTCTGATCAACTCGTTATAGATCGTGGAGGTCCTGTCGATCGTGCCGGTGATGTAAACGGTGACGATCTGGAAGATCTGCTGGTTGGCGCAGGTGTTGGTGGCGTGCGAGTGATATTCGGCCCGACCAAAGGGTTTAACGGTGTACTCAATGGTCAGCAACTTAATGGCAGTAGTGGTTTTGTCATCCTCAACGATCCTGTCAATGACTCGGTTCTCGCCGGGCTTGGTGACATAAACGGCGATGGACTCGATGATATCGGTGTTGGATCCATCACCGGAACCAGAATAGTGTTTGGATCCTCCGAAGGATTCAACGCGACGCTGGATGTGACGTCACTGGATGGTAGTAATGGCTTCGTCTTTAATTCTGGTGCTACTGATATCAAACGTGCTGGTGATGTCAATGGCGATGGTCTGGCTGATTTTGTGGTAGGCAACGGTAATGCATCGCCCAATGGATTAGAGGGGGCCGGAGTCAGTTACGTCATATTCGGAACAAATGATGACTTTCCCGCCAGTATGTCGCCAGCGTCGTTAAACGGTGTTAATGGTTTTGCGGTGGTAGGCATAAGCGCACAGGATAGATCCGGGCGAACGGTTTCAGGTGCTGGTGACTTCAACAATGATGGCTATGATGACGTACTTGTTGGTGCGCCTTATCAGACAACGGACGGCAAGTCTGAAGCTGGTGCCGCTTATTTGCTGTTAGGTGGCAATACATTCCCGTCGGTTGTCAGTCTTGCCGATGTCAATCGGGATACTGGTTTTGTCTTTAAAGGTTCGAACATACAAGATCTGGCAGGTGCGGCCGTTGCCGCTATTGGTGATCTCAACCATGATGGTGTGGATGACCTTGCCATCGGGGCACCAGGCAAAGGACCCTTCGGCATACCCAGCGACTACCCGGGCGAAGTCTATGTGCTGTTTGGCGGACGCTTAAATGGTCTATCGACAATTACCGAAGCTGATCTTGATGGCAGGAACGGCTTTGTGGCTGGTGGAATCCGAGGTGGTGTAATTCCGATTGAGGAAAATCAGCCTATCTGGGGCGACATGGCAGGAACTGACATCGACTCGGCAGGTGATATCAACGGTGATGGCATCGTCGATATAATGATCGGCGCTCCGCATACAATCATAACGCCCAGCCGCAAAGGCGTGGGTCAGGTCTATTTTGTTTTCGGCTCCAGCAGTGCATTTTCAGCGAGACTACCTCTGACGGATCTTGATGGGAACAATGGTTTTCGCATTAACGGCACAGGTACTGCCGATTACTTTGCGGTGTCCGTGTCGGGTGCAGGGGACTTTAATGACGATGGGCATAATGACGTCATGATAGGAGCTTCCGGACAGGGTGAGAGCTACGTGTTCTATGGCCGTGATACCGGATTGCTTCCGGTTAGCCGTGCGCCTGAAGGTGCCCAGGGAATTCTGTCCAGAGTTTTTCCCGCCTCAGCTCTGACGCTGGGTGACGACCTTGCTCCTTTGTCCTTCAATGAACGCGCAGATCCAACCGGCCCCAATCCCTTGCCTGCGGGAACGCCAACAGATCCCCTCGATCCGGCAACTCCCGGATACACGGCACCTTATCCTGTGAACAAAGAGACTCCTGCAAGACCCGGAGGTAACGAAGATCAGGGGACAGAGCTTGATGATGTTGCTGCGCCGGGACAAGAGTCCCCTAACAACGATGAGACCGGACAGAGCACTGACGTGGATGATGTGACACCTGTGGAAGGTGTTGTCAGATCAAACAGTGGTAGTGCAGGTTTCTGGATACCGTGTTTTTTGTTCGGGATGTTGCTTGTAAGAGCCGGGCGCAGACCTCTTGTGCTGTAACGATTTCTATCGCGGGCATTGTCTGCCAGAAATCGCGAAGCCCGAGTCGAGTTGCCGCTACCCCGAATCTCTCCTGATCCTTCCGAAGACCCGCAGATGGAGGACTGCCACTATAGTTGCTACCACCGCGCGTGGTTCTGGTTGACGCAAATGCTGAGTATGCCTGTGCCGTTGGCAGTAATAAGCTGTCAGGAGTCGTTTTCGTGGATATACTGCGATCGTCCGGGAATTAAGGGCACCGCGAACGTCAGTATGTTCGGTTCACTACACAAGCACAAACAGGAATATCTAAATCGTGGAATTAAATTTGGCGGACGCCAAGCGCATCATAGAAAACGCTTTGGCAGAACAGAAAAAGCAGGGTTTTAAACCACTGGCTGTGGTCGTATTAAGCGCGCAGGGCAGTATCAAAGCCAGTGAAACCCAGGATGGATGCAGCCTTGTCAGGCCAAAGATTGCACACGGTAAGGCGTTCGGTGCTATCTCTCTGGGTCTGGGATCTCGTGCATTGTTCGAAAGAGCTAAGGTTGAACCCTTTTTTATCCAGGCCATGAATTCCTTGTGCGATGGGGCTCTGGTTCCGGTTCCGGGTGGTGTGCTGGTTCGTTCGACAGACGGTGAATTGATTGGCGCTGTGGGTATTACAGGCGATACATCAGACAACGATGAGCAATGTGCTGTCGCTGGTATTGAGGCGGCAGGTTTCGTAGCCGATACTGGCGGGGCATAAGCGAGCTAAGGTTCGTTGTAACGGGCCTTTGACAGCTTTTAGCCTCTCTCCAATGCCATAGTCGACACCTGCGTGCTATTGCCAACTCCGGCGAATTCGGCAATGCGTGCAGGCTCGGCTATCTGCAGCTGGCGATCGGGGTGCGCCTTTAACAGATTGTGCATATCATGAAGGATCATCGTGCCGATCAACTGGCGACCTTTATCGACGGCAGCTGCGCGGTGTGGGGATAGAATGAGGTGTTGGTTGCGTCGGGCAGAATGATCCGCTGCGAGAGGTTCGGTCGGAAACACATCGATGGCTGCGCGAAATCTTCCCGTTTTTGTTGCTTCTACAATTGCGTCGAAGTCCACCAGATGTGCGCGACTGACGACCACGAGTAATGCACCGTCTTGCAGATTTGCTAATTGTGTGGCGTTAATCATCTGGTAATTGTTTTTCGAAGGTGATGCCATGACGAAAACCAGTCGACAGCTACTCATCAGATCGTCGAGGGTTTTCAATGCGATGCCGCAAACTGCCGCCTGTTGCACGTTCAACCAGGGGTCGTAAGCAAAAACCTCGGCACCAAAGGGCTGGAGTAGGCGATGTGTCGCGCGGGCAATGGATCCGTAGCCAACAAATCCGATGGTGCATCCAAACAGGCTGAAATCAGAATCCGAGTTGTCGTTCAGCCAACGTTCTTTGCCATGGCGAAATCTTTCGTGCTCATCTACCAGACCTCTAGCGCCTGCCAGCGCCATGCCCAATGTCATCTCGGCTACACTTTGCTGAAAACCGGGTGCACAGCTAAGGACCTGTACGTTATGCCTGACGCATGCGGCGTAATCAATCGTTGAGGGGAACGCACCTGATACTTCAATAACACACTTTAAGTTGTTGGCGACTGAAAGCGATTGCTCGTCAATGTGTGGTTCAGCGGCAATGAGTACGGTGGCGTGCGGTAGTGATTCTTCCAGTACATCCGCAGGTATAGGTTCGTCACGAGCCCAGATTACGTCGAAGAGTTCGCGGAGCTTTTGAAGATCCCCTGCGGAAAACAGCTCATTGATCTGACGCCAGTGAGCGTCGAGAATCAGCATTGGCTTGTCGTTCATATTCGCTCAAGTAGTAATAAGTATGCTGAGTATATGACAGGGTTTACCTTTAATCGTCAATCGTCAATCGTCAATCGTCAATCGTCAATCGTCAATTGCTCTATGAAGTCGAGAATTCGAATTCTGTTAGATGGGTTGGCAACAGCCTGAATGTGCGGTCCGGTCGTTTCAAGTAACTGTTTGGGATTGTTAGCTTGTGCGTAAAGTTCGCGAGCATGGTGTATTCCGATAATCTCATCATTGACGCTGTGTACTAGAAGCAGAGGAATTTGCAATTCTGCTATCGAATCTAGCGGGTCGTATGGTCGACGTAACAGCCATGCTACCGGGTATTGAAATGGCCAGGTTAACCAGTGACTGGCTGCCACTTCGCGACCTATGCTCCGGTATCTGCTGAACGCAGCTTCGCTGATCAGCGCATCAAATTGCTGTGTGATTTCTGGAAAACGCTGCAGCGCAGTTATCGTTAAACTGGCACCGAGACTCTGGCCGAAAACCACAACGGGCCTGGCGGGGTCAGAACTTAATAACCAGTCTGCGCCCGCTCTAATATCTTCGAATACATCTGGCACGTTAGCAACACCATCGGATAGTCCGTAACCTCGATAATCAATGATGAGCGCCTGGTAGCCTGCCTCTACCAACCACTCTATTGAGCCAATATGTGTACTGATATTCTCAGCATTGCCGTGCAGAAAAAACACGCTGCCCAGTGGTTTTTTTAAAGGCTTAATTATCCACCCGTGAATGCGTACACCATCGCGTGTTGTCATGTAGACATCGTCGTAGTCAAAACCAAGACTTGCCGGCGTCCGGACGAGTTCTTTCTGTGGGTAGAAAAATAATCTTGTGCAAGACGCGGTAGAAAACACCATTATGAAGAGTAGAATTAAACGTATAATGGTATTAATTGTCATGCGCTTTGGCCGACAGTCTGGATTAGTCCCGTGTCGCGCAGTTTCTCTTTGTTTCTTGGTCACTAGAAATATAACCGATAAGACAGAGAGATGCGATTGTCTGAGTCATTGTCGAGTCGCCAGGTTGACGCCTGAAATCTTAGAGCATGGTTCCGGGAGAGTGGTAGATTGTGCTGTACGCTCAGGGTCGTTTGCAAGGATAGGGACTGGAATGAGTTAACTGCCGCTTCCAGACGAGTTACCCCTAAACGGTTGTAGCTGAGTACACCGAGTCGGGCGTGAGCATTCAAGTGAATAGCCCCGGGATTTACATATTGACGTGCTGATGCGCCAAGCAATACATAGCTAATATTGTGTTTGTCCAGGCGTAAGCTCTTACCGGCATATCCATCCAATCGAGCCCCCAGTCTGTTGTTTCTAAGTAAAGGTTCACGAGTCAGGCCTGCTGTCAGTTCCCAGGATATAGAGTTGAGTTGTGGGTATCGATCATTGAAGGACTGCAATTTAACCAGATCGAAAGTCTCTAGATGAACGTCGTCGTTCTGATTCCGGCGCAGCTTTACATCGCCCAAAACGATGCCGGCTCCCCTGGAATATCCTGCGTTTCTATCCAACGCATCGTGGTAACTTAAGCGCAGGCTTAACTCTGTGTAATTTTTTTTATCCTGTTGACCGCGGCTTAGCGATAACATTGTAGTTTCATGTGCCAGCTCTGGTCGTGCTGGCCGGGGGCTTTCTATCTTTTTTTCGGTGGGCAGCTGACTGACAAGGGTCAGCAACTGCAGCCGTCGTTGGGCTGTCGCATCGTTCATTTCAGTACGCCTGGATTTAAACGTAAGCAACTCGTTTGCAGCCCGGATTATTTGTGCCTGGTGTGTGGCATCCAGCATCGTGAATTGCGCATTTTCTGTTACGTCTGGTGATTGTTCGACTTTGTCAATCCAGTGCCGTTGATCAGGTTCTATTGCATCAATCGTATGATTCAAGCGACTACCTAGAGACGCCCGGTAGTCGATATGGCTGACGATTCCCGCATTGGCAAAGGCTTTTACGGTATCTGCGGGAATGGCAGTCAGTGGAAACTGGTCTGCCAGATTAAGCCCAGGTCGGGCCAGATCGATAAGTTCCAGAAGACGAAACGAACAATTTTGTCTAAAGAAATAGTAGTCGAAGCTGATATCGCGCAGTTCCCACGCGTGGTCAAGCATTCGATCTATTTCTTCCGCATTCAGGTCTAGTCGATATTCCCAGATGTCACGATTTTCAATAGCGCCATACTCTTGTAGTTTCTCGAAGTAGGGAATCGAATTGAACTTGCCGGGATAACCACCCGCTATTCCCTTGAACGCATATCCTGCAGACATCGACTCATCTCCGACATCGGCGGCGAAGTTCAGTGACCACGACAAAAGCGGAGAGTTTGAATCGATATTCTCAGGATCGAATCGCAAAAGCGTATGGCCGAACATTGATGAGGGACTGTTAAGGTATGAAGCCGGGAAAACAAGTGTCACGCTGCCCTGTCCGAGTCTGCCACGCCAACTGTGGTAGTCCCTACAAGTTTCTGGCACATCAAAAGATGGAAGCTCCAGCATCTTGCGCAACCATTTTTCCCGTGCAACGAAGCGGCATTGGATATCCGGGTCTGGTAGTACATCGGGATCGCCGAAAAGTGCATCAATCGTCGCAATCAATTCTGCGTTCGGATTGTGCTTACCGTTCCCGGCGAGAAAGAAGCGGGTATCGTCAATGTGACTTTCGACGTTCTCGCTTTGAAAACGGGAAGGGTAGTAGTGCATCAACGCATGCCAGTACTCTGCTTGATGGAGCTGTTGCTGAGCAGCTCGTGCCTTTAGTACTGATACGGGTGTCTGAGCGTTGGTACTGGCTATTGAATAATTAAACCATACGCAAGAGCTCAAGAGCAGAAGTGTAGTGCGGATTATTGATGAGCAGAACAGCATGTGTCGGCGTTCTGATATGCGTACTCTGCAGCATGAATCATCCGCAGGACGTCTTGTGTAAAGGGTTGTAAAATAAAGACTGTCCACCCCGGCATAATGCCGGGATGGAGACTCCAGGCTTAACCGTGATTAACCTACATACTTGCTAAGCATTGGGTCGGCTGACATCAAAGCGATCATTGAATCAAGAACTTCTTGACTGCTGACATCTGTAGCGGGGAACAGTTGAACAAAGTTATCATGCATCAATTTGCCAAAATGTTCGCGATCCTGTTGTTCTACTCCGATCATGACCGCTACTGCATCAAGAGTTTCGCCCTGACCTAGAGCAACATCAGTGGAATATTCATCAAGCACGTCATCAAACCAGACCATGCTGTCACCGCCATAGGTCAATGCACCATCAACGCTGCAGCCATTGGTGCCAAAGGTCATGCCGAAGGTAGCATTGCCAGATGTGCCGTTGGTGCTACTTGCCACAAGGTGGCTGATCAGGCCAGACTGTCCTTGCATCAGGAGGTTGCCCCAGCCACAGTTAGGTCCGCCCGGCGCGTCAGCCATTGCAAAAGAGGATACGCCCAGCAATGCTGTTGATAACAACAATTTTTTCATTGATAAACTCCCGATTATTTAATAGTTTTACAAGCGAGTTACATCAGAACATGTATCTGTGATGATGACAATATACCGAATATTGCCGCTTGTTCCATGGATTGCTGTCAGATCGGCCAAAGTACCTTTTGTATATTGGAGTTTCGGTCAATAAGACGCTGTGAGAGTCTAGCAGTGTTCTGTACAGATTGTTTCTAGCAAGTGTAACAAAGCATGCAGGACCCAACTGTATTCATACCACACAGGGATAAAATGCACATTGCTTTGCATCGGTAACTATACTTAAGTACCGATGGTGTGCAATCAACCGTGAAAAATAACCGCTCGCTGCACTTGCAAACTATCTGGCAATGAGTGTCGAAGTTGAGCTTACTCGTTCAGTGATTTTTTCATAAACCATCGCTCGTGGCCCGGTGGTGCCTGATCAGCACTGTTTTTAAGCTCAGCGAATGTCATGTATCCGAGCTTCAGGTAAAAAATGCATGAATCTGAACTGGACGTATCCAGCCATGCGCTATGACAGCCTATAGTGCGTGCAGAGGTCTCGGCCCGCTCCATAAGTGATCGACCTATGCCAGCTCCACGATGGTGCTTCTCCACCCAGAGAATTTTGATCAGTAACCAGCTATAAGATGTACTTGCAACCAGACCGCCGATGATCTGGTCATCGGAATCACGTGCAGACAATACGATGTTAGAATTTTTTGCCTGAGTATTTTCTGCCCGCAATGAACTGAGAAGTTTCTCTTCGAGATAAACTGCAATCTCTTCTCCACTTTCAACGATCTTCATGCTTGTACTTGCTATTGATTGCGCATGATCTCCGGATCAATATCAATTTTAGAAATCGTATGCACTGCTTTACTGAAAACTGACTGATTATCTTAATCGTTTGATATCGTTTCGATGATTGGTATCTACACGTCTGCAGCGATAGTTTGTGGATACGCCGAAGGGCTGGTGGTTGCATGACTACCCAGCCGGATTACCTAGAAATTCCATTACCATTGCAGCTGTCCATGTGAATGTACTGCCCCCACATGGGTCACCCGTTTCCGGATCGTAGTATTCAGCAAAACCGGACTGGTTGATGAGTTCGATGCTGGCAGTTTCAATGCGTTGCGCTAATTCTGTGTGCCCGGCAATTCGCAGTCCATCGGCAATCATGTAGTTTACTATCAACCAGCTTGGACCGCGCCAATATCGTTTTGCATCGTAATGAGAATCTGCAGGATCATGGCTGGGTACCAGGTAATTTACCTGTTCGCCTAAAACACGCACTCTTTGAGCAATTGATGCTGATCGATCGTTGGGTAGTGCTGCGAAAACAGGCAATAGACCACCGACTGATGCGCTATTTACGTGGTCGTGAGAGGCCCTGTCATAGCAGACATACTGCTGCAGATCGCTGTTCCACAAACTCTGCAACGCAGCTAACCCTGCTGATGCACGTTGCCTGTTGTGTTGCGCTATCTCTTTATCACCGAGCAGATCAGCAAGTGTCGCCAGATCTGTGCATGAACGGATAAATATCGCGTTAAAACCAGGGTCAACAACTTTGAACGGTGAAGCATCGTGCAAAAGAGCGTTATCCCAGTCCAGACTCCGGAAATGCTGTACCAGCCAGATATAGCGATCGTACTGGTCGGAAGTGGGGCGATGTGCCGCATCGGCATGCTGTAGATCGCGTCTCTGATAGGGTTGAACACCATTGGTAGGTACGCGATTCAGCGCTGCATCCCAGTCCACCGAGTTATCACGACCCGATTCCCAGGGATGAATCAGCGCCACAAGGCCAGTGTTTTCCGGGTCTCTGCTTGCGCAGAACCATTGGTGCCAGCGATCAATTTTTACTAACAGTTCCGATGCCTTCAGTTTAGCCAGATGTTTGTTTTTGGCTCTTTGATAAAGTCTTAATGCGGCGAATCCGGCTACAGGCGGTTGAGTTATACCGGTGGTAGGCACATCCCTGCCTGTATCCCAGACATCAGGGCCTGGGAAATAACCGTCATCTTGAACGTGAAAGACGATATGTGGCACCATACCATCATCCCATTGGTGCTCGAACAGCGTTGTCATTTCTTTCCACGCGCGTTCCTCATTGACATGCTGCTGGCCTATAGATACCAGGCAGGAATCCCAATTCCACTGGAATGGATAGAGGCCACTTGTGGGGACTGTGTAATGGCCGCGATCATTAATCTTGAGAATATCTACTGCACGATCGTACAACCCTTGATGCGTGTTATTAATGGTCATGGTGTCTTATGTGGAAATAGATGAATATAGGCTGAAAACCAGCCTGTAGTGCGTGTTGCGAAAATTTTTTTGTTACCGACTAACTTGCGAAGCCATTAGCTAATCGCCAATTCCGTTTCCGGGTCAAACCAGCGAACTCGATCAGCCTGAGGTGACCATTGCAAGGTATCCCCGGGCTTCACCTGTGCATCACTATCCAGCACTACTCTGAACAACTGCTCGTCTACCTTGCAACTGGCTAGTAAGTGCGAACCAAGGGGTTCAAGAATCCTTACCCCTGCTGTAAAGCTGTTTTCCAGTGTTGCGCTGCCATTGCCTGGTTGGCCATGCACAACGATATCTTCCGGGCGTATGGCGAAATGTATGATTTTTTTACTGCTTTCGGGGCCCTTCACTCGTGCATCGCCCACTGTCCACCAGCCATCGCCACTGTTTGTAGCCTGTAAAAAATTCATCGGCGGGTTGCCGATAAACGATCCCACAAAATGTGCCGCCGGATTGCGGTAAACATCGACTGCTGAAGAGGCCTGGACAATCTTGCCGCCGTTCATGATGGCAATACGATCGGCCATGCTCATGGCTTCGACCTGATCGTGAGTGACATAGATAGTCGTTGTTTTACTCTCAGCCAGAACCGTTTTAAGTTCGGCACGCATTTCCATTCTCAACAGTGCATCAAGATTCGACAAAGGCTCATCCATCAATAGCACCGCAGGTTCTGTGGCCAATGCACGAGCCACTGCGACACGCTGCCTTTGACCGCCGCTTAATTGTCCGGAGTAGCGCTTCAACAAGCTTTCGATATGCATCAGGGTAGCGGTGCGCTCAACCCGCCTGTTTACCTCGGCATTGTCCAGCTTTGCCATACGCAGGCCGAAGGCAATGTTTTCAAAAACTGTCAGATGCGGGAACACAGCATAGTTCTGAAAAACCATGGCAATGCCACGATCTTTCGGGGCTAGTTTATCGACACGCCTGTCGCCAATCCACACCTCGCCGGTCGTTGCCGTTTCCAGTCCGGCAACAATACGTAGCAGCGTAGTTTTTCCGCATCCGGACGCGCCGAGCAAAACCATGAACTCCTGGTCGGCAATGGTCATGTCTATGGAGTGCAGCGCGTGTGTTTTGCCAAACTGCTTGGCAACGTGTTTAATGTTTATTTCAGCCATTGCGGTATCCGTCAGTGTTAAGTAAATTGCAAAAAACGCTCAACAGGCGTCATCGATTTGCAATACCCCACATGGAGAAAAGGTACTTGCGTACCAGGAAAATAAATAACAGCGCTGGCAGAACCAGTACAGCGCCGCCAGCAAATTTTAAATGCAAGGGAGAGTCTCCCAGACCTTGTAACAGAAACGCGGGAAGGGTTCGGTTCTCGATAGTCAGAACCGCCGCTGCAAACACCTCGTTCCAGGAAATGACAAAAGCGAATATCGCAGCAGCTGCAATGCCAGGCAGCACCAGTGGAAGAATAACTTTTTTAAAGGCTTCGAAGCGGTTGCAACCTAACGTCCAGGCAGCTTCCTCCAGCTCAATAGGAATACCGGAAAATAGCGAATAAGTGATCAGTACCGAAAAAGGCAACGCCAGCATCGTATGTACAAAGGCAAGTCCCAGGATGGAATCATCCAAGCCAATGCGGATGTAAAGCACCGCTAATGGCAAGGCAAGTAAGGGTAGTGGAAACGCTCGGGTCATCAGAACAAGGATTCGAAAAGTGCCTTTCCCTCTGAAATCAAAACGCGACAGGGCATAACCCGCAGGAGCACCAGCAGCAATGGATAGAATCATGGTAACGGTAGCCACCTTGATCGAACTCCACAATGCCTGGCCTACACCTGCATAGTTTATGAAAAATTTCAGACTCTCTGTGTCAAATTCAGGAAGTACTGTCTTGGGGTAGGCAGCGACTGACTCAGGCGAAGACAAGGTGTTCACCAGCAATAGATAAATTGGCACCAGAACCCAAAGACAGAGGATTACGACTGCACCTGTAAATACATACCGGTGCCAGGATCCTGCAGCCTGGACCGGGCCAGATCCGTAACGATTAACTTCGCTCATAGTCGCGCGCCTTTTGGTGTTCTGAGTGCCCACATGATCAACAAGGTACAAACGATGGAGATAGCCAGAACGACCAACGCGTAAGCAGCTGCAACGTTCGCATCTTGCAGATCAAATTGCCATGTATAGATTTCGCCCATCAGCACCGGCAAGTTGGTTCCGCCCAGCGCCACTACAACAGCAAAAACTTCAAATGCCAGAATGACACGTAGAATCATGGCAGTTTGCAGGCTGGGCCTTAGCAAAGGCAGTGTAACCTTGGTAAAGCGTTTCCATCGACCAGCGCCAAACACCTCGGCGGCTTCATAGTATTCCTTGGGTATCAATCCTATCCCGGCGACCAGTATAACCAGGACAATGGCGGTAGCCCGCCAGACTTCAGCCAGTAGGATTGCCAGGAAAATCGTCCCTTTGCTTTGATAACCCAGCAGGCTGACGGGTTGTTCTATAAACCCGAGAGCTTGCATCATGCTGTTTAGAAAACCGGTTTGTTCAAAAATGCTTAACCAGATGATACCGGCTGCCAGGTCGGATATGCCCAACGGGATTGTCCAGACATAGAGGATCAAATCGCGACCTCGCTTCATGGCGTTAACCAGCGTCGCCATGTATAGCGCCAGGCAGATTTGAAACGGGACGACGGCCAACGCCAGTATCAGCGTATTGGTGAATGCCGTATTAAACTTCCAGTGCGATTTCATTTCTATGAAAAAGCTGGACGTAAACTGCCCGGATTCCGTGACAAATGCCTGCCAGGCTACAAGACCAAACGGGTACAGGAAAAATACGCAGAGAAACAGCGTTGAGGGCAGTAACAGTAAATAGGGGAGACTTTTTGAGTACATAAAAAATCCTTCGCATCAGGTGTGCTAACGCGACGATGAATTGGGACATCTGGCTGACAACATCAACAGATGAAAAGTGCTGGTTTACTGTTACAGAAATTAATTCTTGCTGAGAGATGAATCGAGTTGGTTATTGTTAACGAGAAGGCCATACCGTGGCGATCGGATAACTCGCTACTGCAGCGGGGTGGTAATAGAACTATCAACAGGCTGGCATAGGGTCAACTGAATAAAGTTGACCCTATGCCCGATCCAGCAGGGCTTGCCTAGTCTACCGGGCAAGCGCCTTCCGAAGCTGCATCCGGGGCCCAGCATGGGGCGCCTGCTTCTTCCATTAGTTTACGAAGTGCATCGGCCTGGTCATCCAGCACAGTGCGGACATCTTGCCCTGCCAATACGATTCTTTCAAATGAATCAACATAAACGGCGTTGAACTTACCCCCGAGATCTCCCATACCAACCGGCAGCAAGCCCGGGTTTGCATCGGCTGACCCAGACATGGTTGCTATCGCGCCACCAGCCGCTTGTACCGCAGCAGGCATATCGTCGGGTAACTCGACATCCACTACCGGGAAGAAATTAGTGGCTTTCAGAGTATTGATTTGCGTCGAAGGCTCTAACAAGTATGACAACAGGGCTTTCGATTCAGCCATATCAGGGGAAGTACCCGGAACCGCGATACCAACAACGACGGGCATAAAGCCTCGACCGGTTGGTCCTGCAGGTGCTGGAAACGCAACAAAGTCATCAGGGCGTGTGTTGAATGCGTCAGCCAGTCGAGCGGTGTGATCAAATACTACCCAGACCTCTTCCGTCAGTAATTGCTCTTGCATAAACGAAAAGTTGGTTGAACCCGGGTTAGTGTAGCTCCACAGTTCCTTGAATTTATTCCAGGCAAGTTCAGCTTCAGAAGAACGAAATTTGGTGACCATGCTGTTGGTATACGACGGATACAAATAGCCTTGAAAAAAGCGATGTTTCAAACCTTTGGGGCCGGCCGGAAATCCAAACTTAGGCGAGCCGGTTTTTTCAGCCATGGTCCTGGACCACTCGATTAACTGGTCGTAGCTGAGTGCGTTTATATCTGCACCTTCGGGAAGGTGCTCTAACGCTTTCTTGTTCGCAGCCATGATATAGGTGGCTTGCATCCAGGGAATGTATTTCTGCTGATCTGTGCCGAGTTTACCTAACTCCAGAAATGTGGAATTTACTCCCGCTGTATCAACATCCGATAAATCCGCAAGATCATCAGACAAGGAAATCAGGTTGCCGTGTAAGGAGCCCAGTAAGCCGATTTTGCCAGAACCTGCCTCTGATTCTGCATTGACTCGGGTCAACCATGGACCATTGTCGCTGGGTTGAAAATCGACCTCGCCGGAGAATCCTGATAGCACTTGCTCACGCATGGCCTGGGCTTCTTCAACCGGTTTAGCCTGTGTTGACCAGAATAAAACGTCTGCCGAGGCTGCACCCGTTGCCAGAAGGGATGCTCCTGTTGCTAACGCGATAACCAGGGATTTTTTTTTCACTGTCATAATTTTCTCCGCTCTTATGATGGCCTCTATTGGAAAAGCCGATTTAATAAATACAAGTTGAATTCAGTAATCCTTAACTTGCTGTTAACTACGAAAAAGCCGGCATTTACCGGTGAAATCGGTCTGGGTTGAATGGTTTAAACTCAGCAGTGTTCTTGTGTTGATGGTTATTGCTCTATTGCAGGGGCAGGTCCATGGCTGCCGCGTTCTATCAATGTCGCCGGTACCAGCTGCTGTTGAACACCTTGAGGTGAATCCAGTTTGTCCAATACCAGGCCAGCCATCTGTTGCGCTGTTGACCGGATGGATTGATCGAAAGTGGTTAGCCCGGGCGTCGAATAACGCGCTGCAGGTATATTGTCAAAACCGATAACTGTCAGAGAGCCCGGTACATCAACACCGAGTACTGCCGCCTGTTCAAGTACACTTAGCGCAAGCTCATCCGTCAATGCAACAATCGCTGTAGGCCGATCAGTAGCGCACAGCATGGTATGAATAGCGGCTTCCCAGGATTCACTATCAAAACGAGGTACATGTTGTGTTGTCAAAGTGACCGCATCATCGCCTTTGTCTTGTATCGCAGTGCGCAGACCTTCTTCTCGATAGCGACGGAACGTCATCGCCTCGGTTATGGACAGCAGGCCAATACGGCGGTGACCGAACTCATACAACCAGGCAAAAAGATCAGAAAACGCTTGTTTACCGTCAGAATCTATCCAGCTGTAGCCGCTGTGATCGATGGTCCTGCCGTGAGCTACGAAGGGAAATCCGCGTTTGACCAGATAATCCACGCGTTCATCTTCTTCAGCAATACGCGTCAGGACCATGGCATCAGCCCGACCCGACTCAACGATATGCTGTAGAACCGTTAATTCTGTCTGCGCACTGGTAACCGTTGTCATGAATAAATCACGGCCACGCTCTGCAAGACCGGTACTCAGACCAACGATGTACTCGCCAAGGAAGGGGTCGAATATCGGAGATTCTCTTAGTGGCAACAGATAACCGACAAATCCGCTTCGCCCGCTAACCAGCATTTTGCCGGCAACATTAGGCACATATTCGGCGGCCTCCGCTGCCTTGATTACTCGCGTTCGAGTCGCCTCGGCGACATCGGAATACCCCCCGAGTGCTCTGGACACCGTTGTTATGGATAGTCCCAGTTCGGCTGCCAGGCCTTTCAGTGTTCCTTTCTTTGGGGCAGTTATTTCCATGCTCATCTGGCCAATAGGCGAGGGGTAGCAGAATTATTGGTAGATTGTTGCCGTTTCGTCACAGGCTTTTGCTTCCAAAACGTTTCGGATTGAAGGTATCACGTATTTCTCGATTTGCAAATACGTGATGAACTAATATTTTTTGCGATTGATCGCGGGAGGGTCTACCGTGGTGTATGAACAAGGTTCCTAGCCTGGGTAATGCCTCCTATCGTTTTATCGTACTCACACTGTTAGGTTGTGGGCTGGGTACGGTGGTGTCCCTGTCTGCGTTGATGTTTGTCGAGTGTGTGTCCCGACTGAATACCTGGCTGTTGATCTCACCCCGCGCCAGAGTGCAGTTTCCTGATTCCAGCCTTCTTGCGGGTTTGACGGTGCTCGTGCCCATGCTCGGTGGATTACTGGTGGGGCTCATGATCCACTTGCTTGGCTCGCAGAAGCGCGTACTGGGACCGCCCGATGTCATATTGTCGGCTCAACTGCGCAAACCCTTGCCTGATATTCGCTCTGGATTCGTCTCGACAGGTGCCGCCGTAGTCTCTCTGGGGTGCGGCGCCTCCGTTGGCCAATATGGCCCCCTGGTCTATCTCGGAGCACTATTGGCCAGCTTGCTCGATCGACTGAAATTGCGTATTCCGAATGCTCGCTCCGTGGCCATGGCCTGTGGAGTGGCAGCTGCCATATCAACAGCTTTCAATGCACCAATCGCGGGTCTTGTGTTCGCTCACGAAGTCATCCTACGTCATTACTCTCTACAAGCATTTGCTCCAACAACCGTTGCATCCGCCAGCGGCTTTGTTGTCGCTAATGTTCTATTCGATCGTCCACCTCTTTTTCTGGTGGCGTTTGACGGGGTAGCCCATGCCTACGAGTTTGGACTGTTTGCGTTGTTGGGAATTGCTTGCGCGGTACTGGCAGTCGTTTTCATGAAATGTGTTATCGGTAGTGCAAGGCTTGCTGTAAAAAGTCGGATGCGTCCGTGGATGCGTCCAGCTGTTGCCGGAATTATTGTTGGTGTCGTGGCGCTCGAATTACCAGATGTGCTTGGTATCGGCTCGGAGCTGTTGCGGTTTGCAACTATTGAAGGTGCGTTCAGTAATCAGGAGCTAGCCCTGCTGGTCGTTGCGAAGTTGCTATTGACAGCGTTGTGCCTGGGCTTTGGTTTTGCGGGAGGTATCTTTAGTCCTTCGCTTCTGGTTGGCATATTATTCGGTGCTCTATCGTGGAATCTGTTGGGTACTATTGGTATTGCAACTTCAGGTCTTGCTGTCTATGCAATCAGTAGTATGGTTGCGCTATCCAGTGCCGTGATTGGTGCTCCATTGACGGCAATACTAATCGTGTTCGAACTTACCCGAAATTACGAACTTACCATCGCCGCGATGGTATCCGTTGTCTTTGCCAATCTGATTGTGTTTCGATTGGCAGGAAGATCACTGTTTGACATCCAGTTAGCGGCGCGTGGCGTGGATTTGTCGGGTGGTCGGGATAGGGCACAAATGCAACAGATAAGTATTTCAGATCTTTCTTTTTCAAATCCTGTAACGATCAGGCCGGAAGATACATCAGCAAGTGCCCACTCGAAACTCTTGCGTGAAAAACGAGCAGAAGCAATTGTAGTTAATGAATCACTTCGATTTGTCGGATTACTTCGCTTACAGGATCTTCACGTGGAGTCTCTTGCTCTGGTAAAGGATGTTCTGCAATCCGACACTTTTATTTTATTTGATGATTCCTCACTTTGGGATGCGATGAATGAAATGAAGGGTTTTGTCGGAGAGTCCATCCCTGTTCTATCGCGAAGCGATCATCGCTTGCTTGGTGTCGTGAGTGAAAGCACCATTGTGTCCAAGTATCTGGAAACCGTGCACCAGTCGCGGCAAGAGGAGAATGATGCCTTGTAGGTTTCCCGAAGTTGTGACGCTATTTTCAGCGTGCCTGATTCTCTTTTTTGCAAGTGCCAGTCTTCACGCTGAAGATACCGGTAAGCCTTTGCTCATCGGAACCTGGGGTGGGCCTTACGAGGTGGCTCAGCGTGCTGCATTGTTTACACCGTTTGAACGTGACAGCGGAATACGAATCAATACCCTCGAATATACCGGTGGGTTCGATGTGTTTGATGAACCTGTTTTACCGGATGTACTGGATATGCTTGAGGAGGAGGCTTATGTGGCTTGTCGCGCTGGGTTATTGAAAAAATTTGACTTCGCAAGCCTTTCGAGTGCAACGATTTTACCGGCATCATCAAATCACTTGACCATGGCCTTTGATGATTTCCCGGAACATGATTTTCAGAAAAATTCCTTTGCCCGATGCAGCGTCGCACACTTGACGTTTTCTACGCTTGTCGCTTACGACGAACGTGCGTTCAACGGGGAAAAACCTAAACGCATTAACGACCTCTTCGATCTACAGCGTTTTCCTGGCAAGCGGGCGCTGCAGCGTAGCCCTGCAGCCTTATTTGAATGGGCGATGATGACGGAAGGTGTTCCTGTCAGTCAGATATATGATCTGCTGAGTACCGAACGTGGATTACGCCTCGTGCTTAAAAGGCTAGAGAATCTCCGTGGCCAAGTGATCTGGTGGGATACGCCAGCAGAAGCTGTTGCATTGCTTGAACGGGGCGATGTAGTGATGGCATCGGGTTACAACGGACGGTTCTTCGAAGCATGGAGTCGTGGAGCGCCTGTTAGCATGATCTGGGATGGCCAGATCATTGATCGAAGCGTGTGGGCTTTACCTTTGGCATCTACCGTGGAGTTAAAAACAGCACTATCGTTCCTGCGATATGCGCTTCATCCGGAGAGGCTTGCCCACATGTCAACGCAAATTCCTTATGGGCCCCTGCGTAAGAGCGCTTTTCGCTATATTGGTTTGCATCCTGAGACGGGTATTGTCATGAGTGACCATCTGCCCACAGCTGATCACCATATGACTAATGCGCTAAACAGAGATACCCGATGGTATGCCAGAACGTCGCGATTGCGGGATGCGTATTTCTCTCGTTGGCTAAATAGCCAATCTGATTCATCCGGCAACTAGCAGAGCAACCCTTGATGGTTAATGAAATCGGAATACCATCATCATCTGCCATACAAACGTTGCTAAAGCAGAGTGTCTTGCTATGATTTCATTATCTCTAGCGAATAGTTCTATAATCCATGACAATTGGTGGCAGCCATGTGCACAACGAGTATCTAAAAGAATTACTTGTCTTGTGTGAGAAAGGTAGTGAATCTGCGTTTAAGGAGCTTTACAGAAATTGCGCGGAGCCACTCTATAGTCTAATAGTTCGCACGCATGGCATCGATGCGAATACCGAGCAGGTGCTGCAAGACAGCTTTGTCGAAATCTGGCTCAAAGCAGGAACATACAAGCCAGCTTCCGGGCCACCGCTAGCGTGGATGGCGAGCATTGCCAGACATCAAGCTGCCAAATTGTTGAATAACAGTGAATCTAGTGAAAGCGCTGACACCCGTGGCGTCATGAGCCCTGCAAAACCTGGCCATGAAATTGCGGAGGATGTCAGGATGCTGATTCAGTGTCTGGAACAATTGCCGGAAAATACCAGAAATTGCATCGTTCAGGCATATTGTGACGGCTACTCTTACGAGGAGCTTGCGGCGCAAATGGATGAGCCAAACGAGAAGATAAAGAGCTGGATCCGCAGCGCTCTGTTATCGCTACGGAAAAGTGTCGATGAAGCCACCACTGTAGGCTGATATTCAGCTTGTACTATTTGGGCTATAAAAATTTCTGTTTAGCCGAGTGCGTTAACCGACTAAGGCTTCTGCCTCTATTTCAACTGCATAGTCTCCCACCAGTCGACTGACTTCAACCAGAGTGTTTGCTGGCAGGCAATCTGCAAAGTACCTTCCGTGTACACGCGATACTGTTTCCCACTTCGACACATCTACCATGAAAATGCGGGTTCTGATGACATCGTCGAGTGAAGCGCCAAGCGCGGCAAGGCTTGCAGAAATCTTATCAAGGATATATACCGTCTGCGCTTGCAAGTCGTCTTTACCGATGATGCGATCAGCCCCATGCGTGGCAGTTGTGCCACTTACCATGACGCGATTACCATCACGCACAGCGCGACTGTATCCGCAAACAGGCTCGTATTCGCTGCCACTGCTAATACGAAAACGCAAAGCCTTTCCGGGTACTGCGACCTTTTCAAATACGGGTGGCAGAGTGTCCAGATGATCGCTTAGATCGCCTGACGCAGTTAGGAAAGGTGGTCGCCGATATTCGGTTCCACAGTCTCCGGCAATAGTACTCAATTGCTGACTACATTGATTTATCTGATCATGGTCTTCGGAACTTAGCTGAAACGTCAACGGGATTTTGTTGTTTTCACGGTGCTGACGTTCAGTAAGCCGCGCACCGACGATCACGCCTGCGACAGCAGATTGATCCAGAACCCAACGCGTCGCGACATTGGAAATTGATACGCTATGTCTGACAGCAATTTCATGAAGTGTGTTTAGCATGGATTGGAAAACGGACCAGCCGCCGATGGCCTGGATAAATCGTTGGTACTTCATCTTGCTCCAGTCGGATACCGCCGCAGGCTCTGGTGCGTTCAGCCATCGATCACTTAAAAAACCGCCAGCCAGCGAACCATACGCGAGTAGTCTTACGTTGCTCTGTTGGCAAAGTTCTGTCATGTCTCCCAAGGCGCGCGGATCAAGTACGGATAAACAGACTTGATTGGTGGCAATCTCATGTCCACAACTGAGAAGCACCTGAAGGTGATCGGTGTCGAAGTTGGTTACACCGATATGGCGAATCCAGCCTTCCTCTTTCAAGGTCATCAGTGTATCCATGACATCGATGTAACCTGGATGATCAAAACTCCACCAGTGAAGTTGCAGCAGATCAATACAATCCACGCCCAGGCGTTCTCTTCGCTCCAAGACGCCGCGGCGCACTGCGTCATTGGTGCATTCGTGTGGTTGAGGACACCATTTGGTAAATAGTGAAGGCAGCTTTTGATTATTGTTTTTTTCAATCAGTTTCGAACGTGCTGCACCTGCTATAAGCTCTGCACTACCGTAGTGATCAGCCATGTCGAAACATGAGAATCCATCGCTGGCATAATCAATGAGTTCGTTGGCTGCCGCATTGCGATCCATTGGGACACCATTACGCTCTAGATCAGCCACTTGCCAGAGGCCAGTGACAATTGGATTATCCTGCAAGCCCAGAGATTTCAAAGCTTTGGTCAGTGGTGGCTTGTGCATTCTCAGTCAGTCAATCATTGCCGGTTTGCGGCCGTGCATGGATAGTGCAAATCGATAGCCCGAGTCATCGGGCTATCCAGATAACGTGATAGAACCTGGAGTTCTAACGTCGGCTCACTGGCTCAAGGTTGCTATGAAAGCATCAACCTCTGCCAGAGGATAGTACGATACCTCTTCGGTTCCTGTGTCACTGAATTTCCATGCAACCGCGGGTGCTGATACGTCTCCATTCTCATCGAAGACGACTGCACCGGTAGCCCCTTGATATGAGATTGTCTGGCCTGCACCTAACAGCTTACGTGCTTCTTTCAAGCTGTCGATACTGGGGAAAATCGGTGTTCCTTCAGGGTCTGTTACAGTTGCTACTTCCGCAGCAATGGATGCACCGTTCAGTTCCTGTGCCGCTTCCATAGCGAGCAGGGAGATCATGACGCCATCAAAACTGTTTGGTAGCCCGGGCCCGTTCGGCTCGGAATCGAATTTGGCTTTATACATTTCTACAAATGTATCAGCAGAATCGGTTCTTGGTGGAGCGGAATCATGCCCTACGACATCGGTCAAATATTGCATGCCAACACCATCGCGAAATTCATCAGATTTCAGTGCATTGGCCACTACCATTTTCTGGGTTCCACCCAGTGATATCCATTCACGAACCACTGAGATACCTTCGGTCGGGTAAATGGCCATGTACACAGCTTCGGGCTTGGTTTTTAGTACTTCGGTGACTTCAGCACGGTATGAGGGTTGTGCGTCATTGATTGCCGCCGATGTTGTCACTTCTATACCCAGTGATTCAAGATCAGCGGCAACCAGTTTTCCGATATCCTGACCCCAGTCATCGTTCTTGTAGAAAATTCCAATACTCTTGTAGCCGCGTTCCTGTATCAGTTTGGCCGCAACGGCTGCTTGATTGCGTGTGGTAGCAAACGTACGAAACCATAATCCGTTGGTCTTACCCTCAGCAGCGATGTCTGTGAAAGCTGTTGACGATGAGCAACACGACATCTGCATGACACCCGATGGCACTGTCACCGATGTGAGAATGGGCATGGACACACCACTTGATACCGCGCCTAGTAAAACGGGAACTTTATCCAGATCAACGAGTGCTTTGGCAGCATCAACTCCAATTTTAGGATCGACCTGGGTGTCGCGTAATACCATTTCAATATCACAGCCTTTCACACCACCGGACTCATTAAAAAGATCAACTGCAAATTGCGCAGTTTCAGCAATAGGGCGCCCCCAGTCTACTGACGTGGGCAGTACCGCACCTATCTTGGTGGTGCAATCGGCAGCGTGGCTGAATGTGACGGGCATCATGCTGGTTACGAGTAATCCCAGCGCGATTGTAAGCACCGCACTTCCTCTGGATAACATTGATTTACTGTGTTGCATCTTGCCTCCCAGGCATCGTTTGTTGTGGATAGTTGTACTGCATTTGTGTCAGTTTTTCGGGTAGCAAACCTCGCGGCCGTGCTAATAAAGTCATCACGATAATACAGCCGATCAAAATGTACTGTAGAGACCCTGTATAAATTTGCCACTGCTGGGGAGCGAGCGCGGTGAGTATCCAGCCGCTTCCGACCCAGCTTCCCCATACCACCAGCGTACCTAAAATTGCTCCTGCATTGTTGCCGCTGCCTCCCACGATGAGCATGGCCCATATCTGAAATGTGAGTATCGGGGCAAGATCCTGCGGACTGATAAACGCATAGAAGGTTGCATACAAGCCGCCCGAGAGTCCCATAATCATTGATCCAAGAACAAAGGAGGTGAGACGCACCGTTGGTGGTGATTTTCCCAGAGAGCGAGCTGCACGCTCATTTTCTCTGACAGCACGCAACAGTCTGCCAAACGGGGAGCGCACAAGATTTTCCAGGAAGAGATATAAAGCGACCAGGCAAACGACCACGACCGCTAGAAATAGCAGGTTGTACAAGAGCGGATTGTCTATTATTTTTTCGAAGGGTCGTTCGAAACCACGGAGTCCCTTGGCACCGCCGGTTAGATATTCAGCGTTACGAACCACTGATTCAAGAGCGATGGCAACGCCGAAAGTGGCAATGGCGAGATAGTCATGACGTAATCGCGTGGTTGCAAGTCCAACGAATAGAGCGAGAATACCCGCCAGTGCGACGCCGCCGATCAATGCAATAGGGTAGGGTAATCCGAACCCACCCAATCCAGCGATACGTTCCGGTCCACCCAGCAAAACCATACCATAGGCACCAGCACCGAAAAATGCGACGATGCCGCCATTAAACAGCCCGGTAAAGCCCCATTGCAGATTCAGGCCAAGAACTGCAATTGCGAGTATCGAGGCTATCGTAAGAAAGAAGGCGAGATAGGAAATAATGCCAATCATCGTTCTTCACCAAACAAGCCGTTAGGTCTCATGTACAAGGCAATAAGAATGATCAGAAAAGGAATGGCAGGTTTGTAGCCTGTTGGCAGGAATAACAATGCAATACTGGAAGTCATTCCGACAATCAGTCCACCCAGGGCTGCGCCATAGATACTTCCTATACCGCCGACAATTGCGGCGGCAAAGAGTGATAAAACCAGGTCTCTGCCCATAACCGGGCTTAACTGGTTATCGAGCGCGTAGCATACGCCAGCAATGGCAGCAAGGGCTCCACCCAGGAGCCATGCCAGTCTCACCATGGCCGCAAGATTGATACCGTTAACTTGCGCAAGCACGGGATTTTCGGAGACCGCCAACAGAGCATAGCCTATAGATGTTCTTGTAATAAACAAATGCAGAGCGACCATGACAACCATTGTTATTGCAAGAATAAACAGTTGATCTGCTTTGACCAGCAGAAGCGGGTCAGCGCTGATCATCATTGCAAATGCAATATCATTGTTGTAGTGGGTGGATTTTAATCCGTATACCAGACCTATAACGTTGCGTACTATCAACCCGATACCGAAAGAGGCGAACACCATGGTCAAAGGTCCTGCATTCTCTCGTAGTCGTTTAAATATCAATACGTCGATAATGGCGGCAACGATGCCGGTAATTAACAAAGCCATGGCCATGGAAATCACCAGCGAGGCACTGACGCTCAAAGCAGGCAGTTTGGTTGTTAAAACCGACGACAATGCTGTCACGGTTTTGTCCAGAGTTAACGTGAAATAGGCTCCTAGCGATATTAGTTCAGCGTGTGAGAAGTTGGCGAAGCGCAAGATATGCATGATCAACGTTAGACCAATAGCGCCCAAGGACAGAATCGAACCCACCAGGATACCGTCAAACAGCGTCTGCAGCATGTGACTCCTTGCGTCTTGCGCCCAGGTAGATTTCGCCTAATACCGGGTCATTCAACAGGGACTTGGCATCTGACTCGTACTGGTTTTGCCCCTCAGCCAGCACATAGGCACGATCCGAGATTCGAAGCGCGGCTTTTACATTTTGTTCTACCATCAGTACAGCGACGCCACTGTCTGCAATGCCTTGTAACATGCCGAGAACCTCCGAGGCTGCCTTGGGCGAGAGTCCTGCACTGGGTTCGTCCAAAAGCAATAGCGTTGGTTCGGCAATGAGTGCCATACCGATTGCCAGCAATTGGCGTTGCCCGCCAGACAGAGAACCGGCTTTTGCCATGAACTTGTCTTCTAACACAGGAAAGAGACAGGCTATGTCTTGCATACGTTGCTTTTTATTAGCCCGACAACGTCTCGCCGCAAGCGCCAGGTTTTGTTCAACACTCATAGTGCGAAAAATGTTGTCAAGCTGTGGCACAAAAGCGACCCCTTTTTGTGAGAGGGTGTCCGGACGAATTCCAGAAATTATCGAGTTACCCAAGCTAATACTGCCATGCTCTATGGTAAGCAGTCCGATAATGGATTTTAATAGTGTGGATTTTCCTGCACCGTTGGGTCCTACGATACAAACTATTTCCTCTGGATTAACAATAATGCTGACGTCACGGATAATTGGCATACCCCGGACATACCCGGCACTGACAGAGTCCACGAACAACGTAGATCTGTTCATGGCTCTACGCGACTCGTGTCGCCTAGATAACTGTCCAGTAACTCCTCGCACTTCAGCGCTTGAGACGCTGTGCCTTCGAATATGATCCGGCCATTAGCCATCGCTATAATCGGGTTGCAGTGTTGCATCACGAGATCCATATCGTGTTCGATGATGAGGAAAGTAATTCCTTCCTCATTCAATGTGTGGATTTTTTCCAGTAGCAATGCAGTGAGTCCGGGGTTAACTCCCGCCGCTGGTTCGTCCAGCAAAATCAACTCGGGTTTGCCCATTAATACTCGGGCTAATTCCAGTAATTTCTGTTGTCCGCCAGAGAGGTTTTTAGCAGCGAGTCCGGACACCTTGGATAGTGTTGTGAATTTGAGTACTTCATATGCCCGTTCAAGATGTACCTCCTCCTGTCGCCTTATGGCTGAAGGTCTGAGCAGGGATGCCCAGACAGTTTCACCCAGTTGGCCAGGTGCCGCCAGCATGAGATTGTCGAGCACTGTCATCTCAGGGAAGGGTTGTGGCACCTGAAAGGTTCTGGCTAATCCTTGCTGAAAGGCCTGATCGGCTGAACGACCATGAGTTGAATATCCATTAAACGAAATTGTTCCACTGTCGCTTGTGGTTTCGCCGGCTAGCATGTCAAAAAGAGTGGATTTGCCGGCGCCGTTGGGGCCGATCAAACCTGTTATTGATCCTCGTTGAATGTTCAGTGACACTTTGTCGACCGCTGTTAGTGGCCCAAAACTTTTGCTGAGTGATTCAACTCCAAGATGAGTAGATGTTGCGCGCATCAACTGTTTAGATTGTATTTCATGATGCGGCCGTGGGGACCGTCCCTGTCGCGTTCAAGTGCGTAGACGGACCCGGGCAGGTCTGTTCGACACGAAAGCACCGTTTCGATAGCATGAATGTCCGCATCAGAAAGCACCAGGGACACCGCTGATAGAGTTTCTTTTATATGTGATGCTGTTTTCGCACCAATTATGACAGCCGCAACATCTGACCTATCAAGCATGTATCTCGTAGCCACTGCTGACAACGAAACACCATATTCCTGCGCGATTGCTTCTAATACGTGTAGTAACTGTTGAAAGAGGTCCCAGCCGCCTACGTCTTCGATGATTAATCGGTATTTGATGAGAGAACGGTTCTCGAAGTCGAATCCGGGATTTGCCTTGCCTAACCAGGCGTTGGTCAGAAACCCTCCCGCGAGTACGCCATAGCATAAAATCTGCAGTTTGTTCTTGTTGCACCATTCGCTAAATTCGCCTTTCGGGCGATGATCCAGAAGCGAATACTGCACTTGCGCAGACACCATATCGAACCCCTGATCAACAAAACCCTGCATGGCATATTGGTCCCAGTTGGTACAGCCCAGGTAGCGAATCTTGCCTTTTTTTTGCAGTTGTTTGAGAACTTCCAGGCTCTCCAGTGGACTGCCCAGAGTGAGATCCCACCAATAAAATTGCACCAGGTGCAAGCGTTCCAGCTTCAGACGTTTAAGCGATCTGTCGATAATCGTTTCAAGTTCATCGTGCGTTATAGTCGTGAGCTTGTTCAGGTCAGGAACAAGTTTGGTATGCACTTGTATATGTTTGTCGGTATCAAATGCCTGGCGTTTCTTCAGTTCGCCTATCGCGTCACCAATCATCGATTCCACACCAGTATAAATATCAGCGCAATCGAACGTGGTTATTCCGTTATCGACAAAGGTCACCATGTCGGCGATAGCCTGTCTTCGATCAAACGTACCGTGCCCCCCGGCTAGCTGCCAACCGCCCTTGATAATTCGGCTGATGGAATAGCCGGGTCTTAGTTCGGTACGAAGTGGAGGCATGTATTGATGGGAGTCCGATTATTCTTCTGGGTTGTCCCAATGCGCCGTTCCACGAAATTCTGGCAGTCCCGTGGTCTGGGCGTGAGTAAAGGCGCGTTTTCCAGTGCGGGTTATCAGGAACCTGCCACCACAATGTGGATCAGGGCAGGCTATTTCGGTGTCTGTTGTCATCCAGTCGTGCTCACTGGTCTCTCTCTGCCTGGCCGGGAGCAGGGGGAGAAGTGCCGCCAGCGGGTACAATGGAAACTTTCCGTGCGGACCGAACACCAGATTTTCTCCTTGCATAAGAAAATACTGGCCAGGTTGGTGGTCGCAGATCATGGGTTTCTCGGAACCAAGAACCTCAACCTTCAAATCGTAAAGCCAGAATGTATCGTCTGTATTCATGTGCGAACCAATTTAGCACGAATGACTGCAGCTGCATATTCCCGGATTGTACGCTCAGGTCGTCATGTTCGTATTTCTAGTAACTACATACCATAGGCCAACCGCAGGGTTTGTCGCCCGAATACTCAGCGCGATACCATGACTCTATAATCGCCCTCACTATTTTCGTTGAAGTGTCGTAACTGGACATAGTAGTCACCTACCGCCAGGTTTGCTTGTATCAGTGCGTTTTGTCCAGCTCCACCATCATCGTTCTCCGCAATTTTTCGTGTCGGATCGTCAGGTCCCAACACCGTCATATAGGCATCCAGCGCACCGAGTGTTTGCACGGTATGGGTAGCCGGAGTTGTGACAGTGAACTTGTAAATATCGATCTCGCCGGGTGAGCTGATAGATCCCTTGTGTGATTCGATAACCGGTAACTCGGTGATATCGAGGCTGGGACCATCGGGTGGGTACATTTTTTCAGCCTTTACGAAGGCCTTGTCCAGATCTGATATTTTTTCATTAGCACTTGTACTGACGCCATTAGTCGTCCACTCAGCTGGAAAGGCGTACAGCATGACGGATTTCGGGTCGAATTCTGTTCCGTGCACCTGGTCCGCTGAGTACTTGTTTAATACATTGTGTCGTACTTGATCCTCGCTCCAGAAATTTGGCGCTCCTGCCAGGTCAGAGATGACTTTTGATTCATTCCATTGAATGCCGCCGTCTGGATTTTGGTGTTCATGGCTGAGTCCTATCATATGACCAAATTCGTGCAGAATGACTCCTTCATCTTGCCAGCCCAGATTCATGGTCGCTGCGTGAAGTGGAATGTTCAAATTGTCAGTTCCTACATAAGACCAGGCGCCGTCATTTTCATCGAAGGTAATGCGCACTACCGCCGTTGGATCGTCAGTGAATTTAAACACCAGGTTGGCGTGCTCTGTCCACTGTGGGGCAAATTCCCGAACCATCGATTTCTGATCGTCTGTGCCATCCAGAAATCTAATGGTAATGGTTGTGCCATTGACCCACTGTTTACCTATCAGTGATACCGCTCTTGACCTGCCATCGCGCATTGAGCGAACCCTGTGAACCCGTCTTAGATCGCCAGGTAAAATTTTGTCAAAACACATCTTTCTGGCACTTTTCATTGCGTGATCTCCTTTGCTCAGTGCCTTGAATTTACCACGATAGACATCAGGCCAACCATTAGTCAAAAGGCTAGTAGATACCCGTTTTCCACTCAATCCAGCGCAAACAACAAGTGGGGTGGAGTCGAAGTATGTTTTCCATTGAAGTATTCACCAAGTTCCCTGTTTTCATGAGTATGAATACTCGAGATCGTTGTCAGGCAACTACTCTCAGGTAATTAGAGAAGACTAATGTCACTCATTGGTAGTTGAGTTCATTTTCTTAAACAAGTTTTAACTAATCGTAAAGGGTCAAATTACCGGGTGCTTCTACCTGTTTGGGCTATTTGTCATACACAGATCTAAGCGTAAGGTTTTTATCCAACACCCCACTGGTTTATAACTGGAATTCGCCGATGTGTTATTGACTCTGGATTTACTGGCAACAATATGCTTTGCAAGTTCTGGCGCGTCAATTGCGCTTGATAAACGGTTGAATGGTTTTGGGGTTTTTCTCTCAGCTGTTTTAACCGCAACCGGTGGGGGTACCGTACGAGAAGCACTATTGCACAGCGATACACTGTTTTGGGTGGAGAATCCGGGTTACCCGCTTGCAATCCTGGGAGCAATCGTACTTGCTGTTTCACAGCGAAAACTGCCCCGGCTGTCAAAGATGTTTTGCCTAATGCTACATTCTCTGAGTGTCACAGTTTTTATTACGGTTGGTGTACTGGCGGCACTTGAGTCAGATTGCAATCCGGTTTTTGTCTTGTCGCTCGGGGTGCTAACGGGGATTGGAGGGGGCATTATTCGTCAAATGTTATTTGAAAGATGCGCTCTGGTTGATAACAAGATGAACATATTTACGGCATTTATCATTGCATCGCTATGTATGGTTTTGGTGCAGTCTGGTGTGCGACCTGTAGGGACTATTATATTTTTAGCATTGGTTTATTTTGTATTGATCAAGTGCGCTGGCATTTCGAAGAAAAACAAGCGATTTGTTGAAGTTGCTCATGCCAGTTGAATAGAATCGAGGTCGGTTGAACAATCAGACTGCTGATTAAATCACATTACTCTGCTTGGAAATTTCACTTATCAATTCCATTGTGTTCACTTGTCGGCAGTATCCTTTGATAGTCTTTATCGAATGATCATGACGTATTTTTGAGTAGGTAAGGCATGCGTCTGTAACTTGAGTTACCAGATAGCCAAGATCACAAGCGTCTCGAATGGCACTTTCGACACATTGATCAGTAATCAATCCGCTAATAACGATTTGTTTTATTCCCAGGTTGCGCAGCAGGTAGTCAATATGAGTGGATATAAAAACGGATGATGATCCTTTTGGTAGCCATATTTCATCGTCCAGTGGAGCAAGTTCATTGATAACCTTCCCATCCCATGAGCCCTTCGGTATGTTGAATCCAGTGATTTTGTAATCCAGGCTTCGATCTCTGCCATCAAGGGTTAAGCTTTCAATCGTTGTATGTAACACCTCTATGCTGGCTTTTCGACAAGCATGAAGCAAGGACTGCATATTTGGGATTACTCGATTTTCCAATTCATTGAAATACCATCCATATTTTTCTTCAAATGTAGCAGGGTCAAGGTGCTTGAATTCAGCCCCCTGACGGTGTGCGCTGAAATTCTGTACATCAATGAACAACATTGCGGCTTCGTTCAGCTGCAGCGGGATCTCTCTGGTAAGTATCATTGTTCTAGCATTTCTTTGTAGTGAGTTGAAGTAAGCGCTAGTTTGCGTTGGCAGCTTCTTTTGGTTGACTAATGGCTGTACTCAGCAAGTTTTAAGTATTACGCGGTCAGTAAAACAATGTCGAACTGACATGTCGGATTGCTGCAGCAAGAATGCTTGCTATACGCTTTTGTCCGGCAGCTGTGTTGATGTGATCGTTTCTTATCTCAATGAGGCTGTGGTGTAGTTTAAGACGCTCCGCATGACGGGGAACAAACCAATCAGACTCATCTTCAATCTGATAAGGCATATTAAGTCCGATATTCAGTTCAGAAAAGTGATGACTAATATAGCGTTGTAATTGCTTCGATGTCTGCGTATCATTTCTGTAAAGAAAACCTATGTCCCATGGGCGTTCCTGTTTGTCCAGGGTTGGGGTGAAACTGTGTATAGAGAATGCAAACATTCGCCCGGGAGTCGTTAGTAAATCAACAAGCGCGTTGTCGTACGGTACAAAGACTTCATTGATGCGTGCGTTTCGCTGTCGTTCGTTCAAATCCTTGTTTGCGGGTACATGAGTGCCGTGACTGATCTCGGGAATAGAATCCGGAGCGCTTGTGGGCCTGTTGCAATCAATGAGCAATCGACTGTAGCGCTGTAAGAGTAGTGGTATTTCCAGCATTTCAGCGATTCTGCGTGCCGTCGCCTCAGCACCGATATCAACGGCTATATGTTCTTGCATTTGTACGGCCGAGAGGCCGAGGTTGTTTAGTGAAACTGGTACCGAGTTGCCCGCATGCTCACAGATCAGGGCCACTGGAGAGTTGGATTGCGGATTGACCCATGCTACGGGTGAGCAATCTGTCGGTTCGAGAAGTCGATAGTCCTTGGAAGTACTCACATTTATCGTATAAACAGATATTTAAAGGCAATAGCAGTGTGCTGCGGCACTGGCGAAAAATCAATCAAATTGTTGCTTCGTCGTTTTTCTGATAAGTTGAGGTTCTGGTATGCCCTGTTACAATGTCAATTGTTCATGTGATAAAAGAATCGATAGTATTTGTAGGAACTTCAGATCTTACGGGCCTCTTCCGTGGTAAGTCTGTGCCGCTCGCGCGGCTGCAGGAGGCTCATTTTCGCGGTGTAGGCTGGGTCCCTACCAATGCGCTAATCACCTGTTTCGATGGTATCGGGGACTCGCCTTATGGTTCCCTTGGTGATCTGTTCATCGCGCCTGATATCAGCACGCTTGTGGCAGTGGACTATGAAGATGGGTCTGCTGCGGAGCGGTTTGTCATAGGTGATATACAGCATCTCAATGGTAGCGCCTTTGCCTGTTGCTCCAGAGCCCAATTGGCTCGTGCTATTGAACGGTTAAGGCGTCTGACCTCGCTTGAGCTGGTTGCCAGCTTCGAGCATGAGTTTCAGTTCCAGCCGGTTGAAAGTTCCATCATGAATACCCCTTCGTTTTCAATGAAAGGGCATCGTGAGGCAGCTGGCTTTGGTGAGACGCTGATTGCAGCTTTGCGTGTCGCAGGACTCAAGCCGGAATCCTTCATCAAAGAGTACGGTGCAGATCAGTTTGAAGTGCCTGTTGGTGCTTCAACCGGTGTGCGCGCAGCTGATCAGGCTGTGATGCTTCGCGAGCTTGTGCGTGCAACCGCTCTAAGATTTGACAGAACGGTGAGCTTTACTCCACTACGATCACTTGAGGGGGTCGGTAATGGTGTACATGTGCATTTCAGCTTGAAAGATTTGACGGGTATGCCCGTGATGTATGATTCTCGTAGTCCGTACAATCTGAGCGATGTGGCGGGCTCTTTCGTTGCAGGGATTCTAAAGTATTTACCAGAGTTTTTATGTTTGACTGCACCTCTGCCCATTTCATACCAGCGCTTGACGCCGCATCGATGGAGTGCTGCCTACAACAATCTAGGTGCCCAGGATCGTGAGGCATCATTGCGTATTTGCCCGGTTACAGGAGACAGCGATGATCAACGCGCCAGTCGGTTCAATGTCGAATATCGTGCAGCGGATGCGGCCGCGTCTCCTCATCTGGTACTGGCAGCGCTGATTCATGCCGGTGCGCAGGGTATAGAAGAAAAGCTTGCTGCTCCGTGCGTTACTGTTGATGACCTTTCATTACTGGAAGACAGCGTACTCGAGAGTCGGGGGCTCTCTCGCTTGCCGCAAAGTTTGTCAGAAGCGTTAGCTTGTTTCGAAAGCAGTGACGTAATTCAGGCCTGGTTCGGAAAGGAGTTTCAGCAGGTCTATCTGGCGTTAAAACAGGAGGAGCTCGCTCATGTGAACGACATGAAGCCAGTCGAGCAATGTGCTTTCTACGGGCATATCTATTAATGGTGAACAACGCTCTGGAATTAACCGGTGTTTGCAAACGATTTGGTGGTGTCCAGGCGGTTGATGGTGTTAATTTGCAAGTGGCTTCTGACAGCGTACATGGGCTAATTGGTCCTAACGGGGCTGGTAAAACCACGTTGATCAATTTGATATCCGGTTTGTTGGTGCACAGTAATGGCCGTATCGCCCTTAATGGTGACGACATCGGTAATTCACAGGCGCATAAACGTGCACAGCGTGGTATTGCAAGAACCTTCCAGAATTTACGTATCTATCCAAACCTGACAGTTCAACAAAATATCGAGGTAGCGGCAAGTACTGTCTCTGGGCACTTTTCGCACAAAGGTAGTGACCGAATAGAGGAGGCCATGTCGCAATTTGATCTGATAGATAAGCGATACTTATACGCCAGCGAACTGTCTTATGGACATATGCGTCGACTTGAAATTGTCAGAGCGCTTGCTCTGGGGCCCATAGTATTGATGCTCGATGAGCCGGCAGCAGGAATGAATCAGGAAGAAACAGAGCAATTGATAGATGGTTTACAGTGGGTGAAAGACAACCATACCTGCGCAATGCTCATCATCGATCATGATTTACGTTTCATCATGAGCGTTTGTGACCGGATTACAGTTATGAATATGGGACGGGTGCTGATTACCGGGACGCCTTCAGAGGTATCCGGAGACCCGGCGGTTATTGCAGCCTATCTGGGTGAACAGGAATAAAGAAAATTGACAAAGGCAGTTCGTAAGCAGTTTTTTTAGAGAGTAATTTCTATAGCAATACAAGGTGCATACACGATTTAACCAGAGAGCCGAGCCATAAGGTGAGGAAAAATTCATGAATACGGGGAACTACCATGACGATGATAACCATTCATAAGGCGACCACGGGTGTTTTGGCTGGATTGCTGACCAGCGTAATGACTGCAGGTTCGACCATGGCGGCTGATACTATCAAGATAGGTTTCGCGGTGCCATTAACGGGTGAATATGCTCCGTATACTTCTGTGCAAGGAGCGCGTTGCATGGCCGAAATGATTAATAAAGCGGGTGGTGTTGACGGTAAGATGTTCGAAGTCATGGTGCAGGATGTTGGTTCAGATTCTCAAGCTGCTATTTCGATCTCTGAGAAATTTCTTGAAGAGGGTGCGATAACAATTTCAACTATCCCTTTCTCTGACACCATGATTCCAGTCGCTCAGCTTGCTTCAAGTTACGGTGCAACTGTCATTCAGGCACAGAGTACGCAAGTGGAGATGCATGCTGGAATCGTTGATAATTTTATTACTAATGTGTCTCCGGATCCATTCACCTCTACAGCCGGTGCTAATTTTGCGCTCGAAAATGGCGTCCAGACGGTTGTGCTGTTTACCTCGGATGAAGGTGGGTCCTGGTCAGCAAGAACTCCCGTCTGGTTTGGTGATGTTATAGAGGCTGGTGGTGGTAAGGTATTATCGTCACTTAACTTCAGTTTCGGTACCTCGGACTGGTCACCGCAAATTGCTGAGTTAAAAAAACTAGATCCGCAGCCAGATGCCGTATACATCTCATCTGTCATGCCGGATGTGGGAGTGCTGATTCGGCAGATGCGCACCGCCGGTATCGATTCGTGGGTCATAGGCTCGGATGGTCTTGATGACCCCTCATTGGATGCTATTGGCGAAGCGGATCCTTCAATTCTCGATAAAGTGGTGTTCGCAACATTGGCACCCTCGCATGCGGATAGTGCCATGGCGGCGTTCATTGCAGAGTGTGACGCTATCGATGTAGAGGTTGCAGGGCTCTTTCCTGCACTGGGTTCGGACATCGTCATGGCAATAGCTCATGGTGTCGAGCAGGCAGGAAGTACTGACCCGGTAGCAGTACGCGAAGCCATGCGTGCGGCGGATAGTATTCCCGCCAGGACGGTCGACACCGTCTCATTCAAAGATAACCAATCCTACGCACAGCGTACGGTACCTGTGATTGGTTTCGAGAATGGCAAACGCGTGCTGTTGTCTAATGAGGTGCCGGAGGGTGTACCCATGGATTGGAACTAGTCGGTATTTCGCATCGGTTGAATTCCGGACCTGTAATGACCAACGATGCTTGATATTCGGAACATTCGTGTCTACCACGGTCCTATAGAGGCCGTACATGGGCTGAGTATGACGGTTCCAGAAGGTCAGTGTGTGGTTTTGCTCGGCCCTAACGGTGCGGGCAAAACTTCCACTCTGTCAGCGATTGCGGGTGTTGCCAGTAGCCGTGGTCATATAGCCTTTAACGGGCAAATTCTGGAAGGTCTGTCCGTTGAGGAGCGACAGCGACTTGGCATAGCATTGGCTCCTGAGGGGCGACGAATATTCAGTAATCTGAGTGTCCGTGAAAACCTGTTGATTGGCGCGGCAACTCGTAAGGACGGTGGCGGTGTGCGCCGTGATATGGACTACTGGTTTGCCACTTTTCCGGTTCTGCATGAACGCAGTAACCAGGCAGCGGGTACCTTGTCTGGAGGCGAGCAGCAAATGCTGACAATTGCCAGGGCGCTAATGAGTAATCCACGCATACTGTTGCTTGACGAGCCTAGCCTCGGTCTTGCCCCGCTGATCTGCAAACAGATTTTTGCACTGATAGCGGAGCTCAAACGTCAGGGCATGACAATATTGCTGGTGGAACAAAATGTTCGGGATGCGCTGAAGCTGGCGGATTATGGTTATATGCTGAACAGTGGCAACCTGATCAACGAAGGAGACAGGCACACACTTGGCAAACACGAAGCACTGATGTCAACCCTGACCGGTGTCGAGCACGGATGCTAATGGTATGTCACGGTTATTACTGCCGCCTCCGTATTTTTGTCAGGTAATGGGTTTCGACATGAGTGCTTCGGACAAGGTTTAACCATGGACTACGCCATACAGCAAGTGTTGAATGCATTGAGCTTTGGTGCTGAATACGCGTTGCTGGCACTTGGGCTTGCCATAGTATTTTCTATTATGGGGCTGGTGAATTTCGCCCACGGTGAAATTATTGCAGCTGGCGGTTACAGTATGTTTGCCATCACATCACTGCTAACCGGTAATCCCTTTGTGGTCATCATTGGTGCTTTACTGGTGGCGGTACTGGCGTCGGTTTTACTTGAGCGTATCGCTTTCCGACCCGTTCGTTATGCGGATGCATCCACGGGGCTTTTAACAGCCTTTGGTGTCAGTATGATTTTGCAGAATCTTTTTTTGCTGTTTGTCTCTCCACGTCCTATTGCTATCACTAATCTGTATTTCCTCAACTGGCCTATCGATATCGGTGGAATACAGATTTCGACCCTGCAGGTCTTTGAAACGGTAACCACTGTCGTGGCCATTTGCCTGCTTGTCGTTTTTTTAAAGAAAAGCTCGTTCGGGATTGCTATGCGAGCGGCGTCCCTGGATTTTGAAATGGTGAGGTTGATGGGTATTCGTGCCAACCGTGTGGTTGCGGTAGCGTTCGCCGTGTCTGGCTTGCTGGCCGGGCTTGCGTGTGTTTTTATCATGGCAAGGCGTGGCAGTGTCGATCCAAGTTTTGGGTTTAATCCAGTGTTAAAAGCCTTTGTTGCCTGTGTGCTGGGAGGTTTTGGCAGTCTTCCTGGTGCAGTTCTGGGGGGATTTTTGCTGGGTGCTATTGAGGTCGGTATGCTGGTTTTGTTGCCACAGAGTTATGGGGGCATGAAAGAGGCGTTTGTCTTTGGCATCGTTGCGCTGATTCTTGTCTGGAGGCCGGATGGCATCTTGTCACCAGCCGTTGAAAAAGGAGATAAATTGTGAGCTCGCTGTCGTGGATCAGTCGCGACCAGCGGAGTGGTCTGCTCGGGTCATTGTTATTATCAATATTGCTCGTGTGTATCGGTTTGCTCGTGGTGTATTTTGGTCAACGCTATCAGCTTCGCATTGTATACGCAGCCTATGTCAATCTTCTCGTTGTGTTGGGGCTTCAGGTGTTCATGGGAAATGCCAATATCACTAATTTATCGCATAGTGCATTTATGGGGATCGGTGCCTATGCGGCCGCTATTTGTGTAACGCCTGTCAAGGTTAAAGCCATATCCCTACCCAGTGCGCCTTGGGGGCTTAACGCGTTTGCTCTGGATCCGTGGACATCAGCACTCATCGCTATCGCTATAACGGCACTGCTTGCCTGGCTTGTGGGTTTGATTATTACGCGGCTTAGTGGCATAGGAGCAACGATCGTATCGCTCGCCTTGCTGGTCATCGTTCATTCAATTTTTCTGCACCGCACTGACATATTCAAAGGCAAGCAGGCTTTTTTCGGAATCCCTCAGGTTTTTGATATCAATAGTATCCTCATCATCACGGTTATCGCTGTATTTATCGCCCGGGGCTTTCGTGAATCTCGTTGGGGTATTCAACTACGTGCCAGTGCTGATGACGAAGTGGGTGCCAGATCAATGGGCGTCAATGTGTATCGTGTCAGGCTGATTGCCTGGGTTCTGGGCTCGGTGTTCCTTGCGGTTGCCGGAATCAGTTATGCGTATTTTCTAGGCACTATTAGTGCCCGGCCATTTTATTTTACGCACGTTTTTCTAACCGTTGCCATGCTCATTCTTGGTGGTATGCGCACTGTTACGGGCGCTGTACTAGGTACCATGCTTATTTCCTTTGGTCTGGAAGGTGTCCGTTTTCTGGAGACCGGCCCCGAAATATTTGGCATCAAGTTGCCGGAGTTGCTGGGATTGTCCGGTATCATGTTGGGTGTCGTTATTGTCGTTACCATGGCATTTCGTTCCAGTGGCATTATGGGAAACACGGAGATCGAACACTTGTTACGCCGCAAGCGCGTTTGACAGACTGGGCCTGCCATGAATTACACTTGCCCGGACACGCCCCTAATGACTCATAAACAAAGAGGCAAGAGCGATGAATTGCAACCATACCATTCATAGTCATCAACATCATATAGGATGGGATAACTCAATAGAGCCGGTGCTAAGCGTTTCCCCCGGACAAACAGTGCAAATCGAAACCATCGATTCTTCTGGCGGGCAGTTATCCGCTGATTCAACACTTGAGGATCTCAACAGTCTGGATTTTGGCAAGGTTAATCCTGTAACTGGCCCCATCTATATTGAGGGAGCAGAACCAGGAGATGCAGTATCAATACGCTTCTTGCACTTTGATCCGTCGGGCTGGGGATGGACCGCTAACATTCCAGGTTTTGGACTGTTGGCAGATCAGTTTACTGACAGTCGTTTGCACGTATGGAAATACGATGCCAATACGCTTTCACCAGCTTTATATGGACCAGGTGGGCGTGTCCCTCTGAAACCCTTTTGTGGCACCGTCGGGCTTGCACTCGCAGAAACTGGCCGGCACTCAGTTGTTCCACCTAGACGCGTTGGTGGCAATCTCGATATTCGCGACAACGCTGTTGGCACAACCCTTTACTTGCCCGTCGAAGTCGCAGGTGGTCTGCTTTCCCTGGGTGATACACATGCCGCGCAGGGAGATGGTGAGATTTGTGGGACGGCTATTGAGAGCCCCATGGTTGTGGATATAAAAGTTGATCTTATCAAGGGGGCGGGCTTTTCCTATCCGAGATTCGAAACCGACGGTCCGGTGACACGGCATCTGGATGCGGCAGGTTATCAGGCTACAACCGGAATTGGCCCCGACCTTATGGCTGCTGCGCGTGATGCAGTTAGTGGCATGATCGATTGGATATGCGCCAGCACCAACATGTCTGATGTTGATGCTTACATGCTGTGCAGTGTGTGTGGTGATTTGCGTATCAGCGAAATTGTCGATATGCCCAACTGGACGGTATCCTTTTATTTCCCCAAGTCTGTTCTTGGTTGAACAATAGTAGAACCAATTCTTCATCAGGGAGAACGTCGAATATCTTGAGTAGTCACCTACCAGCCGTTCAGCGTGCGCTTAGAACGCATTGGAACATCGAGGCATCATTAACGCTGCTGGACGGTGAGTTTGATCTTAATCTTGTGGCTGTCACGGAGCAAGGGCGGCGTTATGTCGTCAAGTTCATGCGTCCGGGATGTGAATCGGCATTTGTTGATATGCAGTGCCAAGCGCTGGAGCATGTACATAGGAGCAATATGCATGTTCCGGTATCGAAAGTGGTGCCAACTCTAACGGGTCAGCGTGTCGTATCAATCGCCGATGAAAAAGGTACCCAGAGATTGATGTGGGTGTTGTCATATATTGATGGCACGCTATATAGTCAGTTTAGTCCACGCGACGAGGCTCTTAACCAGATGCTGGGTGAACAGCTTGGTTTATTGCAAATAGCGTTGACGGATTTCGAGCATCCTCAACTGCATCGCCCATTTACATGGAACCTGATGCAAGCGCAATGGATTGCCGAACATGTTCATCTGTTTGAAGAAAACGGACGGGATGCTCTGCTACTGGACATCCTTGAAGAATTTAAGCGACGAAAAGTACAGCTTGAGAGTTTGCCTTTTCTTGCCATCCATAACGATGTCAATGACAACAACGTGCTGGTTGTACAGGCGCTGCAACGTCCTGTTGAAATTGTCGGACTTATCGATTTTGGTGACATGTGCGCGGCGCCGCGTATTTGTGATCTTGCCATCGCTGCTGCGTACGTGGTACTGGATCACACTGAGCCGGGAAAAGCTCTGACTGCTCTTGTTAGTGGTTTTCAAAAGCATCAGGCGCTCAGTGAGGAGGAAGTCGAACTCTTGATTCCCTTGATGCGTCTTCGCCTTGCCGTTAGTGTCGTAACCTCGACCTTGCTGTCAGCGGAACGCCCTGATGATCCGTACCTGCTTGTATCACAGGCATCCGCATGGCGATTCCTCGAATCAGGTAATCGTGGCCATTGGCTGAAGGAAAGAGTTCGTCTCGCCTGTGGTTTTTCCGTTGTTTCCGGTGCGGAACGTATCGCTAAGTACCTGGCTGCACAGCGAGGGCGATTTTATCCCATGTTTGGTGTCTCTCTGAACAATGCCCGTGTGTTGTCTTTGTCGGTGAATGCCGCGACTATTCCGCAAAACCCGTTTCATATGAGTAATGCTGAAGCGTTGACGTTAGGTGAAGAGGGCTTTTCGGTGGGCGGTTATGCTGAGCCTCGTCTTGTTTACACCGAACCTGCCTTCCAGGTTGTATCGGGTAAGGCAGGTGATCGTCGTACTGTGCATTTGGGAGTGGATGTATTTTCTCCTGCCGACACTGATATTCTGGCTGCTTTGTCAGGTGTTGTAATCGCTGTTGAAAATCGCAGCGCTCGCCTCGACTATGGCGGCCTTGTTATTCTTGAACATATCACTGATGACCTGGATCGCTTCTACACGCTCTATGGTCATCTTGATCCTGAGAGCTGCAAGCACTTGTCAATAGGGCAATCGATAGAGGCAGGTCAACTTATTGCACGGCTTGGGTCACCAGTGTGTAATGGCGGATGGTCACCACACTTGCATTTGCAACTCGCAGTGAGTATTGAAGAAATAGGGTTCGACTGGCCCGGTGTAGCTTCCCCGGATGATAAGGCACTTTGGTGTGCTCTTTGCCCCAATCCAGCAGCGCTACTAAATCTGCCTGACCAGAGAACGGCCTATCAATCTGTTGATGAGTCAAAGACACGCGTTGAGCGTCAGGAGAATTTCGCCCAGAATCTAAAACTCAGTTATCGAAAACCATTGTTGCTGCTTAGAGGCTATCGACATCATTTATTTGACCAATGGGGCAGGGCTTACCTTGATGCATATAACAATGTACCGCATGTCGGGCATGCCCATCCTGCCATACAGTCTGCGGTATCTCATCAACTTAGTCGACTGAACACAAACACGCGTTATCTTCATCCTGCACAATCAACGTTTGCTGAAGCGCTTATAGCTACCATGCCGGATTCATTGGCAATTTGTTACTTCGTTAATTCCGGCTCGGAAGCGAATGAGCTGGCCTTGCGTCTTGCTCGTGCCGCCACCGGTGGTAAGGACATCATTACCCTTGATCATGGCTACCACGGAAACACGACTGGAGCTGTTGATATCTCAGCTTACAAGTTCAATGCACCTGGTGGTACCGGGCAGCCTGAATGGGTACAGCTGATTGATAGCCCCGATGACTATCGTGGCCGCTATAGACGCGGCGAGTGTGACACGGCGAGTTGTTATGCTGCCCAAGTGGATGAGGCTTTGCAGCGAATTACAGCAAGAGGCGGAAAACTGGCAGGATTCATTGCTGAGACTTTTCCAAGCGTTGGTGGGCAGATCATCCCCCCAGTTGGTTATTTGCCGCTGGTGTACCAGAAGATTCGTGCGGCGGGCGGTGTGTGTATAGCGGATGAAGTGCAAACTGGGTTTGGTCGTTTAGGAGACTATTTCTATGGTATTGAACAGCAGGCAGTGGTACCTGATATCGTTGTGTTGGGAAAACCGATCGGCAATGGTCACCCGTTGGGTGTTGTAGTGACAACCAGGCATATCGCCGAGTTGTTTGCCCGGGGCCCCGAATTTTTCTCAACATTTGGTGGATCCACAGTATCTTGTATCGTCGGCAAAACAGTACTTGATATTGTTAAGCGAGAGAGCTTGCAGGAAAACGCAAGGCTTATGGGGCTACGCTTAACCAAAGGCTTGGCTAATCTTCAACACCGTCATGACCTAATCGGCGATGTACGCGGTTGCGGTTTGTTTATCGGCGTAGAATTGGTCAGTGACAGGCGTGCTCGTACTCCCGCCACTGCACAGGCGGCCTATGTTGTGAACCGCTTGCGCAACAAGCGCATACTTACCGGCCTGGAGGGGCCGGACAATAACGTGCTTAAGATACGTCCACCTCTGACCATCGAAGCAGATGATATCGATATGCTCCTGAGTACTTTGGATAGTATTCTCTCAGAAACAGCGATAGCCATATAGCAAGTACTAATGATTGATCCTAACGGAGAGTTGCCTGTATGTGGGCAACCTAGTTTTCCATAGCCTCGACAATCGCATTAGCCTGCCATTCGATGACGAGCTTACCTTCGCGAAATGATTCACCAATGACCAACGCTTTTTCGATGTCCTCAATAGGACCGGCGCAAAAGGGTCTGTATTCAGTCTGGTTATTGACAAGCGCCGTGTTGATGCGGCATAAAACGCTGTCCGCGTACTCACCTAACTGTTGCGGATTGTCCGCATCAAAGTCTGGTTCAGGCGATAGCATGTTATCGGTGAAGTCGAAGGTGCCTAGGCCCGGTAATGTAATCACGATTCCTTCTTCGGAGAGTGAAATAGTCAGGTTCTCGCGTCGAATCAGTAAAATTGTGTCGGGAATGGAGGATATACCCTCTATGTTAAGGTCAAATAGTCTCACGCGGTTTTCCACATCATTCAATTGCAGCGGCGTGCGGAAAAACTGCGTGGTCACAGGATCCAGATTGGTAACCACTTCCCAGCGGTTTTCATCATCGCACTGCTGTACGCTTTGACTATCCCGACAGATTGACTGCGCCCCCAGTTGTGCATCTTCTGTAAACGATTCACGAAGAAAGTCCGAGACCTTGATATCGCTTGCATCCTCAGAAGATTGCTCGGAGCTAATGTAGCCTCCCAATGTGCCAGCGTTGCCGATTGAGTAATAATCCGTTTTGGTTGGGCCGATAATCTCAGTAAGCTGTGATTCGACGCGAAGATCATGGGAATTGACTGGTTGATTGATATTAAGTTGCCGTTCCTGCCTGGCACCGTTGTCGTAGGTTGTCATCAGGATCGCATTGGTGAATCCGCTGCTTGATTGCTGATTGTTCGTCGACGACTGAAAAGAGTCGACAATATTCTGTTCAATCTCTGTCAGGGATATGAAAGTCAGTTCCTTGTCCTCAGACCAACGCAAGGTGTAGATTGTTTCGTCGAAACCGATATCGGTGGTTATCACAATGTCATAACGATGGCTTCCCGATGAGTTCCTGGTAAATATGCCGTTGTCGATACTGACGGGCGTGCCAATCCTGGCGGTTACCTGCTGCTCAATGCTGGCACGCGTATCGTCAGTCAGGGTGTTGATATCACCGGACTGTTCCAGCGCAATTTCAGCACGAAGGATAAATTCCCACGACGCCATTGCTTCTGTATAAGGAGCCGATATACCTGCGTCAAGCAGATCGCAAGGAGCGTCTTCTGCCGTCGTTGTGCAATGCTCCATGATCTGTTCCCAATTGGCTTCAATATGCAGTTGAATAAGACCAATCTCCAACTTTGTGTCGATCAGGTGACCAATGGTAGAGGTGAGCTTACCGTAGGGTGAAGGTCCGGACGGTTTTTCCACAGCGCTGTCTGCCGCCAGGCTGGGTGGAAACCGGGCAATTAATCGCTGGGGAACATGGCGGAACTGATAGGGAGCCACGAAGGTATCTGGCAACAGAATCAGAGAATTGGAATCGTTGCCACCATCGCCGCTTCCGCCCAGACCACCGCCACATGCATTAAGGAGCAGTAACAGACTGAAGCAGGCAACTATGCGATAGAGTCGGGAAATAAAATTTGACACAATTTGCTTAGCTGTCTGATTCGGGATCATGCTTGTTCTCGAAATAGAAAATGCCTAACCCAGTTCTGTTGCGACCGCTTCCGTCAATGGTCGGATTGCTGTCTCGATCCTGGGTGGCCAGAAAACGATCGAGAAACATAAGGATTTCTTTGCTTTTTTCACGGCTAACTTGACGGAAGACTTCTACTCCGTCATCGGTCACATTGTCGTAGTTCACGGTTAACTGCAGCCGGGATGTATCCGGTTTGTGTATGTCGTTAAAATCTATGGTACTGATATGGTCTGCTACGCTTTGCAGAGCGACGCTTAGCAACTCTTGTGAGTCCTTGCCTGGCACATAGCCGGTAGATACCATCCGGGCTACCCCTTCGTCGTTTACTGACACGGCTCCCACTCTGACAAGTTCATCAAGAATTGCACGGTAAGGGGTGTTATTACCGTACTTGTGGACTAGCTTGTTAAACGTGCCATCACCTTCTGTGGTCGCAGTCAACGCGGCAGCGCTACCATCATCATTTTGAAATTCGGGATCGTGAGTCCATGATGACAATATGCGGGCGGCGTGGTTATAGGGGAAGTACTCCCGGGACGTGTCTTGCATCATCTCTCTTATGTGCTTGATTTCCCGGCGTGTGATGCCCGTGAGCACAGAGATTCTGGAAACAGTCTGCTTGCGATTGGCAATGCGGAAGTCTGTGTCCGCCACTTCCACATATACCTCTTTGCACACCTGTGCAAATTCGCCGTAGCCAATACCGTACCGCAACAGCAGCCTTATAAAAGGCTGCAGTGTCACCCGTATGATTTTATGTAAGAAATCGTTTGATGGCATTCGTTGGTATAAGCACAAGGCGCGTCCATGTAACGTGCTATCGGCTGCCCAATGACCAGAACTTAGCGAATTTTCGATAATACAGCGATTATTATTCCCATTTTTGTGTGTAGGTGACCAAATTTTGAGTTATGGCACTATGGATCTGATGTTGATTGAAAACGGCTTGTTTCGGGTTGGTTTATACTTACAATAATGTCTATTGATGCCTATACATCAAAGGGTGCGTCGCGATGAAATTGACTCGTAAGGCTTATAAAGCCCTATCAAGGGATGAAAATTCCTGCATCCGGTAATTAATCATCTTCTCTCATGCGTTCTCGCTTTTCCATTTCTTCGCGAAAGGCTTCCTCAATCTGCTGCAACACAGAATCTACGTCGGCAACGTTCTCGTCGCGATGATAAATGCCCGTGAGTTTCATATCCGGATGCAGCGCACCAGCTTCATGTAATGCCCATAATTCTTCGGCGTAGCGGGTCTCCGTCAGTTCAGGGGCATATTGTGCGTAGTAGCGAGTGATGTTCGCTACATCGCGAGCGAGCATTGTGGGGGCGTTGTTGTTTCCTGCTGCATCGACTGCTTGAGGGAGGTCGATGATAACCGGGCCGTCTGCTGCCATAAGCACATTGAATTCTGACAAGTCGCCGTGGACCAGGCCAACACACAGCATGCGTAAGATATAGTGCATCATGGTGGTGTGATCCTGAACTGCGCGGTCAACGGGAATCAGAATATCGTTCAAACGTGGCGCTACTTCACCGGCTTCATCGGTGATAAGTTCCATTAGCAAAACGCCATCAAAACATCCGAAAGGCTCTGGCACCCGAACTTCTGCCTCGCGCAGGCGATACAGTGCTTCCACTTCAGCCGTCTGCCACACTTTTTCCTGTTCATCACGCCCAAAGCGCGAACCCTTTTCCATGGCACGCTGGCGACGGCTGTTTCGAACTTTACGTCCTTCCTGATATTGCACCGCCTTTTTGAAGCTTCGGACTGCGACATCCTTGTAGACTTTGGCACACCGGATGTCATCGCCACACCGCACTAGATAGACGATGGCTTCTTTGCCACTCATTAACGGTCGCAGAACCTCATCGACCAAGCCATCCTCCACAAGAGGCTGAATACGTTTGGGTGTCTTCACGGATTTTTTTTGGAGAAAGTGATTTTTTTAGAACCAACTCTGGTTAACACGATTATCACAATTTGATCGTCAGTGAGAAACGGGAAGGGCGGTTCCGTGTGTTGCGATTGTCTCCGACAATGCCTCTGAATTGAAAAAAATAATGGTAGATTGCCTCTGTGTGCGATTGATGCGAAGTGGCGGGACGGTAGCATGTTTCCAACTGAACGTCATCTCTGTGTTGTGGAGTAAATCGCAGGGCCTTACTGACGCGTGTGTTATGAACGAATTGCTCAGGCAATGCGCATGGCACTCGGTACCATCCAGATATTGCGCTTCGGAATAAATGGCCAATAGCGGGGAAGGTGGCAACGATGGCGATAATAGCCAGGAACACGAATCCATGCGTTTTAGCTAGTCCTGTGAGGAAGATTACCAATATGCCGGCAGTTGGCACGAGGGTGAACCAGAGACTCGCTACCCGATGGTAAGAAAATCTTCATGGTAATGGGTCTTTAGTTGACTATCTGGCACCGCTGAAGGAGCAAATAGGCACTGGAATTTGTGTAAATGGCATCTTCAACGTATTCTCGACCGCTGAGGTCTTGAATCGAGGCCCGGTCAAAGGAGACAACATGAAATTGAAAAAATCATTCGTAACAGCCGCAGCACTGGGCACAATGATGCTCGTCGGTGTCGCCAATGCGCAATCCCCTACATTTTTTCGCATCGGTACTGGTGGGGCAGGTGGAACGTATTTTCCTATCGGTGGCACTATTGCCAATGGTATTTCCTCACCTCCGGGGGCGCGTGCTTGTGAAGACGGTGGACAGTGTGGTGTGCCGGGTCTAATAGCCATAGCTCAGTCCACAACCGCGTCGGTTTTCAACAATGCAGCGGTACAAAATGGCGAACTTGAAGCTGGAATGGCCGCGGCTGATGTAACGCGTTCCATGTTTTTGGGTGAGGGTAAATTTGAGGGTAAGGCGCACCCTAAACTTCGTGTCGTTGCAAATCTTTACCCTGAAGATTTGCACTTGGTACTGCCCAAGGGTTCTTCAATAGACAGTTTGGCAGATCTTGAAGGCAAGCGTGTGGGTATTGCGCAAGCGGGTTCAGGGACTCAGGTCGCGGTACTGCAAATGCTTGAAGCCTGGGGTATCACCCGCGATAACATCGAAGAGGCAGAGCTGAACAATAGTCAAAGTGCAGAACGTCTGGCTGATGGTCAAATTGACGCCTACTTCTATGCCGCTGGATGGCCGGTTGCCGCCATGGTTCAACTTGCCTCGACTAAAGGCATGAATCTACATTCATTTTCTGAAGATGACTTGAAAAAAATCAATGACATTATTCCCGCCTACATTCCATCGAAGATTCCAGGTGGCGTGTATGAGGGTGTGGACTCGGACATACTCACACCTGCGGTGAGTGCCTTGCTAGTGGTGTCCTCCGATCTTGAAGATGAGCTTGTCCATGGCATCACGGAAGCATTGTGGAACGACAACACGCGCAAGCTGCTTGATAACGGTCATGCGAAAGGTAAGCAGATAACCGCAGAGACTGCTCTTGATGGTGTTATTGCTCTGGGCGTACCGTTGCATAGTGGAGCGGAGCGATTTTACAAAGAAGCGGGTTTGCTTAAATAGGCAAGTTTGATTAACAGGCACTTAACGTAATTGGTGTTATAGATGAGGCGGCCTTTTTTCCAAGGCCGTCTTTAACCAGCAGATTGAATCAGGTGTATTAAATGGCTAATTCCGAGCTCAACACTGCAAGTTTGTCAGATAATGAACTCGAAGCTATTGAGCGAAAATATGATGAAGGTTCTGCGACCCGGGAAGTAGGGCCTACTGCAGGTTTGGTACTGCGTGTGGTGGCACTGCTGTTTGCTGTTTATCATTACCTGACTGCCGGTTTCGGATTGCCTGCCGATCATTGGCATATGGGATGGCATCTGAGCGGTTTGTTTATTCTTACTTATGCGTTTTTTCCGATTATAAAATCCAGAAGTCTGTTTGCGTTAAAGGTTAGTACCTGGCGTATCGGCAATATTCCTGTATACGATCTTGTGTTTATGGGGCTGGGCGTTTTAACTGCGCTTTACGTCGGTCTGGCATGGCGCGGCATACCCATGCTGGGTATCGAAGAGCAGACATTCCGCATGGGGAATCCGAACTCCATCGATGTCATTCTAGGCGTCATAATTATTTTGCTGGTGCTGGATATAGCAAGAAGGACGCTGGGCTGGGTGTTACCGCTGATTATCTGTGTATTTATTTCCTACGCCTTATTCGGGCCTAGTTTTCCTGGCATATTGCAACATCCCGGTGTTCGCTTCAACACCTTTGTATCTAGCATGTATTTCCCGCAAGAAGGCATATTCGGTGTCACGCTTTGGGTAGTGTCTACCATTGTGTTTCACTTTGTTCTTTTCGGAGTCATCGCTCAAAAGACAGGCTTAGGTAAGTTGTTTATCGACAATGCGACAATTCTTGCTGGTCGTTATACAGGCGGACCTGCAAAAGTGTCTGTGGTGTCGTCAGCTTTTTTTGGCACAATCTCCGGTTCCTCAGTTGCGAATACCGTATCGACGGGAGCGTTGACCATACCGAATATGAAACGTATGGGATATCCGGCGCATTTTGCCGGAGGTGTTGAGGCTGCATCATCAGCAGGTGGGCAAATAACGCCTCCCATCATGGGCGCCGCCGCTTTTATCATGGCCGAATTCCTCGAAGTGCCCTACACAACCATAGTCATTGCAGCAATTTTCCCGGCGCTTCTTCATTATGTCGGCGTGTTTTCTGTTGTCCATTTGATGGCTCTCAAGCTCAACTTACAGGGCTTGCCCAAAGACATGCTTCCAAAATTTGTCGAAGTATGGAAAGAGGGTTGGGCAAACATCATTCCGCTCATCGGTTTGTTGCTTGTCCTGTTTTCCGGCTATACGCCATTCATGTCTGCATTTTGTGGAATTTCCCTTTCCATCATATGTGGCATGGCACGTTATAGAAAGCCCGTGACTCTGATTCTGCCGCTGGCGTTCATCTGTTTTATCTTATGGAAGTATTCCAATGGCGGTTTCGCATTACCAATGACAATGATGCTTATTGCCGGGTCACTTGTTGGTCCTTTAAATCCGCAAAAACGGACGCTTGTCCCGCAAATGGGAGAAGCACTGGAACTTGGCGTGAAGTACGCGTTGGCGGTGGGAGCGGCCTCTGCGGCTGTCGGTATTGTTGTTGGCGTGATTAACACGACGGGGATAGGATTTCGAATCGGCTTTATGGTGACTTCCGGGGCAGGCACGCTGGCTGCTTCGGTATATGATTTTATTAGCATAAGTGGCTTCGAGCTTTTTGCTGTTGAAGATCTCACATTGTTTTTATCGCTTGTGCTTATAGCGATCGCCTGTATTTTGATGGGGGCGGGTATACCTACCACTGCGCTGTACATCATGCTGGTATCAGTTGCGCAGCCGGCGCTTGCGCAACTGGGTATACCTCCTATTGCCAGTCATTTTTTTGTTCTGTACTATGGCGTTGTTTCGGAAATTACTCCACCGGTTTGTACCTCTGCTTACGCTGCAGCAGCTATAGCCAATGCCAATCCGTTTCGAACGGGTATTTCAGCTTTTACATTGGGGCTGGGGAAAATTGTTGCTCCTATGGCGTTTGTCTACGCCCCGGTTTTGCTTATAGTCTCGTCAACCGGATTTGATTTACTGACGTTTTCCTATACGGCGAGCAGTTGCATCATCGGAGTGTTCTTTCTCTCATCAGCTGTTGTCGGATATTTAAAAATGCCAATGGGTGGCTTTCAAAGAACCTTGCTGGCGGTTTCCGGAATCATCATGATAGCGCCCAGTTTCCAAGCTGATTTGTTTGCGCTGGCGATAGCAGCGCCTGCTCTTGTATTACAGTGGTATAAGTCGGGAAACCGCGATTCTGTCTCTAAACCGGCCTAGCCTTGCTGAAGCTCTGAGAGGCATCTGCAGGGAACCCGCTATCCGATGCTCTATCTACAAGCCGATGATTACCGTGGTCTGGCGGGATAGAAGTTTGTTTCCCACTGGTAAGTTGTTAAACATGGGCGGCTCGTGCTTTGCATGGGCCGCTCAGGTGAAATTCGTTCAGCGCAACAAAAAAACTGGGGTATCACCTTGCCGTCCACGTAAAAAAATAGGGGCATGCGGCTCCAGACGACGTCTGTGAAGAGTGGTGTCACTCGACTCTTCCTGTTTAGCCGCGGTCATTAGATCGCCGCTGATCAAACACCTGCACCCGACTTTTCGAGTGGCAGATTCCAGTCGGCTTGCCACGTTTACGGCATCACCCAATACCGCAAATTCCAGTCTGTTGTTGCTGCCTATATCCCCAATCACTGCCATACCATAGTGAGCACCTACTGACAGATTCAGGCCTTTGTGATCGGGAGCGGACTTAGCCAGTTTCCAGGCTTCGAATGCATCGGACATTTCTATAGCGGCCGTGAGCGCATTGGTTGCATCGCTATCAGATGGATCCGGTGTGCCAAACGTTGCCATGAGTCCATCGCCAAGGAATTTATCCAGAGTGCCATTGTTCTGGAAAATTATGTTTGCAAGGATGCCGTGAATTTCCCTGAGCAATGCAATAGTCTGTGCAGGCGTGTGTTGTTGTGACCACGATGTGAATTCAACAAGATCGGCAAAAACAATCGCGCAATTGTGTTCGCGCGTTTGTGAGAAAGGGTTTGTTGTACCGGCGAGTAAACTGGCGGTCTTTTCGGGGAAGTAGCGAGCCAGATTGGCTTTTTCACGGGCAAGATTAGCCTGTCGAATAGCAACTTTTCTCGCGCGTTTTACTGCCAGTGCCAGCAGGCCTGCGGTAATCAGCAGGACACTGACTTCTTGCACCCTTATGCCTATGTCGATGTATGTGGGTGTTGCAAATGCCTTTAAAGTGGCCTCCAGGCTCAAATCATCAGGAGGTAGCCGGGTAGTGTCCGGTAATTTCAACATCCAGAGCGTTCCGATGGCCCAGCATAATGCTGCTGAGAACCCACCCCACAGCACCAGCCGTGGTCTGTATACGTAAGTCAGGCCTGCCAACAGAATGAAAAAGAAGATGAAATTGCCGTAGCGAAATATGAATTGCGGCGGGTAATCGAGAGGTAGTAATGGGTTGGGATATAGGAGCACAAATGACATCAAAACAAAATCAGCTGTAACAAATCCGTACTGATGCCATGATTTACCCCACGTTGCTTTCTCGACAAACCAGCCACTCCAACCCAGTACGGCGAATACAAAAAGGATAAGGTAAAGATAAAGCGGGCCTGGCCATGGAACCAGCACAGTAACCAGAACTGCGATAGCAAATAGCGCCACAATCCGGCCGTAAAGAGCGGTGTACTGCGCCGCACGCTGTTCTTCCCTTAGCGATGGAAGCTCATCCGGCGTAGCCTTGTTAGTTCTCATTAGCCTTATCAGTCAATTATTGACGAAGGTTGGTCGTATCTGTCATTACAAATCGCACCGCTGGATGGTATTTTGCAAAAAGCCAAGTCTGTAACCAACAGCCCTTCGATACTACGAGTCAAAGGCACTTTTAGCTCCACCACTTCGCTGTGTCTGAAATATTGATGAGGCATCGTCTGGTGGTGGCAGTGGCATCGTTACGGGAACTTCACGGAGCCGCGGTATCGTACTTTGATGTCCGCAGACCGTATTGTTATTGAAGTATTCCCATAGCTCTTGTTGGCTCATTGCGGTAAACGAACTTAATGCACCGGCAATTGGCCAGGCATCGGCTGCTGCGAGTTCGTAGAGCAGTAGCAGACGAGGATTGTCACCCATGTTCGGTGCGCTACCATGAGTGGTGCGAACATGGTGAATACTTAACGATCCCGCCTTTCCCGTTATGCTCACAGCATCATCGAGCCTTGCTGACTTGTCGTCTGGATGAATAGCTCCGCAGAAGACACCTTCATTAAAATGGGATAAGACAGGCTCTTTGTGACTACCCGGAATCATTTGGAGCGGGCCGTCTTCCGGGCCGATATCGCTTAGCATGACACCTACGGCTAACAGGTCATCATTGGTGTGCGGATAAAATGACCAGTCCTGATGCCACTCTACCGGTGCACCCCCTTGCGCAGCTTTGGTATTAAGCTTAGAGTTATTCATGCGGATATGCTCGCCAAGCAATGGCTGGATAAGCTCCAGAAGTGAGTCGCTTCGTAAATATTCCCTGAAAACCGGGTGTACTTCGTGCGGAGTCTTGATTCTATTCAATCGAGGATTTTCCAGGCAGTGACCCTTGTCCAGATCATAGACATCCGTGTTGTGGTTCACCTGGCGAGATTGTTCGATAAGATCCAGCGTAACAGACTGCAACCGGCCCAGCATATCGGGTGGTACAGCGTTTTCAATGAGTACGAAGCCATCTCGTTCGTAGTCTTGTTTTTGCTGTTGGGTCAGTGTCGGCATAGAATAATTCCGATGGTATGAAGGGCAGAGTCCAAATCATTTTACGGCTTATGTATCTGGCAATCCAATGTGATGATGTGATTGTTAGTGAACTCCAGGCGTTGAAGATCGTCAAGGTACTGCCGTCCTGAGAACTGGTAGCTCGCTCGTCCACCAGAAATTTTACATGTTCAGGGGTCTGGGATTGCGCATATCCGGGAACCTTATGGATTTTCGGGGTTTTTGCTTACTCTGATGCGCATGGAACACAATGGATTCCCAGTGTATCCTTGACTTACAACAGCCTTGTTTTCTAACCCATAGTGCTTGCTTATGATCAATCTGGACATCAACGGCGAGAAACACTCGCTCGACATAGAGCCTGATATGCCGTTGCTATGGGTATTGCGTGAAGAAGTTGAGCTGCGAGGCACCAAGTTCGGGTGTGGCCTGGGCATGTGTGGGGCTTGCACAGTACACCTGGACGGTGCCCCGGTACGTTCCTGTGTTTTTCCAGTGAGCGCAGCTGTTGGCAGGAAGATCAGTACTATTGAGTCAGTAGGTACCCCCGAGGTGCCCCATGCAGTTCAGCGCGCATGGATAGAACATCAGGTGCCACAGTGTGGTTATTGTCAGTCTGGAATGCAGATGGCTGCCATTGCATTGTTAAACAATATAGCGCAGCCCAGCGATGAAGATATAGACAACGCAATGACCAACCTGTGTCGTTGCGGAACTTATGATCGAATTCGAGCGGCCGTAAAAACTGCTGCAAAGGAGCTGGTGTAGTGGGTGTTACCAGGCGGTTTTTCATGGTGAGCGGTGCCGCTATCGGTGGTGGGTTGCTACTGGGTGTTGGTGGTCTGGGGGCACATTTGCAAACTCACGATCGTTTGGGTACCCAGCGCAAGGGCAACGATGGTGAAGACTCTGCGCAAGTCAACCTATGGATACGAATCTCACCCGATAACAGAATCATTGTCATAAACCCACACACAGATATGGGTCAGGGAAGTGGCACCGGCTTATTACAGATTGTTGCAGACGAACTGGATGCGGACTGGTTACAAATGCGCATAGAGCAAGCACCCGCTGATCCGGCTTATTCGAACGGCAAGGTGTTTGAAGGCTTTGTACGCGAAATGCATACACCGCCGGAGTGGGCAAGTACGCTGCTCGAAAACGGTTTCTATCGACTTGGCGATTTAATGAAAATGCAAATGACCGGTGGCAGTTCTGCGGTGCGATTTACCGGCTGGGATGCCATGCGTAAAGCTGCTGCAGCCACTCGGCAAATGCTTCTGACGGCTGCCGCTGAAAAACTTGACGCGCCCATTGATGCGCTGACCACTGAGCTGGGTACCGTCTTACATACCATATCCGGTAAATCGTTCACCTATGGCGAACTTGCCACAGAAGCCTCGCTACTGGCTAGTCCAGAAAACGTATCGCTTAAAGCTCTAAATCAATATCGATTTGTCGGGCAGTCGGTTGCGCGCGTTGATATCCCCGCAAAAGTATTCAGTAATACCGATTACGGTATCGATGCCGTAGTGCCGGGTATGCAATACGCAGCGGTTGCAACTAGCGGTGTGTTTGGTGCACAGGTGATATCGATCGATAACCTCGCCGACGTAAAATCTGCACGTGGCGTTAGTGATGTTTTGATTGTTCCCGATGGTGTAGCTGTTGTAGCTGATAACCCTTGGCGTGCAGAGAAAGCAGTACGCGCTGTAACTTTTACGCGCGAACCGCATGAAAATGACACTCTGAATACCGAGTCATTGGTCGCAGCACAGCGCAAAGCGCTATCCGGGTCGTTAACCAGTGCTATGAGTATTGGTAAACCTGACGAGCAAGATGCCGCTGTAACGGCTGAGTATCTGGTGCCTTACCTTGCACATTCCACTCTTGAACCGATGAACGCAACAGTGTGGCAAGAGAACGGTAAGCTACATATCATCTGTGGTGTGCAGAATCCACTTCTGGCAAAATCGCGAGCCGCAAAAGAGGCGGGTTTGGCTCTTGACGATGTTGTACTGCATACACGGCAGATGGGCGGCGGCTTTGGCAGACGAGTTGCGTTTAGTATGTCGGGTGATGAGCCTCTGAACTGGCTGGTGCAGGCAGTACGGATTGCTGTGGACTCGGGAAAACCTGTAAAGACAACTTGGTCCCGTGAAACCGACACTCGAAGCGACATGTATCGACCCATGGTTATGGCTCAATTCGCTGGCGCGTTAGGTGATGATGGTAAACCCAGCCTGTGGCGGTCGCGCAGCTATGGTAAAGAGATGAATATCAAAGCGGTAGCCCCCGCTTACCAGATACCCCATGTAGCAATCAGCTTTGTGGATCAGCCACATCCGGTTCCCACGGGTTTCTGGCGCAGCGTAGAACATTCACAACATGGCTTTTTTATTGAGAGTTTTATTGACGAATTGGCTTCGAACGCTGGGGCCGATCCTTTGACATATCGCAAGAGTTTACTTGTGCAAAATTCACCGGCCTTCAAGGTTCTGGAAAAGGTTGCAGAGATGTCTGGATGGCGCAACGGAGTGGATAATCGAGGGCGTGCCATGGGGGTAGCGATGGTACAGAGTTTTGGATCAACGGTTGCTCAAGTTGTCGAAGCGTCTATAACACCGAATGGTCCAGCGGCGCATCGCGTCTGGTGTGCGGTAGACTGCGGGGTCGCCGTTAACCCTCAGGCGATCGAGGCGCAAGTGCAGGGTTCGGTTAGCTACGCTTTGTCTGCGGCGTTGTATGGCAAATGTGATCTGAAGGATGGTGGTGTTGTGCAAAGTAATTTTCACGACTACAAATTAGTGGGAATGGCCCAGGCACCGCGGGTTGAGGTAGAGCTGCTAAAGCTGGGTAGCCAGGTTGGTGGCGTGGGTGAAATCGGAGTACCCCCATTGGCACCGGCTTTGTGTAACGCGCTAGCTGTGTTGGACGGTGATCGTCGGCGCAGTTTGCCATTGGTATGAAAGTCAATAAAAGCAATTCGAGCAATGGCCCGAGAGGGGGGGCGTGCCCTGGATGCGATTTGTAGGCTGCATCACACTGTGCTACCGGATGCCCCAAGTTGATGGCATCATCTGTTCATATCGTAACCCGTGGGTTACAGCTGCAGATACACGCTATTGTCTGGTCTACTAGTTTTTTCGCTGTTGCAGCAGGATGTGTGATGCAGGTTTGGTTGCACACGACAGCGTTTCAAATACAGAAAATGACCTGTATTATCGGACTTCATGATGTTGGTGGATCGCATCCAACATCGACAATATACCTGCCGATTAAAAACCAGACACCTTAATGAGATATCTATTATTTTCGCTGGGGGCTCTTACTATGATAGTAGAGTTTTCCATCCCAAGGCTTATAGCGCCAGCCTATGGAAATACCTTGTTCTCATGGACCGCTATCATCAGTGTCGTGCTCGTCTCCATGACGGTTGGATATTATGTTGGTGGCCGCATATCGAACAGTTCTCGAACGCCTTTTCTGATTGTTGCATTTGGATTGATGTCGGCTATCTGGACAATTCTGATAGCAGTTGGCGGAAGCATTATTGTCGGCATGTTATCAGGACTCAATCTGATCGTTGGGCCAGTGGTTACGTCCATTATATTCGCACTAGTACCCACGTTTCTAAATGCTGCGATTGTACCCATGGCCATTTCTACTTTTGATGAACCATCGGGTTCCGCATCGGGTAAATGTTTTTCGATTTCTACGGTTGGAAGTATTACGGGGGTCATTCTGACGGGTTACGTTTTGTTACCCCTGCTAGGTGTCAGTGGTACCTTGTTAACAGGAAGCGCATTGTTCTTCCTGGCGCTGGTTTTCTTTCGACCTAAAGCATTAGGCGTGGCAGGCCTATCGGCTATCATGGCAATTGCCTGGTGGATAACAAGCCAAGCCCAATCCAGCGATTTACTGGTTGATCATAGCAACGGGTACCACCGCATAAAGATCAAGGAGTTGGCTAGTGAGGGTGAAGTATCACGCTACATTTATCTTGATAGTACGCTAGAAGGTGTAACGCAGTTAGGTAGTGTCACATCCTATTTGCCGGGAGTCACTCAACTGGCTGCTGATTTGAGTAACATTGAATCAGCATTGGTTATTGGTGGAGGTGCTTTTGCTACGCCAAGGTACTTAAAGAAGATATTTCCCAACGCAACTGTTGATGTGATTGAGCTTGATCCGGATGTAATCAAGTATGGTTATGAATATATGGAGCTTGACGATCAAGTCAATGTCTATAGTGGTGATGGTCGAAACGTCCTGCGATCAATGGACAAGAAATATGATCTTATATTCAATGATGCATTTAGAGGTTTTAAAAATATTCCGTCACATATGACGACTATCGAATTCAACAAATTAGTCAAGAGTAAACTAACAGCTAAAGGGATATACGCCGTAAATGTCAGGGGATATCCATCAGACTCCTACCTGGCTGCCAGCTTGCTGAAAACGCTAAAAAATGATTTTCCATACCTGTCAGAAACCGGTCAGAATGCCAGCAATGTCATCACTGTTGCCAGTGATTTCCAGTTGCCTTTCGGGAACGCATTAACAGGTAATTATGATAACGGTCTTTTGCTGACTGATAATCGTTCACCCACTGAAATGTTAATAATGGCTGACGTCATCAGAAAAAAACTGGGAACAAAACATTTGAATTGAGTTAGGGCAATCCTGCCTAACGGCTGAAACGCTGGGAGGCAGGCCCGGATTAAGGTGATATTCCCGGGTCTTTCCTCGCCCAATCCACCAGTGTTCTGTCGAGTGATTGCACATCGGTATATCAATCGTGAGCCTTGTTTCAGGTTTCAGTGCTCCATGCCTTTTTGTTACTGATGCGTTCTAGCGTCGCCAGAAGGGTTTTTTTACTTCATTAAGTGCCGCCTCGGTGCTCAGCCCGATGTCCCGGTGTAATCGATCCCTATCGTTTAGCAGTAGCTCAAATAGTTGTTTGCGGGTTCTGTAGCGGTGCAGCCATAGGCGCCACGTGGCACCTGAAATCTGAGGGCTATTTTCCTGCGCCTTGTTGATTTCCAGTCTCGAAGAGTATCCCATTGTTTTGGCTCGTCTATGTGGGCAGACACCAGCATAGAAAGCGTCTGACCGAGCGGGCAGGGACAATATCAGATGTTTATCGGCGTACCAGGGGCTTGGATTGGATCACTGTTATGGCTGGTTTTACCGAAATCTGTACCTCAAATACGAATTCTCTGTTGTTATAGTGTACAGATGAGAGTGGACGCCCCTAAATACCGACAACTGGCCGAACAAACGCAGCGCCATTTGGAGGCAACAGGCAACGCCGGTGATCGCTTGTTGTCCCTGAGAGATTTTGCCTCGCGTGAGGGCGTGAGCATGAGTACAGCATTGCGTGTCTATGAAGAATTGGAACGCAGCGGCGTTGTAGTGTCGCGCCAGCGATCCGGGTATTTTTTACAGCGCTCGGCTGTACGTCAGGTAGCGCTGCCTACGGCCTCGCGAGAGATCCCCGTTGCTCGAAATGAAAAAGAGCTGATGCATGGATTGCAAAGCAGTGCGTGGCATGCGCATCGATTCACGGCTTACTTTGCTAGTGGCACGCCTGACACATCGATGGCAGGTCAGCGGGAACTTGGACGCATCATTCGCCGGGTTGCCCGTCGCGAGCTTGCTGACTATGGCCCTTTGGCGGGTGATGCGCTGCTGAGACAGGAGATCGCGAACCGATACGTGAAATCGGGGATGGAAATGATGCCCGATGAGTTGATAATCACCAGCGGTGCGCAGGAAGCGTTGTTTATCAGTATAAACATCGTGACGCAACCTGGCGATTTGATTGCGGTGGAATCTCCGACTTATCACGGACTGATCAGTGTGATAAAGCAAAGTGGTCGTCAGATGGTAGAGATCCCTACAGACTCCGCTACGGGTATTAATTTACCGGCCTTAGGATTGGCACTCTCCGAGTTGCCGGTGAAAGCAATTGTTGTCAGTAGCTCGGTGCAAAACCCGCTTGGTTGCAGCATGAACGACGAAAGCCGTCAACGGTTGGTGGAGTTGGCCAATGCTCACGATGTCGCACTGGTGGAAGACGATACACACGGTGAATTACTCTATGCGCGTCAACGTCAGCGTAATCTAAGCGCCTTCGACACACAAGATCGTGTGATCGTCTGTGGCTCCTTCAGCAAAACACTGGCACCTGAGTTACGTGTGGGCTGGCTGAAAGCCCAGCGGTGGTCGCAGGCTGCTCTGGATTTCAAAAGGGCAGTGTCAGCTCGATCGGCGTTAATGCCACAACAAGCCATAGGGCGTCATATGGCTGAAGGACATTATGATCGTCACATTCGTTTGTCGCGAGATACGTATGCCAAGCGAGGGCGGGCGCTACGTGCCGTCATCGCTCAATACTTTCCTCAGGGCACACGCATCTCGCAACCAACCGGTGGGTTTCAGATGTGGACAGAGCTTCCGTTGAACTACAGTGCCATGGCGCTTGCTGAGTATGCGCTTAGTCAAGGTATTGTGATATCACCGGGCGGATTGTTTTCGCATCGAGGTCACTACGGTCATTGCCTGCGTCTTTGCTATTCGAAATACCAGGACGAAAACCGCGCATCGATTGAATTGATGGGTAACTGGTTGTCGCAAGTTTCTCTGGAGTGCTCTGCTTGACGGTCGTGTTGGCTGTCACGGGTAATCGATAAGGCCTGATTGCCTACTTTTCAGCAACTCCTGATTCGAGATTTTTCAAAACTCTGTGCGATAGTAGGTTTCGAAAAATTGAATACTATTTTTTGCGCAGGGCGACTAAGGCGCCAGACTCACGATCTGGCTTGTCCCTGCGTAAACAACGAAAATATTGGTGGATTGTTAATCTACATTGATACCAATCAGTTCGACATCAAAAATCAGTGTAGAGCCTGGCTGGATTTTACCTGCGGAGCGGTTTCCATACGCTAAATTGCTGGGGATGAATAGCCGGGTTTTTTCACCTTCAACCATCAGTTGTAAACCCTCGGTCCAGCCGGGTATAACCTGGTTAAGACCGAAGGTTATTGGTTCACCTCTGTCTACCGAACTGTCAAATACCGTGCCGTCGATCAGTGTGCCGTGATAATGCACTTTGACCCGGTCGCTCGCCATGGGATGAGTGCTACCCGAGCCCGCTTCCAGCACTTGATACTGGAGCCCGGATGGCGTGCTTTGTACATCATCAGACAAAGCATTTTTATCCAGAAAGACTTTACCCAGCTGAATGTTCTCTTCTGCGTTTCCCTTATTCATAAATTGCTTCGCTATATACAAAATGGCGATAACGGCAAGCAGGATAATAATGATTTTCATGACAGGTTACTCTGAAAAGGACGGAACGCGTGAAGCGTAGCGAATTTGTGGCAAGACTGACAGCTTTGTTTTCTATTGCTCGCTGTCAAGGGATGGAGACAGGTGCATAATTTATGTAAGGGCGCGGCAAGAGCATGGTCTGATCCAGTGTGGTGTTCGTCAGGATAAATACAGCATGTATTGGTGGAAATTAATTGTGAATTTCGAGGAGAAGGCATTCGTCAGCTTTGGCACTACGATGAGAGTTTGAAAGAGGAGAGATCGGTATATGGCGTTCTGCCTAGAACCTGTTCGGCCACCGCACGACCGATACCGGCAGAGTGCTTGAAGCCATGTCCGGAGCATGCCGATATAACATGCACGCGTTCACTGTCTGGATGCTTGTCGATGATAAAGCCGTGATTGTGAGTTGTGGTGTATAAACAGGCAATACTCTGGTGCTGTTGGTTGCTGACATTCGGCAGGCGACCTGCGACGTGTTGAGAATACATCTCTTGCACCTCTTTTTCATGCACTTCGCGATCGAGCGTGTCAGCGCTCGTCGCCATCGACGATTGCTCGGTGGCAACTTTTACCGATGTTCCGGGTTTAACGGGCGGAAATCCATAGAAAGCGCCTTCATCGCCTTCATCATGCAACCAGATGAAAGCTGGCATAGAGGCTGTTGGCTGAGTACTTTGTTCAATTGTCTCGAACCAGTGCATGACCTGACGTTGAACGGTGAGTAGATCGCAATAGGGTTGGCCGAGTAGAGGACCTGTCCAGGCACCTGTAGAAATTACGACGCGTTTGCAATGTATGTCATCGTCGCCGTCAATGTCGAGGATCACCCCATCTTCCATAGGGCGAATACCGGCTACTCGCGTGCGCTCACGGATTACGGCTCCGTGTTCTCGAGCACGCTGCAGCTGGGCAGCGATACAGGCACGAGGGAACACATAGCCAGCTTCCAGTTCAAGGTAGCCACTTTCATTGTCATCGGGTGAAAAGGCCGGAAACCGTTTGCGGATCTCTTGGGCGTTGAGCACTTCGTGTGCAACACCGTATGTTTTGGCGAGCTGAATACTGGTAGCAAGAAAGTCTTTGGTTCCATGTACCTGTTGTGAAGGGTTCTGTCGTCCTATTATTAAAACGCCGCTTTCGACGAACAAATCACCACGCCGCGATTCCAGGTCGCGCCAGATTTTATGAGACTCGGTGACAAGCGGTACGACGGCCTGACCCTCGGCTGCAGCACGTCGTGTTAAACGCGTTTCTCCATGGCTTGAGCCATTTTCGTGGAGTAGGTCGAATTGCTCAATGCCAAGTACATTTTCGGTGCGCAGCGATAGCTGGTACAGCGTTGCCGCACCCATTGCTCCCAGGCCAATGACGACCGTTTCTATTTGATCTTTATTCATCAGTCGTTGCTCGCGACATTAGAAAATAACGTGTTAAAGAATTTGTCTAGCTTTCCAGCCGCGTATCACCGCGTCGGCTTGGATCAACTGAAAGCTCAACACCCAACGGGTTGTGTGCTCGCTGCGCACACGATTGCCTTGGGCAAATCCGGCAGTTTATGCCGATCTTCCCGTAGAGCTGCGCGTCGCTCTGGCTGAAATGCCGAGCATATCCGATGTTGTCAACATGAGAAAGTTCGCATCCCAATGCCAGAGCCTGGCGCCTTGCTTGTGAGTCACGGCTATAGGCTGGCCTGTCGGCCGTACGGCTGATGGTGAAGAATCGTTTGCCATCGGGTAGCTCGACAAACTGCGGCAGAATTGTCCCTGGGTTACTGAAAGTGGCGTGCAGGTCCCAAACAGGGCAAGCCCCTCCATACTCTGCGATGGTGATAGAGCTTGCGTTGAAGCGCTTTGTGACATTACCCGCGCGGTCTACCCGGATGAAAAAGAAGGGGATGCCCTGATCACCTTTTCGCTGCAAAGTGGTTAAGCGATGACAAGCTTGTTCGAATGAAACGCTGAAGGTTTTGCACAAGCGATTGATATCGTAGGCTAGCGATTCCGCTGCTTTTTTGAATGAAGAGTATGGCATCAGGAACGCTGAGGCAAAATAGTTTGCAAGCTCAACCCGGCAGCGCACTTTTCCTGCCTGGTCGGTATCGTTTTTTGTATCAGCTTCTTCGGAAAATATATCGGCTGTGAGGGTACTGATTTGGCTGGCGCATTCAATCAAGCCCAGCATGTGGGCCAGTTGAAATGTTCGATTAGGAAAGTCGAGAGCTTCGGAGAGTTTGATTCTGGCTTCCTCTTTTTCGTAGATGCGCAGTGATCGTTCCATTTCTTCGATTGGTGCCGTGCTTACCTCTATGCCGTGACGTTCGCGAAGTCTTAATTTTAGTTGGTAGTAAATATCATCGGGCTCGCACGGCTCCTCTGCACGTAGTGCTTCTGCATAGTCTTCAAGAACGGCAAAGTAGTTTGAGTGGCTCCTGAAAAAATCATGGACAATTGCTTCCGGAGAGGTGAGTAATGCACCGTCTGATAGTTGATCTCCCGATTGCATGACACGCTCGATGACGTTCGAATGGCTCCGGTATAGATGGAGAAAGCTCTCAACCAGCTTGGGTGCATGATCAACCGCTAGTCTTAGTTCTTGAATGTCCGGCTGCCCGGTGTCGAATAAAGGATCCTGAATAGCTGTGCGTAAGTCGGCTAACAATCGATCGCTACCGTCTTGAATCAGATCGCGCCAATCAACGCCGTATGCGTCGGCGATAGACATCAGTACCTTGACTGACAAACTGCGCTGATTGTTTTCCAGTAAATTGATATAAGCCGTGCTGACACCGACTGATTTGGCCATTTGGGCTTGAGATTGACCATGCTCTCGCCGAAGCTGCCGGAGTCGTGTACCAACAAATGTTTTTGCCATGATAGTTAACAAATTTACAAAATAATAAAATGTCAATATAGACATTAACACATATACACGAAAAGTGTGGATTCTTTCTATTTCTGCCGCTAGTCTTCTACTCATCAAATATCGGAGAGAAACAATGGCTGCGAAGAACAGGATTCAAGTAAAACCGCAAACTCAATTTGATATCGGCCTCGGCGAGCTGGATATCATCGAAGAAGCGCTCAGATACCAGGCACAAAGCCTTTCCCAGAAAACGTTTGATGAGAAAGAGCAGCAGAAAGCCCTCTCTGACGACCACTTCAAGTCCAGAATGGCTGCTATCCAGTCAGTGCTTGGAAAGCTGCATAATCAGAAAGTCTGGTATGTGCCTAAAGAGCCTGTGCCACTGGGTTGAGCATGCTCGAGGGTGGTACGTTAACTATATAGGTGCGTCGTTGAGTCTTGTTTCGCGCTAACTGCGTCTTGCAAGAGACTGTGCACAGGCATAGGCCGACGACCAGGCCCATTGAAAGTTAAATCCACCCAGATGCCCTGTTACATCTACGACTTCGCCAATGAAGTAGAGTCCTTGCTGTTTGTTTGCCTGCATCGTTCTGGACGAAAGGTCGTTGGTATCTACACCACCCAGTGTTACTTCGGCGGTACGGTAACCCTCGGTGCCTGCCGGAACAATCTCCCATCGATTAAACGATTTTCCAACTCGCTCAATCTGTGCATCCGGCCAGTCGGCTAAGGGTCGGTCTTGGTAACTCGGCCACCATAGTTTTTCGAATTCCTGAACGACGTTTTTTGGTAAAAGTTGTGCAATGACTGTTCTGGCTAAACTCTTGGGCTGGAGTCGCTTGGCGTCTTGCAGAGAGTCTTGCAGCGTAACGTCGGGGAGCAG
>JBGCFI010000110.1:0-9036 GCA_045106855.1 Granulosicoccus sp.
AAATGAACTGTATTCGATGGACGCCTCAACAATTGACTTGTGTCTTTCTGTATTTCCCTGGCCACATTTCGTAAAGCAAAAGGTGGGATTAAACTTCACGTTGCCATGAATTACAAGGGAAACTTGCCTGAATTTATCACCGTGACCGAAGCACGAACACATGAGGTTAATGAAGGCAGGCGTGTGGATTTTCCTAAAGGCAGTATAGTCGCTGTGGATCGTGGATACGCAGACTACGAATGGTACAAAACCCTTTCAGATAAGGGTATTTAGTTCGTTGCGCGACTTAAGTCCAATGCCACTACTCGCATTGTAGAGCGTCGAGAAGTTGATCGCAGCAAAGGTCTATCTAGCGATCACACGATCGAGTTCACGGGTGTGACGACCTCGAAACGCTGCCCGATTCCATTGCGCCGCGTTCTTTATCAAGACGCTACGACGGGTAAGCGCTACGAATTTCTCACCAATAACTTTTCACTGGCAGCCAGCACAATTGCTGCGATTTACAAATCACGTTGGCAGATCGAGCTGTTCTTCAAATGGATAAAGCAGAACTTGAAAATCAAGTCGTTCATGGGCACCAGCAAGAACGCAGTTATGACACAGATCTGGATCGCACTGTGTGTCTATCTGTTGATCGCGTATCTGAAGTTTATGTCAAAAGCAAAGAAATCGATGCAACAGATTCTGAACCTGTTGCAGATGAATCTGTTCGAAAGATGGTGCATAAATGATCTGCTACATGGCAGGTACACCGGGAAAATACACATCAACCATGACCAGTTATCCTTTGCTGATAAGTTAACGGGACACTAGTGTTAAAATAACTTAAGTTTTCGAGCCGCCTTAAGCGTGTCTTTGCAATTGTTGCAACAATTTTTCTACACGCCATAAAATCTCTCTAATCAACTTTTGCCTTTTAACTCAAACAACAAAATATGCGTATACTTAAAAAACATAAAAAAGCACACAACCTGAAATTGCCTATTTGAAATTTGCTTAACGACTCAGGCCAACGCTGTCTGCTCGCAAAATGAAAGCCAATGATTCTTTTAGAGGGGTTATCTGAACGAGTGCCTGAGACCAAAAAAGCTCAGAACGTAGATTTTCATTGACAGAGTCTTCGGGTTATTTTCAAGACACACCTCGGCATTACTGGTATGCGAAAAATCAGCATTTGCCTGTTGATAAAACTCGATAAAGATAATCTTCCCAACTACGAGCCACTCAGCTCAACTGAGGCTAGAGTGAGAAACGACCGCCAGAGTTCTGTGTCGCCCACAGCACGTCGAAAAACGGGTCAGGCAGTCAATACTTAGTGAGATGCACTTTTTTGAGCAAATGCCCGCCAAACTTTCAGCTGTTTGGTGATATTGTCTGAATTCCGGTTGGGTTAGGTCTTTTCACTACTACAGGAATCAACATGTCTAAAGTCAAAACCCAATCAGCAGCGACACCCAACCTACGGCGTCGTCAGTTTCTGCAATATGCCAGCGCTTAGCGCTCCGTTGGGACTACATGGCGCAACATCCGAGCAAATTAAACCGGGGTCAGACGCCGTCTTGCTGGTCATCGACGTTCAAAACTGTTTTTTGCCAGGTGGGACACTGGCCGTCAACAATGGAGATCAAATCATTCCAGTGATCAATGCCTTAGGAAAGAAATTCAAGAACGTTGTATTCACGCAGGATTGGCATACTCCCGGTCATGCCTCCTTCGCATCCAGCCACCCTGGCGAGGCCCCTTTTGCAACAATCGAATTATCGTACGGTACTCAAGTACTCTGGCCAGATCCCTGTGTGCAGGGAACAGAGGATGCAAAACTATCTAATGGACTGGATATTCCACACGCACAATTAATCATACGCAAAGGCTATCATCATAAAGTTGACAGTTACTCAACGTTCATGGAAGCCGATGGCAGTACCAAAACTGGACTGACAGGCTATCTGAAAGAAAGTGGTCTCGCAAACGTTTATGTCTGTGGTCTAGCTACCGATTTCTGTGTCAGCTGGTCTGCTCAGGATGCTGCGTCAGCAGGCTTGAAGGTGTCAGTTATCGAAGACGCCTGCCGTGGTATCGATCTGAATCGATCGGTAGCAGCTGCATGGAAAGAAATGACCGGAGCGGGCGTTGCCAGAATTCAATCGTCCGATATCGCTTGAAGCCCTCGTTCTTAAGCATCAAATCATACGTCCAACTTACCGATGCCTTTGGTGAGTTGGACTTAATCGGTGCCGGGCGTCAGTCTCTTACAAAGCGTTTAACGCTTGCGCAATAAAATATCAGGCTTAGCATAAGTTCTTAGTGCTTTGCCCAAGGCTGAATCGCGCGCAGCAAATTCCTCCAGAGGAATACCAGAGCGGGCTGCCTCAGCCGCCTCGCGCAACGATGTCACCCCCTGCCCCGCGCCATCCGGATGACTCATGATTCCGCCGCCAGCGCAAAAAATAAAATCATCATTACCAAGTACTGAACGTGCTGGATCAATTTGCCAGATGGTTTGGCCCGAAGAATAAACCGGCATTGCAAGATGCTCGGGACCACCGCTTCGGGATATCGGTCGCTGCACGGATTGCGCTGACTCAGTAACAACAGAATCGCTTTCAGTAAACTTGTTAGCGAGTCCGTTTACATGAAGATGGTCTGCTCCGGCAAGTCGCCAGAGCTTTTGCATAACATCAAAGCTGATACCAATATCAGGTGAGCGTGACAACAGGCCCCAACCCGCGCGATGCCCATGAATAGGAACAGAGCTGCGATCACGTACGGCACGCAACCCTGGCAAACCTATCGAGTGCATGCACACCATGGCACAGTTAGCACCAACCTTTTGCATACTCTCAAGATTACGCCACATCTGATCGTACTCATCGGTGATGTTCACCGCATACAGAACCTGCTTGCCAGTTTTGTCAGCATGTGCATTGATAACACGCATGACAGCATCCAATCGTTCGTTAAAAGGACAATCAGGGCCATTGGCCTGGAGCTCGTCATCTTTAATGAAATCTATTCCAGCCTCAACCAGTGTTTGCACAAGATCCGCAGTTTCAGATGGGCCAAGACCCACGCTTGGTTTGATGATCGTACCGATTAATGGACCCGGCTGATCATTAACAATACGCCGGGTACCAACTGCACCAAACTGCGGTCCCGGATGATGGATTGCGAAGTCAGCAGGTAGATCAACATCGATCAAACGAATTGCGGATAATTCAGCAAGTTCAAAAAGGTTTCCCGCAAGCGTCGATAACAGGTTAGGAAGAGACAGTCCAAAATTCCCTGACGGCCAGCTAACGGTCACCAATCCCCGCTCATAAATCTCGCCTCTTTTACGACACGGTAGTGAGGGCTCTCTGGATGATCCCGTTGGTGTGATCTTTTCTACTGTCGCGGCAGATTTTTCGCGTAATTCATCGGTCTCGCTGGCAAGCCTTACAAATGTCCCCGTCGATTGCTCACCCGCGAGAACCGAAGCAGCTTGCGCCAGACCAACTGGTGTTTCGATATCGTACGTTGCCAGAATACGGTTCATCGAACACCTCCCCCATCACGGATCCATCCGAAGTAATCAGGACTACCCATCTGCCCTCCTTTCAGCGCCAACTCCAATCCATCCATCTCTCCATCGGCATGCACTCGAGAGAGAGAGGCACCCGCAATAGTCGGAGCCAATGCTGAAAGAGCGAATATGCCCAGTTGCCTGGTCACATAACCCGACGTATCGCCACCAGATACAACAGCCCGCCTGACACCACTTTGCTTGAGAATCTCATGAAGCACCTTGCCTAACGCCGTGCCTATGCGCCTGTTGGCATCGGAGATGGAAAGTGCTTCAGCTGCTACCGCATCCCTGAACTTTCCAACGTTCGGATCATCCGGACCTTCCGCTGTAAAAATCAGTGGATCAGACTTCGCTTTGAGAGCGGCAAGACTCTCGTTAACCACACGCCTGATTTCATTTTCCAACAAACTCCGGTCTCCACAGGCTTGCATTACGTCAAAGCGGATGGTCGCAAATCCTTGCTCTCGCGACCATTGTATTTGCCCGGCTGTGGTCGGTGAGACCGATCCAGATACCGTTACCATTCCTTTTGATTTGCCGGCACCATCCGGCGGGGCTTGTTCTGCCAATTTGCCTGTGTTTATCCAGTGGCGCACCAGTGCGTATTCCACACCCTGCGACCCCACAACAAAGGGATTGCCGGAACGGTTTTCCCATAGCAACTGACCCGCACTGGCCTCGCTGCGTTCATCAACACAATCTATCGTGAGCATTGAAATGCTATCTGCTCCCGAAGCACTCGATTGATCGTCAAAAGTGGGAGGAAGCTTGGCAGCCATCTGCTCTAGAGACCACAATGCCGCCTGCAACCGCGGGGACTGCGCACAGATATGAAGGGCAACATCGGATTCCATCATGGGCGTTACCGGATGACGGGTCATGACCGGATGGCGATCCAATCTGAAAACATCGCCACCCAGACCGGCGAACAGATGACCGAAAAACTGGTAACGACGCATTTGCGGTGCAGCAACCAAAACAGGTACTGATTTGGGTTTGAAAAGATCAGCTGCTATTTCAATGGCACGTCCAATTGATCCTGTCGAAGGGGAAGAATCCAGTGTTGAACAGATTTTGTAATGCAAAAGCTCAGGATTCAGCGCCTGCAATGACCTGAATATCGATGGCAGGCCTGCATCCATCCACTCCGGGGGTTGGGCACGCGCCGTTGATGCAACACCAATTGCTTGCAAATCAGAATAGCGAGATAGCTGGGCCTTGGTAGGAACATCGAGAAACAGCATTGCAGGAACACCTGCGAATGCCAGAACCTCCAGCACAGCGGCAGAGCCTGTAAAATCGTCGCCATACCAGGCGAGAAGCAGTTCTGGGGATTGTGAAGTCAATACAGATTCCTTAAAAGCTGACAAAATAACCTAAGCATGCCTGAATTACCGTTATACTTAGCATCTCATCATACCAGTTGTCGTTTCAGTGCACAGGCACAAATCTCAGGAGTGTTAGTAATGACGAAACTCGCATTGTTTGGAGCAGGTGGGAAAATGGGGGTGCGCTTGTCGCGCAATCTCGACGGATCGGATTTTGTCACAGCGCACGTTGAAGTCTCACAGGAAGGGCGAGATCGACTCAAGGCTGAATTGGGCCACTCCTGTCAGGAACCTGAAGAGGCGCTAAAGGGCGCTAAAGTTGTTGTGCTGGCGGTACCGGATACAGTAATCGGCAAGGTCGCAACGTCCATTATCGACAAAGTGCCATCCGGTGCCATTATTGTCTGCCTCGATGCTGCAGCACCCTTCGCCGGGCATCTGCCTGAACGTGACGATGTCACTTATTTTGTAAGCCACCCCTGCCATCCACCCATCTTCAATGATGAAAACACTACCGAGGAGCGTAAGGATTACTTTGGCGGTATTGCAGCAACCCAAGGTATTGTCAACGCGCTCATGCAGGGCCCCGAAGAACACTACGCGTTGGGTGAGAAAGTGGGAAAAACCATATTTGCCCCCGTCGCGAGATCGCATCGTGTCACGGTTGAACAAATGGCACTGTTGGAGCCTGGACTATCGGAAACTGTATGCGCCTCTCTTCTGGACATCATGAGAGAAGCAATGGACGAGGTAGTGGACCGAGGTGTTCCAAAAGAAGCGGCACGCGACTTCCTATTGGGGCACATGAATATTCTTGGTGCTGTTATATTTGGCCAGGTGGATGGCGTATTTTCTGATGCCTGCAACAAAGCGATCGAGTTCGGCAAACCGGTGTTGATGAAAGACGACTGGAAACGCGTATTCGAACCCGACGAAATTGCAGCCAGTATTGAACGGATTACCTAGTCTGAATTAATCATGAAACATCAGATCATCCGCACAGCTTCTATTACTTTCAAAAAAGAAACATAGCGGATACTAATGACTGAAGTAGACGGTGGTGATGGCAAAATTGTCAGACTGAAATTATCCGACCAGGTGTTTCAGCGCCTGCGAGACATGGTCGCAAACGGCGAGCTGGCTGCAGGTGGCACGGTGCCTTCAGAACGTGCTCTTATGGAAAAATTTGGTGTCGGTCGTCCGGCGGTTCGCGAAGCTTTGCAGGCAATGCAAAGTAAAGGTTTAATCACGATCACACACGGTGAGCGAAGCCGTGTTAACCCGCTAACAGCGGGTGTGGCATTCAACCAACTCGACGATATCGCTAAACTGTTGTTGTCCAGCGAACCCACTAATATTGAATATCTCAAGCAAATTCGCCATATCTTGGAGCTTGGCACAGTTAAGATTGCCGCCGAAAAATGCACTACCAAAGACGCATCGGAACTGGAAGAACTTATTGAGAAGCAGCGGGCGCAACTTGGCAAAGCCGAAGCATTCATGAAGGCCGATATTGCATTTCATACTCGCCTTGCATCGGTATCAGGCAACCCACTGATTCATTCAGTAACGCAAATGATGCTGACCTGGTTATTCGAATATCACTCCTCGCTTCTACTCTGGTCTGGGAAAGAAGAAACAACACTGGTTGAGCATGCTCAAATTCTCGATTGCCTGAAGTCAAACGATGCCTATGGTGCGGCACTCGCAATGGATGCTCACCTTAACCGCTCCAGTGCAAACTTTGCATCAACTGCAAAATCCTGAACAGCTTGCAAACGCAAACAGAGATTGTCGTGCAACAGCCAGCCTTTCTTTTACAAATCGATGATAAATCGTAAAGCTCAGAATACTAACTATTGCTTTTGATCATCTGCTTCAACAGTGCTTTCAAGATGCCAGATCTTGGAAACGATCTGCCAACCATCAGTGCCTAGGACAAATCCTAGGTGATCGACAAACACGCTTTGATGTGCCCGTATGCGGATTTTCACTGTCGCACTTATCGGGGACAGATGGTCGATCAATAAAACCTCAGCCTCTCGCGCCTGCCCTTTACTTGCCGGTGACTCACGCCCTGCAACATCGCGACTAAAGCTGTCAATAGACTCGACAAACACATGACCATTGTCTGCATCAAACAGGCTGGATTGTGGGTGAAATACAGCATTCAACTTGTCAACGTCACAGTGATGAATGGCGTCAAAGTATGTGTCGATTGCTGTAAGAAGGTCAGCTTGAATGGTCATCAATTTGTCTCCGTTTAGATGTGGTGACCATAGATTGCCGCATGCCGATCAATCGTGATACTGTCATAAAAGACAAGATACAGTCATATTTTGCCAAAATGCCAAAACGGTCTTCTTGCCCCAAAAAAAATCTGCTGGTTTGCGTTATTGCCTATGACGGTTTGTGCACATTTGAATTTGGCATCGCCGCAGAACTATTCGCTTTACCCCGGCCGGAGTTCGAGAACTGGTACCAGTTTGCGACAGTCAAGGCAGAGCCCGGACCCATTCGCGCCGTCGGAGGAATCACCGTGGATGCACAAGATGATCTTGAACTGCTGGAAGAAGCCAGCTTGATCATAGTTCCCGGATGGCGGGGAGCAGATACACCCGTACCTGCAGACCTTTGTGCAGCACTGCGCGCAGCTTATATTCGCGGTGCACGCTTAGCATCAATCTGCTCTGGCGTTTTTGTTTTGGCTGCGGCGGGACTGCTGGATGGAAAAAGCGCAACAACACACTGGCGTTATACAGACAGACTTGCTCAGCAATATCCTGAGATAAACGTTGATCCGAATGTTCTTTTTGTTGTAAACGATCGTGTATTGACGTCCGCCGGTTCGGCAGCTGGACTAGACCTCGGCTTACACATTATTCGGCAGGACTTCGGTGCGCAGGCTGCGGCTTCAGTGGCGCGACGGCTGGTTCTGCCAGCCCAAAGAGATGGCGGTCAGCGGCAGTTCGTACCCCGGCCCGAACCAAAGACTCGCGCTGGATCGAGTCTGTCCGCACTACAGGACTGTATTCGGGCCTCGCTTGACGAGCATTGGCCGATCGAGCGTATGGCAAAAGTCGCCGCCACCAGCAGCCGAACTCTGGCAAGGCGATTTCACGAAGAAGCAGGAACAACTCCATTAAATTGGCTCAAGGTTGAACGCGTTTCGCGAGCCGCGGAACTGCTTGAGAACGGCACAATTCCATTGTCGGATATTTGGGAAGTTTGCGGGTTTGGCTCAGCAGAAACCTTCCGCCGGGAGTTTCGAAAAACGATGGGCATCCCACCCATTCGATATCGGGAGAGACTTGGAATGCCGCTCCAGAGTTAGGCTGAATAAAGCTCTACATGTCAGCTTTTTTTACCCAATATAAAAACCCTCGTTAACACCCTCGTGTTTACTCCTAGTCATCTCCGCGAATTTATCCCTGTCATTTGCGCGAAGTGACGGAGACTTGTTGTCCTTGAGGTATTTCCTAACTGGCTGAGAGGAGACCTAGTGACCTTGGGGTGTAAACTGTTTGGCAAACTAGATTCCCGCATTCGCGGGAATGACTGTACTAGCGGGAATGACTGTACTAGCGGGAATGTCTGTTCTAGTGGGAATGTCTGTTCTAGTGGGCATGACTGTACCAGCGGGAATGACTGTACTCGCGGGAATGACTGTACCAGCGGGAATGACTGTACTCGTGGGAATGACTGTACTCGCGGGAATGACTGGATCAGCGGGAATGACTGTACTCGTGGGAATGTCTGTACTAGCGGGAATGACTGTACTAGCGGGAATGACTGTACTAGCGGGAATGACTGTACTCGCGGGAATGACTGGATTCACGAAAAACACCATAAGTGAGCTTCATTAATAACGTCAAACCCAGTATCCAGCTAAGTAGATCTATCAAAAAAAGCTCTATACGCTCTCTGAGAGTGAGTAGTAGATGCCTTGACAAATAATCTATAACTCTTGAGCGGAATGCCAAACGTCACCGCACAACAACATCACCCAGTACAGACCAGCCTCCTACCAATCGGTTGTTGTTCCATTGTCCATCGATCACAGGCAGCTCATTCGAAAACAGAATGTAGGTGTTTCTAGCATCCAGTTTCCATGTTGCAGCCTTTGGCTTGTCAGCACCC
>JBGCFI010000111.1:0-16222 GCA_045106855.1 Granulosicoccus sp.
GGCAAACAATCACTTCTTGAATAATTCAAGACTGAGAACATCATGATCCGTCACTGTGTATTTATCCGATTCAAACCCGAAGTCAGTCGTGAGCGAATAGACGAGCTTTTTAGTGAGATCGATGCCATAAAGCATCATCTGGATGGCGTGCTAGCAGTTCATGTGGGAACGAATGTCAGTCCAGAGGAAGGTATGGACAAAGGTTATTCGGATGGGTTTATCGTGGATTTTGCACATCCACAGGCTCGGGACAACTACCTGGAGGATGCCGGGCATCAGGCAGTAGGTGCAAAACTAGTTAAAGCCGCCGTAAACGGTATTGAAGGTATTCTTGTTTATGATCTGGAAATAGAAAAGCACTAGAGCTGCATCTATAAAGGTGCTCTGAAAAAGGTGGCGCAGCATCCAGACAAACAACGATGGCGCCCGAGGGTATTTCATCAATAATGGCTACTTTGCCAATGACTATGTCAGGAACAGTCAACACTACAACCCTGGCTCCTTCCAGTTCTGCAGAGAGCTCCTGACAATCATGGCCTACTTCTGATTTCAGTCTGTCTCGCCCTTCCTAACGATACAGGCTATTGCGTTTCAACCTCTGGACCTGCAGCTGCGGCATCACACAATCTTCCTGTCGATATGTCTCCTTACATCGGTAACAAGGCGCCCATTGCACAGCTCCTGCAAGACGTGCAAACGCAACGCCTGATAACGCTGACGGGTATCGGCGGCATTGGAAAGACCCGCCTGTCCATTCAACTGGGTCGCCAGTGTCTGACTCAATTTCCCGATGGCGTCCGATTGGTCAGACTGGCCGCAGTGGAATCGGTATCCGAAATTGTTACAGCGATCTCCAACGCACTGCATATCGAAACACAACCCGGAGTGGAACCTCTCCACACGCTGGTTCAGCGACTGCTTGGCAAGCGCACGCTGTTGATACTAGATAATTTCGAACACCTGTTCTCCGGCCGGGAAATCATCCTTACGTTGCTGGAAAGGGTGGAGAGCATGTCCATTGTCGTCACGTCAAGACAAAAGCTGCAACTCTCCGCCGAAGCGGTGTTTCCGGTGACAGGCCTTTCCTTCGATACTCAGGAGTCCTGGCGAGATGGTCAGATCGACAGCGCGTCAGATGCCATCGAGCTGTTTCTGGATGCCGCTCACAGGTCCAGACTCGATTTTCAACCTAATGCGAAAGATCTCGAATCGATAGAGAAAATTACCCGGTTGGTCAAAGGCCACCCCCTGGCGATCGTGCTGGCCGCAGGATGGCTGGGGAGTCTCTCATGCTCGGACATACATGAGGAACTGTTACACGATCTGGGAATTCTTGAGACGCAGGCGAGTGATGTGCCAGAGCGGCAACGCAGCGTCACGGCAGCTTTCAATCATTCCTGGGAATTACTGTCGGAAGAGGATCAACAACTCTTCTCCACGCTATCAGTATTCAGGGGTGGATTCGACCGCCATGCGTCCCAGCAGATCAGCGGTGCATCTCTGATGCAGCTGTCCAGACTGGTCAACATGTCATTGATTGAGTATTTGCCGGATAAATCGCGCTATGAATTACACCAGCTTATGCGCCAGTTTGCCGAGCAGAAACTGCAGAATTCCGGCCTTGAGTCAACCATGGCCGACAAGCACAGTGAATACTACCTGCAGGAAACCAGGCTATGGTCACACGCAGTTCTGGATGCCTATCCCATTGAAAGTTGCACGCGTTTCAATGCCGACTTCGACAATATTCAGACAGCCTGGTATCGATCCGTACAGTTAACGCGCAACCCCAGATGGACACACGCCATCAGCAGCCTTCGAGTGCTTTGCTTGTTGAGCGGACGTTTGCATGATCTTCTGGATATGCTTGAACCCATACTACCGCGTATAGCCGATGATGGCACGGCCAATGATTCTTCAAATACTAAACTGCAACTGCAACTGCAACTGCAACTGCAACTGCAACTGCAACTGCAACTGCAACTGGCGCTTCAACTGGCGCTGCAACTGGCGCTGGCCCTGGGAGTGGCTTACCGATATGTGAAGGGATACTTTGCACCAGAATTGTTTGCCATATTCAACCAGGCTTATTCCCTCGTTGACGAGCTGGACAACTCTGCCGAATTGTTTGTGGTGCTATATGGCAAGTGGTCATTCAATATCACCCGTGCAAAATTCAATGAAAACCTGATCATCATTGATCAGTGGAGAGAACGACTGGATGCCATCGACACGAACACCGTGACAGACCCATACGTGGTGGATGCCTGTTTCGTCGTCAACATGCTCGAAGGCCCCAACCTTCAATGCCTCGGTCGCATACCCGAAGCGCGAAAGATTATGACCGCGGGATTGAAACTGGAAAATCCTGCCAGGCATACAGCATTGATGGCCACCTATGGTCTCAATTTTTCGGTTAGCGGCCGATACTGGCTGGCCATCAATGAGTGTATTTCCGGGTACATCTCGACCAGTGATCATACCCTTGAACAAGCCAGCGCTATTGCCGACCGTGAAGAGGATCCGTTACTGAAGATGTTCGCAGCGTTTGCGCGCGTTACGGTCTACACCATCAGAGCGCAGCCAGAGCTCATCAAGGCGAATGTAGAAGTGGTCAGGCAACTGCTGGCTGAACACCGCATATTCGAGCTGTTCGGCCATCACTCCAACCTGTATGAAGCATACGCTGACAGTCTGCTAGGTGATAAAGTGGCGCTAGAGCGAATACTGTCGTTGTGTGACGATGACAAGGGTGTCCCTTACTATCAGATTTTCGATACTCAACTACTAGCAGGTGTAATGATAAGAGCAGGGCGCACCGATGAAGCTCTGACCCGGCTGGATGCTGCCATGTTCTATGCTGAGGAGACAGGCATGCAGATTTACGCATCAGAAAGTCTGCGCATAAAAGCAGAGGCAAAACGGGTCATCGGTGAAACGCACGAAGCCCAAACTTTGTACGAGGCATCAGTCTTACTTGCGAAAACTCAGCAATGTCGTCTGTACGAACTGCGTAGTCTTACCAGTCAGTGCAATGCACTCAAAGCCACTGGTAGTGACTCTGCCGTTGTTGCAAAGCTTCAAGCCGTGTTGGGCACATTCGACAATGAAGACGCGATACCCGATATCGTGTCTGCTAGACGTGCGCTTGGTAATAATAGCTTTAAAGATAAATGCCCATCCCCCGTTAATTGGGTAGAGCCCTAAATTAAGACCGTAACCAAGATAAGTCCGCGTATTGTCATCAACCCAGGTCCGAATTGGACTAGAAGCGCTGATGGCTCTATGACATCTGTCCTATTTTGGTAAGGTTTTTGGATAGATATACCTGCATGTATTGCATATCTGCAGGTATAATTATCCAATGGCATCACTGATTCCCACAAAACAAGCAGAGTTCGCTCGAAATCAGTTCCGCGAATATGGTGGAGTGTTGAGGACGCGTGATGCGCTAAATCTCGGTATACACCCTAGAACATTGTATGAATTGCGAGATGCCGGTGAGCTTGAATGTTTGAGCCGTGGGCTCTATCGTCTGATCACTGCAGAACAGCTCGAGGCCCCGGATTTGGTAACGGTGGCTCACAAGATTCCCCAAGGTGTTATCTGTCTAATTTCAGCGCTGCATTTTCATAATATCACCACCCAAATTCCACACGTTGTGTCCGTGGCGGTTAAGCGTGGATCCGAAAAACCGCGTCTGCAGTATCCGCCATTTAACATTTACTTTTTCTCAGGGGATGCATTCAGTGAGGGTGTTCAGACTACCGAAATTGATGGTGCGATACTGAAAGTCTATAGCCCTGAAAAAACTCTGGCAGATCTATTCAAGTTTCGGGACAAAGTCGGAATAGACACAATACGTGAAGCGATGGATATGTACAAAACTCAATTTAAACCCAAGCCTAGAGAATTGCTGAAGTTTGCGAAAATCTGCCGAGTCGAAAAACGCATGCGTTCGTACCTTGAGGCTGTGCTGTAACGATGCCGAAAGATATATCAGCGTCCGTTCGTCAGCAGCTGCTAAATAAAGCGCGCAGTGACGGGCGGCCATTTGATGAGCTGTTTCAGTACTTTGTAATCGAGCGCTTTCTCTATCGATTAAGTACATCGAAATACAGAGATCAGTTTGTGTTGAAAGGTGCTTTATTGTTTCGAGTGTGGACTGCAGAGGACAGTCGGGCCACACGTGATATTGATTTTTTGGCGTACGGTGATAATTCGATTGATAACCTTGCCGAAATTGTGAAAGAGATAATCGCGGTTAATGGCGATGATGGCATTGTGTTTGATCTGGATTCAATTGATGTACAGGTAATCAAGGAGGATGCTGATTACGAGGGTTTGAGGGTAGTCTTTCGGGCTTACTTGGCGAAAGCTGTATCACGGATGCAATTGGACATCGCGTTTGGTGATGTAGTGAATCCTCAGCCGGAAACTGGTTTGTACCCAACGGTGTTAGGTCACGCGGCTCCAGAACTGCTGTTGTATCCACCTGAAACAGTATTTGCAGAGAAGTTGGAAGCGATGATCAACCTCGGTTCATTAAATAGCCGAATGAAAGATTTCTTCGATCTTTGGAGGATGGCCCAACAATTTGAATTTGATGGGGCCGAGTTACTGAACGCCGTAACTAACACACTATCGAATAGAAAAACGGAGGCATTACCTTACTCAGTTTTAAAATCGGAACTAACGGGTTCGTCTGACAAGCAAAAGCAATGGGCTGGTTTTTTGGAGAAATCTCAGCTATTGGCCCCTCACAGTTTTGCAGATCTGTTGGAACAACTTGAACAGATAATTTCGCCGATTCTTGACAGCATCTTGACCGGAAGTGATTTAGTCGAAAGATGGAACTCTGGCGGGCCTTGGATTAAAAAATGAAAGGCTTGGGACACTGGAATCGTGGCTAGAGCACATCGTTGCCATCTGGCTTCATGAATACCCGTCCCCTGTTAATTGGGTAGAGCCATAGGGCGGGGACCATAAGATGTCCGGAAATGAGTACCATAAGTTGTCCGTTCGGCACAAACACGTGATTTATATAGATTTAATGAACAATTACGTTTGCCCCCATTAAGGATAATCCGTACCAGCCAGTTGTTGTTGTGCAATGCCCAGAAATGTTTCTCCTAAACGCGACATCGGCCTGTGGCTCGGGTGCAGGACCCTATAGTTAAACGTTATTTCGGGAAGAAATGGTCGCGTTTCAACGAGTCCAAGATCACGAAGATTGCACGCGGTGACGTTATCAATTATCGATACGCCTGCGCCGCTGGCGACCAGGTTGCCAGCGGCCAACGATAACTGCGTTTCGATCTGAAGTTTTCGTTTTACGTTGTTGGCTTGAAAGACAGCATCAATTAATTTTCTGGGTGAATAGCTTGAGCCCAGTGACACGAAGTTTTCACCTTCAAAATGCTTGGGTGTAAGAGATGCATGTTTTAGCATGGCATGACCTTTTGGCAGGATAGCTAACATGGGCGCCTCACAAAGTAGCCGTGTATTAACTGCAGCATTTGCTGTTTGAGTTTCTGTAAAGCCTAAATCATATTGCTGCGATGCCACACATTGGGTGACTCTCTGCGAGCTGTGAATTTGCAAGCTAATGGAAATATCTGGTTTGTCATTGCAAAATTGGGCAATGATGCGTGGTAAGAATTCGAGAGCCAGAGCGGGGAGGCTGGCTATACGCAAAGATCCTCGTCGAAAATTGCCTATTTCCTTCGCCGCCTCCGCTATTTCACCAATCCCTATAAACGATCGGTCGACCTCTTCAAACAGCGCCAGTGCTTCGGGGGTTGGCGACAATCGTTTTTTCTCGCGTCGAAATAATACGTAGCCAACGTTGCTTTCGAGATCTGCGATCAATCGACTGGTGGCGGGTTGCGTGATGTGTATCCGTTTGGCCGCCTCCGTTACGCTTCCTGTTTGTATGAGCGCGCGGAACGCCTCTAGTTGCCGATGATTTAACTTCATGAGCCTTCTCGCTAGCTATTAATATCCATTATCATAATATTTAGGCATGAATAAGTAAATTATAAGCATTTGCATTATGGATGGTGATCGGCAAAATGGTGGGTGCGAAAACTAAAGGAGAACTCAATGCGAAAAATGCTAACCATTGCCAGCGTCTTGGCATTCACGGTCACCATGGCTCAGGCGCAAGAAAAAACGCTGTACGTCAGTGCGTATGGCGGGTCGACGGAAAAACACTTTAAAGAAATCATTATTCCCAAATGGGAAGAGCGCTCAGGTGCAAAGGTTGTTTATGTAGCGGGAAACTCAACCGATACACTGGCCAAACTGCGAGCACAAGAAGGCGCTCAGGAAATTGATGTGGCGTTTATCGATGACGGCCCTATGGCCCAGGCAATTAGCTTCGGCTACTGCGACACTGTGAAAGAGGATACCTTCGCCGACTTGTATGACGCGGCGCGCATGCCAGAAGGCAAGGCAGTTGGTATAGGCATTATCGCCACGGGAATATCCTATAACGCAGATATGTTTGCCGAAAAAGGCTGGGATGCCCCGACTTCATGGGCAGATTTGGCCGACCCAAAATACAAAGGTCTGTTGTCAATACCGCCTATCACGAATGGCTATGGCCTTCATGCATTAATAGCGACAGCCATGATCAATGGTGGTGGGGTGAATGATATTGAACCTGGTTTTAAAGCATTCGAAGAAACCATCGGCGACAACGTTCTAGTTTACGAGCCTTCGTCTGGAAAGATGTCTGAGTTGTTTCAAAACGGCGAAATAGCGTTATCGGTTTGGGGCAGTGGACGTTTAAAGGCACTCGCTGATACGGGATTTCCCGGCGCTTTTGCGTATCCGAAAGAAGGTGGAGTTAAATTACTGGTTGCGGCTTGTCCGGTTGTTGAATCAGATGTGCCCGAGCTTGCTCAGGATTTTCTGAATTTTGTTACCTCTCCAGAGATACAAAAAGTATTTGCACTTAAAAGTGGATGGGCTCCTGTGAATTCCACAGTAGAACTAACCGAAGATGAGAGCCGAGCTTTACCCACCGGTGCTGAAATCGTCGATAATCTAATTAATGTGGATTATTCAGTGGTCAATGCGGCACGTGGTGAATGGACTAAGCAATGGACCCGGCGCATAGAGAATTGAGCATTTAGAGAGCTGAGCATTTCTACGCTGTAGCAGATAGCGGTGCGCTCATGAGAAGCGCGCCGCAATCCGTATGTTCAAAATCATTTTTATACTTGGAAAAGTGACCGAATGTCATATCTTCAGTTTCAATCACTGGGCAAACAATTTGGTGATTTCGTCGCTGTCCGCGACATGAATTTAAGCGTTGATCGTGGTGAGTTCATCTCTTTTCTAGGGCCTTCTGGATGCGGTAAAACCACTACATTGCAGATGATTGCCGGGCTGCTCACGCCTACCTCCGGTAAAATATTTCTCGATGGCGAAGACATGACTGCAACGCCGCCTAACAAACGTGGCCTGGGTATAGTTTTCCAAAGCTATGCGTTGTTTCCACATATGACCGTCATTGAGAATGTCTCGTTTGGTTTGGAAATGCGCGGAATTGCCAAGGCCGAAAGGCTTAAACGCTGTCTTGATACGCTAGAACAAGTCAGATTGGAATCATTTGCAGATCGTTACCCCAAAGAGTTGTCTGGTGGTCAGCGCCAGCGCGTTGCACTGGCGCGTGCATTGGTTATTGAACCGCCAGTGCTCTTGCTTGACGAACCACTTTCCAACCTAGATGCAAAGCTGCGTGAGGAGATGCGTATCGAGCTGAGGTTGTTACAGCAGGATATAGGTGTCACCACCATTCTTGTAACGCATGATCAGGAAGAAGCGCTCTCGATGAGCGATCGTATCGTCGTCATGCAAGAAGGTGAGGTGTCACAAATTGCTGCTCCGTTGGAGTTGTATGAGCAGCCTGCAAGTACTTTCGTTTCACGCTTTGTCGGTAAGACTAACCTCATTAAAGGAACAATAACGGCAGCAAACGAAGTTAGCGTTAACGACACTCGACTAAAAGTTGCTACCGGGCAGCACGCAGGTAAAAAGATGGTACAAGTTTCTATCAGACCGGAGAAGTTTGTCATGTCGAGCGAAGCACCCGGCCTGGAAGTGTGCGTAGAGGCAGCTATTTTTCTGGGCGCAAGTTGGTTGTATCGAGTCAATGGTAGTCTGGGCGAGTTGTTTGTTACGCAACCCAACACGGGTTCGGCCAGTTATTCGACGGGTGATACTGCCTGGCTTAGCTGGCAGGATGGTTCGTTGACACTGTTTGAGGAACAAGCGTGATAGGTGGGGTGAATAATCGAATAACGCCGTATGCTTTGACCACCCCAGGTGTTGTTTTTTTTGCAGCGCTTTTGGGAGCGCCAATGCTGATGACGTTTCTGCTCAGCCTGCATTCCTACGACTTTAACACTGGTATTCAGCCAGATTGGACTATAGCCAATTATGTCGAAGTGTTAGGCGACAGCTATTTTCAAAAAATCTTCGGCCGAACGTTTGGTCTGGCTCTACTAGTTACTATTATCTGCGTCATCATTGGGGTGCCCGAAGCGTATATTCTTTCAAAAATGAGTCCTAAGTGGCGTTCCGTTTTTCTGCTGATAGTGTTAGGTCCGTTATTGATTTCAGTTGTTGTACGCACGCTCGGATGGGCATTATTTTTTGGCGGCAAGGGCATCTTGACCATGGTTGCTCAGGGTTTGGGTTTTACTGATGGGCCTGTCAGCATGATGTTTACGTTTACGGGAATGACAATCGCTTTAGTGCATGTTCTGGTGCCGTTTATGGTGATATCGGTCTGGGCATCGCTGCAAAAAATCGATCCACAATGCGAAGATGCGGGGTATTGCCTTGGCGCATCTAAACTCACCGTGTTGCGAAGAATCACCTTGCCACAAGCTATGCCCGGTATTCTGTCCGGGAGTATCATTGTGTTCGCACTGACCGCTAGCGCTTTTGCAACACCGGCGATTATCGGTGGTAGACGAATGAAGGTGGTGGCTACAGCAGCCTACGATGAATACCTGAGCACACTTAATTGGCCATTAGGTGCTGCAATAGCTGTACTACTTCTGATAGCAAACGTAGTGATTATTGGCAGTTACAACAAGCTGATTGAGCGTCGCTTTGCAAAAGTATTTGAATAGGGTTGGATGATGCATAGTCTCGGTGTAACAGCGCGTATTTTCCATGCATTGTTTGTCGCTTTCATATTGGCGCCGCTGCTCATGGTAATCGCAGTATCATTCACCGACAAAGGCTATTTGTCTTTGCCGACCGATGGCATTTCGTTACGTTGGTTCAGTGCCATTTTGGATAACCCAGATTTTATCGATGCATTCTGGATGTCTGTGTGGTTAGCATTAATTTCTGCATCCGTCGCTGTTCTAATTTCTGTTCCGGTAGCGCTTGCAATAGCACGACACAAGTTTGTTGGCAGAGATTTAATCGCAGCATTTCTGATGTCGCCGTTGATGATTCCTCACCTTGTGTTGGGGGTAGCGTTTTTGCAGTTTTATTCGTCTATTGGTTTAGGTGGATCGTTTTATGGCCTTGCTGCGGCCCATATCATTTTAATAACACCTTATGCGCTACGCCTTGTGCTCTCTGCGGCCACTGGCCTTTCAACGGATGCTGAAGACGCGGCGCTTACCCTTGGAGCCACCAAGTTTACGGTGTTTCGACGAATCACGTTTCCATTGATTATTCCCGGTGTTGCCGGTGGCTGGCTATTATCGTTTGTTACCAGCTTTGATGAACTAACAATGAGTGTATTTGTCGCTTCACCTGCCACGCAAACGCTACCGGTAAAAATGTATCACCACATCACACAAACGATTGACCCCTTGATAGCGTCGGTTTCTACTGTACTTATCGGTTTGACATTCTTTGTTATGTTGATTTTGGATCGTTTCTACGGACTCGACAAAATATTCATCGGGAAGGGTTGAGAATGATCTCAATAATCATCGGTGGTGGTGTAGTAGGTCTGTCAATAGCATATGGGCTTTTGAAAAAAGGCGAGGACGTCATTGTAATCGATGGTGGTGATCGTGATATGCGCGCATCTCACGGTAATTTTGGGCTTGTTTGGGTGCAAGGAAAAGGTGGTGCCGAATCGCCACATTATGCCAAGTGGTCTCGTCGTTCTTCGCAGCTCTGGGGAGAGTTTGCCCAAGAGCTGTTGGAGGAAACAGGTGTCGATGTTTCACTAAGTCAGAGTGGTGGCATCGAGTATTTCACCAACGAGGCAGAGCTTGGAGTCTATTTCGATAGGCTAAAGTCATTGCGGTCTACATTGAATGATGATTATCCGTTTGAAGTATTGGACATAAAAACACTTAAGCAGTACGTTCCAGAAATTGGACCGAAGGTTGTAGGCGGTGTTTTTTCTAGCATGGACGGGCATGTGAACCCACTGTATTTACTGCGTGCACTTTCCATCGCTGTGCGCAAGCTTGGCGGCAGTATTGTGATTGGGGAGCAGGTGGTCGATGTACTGAGAAAGGGCGCTGGGTATACCGCGGTGCTCGCAAATGGAGCTACATATAACGGTGATGGGATTGTGCTGGCTGCTGGCCTCGGCGCTTCGAAGTTAGGTAAAAAATTAGGTTTTGAAGTGCCCATTCGCCCGCAACAGGGTCAGGTTTTGATCACTGAAAAGCTGCCATTTTTTCTGCGCTACCCTTCTGGAACACTGCGTCAGGTTAATGAAGGAGGCATTCAAATTGGTGCCACTAAAGCCGAGGTCGGCCTTAACGACAATGAAGATATCCCAACCATTGCCAGATTAGCGAAACACGCAACCGATGTTTTTCCACATTTAGGTAAAGCGCAACTGGTACGCAGCTGGGCAGCTCTGCGTATTATGTCTCCCGATGGTCTGCCAATCTATCAACGCTCCCCAGAATTTCCTCATGCGACGTTTGTAACGTGCCACAGTGGTATCACGCTATCGGCAATCCACGCGCGTCTTATCCCCGAATGGATACTGTTACACAATACGGCGCCTGACGTATCCCTCTTTAGTGAGAGTCGTTTCAATGTTTAAGCTGCTTGAAAAAACAAACCCAGAGAATGAAGTTTTATTTACATTCGACAGCAGTACGGTTTCAGCGCAGCGCGGTATGAGTGTTGCGGCCGCTTTGCTTTTCAACGGAATTACAGGAATCCGGAGTACGCCGGTAAGCGGTTCGGCGCGAGGACCATTTTGTATGATGGGTGCATGCTACGACTGTTTGGTTTCCATTGATGGCGTAACTGTTCAGGCGTGTCAAATCCCGGTGGAAGATGGGCTTGTTGTGTCTCGGGTTGTTACACATGAGGAGCTCATGTGATGCCATCAACATTTGATGTTATCATTATAGGTGCAGGACCTGCGGGTATGTCCGCTGCCAATGAGTGTGCCAATTACGGTGCTACTGTTTGTGTCTTAGATGAACAGGTGCGGGCCGGCGGACAGATTTATCGTAACGTGTCGAATGTTAATCCTTCGCAAGCGAATATTCTAGGGAAGGACTATCTTGCGGGTCGAAGCCTGATTGACGAGTTGAATACGGCGCGTGTTGATCATCGTGCTGGTGTCACTGTGTGGCATGTAAGCGAAGATGGCACCGTTACCTACAGCGGTAAGGGTACGGCGAATCAAGTTAAAGGTCTACATATCATTATTGCCAGTGGCGCTATTGAGCGCTCTGTTCCTATTCCCGGCTGGACGCTACCCGGTGTTATCACAGTGGGTGCTGCACAAATAATGATGAAAAGCGATGGGCTGATAGCGCAAAATGCTGTGCTAGTTGGTTCGGGGCCGTTGCTCTATTTGGTTGCTACGCAATTGCTGGCTGCTGGTGCACCGCCCAAAGCATTAATCGAGACGCAAACAAATCAAAACCTTGTTGCTGCTCTTCCGCATTTGTTTAGTGCTTTAAAAAACTGGAAACAATTAGTAAAAGGTCTTGGTTTCCTTGCAGCGTTGAAACGAGCCAATGTACGGCGTTTCAAAGCTGTCACTGATATTGCTGTTCAGGGCGTTGATTTTGCTGAAGCTGTAGTGTTTCGTGCAGGCGGCAAAGAGCATCGTATTGAGACAGACACTGTGCTTCTTCATCAAGGCGTTGTTCCCAATACTCAAATTAGCCGATCACTTGGATTAGACCATCGTTACGATGGCATGCAAAAATGTTTTCACCCGGTCACTGACAAGATGGGTCAATCCTCGCACCCGCGCTTTTCAATTGCAGGCGATGGTGCGGGTATTGGTGGGGCAAAAGCTGCGGTGCTTTCTGGTCGGGTTAGCGCGTTGAACGCATTGGCGAGAATCTCTAAAATAGATAAAACGGTGCAGAATGGTATGGTTCCTGATCTTTTAAAAGCATATCAATCTGAACTGTCTTTCAGGCCATTTCTGGATACGCTATATTCGCCTCCTGAGAGTGTATTTCTACCAGCGGATGACACGATTATTTGTCGGTGCGAAGAAGTTCGTGCGGGTGATATCCGCCATTACGCCGAGCTGGGATGTGCAGGCCCCAATCGCACTAAAGTGTACGGGCGATGTGGTATGGGTCCTTGTCAGGGTCGAAACTGTGGACTCACCGTTACTGAAATTTTAGCTGCAGAGAACAAAGAAACTCAGGATGTAGTAGGGAGTTTTCGCATCCGCTCACCGCTTAAGCCTATTACGTTATCAGAACTTGCTGCACTTTCAGACAACATAGAGTGGGAAGCGTCCAATTGATCGAGTATGGAATTCTATCAATTGATCGGCTTGTTGCTTCAGCTGACCTTGCCTGTGAGGCAAATCAATGAGCTCAAACTTAAACTTGATAACGGCTGACACAATTGTTGTTGGTGGTGGGCTACATGGCTGCTCAGCTGCGCTGCATCTGGCAATGAGAGGTATGCGGGTGTTGGTCATTGAGAAAGACCGCGTTGGTCGCCATGCCTCTAGTGCAAACGCAGGCGGTGTTCGTCGGTTGGGACGCGCTTTGCCGGAGGTGCCTTTGTCTGTGGCTTCAGCTGCCATGTGGCAACACATGGAAGATCTGGTAGATGATGATTGTGGTTTTATTTCATCGTACCAGGTGAAGCTGGCGCTAACCAGCAAACAACTCGATGAACTTCGCAACAGAGCTGCACAAGTGAGCGCCATCGGCTTCGAGCACGAAGAAATAATTGATCAGCAGGCCCTACGCAAACTAGTGCCCGCTGTTTCACCAGAATGCATTGGAGCTTTGGCAGTCAAAGGAGATGGGTTTGCAGACCCATTTCAAACGGTACAGGCGTTTCATCATAAGTGTAAAAAATTAGGTGTCGTGTTTCATCAAGGCAGGGCTGTTGAAAAAATTGAACGTTCAGGGAATAGTTGGGCGGTACACGTAAATCAAGGCGTGTTTATGGCTCATAACTTGGTTAATTGCGCTGGTGCATGGGGTGGAAGAGTAGCTGGTATGGTTGGCGATGAACTGCCGGTTGAAGCCAGAGCACCGATGTTAATGATCACAGAACCGATGCCCCCATTTATCGATTGCGTTGTTGGTGCTCAAGGAACACCGTTGTCGTTTAAACAATTTCCAAACGGTACCGTCTTAATTGGAGGTGGCCGTGAAGGCAAAGCTAACCCAGCGACCAATCAAGCCGAATTAGACATTGAGGGTCTGGCAACCTACGCTGCAACTGCACAACGTTATTTCCCCTTAATGGCAAACGCAAAAATCGTTCGATGTTGGGCAGGTATTGAGGGCTACATGCCAGATGGAATCCCGGTTATTGGTCGAGGAAAAGCCGACAATGTATTTCATAGCTTTGGCTATTCAGCACACGGCTATCAGATGGCACCTATATGCGGGAAAATTATCAGCGAATTGATTCTTGATGGCACCAGCCGGTTACCCATTGAATCGTTCAGTTCCGAACGTTTTGCCTTGAGCTCATCTTAACTGGTTGAAAATTGTAATCCCCCCTAAAACCCTTGGACGAATAAGTAAATATTTCGCGCAACACTTGCCAAATCTAGCGCCTACTCTTACAAATCTCTGATTGGGTCTGTAAGCATCCCTTCTTTAAAGCACACACCAAATTAGAATTTACCGGTTTTTCGCTGGTAGCCATGAATTGAGCACCCCACGTTCAGGAGCCTTAGGAGCCTTAGGTGCTGAAGCACGGCGCAAGAAAGCAGTCTTTATCTTTTCTATAGCCGCCACCTCTTGATCTTGTAGGCCGCCAGCTCTAAGTTGCTGAACCCTCTCAGTGGAGTAAGCTGATTGTCACTACTCTGTGAGTTATTACCCGCGAGTGTTTTTCTACTGACGCACCGGACATCATGGAGTTGCCCTGCTTTAGTGGACACCGGGGATATGCTGCCGTAACAGCCGTATGATTGTTTTTTAAGAAATCCACAGGACTGATGTAACCGAGCCTTGAATGTTTACGGACTCGGTTATAGAACGCTTCGATATATTCGAATATAGCAGCTGCGGCTTCACGGCGAGTAGTAAATTTGTACTTGTGAATCAGCTCTTTCTTAATCGTAGCAAAGAAACTCTCTGCCACGGTGTTATCCCAACAATTACCTTTGCGACTCATGCTGACGTTTATACCGCGCTTGGCTAGTGCTCGACGATACTCTTCCGCGGTGTAGTTGCTGCCGCGATCGGTATGTTGTATGAGTCCCTCAGGCGGATTTCTGAATTCGAGTGCCATATCTAGTGCATTCAATGTTAATTTAGTGTCGTTGCAATCACTCATAGCCCAGCCGACAACTTCACGGTTGTAAAGATCGATCATTGAGGCCAAATACAACCAGCCTTCATCCGTCGGCACAAAGGTTACGTCGGTTACCCATTTCTCATTGACATGGGTGGCTTCAAAATCCCGATCAAGCACATTGGGTGCAACACCATGAGTCCTATCTGCTTTTAGTCGTTACGCAGCGCCAGCTACGGCTAGAGAGCACGACAAGCCCATTTTCATGCATGATTCCGGCTATTCGCTTTTTTGCCACACTATGACCAAGCTCTTTCAATGTAGCGTGGATGCGAGGGCTGCCATAGGTCTGTCTACTTGCCTCAAAAATGGGGCCAATCAGTTTAAGCAGCCTATCGTCTTGTTGCTTGTGCCGGCTTGGAGCGCGCTTGAGCCAGGCGTAGTATCCAGAGGTGGATACTTGCGTTACTCGACAAAGATCCGTCACTGTATGCTCGGCCTTCTGTGCCAGTACGAACTCGTATTTTAGTTCGATTCTCGGGCAAAGAAGGCCGTAGTTTTTTTAAGATTTCGCGCTCAGTTTTCAAGCGTTTGTTCTCGCTACGCAACCGCGTCAGCTCTTGCTGATCGGTCTCTGACAAACTATTTTGTGTCATGACTCCGTTGGCTTCCTGGTCGAGTACTACCCAGCGTCGCACGGTTGATTCTGTCAAATCCAAATCTTTGCAAATCGCTGAAATAGATTTATCGCCGACACGAATCAGCTTGAGTACTTGCTGCTTGTACTCGTCATTAAATGATCGACGTTCTCTGCGTGTCTTTCTTTTTGCCATGAGGCACCTCTGAGAGCATTATCGCTCAATTTGAGGCGTCCGCCAAACCGGGTCAACTCCAAACCGCACACATTGCCAGTAATCGTCAATGCGGTTCAGACTGGACGCTTACCATCGCACTGGTGTTAATGCCGGTGTAAAAGTGCGGCTATTTGCCGCGGTATAGCAGCTAACAGACTTGTCAGAACGAGCAATGCATAATTCACCGTTCTATTGTTTGCACTAATGACACGACTTCCACTCGTAATTTACTCTACTCCAAAAGGTACGATTGCGGGTCCAGTGTAATCTGGTTCAATTTTTATGTTAGCGCATTGAGAGCCAGCAGCGCTTCCAAGGTCTTGCAAGTTCAGTTTAACCCCTCGATATCCAATAACTATAGGACGCTCGAATTGCTGGCTCAGTCTCACTGAGTTATCACGTATATGTACTGTCCGAGCGCTTGCTCCGGGTACTCCAATACCGGCAACCTCACTCATAAACTGTTCCACGTCTATTTTCAATTTGGCAAGTTGTGGGTCTGTAGTTTCTTGTGGAAGACCAGATCCCTTACTACCGGAATCATCCGATTCACTTTCAGGCGGGCTTGGATCTACGGGATTTGCTGGTTCTGCCGGATTTGCTAGATCTGCCGGATTTGCTAGATCTGCTGGATCTGCCGGATCTGCTGGATCTGCTGG
>JBGCFI010000112.1:0-12703 GCA_045106855.1 Granulosicoccus sp.
CAGCCGTTTATGCCAGATTTTCAGACGCTGCCGTCCGAGTACATTGCCGCAGCTCTTAAGAAAGTGGGTATTAAGGTCAAGCTTGAACCATTGCAAGGCTTTGCCGGATGGGCCGAGCGCAGCGCCGCCTGGGACTTTGACCTGTCTATCAACTGGCCCGGTGACAAAACCGACCCGGCTATTGGTGTGAGTAGACTCTATGTTTGCGAAAACATAAAGAATCAGGCGTATACCAATACGTCAGGCTATTGCAACGAAAAGGTGGATGAGATTTTCGCCGCTGCTGCGTTGGAAGCTGATTTTGCAAAGCGGGAAGCCTTGTACGCAGAAGTTCAGGATCTTCTATTGGATGAAATGCCCATGTTGTGGTTGTTCGATACGCCTAGTCTTTTCTTCAACCACAAAGACCTATTTTTCCCCGCTTACGGCACCGCGGAAAACTGGGATGTCATGTATTGGAAAACCGCACAGAAGTAGTGCGTTCCCGTTTTCTGTATTGATTGATCAGTCGAGTACAGGGATTCTTGTATTGAGAGTTCCTGGCTCGACGAATTTCTAAATATTTTTGGCAGTTTCTCACGTTGGCAACTATGAAGTGCTGCTTGCGTATTTATTCTTGCTGCTTTCGCAGCTTACCTTGTGAGTCAACTGACAGCGCATGAAGCTTGCGATTATTCAACGAGTGCTATTGGGTTTTGTGCTTGTTATCGCAGTTATTGTGCTGAATTTTCTGTTGTTGCAGGCAGCGCCTGGTGACGTTGTTGACGCCATGCTGGCTGAGGCTGGTGGTGGTGATCCCCAACTGGCCGCACGTTTGCGTGCATCCTACGGTCTGGATCAGCCAATCTATATCCAGCTATGGAAATACCTGGGGAGAGTACTTTCAGGCGATCTTGGTCACTCGTTTTATTACGATGATACTGTAGCGTCGCTTATTCTCGGTCATCTGCCTACAACACTGTTATTAACCGTATCTGCTCTTTTTATTGCCGTTATTGTTGGAACCTTGTTTGGCGTATACGCAGCGATCAAACCGCGTGGCATTTTCAGTAATTTCGTCACTATATTTTCTCTGTTGGGTTATGCCACCCCGGTATTCTGGCTGGGTATGATTGTGTTAATGGTGTTTGCATTGTACTTACCTTGGTTCCCAGCCTATGGAATACGTACCATTCCAGAACCGGAACACTGGTTTGACCGAGCACTGGATATTGCCAACCATCTGGTTTTGCCGACATGCACACTCGCGATTCTGTATCTGGCTAACTACAGCCGGATCGCACGCGCATCGATGCTGGATGTGCTTGGTGCCGATTACATACGAACAGCCAGAACCAAGGGCCTGTCGGAATTCCAGGTTGTTTTTAAACACGCGTTAAAAAATGCAGCTTTACCAGTTGTTACACTGGCAGGGTTACAGCTTGGTCAGGTGTTCTCCGGTGCAGTATTGGTTGAAACGGTATTTAGTTTGCCGGGTGTGGGCCCGCTGTTGTATGAGTCGATAGTTCGTCGGGATTACCCCGTGATACTAGGAGTACTGTTTGGTGCTGCCGTCACCACAATTGTCGCTAATATCATTACCGATCTAATCTATCAGCGGATGGATCCAAGGATTCAGTCAATCACATGACGAACGAGAATCCATTGTCGCAGCCTGCCGCTTTTCAATTTGAAGACGTGCAAGTAGTTACCGAAAAAAAGTGGCGAGAAACTGTGCGTCTGTTCTGTCGCAATTACACGGCTGTCTTAGGTTTGATCGTGGTGTTTGTGTTTATTTTTACGGGTATTCTTGGACCTGTTTTATTACCTGCCGATCCATTTGAACCAGTCGCGCCACCGCTCACTGCCCCAGGTGAATATCGTTTACTTGGCACTGATTATCTTGGCCGGGATGTTTTTACGGGAATAATATATGGTACTCGTCCAACGTTGATCATTGCTGTGACTGCAACACTGGTAACCGTACTAATTGGTATTGCCATTGGCGCCATCGCTGGTTTCTATGGTGGATTGATCGATAACGTCCTGATGCGCATTACCGAATTCTTCCAGGTACTGCCACCACTGGTTTTTTCAATGGTAATCGTGGCGGTATTTTCGACTGACATGGTGGTCGTGGTTTTGGCTATTGCTGTGACCACATGGACCACTGAAGCGCGTTTGACGCGTGCAGAATTTCTGAAAATTCGTGAGCGAGAATATGTGTTGTCTGCGAGAGCCGTGGGTGCGCGCAATTTCAGGATTATTACTGGCGTCATTCTACCCAATGCAATGCCGCCACTGGTGATTGCAATTACGCTGAGAATTGGCGTCACCATTATCTATGAAGCTGCACTGAGCTTTTTGGGTTTGACTGATCCCGATGTCATCACGTGGGGCAAGATGATTGGTCTGTCACGAGATTTCTTTTTTGACGCCTGGTGGACAGTAACGTTTCCAGGTACGGCGATCTTGCTGGTTGTTCTTTGCATCGCATTGATTGGCGATGGTTTGAATGATGCGTTTAATCCGAAACTGCGCGGACGTTAACGTGACTCCATTGTATTATTACATTCGGCGAAGTACATGAGAGAGTTGGTGCAAAGAAGCGACAATACTGTTCTGAGCGTTCAAGATCTAACAGTCGATTTTGATGTGCGTGGAAAAGCGGTAAACATCCTTTCGAAAGTTAATTTCGACGTGCGCAGTGGCGAAACACTTGGCATCATCGGAGAAAGTGGTTGTGGCAAGAGCATGACTGCTCTGGCACTGTTGCAAATGGTGCCATCTCCACCGGGAAGAATAAGCAGTGGTAAGGTATTGTTGAATGGTGAAGACTTACTACAGGCTTCTAAAGAACGGTTAAATGCTATACGTGGTAAGGAAATATCGATGATATTTCAGGAGCCAATGACCTCGCTGAATCCGGTGTATTCGGTCGGTGATCAAATTACTGAGACCATTCAGCGCCACCAGTCAATGAGTAAGGATGAAGCTATAGAGCGCGCTATTGATTTGTTGCGTACTGTACAAATACCGGCTGCCGAACGCCGAATAGACGAGTATCCACATCAGTTATCGGGTGGTATGCGCCAACGAGTAATGATTGCGATGGCGTTGGCCTGTGATCCGAAGGTGTTGATTGCTGATGAGCCAACGACGGCACTCGATGTTACTGTGCAGGCGCAAATTTTCGACCTGCTTAAGGAAATACAGGAGAGCAGCGGCACTAGCATTATTATGATAACCCATGATTTTGGTGCTATTGCTGAAATGGCAGACCGTGTATTGGTGATGTATGCCGGCCACAAGATAGAAGAGGGTTCGCTTGACGCAATTCGTAACGACGCAGCACATCCTTATACACAAGGTTTATTGCGTTCGATGCCAGCGATAACGGCGGATCAGTCGGGTTTTCGCCAGCCCTTGCCTGAAATCCCGGGTTCTGTCCCCGATCTGCTCAACCGTCAACCAGGATGTCCGTTTGGGCCGCGATGTGCGCAGGCGATGCCTAGATGCCACGAGATGCCTGAATACCATACGCTGGCTGAAGATCGTACGGTTAAATGCTGGCTTGCAACTCAAGGTACGTCGACGTGACAGATCCTTCAATTGATGTACTACTTGATGTAGAAAACCTGAAGGTACAGTTTAAGCTCAAACGCCCGGCCATGTTTTTGCCACAGCCAGTGGTGCATGCCGTTGATGGCGTCAGCTTTAGAATCAAGCGAGGTAGTACGCTTGGTTTAGTCGGCGAGAGTGGTTGTGGGAAATCGACCTCTGGTCTTGCCTTGCTCGGGCTGGTTAAGCCCCATCAAGGGCGCATTACCTTCGATGGAATTGATCTGCGTGCTACCAGCACGCAAGATATGTTTCCTATGCGCAAACGCATGCAGATCATTTTTCAGGATCCCTACTCGTCGCTTAATCCGCGCCAGACTGCCGGTGAGATTGTCATGGAGCCACTTAATATACACAAGATGGGAACACCAGAGAGTCGCATCGCACGGGTGGCAGAGCTGTTCTCGCTGGTGGGGTTGCGACAAAATCAGACTGAGCTGTATCCACACCAGTTTTCTGGAGGCCAGCGTCAACGTATCTGCATTGCCAGGGCACTAGCATTGGACCCTGAATTTATTGTGTGCGATGAACCCGTGTCGGCGTTAGATGTTGCGATACAAGCGCAAATTCTGAACTTGTTGTGTCGTCTCCAGGATGAGTTGGGCCTGACCTATTTATTTATCTCGCACGATTTAGCTGTTATTCAGCATGTGTGTGATGAAGTGGCCGTAATGTATCTGGGTACTATTGTTGAGCAAACCTCTCGGGCACAGTTGTTCAGTCAGCCACGACACCCTTATACGCGAGCTTTGTTATCAGCGGTTTTAAAAGGCGATGCCAATAAATCTGGTGGCCGTATTCGTTTAAAAGGCGATATACCCAATCCGATCAACAAACCGAGCGGCTGTCGGTTTCATACCCGCTGTCTGCACGCGAAAGAGATCTGTGAGAACGAAGAACCCGTGCTGTCAGAAAAATCCCCCGGTCACTGGGAGGCCTGTCACTTTCACACTGTCCCCGATCAACAGGAGGCGTCATGAGTACTCATACGTTTGACACTATTCTAGAAAACGGCACCATTTATGATGGTACGGGTGGCGCGGCAGTTGTTGCTGATGTTGGCATTGCCGACGGAGAGATCCGAAAAATCGGCCACCTCAAGCATGCCAATTGCGCACAGCGTGTCAATATAGAGGGGCGGGTGCTATCACCGGGATTTATCGATCTGCACACGCATTCTGATTTTACTCTTATCGTTAATGGCAAGGCTGAGAGTCAAGTACATCAGGGGGTCACAACAGAGGTGGTTGGTCAGTGCGGTCACAGTGTTGCACCGTTGCGACACCGTGATGAAGTTGCGCAAAGGACTATTGGTTTTGCCGAAGGTTCCACCACTGAAAGCTGGCAGAGTTTCGGCGAGTACCTCGATGCGCTTGAGAAGCAACCGCTCGGTGTTAACGTAGCAGCGTTTGTAGGACATGGCACCATTCATCATGCCGTGATGGGTGACGATTTACGACTGCCCGAACCCGAAGAGGTTGATCAGATGGCTGTGCTTGTTCGCCAGTCGTTTGAAGAGGGAGCAATGGGTTTTTCCACAGGTCTTGAGTACTGGCCTGGCAATCAATCAAGCCCCGAAACAATAGAGCCCTTGTGCCAGGTGGCTGCTGAACAAAACCGGCTCTACGCTACTCACGTACGGAATCGGGATCGTTACTATGATCTGGGATTTGGTGAAGCAATCACTACTGCCAGGGCCGCAGGTTGTCGATTGCAAATATCGCATATTCAGCCTAAGTACGGTGCGCCAGATTACGCAATGGACCACACGCTGGAAATGATAGCGCTGGATCAAAAATATGGCCTTGATGTCGCCTTCGATATTATTCCACACGACTGGAGCCACACCCTGGTCCTGGCGATATTACCCAAGTGGGCATTGGAAGGCGGTGTTGAAAAAATCGTTGATCGCCTTAATGATAAGAAAACTCGGGAGAGGATCAAACGCAATCGAAACCCGATGTGGTTACTGGTGGCAGATCGAATCTGGTCAAAAGTGGTTTTATTGAATTCAAGTGCAAACCCCGGTCTGGTCGGTGCAACACTTGAAGAGATCGGCAAAATGCGTGGAGTCGATCCTTACGATGCGGCGTTTGATCTGCTGCTTGAAGAAGCACCAGCAATGCATCGCTTGTTCTGGACATCCAATTCATTTAAAAACTCTGATCTGGAGCTGTGTTTACAGCAGCCCGAATGTGCCGTCATTTCGGATACCAAAGCCGTGGCTCCTTATGGATTTCTGGAAAACGAAGTCGGTTCACTGAGTGGCTATGGCTGGACATCCGAATTCCTGAGTAAGTTTGTAAAGGAGAGGGGGACGTTGTCCCTGTCTGAGGGCATCCGACGAATGACCAGTCTGCCTGCGGAACGTCTGGGCCTAACCAAGCGCGGATTGATCAAGGAAGGCTATAAAGCAGATATGGTCGTGTTTGATCTTGATGCTGTGCGTAGTACCTGGACCATCAAGCGACCACGCAGCTATGCCAAAGGCTTTGAACATGTGTATGTCAATGGTGTACCAACCGTCGTCGATGGCCGTCGAACTGATAATAATCGAGGTGAGGTACTGCGCAGTCTAGATGCCTGAGAGCAAGCGCAAAGCGCCTTGATATGTCATCACCTGTCGATAGTGTTTTGGCCGTTAACGCCAGACTCGCTACCGGTTATCTCGCAGGTAACCGGACTTGAGAACGTCATTGTAAACTTCGGGCATGGGCATGGGCATGGGCATGGGCATGGGCATGGGCATTGGGGGCTGACGCATGCCGCCAGTAGTGCCGGGCTGGTAGCGGATATACTAATTTGCAAGGAATCTGCGATCGATCGTGATGCCTACAGTACAAACCGTTTTATGTGGATAACGTCTGGTCCTCTCACTATTGTCCCGATAATCAACCACCAGGTGATAAGCCAATGAGTACAGTAAAACGAATCGCCATTTTAGGTTTCTCACTGGAAGCTAATCGTAATGCGCCAGTATCTGATATAAAGAGCTTTGAGCAAACTCTGTATGTGCAAGGCGATAAATTTGCGGATGAACTGGCGGGCGATCGAGCGTCACTACCAGGTACGGTGCGTGGTTTTTGTGCCACACTTGATGAATCCATTCGCTGGGTTGCGGTACCAATAGTGTTGGCGGAAGCACCGCCGGGTGGGCCGGCAGAACAGACGTTCTTTGATCAGTTGCTAGTGCAGATGAGACAAGGTTTGCGTCAAGCGATACAACATTCAGACGGGCTTGATGGTGTCTATATATCCGAGCATGGTGCTGGTCTTGCCGAGCATATTGACGACGCAGACGGTGAGGTATTCTCGATGGTCCGCGATGTTGTCGGTGCAGAGGTACCCATCATTGCCACACTGGACCTGCATGGTCATGTCACACCGCGAATGAATGAATCCACCGACGTCATGGTGGCCTATCTAACTAACCCACATGTGGACCAGTTTGAACGGGGGGCGGAAGCTGCGCAGATCATGATGGAGATGCACCAGGGAATGAGGCCACACAGTGTGCTGGTACGAGTACCGATGATCAGTCCGGCGGTGAGTCTTTTAACAGTAAGTGGTCCCTATGCCGACCTCTTAGCCTATGGGCAATCCAGGATTAGTTCAGAGATCTTGAATGTCTCAATACTGGCAGGCTTTGCCCCTGCTGATGCCAGTACTAACGCGTTGTCAGTTGTGGTTACCTCGCGCGGTAATTCCGCCCAGGCTGAAAAGCTTGCAAGCGACATAGCGGTTCGTGCCTGGGCTGATCGTAAACGGTATGTCACCAATCTGATGTCTTTGGAGGAGGCTGTTACCAAAGCGGTCACAGTGTCGGGTTCGGCTGACGAAGTTCCCATTCTTCTGGCTGATGTTGCTGATAACCCGGGTGCCGGTGGTCGCGGTAATACGGTGTATGTGTTGCAGCAATTACTAGAGCAACAAGTTTCGAATGTTGTGCTGGGTATGATGTACGATGAAGCACTGGCAGCGGAAGCACACGAACAAGGTATTGGCACTCGCTTTCACGCACACTTCAATCGGGATGAAACTACTCGATTTTCCGAACCTCTAAGCGTGGATGTTGAAGTCGAGGCGCTGGTTAATGGTACCTGTATTGGACGGCGCGGCATCTATGCAGAACGTCGAGTAGATCTTGGGCCGTGTGCCTTGTTGCGAGCAGAAGGCGTTCGAATTGCGGTGGTGAGTCGCCGACATCAATGTGCCGATCCTGTGTTTCTTGAAAGATTGGGGATCGATTTGAACCAGGTCAGAGTATTAGTGATCAAGTCACGTGGGCATTTCCGAGCGGGTTTTGATGAGTTTTTTAGCGCTGATAAGATTATAGAGGTTGATGCACCAGGCCTTACAACACCGGTAATACCCAATCTGAACCTTGTTCGTGTTCCACGGCCAATTTATCCGTTAGATCCAGAAATGAGTTGGGCGCCTTAATACCTTGATTATTCGATTCGCGGCAGTACACGCAGATCTATCGCCAGTGCCCATGGTTCTGAGTTAGCAGGATCTGTGATGTGGGTTGTCAGAAAAGCAAATGTTTGCTGGCCGACGTACCCACTGGTTGGTGTCCGAAACTGCAATAACTGCCTGCTCGTTTCAGAGCCAACGCTTATATAATACTCTTCATCATGCCGTGTGATGAAATAACTAAAACCTTCATCCGAGCCATAGTGCCCGCAGAGATTTCGCATGGTGGGGTGTGATTCAGATTGATCAGCAGTGGGTGGCCACCGTGGGGCGCAATCGCTAACAAACAGTGTGATTAATTGGTGTGCAATCGCTGTCAACGGCGCATCCGAGCTGTTGCTCAAGAGTGCCATCGACAATCCTTTTTCGGGAAACGCTGCAACCAGAGCAGATAGTCCAGCCCTCTGTCCGGTATGCCAGTGCATGATGGTATTGGAATTGAACTTCCTGTACTCGAGGCCCAGGCTATAACCAAAACACTTTCCCGGTCGTGATGCAATGGCTTGGGATGGCGCTAATAGCTGCGCGCGGCTTTTGGATTTCAGCAACGGACCATCGGGTGAAAGCACTGTCATTAACTTTAGCAAGTCACGAACCGAGGCAACCGCGCCACCAGTTGGATAGAACAGCGGGGCATCCCAGATTCCGTATGTGGTGCGTTGCTTGTTGCTGATGGTGATTGGTTGGGCGATGGATGTGAATAAACTGGAATCGGGTATTCCTGTGGTGCTGTTCAACATACCCAGTGGTTTGAACACGTGTTGTTCGACGTTGTGTTGCCAACTGTCACCTGTCAGCTGCTCAATAATGCCTCCCAGTAGGCAAAAGCCTTCGTTGCTGTAGCTCATCAACCGACCTGGCTCGGCCAACAGTTTGAACCTCTGGCTATTCATAAAATTGACTAGATCGTTAAGACTGTATAACTTTGTGGCATTACCTTGATCAGTGCTGTAAATGCCTGTGATTCCGCCAGACATATCATAAGGTGCGGACAGGTTGACGGCGGAATAACGGCTTGCCAAGCCGGGCCAGCCACTCGTATGACTTAACAAGTGGTGTACTTTCAGATTCGGATTCGATGCCGCCATTAGTGTTGGAAAGTAATGACTGACAGAATCATCTAACGATAGCTGTCCACCATCCTGCAGCTGCAGGATCGAGATAGAGGTAATCAGTTTTGTAATTGACGCAACGCCGAACAGTGTATCGGGACTGATTGCTTGTGTGCAGGCTGGATCACAGTGACCGTAGCCGGCACTGAATACTGCAGTATTGTCTCGGTTGATGGCAATCGCGAGATCTGTCAGGCCGAATTGTGAAATTAAGGATTCCAGTTGGTGGCGTGGCATCTGCGGTTTCTAACGTGCGCTGAAATTTGTGATTCAGATCTGTTTTAAAATTAAGCCAGACAGTTTCAAATGTTGATTCGCTATAGTTTACACCTACGCAGAAGATTGTAGTTGCGTTTTATTAGCGCCTGCTGAATTTCATGATAGTTTGGCGTTGTAGATCGTTATCGTCCTTCCGCAAAAGAGATCTATATGTTGCTAGCGTGTTTACAATCTGTCGGGTAAAAGGCACAGTATTTAGATGTATGAGTACAACGTAAAATTTCTTAATAAGAGAACTGATTAAGGGTATGCTCTTTGCGTACCGAGTGGTGGTGTAAACATGTGATTCCAAAAATGGCTGAGCCGCTTGTCCTGTCTGTGACTCAGCAATCGCATCGGTCTTTCAAGTTAACTCATCCCTCTCCGCGAACTATTGATGAAAGCTAAAATGGCTGAGAGGGTTCAGTGTGTTAATGAATATATGTGACTAAGCAATTTTAGCGGGACAGTTTTAGAAGACATCATTCGCGACATCACTCACTAAAAGGTTCGAATATCAATTTTCGATGAATTGGCCTGATATTATTCAGGTATTCACTTCGCAAGCTAGGGCTGAGATATATCCAGATTTTTCATATTTTGAGTTTTTGCACAAGCTGAGCTTCACTAATTAACCCCCGGCTTGGTCCGCCTAGCCAAACCTTGCAGATTAGTTGGTCAGTTAAGAGCCAGCATAATGATCCCAGAGGACATACACCATTATTGCTTGGGCATGTCTCCTTCGTGAGACTCTGGGTGGTATTATCAATCGGGTTTAGTGAATGTCCATCGTCTGTTAATTGGGTAGAGCCCCTGATCGTAAGATAGTGGGTCCGTGACCATTTAAAGTACGAAAATTGTAACTATTCCATGTCCGTGCACATCCGGTGTCGGTGGTGGTTTGTTCCCTGAAGGCCAAAGCGCTCGAATAGGTAACCTTGATAACCCATAACGAATCTTAGTGGCTCACCAAGGTTACATTAAACCAACACCGCCAACACCGCCAACACCGCCAAAAACGCCAAAAACGCCAAAAACGCCAAAAACGCCAAAAACGCCAACATCGCCAACATCGCCAACATCGCCAACGCCGTCTGACAAGGTAAAAAGAGCCTTGAGAACACTTGGCCGGGATATCAGGGACACGCGCAAACGTCGGAGCCTGTCAATGGAAACCGTGGCGACAAGGGCCTTAACATCCCGCAAGACCCTGTAACTCAACGCTAAGCAGTTTTCTTTATAGCCGGGTTTGCAAGCGGGAAAGGTGCGTTCCACCCTGGCGGTGATCGTGAGATGTTCGGTGCTATTGGGGACTCAGCGCCGTATGCCTGGGGATGGAAGCTGATGCAGCGAGCAGAACGACGTTGGCCAATCATGAAAGCCGGCCTGCTTGAACTTTGTATGCCAGACCAAAATGGCTGTTTGCTATTCGCCAGATGAATCTTCTTCTTGTTCTGATGTGAACGCGCTCTCTACTAGCTTAGAAAATTTCTCTATCAATTTGTCATTTCCAGCACCTTCTGCTTTATATAGATTAACAAAGTAGCTGGGCAACTTCGGTAAACGATTGTCGTTGTCGACGACTTCAGCCATCCCCGCCGCTCTGAATCCGTGAATGTCTGCACGTATGGCTAAGTCTGCGGCACAAACTATTGCACCAGATTCAAGGTTGTTGCCGGAGTCAACCGCGTTAATCCATGATATACCCGCGGCATCTAGTGCGGCTATAGCGGGTTCTTTAAAAGCAGAAATGCGAGTGAATGCCAGTGGTAGTGGGTCTAGACGCCATGCTGTGCCTTGAATGGCCCCTGTCCAAACGAGATCGCGCTTGACCAGATTTTTACAGCTTGAATTGGTATTGAGCTCTGTGGTGATAATGACATCGAGCTTGCCTGCGCGAAAACGTTCCAGCAATTTCAGAGAGTGTTTGCAGAAAAGCCGTACTGATGCTCTGGGGTATTGCTGAACAAATTGCTTTAAGATGCCGGTTACATGCGGTTCTACTATATCGGGGGATACACCGAATCGCACTTCACCGCCTTCGCTACGTTGTGTTATCTCGCTTAATGTCGCATCATTTAATGCAACTAAGCGCCGCGCATTGCTGAGCAATTGCTCACCCGCTGGCGTGGGGTGCATGCCGTGGCTATCGCGCTTAAATAAGGTAACGCCTAGCATTTCTTCTAGTCTTTTCAACTGCATGCTGACAGCGGACTGGGTCAAATGAAGTTTGTTGGCTGCACGGGTTACACCAGCCGTTTCAACGACAGATACAAAAGTTCTTAACGTCGCTATATCTAGGTTTCTAAGCACAGGATTCCCCCGACATCTATAAATCTAATCACAATTGTGATTGCTACCAGTTTGAGTATGGATTGGTAGTGAAACAGATAATCTACTCGTTGTGCAATCACAATATTTGATGGCCACTATCAATAACATTCGTTGGGATTTTATTGGTTCTTATCCGATACTTCTTTTATGCGCCAAAAGCGCTATGGTTAAAAAGGAGAGTGGCATGAAGCTTAGCCAAAAAGCACGAGTTCGCCATAAGCGAAGTAGTAGTCAACAGAGTGGTAGTCAGCTAGTGGCACTGTTGCTTCGTACATTGAAGGTAGTGGCAAAGAGGGCCAGTTTATTGAGTGAGACCGCGAAACACAGAAGCGCATTGCATGGCCTGAGTGATCATCAATTAAAAGATATCGGCCTAACTCGAAACAAAGCAGGGAGCGAATATACGCAAGGCTTCTTTGACTTGCCTTCCCAGCAGCTCAACAGTGAGGACTTTCTGCTGTGCGGGTCTAGGCGTTCTGGAAAAACTAAGATGTCTCGATTACCAGAGGAATGATGGTCGCAGAGCAGTGACACTGACTCTGTATAGCGTCGGTGCCGTATGTGCGATGGGGTGGCTGCTGAGTCACGGCCGGCGCGTCAACCAGTACGTATCGGATAGGCAGCGACTGTTACCAGCCGCCGCCCTCCTAAGAACCGTGCATGCGAGTTTCCCAGCACACGGCTCAAGCCTCTGCGAAAGCCATTTACATGACCCAGCAATCCAAAGTGTTAAACAGAATGCCATATACCCTCATGCAAGGATGAGCCTCGCAGACGTTTGCACTTCTCGAAGTACGAGGTATAGGCTGGATCGTAAGGGGTCGCCGTAGCGATCACTTTGACGTGTCGAACGATCTTGGTGCTGGATACTTGAATGAGTCTGATCATGTCGGCATGCCCATCAACCGTTCGTGTTTTCGCAT
>JBGCFI010000113.1:0-11689 GCA_045106855.1 Granulosicoccus sp.
GGTATGTATAAAGGCAGTCAGATTGTTTCAGAGAAAGTCCTGGAAAATATGCTGAAGCCGCGAGTGCAAATCGACACGAATTTCCAGTACGGTCATTTTTGGTATCTGCTTGGACCTGTCGAAAAGCCCATTCTAGCGGCAGCATTTGGTAATGGCGGTCAACGCTTGTCAATCAATGCCGAAAAGAGTCTTGTAACAGTTATTTTTTCGGGTAATTACAATCAGCCAGAGGATTGGAAGCTGCCGATAAAGGTGATTGAAGACTACATCGTCCCTGAGCTACGCAAAGCTGGAAAACTCTAACCACCTCTCTTCCGACATTGCTTTTGAATTGGCATGACGTGCCCCCTATACCCAGGCACATCCTAAATAGGGGATGCTTGCACAGCGAAATCGGCTTAAAATGGTTTTTTATTCCAAGTCATGACATTGATTTGGGAGAATGATCAAACGTTACCCGGAAATCTCAGAACAGAAATTATCTCATACTCAAGCCAACGTCACGGCGTACTTTTTTATCCTCCACTGTAAAGCTCGGATTGGCGGCTTCTGTGGCTGGATGTGATTCCACAGAAGATACCAACTCTAATAACAGCTCCGGCAATTCCGGTGCAGGCTCTTCAGATGATGCAACAGATGGCTCAGACGCTGCTGATGTCCCTGCTTTGGGAAATAGAACGTTTGGCATATTCGCATTAGAACCGGAAAATCGCGATTTCGGTCAAAATGTCATCCAGCCCATCGTATCCAGTGGTGCAAGTAGTACAACGCTATCAGTTTACTGGGATGATATTGAAGGCACAGCTAGCACCTATGAACCGGCAATTAACTACCTGGAAATAGGGGAAATTTTTTATCCACCATACGGTCTGGCGATTAACCTGAGTTTTTCAGTCATCGATACCAATAACAAGAGATTGGCACCACATCTAAGTGGTCGGGCATTTGATGATCCCGATGTTATCTGCAGCTTTATCGCTATGCTTGATTGGGCCAAAACACAAATTCCAACCCTCAATGTCAAAACACTTCACATTGGCAACGAAGTGGATGTCTATCTCGATCAAAATTCGATTGAGTGGCCGGCGTGGATTACGTTCTTCACTGCAACCTCTGCGCATGCCCGAACCCTTTGGCCTGACGCTGTTGTAGGGTGTAAGACCACATACGGCGGGATCACATTGACTAATAGAGCTGCCACCATTGATCTTCACACTCAAGCTGATGCCACTTTTCTAACGTACTACCACATGGATGGCAATTTTATGGTTCTGGCGCCTGCGGCCATCTCGAATACGTTTTCCGATATTGCTAGCTACCCGGTAGAGAAACCCATTCACCTATTGGAAATCGGAGTGCCTTCCGACACGCGCAATGGTGGGTCTGAACAACATCAGGCAGATACAGTCACAGAAATGTTTAGGGCATAGGATGCACAATCAGATCGTATTGTCCATCTTGAATATTTTGCACTCACTGACATTGGTCCGGCAGTGGTGCCACAGCTACAGGGTTACTACGGTCTTAACTCAGACACATTTGGCGCCTATTTGGGTTCACTTGGTCTACGCGTTTGGGCCGGTAGCGGCTCGGCCAAGATGACTTGGAATCGATTGATAGAGGAGCTTGCCATTCGTTCATAGAAAAGATGAAGTAACCCAATGTTTGAAAGTGGCATAATATCGTGGAGGCTATTTTTAAGTTGGCACAGGTTGGTGGAATTTTGATTATCGATGCAAATCTGCCAGTCCTGTAGATACTTATCTGACTAAGATAATTTCACGGGGTATTTTGACACTATGAACAAATCACAATTGAGTCGAAGAACGGTACTAACACGCATTTCGGTATTTCTCACTGGTTTGTTTGCAAGTCGTGGTGCTAACGCGGCACTCCTTACACCAAAGGCAACGGAAGGGCCATACTATCCAACGCCTGCGATGCGCCCTTTGGATGTAGACAATGATCTTGTAAAAATAATGGGATTTGTAAAGGAAGCAGGAGGAGAAATTATTATATTGAAGGGCAGGATTACAAACAAAGATGGAAGTCCGCAACCGGGGCTAAGAGTAGAAATCTGGCAGTGTGATTTGAATGGCAAATATCTGCATACCGGTGATAATCAAGCCACTGAATACGACGTTGGTTTTCAGGGCTTTGGTCACGATATTACCTCTAACGATGGGACTTACCAATTCCGCACAATAAAACCGACGAAGTACCCTGGCAGAGCGCCTCACATCCACGTTAAAGTTTGTACCGAGAAAAGGGACCTACTTACGACTCAGTTCTATATACATGATCATAATGACAACAACGACGATAGAATTTTTCGTCGCATGTCTAAAGCTGAAGCAGATTCAGTTTCAATGGTATTTGAGGAAAGTGTAAACGGTACAGAGACTATGGTAAATATAGTGCTTTAACCAAGTATTTTTAGCACGATGTATTTTAATAGTTAATGACTGGCTAACACAATTATAGAGTGCTGTTCGAGATTGCGATATAATTCATAAGCTGGAGCCCTGACAGGATGATGAAAGAAACAGTTGCGCACTAAAAGCGCAACACCGGCACCTTGGAAGCCATATAGCGAGAAACTGGATCTTGCCGCCTATGTTCGATTTGTCTGGGTTAGTAGCGCGTTTTATACCAGTGCAATGATTGAAAAATCATGGTTGGCAACAAGCCTAATAAAATCTGTGGAGATGCAATACAATTAGTGCATTCCTTCCAAGGCGGTTTCTATTAGATATCCCACGTTAGCAGCACTCATCGTACTATCTGCTTGCAGCTCGAATTCTAAAACAGTAGAAGAGCTTGCGCCTCAGAAGAATAGGTAAGACGCCGAAGAATTAGTCGAATTAGCAAAAAATGATGTTGATCTTCAAGCGAAGGAGCAACCGAATTCCTGGGATGTTTCCGTTGAAGAGTCTACGACAAAAGAAAACCCGATAGTTCCACCGAGTTTTGTTATAAATAGCGGCAAGCCTCCAGGCCCAGGCTATGCAGGCTTATGGAATTGTCAGAAACTGGAAGTCGGTAGGACAAGTTGTGGTTACCAGCCACGTATGCACACGATGGCTCAGTATTTTACAGAAGGTGCGAACGATGAAGTTATAGGACAGGTCGCAGTATTTGGGGAGCAAGACTACAGTTTACTTGCCTTATGTAAAGAATTTGGCGGAGTATCGGTGAAAGTTGACTTGCCATACTATGATGATTCTGGCTTTGCGACCGGAGAACATTGGTTTGCCTTTGGTAGCGAGCCATGGGCCACGTACAAGATTAGTTTTGATGATAATTTCAGTATTGTTGTTGCCGAAGCTAAACTGTTTTTTGCAAATCTCATGAATGATATGGTATCTATGAAGGTTCAAAAAATATCTGAAAACATATCACCTGAAGAGAGCATTCAATTTGTGGTTAAAAACTTTCCAACGGCATGGAAGGTGGCATGTGGATGGCACGCCGAGTACAACGCTAGTACCGGAATAACATAGATTAAGAAATAGTTCAGATGAAATAGTTCAGATCTAGGAAATAGACGTTCAGATATCTTAAGCAAATTAATGAATTGAATACGGTTCAAGTAGCCACTGTAGTCAGCTGATATATGAATAGTACACGCAGTTTGAACTAAACATTAGAGTTGTAAGTTGCTGTTGGCGTACATTTTTTGAGAATATCGGAGTGCACGACGTTCATAGTTTGCTCTTATCCAAGTTATGGGGAATTTTGGCCTTACTTTTCGCCAATAGGAGGCGTTTTGTTCAAAGATGGTGACAATTGGTTAGATCGGTGGTTTGCAACAATTCGCAGCGCTTCTAATGGCCAGGAAATTCTAGAGTTAGGTTGTGGAGAGGGGCGCGACACACGACAATTGTGGGAGGCTGGTCTTCAGGTAATTGGAGTAGATAAGTCTAAAGACGCCATCGATATTGCAGCGCCAAGGAACCCTGGCTGTTCATTCCACATAGGTGATATCAGATCTTATCTTGCCAACGGCAACGCATATTACCCCGCGGTTATAGCTAGTCTTTGTTTGCACTACTTCACATGGGAAGAGACGTTAGAAATAGTGGGAAAAATTCACTCTTCCCTAATTGATGGTGGGCTTCTACTCGTTCGTGTGAATTCGACAGACGATGTAAATTATGGCTCTGTTGGTAATAAAGAAATTGAAACGAATTTCTACCAGGTTGGAGATAGGGAAAAACGATTCTTTGATGAGAACGCACTTGAATCCATATTTTTCACTGAGGACTGGGACTTGTTGCTGAGAGAAAAGAATACGATTTACAGATACGAAAAGCCGAAGTCTGTATGGGAGTTGGTGTTATCCAAGCAGTGACGCGGACCTCGGCATAGGTAACACTGGTCGCTATAGCGCAGAAGCTCAGACGGTGCGCATAAGGAGCTATTGCTTTGGTGCCTACTACTGGTGTGGCCGCCCTGGTGGTTGAAATTCAATTGCACATTGAAATAGTGATTGGTTTGCTGAGATAGTTCTATTCAATTTTTGCTGTACGATGATGAAAGAGTTGGTGCCCGTACCTTCCATTGGTTTGATGACAGCACTACTATATGAAATCGTGCAACTATGAGTCCGATTATGGTTAATCTAAATGCCGCTGAATTAGTCGCTGCTGCAGAAACCTTTAAAGCGCTTCATCAATCGTCTTCGCTATTCGTGATGCCGTGCGCGTGGGATGCCTTTAGTGCTATGTTGTTCGAACGCGCTGGGTTTCCTTGCATCGGCACCACCAGTGGTGGTGTCAATTGGGTAAGGGGAAGAAAAGACTACGTCTATAGTACGCCCAGAACCGAAATGCTTTCGGCTTACGGTGAGATTGCGAAAGCCACAAACCTTCCCGTCAGTGGTGATCTGGAAAATGGATACGGCGTAAGCCCCGAAGAAGTTGCAGATACGATCAAGGGTTCCATTGAGGCTGGTATGGTGGGCGGAAGTATTGAAGATCAATGCGTCGTCCCAAGCGATGAGCAGTTTTCGAATGGCGAGTTGATTGAATTCAGTTGTGCGGTGGAGCGTATTAGTGCTGCGAGAGAAGCGGCACAATCGGCTGGCTTTCCCTATACACTAACAGCGCGTTGTGAAGTTTACTATACGAACTGTGATGACCCTTATGGGCAGGCCGTTAAACGTCTGAATGCATACCGGGAAGCAGGTGCTGATTGTCTGTTTGTCCCAGGACTTAATGATCTGGAAAGTCTGGAAAATCTGGTTCGAGACGTCGATGGTCCCATCAGTTTTGGCATGGGTGCGACGCCAGTGCCATTGACACTCACCATGTTGGAGGATGTGGGTATTCGCCGAGTGAGTACGGGTGGCGGTCTCACACGGGCTACCTTTGGCTTTCTGCAAGATGCCGCCGAAGAGTTGGTGTCCAAAGGAACATTTAGCTATTTGAACGGTGCATTGTCAGAAACGGCTGTCAATCGCGTGTTCGACTGGGATGTCGATTCTTTAAAATGAACTCTGCAGTCGTTGTATGGCTCCATTTGGGCAAACACCATAATCACCCGGATGAACCTGTAAGCCGGGGAGGGCCTTGTCTACTCGGTGCGCAAGCGAAGGACAGCAAACGGGAGGCATTCCAGGAGCATCGCTCGGTCACTCTGGATTGGTAACAAACGTTTTAAGTGCTGATGGCGACGAAATATGAATGTATCGCTTTTCTTCCGAACGTGACTCTGCTTCTTTCAGGAGGGCTGGCCGTTGTACTCGATGAAGCCACCATATCATCTTGAATAGTCTCAATGTCACTGGCCACATTGGACAGCCTGTAGGTCCGTCTGTGTGATCAACGAAAAGAGACTTAAGTTGGCGTTTTATAGCCCACCAGTAGTGCACAATGATTGGATGGTCAACCACGATTATAGTGTCTGCCGCGTCCATACGTCTCAAAACTGAATCCCAGGAACCGTATCCATCCAGTAGCCAGCGATCATTGGAAATCACCGCATCATGTTTACTGTTGTATTCATGTTCAGGAGCCTGATTCCAGCCTGGCTTTCATTGCATGAGGTCTATCGGGTGATAGGGGAGTTCATGTGCCGCGCACAATAAGCTACACATCGTAGACTTACCCCCACCAGCATTCCCGATTACCATAACTCTGGTCATGGACACAATTTACACGAGAAAAACTTGGCCGTCGACTCTCCTGGGCGGACAGGCAGCGGGCCTCAGTTCATTTGTAAATCACTCTAGTAACGACAAATGACAGTTGGATCAAACGTTTCCTGAAGTCCCGGAGTTTGGCTAAGCCAAAAAAAGACATTGGAATCCGTTATAGACCTTGTTTGTTTGGCATATACACGCAGTTACCGGTTCGCGGCTTCCTCATGTGCCATTTGAAACATCCCCATTAGAGAGCTATCCTCTTGTGCTGGGCCATGAGGGGATAGGTCGTGTCGTCAAAGTGGGAGAAGGTATTGAAGATGCGCCTGATATTGGCACTCGAATTGGCTTGCCGTGGATATTCTCTACCTGTGAGATGTGCAAACTCTGTCGGATAGATCAGGAGACATTGTGTGAATCACAAACAGTGCGTGGTTTGCACAAGTATGGTGGTTTTGCAGAATACGCACTGGTCGACGCCCGGTTTGTTGTTGAGATTCCAGAAGAAATTGATTCGGTAAAGGGCGCTCCATTGTCGTGTGCTGGTTTAACCGCCTGGTCCGCCTTGAAAAAAACAGCAATTACCGCTGACTCCACCGTATTAATCGTCGGAGTGGGTGGTCTGGGACAATATGCGGTTTCCATTGCCAAATCAAAAGGTGCAACGGTATGGGTTATTGATCAGAATCGTGATCGGCTGAATCAGTCAAAAGTTCTAGGCGCGGATGCAGTGTTCGTCGCCCAAGGTGATACTTCGGCGAATATCAAGCGTGCAGGAGGTGCCGATATAGCGCTTAATTTTGTGCCCGACACGTCGGCATGGAAGCTTATTGAGCAATCGGTAAACCCTATGAGTGATATAGTTTGTATTGCGTTGGTTTACGATTCTGTAGATCTGTCAATGATGTGGTTGATTGACGGAGATCACCGTCTGTACGGGTCATCAGTGGGGTCGAGAGCCGAGCTGAAGGAATTTCTCGACTTTGCAGTCAACCATCAACAGATTGTCGATGTTGAGTCAATTCTACTGCGTGATATCAATCATGCCTTGAAACGGTTGAAGTCCGTAGATTTTAAAGGCAGGCTGTGTGTTGATTTTAGAATTTAATGAAGATATTACTGGGAGTTGCTTGCCTTGTTAAACCATAGCGATAACATGTAAGCCTTGAAAAGGCTGTTGGTATTCCCTCGGCCTATTTGACTTGATGATCAGCTTAACAATTGGGTGGTCAAGGTTTTTGGGTTTATAAAAATACTGATTCTTATCTGTTTGATGACGAATATTTTACTAACTAATCGAACCGGTTTATGAAAATAACCAAATTATTGGCTCCTCGTGTCGGCAATAAAAACGTCGCATGAGCTGAGAATCTATAAAGGAAGATACGGATGCAACGGCGCAAATTGGTAGACAATAAGTGGGTAACATTTCTGGAAGATAAGTTTAAACTGCCTAACGGATCAGATTGCACGTATTACCATGCTCAGAAGCAAGACGCTGTGATGGCTATTGCCATAAATGGATCAGCTTCTTCAGGCTATACTTATATTGTCAATCAACACAGGCACCCAATTGGAAAAACTATCTGGCAATTTCCGATTGGTGGGTTTGACAGTTCCAATGAAGATCCTGCCGAATCTGCAAAGAGAGAGCTTCTAGAAGAAACAGGTGTTAGTGCAGGAACTGTGAATTACGTTGGAGCTTTTTATGCCGATCCCGGATTCACCAATCAAAAAATTCATGTGTGTGTGACAAATGATATTCTGGAGGTAGGCGAGCAAAAGCTTGAGAGTTCAGAATATGGGCTTATTTGTAAGAAAGTAGAGATTTCTTCTATTGCCTCTCTGATCGATTGTGGAGATATGGGCGATGGATGGGGAATGGCAGGATACTATTACCTGCAAAAATATCTGGCTGGACTGTAAAAACGACTCGTCGGCCTCGGTATTTAAGCAGTAGTGGAAAGACGTTCTACGTTGAATCCCATGAAGGTAGGTAGTTAAGGCACTGACAGGCCTACGTGTCCAGACCCTACTTAACACCGTTCTTGCGACAAAGCCGCTCTGGCCGTAAGATGCCAAGTGTGCCTTAAAGCCAGTCTTAGCGTAATACGAACTATCGTAAATCAAAATTAGTCCTTGTAACTACCAAGAACCTGAACCGTTTAAAGTGTCTGTTAAAGAGGTAAATATGTACAGGTAATATGATTACCAATCGAGTGTTATATAAAAAATAAACAACTACGAGTCGATTCGCTAGGATCTCTGAACAGTGCAATTTAATATTCAAAGCGTATTACTATTTCTGGCTACCATTTTGTCTGGGCTGCTTGCTGGATTTTTCTACACGTGGTCTTTTACCATTATGCAGAGTTTGAATTTAGTCGGTGACGTCAGCGCTACTGCGGCGATGATATCTATCAACGCTAACATCCGAAGCGGTTGGTTCGCAGCTATATTTTTCGGATCTCCTATTGTAGTTCTACTTTATTTTATAACAACGTTTAGAACGAAGAATCGGGAAAACCTTATTTGGGTAGCATGCGCACTTGTGTTTGCTATTGTCACGACGGTAGTTACCTTCACCCAGCATCTACCACTAAATAATCAGTTGGAAAACGGTTTGAGTTGGCAGGACTACATAGCCCCGTGGCTTCAGTGGAATCATGTGAGAACGGCAACCAGTTTGCTAGCATTTGCATTAATGTTGGGTGCTTGTACTGTTAAATACAGAAGGTAGATAGTTAGTATTGAATAGCGCTAAAAGCGAGGCCACAACATGTGTTTGGCGATTGACAGATGAGTTTAACTCTACGTCAATGTTTGGATACGTGCACACACTTGTATTCGTTCATATGCAAGAGTACACAATGGCTAAGTTTATCCGTAGCAGAAATGCTGTGCACCCAATTGTAAATAATATTTGAGCGATGGAATCCAACGAAATATACGACCCTGAACATGTTGCGGCTCTGTTTGACCGGTGTTCTTCGGCTTACAGGTGGTGGAGCGTCGTGGCATCTTTCGGTATGGTGCGTTACTGGCGAGTGGTTTGTGTAAACAAGATTCCGTCTGGCACCAGTTCAAGCGGAATATTCGTCGATCTGATGGCGGGGACGGGAGAAGTCTGGCCTCATCTCATACGTCGTTTTCCGGAAGTGAGCGAAATAAGAGCAATCGATAATTCGAAACGCATGCACGAAGAAGCCATGAATCGGCTACATGCTAATAGAGATGAAAATATTTCACATTTAAAGGCAAATGTGCTCGATGTCGAATTGCCTGAAAATTATGCTGATTGCGTTATATCGACATTCGGTCTTAAAACGTTTAATGTCGAACAACAGAAGGTAATTGCATTGCAGGTGAGCTGAGTTCTGAAGCCGGGTGGTGCCTTTTGTTTCATAGAGGCGAGTGACCCTATAAAATGGCCACTTCGACCGCTGTACCGCTTCTATATGGATTATTGTCTGTCACTGGTAGAACGATTAGCCTTAAAGGGCGCGCAGGATTTTTCAATAATTGGTACATACACGAAGAATTTTAGAAATTGTGATGAATTTGAAAAAGCGCTTGGCTCTATTGGTTTAGAGGTGAATAGTTACTTTCATTTTTTGGCTGTGCAACTGGCGTTTTTGGCAGGAAGCCGGATGACGTGTGATTGCCGTGTACATCACGATAGCTAACAGCGCTTTGGCTTGTGGTAAAACCTAAAAAAACAGTATTTGCCGATTGAGATAAATATCTTCACGCAAATTCGAAATAATGTATGAAATGCCTCACTGCGTAGACCTGAAAATATAGTCCTCCAAAGAAGCAAGCTAACTGATTTTACGCGTGAAAGAGCATATGCCGCTTTTTTCTGCGTATTCTTTTCCGTAACGGCATTCGTCAAACCAGACCCAGACAGAGTGTTACCGCTGTAGGAGCGTGTAGTGATGACGTTGACCCAGGGTGCATGGTAGTTTACTCTCTCGATACCAACACACTGTACCTAGATATTTCAATTCTATTATGATCAGCAGAGTCAAACTGCACTAGCTAGGCGGGATCAAGTATTTTCCAAACTTGAGACATCTTTTTGCCTTTTTTGTACATCTGGATGGTGGTGTCATCAACTCGCTCGGCATTCCAACAGGAACTGCCGCTAGGCCAATATTCACACCATTTTCCTTTTTTTATTTTCCAGCTGAATTTATAAGTTTCAGTGTTATTCCAAACCCCGGTTCCTTTTCCTTTCGATTTTCCCTTTTTGGGCATACCGTAAGTCTGTTTCCATGGTGTCTTTCCATCGGATGATGAAATACCACCAAATGTAGCTCCTGGAAATGTACTTAACATTTCTGCATCTGTCATATACGTCTGGGCGTTTACAACATGCATAATTGCAACAGCGGAGATAAGCACGAAAAAACTGGATATAACCTTCATTCTTCGGTTCCTGTATGTGGTAAGCAGAGAAATGTAAAAGCCCTTACTACTATTTTTCCTATTGTAAAATCAAATATATCGATAGTTTGTATTATCTGTTGTGATTTATTGGTCTTGCTTGTACGGGTGCACTAGTAAATCAATTTTTTTATTTTAAAAGATTTTAAACAGTATTTTCTGCCACCACTGTTGCTGTCGGTTTTCTGCGCATCATGAGTTCCAATTATCTTCGTGATATGGACAATCCATGTTTTGGGTGGCAGCTAGCTGATAGCTATGAGAGTCACTCCTGGTAGGACTTTGTTGTATATTTTACACGCACGTGATTTATGTGGCGGATAGTTTCACAAAGCGTATTATTGGCTTCGGCAATATCAAGCCTGACAATATGAATGTAAAAACAGATTAAGCACTACTTTTATAATGAGCTAAAGCAATTCGGCTTTCGCGCTACCGAATGGGGCTTTCAGGCAAATTGACACGCGGTTACGGTCTAAAGTTTAGTGCATTTGAATAGGTTCTGAATTAAGAAAATATCATGCCAAAATTAGTATTCGTTTTCTCTATTTGCATATACGAATTCATATCGAAAATGTGAATGTTATAATTTGGTTCGTACTAAATGTAACGATACGGAGATTAAAACCAATGGCATTTTTTACTGCTTGGTTTAGGCGCAAAGCAATTATTAAGTATCGAAATAGATTGTCGTCAGCACTCGTTAAAGATTACGGTAAGCGCGAAACCTATTTTCCTGAGCAAGTTATTACAACTATACATAGAGCTAGGTTGAGTAAAAAACACTCGGTTTACGCGTTGGCAATGTTCTCTACTCCGTAAGCGTTCATTTTGGCACGTTCTTCAATAAGACAGAGTTTCGGCCTATCGTTTGATCTCCTTTTACTCGACCAGGAGATACCTGATGACGAAAACCGCAACTCGCAACCCACGCAGAACCGCTGCCCAGTGGCTCGGTATCGTAGAAGCTCAACTGGCCTCTGGATTGTCAGCCCCTAAGTTCTGCAGAGAAAAACAGATCAGCTATCCCAGTTTCATGAACTGGAAGAAGAAGCTCGTTGATAGTCTGGTAAAGACAGAAGATAAGCCTGCCAC
>JBGCFI010000114.1:0-17329 GCA_045106855.1 Granulosicoccus sp.
GCCGCTGATCCAGCCGTTTACACTCAGCGACGATGTTTTCAGTGGCGAGTACGGCAACATAGAGGGTGAAATGCTTCGACACCGTCATAGCGGACCATTAGCAATGGATCATTCCTTGAGAACAACAAATCGATTCATCGCAACCAGCTTGCCAGCATTTAACAGTAAGACAACAGTTAAACATCCGAGATTTTTTAAGGCCAACTGTTATCTACCGATATCCACTATGAAGGTCGATGCGACGGTCAAAGGTATCGAGAATTCTCGAACAGACCCGGCACGCAGATAGCCAATGCCCCATGAATTTTTTCAAACGCTGATATCAATAAAAGTCAATGAAAATAGGCACACGTATAAGCTGCGGATTCGTACTGACAATCACAATTGTACTTGCTTGCAGCGCGGTGGGATACCACGGTATCCATCGTCTCAGTGAAAGTCTTGGATTTGTAACCGGACCTGCATGGGACGCCGCCGATGGGGCAATGGAAGGGGCTATCGGGGTTGGCTTTGAACTACTAGCCATCAAACAAATTGTTTCTGACAGCGATCCCGACCAAATCGCAGAAAAGGAATTGACACGAGCGCAGGATTTGGCAAACACGTCTTTTACGCGTATGCGTAACTCTAATCTCATTGAGCCGTCCGACATGCGTGAATTCGATAATCAGCAGCAGGCATTTGTAACGATGCGCAAAAAAATGCTTGATCAACACGCTGCGTTCTCTAAGTTGGACAGACAGTTGAATACCAACTTTTACCGTTTTCAACAATTAATGGAATCTGCTGAGGAACTGGGCGACGGTCAGGTAGAAGCACTAATCTTAGACCCTGACAGACAGTTAAGCTGGAACTCGGGGCTGAGCGAACGCTGGATAGCTGCTGATGGTGGTATGGAATCACAGATTGGCATGCTGCAACGTATCTTCTTCTACAAACGACTTGTGGCTGGCGAACCAGCTGAGGAGACCATCAGCCATCTTGAGAGCTCCTTGAAATTTCTGGGAGATAGTATTGTTGAGATTATTGATCACCCCGTTTTCAAGTCAACCCAAGTTGAGGACAGGGTATATTCAAATGCCAGCTACGCAGACGCTTTAGCGATGGCATTTGCAACGCATAAAAGCGACTTTACGGCAGCCATTGATGCCTATTTGAGGTTCAACACTATTAGAACCCAGTATGAGGTACAGGCTAGACAATTCCTCGCTACCGTTACCGATCTTGAGGAAATCGGAGATAGTCAGGTTGAAGGACAAATGGACATTGTTCAACAAACCGTCAATAGGGCCTACGGCATGATGCTTCTTTCAGTGATCGCTGGTGTGCTGATAGCGATTGCGGCGGGCACATGGATAACCCGGTCTATCAAGTTACCACTAACGCAAGCCGTGGATTTGGCATCAGCCGTTAGCAAGGGAAATCTCAGCACAGAAATTGATATGGTCCGCGACGACGAGTTAGGAAAGCTTATCGATGCGCTGAATCAGGTTGTTAGAGGTATGCGCGCAGCGTTGAATTCAGAATCGGTAAACTGGGATGAAGTAGCGACGTTCTTCGGTGAGATGCGGCAGCAACTTGATAGCGTCGTCGCCATGGTCGAAGGTTCGCCTACGGCCATTTTGATGGCAGACAAGGAATTGAAAATTCAATACACCAATCCGGCAACAAACATATTGATTGACGAACTGGAGGACCACTGCCCGCTATGGGATAAAGAACTTCTGGGTCAATCTTTGACTGACATTCACCCTGTTCTGGCCGAAGCACGCCATTCGCTATGTGAACCTGAGCGGTTGCCGTTTAACGCTATGTTGACCATGGGTGATCAGTATGTAGACGCTACCGTAGATGCCGTATTCAACGAAAACAAGGTATATCTAGGCCCTATGCTAAGTCTGTCTCTTGTAACAGAAAAAATACAAAAAGTGGCTCAAGAGACCATGGAACGCGAACGAGAACAGGCAGAAGTCCTTAAAAGCAAGGTAGACGACTTGCTCGAAGTGGTAAATGCAGCGGCGGCGGGCGATCTCACCAAAACCATTAACGTCAAGGGTGATGATCAGATCGGCAAAATGGGAGTGGCATTAGAGAAGTTTCTGGTAGAACTCAGACAGAGTTTAGGGAGTATTGGCAATTCGGCAGAGCGTCTCCAACACGCATCTGGCGAATTAGCCACAGTTAGTGACACGCTCTCCAGCACATCCGAGGAAAACGCGCAGCAAGCCAAGCATGTTTCGAAGAGTGCCAAAGAGGTCGATGAAAATGTCTCGCTGGTTGCAGCTGCAGCAGTACAGATGGCAACGTCGATCACAGAGATCGCCGGGAACACAAACCGCGCATCCGATGTCGCCTCCGATGCAGTGAATCTTATCCGGAAAACCGACACTACGGTAAGACAGCTGTCAGACTCTAGCGCAGGTATCGGCAACGTCATCAAGGTTATCAGCACAATCGCTGAGCAAACTAATCTGTTGGCACTGAACGCAACCATTGAAGCTGCAAGAGCTGGCGATGCGGGCAAGGGATTCGCTGTCGTCGCAAACGAGGTAAAGGAACTGGCCAAAGAGACGGCAAAGGCCACAGATGAAATCGGGCAAATCGTGAGTGCCATACAAACCGATAGCTCCAATGCGGTCGAAGCGATCAGTGATATCGATACGATTGTCGAGCAAATCAATGACATTCAGGAATTGATAGTGAGCGCGGTGCAACAGCAAAGCGAAACCACTGACAATATCTCTCGAACCGTTGCTAATACGGCCAACGGAAGCAGCGATATTGCCGAGCGTATTGGGCAAGTTGCCAAAGGCACGGAGCGTACACTTGAGGGAGCGGCTAATACCAAAGATGCAGCAGATGAACTTTCACGCACCTCCGTCGAACTCCATCAAATGGTCAACCGCTTCAAGATCAGTCAACTCGGCTAGCAATTTTCAAAGCACCGGCTATTGAACTTGGCTACAAGATAGTAAATTCGATCTCTTCAGTCTCAGCCAACAATCTCTGTGTTTCAATTGGGCGGCCCCGTCGACTTCAATTGTAAACTCCGTGGCTTCTGCCCCAGTAGTGGTGCCAGACGCCAAGTGAGGAATCGAAGGTGGTAACTCTACTTCAAGGGCGGCCACAACGTTGGCGACGCCTTGGCCGCGCGTGTTGTTGAGATAAACACCTCCCATCATGGTGACTCGAAAGATCCTACTTCGATAATCGCAAACCCCCGAGGCCGCCATCGCTTTTATCCACTGTAGTCGAAGCCTTTTCCTGCTTCGTAAACAGGAGCTACGCCTCTCGGTTTAGGAGAGAACAGTAAACGGGTTGAAATTTACGATTCTATAAATCTACATAACACCTGCACAGGAAGAATCAAACCAGCGATCCCAGGATGTATCGGCTGCACAATAGAACAACTTGTTGATGCCCTATTGGATCAAGGTAGCTTATATGTTGTGAGCGATTGGCTCGAGTGCGACGGCTCATACAAGATGTTGATCCAGCAGTTTTCGAAGCTTTTTTGCGTGTAATGCGACTAATGCACAGTAATTTGCATTCTATCTAATTCGGATTATTCATGATAGACGGGAACACAATCTGAGCATTAACTAACTGGCGAGGGGTTTCAGATCGGAGCATAAGGCGAATTCAGTATCCATGTCCTCACCATTCATGGTGTAATCCATGGAGCAAATCGAATTTTGGCGAGGAATGAAAATTGCGTAGTCGGTGTGATTCTATCGCTAAGGTTTTCACACTATTGATTCAAGTTAATACCATGCATTGTAAAATGCAGCCCCTTCGCAATTTTTATGCGTAGACTCGCCCATGTTACTTGAAACGTTTGGATGTTAGTCATGCCTGCTGTTTTGGGCCGTTCAATCGGCCATCCCCATCAAAAACCGGGTTCCTGGTGGCCACCACCGGGTGGGGATTACGCACGTCTGCCTTATCCCCATCGTGACAGGAATACATTTTATGCATATCTCCCTCGAGGCCGAATGCCTCACCGTTCACTGGGCTGACGACACCGTTAGTGCCTACCCTTACTTATGGTTACGCGATACTGATCCTGCTGGTTTCCACCCACAGACCGGTGAACGAACGTTCGATTTAACCAGCGTGCCTCCCTATATCGAAGCCTCCAGCGCTTCTATCGATGCTGATACGCTGGTGGTTAACTGGTCGGATCGCACCGCACCGAGTCGATTCCCCGTCGACTGGATTCGTCGCCACCAACCAGGCAATGTGCGTGATGATCCTGCGCATGTTATTCCTCGACATTGGCGTGCGGGCACACAGAGAACAGAGCACTTCCAAGCCGATGACCTTCTCGCCTCTAGCACCACCCTGAGTGAATGGCTATTAGCAACAAAACGTGATGGGCTTTCGATTGTTGAGGGGCTTGCTAATTCTGCACAGGCAGGCAAGTCTATTGCGGAACGCGTTGGTCAGCTTCGCAGAACTAATTTTGGTACAACCTTTGAAGTTATTTCAAAATCAGATCCAAACAATCTTGCGTACACGGCCGAAGCGTTGCCGTTACACACAGATCTGACGAATCAGGAGCTACCACCGGGTTATCAGTTTCTTCACTGCCTGGCTAATGAAGCCAGCGGTGGCGGCTCGTTATTTTGTGACGGGTTTGCTGTGGCAAGCGATTTACAGAATATTAAGCCTGATTATGTTGACCGGCTTGCACGCGTAACAGTGCCTTTTCGATTTCACGATTCCGATACCGATATCCGGGCCCGCAAACATGTGATCACACGTAATACTAAGGGTCAAGTTAACGAGATTTGTTTCAATGCCCATCTCGCCGACATTCTTGATCTCGATGCAGATGAGCTCTCGCCTTACTATGCAGCGTATCGCGCCTATATGGCGATGACACGATCCTCTGAATATGTAGTGAATTATCGCCTGAAGGCTGGGGAGATGGTGGTATTTGACAATCGTCGCGTTCTGCACGGAAGGCAAGCATTCGAGCCAGGAACAGGCCATCGACATCTACACGGCTGCTACGTCGATCGAGCCGATTGGGATAGCCGTATTCGCATGCTTTCGTAAATTTTTTTAGTTTTCAAGCAGACAGCGGCACCTGGCTGCCTGAGAGTAAGCATGCCAAAACTGCGGATATCGGCTCCTGCATCAGCGGCGGTTTTTTTGACTTTGCCACTACGTATCGGTGCTACTACGCGAGCTCGGTACCGATTATTTGGTACCAAGGCACCATGAAATCGTAACTGGGTGGCCCTGGCAACAGCGCTGCGAAACACCACGGTAGTCTCATTGCCCATTATCAGGGTTTACAGATATGAGCAATCCGTCCAGTAATTCGCATTCGAGTCCACTTTGGTGGCCTGCTGAAAAAGTGCCTAATTTCTAAACCTATGGAATTGTTCCTGCATTTTGAATAGGCATCGTTTAAATTCACCCGCCTACCTTCCGATACTTCGCATTGAATTCTAGAAAAGGCCGCACACGCTGCTATCACATTGCTCAGAATTTAAAGGTTATATACATGAACGAAGCTCTACAGGAACAAAGACAGCCTCAAATTTTGTTTGTTGATGATGAACGCGCAATAGTAAACTCTCTACGGCGCATGTTCAGATCTTCGAACTACAAGGTCCATGTCGCTTGCTCTGGCGCCGAAGGTATCGAATTGCTGGAGAAAAATGATATTGATCTGGTTGTAAGTGATATGCGCATGCCGGAGATGGATGGCGCCACGTTATTGTCTACCGTTGCAGAGCGCTGGCCAAGGACAGAACGCATGCTGCTGACCGGCTACTCTGAAATGTCCTCGGCTATTGAGGCAATTAATCAAGGAAGAATTTCTCGGTATCTGACTAAGCCTTGGGACGACTGCGAGATTCTCACCTGTGTAGAACAAGCGTTACAGAACAAACGACTGGTGGAAGAAAAAGAGAGACTTGAACGTCTAACCGTAAAACAAAACAAAGAACTCTTAGAACTCAATGAGAATCTGGAGGAAAAAGTAGCGTTGCGGACGAGGGAAATCGAAGCAGCACAATCTGAGATTAGAGAACAAGCAGAAAAACTACTTGAATCTAATAGTAGTCTTGAGCACGAAATGTCGGAACGCCAGAGATTTGAAGTGGAGCTACGCCACGCCCAGAAATTAGAAGTTGTCGGACAGATGGCCGCAGGGATTGCTCATGAAATAAATACACCAATTCAATTTGTTGGAGACAGCTTAATGTTTCTAAACAATGCGTTTTCAGATTTGAAGATAGTTGCATCAGTCAGTCAGAGTTGTCTTGAAGTATTAAAAGATGATCAGGAGACCCACAAAACTCTTCAGGAAGCGCTTAAAAATGCAGATATTGAGTATCTTGTTGACCGCGTTCCAAAGGCGTTAGACCGTGCAAGGAATGGCTTGGAGAGAGTGTCAAATATAGTTAAGGCTATGAATGAATTCTCCCACCCCGATCAACGAGAGATGAGCATTGCGGACCTAAACAGTGCAGTCGAAAGTACGTTAGTGGTTGCAGCTAATGAGTATAAATATTCAGCCACACTAAACACAGAGCTTCAAGAACTGCCACCTGTACATTGTCATATTGGCAACATTAATCAAGTATTGTTGAATCTCATCATCAACGCTGCACACGCCATTATCGATCAACATGGGCCTTCAGTGACCGATGGCATGATTACAGTCAAGTCCTGGGTGGAAGGTGAGAACGTAGTCGTTTCAGTGACTGACAATGGATCGGGCATTCCTGTGCCGGTTCAGAACCGAATATTCGATCCTTTCTTCACCACAAAAGAAATAGGAAAAGGCACAGGACAAGGACTTTCAATATCCCACAAGATCGTTGTTGAAAACCATGGTGGTAAATTGCATTTCGACACTGAGCCAGGCGTCGGCACAACATTCTATTTAACGCTCCCTATAGATCCTGCAAATCGTAGTGCAGAGAAAAACAAAATAGCGGCTTGATAGACAAACGCCTTATTCACCTGAGAAAAGCGTCACATAAATAACACATCGTATGAGATCGAGCGGAGTCTAACCCTGAATGCAGTTCTACAGAAACAACACTCACAGGTTTATTGTTGTTAATGATGAACGCTCGATATTGAGTTCTTTACGCCGCTTATCAAAATCATTCGATTAAAAGGTCCATGTGGCGGGCTCGGGTGCGGAAGCAGAGCAAAACAACTCTGCCAGAACAATGACCGACCTGCCGGAACTGGAAGTCGCATTTGAAAGGCTTAAGGCAGGGAATCGTATTTCGCAAAACTTCTATGATCCCAACGGTGTGTCGGTCATCGCAAAGGTCAAGCTCATTACACATTCAGAATAATAGAGACTACTGGACCTGGTTAAACAACTTCCTGAGCCATTGCCGGCATAAATTAAACGCTAGCATACATCACAATGTAACGCTGAATGAATCATCATTAAACTAATTCGATATTGTTTTTTTTGCAAAAGCGAGTTTTTCATTTCAAGATGTATAGCTCCAATGACGTTAACCAAACGAGGTTGCGACTCTAAATAAACTCACCCGAAACAATGGGAGCTGCTTTGAAGCCACAGGCCGTGCGCGATGATGCAGCCCAACATACTTCTTGCAGGCGATGAACTGGCGATACCAAAAGCCGTTTAAAGGATTTTTCATTGTTCAAACTTACAGATCAGGGCAGCTGTAACCTCAATTGATGCACAACGAATTCTTGATAAAACACCTGCTTTATTTATGGTATCGGAGCACTCAATGCCTCAGAAAACTGTAGTTGAACTCACGGCAAAAGCAAGGAGCTCAGCTCCGGATACGATTGGCATCTTACTCAGCGGCAACAATTATCAGACAGCAGCCGAAGTTGTCATTAATCCAGGCAGAGTTTTCAAGTATCTAACGATACCAATGACCGAGGACACCCAGATCAGCGAAGTTAATGCTGCGGTATCTGAATCGCATGTTTATACGCTAAAAAAAGCGACTCAAACAGGTCGCACTATTCCAGTTGATCAACTCCGCGCAGGAGCAAAACACCGCCATAGAAGCAATTGCAGTCATGCTCGATGCTTGAATCAAACAAAAACTCGTCGATGGTCATAAACATGAACCGTCTTGACCATGATCTGGGCATGCAGCTTTTTGCCGAAAGCATAGAAGAAGGTCAACTGTTGATTTTCAAGAAGTTCGGTTTCGCCATATCGCAAGACTATTTCTCCAGCCCGCCATTCACTCCCGATGAGTCTATTGGAAACTCCAGCGAAATTGTAAGTAGTTATAACCGTCTCGCACACGCGCTATGTGTCAATTTTGGTTAGCGAGACAGATTCAACTCGGAGATACAAATGTCGAAACTTCATTTCAATACAACACGTGGAATCACTATGAAGACACAATTACTTATCATTCTGGTTTTATTTTTCGGCATTAATACGGCAGTGATTGCCAAGGAATATACCTTTGGCATTGTTCCTCAACAGTCTGCGAAAAAACTTGCACAACTTTGGACTCCCGTATTGCAGCATTTGAGTGAGGTATCAGGAATGGAGATAAAGTTTGTTACTGCAAGAGACATCCCCACTTTCGAAAAGCGACTCGCTGCAGGAGAATACGATTTCGCGTATATGAACCCATATCATTTTACGGTTTTCAATGAGCAGCCCGGCTATGTAGCCATGGCTCATCAAAGTGAAAAACGCATCAAGGGTATCGTCGTAGTGCGAAAGGACAGTAAAGCGCAGGATCTAACAGCACTAGAGGGACAACGCATGGCTTTCCCATCCCCGGCAGCGTTCGCTGCGACGATATTGCCCACAGCAAATTTAGCTAAGATGGGTGTCAATATCGATACCAAGTATGTCTCCTCTCACGATTCCGTTTATATGGCGGTGTCACGTGGGCTACTGCCTGCAGGTGGCGGTATAGTGAGAACCTTCAACAAAACTGATCCTGCTGTCAAAGATACTTTAAGAATTCTTTGGACATCAACTGGTTACACACCACACGCGTTTGCAGCACATCCTGCTGTCCCATCAGCTGATCGTGAAGCGTTAGCCAGCGCACTTGTAGGAATCGCAGAGACCGAGCAAGGCCGTGAGTTACTGACTGCGCTTGGCTTCGCTGACATTCAGCGAGCGGACGATGCAAACTGGGACGATGTGCGAGATCTTCAAATTCAACACCTCTCAAAAGAAACTAATACCGTTGCCGAACAGACTCAATAAAGATTCTGTCTTTAGTGCATCTTCATGTCTCTTCGATTAAAAACAGTTCTCGGCGTTGCACTTATAGAAGGGCTGCTGCTAGCTTTTCTGATCTATACAGCAACGTCTTACATGCATGACAACTTGGAAGATGCTCTTGTAAAACGAGCCACAACAACCGCAACACTGTTTGCATCGACTGCGAAAGATCCGGTGCTTTCCTATGATTTGGCTTCACTGGATGCATTCGGTAATGAGCTAACCCTTAATCAGGATATTGTGTATGTGCGTACACTCACCCACGATGGAATAATACTCGCAAACGCAGGGCTTTCGGAAAGCGACTCGAAGCAGTTTATCGAAGATAATGCACTCGACGCCGTCACAGATGGTGTGTTCGATGTATCTGCAACGATATCAGAAGGTGGGGTAGAGTACGGACGTGTTGAGATCGGTTTTGACATCAACAGTATCGAGACCAGTCTAGTGGAAATCAGACAACTATCTACGCTAATTGCAGTTATAGAAATGGCGTTGGTAGGAGTTTTTTCGTTTATATTGGGCACATATCTAACAAGAAAATTGTTGGTCTTGAGTCGAGCCGCAAAGCAAGTCTCAGAAGGTGACTACGTTCTGGACCTGGACGTTGACAGTGTAGATGAGGTTGGTGATGTTGCCCGGGCGTTCGATCAAATGGCACAAGTGCTAGATGAGTCAAAACAGGCCAGAGATAAATACGAGCAGGAGCTGGTGGAACTTAACAAGACACTTGAGCAGAGGGTAGCAAGAAGAACTGCCAAAATTAACGCTCAGTTCGAAGAGCTTCGTAGCACCCACCAATTGCTATCTAATACTCAAACAAAGTTACTACAATCAGAAAAGCTGGCATCAATTGGTCAACTTTCCGCAGGTATTGCTCATGAGATAAACAATCCGATCTCTTTTGTACTTAGCAATACCAAATCACTCTCCGAGTACATTACCATTTATCAGAATTTAATCGGCATGTACCGTAATGCACTCGCAGCTGAACCAGCTAAACTTGAAGCGAATAAATTGGCTATTAACGAGCTCGAAACTAACGAAGATATCGAGTTTATTAACGAGGATATCGTTACCCTCATTCATGATACAGTTGAAGGTAGCGTCAGAGTACAAGAGATTGTCAAAGGGTTAAGGGAATTTTCACACACCAACTTTGATACAAAAGATACCTGCAATTTAGTTGAATGCGCAGAGTCTACGCTCCGAATAGCCAATACAGAATTAAAGTCCCGATGCACAGTACACTTGGAGCTTAATCCCATTCCAGACGTCCTTGGCAATCGTGGCGAGTTAAACCAAGTCATCATGAATCTATTAATGAATGCAGGGCAAGCTATGGATGAGTATGGGGAAATATTTATCAAGACGAGCGTCGAGGATGGCTTCGTCGAACTATCCATCTCTGACAATGGCAGTGGTATTGAGGAAGATCACCTAAGCAAGTTGTTCGACCCATTTTTTACAACCAAGGCTGTTGGTCAAGGGACAGGTTTAGGCTTGTCAATCTCTTACGGTATCATCACAGATCATGGCGGCACGATAGTCGTGGAAAGTGAACCGGGCAAGGGATCGACTTTCACAATGCAGTTACCTGAAATTGAAAACGAACAGCTCTCCTCAGCAGCTTAAATACTTGCCCACACATTGTAGACTGTAATATAAGGAGTAGAGGATGATTATTGGAGTCCCCCACTTCCCGAAGCAAAGGGGCTTGGCCCGCTGGGCAGTTTTCACAGTTTTTTTAAGCGTAAGTAAAGCCCTCAGGCAAACCAACCTCAGACACATTCCCATAAAGAGCCTCACCCGGCAGTCCACGCAAAAACACGTCGCGTGCGGCAAGCAACACATCGATTTTGACGCCTGTACGCAAACCCATCGCTTCGAGCATAAAGACAAGATCTTCAGTCACAATGTTGCCGGTTGCGCCCGGCGCATAGGGGCAGCCACCCAATCCACCAAGCGAGGAATCGAACGTGGTAACGTCTGCTTCGAGGGCGGCCACAACGTTAGCGAGGCCTTGGCCACGTGTGTTGTGTAAATGAGCACCTCCCATCATCGAAGCACCGATCTCGCCACCCAAGCGACGGAACATACGTTTGATCTGGGCTGGGTTGGCATAGCCGGTTGTATCCGAAAGACCGATGCTGTCAGCACCCGCTTTTACCAGCAAGCTGGCCATCTCAATCACCCAGTCCTCCGACACAACGCCCTCGAGTGTGCAGCCAAACGCTGTAGAAATACCGATCTCAATATCCGGGCGCTTCTCGACTGGTAGAGAGTCGCGGAAAGCGCAAACTTTACGAACTTCTTCAATAGCCTGTTCGGGCATCTTGCCAACATTTTCAAGACTGTGCGCTCGCGAAGCGGAAACCGGCATGGTCAACTTGCGTGTACCCGCTTCAACAGCGTGTTCTGCGCCCTTAAGGTTAGGAACCAGGGCAAGAACCGTGAGTCCCTCAATTTTGTTTGCTTCTTTTACTAGCGGTGCGCAATCGGCCATTTGCGGCAATAGTCGTGGTGATACGAAAGAGCCCACTTCGATTTCACGAAGCCCCGACGCCGCAAGCGCTTCTATCCAATGAATTTTGGCGTCTGTCGGCATCGTGCGTTTGATGCTTTGCAGGCCGTCTCGTGGGCCGACCTCACTCACCAGAACATCAATTTCCTTAAGCATGCTGAATCCCTCGGTAAATTCTGATCTGATTAGCATTCATCCGAATAACATCGCTATGCCACCTCTGCTCGACGTCTTGACCTTCAGAGAAGCTGATCATATGGCTCCTTCCTTTTTTAGGGTCGAGATCTGATCACTGTCATAGCCGAGCTCAAGCAGAATCTCGTTTGTATGCTCGCCCAAGGTAGGCGGTGGAGAATCGACACCCGGTGCCATGCCATCCAGCTTGGCACCGACCCCGACCAGTTGCACAGGCTCATCACCCACACGGTGGGTTTGTAGCAAGCCGCGATCCGCAATCTGCGGATGTGTTAGCGCTTCTGGCACCGACCAGACAGGGCCTGCGGGAACACCTTTAACGGTTAGTTTTTCAACCCAGTCTGCAGTTGAGCGGGTTGCAAAAGCCTTCTCCAGTTCGACGGATAACGCTGCCCGGTTTGCCAGCCGGTTTTTTCGATCGGCAAAGCGCAGATCCTGAGCCAGGCCTCCATTGCCGATGATCTCGCAGAGCGACTCAAACTGTTCTTGTTTGTTGGCAGCGATATTCATAACGCCATCGGCGGTTTTAAAGGTACCAGACGGACTGGCAGTGAAATTGTCATTGCCGTTGGGTGTGGGTGCTTGCCCGGCGATCAAGTGGTTTGACACCACCCAGCCCATTGTTGCAATGACAGCTTCGAGCATCGAGACGTCAATGAAAGTGCCTCGATCTTGCCCTTTATTCGCAAGGGCTGCGGCAACGGCGAAGGCCGCTGTCATACCACCAATGGTATCGGCCATCGGATATCCCACCCGGTAAGGGGCGGTGTCAGCATCTCCGGTAATCGACATCACGCCGCTCATCCCTTGCACAATCTGGTCATAGGCAGGCAGATTCGAAAGCTCGCCATCCTGACCGAATCCAGAGATAGCACAATAGATAAGGCTGGAGTTTTCCTGCCGCAGCGATTCGTAATCAAGATTCAAACGTGCCATCACGCCAGGGCGGAAGTTCTCAACCAACACATCGGCCTCTCTAACCAGCTCTTTCAGAATGCGCTTGCCGGATGTCGATTTCAGATTTAGCGTGATTGATCGCTTACCCGGGTTTTGCGCCAGAAAGGAGACACCCATTAAACTTGCGTTGCGTGCAGGGTCGGCTCCAAGCTGGCGTGCCAGATCACCCGTGTTTGGCGTTTCGATCTTGATCACATCGGCCCCCATATGAGCCAATTGGTGACAACAAAACGGACCGGCCAGTACATTGGTCAGATCAAGAACACGGACACCCTTTAGCGGTGCCTTTGCCGGTGTCATTGTTTGCACCCTTCGTGTACAACCTTGGTAGCATCCTTTGACACGATGCCCGCTGACAAACCGAATTCGTGGTCGTTAGCCGTGCTAAGGGCTGTCTCATAGTTCGGCACGCGTAATACAGCGGCAATCGGACCAAAGACTTCGTCCTCGCCATAAATTATCAGCGAACGGGCATGAGTCAAGTGTCATTCTCCATCTTTGCAAATACATAGTTCATTCAGCCGGCGATACACGCCTTCTATGAAGGCTACTGCTGTCTTGTCCATACCCTGAAGATATCAACACGATAAGCTTAATACACTTTTTCGATAAGCGTCGATTCTGCCAGACTGGCTTCATGACACAAGCTAGTCTCATAAACAATACTGTTTACCAGGCTCTGCTAACTAGATTACCTTGGAATTCTATTGGTTAAATAATAGCGATGATAAATATAATGGAGTTGCCATGCAGTAGATTCATCGAGTGATAGCCTGAGTTGCGAAATAATCACACGCGGGTAACACCAAATAGTGCCAGCAGGTTTACAGTGACGGCGCTATCAGCGCTGAGTCAATTCCCCAATGATCTGATCAAGGCTATACCCAGTGCTCGCAACCCCGGCATGTATTGCCGCCAGTGGCAGCGTCGGATCTTGCGCGCTATCAGGTGACTCGATCAGCACTGAACCGTTGCACTGCTTGATTCGTTGCATCCCTTGAACGCCATCGTTCCCGCCACCTGTCAGTAAAATACCCAGTGCCGAAGCGCCGTATTGTTCAGCGACCGATTCAAAGAGGACATTGATTGAAGGACGTGCATAGTCAACCGGTGCGTCAAGGGAGAGTGCGTAGTGTTGTTCATCAACCAATAAGTGATAATCTGCTGGAGCAACCACTATGCGTCCGGCGGTGACGGGTAATTTGTCGGATGCTTCCTCTATGTTGAGCACGGTGGATTTTTGCAGCGATTCGATCAGATAGTCGTATACGGTCGGCGCACGATGTATCACAACCGCGATGGGCACTGAAAAGTCAGCGGGCAACCCGGCAAATAGAGTGCTGAGAGCTTTAACACCTCCCAGGCTGGTACCTATAGCGATAAATTTAACTGACATTAATCAATCCGTTGATAAATGCGATTGGGGCCGTCCAGTTCTTTGTAGTGTTTCTCCAAAGGAGTGAAGCGGAGGCTCTCTTTGGTGCCCAAAACCAGTATGCCGAATCGGCACAGACTGTTGTGCAACAACTGCAACACGCGATTACGCAAATCGTCGTTGAAATAAATCATCACGTTGCGGCATACAATCAGGTTAAATTCATTGAATGAGCCATCAATCGCCAGGTTGTGTCGGGAAAAAATAATCGCGGTGCGCAATGCCGGGGAGATGATCGCGTTATCGTATTTCGCGGTGTAGTAGTCCGAGAAGGATTTTTTGCCTCCGGCGCGTTGATAGTTTTCAGTGTACTCCCGCATCACACTTAAAGGGATCACACCGCTTTGTGCTTTTTTTATGATTGCCTCATTAAAATCGGTCGCGTAGATTTTGCATTGCTTACTCAGACCTTCCTCTTCGAGAAGAATGCTCATCGAGTAGGCTTCCTCTCCCGATGAGCAGCCCGCATGCCACACACGCACGGAGGGATAGGTTTGTAGCATCGGCACCACATTTCGGCGTAGCGAGAGATACATACCGGGGTCGCGAAACATGGAAGTGACGTTTATCGACAGATTCAGTAGAAAGCGCTCCATAATCTGCTTATCGTGAAGTACGCGATCCTGCAGCGCACTGACCGAGGGCAGCTTTTCAAGTTCGAGCAGATTTCTTACGCGACGCCGCAGCGACGAGCGCGCATATTCCCGGAAATCAAAACCATAGTATCGGTAGATGGCTTCGCAAAGAACATCGAGCTCAATATCTTCAAGCGAAGCTGCGCGATCTATTTTTGCAGGTTTTGAGGAAGCGTTTTTTTCCATCAACGGACTATCAATTAAATTTTCCAAATGCAACCAAGCCTGGTGGTTCGTGGGACTAGTTTCGCTCTTTGTATAACCATACGCGCACCAATGACAGTAGCTGTTCAGTATCCACAGGCTTAACGATGTAATCCGACGCCCCCGCATCCAGACATTTCTGACGGTCCTCCATCATCGCCTTGGCAGTGACAGCAATAATCGGCAGCGATTTGAAGCGCTCGATATTGCGAATGCGACGCATGGTTTCGTAACCATCCATCTCCGGCATCATGATGTCCATCAACACGATTTCGATTTCCTTATGCTGATCCAGTTTTTCCAGCGCCTGCATACCACTTTCGGCATAGAGCGTTACCGCATCATGGGCTTCGAAGACGGAGGTGAGGGTGAAAATATTACGCACGTCATCATCAACAATCAGGATGGTGCGACCCCACAGTTGCGGATCGTTTTCATGCACCTGCTGCAACATCTGTCGCTTTGATTCAGGCAGTTTCGACTCGACACGATGCAGAAATAACGCAGTCTCGTTAAGCAAACGTTCTGGTGATTTGACGTTTTTGACAATAATCGTCTCCGCCACCGAGTTCAGTCGCGTTTCCTCCTCTTCGGAGAGTTCTTTGCCGGTGTAAATAATAATCGGCAGGTTGATCAACTTCGGATCCTTTTTAATCGACTCGATCAGTGAAAGGCCGCCTTCATCTGGCAGCATCAGGTCCAGCACCATGCAGTGGAAAGTGCGTTCTTTCAGTGCTTTCCTGGCCTCGGCGGCACTAGCGACGGCTGTCACGTGCACATCGCCGTTGCCAATCAGGTCGATGATTGCCTTACGCTGTTTTTCGTTATCTTCAATCACCAGTAACTGCTTGTGCTTTTGTTTTTGAAAGCTGTCGATCTGGGTAAAGATTGCTTTCAGGTTATCGTCGTTAAGCGGTTTTTGCAGACAGGAAATAGCGCCCTGCTTCAAACTGCGCTGACGCACGTCGTCAACAGAGACAATATGTACCGGAATATGCCGGGTAGTCGGGTCGTGCTTGATACGATCGAGCACCGTCCAGCCATTCATTACCGGCAGTTTGATATCGAGTACTATCGCGTCGGGTTTGTATTCCCGCGCGCACAACAGGCCCGCATCACCACTGGTGGCAACCACGCCTTTAAAGCCACTTTCGCGTGCATTGTCCAGCAGAATTTTGGCAAAGCTTACGTCGTCCTCGACGATTACCACAGTTCGGTCTCCGGCTTTGATATCGATGCGATCGTCTTCAACTTCACTGATCAAACCGCCCGGTACGGCGGTGGTGATCAGTGCCGAGCGGCCGCGATCGATGGAGACGGGTTGTTGAACCGATGTTGCGCGTTGGCCGTTGTCAGACGAAGTCAGCCGTGGAGTCACCGGATCATCACCGGGCACCAACACAGCTTCGCTGTCGATAGGATCGTCGGGATAGGTTTGCGGAATAAACAGAGTAAACGTACTGCCTTTCCCAGCCTCGCTGTGCATCACGATTTCACCGGCCAGCATCTGGGCAATTTCACGGCTGATCGAAAGGCCTAGTCCCGTGCCGCCATACTTGCGGCTGGTGCCGCCGTCAGCTTGCTGGAAAGCTTCAAAAATAACCAGGTGCTTGTCAGCAGGGATGCCGATGCCGCTGTCCTCGACGCTAAAGGCCACCACGGTCGTGGCTTCGTTGAGCGTGGTGATGTGCTCACTCCAGCCGGTTTGCGCCTGATAGATTGAAAAATTGACGTGTCCCTGTTCGGTAAACTTGATCGCGTTGGATAGAAAGTTTTTAATCACCTGCTGCACGCGCTTTTCATCGGTTTGAATGGTTTTTGGCAGTTGGGTATCCAACGATGTGTTAAAGGCGATGCCCTTATTCTCCGCCATTTGTTGAAAGCCTCGTATCGCCCAGTTCTGAACGCGTTGCAGAAAGATATCGCCGATCTGAATCGACATTTTTCCAGCTTCGATCTTCGCCAGATCAAGAATCTCATTGATCAGCTCCAGCAACTCGATACCGGAGTCGTGGATGGTGGACATCTTCTCGATTTGTTTGTCGGTAAAGTTTTTGTCAATATTTTTGCGTAGACCATCCGACAACACCATCAAACTGTTCAGAGGGGTGCGCAGTTCATGCGACATATTGGCGAGGAATTCCGAT
>JBGCFI010000115.1:0-9464 GCA_045106855.1 Granulosicoccus sp.
AGTACACCACCTTCGCCATAGCCCACATAGCCTGGAGGTGCACCCTTGAGAGTAGATACCGTATGCGCTTCCTGAAACTCACTCATATTGATGGTGATGATATTTTGCTCACCACCGTATAGCGTCTCCGCCAATGCCAACGCAGTTTCTGTCTTACCCACGCCAGAAGATCCTGCCAGCATGAAAACACCAATAGGTTTATTGGGATTGTCCAGACTTGCTCGAGAGGTCTGTATACGTTTGGAAATCATCTCCAAACCATGTCTTTGCCCGATAATGCGTTTCTCCAGTAAATCGGGGAGGTTTAATACCGTTTCTATTTCATTCTTCACCATGCGACCCACCGGCACACCCGTCCAGTCCTGTACCACTGACGCAACTGATTGCTCATCCACCGTAGGTAATATGAGCGGATCTTCACCCTGAAGCGTTGACAGCTTGTTCTGCAAGTCGGTCAGTTTAGCTAAAGCATCTTCGCGATCAAACGCGTCTGCTTCCGTGCCCGCATTAGCAGCGGCCGCGTCAATGGCGCTATCGTTGACGTTATCAACCGGGACTGCCGCTTCAAGATCGCTGCCGGTGCCTTCTATGGCCTGGCCCCCTGCACGTAACTGTTGTCGCAATTCCAGAATCTGGTTAACCAGCGCTTTCTCAGCTTCCCATTGTGCAACCAGACCTTGTTCGCGAGACTTAGCTTCAACGAGGTTAGCATCCACACGGCGCTCTCTCTCGTCCGTAACAACACCCACCGATTTTTCTTTGTCGATGATGCGTTTTTCGGTATCAAGTGCCTGAATACGCTTCCGGCAATCATCAAGACTGGCAGGTACTGCATGTTGACTGATAGCAACCCGTGCAGCAGCCGTATCCAGCAAACTAACCGATTTGTCGGGCAACTGCCTGGCAGGTATATATCGATGAGACAACTTGACAGATGCCTCCAGTGCCTCATCCAGAATTTGCACCTGGTGGTGCTTTTCCATGGTCGAGGCGACACCACGCATCATCAGTACAGCCTTTTCTTCACTGGGCTCTTCTACTTTTACGACCTGGAATCGCCGCGTCAATGCCGGGTCTTTTTCTATATGCTTTTTATATTCCGCCCACGTTGTAGCAGCGACAGTACGAAGCTCTCCTCGTGCCAGAGCCGGTTTGAGAAGATTGGCCGCATCGCCGGTTCCTGCAGCACCCCCAGCCCCAATTAGAGTATGAGCCTCGTCGATAAAGAGAATGATGGGTTTTTCCGATGACTGTACTTCTTCTATGACTTGGCGTAGACGATTTTCAAACTCACCTTTCATACTGGCGCCGGCTTGTAACAAACCGATGTCCAGAGACAGTAGTTCCACACCCTGAAGCGCCGGAGGAACATCGCCCCGTGCAATTCTTTGAGCAAATCCCTCTACGACCGCTGTCTTACCAACACCCGCCTCACCGGTAAGGATCGGATTGTTTTGTCTGCGCCGCATGAGAATATCCACCATCTGGCGTATTTCTTCGTCGCGTCCGACAATAGGATCCATGCCCTCTTTCGAGGCCGCCTCAGTCATATTCTGACAATACAAGGTAAGGGCTTCCTGCTTGCCCATTTGCGCCGGTGCCATAGCCCCACTAGCCTCTCCAGGCACAGCACCACCGCCGATGGAGTAACCATCTTTGGATCCCATCTGATCTTCAGGAGACCCTGAAATAATGTCAGAAAAATCATCAATCAACTGTTCAAGCTTTACCCGATCAAACTGCTTGGAAATGCCCGTTAGACGATTACGCAAAGCGGTGGTCTTTAATATTCCAACCATGAGGTGGCCGGTTCGAACACTGCTATCGCCAAACAACAACGTTGAGTAAACCCAACCCCTCTCCACTGCATTGGAGATATCTTCACTGAAATCGGAAATTGCCGAGGCCCCGGTGCGAAGCATCTCCAGATTGTTGGTGATATCGCGTGAGACAACCGATGCGTCGATATCGAAATGACGAAGGATATGGTGAAAATCACTATCCTGCTGATTGCATATCTGATCAATCCAGTGAACCAGCTCCACATAGGGATTTCCCCGGAGTTTGCACACCTTGGTGGCACTCTCAACGGACTTGTAACCTATTTCGTTAAGTTTTCCAAACAGGTTAGATCTACTAATTTCTGACATCTTGCTCCCCTTGAATCTTATGGGTCTGATGATCGGAATGATCATCACACGTTCTGTTCCCGAACAAGCCCAACCAGGCGGCTTATGTTCAGGAGACCATCAATGCGTCAATCCGGAGTGCTCAGGACAATCCAGACTTCTATCTATTCAATACTGATTTGTTGATACAGACCTCTCTAGTGGAACCAACAGCGTGCGTTTTTCCGCCGAGAAAACTATTGAATCCGAGAGCAGCCTGCCGATTGAGGCTGAATCCACAGACATTACCTTCCGCTATTACAAGCCTGACATCCCAATCCCACTCATCGCCCACATAATTTTTCATAAGTTGATAGAGCTCGCGGGCTCTAAGGCCACCCGGCTTGAACGACTGGTATTCGTTCCACAACAGGGGACCGAGAATAATCGTGAATTTATGCCCTACGCTCCAGGCACGCTTACCAAGGTAGGTAGATACCCCCAGTGATGCGATTTGTGAACGTCTACCAATCACGGTCTGGGCACTATCGGGCAAAGTAAGCCAGTCACCCGTAAACTCTTCGACTTTTGCACATAACGAAAAATACTGTTCAATAAGAGCAACGATGCCATCGGGTGATTTTGTATACCTTCCCATCCAAGCGGCATTAGAGAACTTTTCATAATCAGGGATAGTGTCTCGCTGCCGCGCCGCTGAAGGAAGATAACCGCCAAATGCAGCAATAATAGGCTCCAGGGCGTTGTCATCAGGTCTATCAAAATTAATCGCAGGATCTAACTCAGCAGACGCCCTGTATAACAAACTGAGCATCCTGTGATTAAACATATCCACAAACGCTGCAAATGTCGGATCCTGATGGTGGCGAACTCGTTGATCGGCATACTCGGTCAAATGCAGCGGCAGTGGACCGTTAGTCCCGAAAAGCCCGAAAAAATTACAGAAAAGCTGATACTCGTGATGCCCCTTGCGTTCCTCTATAGAATCAAGAGCTCGACCTTTAAAACCAGTCGAAGCCTTTTGTGACAGACGAATAACTTCATCAGAAGGTCTCGTTGCCTTGCCGACACGCGGTCTGTCTGTTCTCTCACATTCAACAAGCCGCAAACAACTTATGAAATCGAAGTCGTCAAGCGCACTAACCAGCCTCTCTATTCCCTCGCTCACAGTGATTGCCGTGTACCCAGCTGCACCGGCCAGCGTTCTATCTCACTGCGCTGGACACTGCTTAGCACTGTCTCGGAAAACGAATTGACACTGGCGTATCGCGCAAAATAACGCTCCAGCACCGACCCGAGCAAGTAAGCACCCGTGCCTTCAAAAGCAGACTCGTCGACTTTGACATCAACTTCGATACCATGTGCAATTTCAACATGACTGCGGTATCTGCGTTGCCGAACGACGGGTTTTGATGTCACAGAGACTATCCCTTCCAATTGACGCTTGTCGGTATCACGCCGCTCGTCGATGTACAACTCAAGGGTTTGTCGTAGCATGGCTGCAGCCTGTTCACCCTCCTGTTCATCCACTGACCCGATGGACAGGTAATTTAAACTCAGGTTGCTGATCAACTGCCATGCATCACGTCCACCTGCACGTGACGCTCTGGGTATAGTTGGGCCGGCAATACATTTGATTGACGCGACTGGGGCACCGATGTCCAGATTGAAATCGGTTGACGTTCTACCGACCGGCATCTGTAATGGTAAGTCACGATTGGTACAGTGAGCCTTTAAGGCCAACTGACGCAAATCACTCCGATACGGCGCCTCTTTCGAGTCAACCAAAGAAACAAACACCTCACTCCCCAGATAACTGGCCCTGGAACCTCGACGCTTCTGGCGTGATGACAGTTCTCGGGGCTCACGATTGATACCAAAAAAACGATGCGCGTTGCGACGTTGTTCGTTGACACTGTAGTAGGGATAGAACTGCTGTGTATCGGATACTGAGCCACCAATTCCCTCTACCGCCTCGATCGAATAGATTTCATAGTCCAAAGGACGGGTTCGGTCAGGCACCACATGGTATTCATGCTGCTGTTTAGACAGATGGATACGGTCAGTAGATTTAGGAAATAGATTGATGGCTGGCACGCAATTAAGACGAATATTATCAACCGAATAGTTTTGGACAATATCACTGTCACATTGGTCGAATAGAAACACCAGCTCGACCTCAGAGCACTCGCACTTTTTCAAACGGCTTTGCAAATGATTGACCTTCATAAACTGGAATCTTGCAGGAAACGCAAAATATTCCTGCATCAGTCGGTAACCTTGAAACGTGCGGGAGTTAACCGGCAGCAGAGCCTCGTCATCTTCAAAACCTTGCCGTACCAGCTCCGGAACATGGCGAATAGACTTGATTGCTTTGCCATTGGCAACAACCTCAATTCCTCTGGTATGCCGGAACAACTGCTCATACAAGCGTACACCGGCATTGTCCGACCCACAGATATGAAACGATAGCTCATCAATAGCCAGTTCACTGAAAGACACCTCGTTACTCGCAGTCAGGGTAATGGCCAAGGCAGATCTAACATCATTGGGAACGGTGATACCAGCCACCTCAAGCGCAGCCTTACTGTTCAAATACCGCATCGATGAGACTTCGATAGGCCACATCGTTATCGAATGTGCCGTACGAAAATCGCATTCAGTTTGCGTATCGGGTGGTACTTGACTGCGTAAACGCGTACCCCGATCAATCGTAAAACCCTGATCCAGGGAGCCTTCCTGCAGTGATGGATTAAACTGAGCAATAACCATAGAGGGTGTGGGCGCCAGATAGTCCGGATACACCATTTCCAGTAAATGCCGAGCAAGTTTGCTGTAACTGGTATCGATTTTTAGCTTGACTCGCGCGGCCAGAAAAGCAAATCCTTCCAGCAGACGCTCTACATAAGGGTCAGAGCATTCCAGAGTCTCAAGGCCCAGACGTCCGGCAATTTTCGGATATTCCCTGGCGAATTCACCGCCCATTTCCCGGATGTGCAGCAATTCTTTTTTATAATGTTCCAGCAACTTGGGATTCATCGTCAAAGCTCCTTGATTTTGACGTCGCCCAATTCAAGATCCAGCTCAGTGTGTAGAAATAGTGCCTCTGGCATCTGGCGCCCCCAAAGCATACCTTCTATCTGGAAGGCAACTGCACTCCGGTTTTCCAGCTCGGCATTCGGAATGAGACGTACTCGCAGCGAGTTCTTTAAAATACGAGGTTCGAACGCCTGAATCGCACGCTTGATCAGCTTCTCAATCTCTGCGAAATCCCGGCCTTCTAACGATGTGCCGGCGACTCCGGGCAATCCATAGTTCAATACCGTTGCGGAAAGCTCAGGATAAGATTCAAAGTCGATAACAGATTCCAGGTTGACGGTGTTCATCAACCATTCCAGATCTCTGAGCACCGACTGTCGCAGACTTTGTTCAGAGCCTATTCGATCATCTCGTGACTCATCGAGCTGTGAAGGCCTGTTATCCGTCAGGCGATCCAGTAGTGAGGGAAGCAAGCGTTCTTTTGGCGTGAGTTCGGCCATCTCAGTCAGCTTTGTCGCTGGTCTCGAACACTATGTTGTTGACTTGAAGCAATGGATACTCATCAACATCTGTCGATAAGGTTTTCTGGCCAGCACCGATATAAAAATCACCACCAAGGTCTTGCCATTCAGTTTTCCTGGCAAGCGCTGTCTGAGGGTCGGATAAGGTTTTTTCACCAGCATAACGACTGGGCAGGAACCCTATTGATTCACCACCATTGGTCCAGGTGAATTCCACAGGGATCCACACAAGATCACGTAAATCGTCCGGTGCGGATATCGTTAACTTTGCAATATTGTCCAACGGGATCCAGTAATATTTTCCGTTAATAATAGCCTCGAGGACTGGCCCGAGACGCATATCCGAATCTGAAACCCACTCAAACGGGACGCCATCTATCGTGCCTTTTCGTGTCTCGGCTTGCTCAAATGCCGCATCTACCAGTGCCCTTGCGCCAGCCCCATCACCACTGGCAGACAATGGCAATGCCTGTATCAGTTTAGCCATCCAGGCAGGGGGTTCGCCCATCATCAAAGGGGCACGTTCACCGGCAAAAACCGATGTGCGATAGTTTTCACAGTGCAACAATTCCCGATAGGTCTGCCCCATGAGTAAAGCAGTTCCATCCATATCAGCGGCAACGTTCAACTGGGTTAACGCACGTTTCCAGTTTCCGGTTACAGCGAGCAATTGAAACAGAAAAATACGAAGCGATGCATTGCCGGGATCATCACGAACACTCTCTTGCAACTGTACAAGTGCACCTTCTAAATCGCCTTGTTGGATGCTTGTTTCAGCAGCGGATGTCAACGCAGTCACCTGTCAGTAGAGTATGTTGAAAGAGCCGATTTTATTGAATTCCAATGAACAATAAAATCGACGCTGTTTTGAAAAAGCCCATTAAACCGCAGTTTTGTTTTCCGCAATATCCCAACCAGCTTTCTTGGCAGCCTCTCCAGATCCGTCTTCTTTTTGCGGCACGTAGTCAATCTCAACCTTTGAAAAATTCAGAGTGACGTTCTCTGTTAGCCGGTCTTCTCCACCGCTGCCACCGGTTGAGACGCTCGTGACCATGATATCCGTCATTTTGATAATGAGATAATCCAAGGGAGTACCGCCCGCCTTTCTCACCACCAACGTGCCTTCCGAAATGTGCTTGCCATCGAATGTTCGCTGTAACAAGTTATGCGTTGCAGAATCCACATACTTGGTAAGCGAAAGATCCTGAACGTTGGCCTTGCCGCCACCGCCGCCTTTACCCATGTGAGTGGTACCACTCTGCGATGTACCCCAACTCCAGGCAAGCACGTCGATTTCTTTGCCGTGCTTGGCATCTTGAGCTTCACCTTCGATGCCTTCCAGTTTTAAAAACATATCAACTGCCATGATCATTCTCCGTATCTATTTTGTTTAATTGAATTTGTTGGGTGTTATAAAACAGCACATTGCCTTGCTGTTGAAACTAGATTACGGCCTGAGCACTTTCAGCGTAAGCAGGTAGTTCACCAGTTCCCGGGTAATAATCACACCTTGGCACTCGGCAGCTTGGACACCATGCGTAATGACACGGACAAGCCCTCCAATTGGTAGTGAGGTCTTAGAAAAAATTGCGAGGTGTAATAGCCCGGATTCTCTTCATCTGCTTCAACAACCACTTCCGCCGCTGCAAGCGGTTTCTTGGCTTTGGTTAGCTCTCCAGAATTGGCGGGATCACCATCAACGTACTGCGTTATCCAATCCTGAAGATATCGCTGCATGTCCTCCTTCTCCTTGAATGAGCCCACTTTGTCCCTGACCATGCACTTGAGATAGTGCGCAAATCGACAGGTTGAAAACAGGTACGGCAGCCTGGCCGCCAGATTGGCATTGGCGGTCGCATCCGGATCACTATATTCTGCTGGTCGTTGCAAAGACTGAGCACCGATGAATGCAGCCGTGTCGGTGTTCTTTCGATGTAATAAAGGCATGAATCCGTTTTTAGCCAGTTCTGCCTCGCGCCGATCACCTATTGACACTTCTGTGGGGCATTGCATGTCGACGCCGCCATCATCTGAAGGAAACGTATGTACAGGTAGTCCTTCCACAGCTCCGCCAGATTCAACACCTCGAATACGTGAACACCAGCCGTACTCCTTGAATGAGCGATTGATATTGACCGCCATGGCATAAGCGGCATTTGACCAGCAATAGCTGGACGGGCCAGCCGAATTATCTTCTTCAAAATCAAATTCATCCACAGGATCTGTCTTGGCACCGTAGGGAACTCTTGACAGATAGCGAGGCATGCACAATCCAAGATACTTGGAATCTTCGGAATCGCGTAAAGAATTCCAACCTGCATATTCCGGAGTACTCATGATCTTCGTCAGATCACGCGGGTTGGACAGCTCAGTCCAGGAATCCATTTGCATGACACCTGGGTTGGCACCGGTAATAAAGGGTGCGTGAGCAGCGGCAGCCACTTGTTTCATACCATTGAGAATTTCGACGTCCGGAGCGCTGTGATCAAAATGATAGTCACCTACCAGGCAACCATAGGGTTCACCACCTAGCTGATCATATTCAGCGCCATAGATTTTCTTGAACAATGGGCTCTGATCCCAGGAAACACCTTTGAATTTCTTGAAGGTCTTGCCCAGTTCCTTCTTTTCGATGTTGATGACCCGAATTTTCAGTTGTTCGTCGGTTTCCGTGTTGTTAACCAAGTGATGAAGACCCCGCCAGGCACCTTCCAGCTTGGTGAATTCTTCATGATGCATGATGAGATTGGTCGCCTCAGTCAGCTTTTCATCAATTGCAGCAATCAGGGATTCGATGGTTGATACCGCATCATCAGACACAACCGCTGTATCTGCCAACGCTTGTTGAGCCAACGTAGCGACAGCATTTTGGACGGCTGATTTCGCCTCCGGTGAACGCGGACGAAATTCCTGATCCAGCAGCGACGCAAAATCATCTGATTCTTCGGTGGCGACATCTGCCTGTACATCTGTTTCAGAACCTGCAGCCATGTGGATTACCCCTGTTTCTCAGTATCATCGGAATCACCTGATCCGGCATCCGGATTAGGTGATGCAGCAAGTGTTTGCATTAGTGCGGGATCGTCCAGCATTTTCTGGATAAGCTCCTCGGCACCGGACTTTCCGTCCATATAAGTCTTTAGATTAGAGAGCTCTGTTCGCGCATCGAGCAGCTTTTTCAGAGAATCAACCTTACTAGCCACAGCGGCTGGCGAAAAATCATCCATGCTTTCGAAAGAGAGCTCCACACTCATTTCACCTTCGCCTGTGAGCGTATTGGGCACTCTCAGAGACACCTTGGGCTGAGTCGATTTCATATAGTCATCAAAATTGTCGACATCTATTTCCGCAAATTTTCGATCGTCAATAGCCGCCTTCGCTTCTCCGGCATTACCCGAAAGATCTGCCATAACACCCATCACAAACGGTAGTTGTACCTTTTTTTCAGCACCGTAGAGCTCAACGTCATACTCAATCTGCACCCTCGGCGCACGATTTCTAGATATAAACTTCTGGCCACTCATTATTTTTCTCCAGTGATTTGTTGGGTAACGCACCGGCACGGGCCAGTTCGTTATGTTTTGATTCGCTACTCACTTGATGTATCCGCCGGCGGACGAAGCACCCGATTAAACTCCTCAATAAGCTCGGTAAAACGTTTGGGTAACAATTTACGAATTTCGGCTATAACCAGCGGGACAGGACTGGACGGCTCGTACCGGTCGAAATATCCATCGATGCTGTTTAATAGTTCAGCGACATCATTTCGTGACTGCAG
>JBGCFI010000116.1:0-8131 GCA_045106855.1 Granulosicoccus sp.
GCGGGTCAACGCCGAATCATCCCGATAGTGGGTGGTACGGTCATTGGACCGAAGCTTAACGGCCGCATTTTGAATGTTGGCGCTGACTGGCAAACTATTTTCAATGATAAAGTTGCAGAACTTGATACACGCTATGCGTTGGAAACCAACGACGGTGCAGTCATTGAAATAATCAATTACGGGTACCGACATGGGCCAAGCGAGGTCATAGCAGCCGTCGGTCGTGGGGAAGACGTGTCTCCGGATCAATATTACATGCGCACCCATGCCAGGCTGGAAACAGGAGATCACCGCTATGCCTGGGTGAACAGAACCCTGTTTGTGGGAACTGGCGCGCGTCTGAAGCAAGAGGTCGTTTTATCGCTTTTTGCTATAACCTAGTGGGTCGTGCCACCTATGCAGCCTGGGCCACCAGAGCTGCAGACTGGCCACAAGGCTACTTAACTAAGGAATAGCGCAATTAAAACCACAATCTCGCTATCTAGGTGCAAGGACTACTCGGGCAGGCTAAACTAAACGGGAAAGTCCCTTGGAGATTAAAATGATTAGAAAGAACATTGTCGCAGCTGGCTCTGCGATTACCCTAATGCTCGGCATGTCTGTCGCGCAGGCAGCGGATACTGTTACATTGCGCATGTCGACCTGGCTGCCACCTCAGCATCATTTCATGGCAGATACGTTACCTGAGTGGGTTTCTGCGATTGACGAAGCATCCGGTGGCACACTGAAGATTAAGGTCGACCCTGCACCTATTGCCAAACCACCCGCCCAATACGACATAGTCAAAGATGGTGCAGCGGACATGTCCTATCACGTTGTTGCCTACACGCCTGGCCCTTTTGAAATCTTGCGTGGCGTCGAATTACCATTCCTGTCGCCCAATGCTGAAGTGGGGTCTCAAGCGGCGTACGATTGGTATGATCGGAATATCGGCTTTGACAAGGAATTCAAGGATGTGAAGGTTGTGACCATGTTTGTCCATGGTCCGGGGGCAATTCACACGAAAAAATCAGTAAAGACGCTGGAAGATTTGGCCGGGGTAAAGCTTCGAGTGGGAGGCGGTGGCGTAAGAATGTCTGAGTCTCTGGGAGCCACACCAGTAGCAATGCCCGCTTCGCAGGCATACGAGGCTATTCAGAAGGGTGTCGCTGAAGGTGCCATGTTTCCTTACGAGTCCATCAAGGGCTTTCGACTGGGAGAGCTGCTTGACTACCATCTGGAAATTCCGGGCGGTTTGTACACCACGCCTTTTGCAATCATGATGAACAGAGCAAAATACGAAGCGTTGTCCGATGAACATAAGGCGGTTCTTGCCGACATAGGTGGCATCAATGGCGCCAGAATGCTGGGTGCTGGATGGGACAGGGCTGATGTAGTGGGCAAAGAAGTCGCTGGAGAGACAGGCGGCACGATCACTGTGATCAGTGAAGAAGAACTGGCTCGCTGGACAGACAAGGTTGCGTTCATGGACGGTGAATGGATAAAGAAAGCCGACGAGGCAGGCCTGGATGGAGCTGCATTGCTGGACGATCTGAAGGCAACAATAGCCAAGTACGCTGAACAATAGCGGCTGCCGGCTTTAAACGGTTACACCAGAACCAGGTCTGCCTATGAGATCACTGATTTCCAGAAGCACTCTGTGGTTCGCTTACATAGCGTGTGGGTGCCTGCTGCTATTGATGATGGTGACGTTTGTTGATGTCATCGGTCGATATATGTTTAATCGACCGGTGACATTCGCCGTTGAACTTATCGAATTACTTATGGGGATGGTCGTATTCTTTGGCCTGGCCTACACAACCTTAAAAAAAGCACATATTACGGTCGATCTGATTCTGGATGCCGTATCCGGAATTTTCAAAGCCACGCTGCTCAAACTGGCCGCACTGATAAGCGCGACCGTCATAATTCTCATGGCCTGGCAACTGACCAAACGAGGCATCGGCTTTTTGCAATCCGGCCTATCCACGGACGTCCTGTACATGCGAGTTGCTCCGTTCGTTTTCATCATGTGCGCAGGTGTGTTTCTCGCCGCTCTTGTTGCGGTTGTACAATTGTTTCGACCGGATTATCTGTCGTCTGTTGAACCTCAAAACGATAAGGCACTAGAAGAACACTAGACATGGATCCACTCCTGGTTGGCGCTTTATCCTTACTGGTTTTGCTGGTGTTGATTGCCCTCAGCGTACCCATTGGATTTTCCATGGCTCTGGTAGGCCTGACCGGCATGTCCTTGATTATAGGTCTGTCTCCCTCTCTCTCCCTGTTCGGCACAACGATCTACGAAAATTCTGCTACTTATAATTTATCGATCATCCCATTGTTTGTGTTGATGGGATCAGTTGCCTCACGTTGCGGATTGAGCAAGGAGCTCTACGGGGCGTTTTATGCATGGATTGGTGCATTCAGAGGGGGATTGGCATTAGCAACGGTGGGTGCTTGTGGTGCGTTTGCCGCCATATGTGGCTCATCTGTGGCAACGGCCGCCACCATGTCAAAAGTGGCCTTGCCGGAAATGGAACGTCACAACTATGCCAACAGCCTGGCTACAGGTTCGGTAGCAGCGGGCGGCATTATTGGTATTCTCATACCACCATCGGTGATACTCGTTCTCTATGGGGTGCTTACCGAGACGTCTATCGGTGATTTGTTTATCGCAGGTTTCCTTCCCGGGATACTGACGGTTGTTGGATTCATGCTGGCAATCAGTTTGGTAACACGCATCTGGCCCCATCTGGGTGGCGCGGGTGAGCGCTCCACCAGCAAAGAAAAATGGCTTGCGCTGTCTCGCACCTGGGCGATCCTGTTGTTGTTCGCGCTAGTGATTGGCGGCATCTATTTTGGTGTATTCACGCCAACAGAAGCGGCGGGCATAGGTGCCGTGGGCGCATTTATTATCTCTGGCTTGCGCGGCAGACTCAATAGGGATAACACGCGGGGCGCATTGCTCGAAACCGTTCAAACGACAGCGATGATCTTCATGATACTGATTGGTGCTTTGACGTTGAACAATCTGATGGTGTTCTCCGGAATGGCAGGCGAGCTTGCCAGTTTCGTCTCTGCACTGAACATGTCACCAATGGCTGTCATGGCCATTATTCTGCTGATATACCTGGTCATGGGGTGTTTTCTGGATGCTCTTGCCATGGTGCTACTGACCGTACCCATCTTTTTCCCCATCGTGACGTCGCTGGGATTCGATCCTGTCTGGTTCGGCATCATCGTTGTCATGGTGGTGGAACTGGGCTTGATTACGCCACCCATCGGCATGAACGTATTTGTCATCAAAGGCATGGCACCTAACGTAAAACTGAGTGAAATCTACGTGGGTGTGATGCCGTTTGTTATCGCCCAGTTGCTTTTGATACTGGCAGTGTTCTTTATTCCGGATATTGCTTTGTGGCTGCCTGAAACTGCTAGAGCATTCAGGTAAGAAACACCTTGCTGGATGAACTTCAAGAGAAACCATTTTTCTTTCCCGCGAAGTGGGATCCAACTTGCTGCAATCTCCTTATCTCCCCATACCAACAGAACTTGCAGGGTATCTGATACGAATACAGGAACTGTTATATCAAAGCTGATACGAGTAGATTCGAACCCTTCTTTATCTGAAACTCCAGTTGTAGATTCTGTACCACTTCCGTTCGGCACCTGGTTTGTATCGTCAACGATTTCGCCTGTTGTAACGTTTGTACAATCATCATCCAGCCCGTTCGTACCAGTAACGGGATCACTAGAGCTGGAATAAAACAATCAACATACTAATGAATAGTGCGATGGTGAATCGACTGTGTGTGGAGGCAAGATTGTTGGTGGCAGGTGACATGCTACATTGCGATGGCTGTTAGATTTACTTTTACTCAATTCCCATCTTCAGCATCGCATCAATGCCTGATGTTAGTCTTTGGTCAAACTCCTTCAACACCAGTTCCCCGTTTTCGGCTCTTGGAACCTGAATCATGCGTTCCACGACAAAGTCAAACGGAATGGAATTCGTATTTTCGTCCGATTCTCGAATCGGTATCCACGCAATGGTAGCCGCGAACTGGCTGCTTCTCAATGCGTACAACATGCCGGCTTCGATCAGGACGTTAGCGTTGTCAACATATCTCAGTTTGTCAATGTCGTCTGAGTCGTTCTCTGAAGGCTCGGATAGATAACAGATGCCATATTGACTGCGTGAAATGGCTTTTACCACCTGATCAGTAATCTGCCCGGGATTGCCATGTCATCCCATGCAATCAAGACAATACGTTTCTGGTAATCATTGGTGATCTTCTGTTTTATGGCTTGCGTCACTGCATTATCTGCTTTGCTTGAAAAGGCAAAAAAAATGGTGGGTGGATCAACTGAAGAACTACTTTGATTCACGATATTCTTCAGCTGCTCGAATGCCTTTCTGGTGCCATCCTGTTGTGATTTTGCGGCGTCCTGCAACCAGAGAATCCGACCTAATGCTTCTTGCACAAGCCTGGCCTCCTTGCGGGCGCTGTCGGTGATGGGTATCTGGCGGTCAAACTCGATAACCAGCACGCCAAGTTTCTCGCCATCGTGTCGTAACGGCAAGGCGACAAGTGTGCGACAGGAATTGTCATGCAAGCGAACTTAATTCGGCAGGTTCAGATCGGCATCATCTTTTCGGTCGCGCCACTGATCGACAAGCCTTTCACAGTCATCGGAATCCAGCGTTGGACCGACGTCGTCATCTTTTACAGATGTTGCCGTAATCCACAGACACCGGTCTTCGTTGTATGCAAGTGCTCTTAAATTGGGAGAGTCAGAGCTACCCTTACTGACAAAGCGTCGAATGTACCAGCTGTGGTGAATAGTGAACTACCCAACGATGAATGGTGCTGTGATCGACATCGAAACCACGCTATTGCATGATCTCCTCGATGTCCCGATAGCTTAGAGCATAGCAGCGTACACTCTGCAGTATCATGTCAGGTTGAAAGTGCCTGCCACTGAACGATATTTCTACCATCGAACCTCATCGCAAAGCATGTAATACTAACAGACCGTCAGTTTGCGACAAAACCAATCCGATCCGGTGCAGTGGTACTGATTCCCATTGATAATGGTGATTTACCGCAGCTGGAAATACTGATGCTTCGCTATCACGACAGACCCATGGACTATGCCGATGCTACATTGGTGCTACTTGCAGAGCGACATTCTTTGACAACGGTATTTACTGTCGATAATAACGGCTTTGAGACTTACCGGATTCATGGGAAGAAACGACTTACTGTCTTGCCTGGACGAATTTAAAAGTTGTTCTGAATCAGTCGTTCTGTATTGAGTGCTCGTCGCTCCCGGCCGAGAGCACACGTAAATTGATTATCTTTCACATACTATGACTGTAAATATTCGACCAGCTCTGACGTCTGACCATCAAGAATTAGAGCGAATTAGGGTAGCTGCGTTTACGCCTATATTTGACTCATTCCGAAGTATTTTGGGCGATAAAATTTATGAACTTGCACAAAAAGCAGAAGACGAAGAACAAGCTGGACTATTGCTTTCAATGTTCAACAAACCATGTGTTTGGACGCTGTTTGTGGCTGAATATGAAAGTGTATTGATAGGATTTATTGCTATCCAGTCTAATCGAAGGACAAAAGTAGGTGAGATTGGATTGAATGCCATTGATCCAAAGTATTCAGGAAATGGGTTTGGCACAAAAATGTACCAGTTCGCCATTGATCATATGAAATCAAGTGGAATGCTGGTGGCTACTGTAGCAACTGGCGGTGATCCGAGTCATCTTCCGGCTAGAAAAGCCTATGAGAAATGCGGCTTTGATATCCAAGTTCCTAGTGTTTGGTATTGCCGTACTCTTTAGTGCTTAGGTCTCCTTTGGGCATCAACCGGCCTGTTAGAATCCTCCAGGCCGAAGGCCTCAAATCGACACTCACTTACCAAGAGCCGTGATAGTCTATGTTTTGACGCAACCAATAATCAACCTACAGAAGATGTCTGCAATCACAAAGTCTGACTTTGGAGTGGCCAGTCGTGAATTGCAGCTGATGTGCGCCTCAATCAGAATCTGACCTTATCCGATCAGCCAACTTCCCGCCATTCGACTAATCAACTAAACCTGTTTCCGCATAGCGAGTCAGCCTGGAAACAGCTGTGTGAGTAGCAACGGGGGAAATTCCACGAGGCTACTCACCCTGTCCGTAAGAGACTCCTAGAAAGAAAAACCACCTCAAACGTGAGGGTCTCTGGTTTGGGATTGTATCTTGCTCGTTTGTAGTGATGGGCTAAGCAGCAATTCTCGCATTGCGTTTGCCGGACCCCATCCATACGAGCAGGCCAGCACCCAATAGCAAGGGAGTGGCGGGGACTGGGACGGTGTGAAACTGCATATTGATATCGTCCAACCAGACCGGTTCGGTGCCGGTTGTGTTATGAGAGCGGAAGCTGATTTGATTGATATCAGCCAGCCGGATATTGGCATTGGTATGGGTGAGGTTGAATGCCAGGGTATTGGTAGCGATGTCAGTGCCGGTGAAGTTAGCCTGCCCGTCAACTAAAGTGATAGCGTAATCAAATATCGAAAAATTGAAGGGGCTGGTGCTGACGGCTTCGCCGGAAATACCGGCAAAATTGCTGGCAGGGTGTTTGGTTGGATTTACGCCGTGGTTCAGCGTGATCGGCAGACCTCCAAAGGTGACCTCGGTATATGTACCCCAATAGCTGTAACCGAAGTGGCCTCGGTAACTTATGTCGATCTGGCGCCGATTGCCGAGGAGGGTATTGTTATTGTAGACAAGGGCAGCGGAGCCGTTGACCGCCTTGGCTTCCAGGCGACCGTTAGCCAGGCCTGAGTTATTGGTGGTGGTCAGGCTGAAGTCGGTTGGGACAAGGTTGTTGTTCAGGTTTTCGTCTACTTCGATGATGGCGGCGCTGGCCGTGCCCTGGACTGCGGCGAGATAAAAGGCCAAGACGGTCAGGACCGCAATCCGTTTCTTTTTGAATACCGTCACGCGTTCTTTGTCTAAGCACAAACACGCCGTGACGATGGCAGTCAGATCGGTAAGTGGTTTCTTTGCTAATCTCATTAGGTCGTCGTTCCTCTTATGTTGCGTACTTACGCGTTGACGATGTTAGCTTTGCTCTGTCCAGAAAAGTGTCACCCAACTTCTGGGAACGAAATACTAATTTTTTGCAACTAGTTTCTTTGTGATGAGAGTAGAACTTTAGGGGCTGCGAATTTTTTGTATGGCAGCAATGTGATCTTTTCCGCAAATCATACGAGCAATTCCAGTTTTCGAACAGTTTGCAAGCACCGTCACGATACTCAGATAATCGCGTTTTTACGGCAAAAATTGGCTCATCGTTCCTGAGCAATGATCAACAGCCTGCTCTGCACCTATGGTGATTTAAACAATAGATTGTTGATCATTAGTACTAGTATGTTTTTCTCCAATTCAGGCGTTAATGCGAAGCGGCTGCATTGGGTGAAATTCAGCCCAGGAGTATAGGAAGAATAAACCGCCTATTACCAACTAAGGCGGCAAACCAAAACACCTACCATCACGATACTTTAACAGTGAGACGGCTACCCACTACCACCCACTGTTTGACGTACCGGCTGCGACCCGTCAGCCCACTCCACCACACATCTGGCACCTGATCAATATCCACCGCGCAGCCATTGCCCTGGCCGGGCGCCAGTCTTGAGCTGCTTCTTCAAGGAGAGAACTTGTTTTTCAAACAGCTTGGGTGCAGTAGCTGCCACTCCATTTACGGTGAACCCAGTAGCACTTTCGCAGCGCTCTCTCTTGCGCACTCCAGCAGACTCTCGTCGGCATATATCGCTGAAAGTATCCGCGACCCCAGTGTTGTCATTGCCGCTGGCTACGGTCAGATCAGCATCGAAACTGATACGGGTGAGCGCATTGACGGCCGCCTGGTGGGAGATAGCACGGACACAGTATCTGTCCTGTCGATTGTGCCGGGAGAGCGACTGCGTATACCAGCAAAAGCTGCCACCCATTCCAGCCGAAGACTGCCACCCGGACCAGGGCAAAGCTGCCACCCAATCGGAGCGTAGCGACGCGTGAGTTATGGTTTTACCCGTTGTCGGTATCAACGGTCAAGTCGGCGTTGCGTTTTCTCATTG
>JBGCFI010000117.1:0-4294 GCA_045106855.1 Granulosicoccus sp.
GCCGATTGGTTGGACAGTCAGTTGCTCGAATGCACTTGGCGTCTAGTGGCTTCTCAACATCTCACAAGCGAACCTACCTTGACCTGCCGGGTTTGCTAGAGAATTCAATGGTTGATATACGAAATCATTTGGCACACCGACCAGACGTTCTCAGTGCCATCGAAAAAATAGCGCATGATGTTCAAATAGCTGTTCAGGGAGTGCCCGAAGGGTCTCTCGACATAGGTATTTGTCATGGTGATCTGCATGGTGGCAATTTGCACGTTCACGATGGCAAAGTGACGCACTTTGACTTCGAGGAATGCGCTATTGGTTACCGTGTGTATGATCTTGCCACTTTCAAGTGGGGAGAGTGCCTAGGATCTGATGAGCGACGAGCCAAACGCTGGCCAAGCTTTCTGGAAGGCTATGAGTCCATTCGACCTATCACTGAGCCCGAACGTTCTTTGGTCGATTCTTTTGTCATCATACGAGAGCTGGCAGAAACCGCCTATGGAATTAGACATATATTAGATTTCGGCTATAACGGCATCAAGGCAACTGACATCGATTACGTGTGTTTTCGACTAAATAAAATGCTTGATTCCAGTAATTGAATGTCAGCAACTGGCACTCACTTGCCAGTCATTTACAGTAATCTGAATGGTGGTGACGGGCAAGTCCCGGCCAATTCCGGAAGTAGAAGTCGAAAAGCGGATGGTCCGCATATCGGATGAGATGGAATACCAAGATGCTAGTCAAGGTATCAGATAGTTAAGCGGCACACTCAATACCGCAACTGAGTACCATAATTAATACGATTCAGAAAATTGGTTTCGTGGTCACTCAAACACAACGGATCGGTTTCCTTAAAAAACGACAACATACTAGCGACTTTGAACTTTGAAAATCAAAGCTACGTTAATACCATCGCCTGAGCAGCTTCTGCGACGCGCTCGTGAAACCAGCGTATTTCGGGCTGATCTCCTGTTGTAGCGCTTCGAAACAAAATCAATTCCAGCGGTGCCATATCAACAGGCAGTTCTCGCTTCTCTAGCCCATAGGCGCATGCGGCATCGTCCATTGCGACTGAGGGCACTGAAAGTAGCATTTCAGTTCGCGCCAGAATAGGAGCGGCCATGGAAAAATGAGTCACGACAGCGCCGATACGCCTTGTCACACCCTTCTTTATGGCTGCACGGTCGATCGGGCTGCTGCCGGTCGGGGATGAGCTGCTGATCTGCAAATGCGGGAAGTGCCCCCAGGTCTTCAGCGACCAATCGCAAAAAGCCGGGTGGTTCTTGCGTCCATAAACTCTCCACGGCCAAGACCCAATCGGCACACCACGTAGATCGTCCTTCTGCTTGAAGCTCGGCGCTATCAGGGCGTCGTACTGTCCGCGGCTCATGTCCGGGGACGCGGTTGGAGAATATGCAGTCAATTCGACACTTACATGCGGGGCATCTTCTGAAATCACCTTGAGCAAATGTGGAAGCAAGGCAGAAACAAAGTCGGGCGCGGCCAAACGAAAGCTGCGGGTCGAAATGGACGGGTCGAAAGGTTCAGGTGCCGCGAGAGTTTTCTCAACCTGGCTTAGGAGCGACGGCAGAGTTTCCGCAAGGCTCAATCCCCTTGCCGTCGGAACCATGCGACGTCCATCCCTAACCAGCAATTCATTTTCGAATAGCAAACGTAGTCGTTTCAGGGAGTGACTGACAGCAGATGGTGTCAGATTCAGTCTTTCTGCTGTTCGCCCGACGCTTTTCTCACGTAGCAGAACGTTGAGAACTACAAGCAGATTAAGGTCAATCTTCGAAAGTGGAGGCAAGCTTTCCATGAATGTAATTCATCTATATTAAAAACGTTTCATTTGATTCATTTTACTTTGCGGGATATAAAGATGCAATTCAACGAACCGTAGGGACTCGCGATGTTTCACCGTTCTGAGAAAAATACGATCCGATAGAAAAGCAAATCACAGGGAAAATGCTTCATGTTCAAACAATCCTATTTCGCGATAACACTCGCTGCTTCGCTAACGATAAGCACCGCTGCACTTGCGGATACTGACCTCGACATCAAGTTCGCTGGAGCGCTTGAGTTTGCCGAGGACGGTACGCTCTTTGTTGGTGACAATTACAATGGCGCTATCTACGCTTTCGAAATGCCTGTTACCAGCGGTCCCGAGCAGATCATGGCCAACTCAGTTGCCAATATTGACGCCAAGATCGCCGAACTGCTCGGTGTCGGCATTAGCGCGATCGAGATCAACGACATGGCGGCCCACCCGTTAAGCCAGGACCTTTATATCTCGGTCACACGCATCGGCAGCTCGACGTCGCAGCCCGCGCTAATCCAGGTCACGCGGGATCAGCAGATTAACCTCGTTGACCTAGCTTCGTTCACCTTCCAAAAGCAGGCGTTGGTAGAGTTCCCAGAGGGTGAGACCACCTTTGGTGTTCGTGGCATCGGTCCCAGCGGACCACTCATTCGGGACGTCGCAAAGGGTGAAATCCCTCTGCGCACGCTGGCGATCATGGATATGGAATTCTACGACGGAGAGCTATTCGTCGCGGGCGTTGCGCATGACAACTTCCTGTCATCTCTGCGCCGAATTTCTTATCCCTTCGATGGCAAGCAGAACATCGCCAACGTGGAGATGTACCACATCACCCACGATCAATACGAAAGTCGCGCACCGATCCGAGCCATGTCTGTGCAAGAGATCGATGGCAAACCGCAATTAATCGCCGCGTATACCTGTAGCCCCATTGTGCTCGTGCCGCTGGAAGACATTAAAGAAGGTGCGAAGATCAGTGCCAACACGATCATGGATTATGGCAACGGCCAGCCGTTGGACATGATCCCGTTCGACATGGGCGGGCAGACGATGCTGTTCGTGACCAATGACAGCCGCTCGCCGCAGGTTATTCCGATTGCCGGGCTGCAAGAAGCGAAAGTCGTCGACCACAATGACTTTGAACGCGGCGGCAAGCTGGACCTGCACCCTGTGATGCCGTATGGCCCGATCGGGCAGGCCGTCATGTTCGATGGTATTTCTCTGCACATGACGCTTGTGGGCGATAACTTCCTCGCCTCGATCACTCGGGATGGCTACACAGGCAGTCTGAACCTTGATACCAATCCGACGTTCTTCCCGAACCGGATTCACAACATGCGGGCGGAATTTGATTTCCCTCAGTACGAACCAGATCCAACTCGTGTGCAGTGACGATAATGTTTCAAGGTATGAACAACCGGGTCACCAAATTCTTGGTGACCTTACCAATAGCGGTGATGATGATTTCAGCTGCACAGTCGCAGGGTATTACGCTACCGCAAAACGGGGCAGAGCCGATAGTTTTACATGTGATTGACAGTGACTTGGCGAAGCTACACCCAGCGGAATTGCTCAAGGTTTTCGTGGGTCCGGCTGAACCCTGCTGCGAGGACCGCATACCAATTACGGGTAACTACACTCGGACCGATGAAACCTTGACGTTTTTGCCTGCTTTTGACTTTGAAGCAGGCCAAGACTATGTCGCACATGCTCGTACTGCACGTGGCGAGGAGCTAGTCCCGTTTCGTATTCCCTCGACGGCATCAGCGGCGCCTGCGCTTGTAACGGAAATTTACCCAAGCGGGGATAGGTTGCCTGCAAATGTTCTGCGTTTCTACATCCATTTTTCGGTACCGATGACACCGCATCTAGCCTTTGACTACATCAAGCTGCGCGATAAAGCTGGCACAGTGGACGAGGCTGCCTTCATGCGATTCAAGCAGGAGCTGTGGAATGAAGACAGGACCCGCTTGACCGTTCTCATTGACCCTGGTCGCATCAAACGTGAAGTCGCGACCAATGTGAAGCATGGCCCTGCCTTGCTTGTCGGTCAGCGCTACACGTTGTCGGTTGATGCAGGATGGCAATCAGCAGATGGAATGTCCCGCCTGCCCGCTTTCACAAAGCAGTTCATTGTGACAGACCCGCTGCGGGAGCGTCCTGATGTTGCGCAATGGGAGGTCACACTACCCTGCCTTGATACGACGGAACCACTCCGCATAGCTTTTGATCGCTCTTTCGACCGTCACCTGCTTGGCAAGACCATAAAAGTTATCTCTGGAGACAGTAATGTCATGGAGGGAACAGTGCAGGTTTCTAACGGTGAAGGACATTGGGCATTTTTTCCGGATGAGCCATGGCACGCTGGTGGCGCACAGGTGCTTGTCAGTGCCGAACTTGAAGACGTAGCTGCAAACAACTTCCGCGATCTTCTGGATCACGGTGGTAGTGACGAGGCAAAAGACGTTTCGATTT
>JBGCFI010000012.1:0-48869 GCA_045106855.1 Granulosicoccus sp.
CTCCAATCAGCAGTGATCCGGTACCCATCAATGAGCCCAGCCAATTCGATGTAACGGCTGCCGGAATCGGTTTGCTGTACAGCTGGAATTTCGGTGACGGGACGGGTAACTCCAGCGCTAGTTCTCAGTCAAGTATTTCGCATACCTTCGCCCAACCCGGACGATACCTGGTAAGTGTCACGGTCACCGATCCCGCAGGTAACGAGACAGTTGCGAGTTTTACGCAACTGGCACACATACCGACTACCGCATCAAGGCCGGCGGCGTCCAGTGCACTCGTGGAAATTACGTCGCTGAATGAGATCTGGAACGTCAATCCGGACAACGATTCTGTTGGCGTACTCAGCACTATCGGGTTGAATCGCCGAGCGGTCATATCAGTCGGCGAAAATCCACGGGCGCTCGCTATTGCTCCCGATGGCAGGGTTTGGGTGGTCAACAAAAACGACGCCACTGTTTCTGTGATCGATACCGAAACCCGTTTGGTACAGCAGCTTGTTTCGCTCAAGCCAGGAAGCAGGCCGCATGGAATCGTGTTCGCTGGCAATCGCGCGTATATCGCACTTGAAGGCATCGGCGAGGTCGTTCAACTTAATGCAATCACAGGTGCGGAAATTCAGAGCGTAAGTGCAGGTGGCTCACCGCGCCATCTATCGGTGAATGCAGCGAACACGCGATTATATGTATCAACTTTCATTACGCCACCGCTTCCCGGAGAAGGCGGGCTGAATCCTGATGTTTCAGATGAAGGAGGAGAGGTTCTCATCTACGCCATCTCTGCTAACACTCTGAGCGCATCGGGCAAAATCGTGCTTCAACACAGCAATCGATCAGTATCGGAATTTAGCGGCCCCGGTCTTCCTAACTATCTTGGACCCGCTGTGATCTCGCCCGATGGCTTAAGCGCGTGGGTACCTTCCAAGCAGGATAATGTACTTGCCGGAGTTGCCCGCGGTGGGGAAGGCATGACATTTGACCAAACCGTACGTGCTGTCACCTCTTACATTGATCTGGTAAATGAAACTGAGATTCTCGCTTCACGGGTTGACCACGATAACGCGAGTGTAGCCAGTCATGCGGCGTTTGATCCCTTTGGGCTGACACTCTTTACCTCGCTTGAAGGTAATCGTCAGATCGCAATGATCGACGTGAACACCTCACTGGAAATTGCGCGTTTTGACGCCGGGCGAGCAACGCAATCCCTGTTGGTCTCAGCAGATGGGCAGCGCCTGTATTCACATGATTTTCTGGATCGTTCAGTGAGTGTGTTTGATGTTGGCGCGGTGGTTTACCAAGGTGACACTGAAACCCCTCTATTGGCGACCGTTAACATGTCATCTGGCGAAGCGTTGCCAGGTAATGTGCTTCAGGGTAAGCGTTTATTCTACGATGCCAGAGATGATCGGCTGGCCGCTTTGAATTATATGAGTTGCGCATCTTGCCATAATGAGGCTGGACATGACGGGCGTACTTGGGATTTTACGGGCTTGGGAGAAGGCTTACGAAATACCATTGGGCTGCAAGGCGCAGGTGGTATGCAAAATGGCTTGCTGCACTGGAGTGCAAATTTCGATGAACTCCAGGATTTTGAAGAGCAGATTCGAAACTTTGCTGGCGGATCCGGGCTAATGTCAGATTCTGATTTCAACGAGGCTGATCGAGCCGAACCTCTCGGTTTATCAAAAGCCGGAATCAGTACAGATCTGGATGCACTGGCCGCGTATTTGTCATCTCTGGATAAAGAATTTATCAGTCCGTATCGCAATCAGGATGGCTCGCTCACCAGTGAAGCTATCCAGGGACAAACACTGTTTGCCAACGCTGGTTGTGCCAGCTGTCATACCGGAGATAAATTTACTGACTCGACAGACACGCCTAACCTGCACAACGTCGGCACCCTCGATGCCGCGAGCGGAAGCAGGCTCTCTGAAACTCTCGATGGCATCGATACGCCTACGCTGCTTGGTGTCTGGTCAACACCACCCTATCTTCACAATGGTGCGGCACTATCCATAGCCGACGCGATACGTGCGCATAACACTCAGACCTTAAACAGCACGCAATTAGCCACACTATCAGCATTCGTACGTCAGCTTTCGTCTGTCGATGCGGGGGTTGGTGGCAACTCGCCAACACTCACTATTCAAGCACCTTTAGCCGCTTCAACATTTGAGGAAACGGAACTAGTTTCATTTCAGGCCGTGGCTTCGGACATTGAGGACGGGGATATAAGCGACAGCGTGGCCTGGTTATCCAATCTCGATGGCGCACTCGGCACTGGAAGTTTTACATCCCTGCTTAGTGTTGGGACGCACGATATTGTCGCCTCAATAACAGACAGCGAGGGACTCTCTGAAACGACATCAGTGGTTATCACGGTCGAACAATCCAGCAGCACCGTACTTGTGAGTACCCAGGCCGCAGTGGTCGGTAGTAACAATGATGCGGAACAGAGCCCAACCGGCAGAATGAGAATTACCAGTAGCGATCTCGAACTCGTCTTCGATGCAAATGGAAACCAACTCGTCGGACTGCGTTTTACCGATCTTGAAATCCCTCAAGGTGTCGAGGTTGTGAACGCGTACCTGCAATTTCAGGCTGACGAAACCCATTCCATAAGCACCAATCTCAACGTCGTCGGAGAGGCTAGCGATGACTCCCTGGTGTTTACAAACCTCAACGGGAACATCTCAGCACGTCCGGTCACCGGAACCTCTGTCTCGTGGTCACCATCGGCATGGGATCTGGTCGGCGAGGCGACGACCACTCAGCGCTCACCCAATCTGAACGGAATCATCCAGGAAATAGTAACGCGTCCGGGCTGGGAATCTGGAAATGCTCTTTCGATAATTGTCAGTGGTACAGGAGAGCGGGTTGCTGAATCTTATGACGGGAGTATCTCAGGGGCACCTCGCCTTTTCGTTGACTACCTGCTTGAAGATGCAGGAGGGCTGGATACTGATGGAGACGGAATTCCTGACAGTCTGGATTCTGACGATGACAATGATGGTTTCGCCGATAGCGAAGATGCGTTTCCCTTGAACGCCAGCGAATGGCTCGACTCGGATAACGACAACATTGGCAACAACGCCGACCTGGACGATGACAATGACAGTGTCGCGGATCTAGAGGACGATTTTCCACTGGATGCGACAGAATGGTTAGATACCGATGGCGACGGAATCGGTAACAACGCAGACCCCGATGATGATAATGACGGCGCTCTGGATGATGCCGATCCAGCGCCATTGGATCCAGCTATTGGCGGTTCGGGAATACTACAATTCCAGAGTGCAGTACGCTCCAGTGCGGATGATGCAGAGGAACGAAATTCCGGAACCACTAATGTACGTAGCACCGATCTCGAATTGGTATTCGACGCCGGTGGCAACCAGCAAGTCGGCGTTCGGTTTAGCCGGATCGACATACCACCGGGCGCAAACATTGTAAGTGCGTATATCCAGTTTCAAGCCGACGAGACTGGTAGTGCGCCTACCTCGTTATCGATCTCCGGAGAAGCGATCGACAATGCAGCCCAATATCAGTCAATAGCAAACAACATCTCATCACGTGCCAAAACAGCAGCCTCTGTAAATTGGTCACCTGCTCCCTGGACGATTGTTGGTCAGGCCGGCCCCGATCAGCGGACACCCAATCTTGCATCGCTTCTGCAAGAGATCATTGCCCGGCCAGGTTGGGTATCTGGAAACTCTATTGCCTTCATATTCGAAGGAAGTGGTGAGCGGGTCGCTGAATCTTTCAATGGGTTCCCCGAGGCTGCACCACGATTGCTTGTCGAATATGCTTTCACCAACGTCGACGGAAACGTAGCGCCGACAATAGATGCAGGTAATGATGTCTCGATTTCGGTATTTGGTACCGCCAGCTTAAGTGCGTCAATAACAGATGACGGCTTACCCGTTGCTCCCGGGTTGGTGAGCTCTGTGTGGTCCCGGGTAACCGGACCGGGTTCTGTTGTCTTTTCCCCCGACAACACAGCGTCCACTACAGCAACATTCTCGCAGCCGGGTACTTACGTCCTGCAAATCACCGCCACAGATGGCCAACTAAGCAGCTTCGATCAACTCACCGCTGTTGTAGCAGGAGAAAGCGGTTCTACAGTACTTGATACCAGAATCGTGAACGGTAATGACGACGCAGAAGAGCGAGCTGATGGAAGGATGTATCTAGGCAGCAGCGATTTGGAAATGACAGAGACCTCCAGAGCGCAAACGATAGGGCTACGATTCGATTCACAGCAGATACCTTCGGGGAGCACTATTCTCCGGGCCTACGTTCAATTTCAGACTGACGAGGTTTCACTGGTACCGACAGAGCTGTTGTTACACGGTGAATATAGCGCTGATGCAGAAGTATTTTCACAGCTTGATGACGATTTGACCTCCAGAGTACGAACGTTAGCGGCGGCGTCCTGGGCCCCTGCAACATGGACAAATCGAGGAGCTGCCGGTTCAGATCAGCAATCTCCCGACTTGTCTTCGGTCATTCAGGAAATCATAAATCATCCTTCGTGGTCAGAAGGTAACGCCATAGTGATCCTTGTTTCGGGTACGGGAACACGAACTGCGGAGTCCTTTGAGGGTTCACCAAGTGGAGCACCGTTACTGCATATTGAATTCCAGTAACAGGAAGATGAAAATGGCGATAACAGAAATGTGAGCGACATGTCTTGGTGTTTTTTCACTTGAAATTGTTGAGACAAATGGAGAGATTCTACGTATCAGCCTGAAATTGCTCTGTATTCAGCGATGAAAAGGGTATCCCTCCGGCGTGCAGGGGTAGGCAAAGATCAGCACCCACAAACTAACTCAATCGAGAATGCAATCAAGTAGAGTTGCGATGAACAAACTAATAGGTGCGCTAATAATACTGGTGGCATTTACACCGGTAGTCTGGGCTCAGTCCTACGATACGCAAGAGCGACAAATAACCATTGAAAGAGTGACCGATGGTTTGAATAGACCCTGGGCCGTCGCTTTTCTCTCTAACAACGAGTGGTTGGTGACTGAGCGATCAGGTCAATTACGACTTATTGTAGACGGAGTGTTACAGCGGCAAGCCATCTCTGGCACCCCCAAAGTCAACGCCAAAGGACAGGGAGGCCTACTCGATGTAATTCCTGACCCAAGCTACGCGCAGAATGGTTGGATTTATCTATCTTTCTCTGCTCAAAGTCTTACGGGTCGCAGCGGCACTGAAGTCGTACGCGGCAGAATCAAAAACAATCAATGGATTGACGAGCAGGAACTGTTTGTTGCCAAACCAAAACAACGTGGGGGCCGACACTTCGGATCCCGCCTGGCTTTTGATCAAGAAGGCTTTCTGTACATATCTCTGGGTGATAGGGGGGATGGCGATACATCCCAAAATGGCCAGACTCACGCAGGCTCCATCATTCGATTACACGCGAACGGGGACATTCCGCAGTCCAACCCGTTTGTCGCAAACGATGATGTGTTGAATGAAATCTATAGTCTAGGCCATCGCAATGTCCAAGGTATGACTTACGATCCGCAGACAAACACGCTTTGGGCACATGAACACGGCCCTCAGGGTGGTGATGAATTAAACAAAGTTATCGCAGGCAAAAACTACGGCTGGCCAGTCATTACGTATGGTGTGAATTATGGGAGCGGAACTAAAATCGGTGAAGGGAGCAAGAAGGCTGGTTATGAACAGCCTGCCACCTTCTGGGACCCATCCATAGCACCCTCGGGCCTGGCGCTTGTTTCCAGTGACCGATACCCTCAGTGGAATGGTAACCTGATGGTGGGGGCTCTGAAGTACCAACTACTCGCGCGTCTGACACTCAAAGACAACACTGTCCGGGATGAAGAAAGACTACTTCAAGGTGAATTTGGCCGCATTCGCGACATCCGCCAGGGACCGGATGGCTACTTGTATTTCCTCACCGATGCGACCAATGGTGGTCTTTATAGAATTCGTTAATTGATAATGACAGTTCTTATTTCGGTCAGGGTGAGTCTGGTCAGCCAGCCCGGCCAAACCGACTGCTTCAACTGGCTTTAAAAGCCTTATTAAACGTCAAGCTGTTACATCTCGAGGCACATGCCTGGTTATCAATTTAGTAGCGGTCCATATAAAAAGCGATCCAAATGTTATTGTTCTGGTTCTTGTCGTCGCGTTAGCCTTTGTACTAACACCGCCCCCACTCACCTGGACAATCATATCCACCATGGCAACCAATATCTGCGCTGACACTGATCTTTTTGAACACGGTATAGCCACCTGGGCACAACAGGTACGAGACAAACAATTTACGTTTGAGGAAACCATTGCCGCATGCCTGGCTCGGGCAAAAGCCAATGAGCAGTTGGGGGCATTCGAATGCCTTGACAGCGATCGGGCGCGGGTCACAGCGGCGGCAATGGATAAGTTGCTCGCCAGTGGTCGTGATTTAGGGCCTTTAATGGGATTGCCCATTGGCGTTAAAGACATCATAGCGGTAGAGGGTTTGCCAACAACCAATGGCTCTAACGCCGATACAGCGCATTTAACGGGCGAGGAGGGCTCTTTAGTACAAACACTAAAAGCGGCAGGTGCGATTGTACTAGGTAAAACCAAAACGGTTGAATTTGCCCTCGGTGCTACTGGTGTCAATGAATCACGCGGTACACCCTGGAACCCGGTGGACAGAGAAACACATCGAATGCCAGGTGGCTCATCCAGCGGTTCAGCGGTTGCTGTTTCGGCAGGCATTGTAGGGCTGGGACTAGGTTCCGATACGGGCGGATCTATTCGAATACCTGCTTGCATGACAGGCATCGTTGGTCACAAGACAAGCATGGGTCGCTGGCCAACCGATGGCATTTTTCCGCTTTGTCAAACCTTTGATTCGGCTGGGCCCTTGTGTCGTACTGTGGATGACGCTGCTTTGTTACACACACTAATGACCGGCGAATCAATCACTGCCAGGCAATCGCTAAGCGGTTTTCGTTTCGGTGTACCAGGCACCTATTTTCTAGATGATCTGGACGAGAAAGTCAGCGATGATTTTAATCGGGCTTGCGATGCACTCATTGCAGCAGGCGCTATTCGCTACGATATTGACTTCCCGGAGGCTATTGAGCGAGCCTATATTATGCCGGACATCATTGGAGCTGAGATCATCGCTAATCTTACACCTGAGCTGTTCAGCGAAATACGCGATGGTATGGACACGGTTTCAGCCCAACGCAGCGCACACGGTTTGCAAGTGAGTGCAGTGGAATACGTTACCGCACAACAGCGTCGTGCCCATTTGGATGCGAAAGCCCATTTAAGCTTTCAGCAAGTCGACTGTTGGATAACCCCTACTTGCCCGTTTGAACCCATAGCCATTGCTGATATTGAATCCGGCAAACTACACGAGCGTGCTTTACTTGCATCGCGCAACACGCAGCCAGGCAATATGCTCGGTTTTTGTGGCATTTCCTTGCCAATGCATCAAAATGGGTTACCAACAGGCTTACAGATGTTGATGCCAACGGGGGCGGATAAAGCCCTGCTGGAAGTGTCCAACGCAATTGCTAAAGCGATTGCGTAGGCATCTGTAGCTTCGCGCCTTTGGTAGACGTAAGTCAGGCTATTTACGATAGCAGTCGTAGTGCCGCTCCCAGTAATGCTGATGTCAGCAAAATGCTGGTGATCTTCCAATGCAGACGAAAGGCCAGGAAACAGCTGAGTGCAAACAAGGCAATAGCCAGCCATTCAATGGTTGCGAGTTCGGGTGTCCATAGTGTTAACGGCCCCAGTGTTTTGTGTTGTACATTGGAGAACAACACATGCATTGCAAACCAGATGGACAAATTAAGGATAACGCCTACGACGGCTGCCGTGATGGCTTGAAGCGCACCCTTGAGTCTTGGCTGGTTGGATATCCATTCTATGTAGGGAGCGCCGGCAAATATCCACAGAAAGCACGGTGCAAAGGTTGCCCATAAAGCAACCATGGCTGCGCTGAATCCGAGAAAAAGACCGCCCTCTTTAAATCCAGCTAGAAACCCTACGAACTGGGTGACCAGTATCAGAGGGCCCGGTGTCGTCTCTGCCAGTCCCAACGCATCGATCATTTCTCCGGCTGTTAACCAGCCGAACTGAACCACAACATCCTGTGCCATATAGGCAAGTACGGCGTAGGCACCACCAAATGTCACGACGGCCAGTGTCGAGAAAAATTTTCCGACATCCATGAGTAGGGTGGGTGCTCCCAACCAGGCGAGTGCAAACAAGGGAATCCACCAGATCGCAAGCCATACAATGATGGTACGAATGAATGTCGTTGTCGTGACTTTTGTAGTGCTTGTCACTTTCTGTTCGGTTAACCTGCCACCCATGAACCATCCAGCCAGACCTGCTACAAACACGATGAGCGGATACGGAATTGAAAGAAAGAAAATACCGATAAATGCAAAGGCAGCTATCAGCCAGTGCAGTTTCTGCGTCAGTGCTTTTTTGGATACTCGTAGTAATGCTTCTACAACGATGACCAGTACAGCGGCCTTGATACCGTAGAAGAGGGCAGATACCAGAGGGACATCACCAAACACACCATAAATTGCAGCAAGCGCCATGATCACGACAGCGCCGGGGATAACAAACAGTAGCCCGGCTATAAGCCCACCTGTGGTTCCGTGTAAACGCCAACCAGCATAGGTTGACAGCTGCATGGCCTCTGGTCCGGGTAACAACATGCAGAAGCTCAGTGCATTAAGAAACTGCTGCTCGGATAGCCACTGCCTTTTCTCGACAATTTCCTGATGCATCAGCGCGATCTGTGCAGCTGGTCCACCGAATGACAAGATGCCTATTTTCCACCAGACTTGTGTCGCCTCGGTAATTGACGGGCGATCACTCGTGCTGGAGAACTTGTCGGATACGTTCATCTCTAGCCTTTCGTTTGTGCTGATGGCCAATCATGACCTTCATTGGTTGCATCTCGCGCCCATCGGTAATAGGCATCGTAGATGGTCATACCCGCTTCAAGCTGTAACAGGTCATCACGATACATTCTCGAGAGCCCCAACGACACTGCCAGCAATCCGGCGGCCTCCGGTGCCAGATCATGCCGGTTGGTGTCTGCAGCACGCACAATCAAGGCAAGTCGAGAAAGTGCCTCGTTGCCAATACCAAACTCTTCAATCATCGTATCGAAGGTGCATTGCTCGTTGCGATGTGTCCAGAATACGCCTTCTATATCGAATGGCGTGGCATTGAATCGTTCGGCGACATTATTTACCTGAGCGGCCGCAACGAAAAGGAATTGTGCCTTGGGATCGATAAAGCGGCGTATGAGCCAGGGACAGGCAATGCGATCAATTTTCGGCCTGTGTCGCGTGACCCAGACTGTGCGACCGCTCGCGTCAGTGGGTGGTAGCCGTTCCGTTTGTACCATGGGAAGTCCGGCATCTCTCCAACTGAATTGACCGCCCTCGAGTGATTCAGCCTGAACACCGGCGTTACGTAATAGGGCAGCGCTGCCCTGACTGATTTTGAAACCTTTCTGGCAGTAGACGATTACAGATTTGCCTTTTAGCTCGTCAACCAGGTTTTCCACCTTCAGACAATCGTATCGATAAGCGCCTGGAATTATCCGGGGATCATCATTAAAATCTTCGTTGGTGCGCACATCCAAGAGTATCGGGCACTCTGGCGTTCCTATCAGTCGGGCTAAGGTTGTGACTGAAATTTCGTTATACGACGCCATTAGGCATCCTCCGGTTGAATTGCAATTAGGGGAAGGATGCAAGATCTGGCTGGCGCCTCACGAGGTTCATTGCAAACCCCAGAGCTCTGGTATAACGTAAGCGAATTGCCTGTGTCAAGCATGAACGCTGAATTTTTTCTCAGTCAATTAATCTTGTTGAGGCATTTTGAATAGGTTTGTTGATTGTGAAGTTCCAGAAGTTAACCCACGATATGTTGCTTACAAGAACCACGACCATAGTGATGCAATGACTTGTCCGGGCATGCCAATGTCCAGACAGAAACATCGTAGCGTCGCTGCAGTGTGGTCTGTGTGTTCTCCCTGTGGCGGCACCATTTCTGACCGGAGAAGACGAGAACGATGTGCACTCAGAGTTCAAACGGCAATGCCGTGGCAAAGGTATACATTGATAACAATCGCGCACGTGTCACAGAGTGGCGGTTTCTGAAAAAAGGAGACAATACGGGGTGGCATACTCACGAATATGATTACATTGTTGTTCCACTGTTTGACGGTATTCTGGAGATTGACAATCCGGATGGCTCCAGAAGTATTGCGGAACTTAAAAACGGTGTGCCGTACTACCGTGATTCAGGCGTACAACATGATGTTATCAATGGTAATGATTTTGAGTGTGCGTTTGTGGAAGTCGAGATTATGAAAAGGCTCTAGCGCAGGCGTCGAGGTTTTGTGCAGATAAGAGCGTATCCGGGCATAAATTTTTATTTTGCGTGTTTGCCTCTGGTTAATCGTCTACATCATTTAAACTCAATGCAGGTTTAAGTGCCGAGTAGTGAGCAAGGTATGGCATTCGAGTTTGCGCCTTCTTTACTTGCGATTTATCCACAGTTGCCTTCAGCATACACACGTTGTTGGTGGCTCTGGCGAGGTCCCGGCCGTTCGGCGCGACGATGCAGCTACCGCCAAAATAGGTCGCATCATTTTCGCGGCCACTGTGGTTTGCGTAGGCTATGAATACGCCATTCTCAAATGCGCGAGTGGGGATCAGTTTCTCTGATACCAGGCCCCATTCCTCGGTTAATGCAGTGGGTGCGATAACCAATTCTGCACCGGCCGCTGCCACATGTCGTATCGTTTCCGGAAATTCAATGTCATAGCAAATGAGTATGCTTACATGGAAATCTCCTAGCTTGAACACGTTGCAATCACTACCTTGGGTAAAAACTGATTGTTCAAATCCGGGTGGCGAAAGCAATTTGCGGTGATGACCAATGACAACACCACTGTCATCAATACACTGCGCTGAATTGTACAGGGCGTCGACCGCTTGTTCGGCATAGCCATAAACGATGGCTATGTTGTGAGTTATCGCCAGACGTCTGACCTGTTGGGCGAAGGGACCGTCCGAAGGCTCAGCGACATCGCTAATACGCTGCGCAGTGTAGTATCCGCTCTGGAATAACTCGGGAAGAATCAATACATCACAGTCAGTGGTATTCTCGCTCTGCAACTGCATTTCGAGCCACGCCAGTCGGTTGTGCGTGCCATCGAGCATCCCCGGAGGCTGCGCAATGGCAATGTTCAGCGATTTATCCACAAGACTATCCTTTGCTGAGTAAAATTTCCCGGGGATAGTCGGTTATATATTCGCTCCCGCTATCGGTAACAACAATGGAATCCCCGATTCGCCCGGCAGTCACGCCATCAACAGAGATGCCACCATCGACTGCGAATGTCATTCCGGCTTCCAGAATGGTCTGGTCTCCCATTTTCAATTCCGGTGATTCCAGATACGCAACACCAATAGATCGACCGGTTCGATATCCCGTCGCATAACCACGCTCCTGATAAACTTCGTCCGCGGCGATGGCGACGTCTTCGGCTTTTATTCCAGGACGAATAACCGATATAGCGGCCTGTTGTGCGTCAATGGCAGCTTGTTGAACAACACGATCTGTATCTTTTACGTCGCCAATATGAAACATGCGATCAAAGCCCAGTTTGTATTGTTTAAACTGGGCCATATTGCAAAAACAAAAGTACACGGGGTCGAACTTTTCATAAGCTTTAACGCTGGCTCGGCGATGCACCATTGAGGCGTCGGCGCCACTTTGCAGGATTTGTAGATTGTGGATCATTGGCGAAACAAAACGCTCCCATCCTTTGCCGGTAAGAAAACTCGCGGCCTTTCGTGAGCCTGCATCTATAACCGCAAGTGCTGATTCGTATTCCTGAGCCCCCTCTGTCAAGCTATTGTGCGCGGCGGCCATCATCGCGCCTGCGATTTCGCCGGCCTCTTTCATGATACTTATTTCAAATGCAGATTTGATGACTCGCATCGCTCCCAGCGTAGGGGAGATATCCTTCAGCGGAACGCCTGCATAGGTATCATCGAGAAAGTTCCTGACAATCGCCGGAATGCTGGGGCGTTCAATCCAGATTTGCGAAGGACTGTTGCCCAGTGCTTCTTTCAAGGCAAGGCCCCAGCTTCGAGGTCCTGTATCTTCCCAAACCACAATGTTCTCAACCCAGGTCATCTGACTGACCATTTCTGATTCCATCATGGGTGTGATGACAATCGGCGCATCAGATGCATGCACAATCAACAGGGTGGGTCGGCCGAACTCAATCCCCAGGTAGCCCCAGAATCCTGATAAATAGGCAATGGAGCTTTCATCGGTGAATACGGCTACCTCGATATTCTCATCGCACATGCGTTGTTGAAGATTCTGCGTACGTACTTCTGCTTCTGCCAACATAAGGGGACCTGAGCTTTATATTGCGTAATGGTTGTTACTCGGTGTTCGTTCGCAACCAGGCTTTGATGCTTTGTACCTGAGCATGTGTAATTTCTTCCGCAATGCGTTTTTTATCTTCCGTTGCCCTGGCGACTGAAGCGGTATCAACCTGTCTGAAAACTGCAGCTGCCTTTGTCAGGAATTCAGCTTCTGGATAGGCGTGATCTTCAAAACCCAGACGACCTTTTTTGTCTGCCTCGCAGACCAGAACAAACTCCTTGAATCGATCTGGCTTCCTGATAACGTCCAGCGATTTGAATAATTTTACGAGGGTGCTTGCCTTGAGTTCCCGGGCGCGGTGGCAATGTGTGTGGTATCGGGCGCTCATGATCGCCAGGTCCTTTGGATTTTTGGGTACGCGTAATCGGGCACACAGGGTTTCTGTAAGTTTTGCACCACGCTCTTCATGCCCGTGGTGGGCAGGCAATAAGTCTTGAGGTGTCGCGGCCTTGCCCAAATCATGGCACAGTGCCGCGAAGCGCGTGTTGACGTCCTTACTTAATCGTGTTGCCTGTTCCAATACCATCATGGTGTGGATGTAGCAATCGATTTCAGGATGCCACTCGGCTTTCTGGGGAATACCATCCATTGCTGCAAGCTCGGGCAGAATCACGGCCAGTGCACCGCAGGTATTTAGGGTATCGAAGAACGCTCTTGGTGTGGTTGCCGCCAGGGCCCCGTGCATTTCCTGCCAGACCCGTTCTGCCACCAGATTGTTGACATCCCCACCTCTCACTAGGGTTTGCATCAGGTCATGAGTTTCGTTGGCCACAGCGAAGCCCAGATGCTGAAACCTGGCCATAAACCTGGCAACGCGAAGCAGGCGAACCGGATCTTCGACGAAGGCACTGGACACATGCCGCAGCACGCGATTGTCCAGATCGACTTTGCCATTATATGGATCTATCAGCTCACCATCCGGTGTCTTGGCTATCGCATTGATGGTCAGGTCACGACGGCTGAGATCCTCTTCCAGAGTGACTGATGAATCGGTATTAAAAGCGAAACCATGATAACCAGCACCCGTTTTGCGTTCGACACGCGCCAGGGCGTATTCCTCATGTGTTTCCGGGTGTAGAAATACGGGAAAATCTTTGCCGACGGGCTTGAACCCTGCGTCCAGCATGGCATCGGGTGTGCTGCCAACGACGACATAGTCGCGATCGGATAAGCCCAGACCGAGTAATTCATCGCGAACGGCACCGCCCACCAGATAGGTTTTGCCTGGTACCTGTAAAGATCCTGATTTCATAATTGCCGATGGTACACTCATCGCAATGATTCCTCGATTCCCATCGCCTGTGAAGTATCTCCGACACAAGATTCTGACTTTGCTTTTCGCATCTGCTGCACTGCTGGCTGGCACGGGTTGCAGCGCCATTGGCTATTACTCCCAGGCGGTTGGCGGACACTTCAAACTGATGCGGGCCAGACAGCCATTGGAAGAGGTGCTGGCAGATGAGGCTACGTCCCCGGAATTACGCGGCAAACTCCAGACGCTGGTAGACGCCAGGAAGTTTGCGGTTACGGAACTCGATCTACCCGATAATGATAGCTATAGTTCGTTTGTGGAAACGGGCAGGGCAGCCGTAACCTGGAATGTGGTCGCGGCTTCGGAGTTTTCTGTCAGTCCGAAAACCTGGTGTTTTCCGGTTGCCGGCTGTGTCAGTTATCGCGGCTACTTCGATCGTGCAGAGGCTGATGAATACGCGGCCGGGCTTGCCAGCGAAAACTACGATGTCACTGTTGGCGGTGCATCGGCTTATTCTACTCTTGGCTGGTTCGACGACCCGATTGTCGATACGATGCTGCGGGGTAATGACACACGCTATGTCGGTACTCTGTTTCATGAGTTGGCTCATCAGAAGCTGTACGTTAAAGACGACAGTAATTTCAATGAAGCCTATGCCACGTTTGTAGAGCAGATTGGCACACGTAAATGGTTGGAGCATCGCGGAGAAGCCGATCGCATCGCGCAGTACGACGCATCATTGAAACGTCTTGAAGACTTTGTCAGTCTTTTACAGCGCACCCGGGAGAAACTACAGACCACGTTTGCCCGGAATATTGATGAATCGGCCATGCGAGACGAGAAGGCTGCTGTCTTTGAGCAGATGAGAGCAGACTATGAATCCATTAAAGTGGACTGGGGTGGATTCTCGGGCTACGACAACTGGTTCAAGCGTGATCTGAATAATGCAAGGCTGGTTGCGGTATCAACCTACCGCCGATACGTACCTGCCTTTTATGCAATGTACCTTGAGGCTGGAGAAGATATACAAAAATTCTATGAGGTGGCGCGCGTGACTGCCGATTTACCAGCCGGAGAGCGCCGGGAACGACTGGACGCGTATCTTGCTGCATTGGAGGCGACATCCTGAACGGATGCAGGCCGTTAACACCCGTTCAATACAAAGCTTATGTCAGCTTCGCGCTGACTCCTTGATAAAACTGCCATCGTTCAAGTCCCTGAGCGCCTGCTGAATTTCCTGCTGTGTATTCATCACAATGGGACCATGCCAGGCAACGGGCTCCTTCAGTGCCTTTCCCGATATCAACAGAAAGCGCATAGGCTCCTCTCGTGTCTCGACAACAATTTCATCGCCAGTGTCGAATAACACCAATGTTCTATTACCCGAACGATCACGAAGGAAAACCTCTTCTCCATTAATTTCCTTTTCAACCTTGATACCCATTGGATCAGATGCGTTTCGAAAGGATCCTGTGCCTTGAAATACATAGGCGAATGCATTTCGATAGGCATCGATGGGTATGACTTTGCGAGTATACGCGGGTACGGAAATATCCAGATATTGAGGGTCGGCAGCAATGCCATCAACGGGGCCACGTTTGCCACGCCAGCTACCCACCACGATTCGGATGATTGTTCCATCATCTTCATGCAATTCGGTAATCTCTTGCCCTGCGATGTCCTGGTAGCGTGGCGAGCTCATTTTCATTGAAGCCGGCAGGTTCGCCCAGAGCTGGAATCCGTGCATGCGTCCCTCGGCATCACCCTTAGGCATTTCCTGGTGCAAAATGCCACTGCCCGCCGTCATCCATTGAACACTGCCAGGTCCCAGCAAACCTGAGTTACCCAGACTATCGGCATGCTCGACTGAGCCTGCGAGCACATAGGTGATCGTTTCGATACCCCGATGTGGGTGCCAGGGGAATCCTGCCGAATAGTGCGCCGGATCGTCGTTTCTAAAATCATCCATCATCAGAAACGGATCTGTTTGCGAGGTGTCACCGAAACCGAACACTCTGTGCAGATGTACCCCTGCGCCTTCCATCGTGGGTTGCGCTATGGATTCTGCTTTTACCGGTCTAATGGACATGGGCCGTGGTTATCACTGATTGACTCTGGTGCAAACAAAATATGCATAGAACGGCGTTAAATCAACCGCTGATATTTGTGAGAGCGGTAGCCTGACAATCCAGCGCAGAATGTAGCCGGGACTACGCGATTTAGCGTCTTGCAGCGGTCCGGCGTTTCTGTAATCGACCCGCCCAATCAGCCGCGCCTATGTAACGTGGCACAATCGCATCCAGCGAGGTAGGCTGACGCTGGCATCCTTCGGACCCGATACTGGGAGTTTGCAAGGACAGGTAGTTGTCACGAGAGAACGGTTTGCCAGGCACAAATTCCATAGCGCGTGCTTGCAAACGTGAAGCCCAGTCTGGCAGGCCAATGACCTTGCGAGACAGGCCGGCCGTGTTCGCCGTGTACTCCACGAGTTCCTTGAGTGAGTAATCTCTGGGACCACAAAGCTCAATAGTCGCCCCTGATGCGCCAGGGTCATCAATTGAGTCGATCATGACGTTACAAACATCACCGATGAATACTGGCGACAGCCTGGCTTCTGGCACGGCCAGCGGAAATACCGGTAATGCTCTTAACAGCGCCGTAAATTTGTTAAAAAACGCGTCGTGCTCACCAAATATGACAGACGGTTGAAAGATGGTCCAGTTGATAGCTGGCGATTGGCTCCTGACCATATCTTCAGCCATACCTTTGGTGCGCAGGTACTCACTGGAACCGTTCTCAGTGCTGGCATTAAGTGCGCTCATGTGAAGATAGCGTTTCACGCCTGCATTTTCGCAGGCTGACAGTACTTTCTCGGTTAATCCCAGATGTGCATTGCGAAAGCTGCTTTCATCCTTGTTGCCACCTTCATTAAGGATGCCGACCAGATTGATAACGACATCAGAACCTGTCAACGCAGTACCAAGGCGTTCGGCATCATGCACGTTGACTTCAACGATTTTGACGTTAGTCAGAGTACGGAGCTTGCGAACACGGCTTGCTCGCCGAGTTAACACAACCACTTCGTCAAATTTTTCGGCCAGTCGATACGTCAACTGTGAACCGACAAATCCGGAACCTCCGAGAAGGGTAACGCGGCGATTAGACATCTGAACTGGACACTCCTGATAGAACGGGCTATTGGACACGCGAACACGGGTCTGCATTATAGAAAATCGGCGGCGCTACGCAAAGCTTGCGGGGCGGCTGACGGTTATTGGGTAAGCTGTGCATTATTGCTCATTGGCCGCTACAACTCCTGCGCAGATCAGACGTTATTCTGTGGAATCGGTGAAGGGAAACACTCAGCACACCTTCGAAAGCTCTGCAATTCCGCCTCGCAAGGGCCTGAACCAGTACCAGTACACTACACGTTTATGTGCCCTGAGTACGTAGCCCGGGTGTTGTGATGATATTTATTAATACCTGCACAAGTATTTCTTTTTGGCGCATCCGTCAAGGTAACGCCATAGTGTAGGTTCCGATCAATTTGTCTGCGCACGATCAAGTGATTCATCCACTCGACCTGGCGTTAGTCCATTTCGTCAAAAATCTCAATTAGCCTATGTCTGCATTGCCAGAATTCGAAAATCATGACCAGCAAGAGGTCAAGACAACCACATGTTACATGTGTGCCTGCCGATGCGGTATCAAGGTAACGCTGGAAGGTAACGAAATCCGCTTTATTCAGGGCAATCCCAAGCACCCTGTTAACAAGGGGGTGCTGTGTGCCAAGGGCAATGCGGGGATCATGAAGCAAAAATCCCCCGCGAAGCTGACACAGCCACTGGTCAGAAAACCGGGTACCGAGCGCGGTGCAGGAGAATTCGAGCCAATATCCTGGGATAAGGCGCTGGAATTGCTCACGGAGCGTTTGCGAAGAATTCGCGAGACCGACCCCAAGCGGCTCGCATTTTTTACAGGCCGTGATCAGATGCAGGCACTGACAGGCTTCTGGGCGTCTCAGTTCGGTACGATAAACTGGGCTGCCCACGGCGGCTTCTGCTCGGTCAATATGGCCGCTGGCGGTTTGTACATGACCGGACAGTCATTCTGGGAATTCGGCGACCCCGACTGGGACAACGCCAAATACTTCATGTTGTGGGGCGTGGCCGAGGATCATGCCTCTAATCCCATCAAGATTGGCCTGGAAAAACTCAAGCGCCGGGGGGCCAAATTTGTTGCTATCAATCCAGTGCGCACGGGTTACCAGGCGATTGCTGATGAATGGATTGGCATCCGGCCCGGGACTGATGGACTGCTTGCGTTGTCGTTTGCACATGTGCTGCTCAAAAACGAGCAGTTTGACTGGGATTTTCTATCTCGTTACACGAACTCCACCCAGTTGGTTATCCATGCACCCGGCACGTCGAAAGATGGCATGTTACTGCGCAATGAAGAGGGTGAGCTTCTCATCTGGAATCAGGCTACGGAAAGTACTGCTACCTGGAATGATTCAAGCCACGATGACACTATTCAGGCTGCACTGTTCGGTGAGTATGAAGTCGATGGCGTAAGCGTCAAGACGGTCATGACACAGCTCGCCGAGAAGTACCTCAGCGACGAATATGCCCCTGAAGCTGTGGCTGGCATCGTCGGCGTCGATGCTGACACTATTGAAAGGCTGGCGTTGGAGATGGCGCACGTGGCTTTCAAGGAAACCATCACCATAGAAACTCCCTGGACGGACTGGACAGGTCGGCGACATGAGCGATTTATTGGTCGCCCGGTTGCGATGCATGCCATGCGAGGAATCTCGGCACATTCCAATGGATTCCAGAGTTGCCGCGCCATACACCTGCTGCAGATAATGCTCGGCGCGGTGGATTGTCCCGGATCCCACCTTGCCAAGCCGCCATTCCCCAAACATATTGCACCGCCCATCAAGCCTGCGAAGGCGATGGCCCCGAATACACCACTGGCGTCTCCGCCGCTGGGTTTCCCTATGGGGCCGGAAGATCTGGTAGTCGACGAGAACGGCGAACCATTGCGTATTGACAAAGCCTATTCGTGGGAGGCGCCCATTGCCAATCACGGCATGATGCATATGGTTATCAACAACGCGGTCAAAGGTGATCCCTATCCGATCGATACACTGATTCTATTCATGGCTAACATGTCGTGGAATTCCAGTATGAATACTGCAGAGGTGCAGGACATGCTGCGTGCGAAGGACGAGCATGGTGATTACAAGTTACCTTTCATCGTCACCAGTGATGCGTTTCATTCGGAGATGGTCAACTACTCGGATCTTGTTCTACCTGATACCACTTACCTTGAGCGCTTCGACACCATATCAATGCTCGACAGACCCATCTCTGAACCACATGCGGCCTGCGACTCCATTCGTCAGCCAGTCATCGAGCTTGATCGTGATGTACGTCCCTGGCAGGAAGTTCTGGTGGACATTGGTACGCGACTGAATTTTCCGGCATTGGTCAAGCCTGACGGTTCTGCAAAATTCTCTGATTACAAGGATTTCATTACCAACTGGGAAAAAGCACCGGGTATTGGTTTCCTGGCCGGATGGCGAGGCGAGAACGCAGATGAGCATATGGTCGGGGCTCCCAACAAGGATCAGTGGCAGTCCTATATGGACAACGACTGTTTCTTCGAACACAAGCTGCCGCCGGAACAACGCTACTATCGATTTGCCAACAAGGATTATCTGGAATGGGCAAAGAGCGTCGGCTTCAATGGACACAGCGGCCCTATTGTCATGGAGCTGTATTCTGAAGTACTACAGAAATTCCGGCTGGCGGGCCAGGGGCTTTACGATGGACCTCTACCCAACACGACAGAAGACAAAGAAAGACTCGTCAAGTATTTCGACCCCTTGCCAGACTGGTACATCCCGTTGGAAGAACAACGAGTGGATAACCAGAAATATCATTTTCATGCCGTCAACCAGCGGCCGATGTTTATGTATCACTCGTGGGATTCGCAAAACGCGTGGCTACGTCAGATCATGGCGCAGAACTACCTGTACATGAACCGCGAACGCGGAGCGCAGATGGGCATTCATGATCTTGCCTGGGTGTGGGTGGAAAGTCATCATGGCAAGATTCGATGCCAGGTAAAGCTGATGGAAGGCTGCAATCCGGACACGGTCTGGACGTGGAACGCAATCGGCAAACAAAGTGGCGCCTGGGGCTTGTCAAAGGATGCACCTGAGTCAACCAAAGGCTTTCTGATGAATCACCTGATTTCAGAGCTGTTGCCATCGAAAGACGGTGAGCGTGGTCTGACCAATTCTGATCCGGTAACGGGGCAGGCGGCCTGGTACGACTTGAAAGTGAACATCTATCTGGCAGCACCCGGTGAGACTGGCTCCTACCCGGAGTTCGATCCAGTGAAGAGGCTTCCTGATCTGGCGGTGTCGCCTGACGTGCTCACTTACCATACGCATAGCCCTGTCAATCTCGAACGTTCTATGGAGGACGCCTTGAAAGCCGGACATCTCAATAGTGGAGACAAGCCATGAAGCTCGGTTTGGTTATTGATCTAGATACCTGCGTGGGATGTCATGCCTGCGCAGTTGCCTGCAAGCAATGGAACACATCGGGCACGACAGGCCCGTTGTCGGACTACGAACCTTACGGGGAGCAACCCAGTGGCGTGTGGTTTAACCGCATTCGCAGTTACGAGGTTGACGAATTTCCGAACAACAAGACTGTCAATGCACCTATGTCTTGCATGCATTGTGATGATGCGGCCTGCGTCACCGTGTGCCCTACGGGGGCTTCGTACAAGCGCGAAGAGGACGGTATCGTACTAGTGGATCAGAGTAAATGCATGGGTTGCAACCTGTGCGCCTGGGCTTGTCCTTACGGTGCACGTGAATTAGACGAAGAGCAGGGCGTGATGAAGAAATGCACGCTGTGTGTCGACCGAATCTATGATGAAAATCTTCCGAAAGAAGAACGCCAGCCAGCATGTGTCATGACGTGTCCCACTCACGCACGGTTTTTTGGTGACTTCGATGATCCTGATTCAGAGGTGAGTACGCTTGTGCGTGAACGTGCAGGCTATTCGATGATGCCGGAAGTTGGTTATAACCCGGTTAACAAGTATCTACCTCCGCGGCAGCGTCCGGCAGCGCAGACCGTTGAAAAATCGGAAGGTGGTTCGAGTGCATCTCTTATTGGCAAGTGGATGAAACGCCAGAAAGATGCGTTCAATGACCTTGGCAAGGGGACGCGCTGATGCATCCTGCAATCTCGGTTATTTTCTTTACTGTTACCTCGGGTGCGGGTTACGGCCTGTTGTTCCTGTTGGCGTTTGTGCATATTGCTGGCTTGTCTGAATCGATCAGTCCCGACCAGGTTACGTTTATGGGTATCGTTGGCTTGACTCTGGTCACTGCGGGTTTGATTTCATCAACGTTTCATCTATCCAACCCGAAGAATGCGTGGCGTTCGTTTACGCGGTTCAAGACATCATGGTTGTCACGTGAGGCGGTATTTGCGGTGCTCTTCTACCCGGTTAGTCTTATCTGGTTGGCGTTGCAATTTTTTACCGGTAATTCAGCGACCACGACTTTCTTTGCCGTGGTGATGGCTGCAATGGCCATCATCATTCTGTTATGCACAGCGATGATCTATGCGTCGCTGAAAACAATTCGTCAATGGCATACACCGTTGACACCAGTTAACTACGTCTTGTTGGGCCTCCTCCTGGGAGCGCTTATTCTGGCCGTCATGTTTGCACAACAAGGGCTGGATGCACAGCGACTTCTGGGCTTGGCACTCATTGTTCTGGTATTGGCTGCGCTGGTCAAGGTTGTGTATTTTTTCTGGATTGGCGTGCCGGCCGGGCCCACCATCAATACGGCGCTCGGGTTTACTCGTGCCACAGTCAAGCTACTGGACGTCGGCCATGCCAGTGATACTTTTCATACCAAGGAATTCGGTTATCAGGTTGCAAGAGTGAGACTTATCTGGTTGCGTTTTATCAGTATTGGACTTGCCTTTTTACTGCCGCTCATTCTGGTGACTGGTGTGTTTGGCAGCGTCGGCTTTGGTGCGCTGGCCCTGGCTGCCATCAGTGCTTATGCTGGTGTGTTTGTGGAACGCTGGTTGTTTTTTGCAGAAGCCAGGCATGTTGTCAATCTCTACCATGGTGCACAGCGAACCTGAGCTTGCCTCAACTATGAGTAACCCGGTTCTGTACTGTCACTGTCGGTGCAGAATCCGGTGACTGATTTGCGTTTGTCCAGGAGCGGAGAGTTTTGGGTCGGTGAATTCCGGGCCATGGCAAGTCCTTGCGAAGTGCATGTCGAACACAGCTCGCAAGAATTTTCGTTGGGTCTTGTAAAGCTGGCAATGAATGAGGCTTTGCGAATAGAGAAAGCCTTCAGCCGTTATCGCGACGACAACAGCGTCTGGACCATTAACAATAGCGGCGGCAGACCGGTTTGTGTTGATGAAGAGATGGCTCGCATGCTTGAGTTTTCAAATACCTGCCATCAGATGTCCGATGGGCTTTTTGATGTCACGTCTGGCGTGTTACGAAAAGTCTGGGATTTCAATGGCTCCGACCGCATCCCTTCAAGCAGCGATATCGAATCCGTGCTACCCCAGGTAGGGTGGCACAAAGTCCAGTGGAGTCCTCCACAGTTCACCCTGCCCGAGGGTATGCAGATTGATCTGGGCGGTATCGGTAAGGAATACGCTGTCGATCGAAGCATTGCTCTGCTAAACGGTGTAGCAGCTGCGGTACCGTGTCTGGTTAACTATGGTGGCGACTTGCACGCCAACAGACCCCCAAACAGCAAGGCCGCCTGGAACGTTGGTGTTGAAGCTGCCAGGATAGGCGGGCACGCCTCGCTTTCCATTCAACTCTTGAAAGGTGCACTTACCACCAGCGGTGACGCACAGCGTTTTCTGCTAAAGGATGGCAGGCGCTATGGTCATGTATTGAACCCGAAAACCGGATGGCCGGTAGAAAATGCACCTGCCTCAGTGACGGTCGCCGGTGATTCGTGTTTGCAGGCTGGCATTCTGTCAACGCTTGCTATTCTGAATGGGACGGGAGCGGAGCGCTTCCTCGATGAGCAGGACGTCAAGTACTGGTGTCAGCGATAATAAGAAGCCAATTGTGTTTTCGGCTTCTCTGAACCGTTGTTTGCTGGCAGAATAGCCGGCTCTTACCTTATTGATCCTCTGGAGTACTGGTGGAGGTCCCGGACCTTAAAGATTACTTCTCGGCTGCGACCCTTTCTCGCGCCCGAGGTATTGTTGGCAGTGGCAAAGTCATCATCGACATTGAGCCGGTCGCTAATGGCGGGTTATTGGAGGGGAGGGTTCAGGGAACTGCGCGCTGGCCTTATTCGGTCCAGGTCGCAGTTGATGAAAACGATCTGGAGAGCGCTTGCACCTGTCCGGTTGGCTACAATTGCAAACATGGCGCAGCACTTGTCATGGAATGGATGAGTCCGTCGGGTACAGTTGCTGATCATCCTGAAAGTGAGGCAACGAGACGCCGCCGTCAACAACTGGCAGACGCGCTGGAGGATGACCAGCAAATGCTCGGCTGGGTCGATGGATTAGTCAAGGTACTGCAGCCGGATAAACCAGTGTCCGGTGAAAGTGAGTATTACTCGTCGAATAGCGCTCGTTATATCTACGAGCTACAAAGCGTGAGTATTGCATCGGGTTCGACGCTTGGTGTACGCGTTTTGAAATCCGGTCTTCTGAAAAGCGGTTTGCCAAGTAAAGGGCGAATATATCCGCTGGACAACACTTTCGGATTCTACGACTTTGATGTCAGCAAATCCGATGAGTTAATATTTGACCTGTTAAGAACATCCATTCAGCGAAGCGGGTCCATCACGCAAGGTGCGGGGAAAGGCACCGTGGTATTACAGGGCTCACTGGGCGCCTATCTACTTAAAGAAATGCTGGGTACCGGCAAACTGTACTGGAAAGATGAGCGGCAGGAAGCCTGTCAGCGTGGCGCAGACAAGACTGCAAAAGTGCGCTGGGACTCAGCAACCAGCAACAGTAACAAGTTAAAAATCAATACCGATCTTCACGATAATGGCAGACTCTATCTGGCAAGTACCAGTCCGGTCTGGTACGTTGACCCCGTTCGCTATCATATGGGTATCGTTAATAGTCCCTATACGGTGGCTGTTCTCAATGCCGTGTCGTTTGCTCCTGAGCTTCCCAAGTCCGCTGCCCAGGCGCTGTCTAATATTCTGGCGTCTCCGACGCAGGGCACCTCGTTGCCTTTACCTGCCGAGCCGTCGATAGTTTTCATAAAAGATCCTTTGAAGTGCCGTATCAGGATCTACTCAGCGGATGGCTCTGCACACGTTAGTCAATGGACTGTGCAGGTTCTAATGTGCTATGGCGAACACAAGTTTCACGTGGAATTGCAACCTGATTCGCCAGTCACATCAATGGTTCTGGAGGACGGTACAGAGCTTGAGATAACCCGTGATCGTAATAAAGAGTATCGGCAATACCAGTTTTTCCGGCGACGGGTTTCAGGCTTTGAGCCTGTATTCGCCCGTGATCCCAAGCGTTTTACCATTGCTGATCATCAACCGTTAATGCGTTCGGACACCGAACGTTTTCGCGCATTCGAGCGGTTGTTTGAAGCGTTCGAGACGCTTGAATCAGAGGGCTTTGAAATCATCGTCGAGGATCCGGTTAATCTGGCTGCAACTGAAGTATCAGACTTTGACTTTAGCCTTCAGGCGATAGACAACGGTTGGTTTGACTTAAGTTTGCAACTCAAGCACGAGGGAAAACACTACAACCTTTTACCATTGATTCTTAGCTGGCTTCAACGAGGTGATCGGGATACTCCACTGAATGTTATCGCCGCGGATGGCCGTCGCCTGGCCGTACCAGCTGCCATGGTGCGCCCGGTGGCGGAAACACTGCTGGAGTTGTATGACGACTCCAAAGGCCAGGTGGCCGTGACTCGTGCTCGTGCTGCCAGCCTGTCGAATCTGCGTAGTGAGTTAAGTGACGCCGGTGCCCAGAGTGAGTGGAGTGGTGACAAAACTCTGCTTGCACTGGCTAAGAAGGTTGAACGAATCAGTGTCGATCAGCAAGCGTTGATAAAGTCGGCCAAGGCACCCAGAACACTCAAAGCTGAACTTCGTGCCTATCAGTTAACCGGCATGGCCTGGTTGAATTTCCTTTATGAAGCTGGATTTTGCGGAGTGCTGGCAGATGATATGGGACTCGGTAAGACGATTCAGACACTCGCTCATCTATTGTCATTGAAACAGAAGCGTAAACTTAAGGGTCCTTGTCTGGTGGTTGCGCCAACCAGTGTTTTACATAACTGGGCGCGTGAAGCAGAGCGATTTGCACCCGGTTTGAATGCCCGTGTCTGGCATGGAGCGGAAAGGCACGAGAAGCCGTTGCTTGACGGCGAGTCGATGCTGGTTATCACCAGTTATTCACTAGCGCTTCGTGATCACGTCTTATTGACTGGCCATGGGTTCGCACATCTCGTGCTGGATGAAGCGCAGACGATCAAGAACCCCTCAGCTAAGGTTACGCAAGCGCTCAAGCGCATGCCCATCGAGCATCGCATCTGTTTGACCGGTACACCACTTGAAAACCACTTGGGCGAGCTGTGGTCGTTATTTGATTTTCTCATGCCGGGATTGCTTGGACCGCAAAAGCGGTTTACGCAGCATTTTCGAACACCGATAGAAAAACATGGTGATACTGAACGGCAACAACGCCTGAACAATGCGGTTGCACCTTTTCTGTTACGCCGCCGGAAGCAGAACGTTGCGTCTGAGCTTCCCGCAAAAACCGAAATTGTCAGAAAGATCAAGCTCGACACTGACCAGGCGCGCCTGTATGAAACCATCCGTATCGGTATGGAGAAACGTGTACGTGCGTTGTTGCAGGAGAAGGGCGTGGCCAAGAGCCATATACAAATGCTGGACGCCCTGTTAAAACTGCGTCAAAGTTGTTGCCATCCGGAATTGGTTAAACTGGATAGTGCACGTCGTGTAACCAATTCTGCAAAGACTGAGCATGTGTTGGGAATGCTTGACGAGCTGGTTGCAGAAGGGCGAAAAATTCTTCTGTTTTCACAGTTCACGCAAATGCTGGAAATTCTCGAGCGCGAAATAAAAAAACGTAACATAGGCTATGTAAAACTCACTGGCAAAACACGTAAGCGTCAGCTTGCCATTGATTCGTTTCAGAACGGTGATGTGCCCTTGTTCCTGATTAGCCTGAAGGCGGGTGGCACGGGTCTCAACCTCACCGCTGCTGATACCGTGATTCATTATGACCCGTGGTGGAATCCGGCCGTTGAAAACCAGGCCACTGACCGGGCGCATCGTATTGGGCAAGATAAACCGGTATTTGTCTACAAACTCATAGCGGATAATACCGTAGAGGACAAAATCGTAGCCATGCAGTCACGTAAGCAGGCTCTGGCTGATGCAACTGTTGAGCGTCGAGATGGCGGTGCAGTGAAATCACTGTCGTCTGAAGACATCCTCTCGCTGTTTGCTGATGATTAGATCGGGTTGTGGCTATTCTGTCGTGGCATAATACCGTCATGAACAGTCAGGCAATTGCCCCAACGAAGCAAGCCACCCGAAACACACCTACACGTTTCCAACGCTTGTGGGCTGAAGCAGAAGCCGCCGCTCAAGAAAATGAATTGCTTCATTGTGAGCTGGATAGTCTGGTGCGGCTGGTCGGCACTGAAGTGGACACCGCTGAAAATGCATTGGGAGAATCCGTAAGGCAGGCTTTGCATCGGCAACTTGATTTTTCGGAAAAAAAATCCCTCCTGAAATGGCAGCGCGCCGAACTCAGCGCATGGATAGATGAGTATTTGAGTCAGCTGATGGAATTAGGGCAGCTGGATGAACCCTTGCAGAATCGGCTGGCCGTTATGCGTGCAAGGGAGCTTGATGTGGAGTTGGACACAAACAGCGATCTATCCCCTGTTGAACAACTAAGAACCTACCTGGATCAGCTGGCTTCTAACGAGGACGAGCAGTCTGAAAACCAGCGTGGCTATGACGGGTTTGATGAAGATGAGGAAATGCCGGTCTCTGATGCTGATTACCAGAATGACGAGCAAATGGAGGAAATGCTGCGGCGGCTGCATGAACAGTTTAGCGACCAGGAGTATGCGCCACCAGAGTCTGATGTAAATGCAGATCATACAACAGCAAGTCTGGACGATGCTGTGTTCAAACGATTGTTCCGGCAGACGGCTGCAGCATTGCATCCGGATAGAGAGGTTGATCCTGATAATCAACAGGTCAAGCATGAACTTATGTCTGAGTTGTTACAGGCGCGAAAAGAACGTGATCTGATCACGGTGTTGCGCCTTCACAGGCAGCATGCCAGTGCAGATTCCGAACTGACTGCAACTGACGAACTACAACTTGAAGAGGTTCTGGTTACATATCTTGGGCAACAGCGCAATCGCATGGACGAAATCGTACATCGATCTCCCATGCATCGATGGGTGTTCCAGGAGTTTTATCATAAGAACCCTGCAACGGTTAAGCGACGAATAAAATCCTATGTCAGGGAAATAGATATTCGTCGAGAAAAACTGGACTTGTTTGTTAACCGGGTAAAGACGTTGAAATTGCTGAAGGAGCTTCTGGCTGAACGTTACGAGCAGCACCGTTTTGGGGGTGGCTGGTTTTAGCGGCTTTTCTCACTGGGCGTTACATCAGTAGATGCGTAGGCGACTCAAAATATTCCTGTGATCAGAACCTTCAAGAAAGATAGATTCAAAGTGTTGTATGCCAACATATGAATTTACCAGAATGTGATCAATGGGAATGAGTAAGGGAAAAAATCCCGATGGCCATGTGGGGTGAAAGCCGTGCCCCGCTCTGGTGTTGCTCAGTCCCCCATCGGATGTCATATCTGAAAAATGAGATGTCCATGGTGTTGAATTAAAATCACCCATGACTATAACGGCGTTGTCTTGAGTTGAAGATTCCGACGCAATTCTGTGCATCGTCTTGTTTCTGATTTCATGCATGAGTGCCGTGCTTGGAGGAGGCGGATGGACAGCGATGATACGCACGTTATTGTCTGCAAGTTGAACGTCCACATTAATCACCGGATAGGCACTGATGGTGAAATAGTCGACACCGCCATTCGTTATCGGATGCTTGCTGTATAAAGCTATACCAAAAGCGCCGTAGCTTGGATGAGTGATCTGGTATGGGTAATCTTGAAGACTACTAACAAGTACCTCGTGCCATAGATGGGTGTATTCCTCGAATGCAATGATATCCGGTTTTTTTTCTTCGATGATATCTAACTGTGCCTGGTAGTTGGCGTTGGACATGAGCAAGTTCGAGTTCAGTACCGTTAACTCCAGATAGTCAGGGTCGCTCCGGGTCGGTGTTGGGAGCAAAGAGCTTGCGACGATGTATCCATGAGCAGCCAATGCCAGCGTGATAATGATTGTCGGGATAATTTTTTTTGCCAGAATAGCTATAAAAAAAACTGGCAATAACAAGACAATGTATTGCACGCGAAAATGGCTTATTACATCCAACAATAAATGATAACCAGAGAATAGAGCGCCAAGGCTCAAGAGAGCTCCAGTAGATGCAAGCGTTATGATGATATTAACGACGGAGCGTCCTATGTGCATGCCTGGCAATCTGTGTTAGTGGTTGTTATACGATCTTGTGGATTATTGAAATGCAAGCCGCATTCGCTGTTCCCGGCAATGTGTAGCCAACACGTTTCCGGATTCGCACAGCTTGAGACTAATTGAGGCTGGGAGATGCGATATTTCGACAGCGGTGTTCATAACTGAAGTGCGCTCCAACGATTCATGGTTTCCAATTGTTAAAACCCACTGCGATAACTAATTGAGAGCTGTCCGGTGGTGTGAACAATAATACCGTGAATGAATACAGTTTATTTTGCGCACCCGTTTAGGATATAGTGCATTGTGGCTGTATGTTCACAAGACCTATGCTGCTATGGGGCCGCAAAATTGTGGGTGATCAACACAGCCTCATGGCGCAACGCTAAATCAAGCACAGTTGCTGAATGACCAACGATCATGTGTGTAAGGGTTCGCACACGACGACAACAGGAGTATTTGATGACGTATTTTCGTGGCTTTAAACCATTAGCCAAACACGGCGGAAAGTTGATTGCGACAGGCCTTGCGATGAGTTTTTTGGCGGCAGGCCAAGCACACGCGGAGAAAATCCTTCGTGTCAATATGCATTCTGATCTGAAGATTGTCGATCCGATCTGGACGACTGCCTACATGTCTCGAAATTACGGGTACATGGTGTATGACACTCTGTTCGCGATGAATACCAAAGGCGAAATCATGCCTCAAATGGTGGAGGATCTCACTATTTCTGAGGATGGCCTGACGTATGATTTTACCTTGCGCGATGGTCTGAAATTTCACGACGACCAGCCGGTGACAGGCGAAGATGTTGTTGCCTCCTTACAGCGCTGGGGCCAGAAAGATGCAATGGGTCAAAAAATGATGACTTTCATTGAAGAGATGACTGCCTCGGGTGACAAGGGTTTTCAGTTCAAACTGAACGAGCCTACCGGTATGATTATCAATGCGCTCGGGAAGCCTTCGTCTAACGTGCCGTTTATCATGCCTGCACGAATTGCTGCCACTCCTCCGGGTGATCAGATCACCGAGTATGTCGGTAGTGGGCCGTTTGTATTTATCGAGGAAGAGTGGAAGCCTGGCGATAAGGCAGAATTTGCCAAATTCGAGGGCTATGTGCCAAGGAGTGATCCTGCGGACGGCCTTGCCGGAGCTAAAGAGGTTTTTGTCGATAAGGTTGTGTGGAAAGTTATTCGCGATCAGCAAACCAAGATGAATGCTCTTTCCAAGGGAGAGCTGGATGTTATCGAGGCACCTTCACATGATCTGCTGCCATTGATGGAGCAGGATGAGAATATCCAGCTAATCGATCTAAACCCCTTTGGGAACCAGTACACGTTCCGGTTTAACGTGTTGCATCCTCCTTTCGACAACCCGAAAATGCGCCAGGCTTTGATGTACGCCTTTGATCAGGAAGAATTTCTGCTCGCAGCAGTTGGAGATGAAAAGTATTACAAACTATGCAAGGCGATGTTTATTTGCGGTACCCCTATCGCAACAGAAGCAGGATTTGAAGACAAGCTTTCCGGCAATCTCAACAAGGCCAAAGAATTGGTTAAAGAGGCGGGTTACGATGGCACACCGATATTGTTGATGCATCCTACCGATCTGACCATTCTGGAGCCCTTGCCACCGGTGGCTAAAGCCATCATGGAAAAAATCGGACTTAATGTCGATATGCAGGCGATGGACTGGCAAACGCTGGTTGGACGTCGCAACAAGCAGGAAGCACCTGCTGACGGTGGCTGGAATGCCTTTATCACGTCCTGGAATTCAGTGGACAATGCGAGCCCCCTGACAACACCTTTTCTGAATGCTGCATGTGACAAGGCGCTGTTCGGTTGGCCTTGTGATGAGCAAATTCAGACGCTGCGTGATGAATTCTCCAAAGAGCCTGATCCTGCCAAGCAGCTGGCACTGGTAGAGAAGCTGCAAATGCGTGTCGCCGAATATCCAACCCATATACATCTCGGGCAGTATTATCAGCCACACGCAATGGGCGCGAATATATCGGGCGCAACGGTTGCTCCCGTGCCGATTTTCTGGGGCTACAAGATAAACGACTAAGCACTACTAGACTGTGAAACAGCCGGGCGCGCCGCACAGCGGCGCACCCGGTTTCTTCAACCAGCCCAAGACATCGTTATGTGGTCGTACCTGATTCGGCGAGTATTGTCGGTTATACCGATATTGTTGGTTGTCGCCACCATCGTTTTTCTCATGCTTCGGCTAACACCCGGTGATCCTGCCGCTAATATTGCCGGAGATGCAGCGACCAGCGAAGACATTGCGAAGTTGCGGATAGATCTGGGGCTGGAAGAACCGCTGCCCGTACAGTTCACTATTTATGTAAAGAATATTCTCAAGGGCGATTTTGGTGAATCGTTTTATTACAAGCGATCTGTTATGAGTATGGTGGCCGACGGGATTGGTCCCACCTTGTCATTGGCGCTCTTTACCATTGTCATTGCTTGTGTGGTGGCTGTTCCGCTGGGTACGCTAGCCGCTTATCGACAAGGCTCATGGATCGACAGACTGGTCATGGGTTTCTCGGTAGTCGGGTTTTCGGTTCCTGTTTTTGTTATCGGCTATCTGCTTATCTATTTTCTCGCCGTTAAACTCGACTGGTTTCCGGTACAAGGCTATCAACCGATCAGCGATGGCATTGTTGGATGGGCTTACCGGCTTATTCTTCCGGCCACTGCATTGTCGGTTATTTTTATTGCATTGATTGCGCGTATGACGCGTACCAGCGTACTCGAAGTACTCAACGAAGATTACATTCGAACCGCACGGGCAAAAGGCCTGTCGGAAAAGCGTGTATTGATAAAACATGCGTTGCGTAATGCTGCGGTGCCTATCATTACCATCATCGGTATTGCTATAGGAATCCTGATTAGTGGCGTTGTCGTCACAGAGAGCGTGTTCGTTATCCCCGGACTGGGTCTGTTGACGCTTGATGCTATCCAGGGCCGCGACTATCCGACAGTGCAAGCCTTGATTTTGCTTTTTTCAGTGGTTTATGTGCTTATAAACCTGATTATTGATGTGGCTTACACCATTCTGGACCCCCGGATCCGTTACTGAACTTTGATGTTTATGCGAGCCACATAATGGCAGAACAACGTCCAGCCTCAATCGTTGATGAACTGATAGAAGAGTCGGTCGAGGCAAGCAATATTATTGTCAGACCGTCGATATGGGCAAGGTTACGCAACAACACAAGCGTGATTATTGGTGGCTGTCTGATGCTGCTCATTGTTCTGCTGGTGCCTTTTGCCAGTGTGCTGACTTCTCTGGATCCAACTGAAATCAATCCTCGAAATCGCAACAAGCCGCCGGGCTACGAGGCGGTTTATAAAAACGATGATGGGGAGAAATACACCATCACAGCGCATATGGGCACTGACAAGCTTGGTCGCGATGTTTACACCAGGGTGATCTATGGCGCGAGAGTCTCACTCATCGTCGGACTCTCGGTTGCCTTTGTCAGCGTATCCATCGGCCTTTTCATCGGTCTTATGGCCGGATATTTCAAGCTGGTGGATGCGATCGTCATGCGTATTATGGATGGGTTGATGGCGATACCCGCCATTCTACTTGCCATCGCATTAGTGTCGTTATCCGGTGCCACGCTCTTCACCGTCATTATCGCCATTGTTATTCCCGAGATACCACGGGTGGTCAGGCTGGTTCGTTCTATCGTTTTATCTATCCGGGAAGAGCCTTATGTAGAAGCTGCAATATCTGTTGGAACTCCCACGCATAAGATTCTCTACCGCCATGTTCTTCCCAACACGATTGCGCCTCTTATCGTACAGGGTACGTTTATTTGCGGCTCCGCTATCTTACTTGAAGCTATCTTGAGTTTTCTGGGTGTGGGCGTTCCACCCGAAATACCCACTTGGGGAAATATAATGGCTCAAGGCCGTGATCTGTTTCAGATTTTCCCCCACAATATATTCTATCCCGGTGTGTTCCTGACGCTTACCGTCCTGGCCATCAACATGCTGGGGGATGGCCTGCGCGATACCATTGACCCGCGCATGGCAAAGGAGATTTGAGGCTGTGCAACAAGCAAATCCTGTTCTGTCAGTCAAGGATCTCACTATTGCCCTACCTGATAATGCTGATCGCAAGCACGCGGTAAGTAAGGTGTCATTCGATGTCAATCCCGGAGAAGTTCTTTGCCTGGTCGGAGAGTCCGGCTCGGGAAAATCGGTTATTGCATTCAGCATTATGGGCTTACTGGCCAAAGCGCTGACGGTTGAGTCTGGTTCAATCACTCTGCAGGGAGAAGAGTTGACAACAGTCTCACCGGAGAGGCTTAGAGAGCTACGCTGTACCAGTATTGGTATGATTTTTCAGGAACCCATGACCGCGCTGAATCCTGTCATGTCGTGTGGGGACCAAATTGATGAGGTTCTTGAAGAACACACGACGTTGTCTAGTGCTGAGCGCCGCCGCAAAGTACTGGAGATGATTGAGCAGGTGCATCTTCCGGATCCAGAGCGCATGTATCGATCCTTTCCTCATCAGTTATCAGGTGGGCAGCGTCAGCGCATCATGATTGCCATGGCGTTAATACTAGAGCCCGTGCTGCTTGTCGCTGATGAACCCACCACAGCGCTGGATGTGACGACTCAGGCGCAGATACTCACATTAATTCGAGAGCTGCAGGGAGAGCGCCAGACCGGCGTTCTGTTTATCACACACGACTTCGGTGTGGTTGCTGAGCTGGGCGACCAGGTGGCGGTGCTAAAGCAAGGTCAACTGGTGGAGAAAAATACCAGCCAGCAAGTGCTCTCGCAGCCTTCACATCCGTACACGCAAATGCTGATTGCATCAGTTCCACGTCATGAGCCTTCGGAACGCAAACCCATAGATCCACAAACAGATGTGGTGCTAAAGACAGAAGGGCTGTTCAAGCGTTATATAACTCACACGTTCTCCCTTGGAAAACGAGAGGTTGCTGCTGCTCAGGATATTTCTCTCGAAATACGCAGGGGTGAGACGCTTGGCATTGTGGGTGAATCGGGATCAGGTAAGTCTACGGTGGCGCGCTGTATTACACGGCTAATAGATATTAGCGATGGGCGCGTCTTTCTCTCAGGTGCCGACATAGCGAAGACACCGCAAAAAAAACTCGGCGATTTCAGACGTAAAGTGCAAATTATTTTTCAGGATCCGTACCGCTCACTGAACCCCAGGCGTACTGTTGGACAATCCATCATGGAAGGACCCATGAACTATGGCGCGAGCCACCGCGATGCGCTCACGCAGGCAAGGGACTTGATGAATCTAGTCAGGCTTGATCCGGACGGTCTGGATAGATACCCTCACGAATTTTCCGGTGGCCAGCGTCAGCGGGTATGTATTGCCCGGGCGCTAGCCATGAGGCCGGAGTTATTGGTGGCTGATGAAGCCGTGTCTGCGCTGGATGTGTCGGTGCAACGTCAAGTGCTCGCGTTGCTGGAGGAAATACGGGATGAGATGCAACTGGCGATGTTGTTTATAACGCACGACTTGCGGGTTGCTGCGCAAGTTTGCGATAGTGTTGCGGTGATGTCCAAAGGCCGCATCGTGGAGCATGGTACAGCCAAAAGCCTGTTTGCCAATCCTCAACACGAATATACAAAAGCCTTGTTTGCAGCTGCACCAGGCCGGAATTTCGCCTTTGCCGGTCACTGAAGTCTTGTTATTTAAGTGTGGCCAGCATCCCCGCCATCAGTTTCCCGCGCTCCGCCAGACTGTCTATCTCGATGTGTTCGTTAAGCGTATGTAAACCAGCACCCCTGACGCCGAGAGAATCAAGAGAAGGAACACCTATAGCCCCGGTAAAGTTGGCATCTGAACCGCCGCCTTGCATCATGGCAGGTAATTCAAAACCGAGATCTGTTGCCAGGCTCAGTGCTAACTCATGAAGTTGTTTGCTGCCATCATCAGGCTCCCACACTGGACGCGTAACGCCGCGTTTGACAATGAAGGACACCTCGCCATCGGTGTTGTTTAGAGAAAGCATTTTGGCGACTCCCTCATCAAGATCTTTCTGATGTTTGGCCATCGATAGTGCTTGCGCGCTGCACTGAGACGATACGCAATTAACCCATTGACCACCTTTGATTACACTTACCGAAAACGTGCAATCATCTGTACTCATATCTTCTATCTCTATCAGACGTCTTGCCATTTCACGCACCGCTGAATGCCCTTTACGCGGATCCACTCCAGCATGTACGGGCACGCCAACGGTCTGCAAATCGAATCGGGCGATCGCATAGCGACCCCACACGCAACCTCCTTCCTGGGTGGCGGGCTCGGGCACCAGTACATATTTGTTCTTCAGTGCAGTTACCTCTATCAGCTCGCGCGTTGCCGGCGTACCAATTTCTTCATCGGGCGTGAGCAATACCGTTATGGGTAGTGGGGTTTCAATATTTGCACGCTGCAGTTGCCGAATGGCTTCCAGCGCCATGTAGTTGCCCCCCTTCATATCCTGAATTCCGGGTCCCCAGCAGCGATTTCCTTCTATTTTATACGGCAGCTTTTCCAGTGTTCCCACTGGATGAACTGTATCCAGGTGGCCCGATATCAGAATTCCCGGTTGGTTGTGCTGCGGGTGAGAAAAGCGAGCCCTGACTGAGTCGCCTAGTCCCAGGCGCCCGGGAATTCGCTCTATAGTTGCCCCCATCGCAGCGAGATCGTAAGCTGCTATATCCATCATCCGATTAACGGCAGCAGTATCGTACGTTGGACTTTCGCAAAGAATCCAGGGACGAAGGCCCTCAGCCATTGCCATTGAATCAAACGGGAGTTCGTTGAAATTCATGTCTACACCGTTGCTTGTATGGAGGTACGGGCTTCGATGAGGCGTGCGTATATGGATGCGCCCACCGGCAGTATGCCTTCGTCAAGAATAAAACCATCGTTGTGCAATGGCAAGGTGCCTTCGTGTCCGACAACGCAATAAGCACCGGGGACTACGCGCAACATATCAGCAAAGTCTTCGGACCCCGTTACCACATCACTTTTAACCTCCGTGTTTTGTTCGCCGACAACTTGTGCGGCAACATCCAGTAAGACGTGGGACAGAGGCTCATCGTTAACCAGAACATCAAAGATATTTCGCCGTTCCAGCGATATCTCTATTCCATAGGATTTTGCAACGCCATCACACAAAGCCTGCATACGCTCGCGGACCAGATCAGCAAGCGCTGTATCCAGGTAGCGCATAGTGCCGGAAATGGTGCAATCTGAAGGGATGACATTGTAGGCAGTGCCCGCATGCATTTGTGTGACCGACAGTACCAGTGGTTCTGTGGGAGGCACATTGCGGCTGACGATAGACTGGAGTTGCTGTACCAATGAAGAGCCGATAACGATAGGATCTATTGATTGATGTGGCATGGCGGCATGTGATCCTGAAGCCTTGATAGTGATATCAAAAAAATCAGCGCCGGCCATGGCCTGTCCGGGTTTTACGCCCACTTTGTTTGGACGTCCGTCTGGCATATTGTGCATTCCATAAATCTCTTCACAAGGGAATCGAGTAAATAGATCGTCGGCCAGCATTGCACGAGCGCCCCCCAGGCCTTCTTCCGCTGGCTGAAATATAAATACCGCTGTGCCATCAAATTCACGTGTCTCAGCCAGGTATTTTGCAGCTCCAAGCAGCATCGTCGTATGCGCATCATGTCCACAGGCGTGCATCACCCCCGGTGTTTTCGAGGCAAACGGCAGATTGGTTTGTTCGTGAATGGGTAGTGCGTCCATGTCGGCCCGTAGACCAATCATGCGGCCATTATTGCGTCCCTGCAGTACTCCAACAACTCCTGTTTTGCCAATTCCGGTATGCACCTCGATACCCCATTCATTCAGGTATCTGGCGACAATACCCGAAGTACGCGTCTCTTCCATGCCCAGTTCAGGGTGTTCATGAAAATCACGCCGGATAGAAACTAGCTCGTCGTTGTACTCGGCAATCTTAGCGATAACGGCCATTGTCCTACCCTCACAGTGTCATTGTTACCGGATAGTTATACCTGTCTTTTAATGCGCATGAAAGAGGCTGGTGCTACATTGCCACAGTTGTCCTGATGGAACGAGGTGTATGCACTGATGTGCAAGTTCCGGTTGGTAGACCTGAGCATTGCCGGGCTAGGCCTTTGACCATCGTGTGCAAGCTAGTGTTAACGGTTAGTAATTTATCCGAACAGTGCAGCTCCGCTACGCAATCTGCCAACGGCCGGTATATTTTTAGTGGCACTGGGCTGGGTTAAAAAATTCAAGTGGAGTGTACAATGTGCTATGCCATGCACATTCAATGTCAGGAAAGACTGTTTATCTTAAAGAATATGAAACTGCCACAAGATTTAGCGGTATACATACTGGAATCTATCGGCCTTCGTCTATGGGGGTTCAAGCCGAATATGATGCGATATTTTGTCCTGGAGTATGGCTCAGTGAAGTCGGTATGGTGGTTTGTAAAAAACATGCCCAGGTACGAGCGTATCCTGAAAAGCTGGGGCCCCATTCGTACACATTTAATTTCCACCGCCTTGTCAACACTACGAGGATGCTCTTATTGCACGTATGGTCATGCCTACGCACTACAATTGCAGTATTTTAAACAGACCGATCAGTTATTTCCCCTGGGTGAAGATGCAATCATAAATTTGCACGGTCTTCCCGAGGAGGATGTGTTGTCGCGTTTGGCACAGGCGTTGAGAGACGCCAATTTACAAAATGAAATCCAATCGCTCAATAGGTTGGCATCACTTCGGAAAATGTCGCAAGCGGAGCGTGCCAACGCCGCCAGAAATCAGCGTGATGATAGTCATTTAATTCACTTGATGGGTATGTTCGCTGTTTTGAATTCTTGCGGTATCAAACATCAGGTGACGCATGATGAGGCTCATGATCCGATAAATCAGGACGAACGTTTGCGTATTCATTACGCAGCTCGACGCGCTTCCTTAACGATAAGGAATCAAGAATCCGAGTGACTGTATAAGCTGGCTGGGAAGATCTTTCTGCTTGGCGCTGTGTGGCAGCGCCCGAGTCGTATTTTTCCATAGCGAATTCTTAAAACTATACTTAATAAAGTTTTCGAATTCTGAATTCGATTGTATAGTGTCGGGAAATATACGCACTGGTGTCTCCATGAAATTAGCGCTTCTAACGGTTCTTTGTGTTGTTGCCTCCACGGGTTGTGCCAGCCGTGATTTGCTCAAGAACGCAACTGATGCCGCCACTAACTCTGCATGGATCAGTCTCGATACGACGGTAAAGTCAGACGATAGTATCCGGTACTTTGGCTTTGTTGATGTCACTCAGAATGAAGAGGGTGACGGGCAGTACTTTGAAGCAGGCTTTGCGCAATTCAACAATTTTGCCCCGCTTAGTGTCCTTGTCGATTCGTTCAAACAGCCACAGATGGATACTTGTGACTATCGCGAAAGCGCGCCAGGGGACAGCAGCCCCATGGAATTTCCTGATGAAATGGCATTGCCCGGATACCCATACAAGTTTATAAGTGCGGGAGAGATCATAGAGGTGGCGCATGGGAGTCGTCGATATGCAAAATTGAAGCGAACAAGTTCGAGTCCCGATGATCAGGTCCAATACGAAACAGACGTTGGCAGCCTGCCTGTTACGATAGGCGGGCTAAGGCTGGGTGATGTTCTACTCAAGATGAATGGATTGCGGTTACGTGCCTCGGGTGGCGAGTTTCCATCATTCAAAAACATCGTTGTGCCCGCTATTGATCGTCCGAGTCGTTTTCGACTTTCAAGCAAAACGGAAGTCAAAGCCAATACGCGATTTCGCTGGCGTCAGGGTAAGTATTCCAGAGATGCAGGTGTTCGCGTTCACATTGAAGCGGGCGGGGGCGGTCGGGCTTTATTTTGTGCAGCCTTTGATGATGGAGATTTCAAATTGCCCGACGCTGTGCAAGCGTCGCTTGGCGATAAAATTATTCGTAACCCAAGTGTTTACCGGGATGTTGTCCGCTTCTATGTAAATAACGATGCTCTACTCATCGTTTCGCAATCAAGCTATTACTGATTCTTGCATCCGTTGGTTTTGGTCGAGTTTAACTTGCCACCGTAAGGTGTTTTTGCGCCCGCTTTGTCAATCCTTGAGTTATCAGGATATGAACAGGCAGCTGGTATTCAACTGTCCAGATTCCATGTAAACCATTCAGCCAGACGTCCATTGACGTAAATTGACTGATGTATTTCTACGCCGTTGTGGTTACTTTGTCCTGTTATTGCAATTTCGCGTAAATGGATGCCGCGATTGAGTCCTGAATTATCACTGAAACCACGAACAGGTTGTTTGTGACGTAAATTAGCGACAAAGCCATCATTGCCAATCAGTGAAATGCTGGATTCTAGAAGTGGTATGAATACTGTTGTGCGATGAGAGATTTTTTTCTCGCTATCGTATTCATACGCTTTCAGCATCAATTCGTTATAACTGTTTATCGAGGCAGGTTCAATCGATTCCAGTTTAAATTCGCGTATCTGTTCCCTCAGAGTGGATGCACCAAAACATAAGGTGCGCTCGCCCCGGCCAGCTTTGAATCGCGTGGATTGCAAGGTCTCGATAAGCTCATTCGTGCTTGTGGCTTGATGAGAAAGTACGGATTTAGGCTGCTCATCCAGAATATAGTATTGCTCACCCAGATCGCTTAGCCGTGGGGAGATATCACCACACTGATTTGCCATGGCGGCCGGCGAAAAGGCGGCGATGAATATAGCCAGTGCCAGATTGTGGATAGAAAAAGAAAATGATGGTGCTTGCATAGTGAATTCTCCTGCTGCAGAACACTAACCAATCGCCAGATACAGATTTAACGAAAAGTACACAGAATGAGATGCCGTTCAAGCAAATGCGACTGCTTGTGTTGAGTCTATGAAGCAAGTATCAAAAAAATTACCGGCAACTGTCGATTCACAATGCTTCCAATTACTGTGCGCCGATGGCGGGGCGAAATTTCCACCACCATCGGCTTCAACATTGGCAATTCCGGACAAATATCGGAACCCTGGTATTGTCAAATCACGTCATGGAGTGCAAGCCAACACGATTACCTTCGGTATCGATGATGTGCGCAATGACGCCGTTGGGACCAATATCCATTTTGGGTAACGCGACCTCAGCGCCATGTTCGACAGCGCGCGCCAGGGCTTCATCGAACATGCCTTCTGCGTTGAGATAGACCACCGACCCAATATTGGAGGGTGAGAGAAAGGGGGCCGAGACCAGGGCGCCTGTCACGGTGCCTTCAGAGTAAGGAAAAATCGCCATGTCCATGCCATTCATCGACTCCTGCGATAAGGTGACTTGCAGCAGGCTTTCGTAAAAATTAGTGGCTCGTGCCAAATCTGACACAGGTATTTCAAACCAGTTGATTGCATTTTTTGACATTCTGATAGGTCCTTGTGAGTGGTTGAAATGCGAGGTTACGGCACGCTACTGACAACTGTCTGTCAGTAGATTTTTTCAAAGGACCACAGATCTCTGCCGCATAATCCCCGATGTTTCGAGGTACGCTTTCCTTGTTAAACGCGTGGCCTTTCACCGTGATCAGGCTTTTTACGGCAGCGTGTGTCAGCTTCATGTCGCTTTGACTGCCAGACCGAGCTCCGGCACAGGAATTATGAAACAGGAGAATGTGTCGAGACATCATTGCGGAGGCGTTCGCAAGCTCCTTGGGCGCTTGGCGGATGGCAAGCTGACGCTTATGCCTACAATCTGACCTATTTGGGTTGATGTGGCAAAAATTTTCCAGCAATGGGCGAATTTCGCTTTTGCCCGCGGGTTTCTGACGTATCTGGATGACTGAGCGCTGTAGCTGGCATCCAGAAGCCTCGTGCTGCCGCGAACGGGCCCTGTCGGGCCGGTTGCCGCCTGGGGTGGTGCGGCAGGGCAGACGCGTCAGCGCCGCTCTGCACCGGAATGATGCAGGCATTGGCGAGCCCGCTGGCCTGGGGGTGTGGCAATTTATTTCTAGCTATAATTCAGTGACATAGCTAAAAAAATTGCCTTCAGGCTCTAGTCAAATAGACTCATACTGCAGTATAGTGTTACCAAAGTCTGTGCAGTCCGTACAACGGGACTCAGGGCTTATAGAGTCACCCCATGTAAACTATAAACAGTAGCGATATCGGGATGGCTGCGAAGGGCTAGTATGACGGTTGAACCAGTCGGGATGTATCCTACCGGGCTTTCGCGTCGAACATACTGTAAACAGTGCGGATAAAATGACTGCGGTCATTTGCTCTAGCTAGCCCGACGAAAACACTGTTTCTCATACGGGCTAGAACTACATGTACAAGAATTTTCCACCTGCGCAAGGCCTTTACAATCCGGATCAGGAAAAAGATAGTTGCGGAATTGGTTTCGTATGCGACATAAAGGGCCGTCCCAGCAATCAGATTCTGCGCGATGCACATCGTATGAATTGCTGTATGGAACACCGCGGTGGTGTCGGATTTGAAATTAACACAGGTGACGGTGCCGGAATTCTTACCGCTCTTCCGCACAAACTTTTACAGGCTGCTGTCAGTGAGAGCTTCGGCACCGAGCTGCCGGAGCAGGGGCATTACGGTGCGGGCATTGTTTTCATGCCAAGCGACCCTGACGAACAAGCGCGTTGTCGCGCAATTATCGATGAAGAGATAGCGGCGGAAGGGCAGCATCTTATTGGTTGGCGCGATCTGCCTATCGACCCTGATGCTGCAAACATCGGCAGCGCCGCCCGCGCAGCAATGCCCGTTATGCAGCAGCTTATTATCGGTGATGGAAAAACTCGTGCGGATAGTGCTACTTCGGCCGCATTCGATCAGGATAAGTTTGAAAGAAAACTCTATCTGATTCGAAAACGCGCCACTAACCGTCTTCGAGTAGAACACGCTCTTAATGACGATAATTCGTTCTATGTCTGTTCCCTGTCTTCTCGCGTCATTGTATTTAAGGGAATGCTGACGCCGGAGCAATTATTTCCTTTCTACATCGACTTACAGCAGGACAACTTCGAAACGCATCTTGCTATGGTGCATTCGCGCTTTAGCACAAACACTTTTCCGTCGTGGGATCGTGCGCAGCCTAATCGATTCATGAGCCACAACGGGGAAATCAATACATTGCTTGGCAATGTTAATGCGATGAACACCCGGGAAGGTACGGTGGTCAGCAAGGCATTTGGTGAAGATGTTAGAAAGCTGTTCCCGGTGGTATCTCCGGATCGTTCAGATTCAGGCACCTTCGATAACGTGCTTGAATTTTTATTGATGAACGGTAGATCACTGCATGAATCTATCATGATGATGATTCCGGAAGCCTGGCAACATCATGCAACCATGTCAGAACTCAAGCGCGATTTTTACGAGTATCACTCGTGTTTGATGGAGCCTTGGGATGGTCCTGCCTCTATTGCGTTTACGGATGGTAACTATATAGGTGCAGTACTTGATCGCAACGGTCTTCGACCTTCGCGTTATTACATTACCTCCGATGATAAATGCATCATGGCATCTGAGGTGGGAGTGGTAGACATTGATCCGGCCACGATAGTCGAAAAAGGGCGTCTGCAGCCAGGACGGATGTTTCTGATAGATTTCCAGAACGGTCGAATGATTCCTGACAACGAAATCAAGCAGGAAATCGCTACGCAAAAGCCTTACGGTGAATGGCTAGCGAACCAGCGAATAGAACTTGATGAATTACCGCCATCCACGGCGCAGGGGCTGGAGTTAAGTACGCTTACCCAACGTATGCAAGCGTTTGGCTACACACAGGAAACCTTGCAGTTCATGCTCAAGCCGATGGTCACAGAGCTTCGTGACCCGGTTGGTTCAATGGGAAATGATGCTGCATTGGCTGTTATGTCAACCAAGCCTCGTATGCTCTACGATTATTTCAAGCAACGTTTCGCGCAAGTGACCAATCCTGCTATCGATGCCATTCGCGAAGAAGTCATCATGGCATTGAATTGTTATATCGGGCCTGAGGGTAATTTGCTGGAAACTACCGAGCAACATGCTCATCGATTGAAAATACCCCATCCTATTTTAACCAATGAAGAACTCAGCTCGCTGCGAACACTCGATTATCGTGGCTGGACGTCGACAGTTGTAGACATTACTTTCCCGGTGGGTTCCGGTAAGCAGGGTCTTGTTGCAGCTCTTGATCGTATTAAAACGCAAGCAACGCAAGCAATAGCTGATGGCAACAGCTTGATTATCCTCTCGGATAGAGGTGTCAACGAACAGCGAGTGCCTATCAGTTCTTTGTTAGCTGTTGGCACTGTGCACCATCACTTGAACGCCAACCACGAACGATCACGAATTGGACTGGTCTTGGAGACCGGTGAGGCGCGGGAAGTTCATCATCACTGCCTATTGGTCGGATTCGGCGTAGACGCTATCAATCCCTACCTTGCCTACGAGGCTTTGTGGAATGCACGAGCCAATGGTCAGTTCGACGGCATAGAACATGTCAACAGTGATGAAGATATTGTCAATACCTATAAAAAGGCGGCTGGAAAAGGCATGCTAAAGGTTATGGGAAAAATGGGAATCTCGACACTTCAGTCATACAAAGGCGCGCAGATTTTCGAGATCGTCGGACTGGCACAGGAAGTTATTGACCTGGCATTTGTCGGCGCCGCCAGCCGTGTGGAAGGTGCGGATCTGGCAGTTATTGCGGAAGAGATGCAGCGACGTCATCAGTTTGGTTATCCGTCACGCGATATGCCCGTAACCCAGGTTTTACCTAATCCTGGTGATTTTCACTGGCGCAGACACGGTGACACACACATGTGGGAGCCGTCTGCGGTGGCTAACCTGCAAGTAGCTGCCCGAACCAACAGTGAAGATGCTTACTGGAAGTTTGCAAAGCAAACCAATGAGGAAAACACGCGTAATGCGACTTTACGCGGATTGTTGAAATTCAACCCATCCGTAAATGGTGGTCCTATATCCATTGATGAGGTCGAGCCAGCTTCCGAAATCGTCAAGCGTTTTGCCACGGGTGCGATGAGTTTCGGCAGTATCAGTGCCGAGGCGCATGAAACTCTGGCGGTTGCCATGAATCGTATTGGTGGCAAATCCAATACGGGTGAAGGTGGTGAAGACGCCAAGCGTTTTACGCCTATGGCCAATGGTGATTCGAAACGGTCAGCTATCAAGCAAGTAGCCAGTGGTCGTTTTGGCGTCACTATTAATTACCTGAGTAATGCTGATGAACTACAGATCAAGATTATTCAGGGCGCCAAGCCTGGAGAGGGTGGTGAACTGCCGGGTGCCAAGGTAGATGACTACATTGCCAAGCTACGTCATTCAACCCCCGGTGTTGGTCTGATTAGCCCACCACCACACCACGACATTTATTCCATCGAAGATATGTCGCAGCTCATACATGATCTTAAAAATGCTAATCCGGAAGCCCGCATCAGCGTTAAATTAGGCGCAGAAGTGGGTGTTGGTACCGTCGCCGCTGGTGTTACCAAGGCGTTGGCCGATCACATCGTTATCGCCGGCGATTCAGGTGGAACCGGAGCTTCTCCGCTAACTTCAATAAAACATGCAGGTGTGCCTTGGGAGCTGGGACTGGCTGAAACGCACCAGACGCTGGTACTTAACAATCTAAGATCACGTGTTGTATTGCAAACAGATGGACAGATAAAAACCGGTCGTGATGTTGCCATAGCCGCTTTATTAGGCGCTGAAGAAATCGGTTTGGCTACAGCTCCGCTGATTGCCCTGGGTTGCATCATGATGAGAAAGTGTCACCTGAACACCTGCCCGGTTGGTATTGCTACACAAGACAAGGAGCTTCGTAAGAAATTCACCGGACAGCCTGAACACGTCGTCAATTACGTTTTCATGGTTGCTAAGGAGCTTCGCATGATAATGGCTGAGCTGGGATTCAAAACGTTCAATGAGATGGTCGGTCGCGTGGACGCACTGGAAACAGACGTTGCGCTAAAGCATTGGAAATCGGACGGCCTTGATCTTTCGCCGTTGCTAACCGCTGCAACACCACCAAAGGAATTTTTAGGGGCCTACCAGATTCATCAACAATCCCATGGTCTGGAAAAAGCGCTGGATAACACCTTGATAGAGTTGGCAGCGCCCGCTCTGAGCTCCGGGGAAAAAGTGTCCCATGAATTGCCGCTGATCAATACCAATCGAGTGGTGGGTGGCATGTTGTCCAATAGAATCATTCGCGATGTTGGTCCGCAAATGCTTCCCGATGGCACTATACATTTCAAGTTCAATGGGCACGCTGGACAAAGCTTTGGTGCGTGGCTGGCTAAGGGCGTGACACTTGAAGTTGAAGGTGATGCCAATGACTTTGTTGGCAAGGGCCTTTCTGGTGGGCGCGTTATCGTTTATCCACCTCGAGTGTCCTCGTTCAAGGCAGAAGACAACATCATCGCAGGTAATGTCATCATGTACGGTGCTACCAGTGGAGAATGTTTCCTGAATGGTGTAGTAGCGGAACGTTTCTGCGTGCGCAACAGTGGCGCCAATGCCGTCGTTGAAGGGGTTGGAGATCACGGTTGCGAATACATGACGGGTGGCCGTGTTGTCGTACTGGGTAGTACAGGGCGCAACTTTGCATCAGGCATGAGTGGTGGTGTTGCTTACGTGTGGGATATTGAAGGAAAACTGCCTGAGCGCTGTAACCATGACATGGTGGGTCTGGAGCCTCTCGAGGATGCAGATGATATTCGCGAAGTTCAAACCCTTATTGAAAAACACATCAAGTACACAAATTCTGAGATTGCCCAACAAATAATGCATGGCTGGGAGGCGCAGCTTAAGCATTTTGTCAAGGTGATGCCGCGTGATTACAAACGAGTTCTGCTTGAACAGAAAGCAAAAGCTCAAGTCGAAAAAGAAGAACTCGCGACTGTATAGGCAGTTTCCAGGTTTGGACGGCAGTCGTTATTGCTGCGTGTAGATAATTAACAAAAACGTAGGTATAGAGTACCAAGTATGGGCAAAGCTACAGGTTTTATCGAAATCAAGCGAGAAGCAGCACCTTACCGTGCGCCCGCGGTGAGGTTGCTGGATTACTCCGAAATTTATACGGATCATGTTGATGCTCGTCTGCAATCGCAAGGTGCTCGTTGCATGGACTGTGGCGTACCGTTTTGCCAGTCGGATGATGGCTGCCCGGTTCACAACCTGATTCCCGAATGGAATGATCTTGTTTATAAAGGTCAATGGCGGGAAGCACTGGATCGCCTGCACAAGACTAATAATTTTCCCGAGTTTACCGGGCGAGTTTGCCCCGCCCCATGTGAAGGTGCCTGTGTTCTCGGTATCAACGATCCAGCGGTAACCATTAAAAATATCGAAATGGCCATCATTGATCGTGGTTTTGCGGAAGGCTGGGTAGTGCCTGAACCACCTGCAACCCGAACCGGTAAAACCGTTGCGATCATTGGTTCAGGGCCTGCGGGGCTTGCAGCTGCTGCACAACTGAATAAAGCGGGTCATAGCGTTTGCGTTTATGAGCGTCAGGATCGTGTTGGTGGGTTGCTGACCTATGGTATTCCCAACATGAAGCTTGAAAAAGAAGACGTTGTTAATCGACGTGTAGAGTTGCTAAAGCAAGAAGGTATCGAGTTTCTGGTCAACCAGGATATTGGTGATGGCAGCAATGGCACCGTTGATATCAACGAGTTGAGAAACTCACATGACGCTATTTTACTGACTACCGGTGCAACAACACCCCGCGATCTCTCCATACCCGGGCGTGAGCTGGATGGTGTACATTTTGCGATGGATTTCCTGACCAGTAACACGAAAAGCCTGCTGGATTCCCAACATGCGGACGCGGCTTATATTTCGGCCAAGGATAAGGATGTTATCGTTATCGGTGGTGGTGATACCGGAACAGACTGCATAGCAACTTCGTTACGCCATGGCTGCAAAAGCCTGGTTAATTTTGAAGTGGTACCGCAACCGCCAGAGTCTCGCGCCGACAACAATCCCTGGCCTACCTGGCCCAAAATTTTCCGAACTGATTACGGTCATGAGGAATCCAGTACCGTTTTTGGCAATGATCCCCGGATTTATCAGATTTCATCAGTTGAATTTATTGGCGAGCAGGGCAAGTTGAAAGCCGTGCGAACCGTAGAGGTCGAATTCAAAGAAGGGCAATTTGTACCCCGCCCGGGCACCGAAAAAGAATGGAAGGCCGATCTTGTCTTGCTTGCAATGGGATTTCTAGGTCCTGAGCATGCTTGTTCCGATCCTCTGAGTATCACCTATGATCAACGCTCAAACTATCAGGCGGAATACGGCAAGTACCAGACATCGGTTGAAGGCGTGTTTGCGGCAGGGGATTGTCGTCGTGGCCAGTCGCTTGTTGTGTGGGCCATCAATGAGGGGCGTGAAGCAGCCCGTGAGATTGATCGATCGTTGATGGGGCAAACGTTGTTGCCCTAGGTTGAAAATTAAAGGGCAATTTCTGTGACGTACAAGCAGACAAGTAAAGTACGTATCTACAAGTAAATCGAGTGTTTCCTGTGTTCATTAAACGGCAGGATTCACTGATTTATATATCTGGACATTGATTTGAAATTTCAGGTTATTCAATTGCAGTTGCATTTGTGATGGGCTGAATTTCAGTTCCTGGTGTCTGCGTTCTGAAAATACCTTTTACGAGAGTTATCTCTTTTTTGAGAAATCAAATGCATACTATTGACGAGCCGCTGCTGCAGCAAGTTCGAGATCGCTTTGCTCAAGTGGATGAATGTCCACAACAAGGCAAGAGAGTTTTCTTCGAAAACGCTGGTGGAGCACTTACTCTGAAATCAGTAGTGGAGACCTCCACGCAGTATGCGGGTATCCCGGATAACCAGGGTCGGGACAATCCCGGTAGTCATGAGTTGGTACGTGTTATCAACAAAGCCAAAGATGACATGCGCGCCTTCATGAATGCCGAGGGTGGGCAGTTCTTCATGGGTGAGAGTGGTACTGAGCTACTCTTTCGTCTGATAATGAATGCCTGCCTTGGTGCTGAGAGGGGTAGTGTTGTGCTAGGTACTACCCTTGAGCATCCTGCAACCCGTTCAGCCTGTGATCGTTGGGCGAAAATTGCCGGGCACGAGTATGTGCTTGTCGAGCATGATGATGCCAGCGGTACAGTCACCGCTGATGCGTACGCCGCTCACGTTACTGAGAATACGGTAGTAGCCACCATATTGCATACATCGCCGGTTACGGGTATGAGTGTTGATGTTGCACAGTGTGCGAAGGCAATTCGCAACGTTGCTCCAGGGTGCATAATCATAGTGGACGGTATTCAGCACGCAGCTCATGGTGGCATAAACCTAACGGCTTATGACATTGACGGTTATGTCATCTCACCCTACAAAGTATTCTCCCGTCACGGATTCGGTATGGCCTGGATATCAGACCTATTGTCCAGCGTTCCACATAATAACCTGATAAATGGCCCTGAGGACAATTGGGAGATGGGTACGCGTGACAGTGGGGCTTACGCAACCTTGTCAGATGTCGTTGGTTACTTTGAATGGCTTGGTGAGAAAGTAGGTGGAGGAAATGATAGACATGCTAGGTTTGCTGCTGCGGCAGAAGCCATAAAGCATCAGGAGAAAGTGCTTACCGATGCAATGATTCACGGCATTGGAAACTTGCGCGGATTGGCCGATCTGGAAAAAGTCGTCATTATCGGAGGAGTTGATAATCCGGCACGTGAGGGTCTTGTGTCGCTGACTGTTACCGGCATGGCCTCTGTTGATGTCGTAAAAAAACTTAATAGTGAAGGCATACGAACTCACTTGCGCAAAGCCGATCACTACTCCGGTAATATTCTGGATCCCCTGGATCTCGATAGCTGTATCAGGGTGTCCATGTGTCATTACAACACCACCCATGAGGTGGCGAAGTTTTTGGCCGTTATGAATGAGTTAAACGGCTAGCATTGCCGGGCATCGCCTGTAACTTCCGCTGGCATCCTACGGACGATCTTCCGGCCCGTCGGCGTAGCTTTTTTAATCGTAAGGTAACAAAGCTGGGGTACCCTGTATTCTGAACATGAGTTCGTGTCTGGATAGTGCTTAGTCTGATGACTGGAAGGGGGCCGATTTTCGCACCTGCACTTTTATCGTAACGTTTGATAACGTTGACCGGAATTTCGGAATTCCGGCGTAGTCGAGATGGATCCTGTTTCACCTTTTTCAGAAATTTTGACAGCAGAGCATGACGATAAAACTGGGTATCAACGGATTCGGTAGAATCGGGCGACTCGCATTCCGGGTCGCCAGCAGCTTCAAAGACATTGACATAATACGCATCAATGACCCTGGTGCTGATGCGCATACGCTTGCTCATTTGCTGTGTTTTGATTCGATACACGGACAATGGGATCGGCATGTGGTGGGTGAAGCCGA
>JBGCFI010000013.1:0-260819 GCA_045106855.1 Granulosicoccus sp.
CCAGCCCAGTAAAGGGCCGTAGAATGTTTTGGCGGCGTTGATATCGCTCGTCATCAAGTCGTACCAGATGAAGTCGCCGTGTCGATTAGCCATGATCGTGTCTCGTTGGTATCGTGCTGATCCTGAGTGAATGTAACCGCGTTTCGTGGCGTGGTGTCAACATTCAATACGCAGGCACATTAATACAAGGCCTTGCCACCGGAATCTTTTGCCACCTGCTGCGATGGTCGCCAGGCTGCTATGTCAGCCAGCCAGCTATCCGGCCGTGCATCGGATGGCATGCGCCAGTCACCTCTGGGGGAGAGCGCAACGTTACCCACTTTGGGTCCGTCTGCGGTGCATGATCGTTTGAACTGATGCATGAAAAATCGCTTGATGAAAAGCGTCAACCACTTCTTGAGTGTCTCGTCATCGTATTGATCGCTGTTAAACGCCACCCTTGCCAGGTCAAGAATGCGTGATGGCCTGGCACCATGTCGGACAAAGTGGTACAGGAAAAAATCATGTAGCTCATAGGGTCCTATTCGCTCTTCGGTCAGTTGAGCAATCTGGCCATCGGCGTCAGCGGGTAATAGCTCCGGTGATATCGGTGTGTCCAGAATCGCGAACAGGGTTTCGCGCAAGGTGTCACTATCACTCCAGGTGCTGGCGCGTTCGTTGGCCACCCAGCGTATGACAAATTGAATAAGCGTTTTGGGTACACCAGCATTAACATCGTACATCGCGATATGATCACCGGCATAAGTAGACCAGCCAAGTGCTTTTTCAGAAAGATCGCCGGTACCCACAACAAGTCCGCCATTCTGGTTAGCCAGCGTCATTAGCAGCAAGGTGCGTAAACGTGCTTGTACATTCTCCAGCGTGACATCGCCAAGTTCAGGATGAGAGCGTAGTTTGCTTATCAGTTGCTCAACGTTTGAAATATCGCTGGTAACCGGATGATTGATGGCTTCGAGCACTGTGCGACTCGCATCCGAAATGCCCACCTGACTGAAGCGTGCTCCCAGGGCTTTTGACAAGGCTTCGGCATTGTTGCGTGTGCCATCGCTGGTGCCAAAGCCCGGCATCGTAATACACAGAAGATCGGTTCGTGGCTGGTTGCATAGATCCAAAGCCGCAGCAGCGACCAGCGCAGCCTGTGTGGAGTCGAGTCCACCAGAGACACCCAGTACCAGTTTCGGTTTGCCGATGGCTGCCATTCGCGTTGCCAGTGCATTACTTTGTATCTCGAACATCTCCCAGCAACGATTGGACAGGGTCTCAGGGTCGCGTGGCAGAAAGGGTGTACGTGAAACGTTTCTAGCCAGTCCATCCGGTGCTGTGGATATAAAACTGATGTTTCGTGATTCAGAATGGTGCTGGCTGGCGCAATCACCGAACGTGGTGGTTGAGCGGCGTTCGAAAGCGAGTAGCTCCAGATCGATGTCTTGAATGATGAGTTGTCCGTGTCTGGCGAAGCGTTTTGATTCGCACAACACATTACCGTTTTCACAGATGAACGCATCTGCATCAAAGCTTACGTCGGTGGATGACTCACCCGGCCCTGCAGCGACGTAAACATAAGCACACTTACCACGATCTGACATTGACCGGGCGAGGAGTCTACGAAGTTCTGCCTTGCCGATAGTGAAATTGGAGGCGGACAGGTTACAGATGACCGTGGCACCGTTAGAGACCTGATAGCTACTGGGAGGCACCTGTACCCAGGTATCTTCACAAATCTCAATGCCGACACACAGTCCGTGTAGTGTGCTATTGAATAGTAGATCGAGCCCGAAGGGTGCTTGATGTTTATCTAACTGGATAAGGGCATTGGCCGGTACGTCAAAACCTGCACGATACCATCTGGCTTCTTCGAATTCACGATAGTTGGGCAAGTAGGCTTTTGGCACAACACCCAGAAGTTTGCCCTGGTGTATGACAGCTGCGACATTATAGAGCGCATGATTAAATCTTACAGGTAAACCGATAATGGCCATCGGTTCAAATGACTTACCCGCCTCGATCAGCTCTGACAGAGAGCTCTCGCAGGCATCGAGCAGCGTGGTATTCATGCACAGGTCACGTATGCTGTAGCCGCTGAGCCCCAATTCGGGGAATACCACGACGTTGACACCGGCTGAATCCGCCTCACGCCACAGCGATAACAGGCTTTCGCGATTTGACTCTACGTCGGCGACAGCGGCAGTTGGCACCGCGGCCGCAATTCGTGCATATCCTTTCATTATTACAGTATAAGTCCCAATGGCCTGCGGCGCTGCCAATCGCAGCAATTCATAACACCCTGCGGTTCTTCACCAGGGGTAAAACATCGGCGAACTGACCGCTTCACATGTGATGAGAACTTGACACAGTAAGCCCAGTCGTCACACTATTCCGACTCGGATTCTGTATGCGAGCCTTATGCCGGTCTTTTTTTCTAAGTTTGTCAGAGTGGTTGAAGCCATAAACTACCGTCTTGGGCGGGTAATGATGTATTTCATCTTCGTGATGATAGGCATTTTGCTCTGGTCGTCGATATCCAAGACATTTTTCCTGCCATCGCTATGGACGCTGGAGCTTGCCCAGTTTGCGATGGTGGCCTATTTCCTCCTGGGTGGTCCCTATGCCATGCAAATGGGTGCCAACGTGCGAATGGACCTGCTCTACGGTAGCTGGTCGGACTTGCAAAAAGCCTGGGTAGATGCGTTTACTGTCATTTTTCTGCTGGTGTATCTCGGCGTGCTGCTCTACGGCGGCATTGAAAGTCTTGCCTATGCGCTGGAGTACAAGGAGCGCAGTCCCAGTGCCTGGCGTCCGCTGATGTGGCCGATCAAATCGCTGATGTGCATCGGGGTATTCCTCATGCTGCTGCAAGCGCTTGCGGAACTGGTAAAGGACATTGCTCGAATTCGCAAGGTGACGCTCCCGTGATCAAGTCAAATACTCTGTGGATGGCGTACTGAATGTCGTATGAACTGATAGCAGTCATCATGTTTTCATCCATGATGTTGATGTTACTTACGGGTCAGCGGGTGTTTGCGGCTATAGGTGCCGTTGGTGTCATCGCCGCTATCACCTTGTATGGCACAGGCGGGTCGGACTTTGCGTTTTCCGCCGCCATGAAACTCATGAAGTGGTACCCGTTGTTAACCTTGCCCATGTTTATTTTTATGGGTTATGTGTTGTCAGAATCGGGATTGGCAGACGACCTGTATCGCATGTTCCACGTATGGATGGGTTCATTGAACGGGGGGCTGGCTATCGGCACCATTGGTCTAATGGTGCTGGTTTCAGCGATGAACGGCCTGTCGGTTGCCGGTATGGCCATTGGGGCCACGATTGCACTACCGGAGCTTTTACGGCGAGGTTACGACAAACAAATGGTCACAGGCGTTGTCCAGGCCGGATCCTCACTAGGCATTTTAGTACCCCCGTCGGTCGTTCTGGTGTTGTACGCCATGATTGCCCGTCAGCCTGTGGGTCAACTGTGGCTTGCCGGTGTCCTACCGGGACTGTTGATGGCCACCATGTTCATTGTTTACATTGCTGTGCGTTGCAAGTTGCAGCCGCATCTGGGGCCAGCCTTGCCCGAAGAGGAGCGTCGGGTTCCCAGGTCTGAAAAAATTCGCCTGTTGGGAGCTGGTCTTCTGCCACTGGGTATCTTCGCTGCGATGATGGTGCCTTTCGTCAATGGCTGGACGAGTCTGGTCGAGAGTTCGGCCATCGGTGCTCTGGCTGCCTTGTTTGCAGCGGTTGCCAAAGGCCGAATGAACAAGGTGGTGTTGGAGACATCAGTGCGTCAAACGCTGGCAATCAGTTGCATGTTTATGTGGATAATCATGGCGGCCCTATGTTTTGGCGCGGTTTTTGACGGACTAGGTGCTGTACGTGCTATCGAAGATCTGTTCACTGAGCAATTGGGACTGAACCCGTGGACTATCCTGATACTCATGCAGTTGTCGTTTATCCTTATGGGGACATTCCTCGATGACACCGCCATGCTGGTCATAGTTGCGCCTTTGTATGTCCCCCTGGTGCAATCACTGGGTTTCGACCTTATCTGGTACGGCGTTTTGTACACGATGACAACGCAGATTGCGTACATGACGCCGCCGTTTGGCTACAACCTCTTTCTTATGCGTGCAATGGCACCGCCTGAGGTTACTCTGGGTGACATCTACCGCTCCATTGTGCCGTTCGTCATTGTGATGGTCATCGGTCTGGCCATTGTCATGCGGTTTCCGGACATTGCCTTGTGGCTGCCACAGTTTGTTTATGCAAAGTAAATGTCGTTGTTGCAAACATCAACGTCATCGTTCATCAAGAAGTAAAGTATTACCAAGCGAAAGAAAAGCATAACGTTCATTCAATCGAATTGAAGGGAGAGAAAGTATGAGTACACGTCGCAAGTTTCTGAGTACGGCTGCTGCAGGTGCCGCAGTTGGTACGGGCACTATTCTGGGTGCACCGGCTATCCACGCCCAGTCAAAGATTAAATGGCGTTTGCAGACCTATGCCGGTCCTGCATTGGCTGAGCATGTCATCAAACCCGCCATCGACTCGTTCAACAAGATCGCCGGTGATGAAATGGAGATCGAGTTGTATTTTGCCGATCAACTGGTGCCCACGGGAGAACTATTCCGTGCTTTGCAAAAGGGCACCATCGATGCGGTGCAATCCGATGATGATTCCATGGCATCACCGACTGAAGTCACTGTCTTCGGCGGGTACTTTCCGTTTGCCAGCCGTTTCTCACTGGATGTTCCGGTTCTTTTCAACCAGTATGGTCTGGACAAGATCTGGGAAGAAGAGTACGCAAAGGTTGGTGTTAAATGGTTATCTGCAGGTGCCTGGGATCCCTGCCACTTTGCCACCAAAGACCCCATCAGAAGCCTTGATGACCTGAAAGGCAAGCGGGTCTTTACCTTTCCGACGGCTGGTCGTTTCATGAGTCAGTTTGGTGTGGTACCGGTTAGCCTGCCTTGGGAAGATATCGAGGTGGCAGTACAAACCGGTGAGCTTGATGGTATTGCCTGGTCCGGAATCACTGAGGATTACACCGTAGGCTGGGCCGATGTCACCAACTACTTTTTGACAAACAATATATCCGGTGCCTGGGCAGGCTCGTTTTACGCCAACATGGACAAGTACCAGGAGCTTCCGCCACATCTGCAAGAGCTTCTCAAGTTGACCATGGATAGTTCTCACTACTATCGTCAATGGTGGTACTGGGGTGGTGAGGCTGATTTACGCGTTAATGGTCCAAAGATGGAACTCACCACGATTCCTGATGAAGAATGGGCAACCGTTGAGACGGCTGCTTTGAAATTCTGGGATGAGATTGCTGCCGAGTCCGAAACCAAAGCGAAGGTTGTAGCAATCTTCAAGCAGTACAATGAAGTTATGCAGAAGGCTGGTCGTCCGTACCGCTAGTCTTGTTACTCTCGCAACGCCGGCTTCGGTTTATAACCTGTAATGCCTGCGTTGCGAATTAAACATATGTCGTAGCTAACATCAGGCGTTCACAAGCTGGTACGTCAACACAGTCGTCTGAGGTCATGCGGATATCCCATAGTCAGGAATGCCCGCATTTAGTTGAACGAACTGAACGGCCTTGTAGTCATCACTGCGGCCTGCAACATCACAATCGTCGGGAATATCATGCCGGGTAATCTTAGTTTTGATTCATTAAAAGAAGCTGCTGCAGACGGCAGTATCGATACGGTTGTTGCCGTATTGGTGGACATGCAAGGCCGGTTAATGGGCAAGCGCTTTCATGTGCGGCATTTCATTGAAAGTGCGTTTCACGAAACTCACTGTTGCAACTATCTGCTAGCCACTGACTTTGAAATGGCCACACCGGATGGGTATGCCTCCACCAGTTGGTCCAGTGGTTACGGTGACTACATCATGAAGCCTGACATGAGTACATTGCGAATCACTCCCTGGGCGCCAGGTGCTGCCATGGTGCTGTGCGATATTATTGATCACGAAACACACAAGGATGTTCCGCATTCTCCGCGGGCTGTACTCAAGGCCCAGCTTGCAAGGCTTGAAGCTATGGGCCTGCAATGCATCGCGGCTACCGAGCTGGAATTTTTCGTTTACCGGGAAACGTTCGAGCAGGCGCGTGAAAACAACTATCAGTCACTGACGCCGGTGGCACCCTATAACGAGGATTACCATATATTCCAGACAGCGAAAGAAGAGAGCCTCATGCGGCCGCTTCGCAATCAGTTGTTTGATGCGGGTATTCCTGTTGAATGTACCAAGGGCGAGGCGGAAGCAGGCCAGGCAGAACTGAACATTCGCTATTCCGATGCGCTGGATATGGCAGATAACCACAGTGTGGCCAAACACGCGACCAAGGAAATAGCGCTTGCCGCAGGTTGCAGTGTCAGCTTCCTGGCCAAGACCCATGAAGATTACACCGGCTCTTCCAGTCACATTCACCAATCACTGCGTTCGCTGGATGGCGAGGCGGTGTTTTTTGACAAGGATGCCAGGCACGGTATGTCAGATCTGATGAAACATTACCTGGCAGGACAGCTGGCCTACGCCGTGGATTCCACGGTATTTCTGGCGCCCTATATCAACTCGTATAAACGTTTTGCTAAAGGTACCTTCGCGCCGACTCATGTGGTCTGGTCAATTGACAACAGGACAGCTGGCTATCGTATTGTTGCGCCTGATTCTTCTAACGTTCGCATCGAATGTCGTATTGGCGGGGCAGATCTCAATCCTTATCTGGCACTGGCGGCGCAGTTAGCAGCCGGCATTGCCGGTATCGAACAGAAGCTTGAACTGGCTGATGCCTTTGATGGTGACGCCTATAGCGCGGACAAAGCGGCTTCCCGTGTTGCGCATATCCCTGGCAATTTGCGCGATGCGACTGCGGCACTGAATGAAAGCTCAATGCTACGGCAAGCGATGGGCGATGAGGTCGTGGATCACTATGTGCGCGCTGCCAAGTGGGAACAGGAAGAATTTGATCGAGTCGTCACCCAGTATGAGGTTCAGCGTGGGTTCGAACGTGCCTGATCTGCACAGTTAGTAGGCTAATCGTCAGTCCTGATCTGTTACTGCCTTGTGAGTGGTGAGTTGGTGGCTTTGCCCGCGCAAGTCGAATAGCGAGCAGCTATGCCTTTTATGTTGTTAATCGTCTTTGTTGTCCTCACTACCCGCCCCAAGGAACCAGTACACTAGGCCCTGCCTGTGTGCTGCTGCACAGTGCCCTGCATTCATCGAATAGTGAGACAAACAGTATGACGACACTTGAGTGTATTTCCCCTATTGATGGACAGGTGTATGCCAATCGTCCGGTTCTGTCTACTGATGATGCGCTGGCCGGAGTGGCACGGGCGAAAAAAGCGCAGGCACACTGGGCGACTCTGCCGTTGGCCGAACGCGTTTCGATAGTACAAAAGGGGATTGAAATTCTTGGCACCTACACCGATACCATCGTGCCCCAACTGGCCTGGCAGATGGGCAGGCCGGTGCGTTATGGCGGTGAGTATGGCGGCGTTGTGGAACGCTCCACACGCATGGCGGAACTAGCCGAAGAGTCGCTGGCACCCCTATGGGTAGAAAACAGCGATGCTTTTGAACGACGCATAGAACGACAGCCCCAGGGTGTAGTGCTGGTTGTTGCTCCCTGGAACTATCCTTACATGACTGCTGTAAATACAGTGGTTCCTGCACTTATCGCCGGCAATGCCGTGATGCTTAAGCACGCAACCCAGACACTGCTCGTCGGGGAGCATCTGGCCAGTGCTTTTCATGAGGCCGGTGTTCCACCGGATGTTTTCCAGAACCTCTTTCTTGACCATGCCCTGACCAGCCAGCTCATCAGTCAGCGTTCCTTCGGATTTGTTAATTTCACGGGCTCGGTTAATGGCGGTCGAGCCATGGAGCAGGCGGCTGCCGGTACGTTTACGCAGCTTGGGCTGGAGTTGGGTGGCAAGGATCCAGGCTACGTCATGCTGGATGCGGATATCACGGCTGCGGCGGACACCCTGATTGACGGGGCCATGTTCAATTCCGGTCAGTGCTGCTGTGGTATCGAACGCATCTATGTTGCCGAGTCAGTGTTTGACGACTTCGTTGCAAAAGCTGTCGACATTGTATCTGGCTACAAACTGGGTAACCCGCTTGAAGAAGAGACCACCTTGGGTCCCATGGCACACGCCAGATTCGCGGCACATGTTCGTACGCAAACCCGTGATGCTATTAATGCAGGTGCGACCCCTTTGATTGATTCGTCGTTGTTTCCGCAGGATGACAACGGTGCCTATCTTGCGCCCCAGATACTGATTAACGTTGATCACACCATGAGCGTTATGCGAGAAGAATCTTTTGGTCCTGTCGTCGGTATCATGAAAGTAAGTGACGATGACGAAGCCCTGGCATTAATGAATGACAGTCATTACGGCCTGACCGCATCGCTATGGACGAGTGAGATAGAGCGCGCAGCAACGTTGGGTCGGCGCATCGAAACCGGCACCGTCTTCATGAATCGCTGTGATTACCTTGACCCGTCATTATGTTGGACGGGTTGTAAGGATACCGGGAGAGGCGCCGGGCTTTCCGTGCTGGGTTACCACAGCGTGACTCGCCCAAAGTCATTTCACTTGAAAAAGTGATACCACCTCTTAACACCTATTTTTCGATGGAGCATAAGTCATGCTATTGACTGGAAACTGGCATTACCCAACACCGATACGTTTCGGTGCCGGCAGGATTGCCGAGATTGTTGACGCTTGCCAAAGCGTAGGCATCAAGCGCCCCTTGTTTGTGACTGACCGTGGGCTAAAAGAGTTGCCCATTACGCAAACAACACTTGCGTTACTGGAACAGGGTGGGCTGGGAAATGCACTGTTTGCCGATGTCGACATGAACCCTACGGGTGAAAACGTTGAGGCAGGTTTGTCGGTCTATCGAGAAGGTGGTCATGATGGTGTCATCGCATTCGGTGGTGGGTCAGCACTGGACCTGGGCAAGACGCTGGCATTCATGTCGGGTCAAAGCCGTCCTGTCTGGGATTTTGAGGATGTTGATGACTGGTGGACACGTGCCAACCCTGATGGCATTGATCCCATCGTGGCGGTACCTACCACCGCCGGTACGGGTTCAGAAGTGGGCAGGGCTAGTGTAATAACCAACGCTGACACGCACGAAAAGAAAATCATCTTCCATCCCCGCATACTGCCCTCGCTGGTCATTTGCGATCCGGAGCTCAGTGTCGGTATGCCTGCCGCCATTACCGCTGGTACAGGTATGGATGCCTTTGCGCATTGTCTCGAAGCATTCTGTTCACCGCATTATCACCCCATGAGCCAGGGGATTGCCCTTGAAGGTATGCGACTGGTAAACGAGTACTTGCCGATTGCCTACGAGAATGGCAGTGATATAGAAGCGAGAAGCCACATGATGAGCGCTGCAGCTATGGGTGCGACAGCGTTTCAGAAAGGTCTGGGTGCTATACATGCCTTGTCTCATCCCATCGGCGCGGTGTTCAACACACATCATGGCACGACCAATGCCGTGGTTATGCAGCAAGTGCTTGAATTCAATCGCAACGCTGTTCAGCAAAAGCTCGGGCAGGCTGCTGATTACCTGGGCATCAAAGGCGGATTTGATGGTTTTCATGCCCGCGTAGGAGAGCTTAACCGTATGTTCTCGATTCCTCAAAACCTGACGCAGCTTGGCGTCCAGAATCCTGATATCGATGCCCTGACCCAGAGTGCTCTGGCCGATCCAAGTACTGGTGGTAATCCGGTTGTCATGACCACAGAAAATACGCGTGCTTTACTCGAAGCTTGCCTGTAGTGTTCGTACTGAACGATGTTAACAGGAACAACTGACACGTCTGGTACGGCGTCGCTGTCTTCCTGATTTTCCGGTACGCGATAACATTCGGGCTGTGGGTGTTGTGGCGGCTCCTCAGTTGTTGTTGATAGGGAATCGTCTATGGGAACGTTGCTTTTCGACGCCTTTGTCTATTTGCTGGCTGCAGTCATTGCGGTACCCATTGCCAAGCGTCTGGGGCTTGGCTCGGTTCTGGGATATCTGATTGCCGGTGTCATTATCGGACCTTTAATGGGAATCGTCGGCAACGAGACTGCTGACGTTCAGCATTTTGCCGAGTTCGGCGTTGTCATGATGCTGTTCATTGTCGGGCTGGAGCTTGAGCCACGCGCCTTGTGGTCTATGCGTGGTCAGCTCTTTGGTCTGGGTGGTATGCAGGTCGTACTGACGGTTGCAGCCATAACCGTAGGCGGTATCGTTCTGGGGCTAAGTTGGCCGACGGCGTTGGCCGTATCCTTCGTGTTTGCCTTGTCATCAACAGCGATTGTATTGCAGACACTGGGTGAAAAAGGGTTACTCAAGAGCCCGGGAGGGGAGGCCAGTTTTTCAGTACTGCTGGCTCAAGATATTGCGGTAATACCCATGCTTGCCATCATCCCGCTGTTGGCCCTGCCCGAATTCAGTCAATCCGGTATTGGCGCTAGTGAACTTTTGCATGCAGCCGGCTCTGACGCGTCGTCATCTCATGCTGCAGACACCGGGTATATAGCGGGTATGGCCGGGTGGCAGAGAGCGTTGATAACACTCGGGGCAGTTGCGGCGGTTATCGTCGGTGGTCATTTTCTATCCACACCCTTGTTCCGTTTTATTGCAGCGTCAGGGTTGCGGGAGATGTTTACTGCAACGGCTCTTGTGCTGGTGATTGGTATCGCGCTTCTCATGACAGCGGTAGGACTCTCTCCAGCATTGGGGACCTTTCTGGCAGGCGTTGTTCTGGCCACCAGTGAGTACAGACATGAGCTGGAGAGTGATATCGAGCCGTTCAAGGGATTGTTGCTCGGATTGTTTTTTATCACGGTAGGAGCAGGTGTCAATTTTGCGGTCCTGGCAGATCAATGGCTGCTCGTTATCGGACTCACATTTGCGGTTATGGGAATAAAGGCCTTGGTGCTTTTATTGTTAGCGGTCGTATTCAAGTTGAAAGGCGCAGATCGATGGCTATTGTTTCTGGCCCTTGCTCAAGTGGGTGAATTTGGTTTTGTTCTTATCTCGTTCTGTCTGCAGTCGTACGCCATGGATGAGCCTTTGTCGCGCACCTTGTTACTGGTGGTAGCGTTGTCCATGCTGCTTACTCCGTTGCTGTTCATATTTTTTGAAAAATTCGTGCAGCCCAGATACATACAGGCACAGTGCCGCGAAGATGACGAAATTTCAGAACAAGGTGTTGCCATCATTGCAGGTCACGGTCGCTTCGGGCAAGTGATCAATCGCTTGTTGTTGTCGAACGGTTTCGAAACCATTGTGCTCGACCGGCATGCAGAGCTTGTGGATAATATGCGTGCGTTCAACGTCAAAACGTTTTACGGTGATGCTTCCCGCCCTGATTTACTGCATGCGGCCGGACTCCAGAAAGCGAAGCTTCTGGTAGTCGCTATTGATGATAAAGAGCAAGCGCTCAAGCTCATTGCACATGCCCGTCGCGAACGCCCCGATATTCATATTGTTGCACGAGCTTACGATCGTCGGCATGTTTATCAGCTCTATCAGTCTGGCACCAATGATATCGTGCGCGAGACTTTTGACAGTGCACTGCGTTCAGGAAGATATTCCTTACAGGCTTTGGGGTTCACGGAGCAACAAGCATTGGATGCGGTTGCCATGTATGCGGATAAAGACGTGGAAGGCATCCGTAAACTGGCTGCTGTTTTCGATCCAGATATTCCCGTGTCGAAAAATCCTGAATACATTCGGCTTGCCATTGAAATTCAAGCCGAACTGGAGCAGGCCATGCGTGGGCAAAAGTGAATGACTCCATACTGGAAATGCTGGCAGGCTCTGTCGGGACTGGTCCGTTTGCGGATAGACAATTTTCTATTCTCAAAGCAAAGTACGAAGTCATCGGGTTTACGTAATATAATGATCTCTGGAACTTTGTCAGAATCGCGTTAATGACCGACTCGCTCAGACCCTTAATCGAACCATTTGCCGACACTATTTCTGCACCGTCTGTGCTGGAACTGCAATCGCTACGAAAATCCTATGGTTCCCTGAAAGTGCTGGACGGTCTCAGCTTGTCGGTGAAGCGTGGTGAGGTGTTCGGTTTTCTTGGTCGTAATGGTGCTGGCAAATCCACAGCTATTCGCATGATCATGGGTATTACCCGGGTAGATGCGGGGACTATCGAGGTGTTTGGACAACCTCTGCACGCCAATCTCATCAGTATGCGTCAGCGGATTGGCTATGTTGCGCAAGATCAGAACATGTATCCCTGGATGTCTCCAAACGTTATCTCGCGATTTGTAAAAGGCTTTTATCCACAATGGGATGAGATTCGTTATCGTCAGCTTCTTGATGATTTCAGTTTGCCTCCAAAACGTCGTATCGGCACATTCTCGGGTGGTATGAAAGCCAAGCTTGCGCTGACACTGGCACTTGCTACCCGTCCAGAGCTGTTGATACTGGACGAACCGACGGCCGGTATGGATCCCGTAGCCCGGCGAGAGTTTCTGGATCTGGTTCGTGAGCAGACCGCGAAAGATGGGGCAACAACGTTCTTTTCAACGCATCTTATCGATGAGATAGAAGCCATCGCTGACCGCATAGGAATTGTCGAAGCCGGTCTGACCATGTACGAAGGCGAGTTGGACCCGTTGCGCAATAGCATCGGTACCTGGTCAATAGACAGTCGAGACTACACGCCCGGTTCGCTACCGGGAGAATTTGCCCGACAAAGATTGCGAGTGTTGCATGAGGGCGAACGTCGCGGCAGGCAACTCATCACAATGCAGTTTGCCGAAGAGTCGCTGGCCTCTCACGAGATCTTGCTAAACCCGGGGTGGCAGCACGAATCCATGTCGCTTGAAGACGTGTTCATCGCCATCGTATCGCAGACGTAGCCATGGTCATTTACTCACTGCTGGCAAAGGATATGCGTGAGCATCGTGCGGCAGCGGTACTCCTGGGCGCGGGTTGTCTGGTCGTTGTGCTGTTGTTGCTGGCGCAGAATTCCGTAGCGGCCTACAGCATGAGTGCATTCGAGATTGTACGTTTTTCACTGATTACGTTTCTTCCACTCATAGCGTTAATCGTCGGTAACAGACTTGTAGTAAACGAGTATCTCAGTGGTACACGTCTGTTTGTTGAAGCGTTGCCGGTGGGTAACGTTTTGCCTTTGATCTTGAAGTACCTTCTGGGTTTCGGCTATATCTCCCTGCTGGCGACGGTTATGGTGCTTTTGGCGGGGCAGAAGGCAGGTATCGCAGATGATGTCACGCCGGAATATCTGGCATTGATTCTTGCCAAGACATGGGTCATGGTATCGCTGTACTGGAGCGTGGTCTTCTGTTTCAGCCTGTGTGGATACCTGCGTATCGCTTTGTATCTGGTTACTGCGGCTGTTGTTGCTGTATTAGCCTACTATCCCGGGCTAGACGCTTCACGATTTGCCCCCATGGCACTGATAGACAATCAGCTTTTTGTCTATGAACGTGACATCATTCCATGGAAAGACATGGGTTTAACCCTGTCATTGTCGCTTGCCTTTACCCTGGCCGGTTTTTTGTTAACTCGTCTGGGCGAAGGATCGGTTATCGAGCGTTTAGCCAAACCCATGACCAGACGTGATTACGTCGCGCTGGGGGTGCTGGCAGCTTCCGGACTTGCACTGGCATCTACGCTTATGGAAGAAAACCATCGGGACCCCATCAGTTTTTCCAATGCCAACGTGATAAGGCTGACTGATCCTGAAGTTTCTGTGCTGTACATTGATGAGCAGTACGAGGATTCAGCGTCGACACTCGCAGAACGAATTTCCAGCTCACTTTCCACCTTGCAGGCAACACTGGCATTGCCTGCCTTACCCACTGTGCGACTTGTATTATCTCCCAGTCGTGAAAAACATGACATCGATTATGCCACCCGTGATGGCGTATTCATTACCGCAAACTGGTTGGAGCATGAGAGTTACGACGATGCAGTTTTCGACTCGGTAGTCATGCATGGTGTGCTTAGCGCACAGACCAATAACCGCAGTGTCTTTGAACCGTATCACTGGGTTCTTGATGGTTTTACACGCTGGTGGGTCGAGCAGGGTACCAATGCGCTCAATCCGCAACACCGTAATGAACTGGTTGCGCGCGCATTGCTAACACTGGAGCGCGATAACGGCGCTGTGCAATTGATAGAACGCTGGCAACTGATTGCAGACAGATTCTCCTATCCCAGTGCCGAAGCGCTTGCATGGGCCGCAATGACATACCTGGAAGAGACAGCGGACAGGGATTCGGTTGTCATGCTGGCCAATGAGTTTCTGACTCATCCAGCAGGCTCCACCGTCATGGCTTCCCTGAAAGATCAGCCCCAGTCCGTGGGGTCGCGTATCGAGTCTATCGTCGGTATGCCAATAAAAGAGTTTCATGCTGGCTGGCAACAATGGCTTGAAGAGCAACGTAATAATGCGGGTGTTCAGCGCTTTCTGCAATCGGTGCCCGCGGTGGACGCTCGTGTGATAACTCAAACTGACTCATCGGGCGTCAGATCGTTGCAGGCAGCCTATGAGCTTGCCCCAGACAAGGTCTCCGGACAGCGCGACAATCTGGATTCTCTGGAGGGCAGCTGTATCATGAAGCACGATTATATCGGACCGTTTGATACAGAGTTTGATGTGCCCGATGATTATGAAGACATCACTAGCTGTCAGATTGATACTGTTGCCCATAGTGTAAACAGTGTGTACACATCGGGTGATCGGGTTTTCGTCGCACTTGACTACGAAAAATCATTGTTTCATCAGCCGGTCAGATTGCATGCGCAGCGTGTGTACATTCCGTGATTCATTCATGCAAGCTTGTTGGCCAGGGAGCCTGTAATACATGCTAAGACTTTTCATAAAGGAAGGTCGCCAGCTTTTTCCGATTGCCTGTCTCTGGGTTGCCGTGCTGGTGCTGAACTATGCCATTCAGTTTGCCACCGAGCGCTTTGATGAACAGACGTTCTCAAGTTGGTGTGAAGGGTATTGCGATTACAACAGCAGCGCATCAATCGTTATATTCAGTGCATTGATTGCCCTGGTAACAGCCTATAGCCTGTTTCCCAGAGAGCATGACGACGCCACAATAGACTTTCTGCGCGCTTTACCAGTGACGCACCGATCGGTGTTCCTCGCAAAAGTACTTGCAGCCTGGGGGTTGCTGTGTCTCATAAATTTACTCAGCTACAGTATTGATGCTGCCATGCTTGCAACCAATCCTGAATCCATTGGTGGGCGCTTTTACTCGCAGGTCTGGTTAACGTTGTTGTGGCGGGACTGCCTGGTTGCATTCATCATTTTATCTCACGGTATTTTGCTGTCCTGGTTTCGTACCGTAGGGCTTGTTATCTATACAATCTATCTGCTGTTGCTGATGTGGGCGGAGAGTGCGCTGGGTACATCTGGCGTTTGGAGTATTTTTACGTTATTGACTAACGAGTATGATGGCTCGAACCTGATCGTCAACACGCGCGCCTTGTCTATCCACACGGGCATTGCCGTTGCCATGCTGTTTGTTGCCTACCTGCTATGGAGTCGCACAGAGTCCAGTGTTTCAGGTGGAAAGCCGCAAACCCGCGGCTTGAAAGTCTTTCGTGCATTACTCAGCGTAACCGGTTTTTTGATACTGGCAGCGATACTTGTTTACAGGGTTGGGGTAGGAACGGGAAGTACAGGATCGGCAGAGCTGCGAGTCGCCACTACTGAACACTACCGGTTTGTATATCCTGCTGCTCGTGAAGATACCGTTCAGTACATCCTGAAACATGCGGAAGATGATTATGCTGCACTGGCAGATCTACTTGGGGTAGAACAGTTATCGAACATACGGGTCGATCTATCTGCCCAGAGTGAGCACGCTGCCGGGCTGGCTACCTGGAAAAAAATCCAGATGGACCTGAATGCATTTGAGGCTGATGTTTCCCAGCGTCGCGTGCTTAGTCATGAGACTACCCATGTACTGCAGGCTGTGGAATCTGATCGGGCTTTGGCGCACAACTACTCAGCCGTGAAATTTTTTATCGAGGGCATGGCTCAATATACATCCTTTCAAGTGGTGCCAGAGGAGGCCCGTCGGGACAGTAACTGGCAGTTGGCCGCCATTTCGTGGAAGCGCCAGAATATCGAGTTTGATGATTTAACCGATGAAGCGGGCTTCAGTCAGCGCTTCGACCCAGAGTTGCATTATAGCTTGGGTGATCTATGGACTCGCGCGTTTGTGAGCACCTGCGGTGAGCCGGCCATGGGGGACTTTCTTCGGGCGGCGGGTCGGGAAAATGCCGTAAAGGATCTGCCCGCCTCAATATTCTGGAGGGACACGGCAGGCCATATTGACTGTGATCTGGATGTGGTCAATGAGCAGTGGCGTACTCAGATGGAGGACCTGCATGCATCTGTCAATCAAGCGAAGTTCCCGATATTTACCGACATTGTTATTAAGCGGGAGGAACAAACGGGTCAAATCATCGTAACGGCAACGCTTTCGCCTTTTGAGGCCAATGAAAACGCATCGAGTGAGAAAAGCACGTCACAAGATGACATCGATGTACCCGGGCGTTTTATTTTGCGTATCGGGGCCGCATCAAACCGGATAGCGGCAGGTGTCGACCCAACCTACCGCGGTCAAGTAGTAGAAGACGAAGGAATGACAAAGGTAAGATTTACCATTCCTGCCTCTGCCATCAACGGTACGCGTTTCCGTTATCAGCCGGGTTACACACCATTCGAAGGTTCTCGTTACTACTATGAAGCCTGGAAACGGGGCAGCATTTAGCCGTAGACTAAATGGTCAACCCGCCAGTCGTAAACCGGCAGTTTGCGTCATGGCTTGTCCAAGACCTGTCAGTCTGGTTTGTCCCCAGCGGCTCACAAAGTCGACAGCTTTTACCGGTTGCTCAAACAGGCTGCCTTGAAATTGAGTGACACCTAATGCGTGCAGCTTCGATAGTTGTTCCCGGTCGTCGACGTTGCGTGCCATAACTTCAACTTGCATATCCTTACAGGTGTTCATCAGGTGTGGTATTACCACAGTATCGTCCAGGAATGGCATTCCGATGATGGCCACGGCAGGTTGGGTAACAGGTACATGGCGAAGCAGGTTAGGTTCAGTATCTACACCATCAAGTGCTACTGGAATATCCAGGTCGCGTAGTTGTGCTAGCGCCGTTTCGTTGATCGCTCGTCCATTGGTTGGAAATTCGAGTTGAATCTGTGTTGGCAATACTCCCAGACTAACAAGCATGTGCTCCAGCAGAATAGGGAAGGCCGGGTCATTTAAGGTCTGTTCGGATAATTTTATGGAAAGACGAAACCGCTCGTCCACGATACCCGCAAGATTCCAGCGACGCAGCGCTTGCAGGGCTAGTTCGACGGTACGGTTGTCCAGCTCACGCAGAACTTTTGCATCTTTGAGCTCGCGCATGAACTCTTTGGAGAGTATATAGCCACCCTGGCCGCTACGCATACGTAAATCTGTATCTGCACCCACAAGCGCATAGTTGCCCGGGCGTTGCAGGCGTACGATGGGCTGGAACCACATCTCCATACGTTTCTCTGCTATCGCGCGCTCTACGCTACGGGTTGCCATTCCACCTTTGGTGCGGTGGAATCGCTGGCGCTTCTTCTGTTCGTACATGAGTGAGTCAGCCTCAACCAGAGCATCGGCCAATGACACCTCCTTATTGGCGGTAGCAAGACCGATACTACAGCTGATAGAGTGCCGCCCTTCGCTACTGTCAACAGGCTCATCGAAAACGTTGTGCAGTGTTAATGCGAAATCTGTGGCTTCGGCTTCATTTGCGCCTGGCAGAATAACGACAAATTCATCGCCGCCCCAACGTGCCAGTGTGCTGCCTTCGGGGACCTGTGCAGACAGTCTCGTTGCAATCTCTTTGAGTACATCATCACCAGCGGCGTGTCCATAAAAGTCGTTGACGTCTTTGAACCCGTTAAGATCAAGAAACATCACAGAGTGTTCCTGCTCACGATCTTCAGTCAGTTGATCGATCACTTTGTTCGCGTGTTTTCGATTCAACAGGCCTGTTAACTCATCGTGCAACGCCTGATGGCGCAAACGAGCTTCAATTTCGGAACGCTTTTTCTGATCGTCTTCGAGATCGCGTGCCAGTAAGTTGATACTTGAAGCCAGCTCAGTTATTTCGTCGTTGCTATGATCGACCAGTCGCGCGGAAAGATTGCCGTCCATGATCTGGCGAGCGGCAGCGGCAGCTTTGTTCAGTCTCCGTGCAACAGGTACAAGAAAGAACAGGTAGATCAGCGCAATAAATCCGATAGATGCAGCCGTTGCCCATCCCAGCAGGGTTCTCAGCTTGATGACAGGAGCATGTGTTTCCTCGACATCGATCTTGACAATGAGCCCCCAGCCCGTTTCTGGAATCGTTTGGAAGGATAGATACGACTCCACGCCACGATAGTCCAGTGCCTTGATGACCTGGCTTTCCGGTGATCGCAATGCCAGGTTTACGGCCAGTCCACGACTTTCAGGTACAACCTTGTTGAACGCCGCCGTACGATCAAAGCGCAGTGGCGTGATGAATTGCGCATCTGCTTCCGGCGTGGGTTGAGCGATGTGAGCTTCGATGCTTCTGCCCATATCTTCATGTTTGGATATCAGGTTGATAATTGGCGACAGTCTGGATTCCATGACAAGCGCGCCGACAACCTCGCCATTGCGGCTCATGACTGGTGAAACAATTCCCAGGCGTTGTTGTTCGTCAAGGCTGATGAACGCATCACCGAAGTGTGTTTTGACCGTGCGCATGGAGCGCTCGATGAGTTTAGGATCTGTCGGGATCCAGGTGAAGCCCATGGTTTCACCCATCGTCTCGCCCTCTCTGTTGACCAGCTGGAGCTCAACGATTGACGATCCAATAATGCCTGCTTTGCGTTGCAGTGCCAGCGCTAGTTGTTGCAGTGGCCACTGAGTCTCGGGATCAATGATGGCAAACCCGTCAAGGCCGCCAATCACTGTTGTCTGGGCATGCTCGTCCAGGCCTTCGGTTGCATCCGTGTTGTGATAATCATGCAGGGATGCAAAGAACTCGCGAACGTGCGCGCCGGCCGCCAGACTGCGCGCGTGATTGGCATAACCGTCCAGAATCTGTTCAATGCGCGCGGCTTCCAGTCGCTGGGTATTGGCCAGAGCAGCCATTGTCCGTTCTGTCATCTGCCTTTCAAAAAGGTGAGTGGCAAACATTGCTACTGCTACTAGCGGAAACAAAACTGCCAGCAGGCAGAGTACAAGCTTGTTTCTAATTCCCATAACGCGCTTCCATTTCAGTGAGACCACATCGGATTACTAAATCCACAAAGACAGGCTTCAGTCGGTGAGGGTTAATTCGCAGGTATCGTGCCTCAATTGTGAACTAGGGTGGATTTTGGGAATTTTCTGTTACTTGAACATGTTACATGGCACGGAAAACTGGAATTAAGCTGACTCAGTCAATATTCCGGCATTTTTGTTCCGGAGTTACATTTTTGTTTGTGATGCAGTCCACAACAATGATGCATGTTAGTTACCGTTTCGCGATGCGTAAATTGTGGCAGCTGTGATCGGAAATTTGCATTTCCGATTTTTTGACACAACATCGCCACAGGCGTCAAAAAATCGGTCAACGCTCGTCAATATCCCCGAAAAATGCGGCTATGGCGTGTCAGATTTTCGTCTAGTAAAACAATTGTGCTGGTAGATTGGTAATAATTATTTCATGTTGATATAAATATATGTTTATATGAGTGTGATAATAAACCTCTGAGTAGCATTGGTATGAGTGTGGTGAAAAGCAGCGAAGTTGAGCGCCAGTTGCGCGCTCTCCTGGCCGAAAGAGTGCTGGTTCTGGATGGCGCAATGGGCACGATGATTCAAGGCCATCCCTTGACAGAGGCCGATTTCAGGGGGGAGCGTTTCACGAGTTGGTCGGTGGATTTAAAGGGTAATAATGATCTACTTTCCTTGACTCACCCGGATCTGATTCGGGGTATTCATGAGAGCTTTCTGGACGCTGGTGCAGACGTCATTGAAACCAATACGTTCAACGCAAACAGTATCTCGATGGCGGATTACGAGATGCAGGAGCTTGTTCGGGAGCTGAATATCACAAGCGCCACGCTTGCGCGGCAAGCCGCCGATAAGGCCAGCTCTGAAACCCCTGACAAGCCACGTTTCGTAGCAGGTGTCATTGGTCCGACTAACCGGACGGCTTCCTTGTCCCCTGATGTAGAAGATCCCGGCTTTCGCAATATTACCTTCAGCGATCTGGATACCTGTTACTACGAGGCGTGTGATGCGCTCATAGAGGGTGGCGTTGACATTATTCTGATCGAAACCATCTTCGATACACTCAATGCCAAAGCCGCGATTTTCGCGGTACAGCGCGTCTTCGACGATCGCGGCATAACACTGCCGATTGCAATCTCCGGAACCATTACCGATGCATCCGGCCGCACGTTGTCCGGACAGACGCTTGAAGCCTTCTGGAACTCCGTACGTCACGCCAAGCCGTTGTTTATCGGACTTAATTGTGCGTTGGGTCCTGCGCAGCTTCGCGAGCACGTGCAGGAGCTGGCGACCATTGCAGATACGTTTGTCAGTGTGCACCCCAACGCCGGATTGCCCAATGCATTCGGTGGCTACGATGAGACACCGGAGCAGATGGCTGAGGAAATAGCTGATTGGGTTCAGGGTGGTTACATCAACATGGTGGGTGGATGCTGCGGCACCACGCCTGAGCATATTGCTGCCTTTGCGGCCATCGTCGAACAGGCAAGTCCTCGTGGCGTGCCGGATGTGACAGGTGCGTGCAGACTGTCCGGGCTTGAGCCGTTTAACATCACTGAAGACTCACTGTTCGTCAACGTCGGTGAGAGAACCAACGTTACGGGTTCTGCAAAGTTTTTGCGTCTTATCAAAGAGCAGCAGTATGAAGAAGCGCTGGATGTTGCCAGGCAACAGGTTGACGATGGAGCTCAGGTTATTGATGTCAATATGGATGAGGGGCTGCTCGATTCAGCTGCGGTCATGCAGCGATTTCTGCACCTGATTGCCGCAGAGCCGGACATCTGCCGGGTGCCGGTTATGATTGATTCTTCCAAGTGGTCGGTGATTGAGGCAGGCTTGCATTGTTTGCAAGGTAAGTGCGTCATTAACTCCATCAGCATGAAAGAGGGTGAGGAGGAGTTTCTGCGTCAGGCCAGGCTTGCGCAACGATATGGTGCGGCGATCGTGGTGATGGCTTTCGATGAGGAAGGGCAGGCTGACACCGTCGAAAGAAAAGTCTCCATTTGCCAGAGAGCCTACGACCTTCTCAGGCAAGAGCTGGACTTCGATCCTCGCGACATCATTTTTGATCCTAATATTTTTGCTATCGCCACTGGTATCGACGAGCACAACGAGTACGGAATTGCCTTCATAGAAGCTACCCGGCAAATCCATGCGGCGATGCCTGAGGTTCAGATCAGCGGTGGTGTGTCTAATGTCTCTTTCTCGTTCCGGGGTAACAACACCGTGCGTGAAGCTATCCATGCGGTGTTCCTTTACCATGCCATACAGGCAGGCATGAGCATGGGCATCGTTAATGCCGGGCAGCTTGCCGTTATGGAAGAGCTGCCCGAAGAGCTTCGCGAAGCCGTAACCGATGCCGTCTTTGCACGCACCGATCAGGCTACTGATAATCTCATCGATCTTGCCGATAGCTATCGGGATACCCAACAGGTGGCAGAGAAACAAGTTGATCTGTGGCGTGAGCTGCCGGTGTCGCAACGGCTCGAACACGCATTGGTCAAGGGTATTGATAGTCATATCGAGCAAGACGTGGAGGAGGCCCGTCTGGCCATGGATAAGCCTCTCGATGTCATTGAAGGGCCTTTGATGGATGGTATGAACCATGTCGGTGACCTCTTTGGTGCTGGCAAGATGTTCCTGCCACAAGTGGTTAAATCAGCGCGAGTCATGAAAAAAGCCGTTGCCCATTTGTTGCCCTATATGGAAAAGGATGCAGATGGTTCCAGAAGCGCTGGCAAGGTACTCATGGCAACGGTTAAAGGTGATGTTCATGACATCGGCAAGAACATTGTTGGGGTTGTTCTTCAGTGCAATGGGTACGAAATCATAGATCTGGGTGTCATGGTGCCGGCAAGCCGGATATTGCAGGAAGCTAAAGATCACGAGGTGGATCTCATCGGTTTATCCGGGCTTATCACACCCTCGCTGGAGGAGATGGTGCACGTTGCCAAGGAATTGCAACGCGAGTCTTTCGAGGTGCCTTTGCTCATTGGTGGAGCGACAACATCGCGCATGCATACAGCGGTAAAAATCAGCGATAGCTATCAGCAGCCAGTGGTGCACGTTGTCGATGCGTCGCGCTGTGTTCAGGTTGCAAGCTCATTGCTGAGTGATGAGCAGCGAGCAGCCTTTGAGACGGAGCTGGAAGAAGACTACGGTCGATACAGAACACGTTTTGCCAACAAGACCAGCGCTCTTGAACTCATGGATATCGACAAGGCCCGAGGCAACGGCCTGCAGATTGACTGGCAGACATCACCTATAGTCCGGCCAGCGCACATGGGCGTGACTGTCATAGACAATGTAGAACTAAAAACGCTGGTGGACTACATAGACTGGACGCCGTTTTTTCATGCCTGGGAGCTGCGCGGCAAGTATCCACGCATTCTTAAGGATCCGACGGTTGGTGAAGAGGCCCAGTCGTTGTTTCGCGATGCGCAAGCCATGCTTCAGCACTTTGTCGACAGTCAGGCGGTTACGGCAAAGGGGGTGATTGGTTTATTTGAAGCGAATACCGTCGGTACCGATGATATAGCGGTGTACGCTGAAGCCGCTGGTGAGGAGCCGGCGGAAATAATCCACTGCCTGCGTCAGCAGCGGGTGTTTCCAGACGGCAGGCCGAATTTGTGTCTCGCCGACTTCACCGCACCTCAGGATCTGGGGATACAGGATTACATCGGCATGTTTGCGGTAACCGCAGGCCTGGGGCTGGATTCTCTGGTAGATGAATTTGATCGGCAGAACGATGTGTACAGCAGCATCATGGCTAAGGCGCTGGCCGACAGACTTGCCGAGGCGTTTGCGGAGTATCTGCATTTGCAGGTACGCACGCACTACTGGGGTTACGCCAAGGACGAGTCGCTCGATAACGATGAGCTTATAAAGGAGCGATACCAGGGAGTTCGTCCAGCGCCAGGCTATCCTGCCAACCCGGACCATCGTCAGAAAGAGGTGATCTGGCGAATGCTTGACCCTGTGGCAAATGCCGGAATTGAAATAACGGAGAGTCTGGCCATGCTGCCGGCATCCTCGGTCAGTGGCTTCTACTTTGCTAATCCTCAGAGTCGCTATTTTGGTCTGGGCAAGCTCACCCGCGATCAGCTTGCGGACTACGTGGCTCGCCGCGGAGAGCCTCTGGAAGAGTCAGAGCGCTGGTTAGCCAGCTCTCTGGCGTATCAGTAAACGCAAATTCTCGCAGCCCGGGCCAGACACTTTCCTTCCTGTGGAGGTAATTTTTGTGGCCCGGTAGTTGGCGTGGTGCTGAAAATTGCGTATCATTGGGAGTTACCCTCAGGCTGAGCGCACGCGCATCAGCGTTGTACAACCTATTTCTGGAATAACAAGCCCCATGGTCACAATTCGCCTGTCACGCGGTGGTGCCAAGAAGCAACCTTTTTATCACGTCGTTGCAACTGATAGCCGCGCTCGCCGCGATGGTCGTTACATCGAACGCCTTGGTTACTACAATCCGGTCGCACGTGGAGAATCCACGGAAGTTCAATTGAACATTGAGCGAATCGACTACTGGATTGGTGTTGGAGCTCAGATGAGCGACAGCGTCAAAAAGATCGTCAAGGATTACCGAAAGTCTGCTGCCGCTGCTTCTGCTGCTGCCTAGTTCGGCTGCATCCGGCCTGAACCGGCGCTGTTTCTCAGATCGCCCGGGCGCCGTGGAATCAAGCTCTGAAAATTGCGGGGCAACATTCTTGTGGATAAGGCTAACCAACGTATTGCGCTAGGTCATATCACTGGCGTCTCAGGTTTGAAAGGTTGGGTCAAGGTTCATTCCGATACCAACCCGAGAGAAAATATCGTCTCCTACCCCGGTTGGTGGATAGAACAAGCCGGCAGCTGGAGGCAAGTAAAAGTGGTAGATGGTCGCCCGCAAGGCAAGACCATCGTGGCACACATCGAAGGTGTGTCCACTCCAGAAGAAGCAAGTCTGCTGATAGGGGCGAAGATTGCCGTGGACCGGTCGTCAATGCCAGAGCTCTCGTCAGGAGAGTACTATTGGGCGGATCTTGCGGGGATGCTGGTGCAAACCTGTGACGGGATTGAGATCGGGCCGGTCAGTCGTCTGTTTGAGACGGGTGCAAACGATGTAATGGTTGTCACGGACGAAAGAGATCAGTCTGGCGAAGGTGAGAGTTCACCCTCATCAGATGTATCGAAAGGGAAAGCAGGTAGAGAAGTACTGGTGCCATGGCTGGTGCCGGATGTTATCAGGGAGGTTGATATGGACAAACGGGTAATTACGGTCGACTGGGATCCGGATTTCTAGGCGTGCACATAGGAGTTGTCACGTTGTTTCCGGAATTGATTGATGACGCTCTGAACTATGGGGTTATCGGTCGTGCGAAGAGTAACGGTCAACTGAAACTTCATTTGGAGAATCCCAGGGACTGGGCTTCGGACAAACATAGAACAGTAGATGACAGACCATTCGGGGGTGGCCCCGGAATGGTCATGAAACCGGCACCACTGGAGCAGGCCATTGGCTCTGCCAGGGATGCAGTGGATGGAGATCCGCAGATTGTGTATCTTTCTCCGCAAGGGAAGGTCTTTGACCAGTCTTTGGCGCGTTCATGGCAGCAAAGCGGGTCAATGGTGTTGGTATCTGGAAGATATGAAGGCATCGACGAGCGAGTGATACGCAGAGTTGTCGATGTTGAGATCTCACTGGGCAATTTTGTTCTCAGTGGTGGAGAATTTGCGGCTCTGGCGGTAATTGATGCAGTTACCCGTCTGGAGCCTGGTGTACTAGGTGACCCCTTGTCAGCGGAGGAAGATTCCTTCGGAAGCTCGGGATTGCTGGATTGCCCGCATTACACGCGGCCCGAAGACTACAACGGTCTTAAGGTGCCAGAGGTTTTGTTATCGGGTGATCATAGGGCTATCGCCTGCTGGCGTCGTCAGCAAGCACTTGTAAAGACATGGGAATGCCGTCCGGAGTTGCTGGAAACAGCAGACCTGACGGAAGAAGACAAGGTTTTTTTAACAAGCCTCAAGGCTGGCAGCTCTCGCAAGGGAGTTTGACTCGCCGTCTAAGGCAATAGAGAAGAGCAATAACATGAGTAAAATCATCGACGAAATCAATGCCGAACAAATGGGCAAAGAGGTCCCTGCGTTCGCCGCCGGTGACACTTTGGTCGTGCAGGTGCGCGTTCGAGAAGGTGATCGCGAGCGTCTGCAGGCATTTGAAGGTGTATGCATTGCCAAGCGTAACAGAGGGTTGAACTCAGCCTTCACGGTTCGCAAGGTGTCTCACGGAGAAGGTGTAGAGCGCATCTTCCAGACCTACAGCCCATTGGTTGCCGGTATTGAAGTAAAGCGACGTGGGGATGTTCGGCGCGCCAAGCTTTACTATCTGCGTGGCCTGACTGGTCGTGCCGCCAGAATCAAGGAAAAACTGTAAGCATTGCCATGCTTCCAGGCATCTTTTGTCTGGTCATAGGCTATCGACACAAAAGCGCCAGCCCTGCTAGCTGGCGCTTTTGTGTGCCTGCCACCGGAACAGATATCCGGTCAGGGAAAATCGGCGGAAGATAACCCGGGCCCAATCATCTTCAGTTCGCTGAACGCCTGCGAACCCTTGATTTTGCATTGAGCTATCCCGATCTTGTCAACTGCGGCTGCCTACAGCCCCGGGTTCTGCGATTCCACAGCCAGAACAATCATCTAACCACCCAGCACTGGCCCTTGAGGGTAACGGTGATACGTAGTCGGAGACATTGCGCATGAGCGACACATCCCAGGAACAAGCAAATACTGAAGCCACTGGCGAAAAAATGGTGTTTCAGGCCGAGGTCAATCAACTGCTTCAGTTGATGATCCATTCCCTGTACAGCAACCAGGAAATATTTCTTCGCGAGCTTATATCCAACGGATCTGACGCCTGCGACAAACTGCGTTTTGAATCTATCGCAGACGCTAATCTGCTGGAAGAGGATACCGAGCTAAAGCTGGTCATCTCCGTGGATGAAGAGGCGAAAACCATCACAGTAAGTGATAACGGTATTGGCATGAACCGGGAAGAGGTTGTTGCCAATATCGGGACCATTGCAAAATCCGGAACCAAGCAGTTTCTGGAATCGCTCACCGGAGACCAGAAAACAGATGCAAAGCTGATCGGTCAATTCGGTGTTGGTTTCTACTCAGCCTTTGTCGTCGCTGAAAAGGTGGTTCTGACAACCCGCAAGGCAGGCGAGCCGGCGTCGGCTGGCAGTCGCTGGGAGTCTGACGCTAGCGGTGGGTATACCTTGGCAGAAGTTGAACAGGCTGAGCGTGGAACACAAATTACGCTTCATATCAAAGACGAATGCAGCGAATTCCTCAACGCGCACAGGTTGCGCGGAGTCATCAAGAAATATTCCGATCACATTACATTCCCGATCATGATGCTTGGAGAGGTACCGCCTGTACCTGAGCCTGAGGAAGGTGAGGAAGCTGCGATACCGGAACCTGCCAAGCTTGAGCAGGTTAACGATGCTTCGGCGCTCTGGACGCGTCCCAAATCCGAGATCACCGAAGAGGAATACCAGAGTTTTTACAAGTCTGTGTGCAATGATTTCGACGACCCGCTGGTCTGGGCGCACAATCGTGTGGAGGGTAATCAGGAGTACACCTCATTACTCTATCTCCCGAAAAAAGCGCCTTTCGATCTTTACGATGGAAACCACCAGCGCAATGGCATCAAGCTGTTCGTACAACGCGTTTTTATCATGGACGAGGCAGAAAAGTTGATGCCGCGATATCTGCGTTTTGTTCGAGGACTGGTAGATAGCAATGATTTGCCGCTGAACGTTTCACGAGAGATATTGCAGAACAACAAGATCATCGAATCCATTCGCAGCGCCTCTGTAAAACGGGTGATTGGCTTGATGGAAAAACTGGCCGAGAAAGAGCCTGAAAAGTACGAAACCTTCTGGACAGAGTTTGGTAATTGTCTAAAGGAAGCGCCTGGCGAGGACTTTGCCAACAAGGAGGCTGTGGCGAAACTCTACCGTTTTGATACAACCAACTCGGAAGCCCAAGGCGAGTTAACGGGACTGGACGACTACATTGCGCGTATGAATGTTGGTCAGGAAAAAATCTACTACATCACTGCCGATAGCTATGCGGCCGCCAAGAACAGCCCGCATCTTGAAGTGTTCCGTGATAAGGGCATTGAAGTGCTGCTGATGCATGATCGCGTTGATGAATGGATGATGTCCTATTTGTTCGAATACGAAGGCAAGTCATTTGTGTCCATTGCCAAGGGAGATCTTGATCTGTCTGCCATTGAAGGTGGGGAGCAGGAGTCAGATGAGCAGAAGTCCGAGAAAGAGAAAAAGGCGGCAGCTGTTGCCCCGACGATCGAGCGGATCAAAGAGGTATTGTCCGAAAGTACCAGTGATGTAAAGGTCTCCGCACGGCTAACCTCATCGCCAGCATGTGTGGTCATGGGAGAGCATGATATGGCACTGCATATGCAGCAATTGCTCAAGCAGGCCGGTCACGATCTTCCCAATACAAAACCGGTGCTGGAAGTCAATCCTACGCACCCCATTGTCGATCTGATGGATAATGAGCAAGACGAGGAACGGTTCAAGGACTGGGCTCATCTGCTGCTGGATCAAGCTCTGCTAGCTGATGGTGGACAACTTGAGGACAGTGCTGGCTTTGTGAAACGCATGAACGATATGTTCATTGCACTGAAGGGATAGGTTAGATCTGTCGATAGCTGACTTGCTTTGCAGCGTCAAGACATGTGAATAAAACCAATCAGCGGTTGGCGCTAAGGGTTTCAGCGGCTAGAATTGGAGAATTGCGGCGGGTCGATCATGATTCCGCCGTTGTTATTAGCGAATTGGTGCAGATTATTCAATGATATCCAAGTTTTTGAGATCAGCCAGCGAACCAACAGGTGCAATGGGTGTATCACGCCTGGTGCGGGCAGGGTTTTTGACAGCGTCTATGGCCTTTGTGGTCGGCGCTGCTCCAGTGGCACAGGCTGAAGGCGACGCCTCAGCAGGCGAGACTAAGGCACATACCTGCCTAGGATGTCACGGCGTCCAGCACTATGTAAATACCTACCCCACTTATCATGTTCCGCGCATAGCAGGGCAGCATTCGCAGTACCTGATTGCGGCCTTGCAGGCGTATCGGGCCAAAACACGTTCTCATCCAACCATGCAGGCTAACGCTGCATTGTTGAGTGATCAGGACATTGAGGACATTGCAGCCTGGTTTGCAGCGCAAGGTATATCAAACAAATGATGAATAGAAAAATCGCAGCTTGCCTGCTGTTGGCATCTGTCCTACCGGCAAATAACGCACTGGCCGGAGATCCTGCAGCCGGTGAGCAAAAAGCGGCTACCTGTGCTGCCTGTCATGGGGCAGACGGAATTTCCACTATTGCCAGTAACCCGATACTTGCCGGGCAATATGCCAGTTACCTGGAACATGCGCTGAAAAGCTATCGCGACGGTTCCCGGCAAAACGCTATTATGTCTGGCTTTGCAGCCCAGTTATCAGATGAAGATATATCGGATCTGGCTGCCTGGTTTTCATCACAGACAGGCCCTTTGCAAACGACTCCAGTTCCTTAAATACTCCTCGCCGGGGTTTTGGCAGATAGTGACGTCGGGCCTGCGGCCTGACGTTGGATCAGGCCCCTGATTGCAAATTACGGGTAGCAGCCAGGGCAATGGATTCCAGCTGCCGTTCGATATCTCGAGGCATCTGAAGGTGAAAGCCTTGCCGGGAAAGATTCTCTATAACCGTTCCGGCATCCTCCTGACCGAGTTTTTTCTCGGCGCTTAGCTCAAGGGTCATGGCATACTCCGGTACGCCGAGTTGTTTCATGACGGGAGCAGGCAGTTTTTCAAGGCCATCTTCTTCGGCAAGATAAACATAAAGGCCTTCCTTAACGGAGCTTCGATAGATATAGCACTGCATGGGTGATTCCTGCGTTATTCTGGAATGGTGATGAAACCCTCCGGACTAAGCATTCGCTTGCCGAAGAAATCAATGAATCAAGAACAGATCCAGTTTCGTTTAAATGGTTGAAAAGGTACGTATAGACAAGTGGTTATGGGCGGCGCGTTTTTTTAAAACCCGGTCTGTTGCCAGTGAGTCGATTGCCAAAAATCGCGTGCGTATTGGCGGGCAGCGTATTAAACCATCCAGACTAGTGGCGATTGGTGATGAGATTACCATCGAAAAAGTACCCTATGAGTTTCATGTGACCGTGCTGGGGCTAAATGATCAGCGACGTCCCGCAACAGAGGCACAGGCTCTTTACGAAGAGACCGCCGAAAGTGTCCAGGCGCGCCAGATTTTACGCGATCGCTTGCGTAGCGACTCGATCGCACGTGTGGGATTGTCGGGAGATGGTCGACCCTCCAAAAAACAACGGCGCCAGATAATTCGGTTCCAGAACCAGAATGACGCACCTGAGACTGCTTCAGATGAATAAAGCACGGAGAAAGGATTGTTAAAGAAACTCGGTGGACTGTCACGATCCGCGATGAGTAAAGGACGATCGCTGCTCACTGGCAAACAGGCAGGCGGTGCTACCGAGCAGGTGGACCGTAAATCGAAAAAGCGTCGTGAGCCGGTTATTGTACCGGCGGGTGAGCATGGAGTTACCCGCAAATCCATAGGGCGTTCAGCGTTGAAAGTGCTGGATAAACTGCACGAGGCAGGGCATTCGGCCTATCTGGTCGGTGGTGGTGTCCGTGATGCTCTGGTTGGACTCAGGCCCAAGGATTTCGATGTTGCCACTGATGCCAGTCCGGAAACCATACGTTCGCTCTTTCGCAACTCGCGCATCATCGGTCGAAGATTTCGGCTAGTGCATGTTGTATATGGTCGGGAGATTATTGAAGTGGCCACTTTCCGTGCTGCGCATAACAAGGGCGAAGGCGGGGAGATTGGTGCTGCTGGCCGCATAGTGCGGGATAACGTTTTTGGCTCGATAGAGGAAGATGCCTACCGCCGTGACTTCTCCGTCAATGCCCTTTACTACAATATCGCCGACGATTCGGTCGTAGACTACGTTGGCGGTCTGGAAGATCTGGATGCTGGCATATTTCGTCTTATTGGAGATCCTCAGACACGTTGTGCCGAGGATCCTGTGCGTGTTCTCAGAGCGGTCAGATTAGCCGCCAAACTCGATTTTGAAATCGACACCAAGACACTCAAGGCGATGGAGACGATCGCTGAAGAGCTTCGCTCAACGCCGCCAGCTCGCCTGTTTGAAGAAGTGCTCAAGTTGTTCCAGGGCGGCTACGCCTTGACGAGTTTTCAATCGATCCGCGAGCATGATTTGTTGCGCTTTCTGTTTCCTCTACTGGATAAACGGCTCAAGGCCTCTGCGCCGGAACTTGAAAGCATGCTGAATGCAGCACTAAGCAACACGGATAAACGGGTTGCGGTGGGTAAGCCAATTACCCCTGCTTATCTGCTCGCCTTCATGTTGTGGCCTGATGTCGAAGAATACGCCTTGCAGGATATTCGCAAAGGGATGCCTGTTAACGAGGCATTGCAGGCTGCGGCTGATTCCGTGCTGTCCGTCCAGCTGCGTATCATCTCGATTCCGAGGCGATTTTCAGGGCCGATGAAAGAGATCTGGCAGATGCAACCGCGTCTGGAGAAACTGCGTGGAGGGCGAGCGCTGAAGCTTATCGAAGATAGGCGGTTTCGCGCAGCGTACGATTTTCTATGCTTGCGGGCAACAATTGACGATCGTCTGCAAAGTAGTGCGGCCTGGTGGACCACTGTGCAAACCTTGCCCGATGAGGAGCGAGCCGACTCAGCTGCCAAGCGACCCGTTGCTCCCAACATCTGGTCATCCTCATCAGATAGTGCGGTCGAGGATGACGGTGAAGACTCAATTCCCCGTGCCGCTGGTCCGGCAGCCTCCAAGAAAAAGCGGCGTAGACGACGCAGACGCAAGCCTTCCGGGGATAAAGGCTCTGCACACAAGAACTCATGAGCCGGGTGTTTGTCGCGCTTGGCAGTAACCTGGGCGATCGTGAATCTCATGTGCTTCAGGGCATATTGGATATTCAGCAGATACCCGATTGCTCAAATATCGTTAGCTCTTCAATTTACGAAACAGCCCCGATGGGGCCTCAGGATCAGCCCGATTATCTTAATAGCGTCTGTTCGTTCCAGTGTGAACTGGAGCCTGCACAATTGCTTGCAGAGTTGAAGCAGATAGAGAAGCATCACGGGCGGGTGCAGACGACAGAACGCTGGACAGCCAGGCCATTGGATCTGGATATTCTTCTGTTTGGCGATCAACAAATCAACACAGAGGAGTTGACTATTCCGCACGTTGGAATTGCACAGCGATCATTCGTACTGTGGCCATTGGCTGAGCTTGACAAGACTCTCAATATTCCGGGCCTTGGTCCTGTCAGCGACTTGATGGATAACTGCCAGCGCTATGGAATCCAGCGTTATCATAGGGGCTAGCGCGAACGGCAGCTGTTGCTCAATCATTTGCGCATTGCTTTTTAGACTATCTCATTCATACCCCGGGTTTATGGCATATTTCATACCTCGTGCAATGTGCGCGTGCTGACAGCTATCATGCTGGTGAAAGTTTTTAGCGCCACTGCCATAGCGCTGAACAAGTGTCTGAAAAACTTTGATTAGCAGCTACACTGTACTATATGAAATATCAGTTCATCGCTATTGAAGGTCCAATCGGTGTCGGGAAATCCACGTTGGCCAGACAGTTGTCAACGCATTTCAAGGCACACTTTCTCAGTGATACAGAAACCAGCAATCCCTATCTGAAATCCTTCTATAAGGATCCGCGTGCTAGCGCACTGCATACACAATTACATTTTCTGGTCGCCCGGCTCAAGGTGTTAAACAATCCTGCCGTGGTCAAACCCATTCAACCCATCGTTGCAGATTTTCTGCTTGATAAGGACCGCATTTTTGCAGAACTTACACTCGATCATACAGAATGGTGGATGTACTCCCAGCTCTACGAAAAACAGGTAAAAGATGTGCCCAAGCCAGATCTGGTGGTTTATCTACAAGCGCCTCTGGAAAGGCTCATTGAGCGAATCGAACGTCGTGGGGTTCCTCACGAACAACGCATCGACAGCAACTACCTGCAACAGTTGAGTTCACTGTACGAGCGCTATTTCCACGCTTATAGCGAGACGCCACTCCTGATTATCAATACGGCTGACATTAATTTGGCGGATAATGTTTCTGAAGTGGAGAGATTATGCGAAATGATTCACCAGATGGAGGGTGGTCGGCACTACTTTAATCCCATGGTCCCCTGTACCGACTAGCCCGATAAGCGTGCTGACGCCGTTAAACCAATTCTTTCATGCATAATCCAGTTGATTAGCTGCCGAATCCGCTATCATGCGCGGTAACGTTTGCGAAGGAAGGCGCGTCAGGTTATCCATATTGTGATGAAAGGGACAAGTGCCATATATGAGCGATAAGCAAAATTTGCGGATAGCTTTGCTTGAAGACAATCATGAGCAGGCCGCTCGGGTCAGCCGATGGATTGAGAGCAGTGGGTATCACTGTGGTGTATTCCACACGGCGGAGGACTTTCAGCGAGGCTTTCGTAAAAACAGCTATGACGTTGTTGTACTCGACTGGATGCTTGAAAGTGGCAGTACGGGGCTTGATGTTCTTCAGTGGATCAGAAAAACACTCACTAGCGACATCCCGGTTATTTTTGCAACGTCCAGGCAGGCAGAGGAAGATATTGTCACGGCCTTGAGGGCAGGTGCAGATGACTACCTGGCGAAGCCTGTCAGGCAACACGAGCTGCTTGCGCGCCTGTATGCGCTGGCCAGGCGTGCCCAGCCGGAAACAGAAGTGCTTGAGTGTCCTCCGTATGTATTTGATACATCCAACCGGCAGGTCAGTTTGAATGACGAGATCATCAAACTGACAGAAAAAGAATATGAGCTTGCTCTGTTCCTTTTTCGAAATCGTGGCCGAGTGTTGTCGCGCCAACACCTGCTTACTACTGTGTGGGGCACCTCTGCAGAGCTTAATACGCGGACAGTAGATACCCATGCAAGCCGGTTACGTAAAAAACTGAACCTCCTGGCTTCGGAGCGCTGGAAGTTAACCTCTATTTATCAGCACGGGTACCGGCTTGAGGAACACACAGGTAGTAATGTGTGAAATCCTTCGTTATTGCAGCCCAGCGTGTGTCGTAACATCCATCAACGCTTAGTCACCCATTAACCGATGGGCAAGGCACAGCTGAGCAACATCGGGCAATCACGTCGGGTAACGCTGACCAGCCTTTTTGTCTTTTTTTGTACGCTGATACTACTGACCTTTGTCCTCGTCTGGAGCGATGCGACCCGTAAAGTAGATTTGCTGCTCCACGATAGTTGGGTACGGTACGATCAGCGGGAAGTGCCCTCCGATGTCGTCATAGCAGCGATAGATACACAAAGCCTCAACGAACTCGGACGCTGGCCATGGCCACGCACTGTCCAGGCGCAACTCATGGACCAACTGGCGAATTACGGTGCCAGAATTGTACTAATCGATATTCTGTATACAGAGACATCCGAAAATCGAGCTGATGATATCCGTCTGGGCGAAGCAATAGGCTCTTTGCCGTTGTCCGTGCTTCCTGTACTGACAGAACGCGGTAGTGGCCGTATATCCATAGAATCTTTACCCAAACCGGATATAGTCCGTCACACCGATAATCTGGGTCATGTGTTTCTGCCAATAGATGATGATGGTCTCGTGCGTCGTGTCTATCTTAAGGCTGGTCTTAACCGCGCGCATTGGCCTTCATTAGCGCTTGCTGCGCTGGAAACACTCGGGCATATGCCAGAGCCAATTCCCGGAGCTGTCGTCCCCTATGATAACTCTGATACTCATTGGGCCACGAACAACGAAGTTTATATTCCATTCTACGGTGCAGCTGGTGCGTTTCCACGCTTGTCTGCAGCCGACATTATTCGTGGTGATGTACCGCACGAATTTCTCAGGGATCGCATCGTATTTGTTGGCATGACCACGACCGGCCTAGGTGACGTTGTACCTACCCCGGTATCTGCGCTGGACCAACCGGTAGCCGGAGTAGAGATTCACGCGAATATATTCTCGGCGCTTCGTGATGAAGCCATGGTGACCAAAGCACCAGCTTATCTGGCAGTATTGATGGCTTTTTGCCTTTTGCCGATCATGCTTCTGGTGTATTCCAGAGCACCGCCTGAGTCGGGATTGATTTGTGCCGCTATTGGTTCGTTTGTGCCGGTACTTATAAGTTATCTGTTATACAAATTTGCTGATTTGTGGTTTCCGCCGTTCGCTACCAGTGTGCCTGTGCTTGTCAGCTATCTGTTCTGGAGCCGTCACCGTTTACAGTACGTTAACTCTTTTCTTGAACAGGAGCAGAAGCGCTCGTCAGTACATGTACCCAAACGTCTGGTCAATGATGATGATGCGCTGGTAAAGTTCTTTACAAGTGCATCACGACATCTTCCCATAGAAGGTTGGCGATTTACGATAGATAAAGAGCAGTACAAAGGTGGTTGCTCACTGTCTAAGTTATTACCCGCTGGAGTAGATGATCGCTGGGTTGAGAATAGCGGAGTGTTTGTGCGTCGATATCCTGCCTCCAGGGGGCTACTTATCGAAATGCGCATTGGTGATGATTCCATAGGCTGGCAGATAGCTGACTACGTCGACACTTTGGCAAGAGTGAGGGCGCGTGAACACTCGACTATTCTTGCCGGGTCAATTGAAAGGTTGCAAACCAACGTTCTGACAATGAGTGAACAGCTTGAGTGGTTGCGCAGCAATAAGATTTTTTCGGACACCATGCTGGCAGCGGCGCCATCGGGTTTTGCAGTGTGGAATCCGGCAGGTGAATGTATACGTGCGAATGAGCTCACTTATCAGTTGGTCAACGGCTACGAGGAACGTGGGGACCTGCTGGATTTCCTGACTTGTCTGGGTCGCACACCGCACACAGGTGAAGACGCCAGGCATTTTCGTGATCTGATGTTAAAACGCCGTCCCTGGCAGATTGCGTTTCGTGAAAACGATAGTGAACGCATTGTCAGCTTTCGCGCTGTCGGTGAAAAACTGTCGGAGCGATTGATTATGGTGAGTGTTGTTGATGTCACTGAGGTCCGTACGGCTGAAAAGGCACGTGCTGAAATGGTGGACTATCTGTCGCACGACCTACGCTCACCTTTAATCTCCGCAATGTATTTGCTGGAGGCTGATGCCGATCCAAGGATCGAACAGAACATCAGTAACAGTCTTTCCATGATGGACGATCTGCTGCACATTGCCCGTGCGGATAGTTTGTCAGAGGCCCGTTTTGAGCCTTTGCTGCTCAATGCGGTACTGGACAATACGCTGGATCAATTATTACCGCAGGCACGTAATCAACGTATTCGATTTAATATCGAAACAGTCGATGACGAACTCTGGGTTGTGGGTGATGCTGCATCCCTGGAAAGGGCATTTACCAATATTGTCGGTAACGCCATCAAGTACTCACCGGAGGACACTGTTGTCACTGTTTCCTTATCAGCAGTCGGCGATAATGCAAGGCTTATGATAGATGATCAGGGTGTCGGTATCGATCCGGCGATGCTTGATCAGTTATTCACACGCTTCAAACGCGATGCAACTTCGGCGCATGAGCACAAAGGTATCGGCCTGGGCCTGGCTTTGGTGGCCAGAGTTGTCAACTTGCATGCAGGGAAGGTACATGCAAGTAATCTGGCCGTCGGTACCCGCATAACACTAGAGTTACCGTTGGAGGCAGAAAACCCGAGCCCCAAACCAATATCGGTGCTTGAGAGCACTCAGCAGCACGCCTGATCCGGAGTTCAGATCGCCATCGAAAGAGAAAGACCCGGTGTGTTTCTAAATCTCTTACCGCGCGCGCTCTGGCCTGCTAGCTACGCGCTGGCATCACGTGTTTCGATGTGCCCGTCGTCGTAGCCGACGACTAGCGCATCGGCCGCACGACGTGCAAACAATCCGTTGGTGACCACACCGGGTATAGCGTTTAGTTCTGCCTCTAGTGCGACGGGGTCGGTGATGCTGAATCCATAGCAATCGACAATGACATTGCCATTGTCCGTGGGCGGCCCCTCACGATATTCGGGGTCTGCTCCGAGACGCACGATTTCGCGGGATACAAAGCTGCGTGCCATGGGAATAATCTCGACTGGCAGTGGAAATTGTCCGAGTACATCGACTTCTTTGCTGCTATCGGCAATGCAGACGAAGCGGTTACTGGCACTGGCGATGATTTTTTCGCGAGTAAGTGCACCTCCACCGCCTTTTATCAGGTGTAACGCCGGGTTAACTTCATCAGCACCGTCAATGTATAGTTCAAGCTGCCCGGACAGGTTAAGATCCATGACGTTGAAATGGTGGCTTTCCAGCAATTGAGCAGTAGCAATCGAGCTGGCTACACAGCCTTCGAGGCGAATACCAGACTTTGCCAGCGCCTCGATGAACACATTGACTGTCGAGCCCGTACCAACGCCTAACAATGAATTTTCTTCGACGTACTTAAGCGCTGCCAAAGCTGCCGCTTCTTTTCCCGGGTGCATGATTTATTAAGATTCTCAGGTTGGATGAACTCGCAGACAGGGCATGGCTTCAAGCACAAGTGTCTCAAACGGGGTACATTGTGGCCCATTCACGTCAACTCAATTTGAATCACGCTTAATGAGTCCGCTGCACGACGAGTATATCAAACGCATTCTGTCGGCCCGCGTCTATGACGTGTCCGTGGAGACCCGCCTGCACGAGGCTCCGCAGTTGTCTGGCCGTTTGAATAACCGGATCTGGCTGAAACGCGAAGACGAACAGAGTATTTTCTCGTTCAAGTGTCGTGGTGCCTTTAACCGTATTTACAAACTTGTACAGGATCAGCCGGTGGCAGGCGTAGTCGCCGCTTCAGCTGGCAACCACGCACAGGGGGTTGCGTTAGCAGCCAGAAAGCTTGCGATCAGTGCTGTCATTGTGATGCCACAGACAACGCCTGGCATCAAAGTAGACTCGGTGCGTGGTCTGGGTGGCGAAGTCATTCTGCACGGTGATGATTTCGATGCCGCGCTGGCCCATGCTCTCACGCTGGTCGAGGAGCGGGGTTTTCCGTTTATACATCCCTTCGACGATCCCAACACCATAGCCGGGCAAGGTACGGTTGGTGTGGAATTGTGTCGTCAGCATCCCGGCGATCTGGACGTTGTGTTTGTTCCCGTTGGTGGAGGCGGTCTGGCATCTGGTGTCAGCGCCTATATGAAGTATTTGCGACCAGAGGTCAGAATCGTCGGTGTTGAACCTATCGATGCGGCGTCGATGCATGATTCGCTGAAAGCTAACGAGCGTGTTATTTTGCCCGAGGTTGGCCTGTTCGCTGATGGTGTTGCTGTCAAGCAGGTGGGAAAATACTGCTTTGATGTTTGCACGGAATTTCTTGATGAAGTGATACTGGTCAGTGTTGATGAGATGTCGGCTGCCATCAAGGATGTTTTCAATGAAACGCGTACCCTGACTGAACCGGCTGGAGCATTGGCGGTTGCCGGAATGAAGCGTTATGTGCAAGAGCGTGGCATCACTGATCAGGCCCTGATTGCAATAACTTCCGGTGCCAACATCAATTTTGACAGGCTTCGGCATGTGGCAGAGCGCGTGGAAATCGGTGAAAGCCGGGAAGCTTTGCTGGCGGTCACCATACCTGAGGAACCCGGTAGTTTTCTCAGGTTCTGTAATACCCTTGGCAAGCGAGGTGTCACCGAATTCAACTATCGATACAGCGATGAAAACAATGCCCAGGTTTTTGCAGGTGTGGTGGTTGACGGTGGCAAACCGGAGCGTGATGAATTAATCACAAATCTGAAAAACGGTGGTTATCACGTGTTGGATATGACTCACAACGATACCGCCAAACTTCATCTGCGGCACATGATAGGCGGACATGCCGCACTACCTCGTGAAAGGCTGTACCGATTCGCTTTTCCGGAAAGACCGGGGGCGCTTGCCACATTTCTCACAGCCATGGGAAAACGCTGGAATATCACCTTGTTTCACTATCGCAACCACGGGGCAGCTTATGGACGTGTGCTTGTCGGCATGACGTTGCCTGAAGGTGAGGAGCAACAAATGGAACAATTCATCGAGGAGTTGGGATACAAGGTTGATGAAGAGTCGGGCAATGAAGCGTATGCCATGTTTCTTAGATAATTTTTCCTGAAGTAATGCAGCTAGCGGTGATGAGCCTGACAAATACGGCGAGGCTTCAGTTATTTTCAATCGTTATCGTGACGATTAGAAAACTGATGCGTTGAGGGCAAGCATTTACTGTGGTCTTTGTAGTATCCGGGATTCGGTAACAACAAAATCCAGCGGTACGTCCCAGGGTTGTTCGTACACGGTAGCTACACATTGCATTTCATACGCGACGCCTATGAGTACCGGTGGGCTGTCGGCATTCATACGGTGTGCGAAACAACGATCATAGTAACCGCCACCCATTCCCATACGATTGCATTGTTCGTCAAAGCCGACTAGTGGCACCAGTACAGCATCAAGCTGCGATGCAGTTATGAAAAGTGTTCTATCAACCTGAGGCTCTTTTATCCCGTAGCGATTTAACACAAGCTGCGTTTGATCATCGACAGGTGCAAACTCCATTTGGAATTCGGGCAGCACGATGGGAACATAGGCGCACTGCTTGCTCAGTGCAAAGCTTGACATCAAGCTTGCCAAGTCTGCTTCAGCACCAAACGCGTAGTATCCCGCAATACGCTCAGCGTTGGATACAAGCGTTGCAGCGTTCGCGCAGATGTGATGAGAGCGCTTTTGCACCTGTGAGGCGCTTAGCGAGTTTCGTGTTTGCCGAAGCTCTTTTCTGAGTTGGTCTCTTTGCTGCTCACTCATGGGGTAATGACTTCTGGCGTGTCAGTTGTTGAGTGAGTGTATCAACCACGATGCCGTTTCTGGTGTGCTACCTTGAACCAATCGGTTCAGGTGGGGACGGCTGGAACTGTATCAGGCTTTCCGCCGTAACGGACATGCACAACAACGGTGACCAGGCCATCCCCGGGGTGAGAAATTAGGCTCAAGGGATATACCCAACCGAATAACAAACACCGCAGAAGATACGACTTAGAGCCTAGCATGATCATGCAGACGCAAGATACACTCGGTCGGTTACGTTAGGGTATTGATCACATACCCTGACGTGCCACTGATGAATCTGCGGCCTGTTTCTGACTATTCTGACTTATCTTGTGAATCGCCTGAAGTATTCGTCAGTATCTGATCCAGTTTGTCATTAATAGCAGTCACTCGATCCAGAACTGTTTCGTCAACACTTTCCTGAGAGCGTGACTTAAGCAAAGCATGAGCCGTGTTGATAGCTGTGACAATGGCTATTTTTTCTATGCTGGATGTGGTGTTGCGTTTGCGCAGGTCACGCATCGACTTATCGACATAAGCCGCTGCCTGCATCAGGTCATCTTCTTCACCGGGTTTGCAGCCGATCTGTACTTCCTTGTCGAGGATGCGCAGCCGGGCAGGGCGGCTGCTTGCCGGATCATTGGTACTGCGGCCAGCATTGATGGGTGTCACACGATCTGCTTTGCCATCATTGTCGTTCATAGGCTGGCCTCCATGGATTTTAACCGCTGGATCATTTGTTCCACTTTGCTTCTGGCCAGCTCGTTTTTCTCAATGAGCCTTGCGCGTTCTTCCACCAGATCGCCTTGCTGGTTTTTCAGCGACTGGTTTTCCAGATGCAATTTGGAACACAGGCCTATCAGGTCGCTCATGCGAGTCTCCAGACGGGTGAATTCGTCATGTAGAGATGGGCTGCTCATGGTCAATATCCTCAATACCGGCTCAAATGCGCCTTTGCCGTGTGCACATAGATTGACGCATTGTATACTTCATGGTCAATCTCGGGGAACTCGCCTTTTTGAATATATCCCATCAGAACATAGGCAGCTCGCTGTCTCAACTCAACGTTCCCCTGCCGGCCTCTGAGGTGCATGGTTTATGTTGCGGATTGTTGTGTGCTCAACCAAGTACCGCAGCAAAGACACGCTGGTTTACGGAAGTGCTGGATTCGGCCTCCTTGTCGCCTGCCGAGGTGGCTGGCAATGCAGCGCCCTTGAAGTCGCTTGATGACTGGTTCACACAGACGCTGTCGGCGATGAATGATACAGACCTCGAGTTCGAGCCCACCTTGCCCGAGGATGATGTGCCAGTGCTCCACAGATTACGTGCTCTGGGTGATTTCTGTGCAGGTTTTACGTACGGTATAGGCCTGACCATGGCCCAGCGCGGCAATCGTCCTTTGCCCGAAGACACCCGCGAGATCATTGAAGATTTTCAGGCAATCGATGCTGCAGATCCTGCTGATCAGCCGAATGACGATGGTGAAATTCTCAGTACCGAAAATCAGGAAGCCATGTACGTCGAACTACTGGAATATGTGCGTGTCGGGGTGCTTTTGGTGTTAGAAGAGTTAAGGCCCATCAGCCCGACCATGCAGGAAAAGCCATCGTGAAAAAAGGCAGCAGCAGAACCCAGCGGTTTTCCAGGACTCAGGCAGCCGAGTTCAAACGCCGCCGGCGTGCGTTGATGCGTATTATGGGCGATAACGCCATAGCGCTTATACCCGCGGCGCGTGAGTGCACGCGTAGTCGTGACACCGAATATCGCTATCGGGCCGACAACAATCTCCTGTACCTTAGCGGCTTTGACGAGCCGGAGGCCTTGATGGTGCTGATTCCGAACCGTAAGGCCGGTCAGTACATCATGTTCTGTCGCGAGCGTGATGAGCTCAAGGAAACCTGGCAAGGTCGACGCCTGGGTGTTGAGGACGCGCCGGATGCCCTGGGTGCAGATGACGCCTTCCCGATAGGTGATATCGATGACATCCTGCCAGGGCTGCTTGAAAATAAGCAATCGGTCTATCACACGCTGGGAAAAGACCAGGCATTTGATGCCAAGGTGCTTGGGTGGTTGAACAAGGCACGTTCAAGTCGAAGTCGTGATGGCGGCGACCCGGATACCTTCATTTCTCTGGATTACCATTTGCACGAAATGCGTCTGTTCAAGAGTCGCGCCGAAATCCAGCAAATGAAGCAGGCCGCCAAGCTAAGCGCCGCTGCGCATTGCAAGGTCATGAAGTCGGTTAAGCCGGGTATGCGTGAGTACGAGCTTGAAGCGATACTTGTATCGGAATACAAGTCACACGGAGCAGAACATGCTTTCCTGCCTATTGTTGGCAGTGGCGCAAATGGTTGCATTCTTCACTATACCGAGAACAACGACACCATCAATGACAACGAGCTCGTGCTGGTCGATTCAGGTGCAGAGCTTGGCTATTATGCAGGTGACATTACGCGAACTTTCCCTGCCAATGGAAAATTTACTAAGGCACAGAAAACGCTCTATAACATCGTGCTTGAAGCACAGCTTGCTGCCATTGCGAAAACACAGCCGGGCAATCACTGGAACGAACCGCACGAAGCTGCCGTTAAGGTTCTAACGCGTGGATTGCGTGATATCGGTGTGCTGAAAGGCAAGCTGCCTCAACTGATCAAAGAGGAAGCCTATAAGCCCTATTACATGCATCGAACTGGGCATTGGCTGGGTATGGATGTTCATGATGTGGGTGAGTATCGAATCAACGGTGATTGGCGTGTTCTGGAACCCGGTATGGTTATCACCGTCGAGCCAGGGCTTTATCTCGGCAATTCCAGAAAGATTCCCAAAGCGTTTCGTAACATCGGCATACGTATAGAAGATGATGTGGTGGTAACCAAAAACGGATATGAAATCATTACGGATGATGTACCCAAAGGCGTCGAAGACATCGAAACGTTCATGAGTGCATAAACCTATGAGCAATGTCGATATAGCCATTGTAGGTGCAGGACTTGTGGGCACACCGCTGGCGCATGTCCTGTCGCAGCAGGGCTGGTCTGTTGCGTTACTGGATGCCGGTAACTCGGGTAAAAGTGCTGCCGCAAGTGGCATTGACCCGCAGTCCTCATTGGCATTGTCGCAACGTTGTACAGCATTAAGTAGCGGCACGCGAACCTGGTTTGAACGGCAGGGACTTTGGGGCAAGATCGTTGATGATGCCTGTCCGATTGAACAAGTACATGTCTCACACAAAGGATACTTTGGTTCGACACGACTGCAAGCTTCCGATCTGAATGTTGATGCGGTTGGCTATGTGGTCAGTAACAGCACACTAAACAAGGTCTTGCTTCAACAGTTGAGCGATACATCGGTACAGCATATCGCCTCTGCACGAGTCGACAATGTCGTGTACGAGAATGATTTGGTGACGATTCATTACGCGAAGAACACGCTCAGTGCACGATTGCTCATTGCAGCAGATGGCGTATCTTCTGTTGTGCGCTCGAGTGCTGGTATCGATACACGGCAAGTGGACTACGATCAATGTGCTGTGCTGGGAAACCTCCAGGTGCAGAACAGGCATGACAACATCGCCTACGAGCGTTTCACCGAAAGCGGACCACTGGCGCTCTTGCCCAGACCGGGACCCTACATGAGCTTTGTTGACTGTCTTGAGCCAGACGATCGCGAAGATGTTTCTGCCATGAGTGATGCGGCGTATTTACAACGTCTGCAAAAACGTTTTGGTCATCGAGCAGGGCGTTTTGAGGCCGTCGGCCCGCGTTTTATGACGCCGCTTATTCGTATCGAGGCGACAGAGCAAGTGGCACCTCGTACCGTGTTGCTAGGCAACGCTGCCCGTCTACTACACCCAGTCGGTGGTCAAGGGTATAACCTGGCCATGCGTGACGTTGCTCAGCTCCAGACTCTGCTTGGGCAGCAGCTTGATGCCAACGCTGACCCAGGCGCCATCGGGTTGCTCGAGCAGTTTGTGCAACAGCGCAAGGATGATCAGGAGCAGGTGATACGATTCACTGATCTACTGGCTCGTGGTTTCCGCGGCAAGGCAGCATTGCCTGCGCATATGCGCGCATTGGGCCTTCTGACACTTGATACGCTTGCACCGCTGCGGAACAGGTTTGCGCGACGTACCATGGGGCTGGCTTAGCCTGGGGTATCCGTGAATCCATATCTCCCATACACAAGGCCAGCCTTCGAAAGGCGAGCCTCGGGATGGCCGTACCATTGTAAGATGGCGTGGCGAAGGCCGCCGGCCGCCAACAATAAAAATCAGGTTTAGTCGCAGTGGTGCCCGTCCAGCCAGCAGCCAAAAGCATGAGCTCCGGATTGAATCTGCGGCGCAGACTTATTTTTTTTCTGCTTGCAGCACTCATTGGTGCAATTGTAGGGCTGTCGACATTGCTGTTGATAAAGCTGGTTCTGCTGGTTCAGTGGGTGGGTTATGGCGCTGCGTCGGAAATTCGTTATAGCCAGATTATTAGTGCGCGACCCGACTGGCAGGTCGTGCTCGTGCCAGCCATCGGGGGGCTGATACTGGGTATCGTCATGCATTTTCTACCGGGCAGGCGATATCACGGTATTGCTGATGTGATGGAGGCTTGTGCAATGAACAGCGCTCGTATGCCGGTTCGCTCGGGTATCGGTGCTGCGTTTGCAGCGAGTGTGTCGCTGGGCGTTGGCGCGCCGCTTGGGCGGGAAGGCCCGGCAGTTCATATCGGCGCATCTATCAGTGCGTTTATCGCCGAAAAGTTAAATCTTGATCACAAGCAATCGCTGGCGTTGTTGGGGTGCGGGGCTGCAGCAGCAGTGGCTGTTTCGTTCAATACACCGCTCGCTGCCGTGATATTTGCACTCGAAGTAATCGTGGGGTACTACACGCTTCGAGTGTTTGCACCTATCGTAATTGCCACCATGCTGGCCATGCTGGTGCGTGATCATTTTCTGGGAAACCAGGCGCTGTTTCCTTTGTTGTCGCACACCATCGAATCCAATTGGGAGTTAATACTGTTCGCTGCGTTGGGTGTAATGGGTGCTTTGCTTGCCAAAAGCCTGTTGGTGCTGACAGGCGGCGTTGAGCAACTATGGAAACGCTCGCGTGTGCCACGTTGGGTTCAACCAGCGCTGGCCGGGATCCTGATCGGGCTGGTTGCGACTCAATTGCCACAGGTACTGGGCATCGGTTTTGAAGGCACGTTGCTGGCGTTGCGAGGGGTACTGGATAGTGAGGTGCTTCTGTACCTTCTTCTTGCAAAACTCGGGGTGGTCTGTCTTGCCATCGGTAGCGGATTTGCCGGTGGTGTTTTTGGCCCGGCTATTTTCCTGGGCGCGATGCTCGGTGGCCTGTTCTGGGTGGTGGCATCGTTAACCGGCTTGCAATTAAGCGAGCAGGGCGTGTACGCAACCATTGGTATGGCTGCAATGGGTTCGGCATTGCTGGGCGCACCGATATCCACCGTTCTCATCGTGTTTGAATTAACCCGCGACTATGGCATTACCCTGGGTGTCATGACGGCGGCAGCGTTTGCCAGTACCGTGATGCAATCGGGTGAACATGGGTCATTTTTTCGCTGGCAGCTTGCGCGCCGTAATGTCAATCTCTCGCGTGGCCGGGATATCAGCCTGTTGATGACACACCGTGTGGAAGATCTTGTCGGCGATGACTACTTACTGGTAAAAGAAGCCATGACGCTTGGAGAATTGAGTTCCAGAATGGGAGCGCAAAGAAAGCGAGTGGCAGTGTTTGTTGATAATGAAGATATCTTCAAGGGCAGTGCCTCACTATCCCTGCTCATTACCCAGGCTATAGAGCACGGTATGGATAAACAAGCTATCGAGGTGGCGTTGGGCGCTGACTATGCAATTACATCGATGACCAATATTGTCACGGCAGTCCAGAGTATGGCTGAGTACCAGCACGAGTTTATTCCGGTTGTAGAACGTAGCAACAAGAAAAGGCCAAAGCTTCTGGGCATTGTTACCAAGAGCGATCTACTCAGTGAGCACTACGATGTGGTAAAACGTGCACGCGAGGATGAGTTCGGCATTACCTGATTACTCCCTTCTCATGCGTAGAGCTACATAGACATCGCTCTAACGCTGAGCAAGCTCACAGGATTTATTTTTTCGGGATTTTACTTTATGGCAGGCGCAGGATTTCTAGGATTTGACACTCTGGCGCTTCACGCCGGTCAGCAGCCCGATAGCGAGACACGTTCGCGTGCGACGCCAATCTATCAAACCACATCGTATGTGTTTGATGATAGCGACAAGGCATCATCGTTGTTTGATATGGCGCGCGCCGGGCACGTTTATTCACGAATTTCAAACCCGACGGTTGCCGTTCTGGAGGAACGTGTAGCGGCACTGGAAGGTGGAGTGGGAGCGGTATGCACGGCTAGCGGTATGGCGGCCATTCACCTGGGCCTGACAACCATTGTCGGTGCAGGTGGCCACATAGTGGCCTCGCGCGCGCTTTACGGGGGCACCCATAATCTACTCAGCTATACCTTGCGTCGTTTTGGAATCGAGACAACGTTTGTCGACCCGCAGAAACCAGAGGAATTTGCGGCTGCCATTCGGCCGGAAACCCGCGTTCTGTTTGCCGAAACTGTGGCGAACCCGCGTTGTGAGATTCTGGACATCCCTAAGGTTTCAGCCATCGCTCATGAAGCGGGAATACCCCTGATGATCGATGCAACGCTGACAACGCCATACCTGATGAAAGCCATTACTCTGGGTGCTGATATCGTTATGCATTCCCTGACAAAGTTCATGGGTGGTCATGGGGTAGCTGTGGGTGGTGTGCTGGTCGACAGTGGCAGATTTGACTGGGAAGCCTCCGGGCGATTTCCGGAAATATCCGAACCGTATGACGGCTTTCACGGTATGGATTTTGTGGAAGAATTTGGCCCGGCTGCGTACATCATGCGAGCGCGCAAGGAAGGCTTGAGAGATTTTGGTGCCAGTTTGTCACCGGGTAATGCCTTTCATTTGTTGCAGGGTCTCGAGACGCTACCTATGCGCATGGACCGTCATGTCAGTAATACCCAGCGTGTGGTTGATTTCCTGGCTGATCACGAGGCCGTATCGGCTGTGCACCATCCTTCTGTCAAGACGCATTCGGATTATGATCTGGCGCGTGAATTGTTGCCTAAGGGCTGTGGTGCGGTATTTAGCTTTGAGCTTGCTGGTGGTCGCAAAGCCGGCAGCGCATTCATAGAAAACCTGCAACTGTTCTCGCATCTGGCAAACGTTGGTGATGCTAAATCGCTGGTTATCCATCCCGCCAGTACAACGCATTCAAGGATGGATGATGAGGCGCTTGTCAGCGCTGGAATCTCTCCCGGTCTGGTTCGTTTATCGATTGGGCTGGAGTCTGTTGATGACTTGCTTTCCGATCTCCGGCAGGCATTGAAGCGAGCACGCGCATGAACGTCCTGGTTGATGGTGTAAAGATATTTGTGGGTCAGGGTGGCGTTCCCTGGACGGCCGGTCAACGGACCCTGCTGTTGCAACACGGCGCTGGCATGGACCGAACTGTCTGGGTGCTGCTGGCGCGTTATTTCGCACGGCACGGATTTAATGTAGTGGCTGCGGATTTACCCGGGCATGGTGCCTCTGAAGGTAAGGCTCTTTCATCTATAGAAGCTCAGGCGGAACACCTGTGGCGACTGATTGACGTGTTGAGCTCAAGTCATGAATTGCCCGAGGGTAACGTGATTTTCGGTGGTCACAGCATGGGTTCTTTACTGGTGGTTGAGGCTGCTGCCCGGCAGCCTGAGCGTGTCGAGCAGCTTGTGTTGTTTGGTGCGGGTTATCCTATGCCGGTAGGGCAGCCGCTGTTGGATGCAGCTTGCGCAAACAGTCAGGCGGCGGTCGATATGATTGCCATTTTCAGTCATAGCTTTGGCTCCCAACTCGGGCACAATCCGGTGGCGGGAATCAGTGTGCAAAACATGGCCATGGCGCTCCTGGAAAAAGCTGCGCCGGATGTTTTATACACAGATCTCAAGGCTTGCAATGACTATCAGGGAGGCGAAGCTGCGGCCCAGTCTCTGCAAGATACACCCTGTACGATCATCGCCGGGCGCAACGATCGCATGACACCTTTAAAAGCTGCCGGAAATCTGGCCGGGCTACTGCAGGCTGAACTGACGGTGATAGACCATTGTGGTCATATGATGATGGGCGAACAGCCGGAGGCAACATTACAGGCAGTCAGGCAATGCCTACTGCCTGACTGACAAGGTAAGGGGGCTCTTTCAGGCTGTTGTAGCCGTATCAAGTCGATCGAAAATAGCATCCCGGATGTTATCCACGGTTCCAACGCCGTCAATTTTAATATACGTGGGTGCGTCGGCATCGCCGGTGTCGGCCCATTGGCTGTAGTAGGATTTTAGTGGCGCTGTCTGTTCTTCGTAAACGCTGAGGCGGTAGCGCACGGTTTCCTCTTTATCATCATCGCGTTGTATGAGAGCCTCACCGGTAACATCATCGGTGTTAGCTACCTTTGGCGGGTTATATTCCACATGGTAGCTTCGGCCCGAGGGTTCATGAATTCGTCGTCCTCCCATGCGCTTGATGATCTCTTCCTGATCCACATCAATCTCAACGACGGCATCCAAAGTTACACCGGCATCTTTCATGGCATCTGCCTGAGCAATGGTGCGAGGAAAGCCATCAAACAGAAAACCATTGGTGCAATCGTCCTGTTTGATGCGTTCTTTGACAAGGCCGATGATAATATCGTCGGAGACAAGGTCGCCTGCATCCATGACCTTCTTGGCCGCGATACCCAGGGGCGTCTGTGCTTTTACTGCGGCTCGCAGCATGTCCCCGGTGGAAATCTGGGGGATGTTGTAACGCTGCGTAAGATAGCCAGCCTGAGTGCCTTTGCCGGCGCCAGGCCCGCCCAACAAGATCAACCGCATGAAGAACTCCTTCAACTTGATGGTCAATCTATGACCGGATCGCATAAGGGTATCGAAATGCGCGCGCTTTTGCACGTAATGCCCTGTTTCGATGCCATACTTGTGTAATGTCTCTCGATCACTTGAAAAAAGATCTCGTCATAAACACCTCCCTGGCGCAGCACTCTTTATGCCTGCACACCACTTGGGGCCTGTTCTCGCCGCGATCAATCGATGAGGGCAGTGTGCTGTTACTTGATCATCTTGAGGTCAGGGAAGACGATGTGGCGCTCGATATGGGCTGCGGCTATGGTCCATTAGGGCTTTCCATAGCCCAGAGAGCGACCAAAGGGCAAGTACATATGGTCGACAAGGATTTTCTGGCTGTCGACTATGCCAATGCTAATGCTGCTCGCAATTCGCTAAATAATGCCCGTGCCTATCTGAGTAATGGGTTCAGCCATGTAGAGCCTGAGTTACCTTTGACGCTGGTGGTGTCCAATTTGCCAGCCAAGGTCGGTAACGAATTCTTCCAGATCATGTTTGATGACGCCTACCAGCGTATGCAGCCAGGCGCCAGGATTGTGGTTGTTACCATCAACGGGCTTCGTGGCTTCATCAAGCGTTCATTTAATGAGGTATTTGGCAATTACGACAAGCTGAAGCAGGGTAAGTCCTACACCATATCCATGGCTGTCCGGGAATCCTGACAAGTACATATCTGTCCGGGCGCTATGGTTAGCTGGCACTCGGTGCACCAGGTTGCACCGGTAGGTGTCAGTTCTTTGTCCACTTCTACCCGGTCATCGAATACGAAACAATCCCCCTGCCAGTGTTTGCCACCGGTTTTCTCAAAATAATTGAGAATACCCCCTTCGATCTGATAAACCTCTTTGAAGCCCTGTTCCATCATCCAGGGGGCTGCCTTCTCGCAGCGGATACCGCCGGTGCAGAACGTCACAGTAGGCTTGTCCAGTTGCAGTTGTCCTTCTTCCAGGGCCTTGCTTACCGCTTCCTGGAAGTTGCGAAAGTGTGCGATATCCAGGTGCTCGGCTTTATCAAAGGTGCCGGAGGCAATTTCGTAGGTGTTACGCGTATCCAAAAGGGTCATATCCCGCCCTTCGTCCAGCCATTGTGCAACGGTATCTGGTGACAAGGCGGGAGCCTCGGGGCGATGCAGGTGTTTGTCAGAGGCATTCGCCCCGTCAAAGGCGATGATCTCGTGTCGGATGCGCACCTTGAGTTTGGAGAAAGGAATCTCAGTGGAGAGGCTTTCCTTGAGCCAGATATCGCGAAACCGCTCATCGCTTTGAAAATAGGCGATAGCGTCGTCAATTTGATTACGATAGCCCGACAGGGCGATGTTGATGCCTTCATCAGCAAGCAGGATGGTGCCAAGTACGCCTGCCCTGGCCAGGGCGGCATGCATATCCGCCTGTAATAACGGCAGGTATTCCAGTTTGCCAAAGCGGTAACCTGAGACATTGACAACGGGCTCTGAGGAAGTATTCACTAGGGTTTAAAAAGGGTGATCGGTTAGAGCGAAATTTGCGCAAATTGTACTAAAGTAATGCTCATAACAAGAGATCTAAACGTTTTTTGCGGCAGCGTATCGCATATATCGGTTTGTATTGGGTGTGAGACATGACTGATTACCTCTATTGCTGTCGCTTGCGACGGATAAGCTGTAAGAGCTGGCTTGTGCTTGCATGGCTGCTCGCCTCACCTTTGGCTGTGGCTCAGGACACAGAACAAAGCCTGGAAGAGCAACGCAATCTGTTTGTCCTTGCGCGTGCTCAATTGGCCGCGGGCGATTTAACAGGCTTTGAACAATCATCGCAGAAACTGAAAAACTACCCGTTAAGCGATTATCTGGATTTTGAACGATTGCAGAAGTCCTGGTCTGGCACAAAGCCAACGCGACAGGCGGTCAAAGAGCTGAATGCCTTCGAAAAGCGTACGGGTCATCAATCACTCACTGGCCGGTTAACCCGGCATCTGCAGAGGCGTCTGGCAGATACGAAACAGTGGAGCCTGTTCCTGGGTGTCGGCAAATCGCGTCTGGCTGCTCGAATGCCCTGTACAACATTGCGAGCCCGATATGAAACCGGCCAAGTAAAAGGGTTTGACAAATCTGTTCTCGAACTCTGGGAAAAGCCGAAAGATCATCCGAAAATCTGCGCTGGTGTCATCAAACAGATCGAAGCCCGGAATACCCCGCCGGTGCCGGCTATCTGGGAGCGAATTTACCAGGCAATGAATGCGAATAAGCCCGCTTATGCCAAGCCGATGTTGAAGTATCTGGCTTCGGCAGATCGTAAACGCGTGCAACGCTGGATTGATACTGGCAGGAACCCGAAATCACTGCTAGTCAGCGGAGAATTGACTGAGAATACAGTACTTAATCGAAGAATAATCGCCGATCTTTTGATCGACTGGTCGCGGGAAGACACACTATCTGCCGTCGAGCACTGGTTCAGTATTCGCGATGATTACACCTTCTACGAGGAACGATACTACGACACTCATCGAGCGCTGGTCATGCGCGCCGCCTACCGGCGATTTCCAGAGGCGCAGGCGTGGCTGGAAAACACCCGGGAGCGCGCTGGTGATCTGGAACTTGCCCAATGGCGGGTAAGAAGCGCTTTGCTTGTCGAAGACTGGAAGGCGGTGCTAGCCAATATTTCACGACTCCCCGTCCAGGAGCAGGACGAGGATCATTGGGCGTATTGGGTAGCACGCGCAAGCGAGCAATTGGGACGCCACGAAGAGGCCCGGAAAATCTATACCGAGCTGGCCGGGCTGCAATCGTATTACGGTTTTTTGTCAGCGGATCGACTTGATCTGGACTACGCGATTTACGATCAGCCCATCAACACGGTGGCCAGCCTGCTCGATAATTTGCGCCGCGACCCGGCTTTGGTACGCGCGCGCGAGTTCGATCAGGTGGGGCTGGCCCACGAGAGCCGGCGCGAGTGGAACAACTGGCTAACCGGACGTAAGCCTGAGGAGTTGGCGGCTTCCGCTGTTTTAGGCAGTGAGTGGGAGTTGCATGATCGGGCTATCTACTCTGCGGGCCTGAGTGGCAAGGAAAATCGCCGGGCTATAAAAATACGCTTCCCCATCCTGTACCGGTCGGAGGTAGCCAAGGCTTCTTCGGAGCATGGTATCGAGCCATCATGGATATTTGGGGTAATGCGTCGCGAAAGTGCCTATATTCATGATGTCCGTTCCAGTGCTGGTGCTATCGGTCTTATGCAATTGATGCCTCGCACAGCAAAATATGTCGCTAATTTGCAAGGGCACAAAGACTGGCGAGGAGATCTGACCGATGCTGCAACCAATATTGGCCTGGGAACGCATTATCTTCGCTATGTCATGAACAAATTTGATAATCACCAGGTGCTTGCAACTGCCAGTTACAACGCAGGTCCTCACCGTGTCGACAAATGGCTTCGAGACAATGAGACTGATGCCGATGTCTGGATTGACACCATCGTGTTCACGGAAACACGCCGTTATGTCAGGGCTGTAATGGCTTATGCTGCTATCTACGAATACCACCTCACGGGCAAGGCGCAACGGCTTTCGCGCAAACTCACCACGGTGCCTGCGGCACCTAGTACCTGAAACCACCTTGCTTGCGGTACCCTGTGTGTATTGGGTAGCGAACCGGGTGTGATTGTGAGCATTGCTGAACAGATTAACGACCTCGTGGTAGAACAACTGGCGCCAGTGCGGCTGGATGTTGTTAACGAGAGCCATATGCATAATGTGCCTCCGGGCTCCGAAAGCCATTTCAAGCTGACCATTGTCAGCGATACATTCGATGGCAAAAATCTGGTGGCCCGGCATCGCCTCATCAATAAACTTCTTGCTGATCAGCTTGCGGGTGGTGTTCATGCCTTGAGCATGCACACCTATACGCCAGCTGAATGGCATGAGCGTGGTGGTGAGGTACCTGAGTCCCCGCCGTGCATGGGCGGAAAAGCTCGCGAATGAAAGGATTAATAACCTGCTTTTTGTTTGCTTTGCTACTCTCGTCATGCAGCACGCCATCATTAAGTCCGTGGCACACGGTATCGCTGGAGTCAGATTTCACGGCCAGCAAGGAGCGCCAGTTTCAGTCACTGGATGACTACCTGCAACTGGAAGACGTCCTGTTCTCTGAGCTGGCTGAAAAGATCAACAAGGAAGTCGCCACGGGCGGTGATCATGCCATGTCCCGTTATAGTGATGGCAGTATGTCTGACCCGTTGATTCGTCAGCCGAACTGGAATAGAACATTCGAGCTGGAACCTGAGACGGTGCGCGGTGGTGTGCTGATGTTGCACGGATTAACCGATTCGCCTTACACGTTCCGGTCTCTGGCGCAGTCGTTGGTTGACAGTGGGTATCACGTTGTAGGTCTTAGGTTACCCGGTCATGGCACCGCCCCATCAGGACTCAATTCACTAAAGTGGCAGGATGCTGCTGCAGCCATCAGGGTTGCGCTACGGCATCTTGGGGATGCTGTCGATGACAAGCCTATACATCTGTTCGGATATTCCTTTGGTGCGCCGCTTGCCGTCAACGGCGCTCTGGATGCCATGGAGCAGGATGATTTACCGGATCCGGAGAGCATCGTATTGTTATCTCCTGCAATCGGTGTCACAGGCGCTGCAAGATTTGCGGGTTTCGTGGATTCTGTTCTCTCCATTCCCGGTTTACGCGCGCGTCGCTGGAATCGTGTGATTCCCGAATTTGATCCTTACAAATACAACTCGTTTACCTTTAATGCAGGTTCGCAAGTACATAAACTGACCAGACATGTTGCGCGTCGCATCGAGAAACGACGCAAGCAGAATCCGGAAAATGTTTTGCCACCTACGCTTGTGTTCGGTTCTACCGTTGACGCCACGGTGTCCATCCAGTCATTGGTTGACAGGCTTCTGTCGATGGTCTCGGTGGGAGATGTTTCGGTTGGTAAACATGAGTTTGTCCTGTTTGATATCAATCGCGTCACGGCCACATCTGAGTTGCTGATATCGAACCCGGGCCCGTTTACGGCAAGAACGATGGCACGATCAGATTTGCCATTCACCTTGTCGCTGGTGACAAATACTCAGCCAGATTCATTAGAGGTAGAAGTCCGACGTAAACCGCCTAATACCGCTAGTGTCGTTGAGGTAACTCCGCTGAATCTGGCGTGGCCTGAAGGCGTGTTCTCCTTATCGCACCTTGCGCTTCCGATTCCCACGGATGATCCTCTCTATGGGCAAGTGAAACCTGAAAACCGTAGTGATCTTTTTCTGGGTAATTCCAATTTTGTTGGAGAAACAGGCATGTTGGTGTTTCCTGCCAGCTGGTTGATGCGATTGCGTTACAACCCTTTCTACACGTATGTCGAGAAGCGTGCGCTTGGTTGGATAACCACTATTGATACTGTTGACAGGCTTGTTCCAAACTAGCGGGTAGTTCCTGAACGTAATGTTAGTGTGTTGAGTTTTCCCGGCTACGAAGCTGCAAAGCTCTAGCGAGTTGTTCAATCAGACTTGACTTTTGAGAGAGCTGTTTATCTAGTTGCCCAAGGCTTGAGCGCATACATCAGACATGGCTGAGTGTTTGTTGTACAGGCCTTCTGCGATAAGTGTTACGCCTCCGCTGGCAACCGCTGCTGCTATGGATGCGCCAAACTGTAACAAGCCGATTTCACTTAATCTTAAGGATGGAGATTTAAGCGCCCCCTCCAGTTTTACCAGACCCGCCAGTCGATTCAAGCTGATGCCCAGACCGGTTTTGGGTTTAGGATTGAACATTAGCGCTATCGTCTCGTCTTGCAAATTGATCATGCCATCGCCAACGACGGAGAAATCATCGGCCTCTGTCGCAAAACCATACGGTGTCTGAAGAACTCCATCCTGCAGCTGAAATAATATCGAGGAGCAGCGAAGCTGCGTTCCCATAATTTGTTTGTCCGCAAACGGGTTAAGCGCATTGGCGAGTTGATCCAGAAGATCGGAAGAGAAAATCGCCAGTACATTTTCCTTGAATAATAGATTTTCTACGTAAACTCCACCTTCACCTGTGGCACTGCCTAGAATATCGGCAATCGTCGAACCTTTGCCTGTAAAGTCAAGATTGGCCCATGTGCCACCTGTGCTCTCGAGTAGTTCAGTGCCATCGAACACCATGGCGCGCGCCAGATTAAATTCGTTAAGAGCTGCGCTGACATCAACCGTGGCCGGCTCGGATCTTGTGTCAATGCTGACGTTAAGATCAACTTGCCCCTCATTGATCATGCCGGAAAACGGACCAACACTGAAAACACCATCGAGTGCCTTTACATTGAATCTGGCATTTGAAATATCCAGAAGACTCGAGGTGAGACTTTGTATCTGCACATTGATATCTATGTCATCTTTGCGCATGAATTTAATCGGTAACGTCTGAGTGGAGAGCAGGCGTGCTTTTTCCTGAGTTTGTCGCATCTTGCTACCAGCATCTGTATCAGATCCGGGTTGCTGTGCCTCGTTGTCATTGAGAAGTTTTTTGATATCAACGTTTACCAATGCAATATCACCGCGCCATTGTGTCGATTGTTCATCGCTAAAGAGGTTTAGCATAGAAATATTGGCAAGTGCATTGTTGCCATCGACATCAATATCAGTGTTTTCAAACTGTAGGTTTTTGCCTTCGATGCGTACAGTCGTGGTGAGGCTTGCCGGAGAATGAATGTCACTATCAAAACCCAGATCAGTGGCAAGCAAGCCAACATCGTTTGCCTGTAGATCGACATCGAACTGTAGCTTGTCGAGATATTTCAGGTTATCAATCTTGCTGGTCAATGCGCCCGACAGATTTTCATCACTTAATGTCGCTGTAATATCATTCAAGGAAATGTCCCCGCCGACCCCCGCGAGTTGTGCTGTAGCCTTTAATGGTCCGATGCCGGGTAGTTGTCTGCCTGTCAGTGTATTTAGCCGGGTTAGTGTCTCGATCTCTGAGGTCAGGTCCAGATCGACATTGATGTAAGGCTTTATAAAGGACTCCACAGAGCCTCTGCCGACGACGGTTACGCCATCAATTGTGGTTGATACATTGAGTTGCCTTGCCGATAAGTCCAGGGCATTGGCACTGATCAGGTTTGTGCTTGCCTTGACTCCATCAACATCGGGCAACGTAAATCCAGTGAATAAATCCAATGCAGCAAAATTTGGCAATTCGGCATCGGCACGCAGGCGGACTTTATCAAAACGGATCAGATCGCCGATGTTGCCGGTAACGACGGCAATACCATATTGGCTGTTGTGGCGCGCTTTCGCATCCTGCAGGAATAGTTTTCCATCTCGCCATCCCACCACACCAGTGCCCTTCATCGGGCCGATATCCGGTAGAGGTTTTCGGGTAAATGCAGATACTTCGGCCAGTGTCGACAGACTGACATCAACATCCAGGTGCATATCGTCAAAGGGTACCAGGCTCTTGATAGACCCCGCCGCACGCGCCGTTGAATTTCCGTTTAACGTTGCGTCGATATTATTCAAAGCATATTTGCCGTTCTCCCCTTGTAGCTTAGTGGTTGCCGTAATTGGGCCCCATTCAGGCGGCATGTTGGTTCCAAACAATTGCGTGACAAGTGACAGATCCGGTGTGTCCAAGCTGACTGACACATCAGCGCGTGCGGAATTTAAAATGTCAGTAACGCTGCCACTAAGCACTGCGGTAATAAACTCGGAGCTTAGTTGTGCGCTTTTCAAGTCGGCGTTGTAGACAGAGTCTGAGCCGGTCAACATTGCATTGAGTGCCAACTCACCCGGTATGCGGCGTTTTATATTAAACAGTGCAAGCAGCTGATCGGTGTCCGGTGCATTTAGCGACAAGTTAACGGCTGCACTGTTTATGGCAGGAACATCAGAAAGTTGACCTTGCGCTTCCAGCTGTAGTATTGGATCAGCGATGGTGAGTCGCAGGTCAGGGATCTGTAGTCCAGTTGCTGCAATGGTTTCCGGATTGATGGTGACGGTTGCGCTCAGATCCAACGGGCCTATGTCCGGCAGTGGACGGTTTATGACGTCTCCAAGTTGGGTGAGTGACATCAAACTAATGGCAATATCGCTATCTATCTGTTGTGTATTCCCTTGTTTGTTCAGCTGACCGTTGGCGACGACTTTTACTTCACCGGCAGTCATGTCGAGCTCATACGGCAGTAGCAGAGTATCCGTAATGCTTATCGGACCGGGCTTGGTCGTCTGAAGAGCCAACGTAGCGGATACAGGGAGAGAATTGATGCTGCCGTTCACGAGGACTTGTGGTCTCGAGTCAGTGTTGCGGTTGTTTAACAACACTTCATCGAGCATCAGTCGCTGTTCACGTGTTGTTTTCCTGTCAAGAAAAGTGAGAAGCGTATCGCGTACGTGAGTCTTGACGATAGTGAGTCTCGACAGTGGTGGCAAGGACATAGGCTCAGATGAGAGCTGCCAGTTTTTCTCGCCGTTACTACTGACCTCAAGATGCGTTTGAATTCCCGAGGACGAAATATCCTCAACGACAAATTGCCCAGTCAACAATTTAGAGAGTTGTATCGAAGCGCTAATGCTATCTGCGGAAAACAGGGAATCCCGGGCTGCCCAGCTTGCATTGCTGAATGCGACGTCGGTCAGTGTCAAACGTGGATTAAGACTGCGCTCGAGCTCAAGCGTACCGATATGCAGTTGGCGTTGTGTTAAAAAATGCGTGACATTAATGACCAGTGATTTTATGTACCGGTCTGGCAACGTCGCCGTTAACACGCAGATCATTGCCGCTATCAAAACGATTCCTAAAATGCATCTGCGTAGTAATTTCACTTTTTTCTCAACAGGTACAAATAATGTTATTCAGGTCCGCGTGATGCTTCCGCGGCGTATTCGTGAGCGGCTGTTTTTCAGACGTTTTTCTGAACTTTACTCCCAGGGGTGCGATGTCTGATTGGGTCATGTCGAAAAAAACACCATGCAAAATAGTGTGATGCCTGTCCTTGTCAAATCGTAAGCGCTATGTCGGCGATTAATCATGTTACTGTTTAGAAGGAGACCAGTTGCAAATTCAGGCAGTGTGCTTATGGAATAGTTCCAGAGCCGATGGGTATGGTTCAAGGCTAATGAGTTCACTATGCACCTGGTTGGTCTTAGGCATCAATATAGTATTATTTTTGCGTTTCCTGTCGTCCGGGGTATTGCTAATGATTAAAGGGATATAGATATGTTTCGAGTAGCGATAGTTGTCTTGCTGGCGTTGAACCTGGGAGGATGTGCCGGCACAGTGGGTTCCATGGTTCGCGAGGCAGATAAAGACCCGGCATTTAGTTTTGATGGGAATTATCTAATGACTGTTGACCATCCTGGTGGTCGGCAGGAAATGGGGTCTGGCTGGTATATCGATTGCTCGGGAACTAGACTTGAAAGCCCGTTAACCATTGCCAATAGCGAAATTTCCTGGCAAGCGGGGCCGGAATCCGTTGTTAATGGCTTTATCGATTCAAACGGTAAGTTCAGACTCGAGCAATTGCTGGAAGATGACATCAGAAGTGATTCTACTTTGTCTGACGGCTCAATCACTCTCATACTTCAAGGTGATGTCAGCGGTGACGTTATGAAGGGCTTGTTGGTTTATGGTGTTGCACAATTCACCAAGAAAGGGTGTTCTTACCCAGTGTCGTATAGCAAGGGCTAACAGTCAAAGTATTGTGACCTTGCCGAATTAAAAGCCCCAGTTGCCAGATAGGTCTGGACTTCGGCAACCACTCGTGCATCCTTCATGATGAATGGATGCGCAATGGGAAACAGCAGTTTTGCACACATGCCATCTACGCTTGTGCTGCTAACCGATACCTTGCCATCATCCGGATTGGGTAAGGACAAGGAAAGAATCAGATTGATGCTCGATGTGCCAGCGATGATGGCGGTATCAACGCGCACGGGTCCGAGGTTTTTGGGTACGCTGTTTTCATCGGTACCGAGTTGTGAGCCGGCAGGGCCGAAAAACAGTGAAAATCCTGGTACGTTGCGGTAAGTATCTGTAATTTCACTACCTTGATTGGGCGGCGCCAGCATAACCAGGCGTCCAATGTCAGGTATGTCGTTGTTTTGCAGATAATGCCGGACGAGGATGCCCCCCAGCGAATGTGTCACGAAGTGAATGCGTTTTGATCCCTGGTCACGACATGCTTGAAGTACCGAGGGAAGAACGGAGGCGCTCAGTTCCTCAATGGGAAAGCGTCTGGAAGGATAGGATTGATTGACGACAAGATACCCTTGCCGCAAAAATGCATCTTGCATCGGGTTCATGGAAGAATGGCTCCTTGCCAGGCCATGCAACAGGATGACGCACTCTCCGGGTACTGCCGTGTCCATTAACTGGTTTTCTGGGGCCAGCGGAATGGCGCACGCACTAACCGACAGGGCTACGACAAGTATCAGGTGCCGGCTCTTCGCTCGAAATCGAAGAAGCTGACGATAATGAGAATTCATCTGCGATCGAAATCCAGTCGCTAAATTAACAAGGTAGAATCAGCACAAAGAGCGCCTGATTTGTTCGTTGATTAGATCTAAACTATCATCATCCAGTCAATTTAGAGGAAATAGTGTTGAAAAATTCAATACAACGAGTATCCGTGCTCATTATGGCCTGCGCCATGGTGTTTCTGGCAGGATGTGGTGCAAGTGGCCCCACCATTATCACTGATACTGACCATAAGGTGAACGTCCTGACATCCCTGTCCGATACCAAGCCACTGTCGGTATTGGTACGTCGTGCGCTCAAGAAAAACGGACAGACGGTTGTATCCACTATCAAGGTCAGTCAGGATAGTGAAGACACCGTAAAACTCTCGGGTTTTGTAAATGACGATGCTGTCAGGCAAGAGGCTGAGCGCGTTGCCTATTCAGTTGACGGTGTGCGCTTCGTCGTCAACAATCTTAATTTGCGTAATTAAGCGGACAACGTTCGTTCTCTTGTGTTTTCAGGGGTTGAGCGCTGAAGGGCGGTGTTTAACATGCCGAGCAATAGCGTAAAGAATGCCTTTGGTGTGGTTGCATCCTCTGGTTTCAGATCTCCAAACGAGTCTGACAGATACTGATAAATGACAAGGTTTTCAGACTCCATGAACCTCCTGGCCACAGGGCCTGCATGCCTGAGGCAATACCAGTCCGAGACCAGACGGGTCATGGAACACGTGGCCAGTTTCTTCATGTTCAACCCGTAGTCAGCCATTGTTGGTTCTATCCGGACTAGCAGTTCAGGGGCGGCAGTTTTGGTTTGCTGAGTCAAGTCTACGTTGTCTGTTTCGACAGCATCAGAATACATGTACAACGCAAGATCAGCGGCAGTGGTGTGGCGTATGGAATGAGCAATATTTGCCGGCCATTCTTTGTTCAGGTAGTGGTGTACGACTCTGGTGAACATCCGTTGGTACAGAAAATCTCCGTAATTCGATGCTTCCAGTGCAGTGGTAGCAGCATCACCTGATTCTGTGCTCTCTTTTCGATAGTAGGTCAATAGCGATTGGTCAAGTGGCATTGATGATAGCTGTACGCTATCGATGTGCAGGCTGTCAGTGTTTGTGTGAACCACTTTGTAGCACGCAGGAAATGCAACCAGCGATGGTACTGCACAGTCTTCTAACACCTGAGAATCTAATGATTGTTGTGACAGTGCGCTCACATGCAGGTGGCCACTGAAGTGCATGCGAAGCCCTGAGTGCAATAACTTTTCGGATACGGATTTTTCGGGTTTGCGTCGGAGCATTTCATGGTCACCAAAGAGTTTCATGGCGCTATTAGCCGTGTCGGCAAAGGGGTCGATTATCGGGTAATGCGAAAATGCAATCAGCGTTTTACCTGTCTGCTCAGCGCGCGCGCACACCTCAACAATCCACTGGATGAGATGAGGTCTGTTTTTCAGTACTGAATTCCAGCCGGCATCAGAGCTGTCGAGAAATGCCTTTTTTTGCGATGGCGTCCATTGCCCGTTACGTGGCTCGAACACGTTGGCATCAATCATAAGAAGCCAAAGCCCCTCGACAGGTTCGACGAGATACGAGGCGTCTACCAGCTGGTGTGTGGTAAGCCCGTCTTCAGAGCGTGCATCATACCGGCGGGCGTCCAATGCGTCATTTACGCCGAATGGTGTTTCCCAGTGTACATATTCAGGTCGTTGGAACAGTCCGAAATCAGACATTTTGGTGATACCATCTGCAACCCCCTCACAGTACATTCCGGGTGTAAGAACAGCAGACTCGGGTTCAGTTGCTGCCACCTTCGGATCACTGGTAACCAGAACAGTTTCACCGGCGCTACTGACAAAACGAGTGGATTGATGCTTACCTTGCAGCCCGTAAGCATCATGGTTGCCTGTTATTGCATAAAAGCTCGTTCCGAATTGCTTGCGATGCTGGCGTAGAATATCGATTAACCGATCTGTTGCCTCGATTTGTCCGTCATCGGTGTAGTCTCCGAGCAGCACAACATGTTTGATGCCTCTTTTTTCAATGTCCTGCAAGGTCAGCATCAGGGCGGCTTTACTTTCGTTAAAAACACGTGAGGATCGACGTGTGTCGGCCCAGCTTCTTAACACACGTTGTTGGCCATCAAGCGATATGCCAGGACATCCGTAGTGACTTTCCATGTCGTGAAAATGCGCGTCGGCAATAATGGCAATCGGCGGTAGTTGTGCGTTACTCACCGACTACCACCTGTCCGCAAAATGCCAATGGATAATTCCCGGTGCAACTCGTGTAACATTCATTAGAGGGTGTGCGCCCAACAGAGTAAGATCAGCCAAGTTTACGGTATTCGATGTGAACCAGAAAATTATCGCGTTCTACTCGCCGTTAAAACCTGTAGCACACCTGACTCCTTCGGGTGATCGGCTCATGGCACGTTTGCTGGTGAACTGCCTGGAACGTTCGGGTTTTCGAGTCGATATTGCTTCACAACTTCGTTCTTTTCTGAAAAATCCGGATAGTGAATCTGACAAGGCTGTATTGGTTCAGCAAGCTGATCTTGACATTGAACGCCTGTCAGCACAGTGGATGCAGCATGGCGCACCTCGACTCTGGTTCTGTTATCACCCGTATTACAAAGCGCCTGACCTGATCGGACCGCCGATGTGCAAGCGTTTCGATATACCTTACGTGACTGCGGAAGCCAGCTACTCAAAACGGCGTCGGCACGGGGGATGGGCACAGCTTCAGGAAACAGTCCTGTCATCGGTTAATCAGGCAGCGGTTAACATCTGTTTTACCGAACGGGATAGGGTAGGTCTGCAACAGGCATCTCAGGAAGCCACGTTGGCAAGGCTGCGACCTTTTATCAACACCTCAGGTTTTATCAACGAGACATCCTGTCGTGATTCATCACGTCTGGTGACTGTTGCGATGATGCGGGCAGGGGATAAGATGAACAGTTATACGATACTTGCCGATGCTCTAAAGAGGCTGCTGCATCTGCCCTGGACTCTGTCGATCGTGGGAGACGGGCCATTGCTCGGTGAGGTTCAAAGCCTGTTTAGCGAGATTCCGTCCGAGCGTCTGGAATGGCATGGTTTACTGGAACAATCTGCAATCTCGAAACTGCTTGCCAGAAGCACATTGTATGTCTGGCCAGGTTGTGGAGAAGCGTATGGCCTGGCCTACCTTGAGGCACAGGCTGCAGGTGTTCCGGTGCTTGCTTTCGACACGGCAGGTGTGTCCGAAGTCGTTGAGCACGGCAATACGGGAGTCTTGACGCCTGATGGTGATGTTGCACAGTACGCTGCTACGCTCTCGTCATTGCTGGACGAGCCCCAGCGGCTTAGGCAGCTATCCGACAACGCTGTGAAGTATGTGCAGCAAAACCATTCATTAGACCCTGCAAGTCTTGTTTTGCGGGATATCCTTAAAAGGCATGTTGGTATATGAGTGCAACTCCGGCCCACCCCTTGTCAGTCGTGATTGATGCACTGCACGAAAGAGCCGTAGCCGGGCTTCCCGTTAACTTCTGGTTTCGTGACGATGATGCTGTTGAGCCGTGTGAATCACTGGATCGACTGTTGGAACTTACCGATGCGTTTTCTGTTCCATTAACGCTTGCCGTTATTCCCGCTTTAAGCGGACATGCGCTCGCACAGCAACTTGCCAGCAGGCGTCATGTATCCGTGGCGGTGCATGGCTGGTCACATACTAATTACGCATCGGCAGATGAAAAAAAACAGGAGTTAGGCAACCATCGGGCATTGAACGATGTTCTTGATGAACTACAACGCGGCTTACACAGGCTTCGCAACTTGCATGGATTGCGGTTTGTGCCATTGCTGGTGCCACCCTGGAATCGCATATCTGCTGAAATCCTGGATCATCTGAGTGAGCTTGGATACGTTGCAGTGTCCACGTTTGGCGATGAAAGCCCAACGCCTGTGGTGTCAATCAATACGCAAGTAGACATCATTGACTGGAGGGGTAGCAGGGGAGGTCGCCCCGTTGCCAATCTTGCCAGCGAGATTGTTGCGCTAATTCAAAGTGGCCGATCATCAATTGGCATTCTGTCTCACCAGCTGGTACATGATGAGCAAGCCTGGCAATTTCTGGAGCAACTTTTTACTGTCTTGTCAGGGCATCCCGGCGCGCGTTGGTTAGCTGTTTCGGATTTGCTTGATCCATAGCTTTAGGGTATGGACTTCTGTGCCTGGCGACATAGATACGGGCTATCTTTGCCAGGATCGCCATGCGAGCAGGAGGCCACTGTCGTTCAGACTTGTTTGTTCGCACCACTTTTTAACTTGTGACAACGTTGCCTCTTGCGGTAGTTGTCCGGCGACGATATCAGCATCGGCAAGTGTCACTGAGCCGCCGCGACACATCAATGTATATAGCAATGGTCCGGTTGACCACCATGCAGGTGCTTTAGGCAATTCGGTGGTGACAGCAGCCAACGCATCGATAAGCCGGGTAAACACCGGGTGATCCTTTGGCGCTGCAATGAATGAATTCGCCAGCAGCAAGCTGCCCTTGCCAGTATTTCGTGGTGTGTTTTCGGCCATGGTGACTAATCCTGTCATGGGCAGCAGATCGTGAAAGCTTATGTCATTACGTACTGGATACCAGTCGCAATCAAGGTATACACCACCATGCTCCTTTAGAATCAAGTAACGGGCGACATCGACAGCACCGGGTAAGTCGCCTTTAGCGCGCATGCTCTGGTAAGCGGTATTGTCTTCAATACCAAGTTCACGCAAGTTATCTTCCTGCCACAATTGATACACATAGCCGTGGGTGTCAGCGTGTTCGCGCCAGGCATCAACTCCGACAGGCGCTTGCATGGAACCTATCCAGATCTGGTGAATGAGTTCCGGTACTGGCAGGCGGTTGGCATCGGTAATACTCTTGCGTTCGGAGAGCGTAAATTTCGCGTACTTGTTAAGTACATCAACCTGAGGAACCAGGTGGTATTGAAACCCGACACTGCGGATTCCATCGCATTGCGCCTTGGCTAGTTTCAGAAATGCCGAGTGAAGCCTGCGAGGCAGGCCAATTGATGTGGTGTGTCCCAGCAAGGCAGAATCAGGGTCCGACTGCAGGGACTCCAATAGGGCATGAGCTTCTGTAAAACGGCCCGAAGTGCGCAATGAAGCGGCTTCATCAAGCTGCTGGTTGAGTATGAACTTTGATGTCATTGGATTTTCGTCGATTTAGCCGGACGACTTTTTCAGGCTCATGGTATCGTGATAATCAGCTGATCCGGTTCTGTGCCTGGAGATGCGTTCCACGCACCTTAAAGCAATGTCTGTAAGCTTTGATGGTTGCGTTAACACTTTTCGGGCATCGATTGCCTTAGACATCGCCTGCTGACCAAGAAACAAGTTACTGATTATGCCGGATCCGTTGAATCCAGATACTGCAGATACTGATCTGTTGCGGATTGAAAATCTTCATGTCTCATTTCCGTTACTGGGCGGTCGGGTAGACGCTGTCAAAGGTGCCAGCTTGCGTGTTCTGCCGGGGAAGGTGACGGCGCTGGTCGGTGAATCCGGTTCAGGCAAGTCGGTTATCAGCCAGGTGATCATGGGCTTGCAGCCCGAAATAGCCGACGTGCGTGGCAAGGTGCTTTTTTCAGACCCGCAGCAGCCCGAAGATGTGCACGACATGGTGCAGCTGCCACACGACGGCCGAAAGATTCGTTCTATTCGTGGTAGTCGGATTGGCATGATATTTCAGGAACCCATGACCTCTTTTTCACCGCTGCATACGGTGGGTAACCAGATATCTGAATTGTTGCGTGAGCACACCATCATGACACCCGGCGAACGGCGAGAACGTTGTGAAGAAATGCTTGGCCTCGTGGGATTTTCAGAGCCTGCCAAGGTTTTTGATATGTACTCGTTCGAACTGTCCGGTGGCATGCGTCAACGCGCCATGATTGCCATGGCGCTTGTGTGCGAGCCTGCGTTGTTGATCGCAGATGAGCCAACGACAGCCCTGGATGTCACTATTCAGGCTCAGATTCTGGAGCTGCTGCGTGATCTTCAGTCGCGCCTGCACATGGCGATTCTCCTGATCACTCACGACTTGGGAGTGGTTGCAAACATGGCTGATGAAGTCTCGGTGATCTATCGAGGGCAGATCATGGAGGTGGGGCCCGTCGATACGATCTTCCGTTCTCCCGAGCATCCTTACCTGAAAGGTCTCATGGGGGCGATACCTCACTTTGGCATGGATCGTACTACACGGCTGACACCGTTAAGGGACATCGATACCAATGTCGATCACTTGCTTGATGATTTGTCGGCGCCAGCCCAACAAACCGGTGAAGGACCGGAAATTCTACTCTCGGTTAGAGATATCAGTAAGACGTTCATTACCAGAAAACAGGATTGGCAGGTCAATGATGCCAATGCTGCGGTACGTGTTGTCGATGGAGTGAATTTCGATATTCGCCGTGGCGAGTGCCTGGGACTTGTCGGCGAAAGCGGTTGTGGCAAGACGACGCTTGCCAAGATACTGATGCATGCGGTAGCGCCGGATACCGGTAGTGTCACTTATGACGAGGGTGCAGGTCCTGTCGATGTACTGGCAGCGACTGGTCCGGAGCTGAAAGAACTCCGAACTCGTATTCAGATGGTTTTTCAGGATCCGATATCTTCACTGTCACCTCGCATGACCATCGGGAATATTCTACGCGAGCCTTTCGATATACATCAGCGCGGTAACAGGCAGGAACGCAATAATGCCACCCTGGCTTTGCTTAAGGCCGTCGGACTTGGCAGCAATGCATTGCAGCGCTATCCACATAGTTTCTCAGGAGGGCAACGCCAGCGCATTGGAATAGCACGATCATTGGCCCTTGCTCCGAGTCTGATTATTTGCGATGAGCCGGTGTCGGCACTGGATGTGTCTGTACAGGCACAGATTCTCAATCTTCTCAAGGATCTTCAACATGGTATGGGGCTGACCTACCTGTTTGTGTCGCATAACCTGGCTGTCATCGACTACATGGCGGATCGGGTCGCGGTGATGTGGGCAGGCAAGATCGTTGAACTTGCACCCCGGGAGGTCATCATGAACGATCCAGTACATCCTTACACCCGTTCATTGATGAACGCTGTGCCGTTTCCTGACCTGGACCGGCCGCTGGATTTCAAGACAGCAGGAAAGTCGAGTTCTACATCCTCACAATCATGGAACGAAGCTTTTCGTGCCGATAGCGCAAGCAAACTATCGACAATTGATCTGGGTGGTGATCATTTTGTCTTGGCACGCGATATGGTGGACGTGCAGGAGTTAAGACAATGAATTCCCGACGTCATTTTCTGGCTTTGCTGGCGTCCACTGCCCTCCCGAATCGACTGCTTGCCGAAACGCTCGACGCCCCTTTTCTGGCAAAGCGCGTTGAATCTGGCGAGTTACCAGCAATGAACCTGCGCCTTCCTGATAACCCGCGTGTCGTTAACCTTGCATCAATGGGTCGTGAAACGGGGCTTCATGGTGGCCGGATAAGAATGTTGATCGGCCGACAGAAAGATATTCGATACATCCCTATCAATAGTTATTCAAGACTTATCGGTTACAGTGAGAATCTGGAGCTTGTCCCTGATATTCTCGAATCCTATGAAGTTGATGAGGGTCGGGTTTTTACCTTTCACCTTCGTGCCGGTCATAAATGGTCTGATGGCAGTGAATTTACAGCTGATGACTTTGAGTACTATTGGAATGAGGTCATTCTCAATCGAGAGATACTGCGGGGTGGTCCCCCGGCGAGCCTGAAGGTCAACGGCAATCTTGCGCGCTTTGAAGTACTCGATCCTTTAACAGTCCGCTATTCATGGGATTCACCCATGCCGCAATTTATCAGCAAACTCGCTGCGCCGATTCCGCTGACTTTGATGCTTCCAGCAGCTTACATGCGTCAGTTCCATGCAAATTATCAAACAGCGGAAAACCTTGCCTCATCAATAAAGCGTTATCGGGTGGATGACTGGGTTGGTCTGCATCGCAAAATGTCCCGGCAAAACAGACCTGAAAATCCTGACCTGCCCACTCTTGAAGCCTGGCGTGCAACCACAACGCCGCCTTCAGAACAATTTATCTTTGAGCGCAATCCCTACTTCCACCGTGTCGATGAGAATGGCCGGCAGTTGCCGTATGTCGATAAAATAGTAATGAATGTCAGTTCAGCTGAGATCATCGGTGCAAAAACGGCAACCGGTGAAAGTGACTTACAGGTCACAGGGATCAGTCTTCCCGACTACACCTTGATCAAGGAGGCTGAAAGCCGATTTCCGTTGAAGGTGTCATTGTGGCGCAGAACGCGTGGTTCCAGTGTGGCATTGTTTCCCAATCTCAATTGCAGGGACGAGGTCTGGAGACAATTATTTCAGGATGTGCGATTTCGTCGGGCTTTGTCCCTTGCAATCAACCGTCGTGAAATAAATCAGGTTATCTATTATGGTCTGGCACATGAAAGTGCCGACACCGTTCTTCCTGAAAGCCCATTGTACAAACCCGAATATGCTTCAGCCTGGACAAGCTATGATCAGGAACAGGCCAACAACCTGCTTGATGAACTGGGGTTGACTGAGCGTGCCAAGAATGGAACACGGTTGTTGCCGGACGGACGCCTGGCAAACATCACGGTTGAATCAGCCGGCGAAAGTACACTTGAAACCGATGTGCTTGAACTTATAACGGATCACTTTAGACAAATTGGCATTGCGCTTTTCATACGTGCCTCGCAACGTGACATTTTTCGCAGTCGTGTTACCGGTGGTGATGTACTGATGTCTGTCTGGCAAGGTCTTGACAATGCCTTGCCCACGTCAGAGATGCCGCCTACCGAACTTGCGCCCACGTCTAACGATCAACTTCATTGGCCTGTATGGGGCTTGCATTATTTATCTGTGCAGACTCAGGGTCGACCACCGGAATTAGCCGAGGTGCAGTTGCTTCGAAAATTGCTCGATGACTGGCTATTGACCACTAACGCCAGTCAACGGGAAATAATCTGGCATCGTATGCTTGCCATTCACGCTGATCAGGTCTATTCGATCGGGACCGTGAATGGTTCGCTGCAGCCCGTTGTCAGGTCGGCGCGCTTACGCAACGTCCCTGAAACTGCCTTGCTGGGTTTTGCGCCGACCAGTTATATGGGGGTATATATGCCGGATACTTTCTGGTACGAGGAAAAGGGATAACCATGCTGCGTTATATTCTTTGGCGGGTCATAACGATGATCCCCACGCTGCTGATTATCTCTGCACTGGTTTTTACCATCATCGAACTACCGCCGGGAGATTACTTCGAAAGTTATGTCGCCGAGCTGCGTGCCCAAGGTGAATCGGCAGATCTGGCTGAAATCGAAATTCTTAAAGAGCGCTATGGCTTTGATCAACCGATGGTGGTGCGGTACTTTCATTGGTTAACCGGTATGTTGGTGGGAGACTTCGGTTATTCGTTTGAATATCGGCTGCCGGTTAGCGAGGTAGTCGGTGACCGTCTGTGGCTGACTATCCTGGTGTCGGTTGTCACGATTGCGTTCACCTGGTTAATCGCATTTCCAATAGGTATCTATTCCGCCACTCATCAATATAGCTGGGGTGACTACGGGCTGACGTTTGTCGGAATGATAGGTATCGCTGTGCCGAATTTTATCCTGGCCCTTGTCATGATGTATTTTGCGAACATCTGGTTCGGTACATCAATAGGGCATTTGATGGATCGCGAGTATTTCAACCAGCCGATGTCATGGGACAAGTTCAAATCGATACTGGAACATTTATGGATTCCAGTGCTTATCATTGGTACAGCCGGTACGGCTGCCATGATTCGCCGGCTTCGTGCCAATTTGCTGGACGAGTTGCGCAAACAGTATGTGATAACAGCGCGAGCGAAGGGTTTGCATCCTGTCAAGGTTCTGGTGAAGTATCCGCTGCGTATGGCCTTGAATTTTTTCATCTCTGATATCGGCTCCATATTGCCGGCTGTCATATCCGGTGCCGAGGTAACTGCCATTGTGCTTTCCCTGGAAACAACCGGGCCCATGCTCATCAAGGCACTACAAAGCCAAGACATGTATCTCGCCGGATCGTTTCTGATGTTTCTGGCTTTTCTCACGGTATTAGGTGTGCTGGTATCTGACATCGCGCTCGCCATCCTTGATCCGCGTATTCGCTTTGGCAAGGGGAAACACCGGTGAAGTCGCCTTTGCCTGATCCGGGAGCGCCGCTGGGGCACTACGTCTCCGATGCGCCGTACGATCCGAACGATATAGAAAGTGATAATGATCTGGCGGGGCCGGCCGCGCACGCCTCGCAAATGCAGTTGATGTGGTTGTACTTTCGCCAACACAAGCTGGCATTGGCATCAGGTATTTTTCTGGTGCTCATGTATCTGGCGATTCTCATTGTCGAGTTTCTCGCACCCTACAACCTGCATACCAGGCATACCGAGTTTATATACGCTTCGCCGACGTCCATTCACATTTTTCGCGATGGTGAACTTGTCCGGCCATTCGCATACGGGCAGACGATGACGCTCGACATGAACACACTTCGCCGGAACTACACGGATGATCCAACCGATATTCAACCGTTAAGGTTTTTCTGTCGGGGCGATTCCTACCAATTCTGGAATTTTTTCGAATCCGATGTGCATCTGGTCTGCCCTGCAGAGGGTGGGCAGTTATTTTTACTGGGTACGGACAGACTCGGACGCGATGTTCTTTCCCGCATGATTTATGGCGCACGAATATCGTTGACCATCGGTATTTTCGGCGTGACCATGAGTTTCGTACTGGGTATTGTCATTGGTGGAATTGCCGGATATCGCGGTGGTGTATTTGACATGCTGGTGCAGCGACTCACGGAAGTGCTGCAATCGATTCCCAGTATTCCCTTGTGGATGGCCCTGGCTACGATTATTCCTTTGACGTGGAGTCCGTTGCTGGTCTATGTGGGGATTACTGTCATTCTGGGTCTGCTTGACTGGACCGGGCTTGCGCGGGCGGTGCGCTCCAAACTGCTGTCGTTACGCGAGGAGGATTATGTCGTGGCGGCTCAATTGCTCGGAGCCAAGAGCGGCAGGGTCATTCGCCTGCATTTGATTCCCGGTTTCATGTCACACCTGATTGCCAGCGCAACTTTGACAGTTCCGAGCATGATTCTGGGGGAAACTGCACTGAGCTTTTTGGGAATCGGGCTGCGTCCTCCAATAACAAGCTGGGGCATCCTCTTGACGGAAGCCCGAAGTATCAACATCATAGCGCTCTATCCTTGGCTGTTGTTTCCCGTTGTTCCTGTTATTCTGGTGATTCTGGCCTTCAATTTCCTTGGCGACGGTTTACGTGATGCAGCTGATCCTTACAAGTGAGGTTGTATATTTCAAAACGGGCCAGTCAGTTGTGATGAAGTGAACAAATTAGGGTCGACTACAGGTTTGGTACGGTGAGTGATTTAAACGGCGCACGAATTCTTATGTACAGCCATGACACGTTCGGGCTGGGACACTTGCGCCGTTGCCGAACCATCGCTCATTCGTTGGTCGAAAACTACAGTGGCCTAAGTATCCTGATCATTTCCGGCTCTGCGATTGCAGGAGCCTTTGACTTCAGGGCGCGTGTCGATTTCGTGAAAATCCCAAGCGTCATCAAATTGCGCAATGGTGAATATACCTCGCTTGATAAACACATCGATCTGGGAGATACCATCCGGATGCGTGAGTCGATCATTCGTCACACGGCAGAATCCTTTAAACCGGATGTTTTCATCGTCGACAAGGAACCCATGGGTTTGCAGGGGGAAATCACCGACACACTGGCTTATCTGAAAACCTGCAAGACCAGACTAATTCTTGGACTTCGCGATGTCATGGATGCCCCGCGTCTGCTTAAAGCCGAATGGAAACGCAAAGATCTGATCCGCAAGATAGAAGACGCCTATGATCACATCTGGGTGTATGGCCCTGAAACCTTCTACGACCCTATGGTTGGGCTGGATATTCCGCAAACTATTCGCAAGCGAACTGAATTCGTAGGTTTTCTCAAGCGCCAGGCTTTGCATAAGGAGCTTTCAACACATAGGCAGCAAGGAGACTATATATTGGTCACCACAGGTGGAGGGGGCGATGGAGTGGCATTGATCAGGGCAGTGCTGGCGGCGTACGAGCAAACTCCAGACCTGGTGCACAAGGCGTTGATAGTGCTGGGGCCTTACATGCCCGGCAAGGAGCGAAGCGAATTCATAGGCCGGGGAGAATTGCTACCCGACGTTAAAGTGATCGATTTCGATTCACGAATGGAAGAACTCATATCAGGTGCCAAGGCTGTCGTGTCGATGGGTGGCTACAACACCTTCTGTGAAATTCTCTCGTTTGACAAGCCCGCGCTGATTGTTCCCCGCACTGTCCCGCGTGAAGAGCAACTGATCAGAACAACACGTGCGGCGGAACTTGGCATGGTCGACATGATCTTGCCGCTTGACGCTGATGAACCTGTAAAGATGGCTAAAGCGTTGAAGTCTCTACCTGAACGCCCCAAACCATCCGAGCGAGACTCAAGCTTCGAGCTGGACGGATTGACTAACGTGTCGCGGATTATCGGTAGTATGTTTCGAGCGCCTGTTGTGAAAGAGGAACGACCTGTTGCAAAGGTATGAGGCCGTCTTTGCATCGTAAACTGGTCGTTGTACTTAAGGGCTATCCCAGGCTGTCGGAAACTTTCATAGCACAGGAACTTCTGGGTCTGGAGCAATCGGGTATTGAGCTCGTTATCGTCTCACTCAGACACCCAACAGATACTAGTCGTCATGCGGTTCACGATGACATAAAGGCGACGGTCAATTACTTGCCGGAATATCTGCACCAGGAACCTGTGAGGGTATTGCGTGCACTCTTGCTTTGTCTGAACAAGCCGGGTTTCGCGGTTGCATTCAGACAGTTTTTTCGGGACCTGCGTCAGGATCTCACACGCAATCGCGTCCGCAGATTCGGACAGGCCGTGGTACTGGCAACAGAGTGGCCGGAAGCCGCTATCTGGTTACATGCCCATTTTATTCATACACCGGCCTCCGTTGCCCGTTATGCCAGTTGCATTCTGGATATCCCCTGGACGGTATCGGCCCACGCCAAGGATATCTGGACCTCACCGGACTGGGAGCTCGCTGGCAAGTTGTCCAGTGCCAGATGGGCTGTAACCTGCACTCGTGTCGGACACACACACTTGCAGTCTCTGGCATCGGATGCATCGCGTGTGCATCTAAGCTATCACGGACTTGATCTTGAACGGTTTCCGCGATTTGAACGTCCTTATCCGGTATTGGATGGTCGTCTACAAGACAAGCCAGTTACTATATTAAGTGTCGGGCGGGCTGTTGAAAAAAAGGGGTTTGATGTTTTGCTCAGGGCATTGGCCAAGTTGCCCGTTGAATTGAATTGGCGATTTGTACACATAGGGGGTGGCGCGGAACTGGCCAGTCTGAAATCTTTAGCTGACACTCTGAATATTGATCAACGAATAAGCTGGCTTGGGGCTATCAATCAAAGCGCTGTCCTCGTGCAGTATCAAGCGGCTGATATATTTGCGCTTGCTTGCAGAATTACCTCAGATGGTGACAGGGATGGGTTACCTAACGTTCTGGTAGAGGCAGCGAGTCAGGGACTTGCTTGTATTTCTACCAATATCTCAGGCATTCCGGAATTGTTCACAGACAATGTAAACGGTCTGCTTGTAGAGCCTGAAAATCCTGATGCAATGGCAGAGGCGTTGCGGCAGCTTATCTGTATGCCGGATTTACGATCCAGATTTGGAAGCGCGGCTCAGGATCAGGTCAGAAGTGCTTTTGATTATCACAAAAGCATTGAACAACTGGTTGGCCTGTTCGAAACCCAGTGGAGTCAGGAGGGTTAATGGTTCAGGAACGCCCCCTTCGTGTCTTGTTCTATGTGCAGCATCTTCTTGGCATTGGACACCTCATGCGAGCTCGTCGTATTGTGCTTACGCTGCGGGATCATGATTTTGATGTGGCATTAGTGACCGGAGGGATGCCACTGCCTGGCTTTGAGGTTAAAGGCATAGAGCACATCGAGCTTCCCCCTATGGCCGTGTCAGGTTCTGATTTTCGTACTCTGGTAGATGCGGCGCATAAACCCATAGATGACATTTTCAGGCAGAAGCGGTGTAACAGGCTTCTGGATACCTACAGGGCGTTTAAGCCTGATATCGTTCTTCTTGAGGCATTTCCTTTTGGACGGCGGCAAGTGCGATTTGAACTGCTCCCGCTGATACATGCTATCGAGAACACTGCACCCCGACCCGTATTGCTGGCCTCCATTCGCGATATTCTGCAAATGCGAGTCAAGCCTGGCCGTGATGCCGAAACGGCGAGGCTGGTAAACAATCATTTTGACCGGGTGCTCGTACATGGTGATCCTGCATTTGCTGATCTGCAATCGAGTTTTTCTCATGCTGATCAGATTGCCGATCACATCCTGTATACCGGTCTGGTTTGTGGGCCGGAACCGGGTGTCACGGATACCTCATTCAATGTGGTGGTGTCTGCTGGTGGCGGCGCTGTAGGTGCACAACTGGTCAAAGCCTCTATTGAGGCTTCGCACCGTTTGCCGGATCTTGGGTCATGGTGTGTGATAACCGGTCCCAATCTACCAGAGCAGGATATTCTGCAAATCGTTGATAGCGCACCGGCAAATGTGACCGTGGAGAGATTTCGCAGTGATTTCACCGCTCTACTGGCAGGGGCGCAGTTGTCAGTTTCACAGGCAGGGTACAACACGGTGAGTGACATATTACAAGCCGGGTGCCGATCGGTACTGGTGCCTTTCAGTGCAGGTGGTGAAACCGAACAAGACGCAAGGGCACAACGATTAAAAGCTTTGGGACTGGCGACCGTCCTGAAGGATGAGGACCTGAGCGCAGAGCAGCTTGCATCGGCGATTCAAGCTGCTCTGCTTCAAAAGCGAGCTGTCAGTGCAATAGACATCAATACTGACGGAGCCCAGAACACGGCAAAGCTGCTTAGAGATCTTGCGGGTCAGAAGCGCTAATTGTGTTTCGGCAGTTCATGTGAGCAAAATATCCAGGCGCTTGTTTGCGGACTGCATTTACAGAATCTACTTGTTGTGCAATCGCCGATAACCTTGTTTTTTATCATCACCGACAGCGCTCTGTGCGCTCAATCTCCCTGTACGATGTCATGATGTTGAACTCCACTGCTGGCAAAATGACTAAAGTCAGGTAATCGGATACCTTTACAATGTCTGAGTCTATCAATAGTGCTGATGATCCCTGGCTGCAATTAGATGCAGAGTTGGATGCCTGGGCTTTGGAGAGGCACCCCGCCACTTTCTGGTGGCGAGACGATGACGCTGTGCAGCCCGGGCCAAAGCTTGAACGATTGATTGAATTGTCCAGCCGGGCCGGTTTGCTTCTCGCTGTCATTCCCGCAAAGGCTGAAAAGAGTCTCGCCTCGATGCTCATCAACTGTCCACATGTGCACGTTGCTCAGCACGGTTATGCACATATCAACCATGCGCCACGAGGCCAGGGACTTGGGGCCTGGGAGTTGGGTTTGCATCGCGGCGAGCGCGCGGTGCTTGATGATCTGGATGAAGGGCGTAAACAGCTCTCGGACGTTTTCGGATCAGGCTTCCTGCCCGTTGTCGTTCCCCCATGGAATCGAATAGCAACAGAGCTGTTAGGGCCAATAGCAAAAAGAGGATATTCGGGAGTGTCCGCATTCGGGCAAGCAGAATCCAGTGACCAGCATGATGGATTGGTCGTTGCCAATGCGCACTGTGATCCGATTCGCTGGAAGTCTGGTGCCACATTCGCTGGCGAGTTCAAGACTATTTCACAACTGCTGACTCACCTGGAATCGCGGCGGGCAGGGCGTACCGATATCTCAGAGCACACCGGTTTTCTAACCCATCATATCGATCTTGATAACGCCAGTTGGGAGTTTTGTACCCGGTTGATTACAGCGATAGACAGGCATGCGAGTGCTCAGTGGGTTTCGCCTGTTACCGTATTCAAGGAAAATACATGAGCGCTCTGATTCGACCGGCGGTCTCGAACGACATAGAGCCAATCTGTTCCCTCTTGCACGAAAAGATGAACAGTAAAATTCCCGTGAGTCGCTGGCGACAACTCATGAGCTATCGCTGGCTTGACGAAAAACCGGACTTCGGTCGTGTCGTGGAATCGAGCGGTAAAATTCTGGGTTTCTGCGGAATGGTTTACGCTGATAGATTACTAGGCGATGTCACGCAAGAGCAAGGCTTGCGTCACGAGCGCATTGTGAGCATGAGTTCGTGGTATCTGGACAAATCATTGCGTGGTCAGGGATTGGGCCGGGACATGTTGTTATCGGCTATAGATGACCCTTCGCTGACATATGCAACCCTGACTAATTCGCGTAAGCCTTTGGCTATTGTCGAGGGGCTTGGATTTCGAAAACTTGAAGACCGGCGATATGTATGGCGAAAAACCGGTGTAGCCGATACCAATATTGTACTTATCCGTGATCCGGTAATGTTGCGTACACGCGTCGAGTCCCATCAGCGTCAACTACTGGATGACATGAGCGATCTGCCTTTAGTACCTCTCCTTCTGGAATATCATGACAGGCAAGCCTTGTTGTTTTTTTCCATAAAGTCCAAAGGTGAGAATGTTCTCTGGTTTGATTTGATGTACGCCAGCGACCAGACGCTTTTTGTTGAATGTGCACAGGCCCTGGCGAATGTCCTGCTGCCCGACACGCCAGCAGTTCTGGCCTCTGATGGAAGGTTTGTCAGACAAGCTCCCGCCGATGTAGAGGCTGAACCTTTGCCCGTAGCGAGGTATTACATCAGCAATAGTGTAGCGCCCCATGAGTTGGACAATTTGTACAGCGAGCTACAGCTACTCGACTTGAAGCTCGATTAATCCATAGCAAAGCCGGTGACCAGCAATTTTTTCAAAAGCATCCCTGAAGTCACCCGGTTCATGGGGGTGGTTGATGAGAAGAATTTTTTCCAGGTGCCGGCCGACTGGATAATCGTGATTGCAGATATTTGCAGCTCGACGGCAGCAGTGGAAGCCGGTAGATACAAGGATGTGAACATGATCGGTGGTGCGGTCATCTGTGCCGTGCAAAATGCCACTGGAACACGTGACTGGCCTTTTGTATTCGGTGGTGATGGCGCTACATTGTTAATTGAACCCGCTGTGGTGCCAGCGGTTGAAGAAGCACTTGTGCGAACACGTTCTCTGGCCAAAGATGAATTTGATCTTGAACTTAGAATCGGATTGGTACCTGTCAGCGTTGTTCGTAGCGCAGGTGCAGATGTTCTGGTTGCGCGTCATGAGGTGTCTCCCGGAAACAATATTGCCATGTTCGGCGGTGGTGGCGTGGAGATGGCCGAAGAGCTTGTCAAGTCAAAAGAGACTTCATCACACTATAGCGTTTCAGACTACTCGCTTCCCGGTTTGCCGGATCTGACCGGATTGTCCTGTCGCTGGGAACCACTGCTTAGCCAGAAGGGATGGATACTCTGCCTTCTGGTAAAGCCGCAAGCCAAAGATTTTCTCCACAAGCAATTTATCCTGTCGCAGTTTCTGTCAAGGCTAACCGTAGTTATTGGCGAGGAGTTTACTCAGGCAAGTCCCGTCAATGTAGAGTCGTTACGACTCCGTTGGCCGCCTGTCGGTCTTATAGCGGAGGCAAAGGCGACCCGCGCACAAAGTAGCTTCATCGTACGTTTAGCGCAAGTAACCCTGAGCAGCCTGGTTCAATGGATGCTGGAACGATTTGGTCTGCGTGGCGGAGGATACGATGCCAGAACCTATCGTACCGAGGTGGTTAGTAACTCTGATTTTTGCAAGTTTGACGATGTACTTAGAATGGTGCTTGACTGTACTCCTGTGCAAGTGCAGCAGATTCGCAGCATTCTGGAAACTATGTATGAACAGGGTAGTATTGATTTTGGCCTATCCGAGTCAAAGCAGGCCTTGATGACTTGTCTTTTGTTTGATCTTGAGGCAAGTGAACACTTACACTTCATTGATGGAGATGATGGTGGATTCTGGACAGCGTCTTCAGGGTTGAAATCACAATCAGCGGCTCGTGATGAGCCGTGAAGATTTCATACAATGAGCGCAGGTGATATCTGAAATTCGGTATGAATGAGATAATGAACATGGAGGATTGTGGCGATACGGTAGCGTATCGGATTGGCACTCACCGTACGCGAACTCCAGAAGATACGCTTGCCCGTGTGATGCCACATATGTCGGCAATGGGTATTACGCGCATCGCAGATGTCACGGGACTGGATACCGTTGGTATACCGGTCGTAATGGTATGTCGTCCAAATTCGCGTTCTGTTTCGGTATCTCAAGGCAAGGGATATACAGTGGCGGCTGCCAAGGCGTCTGGATTGATGGAAAGCGTGGAAGGCTTCCATGCGGAACACATGACCCGACCGATACACATAGCTTCCCTGTTGGATATGCAGCAATTTACACAGACCGTGGCGCCTGATCAGCTGCCATCTGTCAAAGGTTCACCGTTTCATGATAACTATCCCATTGCATGGGTAGAGGGGGAAGATCTGATAAGCGGACAATCGATCTGGCTACCCTACGAGATGGTTCACACAAACTATACCTATCCCAGGCCGTCCGGTAGTGGTTGTTTTCCTGCCAGTAGTAATGGGCTTGCATCCGGAAACACCACGGATGAAGCAACGGTGCATGCACTATGTGAGCTTATTGAACGCGATGCCATTTCACTTTGGCATCAGCTCGGCGATGCAGCAGTTGATCGCATGTCTGTGAATCCGGATACCATTGGTAGCTCACTTGTCATCGAAACCTTGGACAAGTTGCACTCTGCCGGGCTAACAACCTATATATGGGATATCACTTCTGATACTTGCATACCCACGTACTTTAGCGTGTTAGTTAATGACAAATCCCATACTCAACACATCGGTGTTGGATCAGGTACGCACTTGTCGCGCGAAGTTGCGCTACTGCGAGCTTTGCACGAAGCTGTACAAGTCAGAACAACGTATATCGTGGGTGCCAGAGATGATATCAGGCCAGATGAATACACCGCAGACGGTATTTACGCAAAAAGAACGTTCTTTGAAGATATCGCGCGTAAGTGTTCGTTTTCAGCAGACTTTGCACAGACCGCCGATCTGGATTCCTCAGGTGTTAAGCGTGATCTGGAAACCCTGCTATCGAACCTTCAGGCAGTCGGGATAACCCAAGTGTTAAGAGTTGATCTGATAAAACCTGAATTTGATATCCCCGTTGTGAGGATAGTCGTTCCCGGCCTGGAAGCACCGCATGATGAGGAAGGCTATGTGCCGGGTCATCGAGCGCTTGGTATACGCCAGGGTGTCAGGCAGTGAATATCATTTTTGCAGGTCCAACGATAAGCCACTTGCAAATTAGTCAGCATCTGGATTGCGTGTGCCTGCCACCAATAGCGCATGGCGATATTCTGGATGTACTAACACGATCTCCTAATGCCATCGGTATCATTGATGGGTATTTTGAAGGTGCTCCTTCGGTCTGGCACAAGGAAATCCTGTACGCGATGGATCAGGGTGTACGGGTTTATGGCAGTGCCAGCATGGGGGCGCTCCGGGCTGCCGAGTTGCACACTTTTGGCATGATCGGAGTGGGTAAAATCTTCGAATGGTATCGGGATGGTGTAGTCGAGGATGATGACGAAGTCGCTGTTTTACACGGGCCGGCAGAGGCTGATTACCTGGTTGCATCTGTACCAATGGTCAGTATCAGGGCAACGCTTGCATTGGCTCAAGAGCAAGATGTAATCAGCGCTGACCAGATGGCTTCATTGTTGTTGTTTGCCAAGCGTGCTTTCTATAAAACACGGAATTGGAGCAGCATTTTGAGTGCTTGCGACGATATTTTTGGAGAAGGGTCCATGGGTAAAGTATTGGCAGCCTGGCTATCAAAACATAAAGTGGATCAAAAGCGGTGTGATGCCATACAGATGCTTAAGTTTATGCGAGAAAGCACAACTACCGATTCTTCCACAAGGGAAAAATCATACTATTTCCAATGGACCAATGTCTGGGATGCTGCTGTGCAGAATCATTTGCAGTCGGTAACTGAAGAAAGATCGCTGGATAAAAGTGATCAGAAAGTATTTGATCAGCTATGTCTGGACTCTGTGCAGTATCAGCGCTATGCCGATAGGGCATTGCTGAGTAGAGTTTGTCAGACGTCCGGTAAACTGCAAATCGACGAGCAGACTTTAAAGTCATCGCTCAACCGTTTCAGAGCAGAAAATAATCTGGACACACGCTCCCGGTTAAACGATTACCTGCATGAAACCGGATTGAAAGAATCAAGTCTGAAAACACTTCTTACTAACATGTCGAGAGTTGATATTGCCCGAAATTCTGTCGGTATCCTCCAGTCAGACATTATCGATCAGCTCAAGCTTGACGGGCGTTATATCATGCTCCTTAAGGCGGCAAGTGTTGCCGAGGCTCCCGTGATGCCAGCCGAGCCGGATTCAGCCACTAGTGATACCTGACGATTAATCCCCCCGTATACTTGCGGTTTTGTTCGGGTAGGTGTCGTGCTGTCAATCAACAGTGTATCCGTTGACAAGCGTTTTTTAATTTTTCGCGGATTCTATCGATTATTCATCCAAGAGTATTTATACTGATATAAGCAGACGGACTGTGATTGTAAATCTGCTTAGTGATGCTGAATAATTCCATGAGATTTCCTGGGGGATATAAAACAACGTGGGTACATTGTTCAGATTATTTCCACAAGTACCTACCGGTGATGATAGTCTGCCGGCGGAAATTGTGGAGGTGTCTTCACCGCTGGGTAGTGTCGGTCCCGGTCCCAGTGATGATCGGATGAATGTAGTCTTGCCTGCGGGTAAACCCAGGGAATATGGCCTGCACAAGAATGATAGCGGCTATCCTTATGTGTATTTGCCACCTTGGGAAGGTCCGGTATACGAGCCCGCTGTTCCCGGTGCGGATGGGAGTTTTCTGCACTACGATGACGCGGATGATCTTCGTTTTCATGCGGCGCACACTTATGCCTCAATACGATTTACGTTGGACGTCTGGGAAGGCTACTACGGCCGAACGCTTCCCTGGTATTTCAGTGAATACTACGATTTTGCCGAAGTGGTCATTCTTCCAGAGTTCGACAATGCTCAAATAGGGCGTGGGTTTATCGAAATTGGATCTAACGTTGATGAGAAGACTGGCGAGGTATCGCCCTTTACTTTGAATTTTGATGTGATCGCCCACGAGATTGGTCACGGCATGATCTTCACCGAAGTTGGTGAACCGCATGCGGATAAAGAGACCGGCGAATATCTGGGTTTCCAGGAATCGAGCGCAGATATTGTATCGATGATCGCCATCATGCATTTTGATTCGGTGGTCGACGATGTATTGAGTGCTACTTCCGGCAATCTATACATGACAAACCACCTTAATCGTTTTGCAGAATTATCGCCTGTAGAGCAGATCAGAATGGCAAGCAATTCGACCAAGCTATCGGATTTTTCCGATGGCTGGAAAAGCGCACACCGATTGGGGGAGCCATTAACTGGCGCGATCTTCGATATTTTTGTCGATATCTTCCACGAGGAACTCGTGCGCCTGGGGGCCATAACTACCACGCTGGAGGAAATGTCGGACAGGCTTGAGGGAACATCCGAATACGAAGTTTTGTTGCAGGATGAATTTGAACGTTCGTACGCTGCGGCTCCAGAGCTTTTCAGGGAGGCGCTGGTTTTCTCTCGTGATAGGCTGGCAGCATTGATGATAGGAACCTGGGCTCGCCTATCCCCCGATGATCTTCATTACACGGATGTACATAAAGCCATGTCGTACGCAGACAGATTACTGTTCAATGGGCGGTATGCCGATATTATTAATGTGAACTTTTTATGGCGTGATATAGGATCTGCAACCGTTGGACCCAGGCTTCCAAAGGACAAGGACGATGATAAAGACAGTAAAAAAGGGCACAAAGGCAAAAAACACAAGGCGAATGGGCTGAACGAGAACCTGGAGGAGTCTGCCGATGAACGCGCTTCAGGTGATGATCGTTCCAGGCGTCGTCGTGGCCCCGTCAAGGTACCTTATGCTACCCGTTACCGAAATGCGCGATATAGCCGCGATAACCCGCTATTATCGTCAGACTGATTCTTTTTATGAAAACCATTAATCAGAGGCTGCAAGAGCATGGTTGAAACATTATTAGGTATTTCCGAGGTCCTGCTGTTTGGGGAGAAAGTAAGCGATATGACTTACAAGGATAAAAAAGGCGATCCAGTTCGTCATTTTGTCCGCGTATTCGGATTTGGGTTCGAGGGTGGTTATTACGCGGTGGACGCACCTGTACTCATGTTGCTTGAGGGAGCAGGTTCCGAGCTCGACGAGTCCATACCGAAAGATTTCAGAAATTCTCTGTCTTCCAATATCAGGCAATGGACATGCGATAAATCAGATCGAACTGCTCGACTGGATGAACTCACGGGAACCATTGAAGACATACTGCTTGAGGTGGAGCTTGGTGGAAACGGAGCCGGGAGTCGTGTGAGCGGTGGGCGTGTAAGCGGCGGACGCGTCAGTGGCGGTCGAGTAAGCGGGGGCAGGGTCAGCGGGGGTAAAAGTGATTGAATGGGTGACACCGCGTATTTTGCCGTAAAGTCCCTGAATTCGTATGTGCGTCTTCTTGGTATATAGGCTCTCAGCTTAAGCAATTTATTATTTCAGCGCGCATTGTGCATAACGACCAGTGAGAGATTGTGCAAGATAGGCCGGAAGTCTTTGTGCACTCCATGCACGTTGTCTATTGTCCGAGGCCACTTTGCTGGTGATCCACATTAGGCAAATGCGCGTTTTGGGGACTCTCTTTTTGTGGGTTCGTGAACGTTGCAGTGGCGGCGTTGTCATACATGAAACACACAAGGTATACGATACCAAATCATGGAATGCTCATTTTGGTATGGAGCTTACGTGAGCTGCTTTACAAAAAGGGACATAGGGCTTGTCTGAACCATCGACAATAACGTTGCCTGGTCGTATCAGATCCTTGCGATTCTGGCTCTCCAATGGAACTGCGCAAGCAGAACTACCAGAGAAGATTCGATCAGCGATCAGCGATCAGCAAGATAGCAGTGAGCGCCTGATAGGGTGGATACAGCTGGCTATCCTGATGGTGTTTGCTCTGTTGTACCTTGCAGCGCCTAATACATTACCCAGGGAGGCGGAGTTTGAGCCAGTCCCGTTTTTTCTGGGCGCTTACTTTGTGTTCACCTGTATTCGTGTGTATCTGGCACATAAAACCCGTCTGGGTTTCTGGATGCCTGTACTTTCAGTACTGGTCGATATGGGCCTGCTGATTGGGTTGATATGGTCGTTTCATGTTCAATATATGCAGCCACCATCGTTCTATCTGAAGTCTCCCACTCTACTGTACATCTTCATTTTCATTGCTTTGCGAGCTCTACGTTTCGAACCGGGTTTTGTCCTGTTTTCCGGAATAGTAGGGGCTGTGGGGTGGTTGTTTCTGGTCTGGTTTGCGATATCGACAGATGCAGAAATGTCGGTAATTACACGTGACTATGTTTTATACCTTACATCCAACATGGTATTGCTTGGTGGAGAGATAGACAAAATAATTTCCATTTTAATGGTTGCGATAATTCTGACACTTGCCATTGCCCGGGCACGGCGCCTGTTAATCAGATCGATAGTCGAAGGCACAACGGCTGAGAACCTTTCACATTTTGTTCCGGAGAGTGTGGCTGCGCAAATAGCTCATGCTGACGGCCCGCTCATCGAAACAAAACCTGAAACTGAGGAGGCCAGTATTCTCTTCGTGGATCTGACATCGTTTACCACTCTCGCAGAAAGACTTTCCCCGGAAAAACTGATTGTTACCTTAAATGAATATTTCAGCGTGATTTCTGAACCGATCGAACGTAATCATGGGGTTATCAATCAGTTCCAGGGTGATGCTATTCTGGCCAGTTTCAACCTTCCCACCAGAGACGCCGATCATGCCAGTAGTGCTGTTGCTGCGGCACTGGAGATTGAGAGAATCCTAAGTACGCATAAGTTTCCTGAAGGCACCATATTGTCAACGCGTGCCGGTGTCAATACGGGAAAAGTGGTTGGTGGATTTGTCGGTACACCGAATCGCCTGAGTTATACCGTTTATGGTGATGACGTAAACATTGCTGCGCGGTTGCAGGAGTTAAGCAAAAAGAAAAATGCAACAAACCTGATTTCATTGAGAACCAGGGAGCTTTGTGATGAAACACGGTTTAGTTTTGAGCCGAAAGGCAATGAGGTTTTGCGTGGCCGGCAAACCAGCTTACAAGTGTTTGAAGCAAAATTTAAAGCCTGACGCACAGGGCAATCTGCCAGTCAGATTCCTGCCCTTTATAAATTAGTAAATTTAGGGGGAGGCTGGACTTACTTTATGTCAGCCCTGCCAGCCTCAGCCCTTCGACAAAGTGTTGGGTATCTTCAGGATTTACGTCCGGTTGTACATTTTCCCAATGAGACAGACTGAAGTTCGGGTAAGCCTCCATGACTTTGGATGCCTGTAATCTGGCTTCTTCCGGTCGACCAATATATGCGTAGGAGGCAGCTAACAAGCGTCTTCCCTCTGTTGGGCTGTTCATTCTCTTGAGCGTCTTTATCGCTTTATCGTACTGCTTGAGGTTAAAGTATGCGCCGCCTAGATACCACAAGTATTGATCCGGGTAGAAAGGGTTAAGCAGCAGAGCTCTATTCAACAAGCCGATGGCTTCTTCTGATCTGCCACAGTGTGCCAGCGCATCTCCCATATTCGACATGATATCCGTGTCATTGGGATTGAGTTGCAGAGCAGTTTCAAATGCTGACAGGCTTCCATCATGATCTTTGCGATACAAATTGACAAATCCCAGTTCGCCATAGCCTCGCGCGTCACCAGGATCCACCAGCACAGATTCCTGTGCCAGTTCATAGGCTTTTTCCAAGGCAAACTCGGGTTCTTCTGTCCAGGAATACCGCCAATCCAGATTGTGAGTCCGTGACAATGCAGCCATCGCACGGCTGTAGTCAGATTCGTTCTCGAGCGCTGATTCGTAAAGTCGCCTGGCTTGCCAATTCTGTTCGCGATTGTATTTGAAGATTTTCTGCTGTCCCTGAAGTACGAGAGAGTATGTCTCGATTAACGCAGGTACCTGAATGTGTGCCACCGATTTATCGGCGGATTGCGTTTTTACCGCCACCGCGGATGAGATGAGATCAGTAATTTCATCCTGTAAGTCGAATATATCGTCTATCTCTCTCTGGTACCTCTCGCGCCATAGGGGCGCGCCGGTTTTGCAGTTGAACAGCTCTACAGTGAGTCTTAAATGCCTTGGAGATTTACGAATGGAACCGGTAACGACATACTGGACGCCTAGTTCCTCACCCACTTGTGTTAACGGGACATCACGCTTTTTGTAAACAAAAGTGGAACTACGGGAAATAACGGCGAGTGCATGAAAGCGGGAAAGATTGGTAATCAAATCTTCAGTGATGCCATCTGCAAAGAAATCATCCTGATCACTGCGATCGAGATTGGCAAACGGCAGAACAGCAATCGTCGGTTTGTTAGCAAAGATACTATCCAGCGTCGGTGCGGAGGGTGTGCTGATCTTTGGCCGTGGACTTGCCGACATCAGCGCTACTTGTGTGTCGTGCGATATTCGATAGATATCCAAGGGGTCTGGAATGTTTTTTAGATCAACCCGACCTATATATTCGAAACCCAGATTAAGTTTGTGTTTTACCTGTTCGTAAACCGCGGCAGAGATACAAACGCTGCCTACTGGCGCCATGGCTTCTATTCTGGCTGCTATGTTGACGCTATCCCCGACATACTGATTGGTAACTCGCATGACATCACCCATGTGTACGCCGATGCGAAATATGGCTTTCTCTTCATCGGGCAGGGAGCGGTTCTGTTCCTCTGCCATTTTCTGCACCTTGTTGGCAAGACGAACTGCATCTGTCACGCTATCAAACAGAAAGAAAAGGCCATCTCCCATCATCCGAACAAGTTCTCCGTTGTGGGTTACTCCCAGTGCTTCACACTTCTTGATGAGGTTGGCAACTCGAACCGAGGTGCCTTCCTCGTCGAATGCCATCATGCGTGAATAGCCTGCAATATCCGCAAACAGGATTGCGCGGAGTCGGCGCGGATGTTCGATGTTGTTGTCAGTTGTCTCCGTCATGATCGGTTACACGCCGCAGCTAACGAAACGGACTGGTAGAAACTTTTATAAATCGGATTTTTTAACATCAACGTATATCAGTTTCGGTTTGGCCAACACCACTCGGCAGAGTGTCTGGGCCCGAGTTCGATAGTGACCTTAGGGCTGAGTTCGGAATGTAATTTTTCCCTGATCTGATTCCATTCATCCACAAGCACAGCGACGTTTTTTAAGTCAAAGTATTGTCCGTGACTGAACCAGGACTGCCGTGAAGTTCCCTCTGATTTAAAGCCAAGCCGCTTGAGAAGTACCTCGGACGGTATGTTGTCGGCTCGGTGAAGTGTGGCGACCCGATTCAGTCTGAGCTGTTTGAAGGCAAGGTCGATCATCATGCATGCCATTCGAATACCGACACCCGACCTACGCCATGGTTCCGCGATGAAGACCGGAAGTATTGCATGACCATGAAGCATATTGATATTCTCCAGTCCGGCTATACCCACGGCGTCACCATCAGCATTTTCTGTCAAGAACCAACGGCATTTCTCTTTCTCCTGATCGCTAATCAGGGACTTGATTAAAGTCATTACTTCGGCCTGATTGATGGGCAGCGGAATTTGCCGGTCGAAAATGGAGACATCTTCCAGTTGCTGGTACCACGTGGCGACGGTGTCTGCGTCTGAGACCTCAATGGGTCGCATTCTATAGCTGACGGGTTCGTTTTGCGATAAGGGTCCATCTCGTTTTGACTGGTTGAGTGTCATCCCCTAAACCTCAGTGTTCACACATCTGGCTGCACTCTATCATGTACAGAATATTACCTCTGATTTACGATGATTATCGGTTCAGAGCCCGGTTTTTCTATTTTTATTGCTGGCACTTCTGAGCAATCCGGTAATCGCCACGCCTTGGTCATGAATTGATGAGATTATCCGGCTAGTTTTTCTCCTCGTAATTCAGACCTAGCGTTTGTCGTGATCATTGACAACCTCAGTTTTTTCGTCAATGGCATCTGCCGCGGCACCGGCAATGGTGTTTAATTGTGTTTCGGTAAGATGTTCCGGAGTTTCTCCATCCAGTCTTACCCGGACCTCCTTACGCGCAAACTGTATTCCATTTTGATCAAAGGCTTTCTGGATGCGTAAAAAGAGTTCTTTTCGCATCATGAACTGGGTGCCGGGTTTAGCCATGAATTTACCGCCGACAACAATTCCCACATCATTGACTTCCAGTACGCCTTGAGATTTAAAAGGTTGAAGCAGGTCATCTGAAAATTGTGGCAGATCGACAACTTCACTGCCTATTTTCTTGAACAGATTCTTGACCTTTTTCAAATCGGTATTAAACGGCACGGTGAATTTTAGTTTCATCAATACCCAGTCTCTTGAATAGTTAGTCAATTTGGGTATTTCTCCATACGGAATGGTGTGAACAGCGCCCCGATGATGTCTCAGTTGCAGTGAGCGTAGGGATATTTTTTCTACGGTACCGACCGTGCCTTCGATAGAGACATATTCGCCGGCACGAAAGGCATCATCGATAAGAAAGAAAATGCCGGAGACAACGTCGGTTACAAGTTTCTGCGCACCAAAACCCACTGCAATTCCCACAACGCCTGCGCCTGCCAGCAATGGAGTGGCATTGATACCGATATTACTAAGAGCAATGAGAATGGTCATCGCGACGACTATGGTTTGCACCGTAAATCTGAAAAGAGGCAGAATGGTTGCCAGTCTTGATGATCCGGTACCGCCACCTTCGCCGCCTCCTGCGTCTTCTTTGGAAATATCGTGTCCTGCGGCAGTATCTTCTGCGGCTAGTTTTCGATTAAAGAACAAACTGACTAATTCCCAGATCAGATAGCCGATAGATAGGATGATCAGTAGTCGTATAAAGTTGGAAGCCACGGTGGCGCCGACAGCATCTGATGCCATGGTGTTTAGCTGAACATGCCAGATGTCCATTAAAAACAAGGTAATGAAGCCGAATACCAGTACCCGCCCTATACGCAGATAGCTGCGTTTGGTTGAGTTATAAGCCCGTGTGGCGATAAACCCTTCACCTGGCATCGGCGCAACCATGTTTGTGACAAGCGCGCGAATGAGCGTATCCATGGCGGGGATGAAAAGAAAGATTAATATGGTGACTAACTGGGGTTGGTTTTTAACGATATGAAATGCACCAATATGTGCCACAAGTTCAAGAATCAACCAGACAAGAACAGTAATGGCTACAAGGAAATACGGATAAAATCCGGCGATTCTAGCCTCCATTGGCGTGACATCGTTATGCTTGCCAAGCAGCATGACTTTCAGACCTTCTCTCGATGACCAGGCAATGTAAATGACATAGAGGTGTACTGCCAGGTTCAGCCAGAATCCAATGCGAATTGAGCCCACAGGAATGCCATTAAGTGCATTGAAGCCGACGATGGTCGTGGTAAAACCCATGAGCAGGAACAAACCCAGTGCGTGCTTATGGATGACTTTAGCGGTTCGGTCGTCAGTATGAACCAGCCTTAATTCCGGGCGATTGGGTGCCAGAAGAAAGTTTGATACGCAGACCATGAAGCGCGGGAAAACCACAATGTTAAACATAACCAGATTGCACAATTCCCTGTCGACGGGGCTGAGAAATCTGCCTACAAAAATGGTTGCTACGACAAAAAAACTAAGGAGGGCGATCAGATCCAGGAAAAAACGCCAACTCAATGTTTTAAGAGAGCTCCTGAATGATTCCTCTCCAGTGAGCGTCTTAACCTTGGCTACACGATTGCGAGTGAGATGTCGTACTAATCGCTCAGCAATATATCCAAGCAGGATGGCTGAGAGGAAAATTCCCACCACATGGAAAGTTCCGGAAATACCGCGCTTGGATACAAAGTTCTGAAAGCTCTGTAATTGTCCGGTGAACAGGTCGGGAAGTCTTACAACGGCTTCCTGTATTGAACCAGCCACACCGGCTGCCCAGAATTTAAGAAAGGTTGCGGCCCCGGAAGACATGGTTTCCGCATTATTGTCAGCTGTTGACTGAGCACTAACGACAGCATCCAGTCTATCTAGCAAAAGTAAACGTACTTCCTGATCTGAGAGTCGGGAGACAAGCTCTCTGACCTGTTCCGGGGAAGTCGGGTCAATGACCTCAGTGTTGTCTTCTGATTCAGAATTTTCAATGCCGACAAGCGTTGACTGTGCGTTAGCGATACTCCATACATTCGCTAGCGTCAGTAGCAAGACCAGGCTGCAATACTTCAAGACGTTTTGACAGTTCATAGGTCGCTAAGGGATATTTTCTGTTGCGCTTATCAAATAATGTGCTGGCCAGACGCTCGTTCAGACAATTGCCTGTTTTGGTTTAACAGCCTCTCCGATAACAATTTCATCATCTTCAATGCGGTAGGGGGGTCGTTGGTAACCGTCTTGATAAAAAGGTCCTTTTCAAAACCGATCACCTCACACGTCGTGTTTGCTCTTATGGAGGCACTTCTGGCTTCGCCTGATATCACGGCCATTTCCCCGACGAGATCACCAGCGCCTTGTTCGGCCACAATCATTTCGCCGTTGGCTGATTCCAGAATCACTGAGAAAGTCCCTTCGACAATACCAAACACATTCCCCATGGGGTCACCTTGTTTAAACAGGTATTCATCGGGTTTAAGTTGGTAACGTTGACTGACAAAAATAAGACGTTTTAATTCAACAGGCTCGAGGTGTTCAAACAACTCCAGCCGACTGAGAAGTTCATATTCGTGATCAATAGACATAAATATTTTCCAATTTATCCAGTTTCATATCTATCGACACTTGCCAATAGCAATTACCTTTCCCGAACCGGAAGACTTCATGGAAGCCGCTGCCTGATTTTCTTGGATATTCAATGAGTGCATGAACGGTTCAGCCTAGGATTCAACGGGTTCTTTGATGGTTGGTTTGGTATCGATAAATCGATTGATAACGACTTGCAGAATCTGATAGCCAATTTCGCCATTGGATCGAACCATTTCGATGAAAACATCTTTATTCAGTCGCAATACGGCAAGATCGGTCATGGCTTCTACAGAGGCTGACCGAGGGTTGTCTGACAATAAAGCTAATTCACCAATGACTTCATTAGCGCCATATTCTCTGATTTTTCTTTCGGTAAGCGCATCTGAAACGAATATACCAGCCGTACCTTCAACCACGATGTAGAGCGCATCTCCCGGATCACCTTGTTTGAACAGTCGTTTGCCCTTAGGTATGTTTACAGGGTTACAACTGCTGGCCAGCAGGCGTAAGTGATGCTCATCCATCAAGCGGAAAAGGGGGATATCATTGAGCAGTGCCAGTTTCTTATCGTCATCAACTGATATCGCTGATTTGATCCGCACTTTGTCCTCTTTTGACGCACTCGCAGGGCTTTCAGCTTGCTTTTTCGCAGACGCCTCTAGCTTTGTCAATTTTCCAGTCTGGAAGTAGGCATAACGATCGAACAGATCCTGAAATCGGCTTTGATTGTCAGTCCACAAGACGCTCATTTCCGGGTAGTGCTGTTTAATGCTCGACAGAATGATGGAGGTTTCATCGTCGTCCATGGCGTTAAGCCCATCATTGATGACCAGCACTTTCGGCTGCTTCATTAAACCGCGCGCCAATATAAGTTTCTGTCGTTGGGGAACGGTCAATAGACTGCCGGCAAGGCCGGTCGATGCAGCGAGGCCGATTTCAAGAATAGGAGGCATCAGGTCCAGGCGTTGCAACACATCAAGCAGCAAGGCGTACACTTTTTCTTCCGCTCCCAATCGCCCGTAAACGATCCTTCCGAAAATAATGTTCTCACTGATGGATGTGAATGCGTTGTATCGGTCAGGTGAGAAAAAATCTATCTGATCGCGTGACTCTTCGGTCAGGCTATTTGCAAATTCGTTGCGTATTGTTACAACATTATCTTTGCTTTTAGCTTCAAGCGTACCGACACGATGACGGCCGGCAATGAGTTTGAACGGAAGTGAGCGTATTAGCACTCTATCTTCGACACCGAGTTCGTCTATTGTCATCGATTTCTGGAGTTGCCCGATGATCTTGTTTAGTTGAACCAGGTCGTCTGCATCGATGAAGTTATATCGTCCAAAAAATTCATGGCCTGATGGAAGGTCGGAAAACAGTTCAACCATGGTTGTGGCGGCGCTTATAGCCGTTGTGTCCAATGACTCGGTCAGATGGTATTTTTCGAGTAATGGCCTTAGTACCGGATGTTCAGTAAGTCCTTTAGCTGAAAATTCCTGCAGATCCGATGCGCCAAACAATATGTTTTCAGCTAATGAAGCATTTTCGTTGTACTGATAGGGGTCTAGAAACTCTACTAACGGACCCAGCCCTTGAAGTATTACCTGTTCTTTGAACAAGTCCCGGGCTTTAAGTATTTGCCCGGTCAGCTCAGAGTGTTCTTCTGGATCGATCGTACGGGCCAGGGCGTTTCGCACCAGATCATCTGCAACCCCTACGGTACTGAGAACAGTTGCCATTCGCGTTGTTAATTGATCGGCATCGACTACCCCTGCGCCTTGATAGTCAACCCAATCTGCGTTTAGTTCAACATCGCTGTTACCTGATCGGCGGGCCTCGTCCTTCCAGTTTTTAAATTCAATGACGTCGTCAGTGACGCTATGTTCAAGCAGGTTCTCCTGTGGGCGGTGTTTTAGGCCTAACAACAGATTGTCACGAATGGTTCCGGAAAAAAGATAGGAGTCATGACCTGCATAGGCGACAGCTCGCCCTGTCACTGTACGAGGTATGAATTTGGCGTCCTGATCTGAAATGAGTAATTTTCCGCTCGTCGGGTTAATTAGCCGGGAAAACACCTGAGCGATTCCATTTTTGCCGCTGGTACCTGTTCCTACCAGGCTGACCCAGTCTGCAGGCTCAACATTCAGTGAGACATTGTCGACTTCAAGAATGCCATCTATGCGCTTCAGGCTAATGTTGTTGGCCACCACTGGCATTTTCTTGTTTAGCCCCAACTCGTTGCCTGCCTTGTCTCCGTCGGGTAGGTCGAGTTCCTCTATCTGGAATTGCTCAGTCAGGATGGAATACTTCAATCTGGCATCAGCCTGGCCCTGGTACCAGCTCAGAAGCTCCTTCCATGGCGGGGAAAGGTCTTTGTATGCAGCCAGCGCTGCGACTAACGCGCCGACTGATAATTCACCACGAATGACCAGTAAGCCACCAATCAGAAAAAATAAAAACGGGGTTAGCTGGGCAAATGAATTATTCAGAAATTTGATCAGAAATTTCTTTTTGTAAATTTGAACCCGGATATTGAAAATACCACCCAGCAATTTCGAGAAGTGGTCTTTAAAAAATGTACCGTTGTCGTTGATATGCACTTCATTGATTCCAGCAACAACCTCTCCCAGATTCTCAGCAAGGTTACGCATACGTATTGTTCTGCGCTGATTCAGTAGATTGACCTGGCGTTGAAGTTTGGGAATCAGCCAGGCCTGTACAGGATAGAGAGCGATGGCGGCAAGACCCAGTTTCCAGTCCTGAACAAACATGAAAGTGAGGATTGTGAGTAGCAGTCCGCCTTGATAGAGGGGGAGGGAGATTGCTTCGCCGATAAATCCGCCAAGAGGTTCCGTCTCTTGATTGACCATCGATACCAGTTCGCCCTGACTTGTGCGTCGAAACCGGTTCAAGGGGAACTTCATGATGCGATCGATAAGCTGCAGTCGCATACGACGTAACATGCGCTCGCCCAGCACGCCACGATAAATGTTAATGAACAGCTTGAATCCACTGTTGACCAGTACCAGCAGCAAAAACGCAAGGCAAAGCAGTAGCAGATAGGGAATCTGCTCGTACGTACCGAAGCTGAGAGTGAAACCTAGAAGGTCAATTGATGCATTGACTGGAAATCCAACACCGCTGATGGCGTCATTGATGATGGTTTTGGGCAGATCCAGGCTTAGATAGTAGAAAGGGAACGAGGCAATCGTCATTGTGGTCAAAACGATTTGCTGTCGCTTGCTGTACCTCAGAATATAGGCAAATAAGCCATCTTCCATCTACGTTTACCGCTGTTTGTAAAGTCGTTAATCAAGATTGATTATCGCATGCCCATGGGTACATTTTTCAAGGCAAAAAAAAGCCCTCCGTGAGGAGGGCTCTTTTATCGTACTTAAACTGCTTAACTCAGCAATATTAGAAGCCCTTGCTGAGCTTCAGGCGCCATGAAACCAGGTCATCTGCAGCGACGTTGCCAGATTCAGAAGTGATTCGTGTGCTGACGTCAAAACCACCACCGAGGTCATATACCGCATCAAGGCGGATAGCCTGGTTGTCGATGTCTGCATCATCTTTTGTCTCAGTTGAGAATGTCAGACTGCCAGATATTGCGCCAACGCCATAGCCAAGCTTCACTGAGAACGACTCGAGATCATCACCAGCGGCTTGCTCTCTAGTGTGGAAGTGAGCAGCAACAGAAGCGCCGGAGAACGCAAACGATACACCGACCGCTGCATTTTGAGCTTCAGCGCGATCCTCTGCACCAAGACCGATGCTGAAACCGCCTATGCCAAATTTAACACCGACACCTAGAAGGTCTTGGTTGTTCTCTGGCGACCAGTTCAAACCAAGGCCTACTGGTCCGAATGAACCTGTGTAGCTGATACCGCCGTTAATTTCGCCCGAAACGTCGTAGATATCGTTTGCGACTTGTCCGTACTCGACTGCGTTAGGGATTTCACCGAAACGGAAGTCTCCAAAACCGCCTTTCAGACCAACATAAACAGAATCGGCAGAACCAACAGAGGCAATCTCGACGTCATCTTCGTCGTTACCCGGAGTGCCCGGATCTACCGTCTGACGTCCAGCGTTCGAGAGTCTGTTCATGTCAACACGCAAGCTACCGTAGCCTGTTGCGCCGCCGTTTAGCGCGTGCTCGGAAGTGATACCGAACAGAACGTCATCAGCATTGATAGTTGGGTCAGCGGCATCACCGTCACCGTCTGTGCCGTTAAGCTGGATTTGTACGGCGCCAGCGAGAGTTGTGTCTGCAGATGCAACCAGAGGTGTTGCAGCAATACCTGCGATTGCAACTGCGACCATTGTCTTAGTGAATTTCATACGTGTTTTCTCCAATCAGATATGTGCTGTAAAAGCTTTAAAACTACATTTGTGTTTCAGCGATGCAACTCTAGTCAGCGTGTCAGAATAATGCAACAAATTTTTGCTTTTTTGCAAGACAGTGACAGAACCAGCGGCGCCGCACGATGATGAGTGTAGAACAGATACAACAGTGCGCCAGTGATATTGCTAAGAATAACCGAGATTTTGCTTGTCGTGGTTTTTTTGCAACACTATCTGTTGCTTTTATTGATGAAAAGCGTCAGCGAACTGGCTCGATAGTGCCGATAACGGCTGACTCAACGCAAATAGTGCGGAGTCTGAGGGTAGCTGCCCCCTTAAGGCAGCTACGTTTGCATGCAGTTAATGAACAAAGGTAGCTGATATAACGTCAAGTTAACGCGCGATAGGGCTTACGAACGCCCTTAGCTGACTATCAGGTAACTTTTGCAGCCTCTTGCCGGCGCTCCTGAGCGCGGCGTTTTGCTACGTCGGAGGCTTTAGCGTTGGACTCTGAGTCTTCAGGTAACGTGATATTTAGCTCGAGTACGTCACAATCATCCTGCTGGTCTATTTGCACGGACAGCGCGTCATCGCCGACAGCGACGTATTTTTTGATGACGTCGAGGATGTCCTGCCTGAGCATGGGCAGGTAATCCGGACCGGTTCGGTCGGTGCGTTGATGTGCAATTAGTACCTGCAGCCGGTCTTTTGCCAGTTTGGCTGTCTGCTCTTCTTTACTTGATCTGAAAAATTTGAAAAAGCCCATGACGATCTACCCGAATAGGCGCGACAGGAACCCTTTTTTCGGGGCCTCCATGAAGCGATGTGGCTTGGATTCGCCTAGAAGGCGATCGATGGCATCTGAGTAGGCCTGCCCGGCTTCACTCTCATCATCGAGAATGACGGGCTTACCCGCATTGGAGCAATCCAGAACGGATGGCGACTCGGGGATAATGCCGAGCAGTGGAATGGCCAGAAGGTCGACAATGTCGTCAACACTGAGCATTTGCCCATCCTTGACCCGCCCCGGGTTATACCGGGTGATCAGCAGATGTTCCTTGACGGGATCTTCGTTCATTTTGGAGCGTCTTGACTCGCTCTGAAGAATACCAAGGATTCTGTCGGAGTCCCGAACCGAGGAAACTTCCGGGTTGGTAGTTACGATGGCCTCGTCAGCGAAGTACAAAGCCATTTTGGCGCCTTTTTCAATACCTGCCGGTGAGTCGCAAATAATGTAATCGAAGTCGCTTTTCTTGAGTTTGTGCATGACACGCGCAATGCCTTCGATTGTCAGTGCGTCTTTATCTCGAGTTTGTGAGGCTGGCAGGATGTACAGGTTTTCTATGCGCTTATCCTTGATCAGCGTCTGGTGCAGGCTGGATTCCTGATTGACCAGATTTACCAGATCGTAGACGACGCGCCGCTCACAGCCCATGACCAGGTCAAGATTGCGCAGGCCGACGTCGAAGTCGATGACGACTGTTTTGAAGCCACGTTTAGCCAGTCCTGTTGCTATGGACGCACTGGTGGTTGTCTTACCGACCCCGCCCTTGCCAGATGTTACGACGATTGTCTTTGTCAAGCTGCCACTCCCAAATGAACTGCCCGGAAAACGTACTATTTACAACGGCTCTATGTTGAGCCTGTCATTTTCTAACCAGATCTGTGCGGGTTTGCCGCGCAGCTCCTCTGGAATCGTTTCTAGCATGCGGAAATTACCCGCCACTGATACCAGTTCTGCCTCTAGCGAAGAGCAGAATATTCGCGTGGATGCGTTGCCTGAGACTCCGCATAACGCTCGACCTCTTAACGGGCCGTATATGTGTATATTGTTGTCTGCAATGACCTCAGCACCAGGTCCTACCGGACCCATGATGATCAGATCAGTGTCGCGTGCATAAATCTGTTGACCTGAACGCACCGGTTTATCCACGAGTAACGGTGCTTTTACTACGTATTCTACTTCGCGCGATATTGCCAACTCCATATCTGTTGACGAATCGTCAGTTTTTTCTTCGGCAAGCTCTGCGCTATCCTGCTGCAAGTCAGCGGCCTCGTCCGGGCCCTTTTCAGCTTCGGCACTGGCAGCATTATTACTGGCTGGAGTTCGCGTACTCGCCTCGATCAATGGTAACGCGATTGACTGCGCTAACTGTGAAGATTTGTTACTTATGCTGGCAACGATTGGTATAAGTTTGTGGCGCTTCACGCATTCGAGCAAGGCGCCACCATCCAGCTCGCAGTCGCTTAGCTGCTCCAGTACACTCAGGTCGATAACCACAGGTGTATCCTTGAAAAACGCAGGCGCTTGCTGCACCTTGTCTGCCAGCTTCTGGTCAATGATATTCGTATCACTGGTGTGGAGCTTGAGCGACATAAAGGTGTACATGCCACCTTTGAATTCGACGCCAGGATTGCTCGACACTATTGGGCTCCATTTATTATGCTCTGAGTAAGCGCTAGATTCTAAAGCAAATAGCCCCTGACATGCCGATGTCTTCGACATCCTCCGATAAAGAATGCGAAAGAAAAATCATCCACGTGGACATGGATGCTTTTTACGCGTCGGTGGAGCAGCGCGATAACACGGAATTACGCGGTAAGCCTGTGATCGTGGGCGGGAAACCTAATGGGCGGGGTGTTGTTGCTGCCTGCAGCTACGAGGCGAGAGCCTACGGTATTCATTCGGCGATGCCTAGTAGTGAGGCTGGCAGACGTTGTCCTCATGCGATTTTTGTCAAACCGCGATTCAGTGACTATCAGGCTGTATCCCGGCAAATTCATGAAGTATTCAGGCACTTCACGCAGTGTGTGGAACCGCTTTCTCTGGACGAGGCCTATCTGGATGTTTCGGATAACACGTTATTCAAGGGTTCAGCGGTGCTATTGGCCAGAGAAATCAGATCCATGATCCTTGCCCGTACACAACTTGTCGCTTCAGCTGGAGTTTCGTACAACAAATTTCTGGCAAAAATAGCCTCGGACTATGACAAGCCCGATGGTCTGTTTTGTATTCGTCCCGATCAGGGAGAGGAATTTGTGGCGACGCTGCCCGTCGGGAAATTTCATGGAGTTGGCAAGGTGACGCAGGCTCGCATGTCTGAGCTGGGTATTCATACCGGAGCCGATCTCAAAGCCTGGCCACTGGCAGAACTTGAGCGTGAGTTTGGAAAAAGTGCAGCTTATTACTACCGGGCATCTCGTGGAATTGATCATCGGCCCGTAAGTACATCGCGAACTCGACGTTCAATGGGCAGTGAGCGCACGTTTTCTGACAATTTGCTGAAACGAGACGACATGCTGCAAGTCATGACGGAGCTTGGTGATGATCTGCTTGCGTCGCTGGCTGAGCGACAGCTTTCCAGTGCCACTATTAATATCAAGGTGCGTTTCGGTGACTTTGAAACCTTGACTCGGGCGTACACACATACCCCGGGTGTCGTGAACAAGCGGGTGTTTGACAGAGTGTTGCCATATCTTCTGGATCGGGCCCTTGCATCCCGCCGCGCATCCAGGCCACGCACGTACCGCACGCCAAAGCCCGGAGTAAGGTTGCTGGGTGTCTCTTTCAGCACCCTCCAGGACCTTGATGATGCGCAGCCGTTGCAGCTGGAGATTGATGTCTAATGGAGCTGCGTCAGGAGCCCAGAACCACATCCGGAAAAGTTGTTGCTTCCATTGGCTCGCAGAGATAATAACCTTGTGCCCGGTCACATCCCAGTTCGGCGATCTTATCGAATTGCAACTGATTCTCGATACCTTCGGCCACCACCTCGGCCCCAATGCTGCGAGAAATATCAACAACCGCAGCAACAATGTCCTGGCTGTGCTGATCGAAAGCAATATCACTGATGAATGCGCGATCAATTTTTACTTCGGAAATCGGAAAGTCGCGCAACTCGAGAAGCGAGGAGTAGCCAACACCAAAATCGTCTATCGCCAGGCGTACACCCAGTGAGGTAAGGTCCAGCAGCTGGTTGTGTAGCCGTTCAGCGTCGCTTGCCAGGGCTGTTTCCGTAATCTCGAAGCATAGTTTCGTAGCGTCGAAGCCGGTCTTGTCCAAAAGCCTTTTGACATCTGAGACGATCTGCCCACCTTCGAACTGTTTGCGCGATAAATTGACAGACAGAATGGCGGGTGACATGCCGAATGTGGCCAGTCTCTGATAGTCGCGCACTGCCTGGTTCAGTACCCAGTTGCCCAGCTGATGAATAATGCCGGTCTCTTCGGCCACGGGGATGAAGTCGGCTGGAGAGACAGAGCCAAATTCACGACTTTGCCAGCGAATCAGTGCCTCCATTCCGCAAGTCATCTTGCTTTTGATATCCACCTGGGGCTGATACTGCAGGGCGAGTTCATTTCTCTCAATAGCTTTTTGCAGGCCAACTTCCAGCTGGTGTCGATGTTTGGCCTGTTGCTGCTGAATCGAATTGTAGACAACCAGCGTGTTATCACTCAGGTGCTTTGCATGAGCGCAAGCACTATCTGCACACTTGAGAAGGCTGGAGACCGTATTGCCATGCTCCGGGGCGTAGGCAATGCCGACACTGGCGCGGACTGGTACGTTCATATCGTTGACGTTCAGACCTTTGCGCAACGTTTTAAGCAATTCGGAGACGCTGTCTTCGACAACCTCTCGTCCGGTGTCTGATTCGAATAGCACGGCAAACTCATCGCCTGCGGTTCTGGCTATCATTGCGTTTTCCGGCATGCTGCGCAACAAACAGATAGCGGTTTGCTTTAGTAATTCGTCGCCTGCCTCGCGACCATAGGTATCGTTGATCTGGCGGAAGCTGCGCAAATCAACGATGATCAGAGACAACTCGTTTCTTGCACGGCTACAACGCTGGGCTAATTCATGCACCAGTCTGATGCGGTTTGGCAGCGAGGTAAGGGGGTCGACCAGGCGTTTGGCGTGTGAGGTGAAGGATCCGTAAACCGATACTGCAGTACCCCCGTCTTTTGTGGGCCGCTCTTTGACTGTCAAAGAGCGCTGTCCGTAACTGGGCACCTCGAAACTGATTGTTGAGTCAAGATCCTGAGCTGCCTCGCGAGCCTTGCTGCGCGCTCGCTCGATTGCAACATTGTCAGGTGATATCTGTGCGTACAAATCGGTTGTTCGTGTGCGTTTGTACGAAGAGCGCTCCAACTTCAGCGGCATCATCTCAGAGAGTTTTTGATTTACGGCAAACAGATTCCCATCAGTGTCGAACAGAGCAACTGCATCGGGTAGTGCATCCAGCGCACGTTGAACGCCTGCGAGCTCCCGGGGTTGGGACTTGGCTTGCCGGATTATCAGAATCATCAGGCCGATGGCAGCCAGTGTGATCAGCGCTGACCATAACGGAGCCCCGGCTATGGTCGACTTGACGAGAATCATTGTCGACTCAGCAGCGCTGAGTAACGAACGTGCGTACTCTTGCCAGCTGAAAGCGCTGGCATGGAGCACGTTCATCGAAGTTAAAATGTCATCGGCTGAGCCGAAATTATGAGCCATCGATTCCGATAGTTTCTGTATGGCGCACGAAGAGCAATGAGGTGCTTATCCGTTGCAAGAAACTTTTCCACGCTTATTTAACTGGGAATCAGATTTGCCACCCTCCATAAGCGGGAAGTCTGAACTACATCACTAAAATAGCAGAATGATTCCCAGTGTAAATGGTTGAAGTGGTTGAGACGTGTTTGTTTACACTTGTTGACCACGTCGGATGCTGCTGGCCGTCATAAATATGACGAATTTTAAGTCACGTACGGGCGGTGACTTCAACTGCGTGGAAGCCGAATTGGGTTTTGATCGGGCCTTGAACTTCGCCAACTTCGCCTTCGAAGCATGCTGTTTCGAACTCGGGAACCATCTGGCCTTTACCGAAAGTGCCGAGGTTGCCACCGTCGCGCTTGGATGGGCAGCTTGAGTTCGCTTGAGCGACTGCGGCAAAATCAGCTCCGCCCTTGATCTCGTCGATCAGTTCCTGGCATTTTGCTTCAGTGTCGACAAGGATGTGGCGGGCAGTAGCTTGAGTCATGATTTAGGTTTCCAGATGCCAAAGGCTTGTTGTTGTGGGGGTGGTGGTGGTGCCGCTGCCTGCTTTTTCTGGCTGCCGACATCGTCTGCCACGTGTTTCATGAAAGCTCCCAGTTGCTCCATGACTTCGTCTTTCTGGCCGGCGGGCATTTCCTGTTGGCCTAACAGGAAGCCGACAACAGCGCAGAGGTACTGTGAGGTGACTCCGGGGTCTGCGGCTGCTGCATCATGCTCTTGAAGAAGCTGCTGAATGTCGCCAACGAGTTTAGCGGACAGTTGAAGTTCACTCATAGGGTATAGCTGTATCCGTTTGCAATTTCATTGTCTCCAGCAAAGCCAATGTCATCATCCGCCTGTGACTTAGCGCGCAGATGACTGTGGGCTGATTCGTATTCGCTTGTAAGCCGGACTTGCTTGCAAACCGGACACTGGTGCCAGCAGGTTGTGGCATGGCCGCTGGTCTCGCAGCGATCAACTACCATTGAAGAGCTGCAGGTCCTACATTTGATCGTCGACATGGGATGGACAAACCGTTTGTGGGTGGTGTGTTGTCGAGGTGGGAGTTTAACCTTATTTTAATAATTAGTACTGCTATTAATTCAGCTGATGATGACTACGTGCACGTAGTACGTTAGTTTTTTGTAAAAACTGACGAAAGCTGTCTGAACAGGGCAGGTTGTGGCAACATTTTCTGACTGACAGCTTGTTGTCTGTGGGTTGTTCCACAACCCGCAATCCACCATTGCACCTGGAAGTAAATTCAAATTCAGGTGGACAATGCCTCCTCACTCAGACCTGCTCTTCAGGGGATAGTGAGCTTGCCGTACTCCTGGCTAATGGTGCTATCCAATCATTCGCTGGCGACGGGCATAGTGAAGCGCATTACGCCAACCTGTCGGATCAGAAAAGGCGGGTTTCAAAGATGGTGCGTGCCTGACAATTCCGGTAGCACGCCCGCCCGGTAGCTTCATTTTTCCATGTGTGTTGAGTATAGATGCCATGCACTCTGGTGGCTTGCTCCATGGATGAGCTCCCTGTCAATATTTGTTCATGGCGCGAACATCGGCCCTCATGGCTCGCTGAGCAACAGTAATGACTTGCCGGAGAGGATCGCTGTTCATTGGCCTTTGCCGAAGTTGGTTGCCTGATAAATTTTCGCGGAGTACCGAAAAAATGAACCAAAGAACAACCCTACGTAAGCTCATGCTGGTTTCTGTGCTGTCCTTTACCGTTACAGCCTGTAATGAGAATGATCAGCCAACCGGACAGAGTGGTGATATTAGCGAATCCATTCCTGGTGCTGACGTTGCACCAACTGTCTCCAATGAATTTGATGATGATTTGTTCCAGGTCTGCTCACTGGAGGAAAGAAATTCTACTGACGACGGCTACGAAGTAGCTACGTTTACGATCGATGGGGGAAGCGATTCGACACGAACATTTTCCTACACAGGCAGCTCTTGTGCTCCGCCTGCCCCCGACGTTGTTGAAACTGAGATTGAGTCTTCATTTGCGTATCCGGGAGGCTCAACAACGACTCCTCAAGATGTTGCGACGCATATAGATACTACCGTTTAACGTATTATTCTCGATGGGCAGTAGCTGACAAACGCATAAGTGGAAACCTTAAGTTAGTGCCGATTGTCGTGTCACTTGCACGGACGATTGACGTCAGTGAGTAATCTGGCAGCGATATCAGGGGGCAGCCCGGATAGTTTTTCTTCAGTGAGCGGGCTATCAACATCTATATTGAACTCACGCATATCATTATTCACGAGCGTAATGCTTAAGTGGCCAAGATAACATCCCGCACCCGGGACAACATTGAAAGCAACAGGTTCAGGAAAGCCAGCTCGATGAGTATCAGACTTGTTCTCTATGTTGGTATTGCAGTCGTTTTTCTTGGTTCTTCTATTATAGTAGCAAAGCGTTTTGGGTATCCGGTCTATGACTATATTATGAACAACTGATCTTAAAGCATAAGAGTCATATTTCATTTTTATAACTTTAGCACCCAACAATTCAAAAGCATGAACTCCAAAACCATCCACCTCTTTGATTCCAAGGTATGGGAGAACCAGATCAAAGCAACTTACCTTTAACAGGTCATTGCCCTTGGGGCAGCGGAATGCAAGTCTGGTATTTTTTACAGATGCATGTTTATCTGTCACGTACACATTGATGTCGTGAGTCAAAAATACCGTATTACGTTTTCCATCGTCCTGTAAATCGTCGACAGATTTGATGGATTTTCCGGTGGCGCAACTGACAAGTAATGTGCTAGCTAAAACAAGCAAGTAAGAAAATTTTGAACCCATACAGCCTCCCTGAATGCAGCTGATCAATGATGCAGCGGATGCCATTGCGCAGCAGTTCATTCACTCTCCTCATGACGGTTGTCATCAATATTACCAGCAGCACCGCCAGTGTAATTTAAATGAACATCCTATAAGGATTGTGGCAGGGAAACTCTCACTAGAGAGGATGCCGCCGGCACCAGAGTATTCTGTTGTCGAACAGGGTACCCTGCGAAAGTAAGAAGTTTGGACGACAACTAAGCCTGCTTGTGTGTGAAGAAGAGGGCAATTCTCAAGTTATGCCGGTTAGAAATCCCGGTTGTTGAGTGCCCCCTCTGTCAGTAGTAGTTAGCGTTAAACACTAACCGCACTTACTCTCGCCACAGTTCATACAGGTTTGACAGCCATCCATCAACACGACAGATTTGGTGCTGCATTTTGCGCACAATGTGGCGGATGCCATCCAGGGCTCGTCCGTGCTTGCAGAATCCTGGTCCGAAGCTGCTTCACTTTTAGCTCGCAGTTGTGCTTTTTTTTCTTCGATAAGCTTGGCTTGTTCTTCGTCGGGACCATTGCCTTTAAGCATGCCGATGTCGATCAGATGGCTTTCGATGACTTCGCCAATTTCGGCGATGATCGATGGCATGTATTTGCCTTTGTTCCAATAGCCGCCACGTGGATCAAATACCGAGCGTAGTTCGTCGACCAGGAATGTGATGTCACCACCTTTTCGGAAAACCGCAGACATGATGAGAGTGAGTGCGACGATCCACTGATAATGTTCAAGATTTTTCGAATTGATGAAAACCTCGAATGGACGGCGCAGCTCATTCTCCGTGCCTTCGTTCAGCACGATGTCGTTGATGGTGATGTACATGGCATGCTCGGAAACGTGTTCCGGAGTTTTCAGCTTGTACGTCGAGCCAATTAATTTGTTGGGTCGTTCGAGTTTTTCATGCATCTGGATGACATCGGCAGTGGTGCCAGAAGCCGTTGATGCAATCTTTGACCCAGTCTGGGCCTCAGAGTTCGAATCGGTGGGTTTTGCCACCGAATATCCGACGATTTTTTTGGAAATTTTCATATGGTGGTTACCTAGAATTTGCCGTAATAGCCTTCTTTCAAGGCATCGTAAAGATTGGCTGCGGTATGCATTTCTCCGTCGTACTCGATCTCTTCGTTGCCATTGACACTGACAACCGAGCCATCGTCCAGAGTAAACTCGTATTGGGTATTCTCCAGATCCTGCTCTTTAACCAGGACACCCTGAAAATTCTCGGGGTTGAAACGGAAAGTGGTGCAACCCTTCAGGCCCTGATCGTACGCATACATGTAGATATCCTTGAAGTCTTCAAAAGGAAATTCTGTAGGTACATTGGCTGTTTTAGAGATCGAGGAATCGATCCAGCGTTGCGCTGCCGCCTGTACGGCAACATGATCTTTGGGTGAGATGTCGTCGGCCGCCATGAAGTAATCCGGAAGCTGAGTTTCAGGGTCGTCGCTGTATGGCATTGCCTTATCGTTGATTAACGATTGATAGGCCAGCAGCTCGAATGAAAATACGTCGACTTTTTCCTTGGTTTTGCGTCCTTCACGGATAACATTGCGCGAGTAATGATGAGCAAAGCTCGGTTCAATACCGTTACTGGCATTGTTGGCCAGGGACAACGATATGGTGCCGGTAGGTGCAATGGAGCTATGGTGCGTGAAGCGAGCGCCATGCTCTGCAAGCTGGTCAACCAGGACCGGATCAATCTGCGCAATTCGTTGCATGTATCGGCTGTAGCGTGCGTGCAGTACGCGTCCGCTGACAAGGTCGCCCACCTTGTAACCATCGTCTTTCATTTCAGGGCGCTTGCGCAACATTTCAGCGGTAACGCCAAATGTTTCTTCCATGATGGGGGCGGGACCTTTTTCCTTGGATAGCTTGAGGGCTGTGCGCCAGCCAGCTACAGCCAGCTCGCGAGTCACTCTCTCGGTGAATTCCAGTGATTTGGCGCTGCCATATCGCAAACCCATTAGCGTCAGCGATGAGCCAAGACCCAGATAGCCCATTCCATGTCGGCGTTTGCGACGTATCTCTTGCCGTTGTTGTTCCAGAGGCAAACCATTGATCTCTACAACGTTATCAAGCATGCGTGTAAAGATCTCTACCGTGCGGGTGAAGCGGTCCCAGTCGAAGCGTGCTTTGTCTGTAAAAGGCTCAAGCACGAAACGTGTAAGATTGATTGAGCCGAGCAGGCAGGCACCATACGGCGGCAAGGGTTGTTCACCGCAAGGGTTGGTTGCACGGATAGACTCATCAAACCAGTTGTTGTTCATCTCGTTGACCTTGTCGATCAGGATGAAACCGGGTTCGGCAAAATCATAAGTTGATGCCATGATCAGATCCCACAAACGACGTGCAGGCAGTGTTCTATAGATACGACATGCAACGAGTCCTTCGTCATTGGCGACGACATTTTCGTGCGATGGCCAGTCGCGCCACACTATCTGGTCAGGGTTGTGTAACTCTATTTCACCATCGTCCAGTTCTTTTTGACGAATAGGGAAGGCCAGCTGCCATTGCTCGTCGGCTTTCACGGCTTGTATGAAATCTTCGGTGATCAGCAAAGAGAGATTGAACTGCCGAAGGCGGCCGTCTTCGCGCTTGGCTTTGATAAATTCCAGCACATCCGGGTGGCGAACATCAAAGGTGCCCATTTGAGCGCCCCGGCGGCCACCGGCTGACGAGACCGTGAAACACATCTTGTCGAAGATATCCATAAACGACAGTGGGCCGGATGTATAAGCGCCGGCGCCAGACACATAAGCTCCCCGCGGCCGTAGCGTGGAGAAATCATATCCAATGCCGCAACCGGCCTTCAGTGTAAGACCTGCTTCGTGCACCTTGCCAAGGATATCGTCCATGGAATCTGTGATAGTGCCGCTGACGGTACAGTTAATGGTGGAAGTGGCGGGTTTGTGTTTAAGCGCGCCAGCGTTTGATGTAATGCGACCGGCAGGCACCGCGCCTTGCTCCAGTGCCCACAGAAATTCTCCGTACCACAACTCGCGATCTTCATCAGAGCGCTCGGCATCTGCCAGTGCTCGGGCTACTCGCTTGAAAGTGTCTTGAACAGTCTCGTCAACGTTTTCTCCATCCTTGGTTTTTAACCGGTACTTCTTGTCCCAGATATCCAGAGAGGTCTCTTGCAGGGGTAGCTTGGCTACCGCAGACACTTGGCTGGGCTGTGCAGGTACGGATTTGAGGGCAAAAACGTCGACAGTGCTCATCGAAACAAGTTTCTCTTGATCGTGCCGGAGATTGGGCCGGCAATTGTTTAGATAATCCTCGTTCCATGAGTGTGCTAGATAGTGAGATCACCGGTAAGGTAAAAGCACTATATATAGTGTTATTGCGCTGATCCGTGCGCTACATGTAGTGTAGGGCGTAAGTCACAGAAGTGCTGGCCCAAGTGTAAAATTAATGTTGCTGATTTGACTTTTTACCAGCGATGGCCTTGTGGTACGTATCGCTGCTGCAGTTTTACAGCGGAGGCAAATTCTATCTTTTTTTGCCAACCAGGTCAATGCTCAAACACTATATCTAGATGTATTTTTTTTGCTGGACACTATATGTAGTGGTGGCTACGTGAAACGGTGGATGAATCAGTGCAGAACCGGGGTATAAGCTGTGGATAAGCAAGGGAAAACGCTAAATCCGCCAATAAATTGGCTATTTGGCAAGGATTGTCATCACATCGCCAGCTCGATGTGCGGTAATTCAAGTCTTGTGTTTTTGTTGTCAGTGAATTGTGCATCCAGTCTCTAAATCTCGTCATTTCGCTGGCGCTGGTGGAAATATCGCCTTAACCTTCTCTGCAACACAACAAGATTGAGCCGAAGCTCAACAAGGGAGATAGCACATGCTTTTCAATTCAAAAAAATCCAACACTCGCCAGACTGTCCGTTCAAACGAGCGTCCTGATGTGGCGGTTTCAACTCGACTCGTTGCCGATAAGCGCTGGGTACATCGCAACCAGCTGGACATTGGCATGTACGTTAATGAACTGGACAAGCCTTGGGAAGAAACCCGCTTTATGTTCCAGGGTTTTCTGATTGACAACTATGCAACGCTCAGAGCAGTTCAGGAAGCGTGCGAGTATGCCAATGTGCAGACTGAGAAAGTTGCCTTCATTTCTTCAAACAGTGTGAATCGCCTGGTTGGGGCATCTCGCCTCTCCAGTTAGATAGCAGACTATGCAGCAGCGTTATCGGGTTTTTTTCGCATAAATGCGATAGCGCTGGAAGTGCGCTGTTATCTGGGTATTCAGGCATCCAGCAGCGTTGACTGCTTGTGTCACGCGTTCATTAGCAGCTGCTACTTGTAAAGCAAGCTGCTGGCTTAGTTCATTGTCAGTCAAGTCAGGATCGTTAGCCCTTAGCTCTGTCTGATAGCTTTCGGTGACACGATGCAATGTCTTGTCAAACCGCGGCTTAAGTTCAAGCGCTTTCGCCTTGCACAGTTCGGTGGCAACCTTGGCCTCTATCAGCATATTGTGGATATAGGCGGGTTCCATACGATGGCTAGCCTTACGGATTGTGTAAGCTTCTAACGCAACGTAGCCAGTCAATATCAACACAGCAATGAGAGTTCCACTTTTCATGTGCGCATGCAAGCCTTAGTCTGCTGTGGCTAGAGTAGCAAAGTAGCTAAACCGAGGAAGGCAACCAGGCCAACAACATCGGTGATCGTGGTTAAGGCCACACCTCCCGCCAAAGCGGGATCCACACCCAACCGACGCATGAGTATCGGCAGCATGGCACCGGCAAAAGCTGCCGTTACCAGGTTAACGATTAGCGCTGCACCAATGATCACACCGATTTGCCGATCATCAAACCAAAGCCAGACAAGGGCAGCAACTATCATTGCCCATAAGATCCCGTTGATAAGACCAATTGCCACTTCGCGTGTTAGCAGGTCGCGCCAGTTGTTCTTACTAATTTGATTTAACGCTTGTCCGCGTATCACCAATGTCAGGGTCTGACTACCGGCGATACCTCCCATGCTGGGCACCACACTCATCAGGACGGCCAAAGTAACCACGCGTTCAAGCGTGCCTTCAAACTGTGCAATGACCCACGATGCCAGTAATGCTGTTAACAGGTTAACGCCAAGCCATAACGCACGTTTTCGCGAACTTCGAAGTACTGGTGCAAATATGTCATCTTCCTGATTAAGACCCGCCATACTCATCACCGATTGTTCAGCTTCCTCTCGTATGACGTCGACCACATCATCGATAGTGACGCGGCCAATAAGGCGATTGTCATCATCAAGTACGGGAGCCGAAACCAGATCATAATCCTCAAAGGCTCTTGCCACATCACGATCACTGGTCAATACGTTCAGTGGTTCTATTTTGCGTATGGATACATCACCAACTAATGTATCTGTACTGTTGGTCAGCAGTACGCGAAGTGGCAGTTCTCCCCGATAGCGTCCATAGCGATCTGTCACCCAGAGTCGGTCAGTATGTCTTGGCAAGTCGCCACGGCGCCTTAGAAATCGCAGTACAACGTCGAGGGATACATCACCTCGGACCGTAATCGTATCCAGGTTCATCAACCCCCCGGCGCTATCTTCGGGGTAGGCGAGCACTTGCTCCAGGCGTTCGCGTTCCTGACGATCCATCCCGGCAAGGACATCAACCGTCAGCTTCTCAGGTAACGATTGGATAAAGTCGGCAAGATCGTCCAGATCGAGTTGCTCGGTTGCGGCACGCAACTCTTCCATGTCCATGTCACGGACCAGGCTTTCGCGAACCTCATCCCCCACTTCCATGAGGATTTCGCCTTCCAGTTCCGGTTCTATGACATCCCAGAGGATTCGCCGGCGAGTTGGCGGTAAGGCCTCAAGCGCGTCCGCGATTTCCGCTGGGTGCATCGCAACCATGATCTTGCGCGCAGCGGCCAGAGAGCCGTCACTGATGTTTTCTGCCAGAGCGCTCGACTGTTGCTCTACTTCAGTGTCCATTGTCGGTTCACTTGCTCGTTACAGCGTTGATTTTTTCCAGAATGGGCGCGCGTTCCTCAGGTGTGTGGGTTGCATTCATTAGCGCTGCAACTTGTTTCTTAAGCGTCGATCGTCGGGCTGCGTTCAGGTTTTTCTTCACCTCGAGAATCAGATTGGGAGGCATACTGAAATCAGTAAGACCTAAGCCGAGGAGTATGCGTGCATAGCGTACATCGCCTGCCATCTCACCACACATGGTGACTGGTATGCCAGCGTTATGTCCTGCATCGATAATCATTTTTACAAGGTGAAGAACGGCTGGATGAAGCGGATCGTAAAGGTAGTTAACCTGATCATCAATCCGGTCGATGGCGAGTGTGTACTGGATGAGATCGTTTGTTCCGATGGATAAAAAATCCAGACGCTCCGCAAACAAGTGAGCAGAGATAGCGGCAGCGGGTACTTCTATCATGGCGCCCACTGGCATTTTTTCATCGAATACTATGTGCTCATCACGCAGCTTCTGTTTCACCTGCTCTACAATTTTCAGGCACTGGTCTACCTCTGCAGTGTTTGTCAACATGGGAATGAGCATACGTATCGGACCTTTGGCCGAAGCACGAAGTATTGCTCGTAGCTGGGGAATAAAAAGGTGCATTTCGCTCAGGCAAAGGCGTATACCGCGTAAGCCCATGGCAGGGTTATGAGATAAGGGGCGGGTTGCGATAGCTGCCGTACTGGACATTTGTTTGTCAGAACCGAGATCTGCTGTTCGTACGGTGAGTGTTTCGCCTTTCAATGCCCGTAGTACTTTTGTATAGACTTTATAATGTTCCTGTTCTGTCGGGACGGTGTCGCGATTCATATACAGGAATTCGGTTCTATACAAGCCAATGCCATCAGCGTTTACGCGTTTGACGGCTTTGAGATCTTCTTCGATCTCAATGTTGGCTGACAGTTTTAACGCAACGCCGTCCAGAGTAATGGCGTCCGTGTCGATAAGCTTGCTGAGTTCTTTTTGTTTAAGTCGAGTCTCTTTTTGTTCTCGTTTGAAATTGGCCAGCATGTCTGCTGTCGGTTCCGCCAGAACCATTCCAGCATTTCCGTTCAGCGTCAGGGTCTCACCGGCTTTAACATAGCGACGAATGTTGGGTATACCGACAATGGCAGGAATACCCAGGCTTCTGGCAAGAATCGCCGTGTGCGAGAGTTGTCCACCGGTTTCAGTAACAAAGCCTGCAACTCCATGGTGTTGCATGGCTATGGTATCGGCAGGGGTGAGATCGTCAGCGACGATGATCTGGCCTTTCCAGTGATCTGAGCCAACAACATTTTCCTCGCCATCATCCAGCGCTCTTAGTACAGAATCAATGACGTGATTGACGTCGTCTATACGGGTGGCAAGGTAGGTATCTTCCATTGAGCCAAAAACCCGGCCGAGTTCTTCGCGCTGACGTTGTAACGCAGCTTCAGCATTGATCAGATCCGCTTTGATGATTTCGACGGGGCGTTGCGACAGTGTGTCATCGTCGAGCATGAGAATATGCGTTTCAATGAACGAGCTGACATCGGAGGGTGCATCTTTCGGAATGTTGTCCCGTGTATTCAGCAGTTGCTCGCGTGAGATCTTGATCGCGCGTTTAAGTCTGCGAATTTCAGCAGGTACGGCTTTTTTTGATAATTCCCTGGAAGTTACATCAATTTGGTTGCGGCGTAGCAGATAGGCATTGCCGATGGCGATACCGCGAGAGACTCCGATGCCTGTAAACATCAGACTCATGCGTTCTACTCCTCTTCGTCAAAGCGACGATTGATAAGATCGGTTATGGCATCAATGGCTGCCTGCTCGTCGCCGCCTTCTGCCGTGATGGTGACTTGCGTGCCGCAGCTGGCGGCAAGCATCATGACACCCATTATGCTTTTACTATTGACACGTTGGCCGTCTTTCTCGATATCGATACTAGACTCGAAAGATGACGAGAGTTTGACCAACTTGGCTGCGGCACGTGCATGCAGGCCCAGTTTATTGATAATTGGTAGTTCGCGTGAAATCACAGGTTTAGTCGATCTTCATTATGGATACGTAAATTTGACTGGCGAGGAGCATGATCAGGTAATCTCGCGATGCCGACGCGACACGTTATCGCGTTGGTCGCTAAAAAAAGCAAACAGCCGCTCTATCAGGTAGACCGAACGATGGCGCCCTCCAGTACATCCCACAGACACCGTTAAATAGGCTCGATTTTCATCCTCGAACAAGGGTAGCCAGCGAGCTACGAAATTCTGGAGGTCGTTATACATTTCCTGCACGTCCTGCTTTTCTTCGAGAAAGTCGATGATAGGTTGCTCGCGACCGTCATGGCGGCGAAGATCAGGTTCCCAATGTGGGTTGGGTAGACAGCGTACATCGAACATGAAATCGGTGCTTGCAGGTGTGCCGTGTTTAAAGCCGAATGACTGAAAAATCAACGCCAGCCCCACCTTGGTTTTGCCCAGCAGGTAAGTTCGTATGATATCGCGAAGATCATGCAGATTCAGGGTTGATGTGTCTACCACCAGTTCGGCTTCCGATTTAACTGGATCCAGTAGTCTGGCTTCTTCATCAATTGCTGCGATTAGCGGCAGATCCTGGGTGCTTAACGGGTGCTTGCGTCGGGTTTCTGAAAAGCGGGTCACGAGTGTCGAGCGATCGGTGTCCAGAAACAGCACTTCAACTTCGGCATCTTGTCTTGCCCTCAAGACACGGAGTAACTGGATAAGGTTATCTGCTGATGCACGTTCGCTGCGCATGTCGATGCCGATTGCCAACCGCTCGTAAAGACCGGATCCGCTAGCAAGCAGTTTGTCGATAATGTCCGATAAGAGTTGTGAAGGCAGGTTGTCAATACAGAAAAAGCCCTCGTCTTCAAGAGTGTGTAAGGCCACACTCTTACCTGAGCCGGACAGTCCCGTGACAATGGTTACTCGAGTCATGTTATTCAGCGTTCTTTTCCGTGCCTGATTTGGGTTTTGAGCTAGAGCCTGTGACCAAGCCGTCTTCGCCTTTTTTAACAGCGCTGCGGGTCGCGGACCGTGACAGGGCCAGCTCTTGCTTTTCAACCAGATCCTGAGTAGCACTATAGCCGCCAGCCCGAAGAATCTGGTCGCGCACGGCGGCCTCAACCAGAACCGCTATATTACGCCCTGGGGCGACAGGAAGTGTGCGTCTTGGCACATTGACACCAAGTACTTCGCGGGTATCGGAGGGTTCAGAGATGCGATCGCCTGCAATGGATGCCAGGTCCTTGTTGAAGTGATCACCAGCAACGGGTTTCAAATGGACGATAAAACGTAAGATCTTGCGTTCGCGGGTATGTGCATCCCCATACATCAGTGCAATGTTGAGAATGCCTAATCCTCTCACTTCAAGAAAATCACGAAGCAGTGCAGGGCACTGGCATTCGATGGTGCCCGGGGCAATCCGCGTGAACTCGGGAGCATCATCGGCAACGAGAATATGGCCGCGGCTGATCAGTTCCAGCGCAAGCTCGCTTTTGCCCACACTTGCGTCGCCTGTAATCAGTACGCCCGTGCCGTGCACGTCCATCATAACGCCATGAATAATTTCACTTTCTGCAAGAAGCTGTGTCAGCAGATTGCGCATCTGGGCTTGCAGGGAGCTGTAGTCCAGTTCAGATGTCATCAACGCGATGTGTTCACGTTCTGCCAGGTCTATCAGGCATTGCGGCGCGGGTAAATCGTCCGAGATCACCATCATGTCGCACGTATTGATTAACGGATATTCGAACCGGCTCTGGTCAATTTCGGGCAGGTGGCCGTATAGATTGACCTCGGAGGCGCCAAGAAGCTGGATTCTGTTGGGGCTGTTAAAGTTTAGCGGTCCCAGCAGCCGGGGCCGTTTGCCCTGTGTTTTTTCGCGGGTAACCAGTCTTGAGCTTGCTGAAAGACCGGCAATCCAGCGCAATTGCAGTTTTTCGTTGAGTGACTCGAAAGCCTGCCCGACCGTTAGCTGACGCGATGCCATGAGTCTTCCTTCCGGGTAATGTTAGTGGGAAAGTGGCTGTGACGGGCTTTGCGGGATGTCTTAGAGTCCTTGGTGGCCAAGTGGATCGGCTAAACGGGAGCTAGATTGGTGAGGTAGTCGTACATCTCTGCCGGTGCCGTGTGCGAGCGCATTTGTTCCCGAAATTCTTCGTTACTGAAACGTTTGGCAAGGGTGGCCAGTATTTTCAGGTGTTCATCGTTGCATTCTTCTGGAACCAGCAGGCCCAGAACCAGATCAACTGCCTGATTATCGGTTGCGTTGTAGTCGACACCGTTTTCCAGTGTGATCAGTGCGGCGACCGGTTTGTCGATACAGCAGATACGGCTGTGGGGCAACGCGAAGCCATGGTCCAGGCTGGTGCTTCCCAGGCGTTCGCGACTGATAAAGGCATCCAGGATGCCCATCTCGGACAAAGCGCCTTTTTCCGCATCATCTTCTGATTTGGGGCGAGTTTTGAGCAAGCGGCTGGCCAGCGACCCCTTGGAGCCGTTTGGCTCTGCCTGGGCCTCTGAGTCCGAGTCGTGCTCATTCTCCGGCGGCAGCAGTGACTGGCTCAGAATTTCGGCAAGAGTCTGGAGCGCGCGTTTCTTGCTCTGAACATTGCACTGGCAGCGGATACGTTCAGGTGTGAGTAATTCGGATAAATCCATTGGGCCTTCAATTCTACGGCGTCTTTCAGCCCGGAGGCTCTGGAAATTGCGTCAGATTCTACGCGATCCAGAGCCTCTGGGTAAGTTAGCGATCAGGACATTGTGCGCTCTTGCCGATCGGATTAAAAGGGCCTGAGTGTTGATAAGTACTCGATTTCTTTATTCTTCGATCGTGGGTTCCTTGAACCGTCGGTGGGTCTTCAGTTTTTCCTTGTGTCTTACCAGCTGACGATCGAGTTTGTCAGTTAACAGGTCGATGGCGGCATACATATCGGGCTCTGTTGTGTCAGCGTAAAGTTTTGTGCCAGCGACTTGAATGGTGGCTTCTGCCTTTTGTCGCAGTTTTTCCACGGAGAGAATCACGTGTACTCCGAATACCCTGTCGGAGCGTCGTTGGAGGCGTTCCATCTTGTCGGTCACGTAATTGCGCATTGAGCTGGTCACGTCGATATGGTGGCCGGTAACTGTAAGGTTCATGGGCATCTCCTGATGTTCAACGTTGTAAAAAACGGTGTGGTCAAAGGATTCGCGAATTGCCGCTGAAGAAGCACGGCCTTCGCAGCTTGGTCGGGACCATTGCGTGTCCCCGGGCTTGCAACGGTCGTTAGACCGTGATTACGCAGGCCAAAGGTTCCGCCTGAGCGATGCACTGATGGCATGGCTGCTGGGTAACGCTTTAACGAGGCCTGCGTGACAAACATATTAGTTCATGCGCTTACGTTCATTTGATGGCGGTATTGCCATGGATTCACGATACTTGGCTACAGTCCTTCGCGCAACCTGTATACCCTCTGCGACTAACGTACTGGCAATTTTACTGTCTGATAACGGTTTCGTGGCATCTTCAGCAGCAATGAACTTTCGAATCATGGCGCGTATCGCAGTTGCGGAACATTCTCCGCCATTAGCTGTCGACACATGACTGGAGAAGAAGTACTTGAATTCGAAAATACCGCGTGGTGTATGGATGTATTTATGCGTGGTAACACGTGATATGGTTGATTCGTGAAGACTTAACTGTTCTGCAATATCACGTAAAACCAGGGGTTTCATGGCTTCATCACCATACTCAAGGAAACTTCGCTGACGCTCAACTATGGCTGTTGCAACGCGTAAGAGAGTTTCGTTACGGCTTTGCAGGCTCTTGATAAACCAGCGTGCTTCCTGAAGATGATTGCGCATGAAGTTATTGTCATCGCTTTTATCCGCGCGTTTAACCATACCGGCATACAAGGCGTTAATGCCTAACTTTGGTGCAATGTCTGGATTCAGTTCGACACGCCACACCCCTTTGATCTTTTTAACAAATACGTCAGGCACTATGTACTGATCATGATCATTGACAATCTGACGCCCGGGTCTGGGGTTTAACGAACGAATCAATGCAATAGCGTCTTGCAATTGTTCATCCGAAATTTTAAGCAAGCGTCTCAGGCGTGAGAAATCATGTGCGGCCAGCAGATCCAGATGTTTCTTGACCACTATCTGGGCATGATCGACTAGTTCTGATTCGGGAAGTTGGCTTAACTGAATGCTCATGCATTCACTCGCATCACGGGCAGCACAGCCTGCAGGGTCGAGGTGCTGAACAAGATGCAGGACGGTCTCGAATTCGTCCAGTACAAACAGTTGCTCGGGGTCAGCGATTTCACGATTCAGTCCTTCGAGTAGTACATCAACACCATCGAGAAGGTAGCCATTGTCGTCAACCGCGTCGATGATGGTTTCGGCGATTACCTGATCGCGTTCGGATAATGGTGCAAAGCGAATCTGTTCATTCAGGTGATCCTGGATGCTGGTAATGCCAGCATTGTGGAATTCTGTGAAATCACGGGATTCGCCGTCGCTGCTTGCGGAGCCTGAACTTGTTGGTTGCGCAGAGTCGTAGATGTCATCCCAGCCGCTGTCCACCGGCAGTTCCTCGGGCATTATGTCGTCCGAGCCACCGTCATTCTCACCGGCGAGTTCGGTTTCAGTTGCGGTTTGTTTCTCTTCTGCGCGAGCTGTCTCCGCCTCGCGGTTAGCTTCACGAGTTTCCTTGGATTCATTGGCAAGATCGTTCTCGCGAGGTTCGGACCCCTCCTCATCCTGCATTTCGAGCATGGGATTGCTCTCAAGCACTGACTGAATTTCGGTTTGCAGTTCCAGCGTGGATAGTTGCAGCAACTTGATGGCTTGCTGCAGCTGAGGGGTCATGGCCAAAGACTGGCCCATCTTGATTTGCAGTGACTGTTTCATTCAGGGTATCCAGGTGTTGGGCTTTGGTTAAACGGCACGATTTTTTTATTAGGAGCAATTAGCAAGCCGAAAACGAGAATTGGAGCACAGTCATAAATTACAAATTTGTAATGTATGGAATATACCTGTTGTTGGCACATGGTAGTGGTAGCGACCGTTGATCGCGGTAATTTCAGTTAATCCGGGAATACTGAAGTTAAATTGACAGTAATTCGGTGATTCACCTTGCAGTTTGGGGCGTGTGGAGTAAACATTGGCATTCTCGTGATTATCAGTATCTGTCGGGTCGGGCATAGCCGATGGCCTGCCGTGGCAAGCGTTATCTGGACCTATATCTTGAAATTCTCTCCAAGGTAGACATTGCGGACCTCTTCATTAGCCAGGACATGATCGGGCGACCCCTCCGCGATCACTTTGCCTTGACTTAATATATAGGCTGTGTCACAGATTCCGAGGGTTTCCCGGACATTGTGATCGGTAATCAATACGCCGATATTACGTTCTTTCAAGTGGATGATAATTCGCTGGATATCGAGCACGGATATGGGATCGACCCCGGCAAACGGCTCATCGAGAAGTATAAACCCGGGATCCGCGGAAAGTGCACGGGCTATTTCAACCCGACGTCTTTCCCCGCCCGAGAGGCTGATTCCCAAGCTGTCGCGGATATGCGTGATCTGCAGTTCCTCCAGCAACACCTCGAGTTTGTCCTGCCGGCTTCTGGTGTCCATCCCATGACGGGTTTCAAGAATAGCCATGATGTTCTGGCTGACGGTTAATTGCCGAAAAACCGAGGCCTCCTGGGGTAGATAGCCCACGCCCAGCCTCGCACGCTCGTGCATCGGGTGAGTGGTGATGTCTGTGCCATCGAGGGTAATAGCGCCTTGATCTGGCTTGACAAGTCCCACCACCATATAAAAGCAGGTGGTTTTACCGGCACCGTTCGGGCCCAGCAGGCCAACGACATCCCCGCTATTGACTGACAGTGAGACGCCCTCAAGGATTCGCCTTTTTTTGTACGCCTTGTGAAGCCCTTGTGCGCTCAAGGTGCGCAGCGCTGTCATAAACAGGTGCTCATTGGTCAGCGCCTGGGGGTTGAATCTGGATACTGACCCGGCCCTGGTCATCACCGCCGTCCGCGCTGACTTTCTGTGTCCTGGAATTGAAAGTTATTTTTTCGCTGGTCAGGCTTTGTCTTGGCTGTGAAAGGCTGGCCGCCCCCTGGAGGGTTAGCGTGCCATTGATAGCGTCGTACACAATTTCATTGGCTTCTCCCTGCATAAGTTCACCCGCTTCATTTTCCTGCGTAAATCGAATGGGTGAGCCTCGCCCTTCGATTTTGCTTAATGCATTGTTTTTGAGTGAGATGGCAATAAAGTCTGCGCTTATCTGCATGGTGCCTTGTGAAATCTGCACGTTGCCTTTCAGCGTCTGGACGCCGGCTTTTTCATCGAACTCTGAGGAGTCAGCGCGCACATCTATGGGTTTGGTCAGGTCGCTTTGACGTGCCGTGCCAATCAAGGGCGCAATCAGGAGTATTGTTGCCAGTAAATACGTCAGCCGCGTCATGCTTTTGGATTGGTGAAGAGAGTTGTATTCACTATAGCTCATCCAGCGCCATGTCAATCTTGTGGGCTGACATCGGGTGGCACGAATCGCCCGACGACATCGGCCAGCAGGCTCAGCTCTCCCTGATCAATCGCAGTTCGCAAGCCGGTCGCCTCCAGTTTCCAGGCAGGCGCTGAAATTTCAATCCGATCGTCAGTTTCCACCAGATTGGTCTCAGTTGCTATGCGAAGCGATTGCGTGGTTATCGTGATGGAGGCTTTATCGGTTTCTTCATCATCGTTGATTCGCATCTGGCGCTCTACCGTGACATCGCCCTCCAGAGTGAACAGGTTTGGAAGCGGGTCGAAGCGGCCTTTCTCTGATCTGGCCAGCCAGAGAATGTCACCGCGTCTCAATTCGACCCGCGGTGCCGTGATTTGCGAACGATCATCGTCCGGGTAATGCGCAAGTGTTGCACCGTTAACAATGAATTCGATATTCCCATCCGCACCAAACTTGCGAGTACTGAACTCACTCATGTAGTAGTCAGATTGTGTCTGACGCATATCGATGGTCTCCTCCGTTACAACCGTTCCTGGTTCATCCACATGATCCAGTAGCACAACAGCGGCAATGAGTAGTGGCAGTAGTAGCCAGTATCGGGTAACGAGACGCCGTATCACTTTTACACAACTCCGGTGGCGATAAGTGCGTGCATGGTGATAACGCCGACAAGCTGCCCGTTATCGACGACGGGTAGGCATGTAATCCTGCGTTGTTGCATACGTGTCACAGCGCCCACTGCTAAAGAGTCTCTTTCAATCGTTGTAGGGTTTCGGCTCATGACCTTTGATATATCAACAACACGAACATCAACATTTGATTCGATGGTGCGTCTCAAGTCGCCGTCGGTAAAAACGCCGGAAAGTGAGCGGTTTTCATCGACCAGGGCAACCATACCTAATCCTTTGCTGGATATCTCAACCAGGGCTTTAGAAAGAGTTGTCGAGTCTGGGCAGACGGGTAAGGCATCACCGCTGAACATGACATCTTCAACCTTTAACAACAGACGACGCCCCAGTCGGCCGGCAGGATGAGATCTGGCAAAATCTTCTGGCGTGAAACCACGTGCTCCGATCAGGGCTATAGCCAATGCATCGCCGAGGGCAAGAGAAGCTGTTGTGCTGGCAGTCGGGGCCAAGCCTAGCGGACAGGCTTCGCGTTCAATATGCGTACTCAGGATAATGTCTGATGCTTCAGCCAGCGGTGAATCGGGTTCGCCACAGAGACTGATAATGGGCACACCAAGGCGTTTGACGCCGGGAATCATGGTCATTAATTCTGCAGAACTACCTGAGTAGGATATGGCGATGAGCACATCATTGCTTTTGAACATACCCAGATCGCCGTGACTGGCCTCGGCGGCGTGCACAAAAAAAGCCGGACTACCCGTGCTGGCAAATGTTGCTGCAAGCTTGGCCCCTATGTGCCCGGATTTGCCGATACCGCAGACGATGATTCGTCCTTCACATTCGAGCAGGATGTCACACGCTCTGACGAAATCATCATTAATACGAGACAGCAAGGCTGAGACAGCATCTGCTTCTATGCAAATTACTGACTGAGCCAAGTCCCGTAAAACTGCGTGTCTGCTTACGACATCAGTCATGCCGCTAATCCTTTGCGTCCAGTGCATCTTGAGCGTCGAGTTCGTCGAGTTCGTCGAGTTCATCGAGTTCATCGAGTTCATCAAGTTCGTCAAGTTCGTCAAGTTCATCGAGTTCATCGAGTTCATCGAGTTCGTCGAGTTCATCGAGTTCATCGAGTTCATCGAGTTCGTCGAGTTCATCGAGTTCATCGAGTTCGTCGAGTTCGTCGAGTTCGTCGAGTTCGTCGAGTTCATCGAGTTCATCGAGTTCATCGGCTCCGCGCGTACGTGCCGTGCCCAGTTTGACGTCACATTGTCCGTCGCAAGTTGCCCTTCGGTGTTGCTGGATCCAGAAGTCACGCAGAAGTAGATAGGGGTCCAGAGCCGCAGCATTAAGTAGATTGCCGGCAGAGAGCAGGCGGGCTCGCAACGCAATTATTTCCAGTGCAGTTAAGCCAATCACAACGTCAGAGTCATCAATCAATAAGTTGACGTCAGTGGTCTGACTTTCTACAGCCCAGCCGACAGCGCTACGAGCGTTGTGGGGACCCAGCAATGGAACCATTAAAAACGGTCCTTCTCCAACACCCCAGACGCCCAGTGTCTGCCCGAAAGATTCGTTGTGTTTTACCAGTCCTGCGCGGGTGCTGACATCAAATATGCCCAGAATACCGGCGGTGGAGTTGTATAAGAATCGTCCGGTATCCTGCCCTGCCTGTTTAAACTTGCCTTGAAGAAGGTCGTTGGCAATAACGTTGATATCGTCAAGGTTGCTGAAAAAATTGTTTACGCCAATTTCCACCAGATCTGGTGTGATGAAACGGTAGCCTTTAGCAACCGGCTTCAGAATCGCTCTGTCCAGTGCATCATTGAATTTGTAGACAGAACGGTTGACGTTCTCGAGCGGGTCGTAGACGGGCCCATTCGAGGGGTTGCTGGCGCAGCCGCTTACGGCTGTGAGAATGAAAATAATGACTATCAGGCGTGGCATTGCGTTGAGTTTCCGGTCATTGGGCTCGGGTCTGCTATCACTATACGACCTTGAACCAAAGTGTAGCTGACGTGTAACTCACTGCAGTGCGATAGTAAGGTGTGGCAAGCTGGTACACTTGCCACGCAAGTTGGGGTGTCCCCCGTAACCTGGATTATTCATGCAGTCGTCATATTCTTCGTCGCCCGGATGCGCAGTTGCTGCGGTGAAGACCCCGGAATATATGCGCCGTGGCACCGCTGGCTTTTTGCTGGTAGCGGCGGGTCAGTCATTTTTCTCAGATCAATAGCCCAGGCCGGTTCGATATGTCGGACGAGCAATCAACGCTTGTGAAAATTCGCGATCTGCACTTCTCACGAGGTAGCAAGCGTATTTTTCGTGGGCTTAGTATCGATATCCCTCGCGGTAAGGTCACCACGATCCTCGGGCCTAGCGGTACCGGCAAGACAACTCTGCTGAAAATGATCGGTGGGCAGCTGCCAGCCAGTCAGGGCGCAATTCATGTCGATGGGCTCGAGGTAGGAAAGCTCAAGCGTCGCGAGCTCTACGAACTTCGCAAGCGACTAGGCATGTTGTTTCAGTCTGGTGCGCTGCTGACAGATTTAAGTGTGTTTGAAAATGTCGCATTCCCTTTGCGAGAGCATACCGATTTGCCTGACAGTCTGATCAATCACCTTGTGCTGATGCGTCTGCATGCGGTGGGACTTCGGGGAGCTCGTGATCTTGCTCCGGCTGAGCTATCCGGTGGGATGGCCAGGCGGGCAGCACTCGCCAGGGCACTGGTTTTTGACCCGATGATGATCATGTACGATGAACCGTTTACCGGACAGGATCCTATTTCCATGGGAATTCTTCTGGAGCTGATCAAAACGGTAAATAGTGCATTAGGTCTTACCAGTCTCATGGTGTCGCACGATCTTAATGAAGCATTATCCATCTCCGATTACGCAGTCATTATTTCCGAGGGGGTAGTTGTCGAGGCAGGTTCGCCGGAACAATTGCGCTCATCGGAATCTCCCTGGGTGCAGCAGTTCCTGCAAGGTAAGCCTGATGGCCCGGTGCCGTTCCAGGCTGCTGCGCCTGACTATGAGTCGGAGCTGCTGGGCCTGTCCGGAGAGTCTCGCTAATGATTGGTTTCGTGCAGCGTTTCGGGCGTTCGTGGCTGGATTTTCTTGCCGGGGTGGGTAGAGCCAGCTTGTTTCTGGCCCAGATAATTGTCGCGTTGCCGTCGCTGTTAAAGCGGCCATCCCTGACTATCAGGCAGTTGCATTCCACTGGCGTTAAAACCCTCTCGATCATTCTTGTCTCAGGCCTTTTCGTTGGTATGGTCCTGGCGTTACAGGGATACAATATCTTGATAGATTTCGGGCAAGAGAACCGCACCGGTACCCTGGTTGCGCTGACGCTGGTAAGAGAGCTGGGACCTGTTGTCACGGGTCTGCTGTTCGCCGGACGAGCAGGTTCTGCATTAACCGCAGAGATCGGACTCATGAAAGCGACCGAGCAGCTATCCGGTCTTGAAATGATGGCCGTTGACCCTTTCAAGCGCGTATATGCACCCAGATTTCTTGCCGGTTTCCTATCCTTGCCCATGTTGGCAGCCATGTTCAGTACCGTCGGTGCTTTCGGTGGATACCTGCTTGCAGTGGAAGTGCTGGGCGTAGACGCCAGCGCCTACTGGTCGCTCATGCAAAGCTCAGTCAGTTTCATTGAGGATGTTGGCAATGGCCTGGTAAAAGGCACTGTGTTCGGGTTTGTGGTCACGTGGATAGCCATTTATCAGGGGGCAGAATGTATTCCGACTTCAGAGGGGGTCAGCAGTGCAACCACCCGCACCGTTGTCTATTCCTCACTGGCTATTCTTGGGCTGGACTTCCTTCTCACGGCGGTCATGTTTTAAAACGAAATCACGCATGCGCTTATATTTGACAAACGGGACGAAAAATGAACTCACGCGCTATTGAGCTGTTGGTAGGCTTGTTCATGCTGCTGTTTCTGGGAGCAATGCTGGTACTCGCTTTGCGTGTCAGCAACTTGACGAGCCTGTCGGGTGGCGAGAGCTATAGCCTCATCGCTAAATTCGAGAATATCGGTGGCCTGAAAACTGGTGCGGCGGTATCTGCCAGTGGTGTTCGGGTTGGTGAGGTGAGCTCGATAGAATACGACCCGGAAATGTTTGAAGCCATAGTCAGTCTCAGCATTGATGCAGAATTCAATTCTTTCCCTCTGGACACCTCGGCCAGTATTTATACGGCCGGATTACTGGGAGAGCAGTACATCGGCCTTGAGCCGGGGGCGGAAATTGATGCGCTTGGCGATTCTGACGAAATAGATGAGACTCAATCGGCACTTGTACTAGAGAGGCTCATCGGTCAGGTTCTGTTCAGCCGATCTGGTGGAGACTGACGCCAGGTGCAGGATCACAGACGCAACTTTTGTCTTGCGTGGCACTCTAACGCTGGCATACCGGTGCCATACGCTTGGGATTTAATGACGCATTCAGGGTGAAAATCATGATAAGAACAATTCAGATATTTATATGCGCCGCGGCGCTGACCCTGACCACTTCGGTCACGCAGGCTGCAGAGCATCCAGCGCAAAAGCTGGTTGTAGACGCAATTTCTTCCATGCTCGAGGTCTTCAAGGAAGACGGTGAAAAGCTCAAGTCCGATCCTGCCTACCTGCAGTCCAAGATCGACGAGATTATCGTACCTAATCTGGACTTCGAAACCATGACCAAACTGGCGGTCAGCAAGTTCTGGCGACGTGCAGATGCCGAACAGCAAAGGGTTCTTGTTGATGAATTTACAACATTATTGCTTAATACCTATACAGGCGCGTTGACGGAATACAGCGGTGAATCAATTACCTTTGACCCCTTCAAGCCTGCGAGTCGTGAAGACCGTGCGGTGGTTAGTTCCACCTTCAGCCAATCCACTGGAGATGATGTTCCGGTGCTGTACAAGTTGCGCGAGAAAAATGGCTGGAGTATCTATGACATTGAGGTCAACGATATTAGCCTTGTCACCAGCTATCGTTCTGCGTTCAGCAGTGAAATAGAAAAGGGCGGCATCGATGGTCTTATCAAGGCATTGAAGGCGCGTAACAAGAAATCATGAGCGCCAGCGTTTCACTGGACACTGGTAGCGGTCCGGCAAGGTGCATGATTCAAGGTACTCTGGATTTCACCACTGCCAGCGACGTGCTTGGCAGGGTCACGCCTCATATTGCTGGCAATGCCTCACTGGACATTGATCTATCGGGTGTAACCCATGCCAATAGTGCCGGTCTGGCGCTTATGATCGAATGGCTTGCCGCGGCGCGACGAGCAGACCATGTCGTCACTTTTCATCATATTCCAGATGGTCTTCGTCAGCTTGCAGGCGTATGCCAGGTAGATGGCCTGATATAATCACGCCCTGAGATCTGCACCTTCAGCAGGTTGTGACAGTGAATACCAATGGATAAACTGCTGATAGAGAGCAGCCCGCCTTTGTCGGGTGATGTTCGCATCTCCGGCGCCAAGAATGCAGTACTGCCCATACTTGCCGGCACTCTGCTCGGTAGTAGTGCCTCGAGCTTAAGTAACGTACCGCACCTGAATGATGTCACCACAACTATGTCGCTTTTGGCCCGGATGGGTTGCGAGATAACCATGGGTGACAATATGCGCGTTGAGGTCGACCCCACGGGTATCAATAACTACACCGCAGCCTATGAACTGGTGCGTACCATGCGCGCCTCTATCCTAGTTCTGGGCCCTTTGGTTGCGCGCTTTGGCCAGGCCGAAGTGTCATTGCCCGGTGGCTGCGCTATCGGTGCCCGACCAGTCAACCTGCATATCGAAGGCTTGCGAGCTTTAGGTGCTGAGATTTCTATCGATGGCGGCTATATAAAAGCGAAAGCGGATCGGTTGCAAGGTGCGCGCATTGCGTTTGATATCGTCACTGTAACCGGAACCGAAAATCTTCTAATGGCTGCCACTCTTGCCAAAGGCACGACCATACTGGAAAACGCGGCACGTGAGCCTGAAGTGGTGGATCTTGCCAACTACCTGATCAAGATGGGAGCAAAAATTGAGGGTGCCGGCACCAGCACGATAACTATAGAGGGCGTTGACGAGTTGCAGGGGTGCGAACACAGCATTGTCCCTGATCGCATCGAGACGGGTACGTTTCTGGTGGGCGCGGCTGTCACCCGAGGCACGATTAAAGTGTGCAATACAGTTCCCGGCATATTGACTTCGGTAATAGAGAAGCTGCGAGAGTGCGGAGCAGTCGTCACGACGGGTGATGACTGGATCAAGCTGGACATGCAGGGTCAGCGACCCAGATCGGTCAGTATTACCACGGCCCCTTATCCGGATTTTCCAACCGACATGCAGGCACAGTTTTGTGTATTGAATGCGCTGGCCGATGGAACCGCGAAAGTGACCGAGACTGTTTTTGAAAATCGCTTCATGCATATCAACGAGCTTCAGCGAATGGGCGCAGACATGACCGTGGACGGAAATTCAGTCACCATCCGAGGTGTAGAGCGCCTGCGTGGTGCACCGGTGATGGCGACAGACTTGCGCGCCTCGGCCAGTCTTATTCTGGCCGCACTTATGGCAGATGGGGAAACAAGCGTTCACCGGGTTTATCATATCGATCGCGGCTACGAAAAAATTGAAGAAAAGTTTCACTTGCTGGGTGCGGAAATAAGAAGAATGCCAGACAAATGACTGAGTCGAGTGATGATCGGCCGTTACGTATTGCTCTATCTAAAGGGCGGATTTTCAATGAGACGATGCCTTTGTTTGAGGCGGCGGGCATTGTTCCTGCCGAAGATCCTGAGCAATCTCGAAAACTGATTATTCCCAGCACTGAGCACGATGTTCAATTTCTGATTGTTCGCGCCAGCGATGTGCCAACTTATGTGCAACACGGAGGGGCTGACCTGGGCGTGGTAGGTAAGGATGTCCTGATGGAGCATGGTGGCGATGGAGTAGTGGAGCCCATCGATCTGAATATTGCCAGGTGCAAACTTATGGTCGCAGGATTTCCCGGCACCAATCTCGAGTCGCGCACGCGTTTTCGCGTGGCCACTAAATTTACAGATTGTGCCCGTCGGCATTTTGCGGCAAAGGGACGGCAGGTCGAAATCATAAAACTCTATGGTTCGATGGAGCTTGCACCTCTCGTTGGGCTCAGTGACCTCATTGTTGATGTGGTCGACACTGGCTCTACGCTCAAAGCGAACGGTCTGGTGCCACTGGAACACATCAGTGATATCAGCTCACGTCTTATCGTGAACCGGGCGTCCATTAAGGTGCGTCACGCGCGCATTCATGAAATACTTGACCGCCTGGCAGATGCTGTAACTGCCGTTTAGCCTCCAGAAGATTTCCTCAAGGTAGTGTTTACATGAGTACCAATACAGACGACCTGCGCATAACAGGTACACACCAGTTGCGCTCCCCGGAAGAACTGATCAACCTTGTCCCCGTTGGTAGCGTCGCTTCGCAGACGGTGACACGCTGTCGTTCAGATGTCCGGGACATCCTTAAAGGCAGTGACGATCGGATGCTCGCTGTCGTAGGGCCATGTTCCATTCATGATCCGGAAGCAGCGCTGGAATATGCCGATCGGCTGGCTGAATATCAGCGTTCGCTCAAGGATGACTTGTGTATTGTCATGCGAGTTTACTTCGAAAAGCCACGCACTACTGTCGGTTGGAAAGGACTGATCAACGACCCGACAATGGACAACACGTTCCAGATCAACGAAGGGCTGGAAAAGGCGCGCAGCCTGTTGTCAGCCATTAATGAGAAAGGATTGCCAGCTGGTGTTGAGTATCTGGACCTTATCAGTCCTCAATACATTGCCGATTTTGTTGGTTGGGGAGCGATCGGGGCGCGAACAACAGAAAGTCAGGGGCATCGTGAAATGGCATCGGGCCTGTCATGTCCGGTAGGCTTCAAAAACGGGACAGCGGGTAGTGTTCAGATTGCTGTCGATGCTATTGGTGCAGCCCGCGGTTCGCACAATTTTCTGTCAGTGACCAAGCAGGGTCAGTCCGCCATCTTCCAGACTTCCGGGAACGAAGACTGCCATCTGATTCTGCGCGGCGGCAAAAGTCACACGAATTATGATGCTGCCAGCGTCGATGACGCTTGTTCCATGTTGGTCAAGGCGGGTTTGCCTGAGCGTGTCATGATTGATTGTAGTCACGCCAATTCACGCAAGTTGCATCGACGACAACGCTACGTTTGTCGCGATATATGTGCCCAATTGTCTGACGGTGACTCGCGCATTATGGGCGTCATGATCGAAAGCAACCTGGTTGAGGGTGCGCAGAGCATCAGCAATAAGCCTCTGGTTCGTGGTCAGAGTATTACCGATGCCTGCCTGGGATGGGAGGATACCGTGCCGTTGCTGGAGCAACTCGCTGAGGCGGTGCAGGCGCGACGAAAAAGCTGACCCCCTCGTCACTGCCAAATGGTGTTTTCAGGGTAATTTGAAAGATAGTTCACAGCCCTGATGCCAATAGGTGACAACAGAGTCACCTATTGGCATCAGGGCTTTTAAGTAAGTCTCGCAAAAGCCGACTTTTCCCCTATCGACCAGGCAATCGCCTCGGTTAACGGTTTTTCAAGGGGTAAATCATGGCGCGTTCTTCTGACGCTGCGTTTCCATTATCGCTGATTCGCGATAAGGCGTTTCAAGTGCGCCAGATCCGGCGAGTATTGTTGCTGACATTGTTTTTCATTGTTCAGTCAACTCTGGTGCTGGGCGTTTTCTATCACACATTCCTCGGTAATCTGGTGGCAGGTAATGCGCCCCTGTTTTTTGCGTCTGAAGACATGGGGGCTATGTCCGACGCCATACCTCCGCTGGGTACTTTGCTTACTCAATGGATGTTGGTGATGCTGCTTATCAATGCAGTTGTTACCACTGGCATTGCTGTTTACATATTGAGGCGACTTGGAAATCCCTTGCTCGCGATAAAACGGGCTTTGAATGAAATTGGTGATGGTAACCTGTCTGTTCGCCTGCGAGTCAACGACTCTCGAGAATTTGGTGAGTTGTGTGTCGCGCTGAACAGGGCGCTTGAGCAGGTCCATGGCAAGATAAGTGAAGCGCGGGAATTAACACGGGTTATTGAATCTCTTGATAATCAACCATTGCCCGATGAAAAAGAAGTTCTCAAGGCAATGACCGAGTGCCGCGATGTGCTGAGCTATTTTGATCAGACATATGCGGATAATGATGAGTCGCAATCACGAGACGCGTCAGGTCGGCAATAGTCCATGGTTGTGATGAACCTGTTTCGCGCTCTGGGTGCTGCCTTTCTATTGTTTAGCGGCGCATTGGCCTATGCCAATGGTGATCAGCAATATGATCAAGCGCTTGCTTCCATTGAAGCTGGAGATTATTCCAGTGCTCTTGCGCAGTTGCGGCGGTTGCAGAGAGAGTATCCTGGATTCAAGAAGCTAGCTGCAGCACAGACCCGTATCGCCGTGTTGCAGGAGTCAGCGGATGCCGGTGACTCGTTGCCAGTATTTCTACGCGCACTGACCTTACGTGATGAGGGGCGAATTCTGGATGCACTTGCTGAGCTTGCAGTCATTGCCAGTGCCTTTCCGGCGGGTGCCTTGACAGATGATGCTCTTTACATAAGTGCGTATCTGCAAGTCATGGATCGTTATGATTTTTCAGCGGCGCGCGAATCGCTTGCCACTCTGCAGCAACGTTTTCCCGAATCAGCTTATTCTGACTCTGCCCAGTACCTTGACGCTATTGCGATGGAGCAGCTCGGTGATACGCAAGGTGCACGGCAGGCATTGATTGAATTGCGCGAACGCCATACAGCATTAAGTCTGCCGTTAGAGTTTCGCTGGCCTGCGGGAAGTGTTCTTTCGCGTTACTGGTTTAATCGCGCGCATCGCAGGTTAGCGATAGTCGAGGAACGAATCGCCATTGCCAGCACCGTTGATGCAAAAGAGGAGCAAGTTGATGGCAGGCTGCGATTAGCGGTAAATGTCGAAGGCGTGGACATGCGTTTGTTATTGGTTCCCAGTCCATTGACGCGCACCACCAAATGGCTGGATGCAGCGCTTGATGATCAGGCACCTCCTTCTATCGGTATTTTTGATGGTGTTGTTGAAGGTGTGTATAACAGTTGGGTAAGGGCTGTTTTACAGGATGGTTCCTTGAGTGGTGTTGTCAATATCAATGGAGTTCAGCAAAGACTGACACCAGCTAATCTGATGGGTACTCTGGATTACTACCAGCCTCGCTCGCGTAAGAACATTGCACCCGGAGGCAAGCACTCGGATCTTGCAGATAGTCTTCAGGGGCTGGATGCGCTTGTGGCCCCGCCTGTGCCAATGAGCGGCTTCAGTTCCAGAACACGGTCGGTGCAAACCGATGTTCGCGCAGTGCCTGTATCGATCGTGGTTGATAGCCAGTACGATCGATACTATGGTGGTGCCGGACTGGCGAATGCGCTCAACAATCTCAATGTTGCGGATGGTGTTTACCGTCAGTTTGGCCTGGCTTTAACGGTCGATGAGGCCCTTAAATTCAGCGACGATGCCGACCCCTTGCGACTTGGTGCGGTGCCCCTGGAAACTATTCTTCGTTCGTTCCGTGACTACCGTTTGCGCTACAAGACATTGTTTGAAGACAGTGCCTTGTCCTACCTGTTTACCGGTAATCCGAAAACTGATGTCACCCTGGGACTGGCGTGGATAGGAACAGCCTGCAGGCTGGATGGTTATGATGTTGGCGTTACCACGCCGAGCAGCTTCGGTGATGTATTGCTTACCCATGAGCTAGGGCATTCCTTCGGTGCGCAACACGATTCGGATACCCAGTGTAGTGATGATCAGAGCGCCGTTATGTGGCCGAACATATCCGAGCGGACAAAGACAACGTTTTCCTCCTGTAGCCGGCAAAGCGTCGTGACGGCGAAAGAAAAGAGCTGTTTGAAGAACACCGTCGATTTGACAGTGTCGGCTGGGACAACAGGCTCTTCGGTCAGCTTTAGCGTGTTCAATGCTGACAGTGCCTTGACACTTGATGCGCAGCTGGTGGTTGAAACCAGCGCACCGGATCAGTTGCGCTGGCCTGCCGGATGCCGGGCGCAAACGCCGACCAGTGCAAATTGTCGACTGAGCGCTTTGGGTCCCAGGGAAAATCGTGTGCTCGATTTTACGGTGACGCAGGCTTTTCAGAATACCGATGCACCTGTTACAGCTCAGGTCTCTCCAGTCAACGCGCTTGAACTGCAACTTGCAAATAATATGGCGACGGTTTCGCTGATTGGCGGTTCATCCTCTGAGCACTTGACGATTGCTACTGAGCCTGCCGGATACACCAGTTTGCCAAACGCAGAACAATCAGGAACTCCGGTTGCCGGCGCGGCGACGTCCGGTGGTTCGTTGAGCAGATTGGTTCTGTACGTTATGTTTGTCCTCAGTGCACTGCGCTTGGTGTTGATCACGCGTAACGGCCACCGTACGATCGGCTCAGCTCAGGAGTCCTCGGGCTCGAGCTGAGCAGGATTCGCCAGCGTAACGCTCCCGGGCGAGGCGTTATCGCAAAGCGGGTGGGTTAATGACTGGGCGGGTGCCCAACCGGACCTTGAAAATCATCTCTTCAAGGGGTTTCGTGTTTCCGGTTTCGTTAAGCGTGAACGGATCCGGACTTCTAAGCAGGACGAGTTTCACCGTTGCTCCGGGCGGCAATGCAGAAACCGCCAGTAAAAATTGTGTTGCGTTGTAAACCGGTTGTTCGCCTAGTTGCACAATGATATCCATGGGTTGGACGCCAATCTGCATGGCTGGTCCGTCTTCGTGAACTTCTGTAATAACAGCACCATGCTGAGTCAGCGCCTCAAAGGCTGGATACATGTTGATGTCATCTGCGCCAAGACCGAGCCAGCCGCGCGACACCGAACCATTGGAAATTATTTGCGGTACTACCTGTGCCAGTAGCTCGGCTGGAATTGAGAATCCAATGCCAATGGCTCCGGATTCGCCTCGAAACACCGCTGTGTTGACGCCGACGAGCTGGCCTTGGGGGTTAATCAGCGCGCCACCAGAGTTACCGGGATTGATGGCTGCATCGATCTGAATGAAATTCTGCCATACCGTGCCATTGGCGATCCTGCGTCGCGTTGCACTGACAATTCCCTGAGTAACAGTCTGGCCAACACCGAAAGGGTTACCTATCGCCAGGACAATGTCACCGACTCTCAGCGGTTTTGCTTCATTGAGTCTTAGAGAGGGCAGCATCGCGGCATTGATCCGCACGACTGCAAGATCGGTTTCCGAGTCGCTGCCAATTAGCGTTGCTGCAAAACTACGCCCATCACCAAGAACAATACTAATCGAATTAAAATTTTCTATAAGGTGCAGATTGGTCAGGACGATGCCATCACCGTCGACAATTACCCCTGAGCCCTGACTCATCAGTGCCGTGTTGTTTTCGGCTGATGGCTCGCTTGCATATACGCTGACGACCGCCGGTGCCGCACGCATGATACCGTCGTGATAGCTGAATTCGCTGCCCGATGGTGATTCGCTTACAGAGGGTTCGGGAGTAACCCGGGCAGGTGTTTGTGGCTGCACGGGCACAACGTTTGCTGTTGCAATCGCAGTTTGAGCGCTCTGATTGTTGTCAGGCGGGTTTGACGCTGTTGTCTGGTTTGTCGTCGTGCTGGCACTGTTGGGGAATCCGCTCCACCAAAGGCCGGCTAACATGCCAATGACAGCACAGGCCGCAAGAAAAAAAATGCGCATGTCGTTGTTGTCGATCCGGAAAAAGCTGTTGTTGATGATGGTACCTTGAATGGCTGGGCAATTTGGACCATCTTGCCGCAGAACACGGAACATCCCAAGTGTACATCTCTGGCCAAAACAACCGCTAACAGTCGGGGTACTGTGGTTTCCTGTGATAAAATGTAGGGTTATTGGTCGTTTTAAAAAACAGCTGCAACTCTGGTTCTGAATCTTGCCATCTGACGTATAGAGAGCGTAACTCTGGTGAGCAGAAACCAGTAACGAATTTGTATTTTCTGGAGATATCGCATGAGTGCGAGCAACAAAGCGTCACCACCGGGGGATTCCTCGGTTGCTGAAAAAGTAGATGATCCTAAACGGCGTCGCATGCTGGTTTTAGCGGCAGCTGGGGTAGGTGGGCTGGGCACTGTGGCCTTGGCAGCACCGATGGTCGGGTCCATGTCACCCAGTGCACGAGCCAAAGCGGCGGGTGCACCTGTAGAAGCTGATGTCAGTAAACTGCAGGCTGGGCAATTGATGACGGTCGAGTGGCGTGGCAAACCTGTGTGGCTGGTCAAACGTACTGATGATGTTCTGGGACGGCTAAGCGCTGAAACCGGCAGATTGTCAGACCCCGATTCTGCTGTCGAGACGCAGCAGCCTGATTACGCTCAGAACGCGGCACGCTCTATCAAGCCGGAACTTCTTGTTGTAGTGGGTCTGTGTACCCACCTCGGCTGCTCGCCAAGTTATCGGCCGGAGATTGCCCCCTCAGATCTAGGTGCAGATTGGGATGGCGGTTTTTTCTGTCCTTGTCATGGTTCCAAGTTTGATCTAGCCGGGCGCGTCTATTCAGGTGTTCCTGCTCCCACCAACCTGGAAATCCCACCGTACCGCTATGAAGATGACAACATCATTGTCGTCGGTGAAGATCCAGGAGTAGCCGCATGAGTGCAAATCTGGAAAAGTCGGGTGGTCCTATTGCCTGGATAGATGAGCGCTTCCCGCTTACCAAGCTGCTCGAAGAGCACATAACCAAATACTACGCTCCGAAAAATTTCAACCTCTGGTACTACTTTGGTGCGTTGTCCATGCTGGTTCTGGTTATCCAGATCGTGACCGGCATCTTTCTTACGATGAATTACAAGCCCGATGGCGAACTGGCGTTCACCTCGGTCGAGTACATCATGCGTGATGTCAATTTCGGCTGGCTTATCCGTTACATGCACTCCACCGGAGCTTCCATGTTTTTCGTGGTGGTGTACCTGCACATGTTTCGCGGTCTCATGTATGGCTCATACAAAAAACCACGCGAGTTACTCTGGGTATTCGGCTGTCTGATCTACGTGGTTCTCATGGCTGAAGCGTTCATGGGTTACCTGCTGCCGTGGGGACAGATGAGTTACTGGGGGGCACAGGTCATCATATCGCTGTTCGGTGCCATACCGTTCGGCATTGGCGATGCAGTTACACTCTGGCTGAAAGGTGACTATATTGTTTCGGATGCCACTTTAAACCGTTTCTTTGCGCTTCACGTCATTGCAGTGCCGCTTGTACTGTTGTTTTTAGTGGTGGCTCATATCATGGCCCTGCACGAAGTGGGTTCAAACAACCCTGACGGGATTGACATCAAAGCCAACAAGAATGCGGCTGGTATTCCAAAAGATGGCATACCTTTTCATCCTTATTACACGGTCAAGGATTTCATGGGGGCGATTGTCTTCCTCATAGTGTTCTTTGCTATTGTTTTCTTCGCTCCGGAAATGGGTGGCTATTTTCTTGAACATGCCAACTTCGTTCCTGCCGATCCCCTGAAAACCCCGGACCACATTGCACCGGTGTGGTATTTCACGCCTTTCTACGCCATCCTGAGGGCTATCCCTGACAAGCTTGGCGGAGTTATTGCGATGGGCGCGGCTATCGTCGTGTTGTTCGTTCTTCCCTGGATCGATAGAAGCCCGGTACGTTCTATCAGATACCGCTCAATCTGGTACAAGGCCCTGCTGTTCACATTCGTCGCGGCATTCATCATGCTTGGCTACCTCGGTATGCAGCAACCGACACCACTGTTCACAGCGTTGTCACGTATTGGCACGTTTATCTATTTCGGCTTCTTCGCCGGGCTGTATTTTGTAAGCAAGTTCGAAACTACCAAACCGCTTCCTGAGAGGGTGACTTCGTGACAGCGAATAACAGACAGGCAAATCGTCTGAAGCCACGAGTTGCTTTGCGTGTCAAAACGGCTCGCAGGGTTGATAATTCTCGGTTAATGATAGTCGGCACAGCGCTGGTAATCGCAGCTGCCTCCCTCATGTTTGTTGTGGGCAAGGCAGAGGCCGCAGGCGCCGGCGTCAAACTTGAGACACCGCTTATTGATCAGGGCAACGAGCGATCGTTGCAACGCGGGGCCCGCGCATTTGTTAACAACTGCATGGGCTGCCACAGCGCGGGATACCAGCGTTACAGCCGGCTTGCCCAGGATCTGGGGTTGAGTGAGGAAGATGTCTCCAGCAACCTCATTTTCACAACGGATGAAGCGGGTGAGCCGACAAAGGTGGGTGCGCTGATGACTAATAATATGTCTTCAGATTACGGCAAGCAGGCATTTGGCGTTGTACCTCCCAATTTATCCCTGACGGCACGTTCTCGCGGCGTAGACTGGATCTATACCTTTCTGAAATCGTATTACGTAGACCCTAGCATTACCACGACCGGTGTTAACAACCTTGTTTACCCTGGCACGGCAATGCCGCATGTACTTTGGGAAAAGCAGGGCTGGCAGATGCCTGTTTATGGCGAAGAATCACACGGCAGCAAACCCATAACCGAGCTTGCAGCTGCAGAGGGCGGAAGTATGACGCCCGAAGAGTATGATGACTTGATCGCCGACATTACCAATTTTCTGGCTTACATGGCAGATCCCATCAAACAGACGAGACACCGTGTAGGCACTATTGTCATGCTGTTTTTATTTGGTTTGCTGGGAATTGCCTACATGTTGAAGAAAGAATATTGGAAAGACGTCATCTAGTTTTTCTGGCTCGCTGTACAATACAATCGGTAACGCTAAGCCCGCATTGGTGAAATGCGGGCTTTTTAACTTGAAGGGGGCCATTTTTGAGCTTGATCGGTAACAGACGTTCCACGATCCTGATGTTTTCGGACGCAGATGCCATGAGTTGGGCGGGTCTGTGCAGCCATCGCGTGCGTGTGGTGCTGAGCGAAAAAGACATTAATACCGAGATTGTCTCAGTGGTTGAGGGACAGGTAAACGAGGAACTGGCGCAGCTAAATCCCAATGCTAGTTGCCCGACACTGGTTGATCGGGATCTTGCCCTCTACGATACGCGTGTCATTACCGATTATCTGGACGAGCGGTATCCTCATCCTCCATTTATGCCTATCGATCCGGTTTCCCGAGCGCGTACTCGTCTCGCGCTATATCGTATCGAAGCAGATTGGTATTCCCTGTCGCCCAGCGCCCCCTATCAATCCCGTTCTGTGGCGGAGTGTAAGAGAGAGCTGACAGAATCGCTGACAGCGGCTAACGAGGTCTTTGCGGCGATGCCGTTTTTTTTCGGCGAAGAATATTCCATACTGGACGCAACCCTGGCGCCGCTATTGTGGCGACTTCCAGCTTATGGCATCGTATTGCCTGAGTCGGCATCCGCTGTCACTCAATACGCAAAACGACTGTTTGCCAGACCTGGCTTTGTCGCCAGCCTGAGTGACATGGAAAGAGAAATGGTGCAATGACATCAAGTAGACCTTATCTCATCCGGGCCCTGTATGAGTGGATTGTCGATAATGGCTTCACTCCTTATATGCTGGTCGATACCGCTCTGGACGTTGTAGAGGTGCCACGCGCGTTTGTCGAGAATGGACGAATCATTCTAAACATCAGCCCGGAGGCCACACATAGCCTGGTGCTGGGTAATGAGGCGGTAACTTTCAATGCCAGGTTCAGTGGCACAGCCATGGATGTGCATGTTCCCGTGGTCAGTGTGCTGGCAATTTATGCCCGTGAGAATGGTCAGGGCATGATGTTTGGGGACCAGGACGATACGCCACCGGGTCCGGGCAATGGATCCAAATCTGATGTCGACAAGGTTCCCGGCGCGCCACCAGAAGTCAAAAGGCCCAACCTTAAGATCGTCAAGTAGCGCTTTCCACGGCATTCAACAGCCAGACGAGGTGGTGATTCCGCCATCGGCGCTCGCAGGCTTCAGGTTCACGGTGTATTGGTTGTATCGTGATGATATCGATTCTTGCGCAATCCCGGCTATTGGCGTGTTTTTGCAGCCACGCATTGGCTGCGCGGATTAATTTGCGCTGTTTTTTCCAATCAATACTTGCAAGTGCACCCCCGTATCTGCGTGTACTTCGGTAGCGCACTTCGACAAAGACAATCGTGCGAGTCGGCTGTTCGTCTTTCGGCGCAAGCATCACCAGATCGATTTCACCCACTCGTCTGTGGAAATTTGCTTCCAAGAATTCGTAGCCGAGCGATTCGAGGAAATCCCTCGCTAGCGCTTCACCCAGCGCGCCTTGCTGCTTTGTATTCATGATCGTCCCTGATCAATTGATGCGGCGATCCAGCCACACAGGTTTATTTATTCTCTCACTATTCCAATAAGCACCAGCCAGTGCAACGGCGTGTTGTGATCGATGTGGTTCGAAGGTCTTCTGTTTGCTAATTGATAACGTTTGAGCGTAGTGATGGTAAAGAGGGTGCATCAACGCTTTTTACATTCTGGCTGACGCCCTCCACATACTGTGCCCAGTCGAGGTAGCGTTGAATTCGACCATCAGATCTGAGTTCGAGTTCACCCGTGTACCCTTGCAAACGCTCACCCGCGGAGATTTTGTCAAGGTTAGTTACCAGCGAATAAGCGTCAGCACCCAGCGCATACAGCTTTCCATAAACACCTTCGGCATTATCGAAGGTTGCCAGAATCTGTGCCTTCAATGGATCGTTGTCAAGTGACTTGCGCAGTACCCATGGAGCTTCGGGGTAGAAGATGGTGTTGAGATCGGCGTTTTTCTTCTGATCTTCATCGGCACCGGCAACTCGAGAGGTGCCAAGTCGTGTTAGTTGACGGGCATAAAAGAAGTCAAGCTGCGTTCGCACTGATCGAGCCTGCTCGTTGGTAACTGCAAGGAATATGACATCCACGTCGCTGCGTATTGAGGGTTCAAAAAACATTTTTTTACCCAGTGTTCTGCGCAGTCTGCTAAAGCGTGCATCGCTTTCATCTATTGCCAGGGCTTCCTTGATTTCTTTGGAATAATCGTAAGTGTCGGCCGGCAGAACCGCGATATGCGCGACATCTCCCCCGTAAAGATACAAGGCATCCCGAAAGGCTCTGGCCTCCCGGTCACCCCGTGAATCGTCCGTCTGGAATACGATAGCGTTTGTAAATCCAAGCCCGGCAGCACGCGAGGCGGCGGCGACCGCCTCATCTTCCGGGGCCAGGCCGAACTGGATGATATTGGACACCTCGCTGTCAACAGCTGCTGTCTCAACCGTATTAAGCGTTATTGTCGTTACAGGTATTTCCTGTTGAGAGACGACTGCCGCGACTGCCTCTTTTCTTAGCGGGCCTATGACAGCATCTGCACCGTCTGCAATCGCATTTTTGTAGGCGGTTCTGACGTAGCCGGGATTGTCGCCCACATCATAAAAACGCAGAGTAGGAGCTATTTGCGCGTTGTTTGATTGCTGATGAGCTGCCATGAGTCCATCTCTGATAGCCGCCGCAACCACGGCTGTGTTGCGACCGGAAAGTGGCAGCAGTATGGCAATCTGATCGATGGGTTGGGCGCTGGTATTTGCATCAAAGCCATTGCCTGCATACAGTGTGGCGACAAAACCGGGATTTGCCGGATGCGACGGGAATCGTTGCCGCCAATTGTTGACAGAGGTTTGCCGCACTTGGGCATCGATACCGGCGCTGGCGTGCCCCAGCGCCAGCTCGATCCAGCCTTGATAGGTATCACCACGAACATTGGTTGTCATGCCGCGCAGCGTGGACAATGACTGCGTGGTCAGTAGCTGCCAGATTTGCTGGTGGCTTCGTTCGATGATGGCGGGATCGTTGAGTTGACCCTCGAGATTTATTCTCGCTATGAGTTCGTTATCCGGATCCTGAAGGATCTCGTAGGCTTGCGCCTGGGTTTCAAAAACCCGGCCTCTGTTCAGAGCGGTATCGACCACTATCGGATCCGGCAGTGCGGCCAGAGCCGCCTCGGCATCACGTTCGAAAACAAAACTCTTGGCAAGCAGAATGTCTCGTCTGTGTGCCAGATCGAGGGTAGCGAGCTCTGTCGGTACATCACTGAGTTTCTCTTGCGCCTGTTCCATCAATCCGCGATCGAAGAGAATTTCAGAGGCAATCAGTAAATAGTCCTGCTGCGTAGCCGGGTCACTGATCCGCAGGGCACGTTGGCTATAGATATCAGCCGCCGCCTTTGGATTGCCCAGTTGCAGCTGCCGACGCGCATCGGGGTCTGTTATTCTGGCGTTCATCGGGCTATCTGGCAGGGGTGGTGCCGCTGGTGTGACACAGGCTGATAGCGCGCTGCAGAGCAGCAGCACCAGAACCCATCGCAGAAAGGTCGAATTCATCATGTCGTCGGAACAGATTCTGTACATTGTGGCAACGCCTATTGGCAATCGAGACGATATCTCGGTTCGCGCCATTGAAGTGCTGGATAGCGTCAACCGGATATATGCTGAGGATACACGGCATAGTTTACCGTTACTTCGTCATCATGGCATTGATACCCCGGTTGTCGCCTTTCATGAGCACAATGAACAGGCACAGGTAGATGCAGTATTGGCCTATTTGCTCTCTGGCCACAGTGCGGCCCTGATCAGTGATGCCGGGACTCCGCTGATCAGTGATCCGGGTTTTCGGTTGGTGCGAGCCTGTCAGCAAGCTGGTATCAAGGTGTCGCCTGTCCCGGGCGCCAGTGCCTTAACGGCGGCATTAAGTGTGTGTGGTTTACCGACAGACAGGTTTCAGTTTGTCGGTTTCACCCCGCACAAGCGTACTGCCCGCAAATCCTGGTTACAGGCACTGGCCAATTTGTCTCACACGCTGGTTTTGTACGAGTCACCACATCGAATCGTGGAGTGCCTTAATGACATCAGCGATGTGTTCGGACCTGAGCGCGAGCTGTGTGTAGCGCGAGAGCTTACCAAGCGATTTGAGACTATTCTATCCGGCAGCGCAAACGATATTGTTGCCGTAATGGCAGACGATACTAATCAGCAGAAGGGAGAGTTTGTCATTGTAATAGCAGGCAAGCCTGTAACTGATGATGCTGGTGCAGAGGTTGGCGCGGCGTTGGATCGAACGCTGAAAGTGTTGCTTGAGCACCTGCCGGTGAAAACGGCTGCGAAGGCTGCTGCTGATATTTTTTCGATCAATAAACGCGATGCCTACGAGCGAGCACTGGTTTTACAGGGGAAGTAGGGCTCCTCAATCCTTGAGCGTTTTTGCGAGCAGGGATATCCAGTTTTCATGGCAGATCTTATGCAACAGGCTGGTTGAATATCCATGTCCACATAAGGCGTCGATGAGTACCGGCAAGCCTGCAACATCGCTGATATCGTTCGGAATCGAAGCGCCGTCGAAATCCGATCCCAGCCCAACGTGATCCTCGCCCAGATGCTCGATAAGATGATCCAGATGGCGTAGAACGGGTTCGAGTGTCATATCAGTAGAACGTCGCCCGTCGGGGCGAAGAAATATTGTGGCAAAGTTCAAACCGACCATGCCACCGCTTTCGCGAATAACCGAAAGCTGCCGATCAGTAAGGTTGCGAGGCGATGGCGTGATGGCGTGTGCGTTGGAGTGAGTCGCAACCATCGGCGCATCGGAGATATCAGCGACATCGTTGAAACCTTTTTCATTAAGATGCGATAAATCAATCATGACGCCCAGCTCGTTACAGGTTTTTACTAGCCTTTTACCGGCATCGGTCAGGCCGGGGCCGATATCAGGGGTGCCGGGGAATTCGAACGGCACACCATGGCCGAATGCGGTGGGTCGACTCCAGACAGGTCCAAGCGAGCGCAAACCCATATCGTAAAAACTGTACAAGGCGTCAATATCAGGTCCGATTGCTTCTGCGCCTTCCATATGCATGACGGCTGCAACGGAGCCACGTGCCATGCTGCTTCGAATATCGGCTGCCGTTCGGCATATGCTGAATTGTCCGTCGCTAACTCTTTCCATCCAGAGTAGGTGGCCCAGCATTGATAAGGCTATTGGCTGGGCATAATTTATGTCCAGTGCATCCGGAAGTGGTAATGCGTAGGGTGGACTGTCCATGATGGCGTCCTTGTCCAGGGCATCGCCCGACTCGGTAGAAGGAATATAAATGGCGAAAAATCCACCGGCAAATCCGCCTTTACGCATGCGTGGTAAATCGATGTGTCCCTCACCATTTCCCGTCAGCCACGTGTGTTCGCGAGTTGTCGGATCATTCAACAGTCTTAGCAGGAAGTCGTTGTGGCCGTCGAAGACAGGGATTTGAGTCATGTGGTCAAGTCCTATTCAAAACGTTGTAAGTTAAGATAATTCTGGCTGTGACGAACTTTTTTACAGCTTGCCAGCTTATTCCTGAGCAATCCACGATTCGCACGTAATTGTTTAGTACAAATTTCTGGTTAACAAAGGTCTTGTTGCATGAGATGACTCTGAGTGTCAACCGTTTATTAGCTGGTTAAGTTAATGCATCTGTCGGCATATCTGACTGTCTGCAAGTGATACCATTCGCCTCGGAGTTGGCCAGGCTATCGCTGCTGATATCTGCTTAGGCAGTTATCGGGGGAGGAAAGTCCGGGCTCCACAGGACAAGGCGCCAGGTAACCCCTGGGGGGCGTGAGCCTACGGAAAGTGCAGCAGAGAGTAAACCGCCTAAGCAGTAATCGGTAGCAATACTGGTTATTGCCGGTAAGGGTGAAAGGGTGCGGTAAGAGCGCACCGCGTCGGTGGCAACATTCGATGGCATGGTAAACCCCGTCTGGAGCAAGACCAAATAGAGGGATATAGGCGTGGTCCGCGCTGTCCCCGGGTAGGTCGCATGAGCGTCATGGTGACATGGCGCCTAGATGAATGATGGCCCTCGACAGAACCCGGCTTATGGCCAACTCCATTTATTCAAGCCGGCTCAGCGATAGCTGGCTGCACCCTAATGCCGGTGCTCGTGAGTTTTTAATTGAATGGATGCCGTAGTCGCTCAAGCGGCATCCTTTACCTCATCGTCATCATCAAAATCATGAGCCAGGTTCTGAGCGTTTGGACCTGTGCCCGGCTCATTCATGTTCTGCTTCGCAGGCTCAGTGTCACAGCTGGATATTTTCAGCTCGGCGAGGCGCTCCTCGAGTTGTTTGAAACGCCTGGGCAGTATGTAGAGGTACATGACCAGTGTTTCCAGCATTTGTAACATGGCATCTGCGGTTTCCTGATTGGTGCCGTGATGCTTTTTGAATAACTCGTGAAGATCGCCGTGCTTTTTGGTCGATGCAGAAAGTCTGGTCAGGGGATCGGTTTGATTGATGGTGCTTATGGAGTCGCGGATCATCATGGACAGCTCTGTGCGGCTGTTGCCTAAAGGCAGGAAGTCATCAAACATGGTTTCCATCGCTGTCTTTATCAGAACATTTGTCGCCATCAGGTTGCCTGAGAAATAGATGTCCTGTGCGGTCTTGCAATATTGCAAGACGCTGTCCGGTACCGAGTCCTCATGCTGGTCCAGGTCCATAGTCTCTTTCGGGGCAGGTAGCATGTAGATGGCGGGATTACCTTCACCATCCTGCCTGGCATGCGCAACCATATCCACCACCCAGAAATGTACGGTTGCACCGCATGCGGAGCAATCTGATGAACATGACGAGGTATCACGGTTCGGATCGTAAAGTCTGCGTCGCGTGTTGAATACAACGTGGAGTGTGCAGCCCGGGCATACGGTCGCCACTGACACCGGGTGCGATAGCTTGTTGCTATTGGCGTACCCCCACTTCTTGATGCTTTCGTTCGGTATTTGTTTCAAGCTGGTCCCGGATCATTATTAAGCACTCGTGTAAGCCTTTTATCGGCAGAGTGTCGACCAGTGGTAGACCGTTACCGTTATCCGAACCTGGTGGTTGCGATATCTCCGGTGGCGGTTACAGCTTCGTGGCTGAGAGGTACTTCAGTGGAAGGGTAGAGTTGCCAGGTTTTCTGATCTAGCGGATGAGCCTTGAAGAGTCGGCTAATTAAAGTGGGGTGATCATGAGTTGCAGCGTGTCGGCGTAAATTCCGGGGGGCGCATCTCTCAGGTGTCTGGCGTTGATCGTAAGGCGTAACATCCCGGTTGGACCATTTGCGCAAGCAGCGGTGTCTGCGCTAACATAGCTTCTTGAGGACGGCACGCCTGATGATAGTCGCTCCCGGCGATTAAACCCTCTACCGCTTAGCCAGTGTACTCGATAAGGTATTGCGTCATTAATACTGTTGGTGATTTGCAGGCGAGGTCCTGAAGCGCTGCTAACCGTTAGAGTAAACGGTGAATTCTGATCCCACTCACTCCAGATGCAGACAGGTACACTCTTTTGGACGCGCTTCATGAACGGCGACCAGACTCCCAGATCGAAGTCGTCTGTCATGAGTGTTCCTGCGTAGGAATCTGATATCGGGTAGACAGGTGAAAGCGTGGTTAAGATAAGCCAGACGGCTGCTAGCGTCAGCCGTCGTAGCTCTCTATTCCGGACTGACCATAATCGTAACGATGTCTTGATAGATGCCCGGCGGAGCCGCATTGAAGGCCGGTGGCCGGACAACCGCAGCAAACCATAGATTGGTGTTCGATGGTTCATCGTTGCAAGTGAGAGACTGGCTACCACTGAGATTGCTCAAGGAAAATGAGGATCCGTTGTGACCTATCAGACTATAGTTGTTGCCTTGCCGGCTATAGGTATAGATCTGATAAATCATCTGATCTCCGCTTCCACTCTCCAATGCAAGCTGCGCGCCACCATTGGCACTGGTGACATCAACCCTGAAACTTCCTGTTGAAGTGTACACACACTGCCAATCCCACTGATATTGCAGGTTGTTGATAGTGTCGCTTGATGTGAACACCCCGATTGTCCAGTCGTCTATATTTGTAATACGTACTGCTTCTGCGCGCTCGAGCGATATCTGGCTTTCTACACTTTGTTGCGCCCTCGATTCGGACATGAATGCAATGCAAAGTAGTGTCGCACAGACCAATAGCGTCGCTGTACGCATCATCCTGAACCTGATTGACGTATGTGTGAGCGTGGCCATAAGGTCGTCTGCTAAAGTTATCGTAAGAGAGCATGGATGGTGGAAAGACCATCCCTGTCTATCCACCACCATGCGTTGTCAGACTACGAGCAGAACTTACTCAGGTTCGATCATCAGAGTTAATGTATCGGAGTATGTGCCAGGGTCAGCACTGTTGAAATCAGCTGCCAGTACGCTTACTGCGAAAGTTGCGTTTGTTCCACCGCCACAGCTTGTGCTGGCTTGATCGCCAAGCAGCCCACCAATCCCGGTGTTGTAGGCAACTGCTGCAGCTGCTCCGCCATTACTTGCCCATGTCACAGCATAAGGAATAGTGCCAGTTGCACCGTCACTCAGTGCAAATGCCGCGTTGGCAGACGTCACAGTGACTTCGTAGCTAGAAGTCGAGTTGAAAACACAAACGTCATCTGAGGCGACAAGATCAACGGCTGTGTTGTTCAGAGTTCCGAGATCGAGATCGGCCACATCGGTAATCATTACAGCGTTCTGCTTGACGAGCAATACGTCACTTGTGCCGGTAGAGGTAGCGCCAATTGTGCCCTGAGTTGCCGCGTGTGCAGCTGCAGAGGCTACAACGCTGAGTGCAGTTACCAGAATTACCTTGTTTAAATTTTTCATTTGTCCTTACCTTTACCTTGATTTTTATTATTAGAAAAATTGGTCTGATTAACCCGAATCAATGGACTTCAGTTTTTGTGAAGACCCGCTCAAAATGGGTTCAGTGCCGCATGCAAAACTGTTATCGGGTGGCAAGGGTCGTGCGTGTAACAGGGGGTTACATGGCTGCCAACCAATTCACACACGTTCATCATGAAACGATGTGCATATCACGCTTGGTGGCCAATCGGGCTGGCAAATGATATTCCTCATGCAGGTTTAGCCGGCTGTTTTTCGAGTTTCCGGTTAATTAATGTGAGCTAAGTCAATGATAAAGAATGCTGTTCTGCCAATCGCCCTCTTTTTGTGTGGCGTCTGTGCTGTGCCCCTGACGGCGTCAGCTCAAATATCTGTCAGTCGGTCTGTTGTGGAATTTTCACGGACAGAAAAAGTACAGGATGTCGAGGTGTACAACGGGGGTGATCACAAAGTCTATCTGGATATGACCGCCGCGGAGATCATCAATCCCGAGTCCGAGAATGCACAGCGTGTCGAGCTTACCGATCCGCGGAGCGCGCCTTTGTTAGTAACACCTCGGCAACTGCTGGTTCCCGCTGGTGAGCGCCGCCGGTTACGGATTGTTCTGCGTGAGCAGGCCGTAGAGAAGGATCGTGTGTTCCGCCTTGCGGTCAAGCCTTATTCCGGTTCGGTCAATATCGACGGTGCTGGTGATGACAAGAAGTCCTCGGCTATAAAGGTTCTTGTGGGATATGATCTCCTGTTGGTTTCCCGCCCTCCGCAGTTAAATGCCGATGTTGCCGTAAATCGAACCGCCAGGTCCATTGAATTTCGCAATACAGGCAACACGAATGTTTTGCTGAGAAAAATTGAGCAATGTGATGATCAGGGGGAGCAATGTGTGGAATTGCCACCTAACCGGTTGTATGCCGGTGAATCCTATACCCTGGATTTACCTTTGCCTGGTAAAGCAACGCAATATCCTGTCACTGTCTGGCAGGCAGTGGGGCTACAGAACAGTAAAAAGGTTTACTAATAGGTAAAGCCTGTAAACCCTTAAACGGAAATGGCGCGGGATTAAGCGTGTAATCCCTGTTAATTCCCAGGGCGTATACACACAACCAGAATTCAAAGCGTTGCTATGCGTTCGCAATTGCGAAAGGGTAGCAATGCTTTTTTGAACTCGGAGCAACGCATTTGTGGACCCATTGCAGCGCGTGGCAACGCGTATTGCGTCTGTTTTGCGAATCCATCGCCAAGGCTTCTTGAAACCTTAAAACATCCTCGCCTGAGCTTCAGGCAACGCACAAGCGCTGGTTTTATTGATGCCTGTCGTCTAGCCCGTTCAAGTCTGTCTCAAAAAGTATGATATTGGCCTAAAAAGGGATAGTGTCGAGCAGATTCAAAGCTCTGGGGTGGAACAGATAACCGGCAAGTCTGGCACGACCACCTCTTCGCTTGTTTCCATTTCCACAGTCACGATACACTCCGATCCGTCCTTGCGGCGAATAGTCAGCTGTTCACCTTCGTGCACTTCCGCCTGCAGAATGCCGCTTTCATCGATCACCAGTGTATTGCTGGATGTTCTGACCACAGCATTGCTGATTATGTTTCCCGACTCATCTGCAACCATGGCGATAAGCAGTGCCTGACGTTTGGCTTGCAGCGAAATTCTCCCCACATTGCCCGGAAATAGTGTGAGGGAATGGTTGGCTTTACCAAGACCATTACCCATCACCGTAGTAGGCCTTAGTTGTACTTCGTAGTGCTTGAATGGTTGTAAACCAATAAATTGGGGGCTACCTATCCTGGCTGTCTTTACACGTGCACTGTTAACCATGACATCGAAGCTTTCACCGGCAGGTTCGCCTGACACATCGACAATCAGACCCGATTGCGCGAAATCACTGCCACCAAGGCTTGCACCGAATCGGTCAACACCTGCATAAGCAGAAAATGAGGCAATCGAGTTTCGTGTTCGACCTCGACCGTCATAGAGTGCAACGTCGGATGAGGCATTGGCGCGGAACCAGGCATGCCTGAGTTCAGTATCAAACCCGTAGGTGGTGGCTGCGTTGGAGTTGGTCGCATAAGCCCCCGCTTTTATGGTGCCCGCTTTTTGCGTATCAGAACTCCAGCTCGCAGCTGCCTTTGTTTGCCAGTCAGTGTCGTTATTGTCGGAGTCAACCAGAGTGACTCCGGTGTTAGCGCTCCAGTCACCTCTACCGAAATACAAATTTAATGATAGCTGTGCCAGAGAATCGTTTTCATCGCGTTGGTACCGGAATCCCAGGAAACCACGTCGATGGCGACTTCGAAGCACCGGTCGTTGCGCATAAAGACTTAATGTTTCGGTTTCCTGATCCCTCTGTGGTGAAATGCCCGTCAGATCCGCTTCTCGACGGAGACCAACGCGTGCGCCATAAGAGAGCCAGGGGAGAGAACGATGATATGAGAAATCAATGCGGGTATTTTCCGGCACCAGAAAGCCGGACTCCGCTGATTCCTCCGTCGCTATTATTGCCGAGGAGAAATGGCCAGCGGATAGGCCAAGGTGCTGATCGCCGAAACGCAACAAGCTTTGCACACTGGCAGCGCTTAGATCGTGCTCGCCAACGCTAAGTGCCAGGTTGAAAGACAGGTTTTTACCCAGATAGAGAAATTCGCTGTGCGCGATGCTGATGTCGTCAAATTGCAGAACACCGAGTCTGTAAGAAGAGTGCTCCCCCAGACGGCGAGCCACATTGAACCCTGCCGCGTGAATATCAGATGCCTGCGGCAGCGAGCTAAGCTGGGTTGAATCCCGAAGCGCTCCTGCGGTTGCAGAAATAACCCATTCTCCTGTGGGTGGAATCAACGCGCTCTTGGTAAAAAGCCTGCGTTCGCTGCGCTGGCCATTGACAGGATCATTGACGATTATTTCTACTTCGTAGGTGCCGTCAGGAAGTCCTGATGTGTCCAGCACCTGATTGCCGGCCGTGTAGCTTGCACCACTATAGATTCTGTCGTCTATCAGAATCTGTACGACTGAACGTCTAGGTAGATAAATTTGCAGTTGTGAGCTGAATGCCTGTTCAAGATCCAGACGAGTCTTGAACGATGTTGAAAACCCGACGCCAATCAGGTTTACCTCGTTCAGTGCGCCGCCCGATGAGAAGCCGAAGGTGCCTACCTCCAGATCGTAGTCATCGAGGTGATGTGTCAACTTCAAGGTTTCTATGGTTCTTCTGTCGGTCTCATCGTTAAAGTGAAGGTTGCTGGATAAATTACCCCGACCGTAACTCAAGATTGCACTGCCGCTTAGGTCAACGCGAGACGGTCCTGATGACAGTTCTGATGCGACTCCATATAAGGAGAAAATGGCAGATGCTTCGTCTACCGGGGTCATTAGATAGCGTCGCTGTCCTGGAATCCCTGCCTGTTGACTTGATGGCATTACAAATACGTCGAGGCGCAGGAGTACCGCGTTATAAATAACCGCTAACGGGGCGGCGCTTATCTGTCCACACCCGGTAGGGTCATTAGGGGCATAGCAGGCCAGATGTCCGTTTGCGGGTAAAGGTGTGGATAGCCAGTTGATCAACTGAGGATCGGAAACCGTATCTGACATAAGAACGGCCAGCTCCTCGGGGTCCTCTATCAGAACGGTGTCGTCTGTAACGGTAATTCCGACACTACCCAACGGCTCATCATTAAAGAACACGTCTACGAACATGAACTGCGGACCGGATAGCGCTTCGAACCCGGCAGGTACGTCATCATTCACCGTTAGAAACGGTTTTGTCTTGTTGGGGTTACTTCCTTTTGTCGGTATGTCGTTTGTTCGAGCCTCTGTTGGTGGTTGCAGGGGCGTTTGAGAGTTTACGCTCGTGCGTGGCGTCGGCTCTGGAAGGTCGATGTTTGTGTTTTTCTTGGACGGCTTCTCAGGTGCAGGGTCGGGAGCAGGCTCGGGAGACGGGTCGGGAGACGGGTCGGGTTGGCGTGTTAGGGAGATGCCTGAGCTGGCGCTTGATGTTTGCGCGCTGTTTGCAATCGGCAGGGCTGCGCCGATGATTGTCTCCGGCTCGGGAGGGTTGCTGTCTATCCACCAGACAAGCCGATGTTCAATCGGGCGATTTTCAATCGAGCCGATTGCCGGAGCCCCCGACACGGTTGTACCTTTTAAATGAGACAGAACAAACCTTCCGTGGACATCGCTGATGTCAGGGCTTGAGTTTGCTGTGCCATTGCGTATCGATCTTATGAGTCGTTGGTATTGACTCGAGCCCACTGAATCTTTGTCGCCGGTATCCAGCAACAAGCCGTGGCTTAATAGGAGCTGAGTCAGAAAATCTGAATCGGTAGAGTCGTTTGGGTCGAAAGGCATGTGCAGCGAACGCAGCACAGTAACGGAATCGATTGACTGGGCCTGAATTGTTCCGAACGGCAGCACCGAAAACAGAACGGTCATAAGCCAGCAAACAATGAATCCAGCAGCGTTTGGCGATTTGGAACAATCCCTCTCAGCGCACATTGTCAAACCAGTGGTTCGCCAATTCCTCGCAGTGCGTGATCAGTTGTTGTCGATCCGCAGACGTGCTGCTGCATAAGGATATGTTGGCATAAGTACCGGCAAGCGAATGTTCACGCCGGACTATCCATGTGGTCCTGCTGTCAGCTTGAGGGTAAGTCTGAGACTGGCACATGCTAGTGGAGGTTGGCGGCAGGATTGCCGCTTGCGATTGCCTGTACTTGCACACGATGATTCCGGGCGCGCCCGGCTGCGCTCAGGTTATTCGCAAGCGGAATGGATCCACCAGCGCCCAGGCTCAGAATATGCGCTCCGGGAAAGTACCTTTTAAAGTGTTTTGCAAGCCAGTCTGCGCGACGCTGTGAAAGCGCCATGTTTGTCTTCTCGTCACCACTGTCGTCGGTATGTCCGATGATCCTGATCGACAGGATTCCATCAAATCTCAAAAGGGTTTGGGTCAGAGACTCAAGAGAGCGTTTGCCTTCGACGGTGAGCTGAAGCTCCCCGCGTCCAAACAGTACATCTCCATCGAGAAGTGCCAGTGAGTCGGCATTAAGCTCGCTGACAAGCGTCAACCACAGCACAGCGCACACACATGCCGCTTTGACAGGCAGGAAATCGGGCATCCATTGGTGTGATAGACGGTGGCGCATGAAAGCTGGTTTGACACTTAGTGAGTGCCTGTATCGCAGTATTCATACCAGCATGTAACCCCCACCGCCAAATACCTCCCAGTGGGGGTTCAGCCCAGTTCAAGGGCTTAAGAGATTGCAAACATTACGCAACATTTGCAAATTACATCACATTTTATTAATCAGATAGCAACTCTTTCTAAGAAGATTTCTATCAAAAACGCCTAAGTTATTGATAGTTATAGAGTCATGCAAATTAATCAAAATTCGATCTTTTCTTGAAAAAACAGGCGCTTAGGCGCGAATTTACGTTGACCCTGTCAAATCAGAGTCGTATAGTGGGTATTAGTGTCATTCTGTGGTTAAAAGTGGGGAAAATATAGTCAGCGATGTGGTTTCGGGGCCTCACAAAATTGAGTGTGGATGCGAAAGGGCGCGTTGCCATGCCCAAAGCTCACAGGGATGTCCTCCACGAGAGTGGTGTTGTCGAGCTTGTTGTCACGGCTTCTCCTGCGAGGTGTCTGAACGTTTATGCGAAGGATGCATGGATTGAACTGGAACAGAAGCTGATGGCTGCGCCGAACATCAAATCGAAGGCTATTCAGAAGCTTCAACGCTTGTATGTCGGCTATGCCACGCCAGTCGAGCTTGATGGTACCGGAAGAATGTTGTTGACGTCAGAGTTGAGGGCTTTTGCCGGTATTGATCGAAAAGCCATGTTGGTTGGTCAGGGAGAGAAGTTCGAACTATGGGACGAGGCGCGTTGGGAGCGTGAATTTGGTCTGTGCGATGACGACGATATCGATATGTCTGACGTGCCAGACGACTTGCTGAACCTGACACTCTGATGATCGAAAGTAGTGAGCCATTATCAGGGCCAAATCACGTCCCCGTGCTGATGCACGAAGCCGTCGAAGGTTTGACACTGGATGGGCGGGGAAAGTATGTGGATGCCACGTATGGGCGTGGTGGTCACAGTGGATATTTGCTGAACCGGCTCGAAGAAGCCGGGCAGTTGTTAGCGCTGGACAGGGATCCTGAAGCGATTGCTGATGCAAATGTGCGATTTGCTGCCGATGGGAGATTTTCAATCAGGCAGGCAAATTTTGCCAACTTGCAAGCAGTGCTTCAAGAGCATGGCTGGTTTGGGGAAGTGGATGGGTTGTTGATGGATCTGGGTGTTTCGTCTCCGCAACTGGATGTTGCCGAGCGAGGGTTCGGGTTTTCGCGTGATGGGGAACTGGACATGCGCATGGATCCGGGCAGTGGTGTTTCCGCTGCGCAGTGGCTATCAACAGTTGGTGAGGAAGAGCTCGTGCAAGTACTTAGGACCTATGGAGAGGAGCGATATGCCAAGCGCATCGGTGCTGCCATTGTAGCCGCGCGCGCTGAGAAGCCTATCAGCAGGACGCTTGAACTTGCAGAGATAGTCAAGGCTGCGCATCCACGTTGGGAGCGACATCATCACCCTGCAACACGCAGCTTTCAGGCAATTCGTATCCAGGTAAATCGCGAGCTTGATGCTGTCAGTGAAGCTTTGGCTGCGGCATCGCAGGCTTTGCGTCTGGGTGGCAGGCTTGCAGTAATCAGTTTTCATTCCCTGGAAGATCGCATCGTCAAGCGTGCGCTCAGACAACCTGTGCCTGATCCGGATATTCCAAGACATTTGCCGCAACCTGCCCGCGAGCGCCATCCGTGGCGTGTCATCGGAAAGCCTGTGAAGGCAAGTGAACTTGAGATTAACACCAATCCACGATCACGCAGTGCGGTGCTTAGAGTGGCGGAGCGCGTGTTATGAACGGCACGATAATCAGTGTGCTGGTGTTAACGGCGCTTTGTTTTTGTACGGCATTAGGTGTTGTTTTTACAACCCATCTTAGTCGTGAGGCGCACGCAGAAATTGGTCGCAACCGTTATGTCATTGATGAGCTTGACGTGCAATGGAGTCAGCTGCAGATCGAAGAGAGCACGTTCTCCGCACATGGGCTGGTTGAGCGCCAGGCGAAAGAGCGACTGGACATGGTTTTCCCGGGCCTGGAAGGCTCTGTAATGATAGTGCGTTAGTCCATGGCAGCGACAAACACAACAAGATGGGCCTGGAGACGCACTGTTGTTATTGCAGGGTTCGCACTTTTGGCGCTGGTGCTGATCGGGCGAGCGACATATTTACAGGTCATTCAACACGAATACCTGAGTTCGGAAGGGGCAAATCGCCAGCTTCGCACTGTCGAAATACCAGCTCATCGCGGGGACCTTCTTGATCGGTCCGGCGACCCCCTGGCGATCAGTACTCCGATAGATACGTTGTGGGGAGTGCCAGGAATACTGGCAACGCAGCCCGCCAAGATGCTCGAAGTCGCACGACTGCTTGATCTTGATGGTGGCACATTGAATCAGCGAATTCTGGATGCTGATGAAAAAGGCCGTGAGTTCATGTATGTCAAACGCCATGTGCTCCCTGATCTGGTAGCTAGTGTTAAGGCGCTGAAAGTTGATGGGCTCGATGTACAGCGTGAGTACCGGCGGTACTACCCGAGCGGGCCTGCGGCGTCGCACATTATCGGGTTCACTGGTATTGATGATAAAGGGCGCGAAGGTCTGGAGATGGCCTACGACAAGTGGCTGTCCGGAATACCGGGTTCTCGCCGGATCGTTCAGGACAGGACCGGGCGGGAGATTACCGGACTTGATGTCATCAAGCCTGCTGTTACTGGCAAGGATCTTTTTTTAAGTATTGATCGTCAGTTGCAGTACTTTGCTGATAAAGCACTGCGCAAGGCTATTGACAAGCACGATGCGGAAAGCGGCTCGATTGTGGTCATGGATACGCGCACCGGTGAAGTGCTGGGTATGGTCAATTATCCCAGCTACAACCCGAACAATATCAGTGACAGGACTGGTGGGCGGCAGCGCAATCGCGGTGTGACCGATGTGTTTGAGCCGGGCTCTACGATGAAACCATTCACTATTGCTGCAGCGCTTGCGTCAGGCGATTTCATTCCCGAAGATCTTGTTTATACATCGCCGGGTCAGTATCGCATTGGCAAGTACGAGATCAGTGACCTTAAAGACTATGGCTGGCTTGATCTGAATGGTGTGGTTACCAAGTCCAGTAACGTTGGCATAAGTAAGGTTGCCAATCAATTGATTCCTGAGCAGATGTGGTCAGTATTTGATGAGTTTGGTTTTGGTCACCCGACAGGTAGTGAATTTCCGGGCGAGGTTGCTGGCTATTTTAACCACTCAACATTGTGGCACCGCTCCGAGCAGGCCAGTGTCTCGTTTGGCTACGGTATATCGGTGACCGCACTTCAACTCGCCCGTGCCTACGCTGCGCTGGCCAATGATGGCGTCATGCCAACAGTATCGTTTGTGAAAAACGAGGAACCGGCAGCAGGGCGCCGAGTTATTGATGTGTCCATAGCGCGTGATATCCGCAGCATGCTTGAATCTGTTGTTATCAATGGCTCGGGCAAACGTGCTCAGGTACCTGGTTACCGTATTGCTGGCAAGACAGGAACTGCTCACCGTTCGCAATCCGGCGGTTATGCCGAGGATCGTTACGCTTCGTTGTTTGCAGGATTTGCACCGGCGAGTGATCCACGCATGGCCATTGTTGTCGTTGTTCATGATCCCAAGGCGGGTGAGCACTTCGGAGGGGCGGTAGCAGCTCCGGTTTTTGCTGAAATCATGTCACATGCGCTGCGACTAATGGGCGTTGAGCCGGACGACATCGAACAGGAACGAGCACAAGCGCCTGCAATCAGCAGGCCTGAGTTGTATGGAGATCGTTCTTGAGCGCGTACGCCAACAACTGGTCGCTGGATGCTCTATTGAGTCCCTGGGTAGATAACGGCGTGCCTGCCATGACGATATCGGGTGTGAATCTGGATAGTCGAATGGTGGCTGCCGGGGATGTCTATCTCGCTGTCGGTGGTGCTACCACTCATGGTATGAATTACGCCTTGAAAGCCATCGATGCCGGAGCGGTTGCGGTTCTGGTATCGCAGCCTGCGTACGAAAAATTCATCACAGTTGTTGATGAGCTGAACGCTCGCGACATCGCTGTAGTGGAAGTCGCTGATCTGGAAAATCTTTGTGGTGCAATTGCATCGCGTTTTTACAATGAGCCTGATAAATCGCTGAAAATGGTGGCGGTAACTGGTACCGATGGTAAAACGACAGTGTGTCGTTTTATCGCACAGGCACTAACTGCAAATCATCAACCCTGCGGGTATGTTGGCACCCTGGGATGGGGGGTAGGTGATGCACTGGAACCTACTGATCTGACGACTCCCGACAGCTGCACGCTGCGCCGCATTCTTGCCACAATGCGTGATCAAGGCGCGCAGTTTGTTGCTCTGGAAGCCTCCTCACATGGAATCGCTGAAGGTAGGCTGGACGGGTTGGCGCTGGACATCGCTGTGCTGACTAATCTGGGTCGCGACCATCTCGACTACCACGGCACGGTTGAAGCGTACAGAGCGACAAAAGAGCGTTTGTTTCATTGGGACTCGTTGCAGGCTGTGGTATTGAATGCCGATGATTCCATGGGCCGAGCGCTGATCGATCAGACGCGACTCATCCCTTGTTATACCTATTCAGGTAACGGTGCAACCGTTAAATCCGAGGCTTATCAAGTCCTGGCCGATAATATTCAAACAACAGATGCGGGCCTGACCTTCGATCTTATCGATACCCACGGCACCCGGGCGATTGTTACTGAGCTTCTTGGCCGGTTTAATGTCGATAACGTACTGGCTTGTTACGCAAGCCTGCTTGCGTGCGGAATAGCGGCAAATGATGCAAGTCATAGCGTATGTGCTGTAAATCCCGTAGCCGGTCGTATGGAAAGGCTGGGTGGTGGCTTGAAACCTACCGTCGTCATTGATTTCAGTCATACACCCAATGCGCTGCAGCTCGCTATTACCAGTGTGCGAGTGCATTGTTCGCGACAGCTGTGGGTGGTATTCGGTTGTGGTGGTGATCGTGATCGAGGTAAGCGTGCGCCTATGGCGAGAGCGGCACAAAGTGCAGATCACGTGGTGCTTACGGATGACAACCCGCGTACAGAGAACTCCCGGGACATCATAAGCGACGTCCTGGAGGGCTTTGATAGTCTGGAAAATGTGACAGTGATAGCCGATCGTGCAGCCGCAATTAAACATGCGCTGCTGACGGCTCAGGCTGGTGACCTGGTGCTGATAGCAGGTAAAGGTCATGAAGATTATCAGATCATTGGACATGAGCATCATCATTTCAGTGACCGTGAGCAAGCGATATTGTTGCTGGAGCTTGCATCATGAGTTTCGAGCTTGAACTCAATGATTGCGTTGCACCGCTTGGGGCCGAGCTGATCGGCGACGTTGTTGCAGTCAAGGGCGTCAGTATCGATTCACGCACTGTCAAGCCTGGCGAGTTATATGTTGCCATTGTTGGCGAACGTTTCGATGGGCATGACTTTGTCGCGGCGGCGCAAGAAGCCGGTGCCGCGGCAATCTTGGTTCACGATGAGATCAATTGCGAGCTCCCTCAGTTGCGTGTTGCCAATACTCAGGTCGCATTGGGGCAATTGGGAAAGTTCTGGGCGGGCAGGTTTTCTATCCCTACGGTTGCAATAACGGGTAGTAACGGCAAAACCACTGTCAAGGAAATAGTGACCAGTATCTTGCGCCAGCAAGGCCCTGTGCTTGCAACCAGAGGAAATCTGAATAACGAACTCGGGGTGCCTTTAACTCTGCTGAACATGCGTAAAGAGCACATCTATGCTGTTATCGAGATGGGTGCCAGTCACGCGGGTGAAATAGCAAGACTGGTTGCCCTGGCAGAGCCGGATGTCTGTGTTGTCACTAACATTGGTACGGCACATCTGGAGGGATTTGGCAGCGTTCAGGGTATTGCTGATGCTAAATCTGAAATCTATGCAGGTCTGAAACCCGGTGGCTATGGAGTTATCAATGCGGACGATCCGTTCGCTGACGACATGCGGGCTGCTTGTTCGCATTGTCGTACACGTGAGTTTGGTCGAAGTCCTGAAGCAGATGTGTGTGGCTTGCCTGGTAAGGAATTGGTTATCGACAGCATCGGAAAGATACTGACGTTGCGTTTCAGACTGACGGGTGAACACAACGTGATGAATGCGCTGGCTGCAGTTGCGGCGGCACAGTGTCTGGATATTCAGGTGAATTCCATCGTCAACGGTCTGGAGGCAGTATCTCCGGTTCCCGGCAGGTTAGAGAAAAAGTCAGGTATTAACGGTGCCGTTGTAATTGATGATAGTTATAACGCAAATCCTGATTCGGTTCGCTCCGCCATAAAAGTGCTATCTGCTTACCGTGGTTCGCGATATCTGGTGTTAGGTGACATGGCGGAACTGGGATCAGATGCTTCGGCAATGCACGCCTCAGTGGGTAAATTCGCCAGAGAACAAGGCATCGATGGGCTGTGGACAACTGGAGCCCTGTCTTCAAATACACATAAAGCGTTCAGTGATTCTGCCTTGGGTGATGTGCCAGAGTGTGGGGCGCACTTTGATGATCAGGAGTCTTTGATCAACAGTTTGCGTAACCATCTTACTAACGATGTCACTGTGTTGATTAAAGGATCGCGAAGTGCAGGCATGGAGCAAGTGGTTAATGCCGTTGTTGTGTCAGGCGCAGGTGCATTGAAGTCTGCATCGACAGGGGCACGACTATGATGCTTTTAATAGGCGACTGGTTGGCAGGTGTTGATCCTGGATTTGATGTTGTTCGCTATATAACTGTGCGCGCTATTTTTTCTGCCTTGACTGCATTAGTCATTTGTTTGCTGTTTGGTTCGAGGCTAATCAGATGGCTAACCGCTGCTAAGATCGGGCAATCTGTTCGTTCAGACGGTCCACAGTCCCATCTGACTAAACAAGGCACCCCAACAATGGGCGGTGCCATGATTATCATCGCTGTGGTGCTCAGCACTTTGGTGTGGTCGGACTTGAGTGTACGTCAGGTATGGGTAGTTCTATTTGTTACGCTGGGATTTGGTGCAATCGGTTGGGTGGATGACTATCGTAAAGTGGTCCTGTCCAACTCCGTAGGGCTCACCGCAAAAGAAAAACTGTTCTGGCAGACAGCGGTTGCTGGCGTGGCAGTAGTGGTTCTATATCTGACGGTCAATCAGCGTGAAGAGCTGGAACTGATCGTTCCATTTTTCAAGGAGACGGTCTTTTCTCTGGGGTGGGTGTTCATTCCCTTTGCCTTCCTCGTTATCGTAGGTAGCAGCAACGCGGTAAACCTGACGGATGGTCTGGACGGTCTAGCCATATTGCCGTCGGTGATGGTGGCGGCAGGTCTGGGATTAATTGCGTACCTGGCCGGGCACGCAATATTTGCTGGCTACCTGGGCATCCCTAACATCAAGGGCGCTGGCGAGCTAACGGTTTTCTGTAGTGCACTTGTTGGTGCCGGGCTTGGTTTCTTGTGGTTTAACACCTATCCTGCGCAGGTTTTCATGGGAGATGTCGGGGCGCTTAGTATTGGTGCAGCGCTTGGCGTTGTCGCCATCATGGTGCGGCAGGAACTGGTGCTCTTCATCATGGGCGGCATCTTTGTGCTTGAGGCAGTTTCGGTGATTCTGCAAGTTGGATCATTCAAGCTGACGGGCAAACGCATTTTCCGAATGGCGCCTATTCACCATCACTTTGAACTGAAAGGCTGGCCTGAACCCAGAATCATCGTGCGTTTCTGGATCATCACCGTCATCCTCGTACTGGTGGGTTTATCCACCCTGAAGATTCGCTGATGAATCTCTCCGATCTCAGTCAGAAACGCATACTCGTAGTGGGACTTGGTGTCACGGGTCTATCCGTTGTGCGATATCTATCGCGACATGGTATTGCTTTTGAAGTTGCTGATGAGAATACCGGTGCAGCTGCGCTCTCAGGTATGGATATTCACCAGCAGTTTACCGCCGAGCTGTTTTGCCGGTTTGATGTCATTGTTATCAGCCCGGGTGTTCCCCGGGCGCACGACGCGATAGTGGCTGCTTTGAAATCTGGTGTTGACGTTATTGGTGATATCGAACTATTCGCTGACACCGTCACGATACCGGTTGTTGCGGTGACTGGTTCAAATGGAAAGAGTACTGTTGTGGCCTGGCTGGCAAATGCATTGAATGCCTGTGGTATTGCAGCTGTGGCTTGTGGAAATATAGGTGATCCCGCGCTGGACGCCCTTGAGAGCGACGCTGATGTGTTAGTGCTGGAGCTCTCCAGCTATCAGCTCGAATCGACTTATTCGCTGCGTCCTCTGTCGGCCACGGTACTAAACATCAGTGAAGATCATATAGATCGCTACGATGACATAGAGCACTATGCTTCAGTCAAGCGAGGTGTCTATAAGCACGCATCGCACTGTATTGCCAACTTTGATGATAAAAGAACCTGGCCTGCTGATGCTCCGAATAGCCACTGCAGTTTCTTCACGCTGGCTGAGTCAAGCAATGACAGTTGCTACTGGCAGAAATCTCTGCTGGATGAATTAATACTGTCGGTACCGGGTGAGCACAACGTAGCTAACGCCTTGGCGGTGCTCGCACTGGCAGCACCTTTGACGACGCTAATGACCATTGATGAAGCTGACTTGATTGCATCCTTGCCTTGTTTCAGCGGATTGGCCCATCGCAGTGAATATGTTGGTGAGAAAGGCGGTGTCCGCTGGTATAACGATTCAAAAGGCACGAATGTTGACGCCTGTCAAAAGGCAATAGTTGCCATGCCCGGGCCAGTCATTCTTATTGCCGGAGGTATGAGTAAAGGTGCAGATTTTTCATCACTAGCTACAACGGTAAAGCAGTATGTAAAGCTTCTTGTGTTGATTGGACAGGACCGTCAATTGATTGCTGATCAGCTGCGTGGTCACGTAGCTATGGAAATGGCCGATACGTTGCAAAAGGCGGTCAGTCTTGCCAGTAGTCGTGCATCAAGTGGGGATGTGGTCCTGTTGTCACCTGCCTGTTCAAGCTTCGACATGTTCAAGAATTTCGAAGATAGGGGAGAGCAGTTTGTTGTGGCTGTCAAGAAGGTGCTTGCAGCATGAGCAGCGTCATATCCCGAGTCGCATCAGGCCGCGTATCAACAGTCACACCGGTCATGAGTGTGCGTTTTTATGACCATGCCTTGCTGATCTGTATCGTTGCGCTGGCATTGTTCGGTGCCGCCATGATCGCATCGGCTTCGACAGCTGTTGCGCAGAGTACCTATCAATCACCTTTTTACTTTGTTACTCGCCAGTTGATCTTTCTTTCAATCGGATGTTGTATTGGTGCTGCCGTATTTCGCGTACCGCTTTCCCTGTGGGAAAAATATGGCCCGCATCTGATTATTGTCTCGTTGGTGGGGCTTGCGCTTGTCCTGGTTCCGTTTATCGGCAAGGAGGTCAATGGCAGCCGTCGCTGGATAGATCTTGGCTTCTTTACCGTGCAGGTTTCTGAAACTGTCAAACTGTTCATCATTGTGTACCTGGCGGGCTATCTGGTTCGTCGTGGGCACCTTGTGCAGACCACGTTTGGAGGTTTCGCAAGACCATTGCTACTCATATCAGTGGCATGTGCCTTATTGCTTCTGGAACCGGACTTCGGTGCAGCCGTCGTTATTGCGTCGACAGCTGCCCTGATGTTGTTTGTTGCCGGTGTTCGGTTCAACCAGTTCATGTCGCTCATTGTCGTTCTGGGTAGTTTGGGAGCGTTCCTGATCATGCTATCGCCTTATCGAATGAGACGATTTGTCAGCTTTATGGATCCGTTCAAAGATGCATTTGATTCAGGCTATCAGTTGTCAAATTCTCTTATTGCAATCGGCAGTGGAGGAGTCTCCGGTGTTGGTTTTGGCAACAGTATCCAGAAAATGGAATTCTTGCCAGAGGCTCACACTGACTTTCTATTTGCTGTCTTGTGCGAGGAGCTAGGGTTGATCGGTGCCGTAATCACTATCTGTCTTTATGTGTTTATCGTCTGGCGCTGTTTTTGTCTTTCACGCAAAGCTGAAGAACAAGGCAATCGATTTGCCGGTTTCCTCGCCTTGGGAATTGGAATATGGATAGGTCTTCAGTCGTTTATCAATATGGGTGTATGTCTGGGAGTTTTGCCTACCAAAGGTATCACCTTGCCACTGATGAGTTATGGCGGTAGTAGTGCCATCGTATTTGCGATAGCTTTCAGTCTCTTGTTAAGAGTTGAATGGGAGCTTGCGCAGAACGAACGCATTGCTCTTCGCGCGGGTGATTCTCTGGTTGATGAGGTGTACCCGTGAATATCGCTGAACGACGAGCCGTGGTTATTGCCGCCGGGGGAACCGGTGGTCACGTCGTACCTGCACTGGCAGTAGCTGCCGTTTTGAAGTCCAGAAACGTACCGGTTGTCTGGTTTGGAACGAAGGTTGGGCTGGAAGCTACGATGGTTCCTGAGCATGGCATCGAGATGCGCTGGATAGATGTGGCTGGTTTGCGCGGGAAGAGCGTAGTTCAGACATTGTTAGGGCCTTTGAAACTCATTCGAGCCTTGATTCAGAGCATTCGCCAACTGCATGCTATCAAACCCAGAGCAGTGCTCGGGATGGGTGGGTTTGTATCGGGTCCCGTCGGTCTGGCTGCATTGATGCTGCGCAAACCGCTGATTCTGCATGAGCAGAACGCCGTCGCCGGGATGACAAATCGTTGGCTCAGTAGTGTTGCCACGTTAGTGTTTAGTGCCTGGCCGAATGTGTTCAAGGCATCACGCAATGCCACGGTAGTTGGCAATCCTGTACGTGCGGATATGGAAGCACTGGCCAGTCAGACGCATGCAGTCAATGCCGATGTCAATTCACCGCTACGTGTGCTCGTAATCGGTGGTAGTCGTGGCGCTAGTGCGCTTAACAAGCTGGTGCCAGAGGCAGTAGCGCTGATGCAAACTTCAGTCGTTGTTCATCATCAGACAGGAGCTGCTGAGGCTGCTTTGGTCTGTAACAAGTACAAAGCCGCGCCACAAGCGAAAGTGCGTGTCAGCGAATTCATTCAGGACATGACTGAGGCTTATCGAAATGCAGATGTGGTTATCTGCCGTAGTGGTGCAATGACAGTAACGGAGCTTGGTGCTCTCGGTGTACCGAGTATTCTCGTCCCGTTTCCGTACGCAGTCGATGATCACCAGACGCTCAACGCTCGTCATTTGTCAGAAGCAGGAGCGGCGTTGTTAATGCCGCAGAATTCTTTAAGCGCTGAATCGCTTGCGCAAGCATTGACTGCATTGTCCGAGGATCGGCAAAAACTTACGCTGATGAGTAACGCGGCACGCGGTTGTTATGTTCCCAATGCAGCAGCAACCGTAGCCTATGCATTGATGGAGGTATCCCGCTAGTGGTTGTTGATATCTCACCTGTCGTAAAGAGCCAGATGCGTCGCGTTCGGGCCATGCACTTTATCGGTGTGGGCGGTGTTGGTATGGGTGGCATTGCCGAAGTGATGCATCATCTGGGATTTCGTGTCAGTGGATCAGACCTGGGTAGCAATGCACTGACTCAACGTCTACACGGGTTAGGGATAAACGTCCAGCTGGGACATGTCGCCGAACACGTTGAAGATGCGGATGTTGTTGTTATTTCAACCGCAGTACCTGCGGACAATGTGGAACTTCAGCGTGCGCGTGAGTTACGGATTCCCATCGTGCGGCGAGCCGAGATGCTGGCTGAGCTGATGCGTTTTCAGCAGGGGATTGCAGTCGCCGGAACCCACGGTAAGACGACCACCACCAGTCTTGTTGCAAGCCTTCTCACTGAAGGCGGAATGGATCCTACATACGTCATTGGCGGCAGACTGAATAGCTCTTCAACCAATGCCTACCTGGGCCAGTCTGAATGGCTGGTCGCCGAGGCCGACGAAAGTGACGCTTCGTTTCTCTACCTCCAGCCAGTGATATCGATAGTGACCAATATCGATGCAGATCACTTATCGACCTATGATGGCGATTTTGAGAAATTGAAACAAACGTTTGTCGATTTCCTGATGCACTTGCCATTCTATGGTCTTGCCATAGTCTGTATCGACGATGAGCACATACGGGATGTGCTGCCACGTGTGGGACGTCCGGTGCGTACCTACGGTTTTGACGAATCAGCCGATGTGCAGGCAATGAACGTTCGTCAGGATGGTTTGCGAATGCACTTTGATGTTCGCATCGATGATGGTGGTGATGTCAGTAGTGAAATCCGTGATGTCACGCTTAACATGCCTGGTCTCCATAACGTGCTAAATGCACTGGCCGCTATCACGGTGGCGTTGGAGCTGGGAGTGAATGTGAAGTCCTGTAAGCGTGCTCTGTTGCGTTTTGCCGGTATTGGCAGACGTGCACAATCGCATGGCCAATTGACCTTTGCAAAGGGTGAGGCAGAGCTTCTCGACGATTACGGTCACCATCCTACTGAAGTCACAGCGACGCTTAAAGCGGTAAAGGGTGGATGGCCCGAGCGTCGTCTCGTTGTTATATTCCAGCCGCATCGGTACACGCGTACCCGCGATCTATTCGAAGACTTCGCCGAGGCTTTGTCGCTTACCGATGTGTTGCTGTTAACTGATGTTTATGCCGCAGGTGAAGATCACATAACGGGTGCTGACGGTCGCGCTCTGGCTCGTGCGATACGCAATCGTGGGGCTGTCGATCCAGTTTTTGTAGAGAACATTAGCGATGTGCCGCAAGCGCTGGAACGCATTATCGAAGATGGCGATATCGTTCTGACACTCGGCGCTGGCAACGTTGGTGGTCTGGCGCTGAGCTTGCCGGAGTACTTCAATGCATGATTCAAGCTTGAACGGCATGGAAATACAGCCTTATCAATTTGGCAAGGTCGCAGTTGTGATGGGTGGCTGGTCAGCTGAGCGTGAAGTTTCCCTGATGAGTGGTCAGAACGTATTCGAAGCTTTAAGCCGGGCGGGGGTTGATGCTCATCCAGTAGATGCCGGTCGTGATATCGCAACAGTGCTGAGTCATGGTGGTTTTGATCGCGCGTTTCTTATTCTGCATGGTCGAGGTGGTGAGGATGGACAGGTCCAGGCGGCACTGGAGCTTGCCGGAATCCCTTATACGGGATCTGGTGTGCTTGGCTCCGCCCTGTGTATGGATAAATGGCGAGCAAAAGCGTTGGTGACAATGCGTGGAGTTGCAACACCGAAGGCAAGTTGCGTGGCGAATATTGATGAGGCCATCGCAGCCGTTAAGGATCTGGGATTGCCTGTGGTGATAAAGCCAACTAACGAAGGATCCAGTATTGGTGTCAGTGTTATCCGAACGATGGATGAGCTGGCTGATGGTTTTGCTGAGGCCAGGCGTTATGGAACTGTGTTAATTGAGCAATTCATGAGTGGTCTGGAAATCGCTGCGACTGTTATTGGTGACAGTGCATTACCTCTGGTTTCAACAAAAGCTGCCAGTGGATTCTACGACTACAACGCCAAGTATATTGCTAGCGACACTGAGTACGTTTGCCCTGCAGAACTTTCCGCAACCGTGACGGATCAAATTCAGGCTATGGCATTGCGTGTGTTCGAGACACTGGGTTGTCGTACCTGGGTAAGAGTGGATTTCATGCTGGATGCACAGGGTGAACCACAGTTTATCGAGTGTAATACGATCCCGGGCATGACCAGTCACAGTCTGGTACCCATAGCGGCTCTTGAGTGTGGAATGAATATCGAGGAGCTGTGTCTGCAGATTCTTGCTGACACACTCGTTGCTGAGGGCGCAACGCAATGACGGCAATCAATGCAAACCTGATTGGAGGCCGGCAGGTATTGCCGTTGGCTGTCGTTCAGTTCACAACGACCACGCGCTGGGTAGTTGCCTTGCTCGGTTTGTCAGTTCTGATGGGGCTTCCTGTTGTTGCTTCTCATTTTGCACAAGACCCGGTTCGCTTTCCCGTAACGCATGTGGATGTTCTGGGGACGATGGACTACGCCAATCGTGATGCACTTATGGCAGATATCAAACTCCATACAACACAAGGGTTCTATGGTCTTGATATAGACAGGCTTCGCCAGAGTCTGGAATCAAACGAGTGGATAGCCGGTGCGCGTGTTAGTCGTGTCTGGCCATCCCGTATTGCCATTGAGGTTGAAGAGCATGAACCGGCGGCGCGTTGGAACGATGATCACCTCATCAGTAAGCAGCTTATTCTGTTCAAACCGCATCAGCTGGATAGGAAAAGTGCGGCATTCACCAGATGGAGTGATGTGTTCCGTCCATTGCCACAAGTGCTTGGTGCGCAGGGCCGTCATGTGGATTTACTGGATGCTTATCGCGCGTATGACCAGCAGTTGTCACGTTTCGGCCTGAGCCTTGTGTTGCTTGATGAAGATGATCGGCTGTCTCAGACCTTGACTCTTTCCAACGGTGTCACCGTGAAGCTGGGTCTGGAAGAACGGGAACTACGCATGAGTCGTTTTCTTGATGTCTATGAGCGACTTGCCGAGAAGGCTGAGCAAGGAACTCTGAGTTTTGATATGCGTTACAGCAACGGATTTGCGCTCGGTGCTAGTGCATCGGGTGTGACTAACCTCGATGAGAATTAAATCTTCGGATAATCAAATGGCAACAGACAAACAAATGGTCGTTGGCCTTGATATTGGCACATCAAAAATCGTGGCTTTGGTCGCCGAGATCGATGATGATGGCAATGTTGAGCTCATTGGAATGGGAACACATCCTTCGCAAGGCTTGAAGAAGGGCGTGGTCATTAATATTGACAGTACGGTTCATGCAATAGGCAAAGCAGTAGAAGAAGCTGAGCAGATGGCTAATGTGCAGATTCGTTCTGTATTTGCAGGCATTGCCGGTTCCCATATCAAGAGCCTTAATTCGCATGGCATTGTCGCTATCAAGAATACGGAAGTGGAGCAGGATGATGTCGACAGAGTCGTAGATGCAGCGAAAGCAGTGGCAATACCTGCTGATCAACGCATTATTCATGTATTGCCACAGGAGTTCATTATCGACAATCAGGATGGTATCCATCAGCCTGTGGGTATGTCTGGTGTCCGTCTGGAAGCCAAAGTACATCTGGTCTCCGGCTCAATCAGTGCATCTCAAAACATCGCAAAATGTATACAGCGATGCAATCTTGAAGTTGAAGACATTATCCTGGAGCAACTCGCCTCAAGTCACTCTGTACTTACTGATGATGAAAAAGATCTCGGCGTGCTACTCGTTGATATGGGTGGAGGCACTACCGATATTGCGATATTTACCGAGGGTGCTATCCGCCATACGGCTGTCATTCCGATAGCCGGCGATCAGGTCACCAATGACATTGCAGTGGCCTTCAGAACGCCCACTCAATTTGCTGAAGAGATAAAGGTCAAGTACGCCTGTGCGCTGCGCCAGTTGGCCAGTCCGGACGACATGATCGAAGTGCCAGGTGTTGGTGACAGAAACGCACGTCGCCTGGCAAGACAGACTCTCGCGGAAGTCGTTGAGCCGCGGTATGAGGAGCTGCTGGGTCTGGTTCAGGGTGAACTTAGACGTAGTGGTTTTGAAGACGCCTGTGCTGCCGGAGTTGTATTAACGGGAGGTACGTCGAAAATGGAAGGTGTCGTAGAACTGGCCGAGGAGATTTTCCATATGCCAGTCAGGTTAGGAGTTCCGCAGCATGTCATTGGTTTGTCCGAGGTAGCTCGTAATCCGATTCATGCAACTGGTGTTGGTTTGTTGCTCTACGGACAGCAGCGGCGCCAGAACCCTACTCACGAACCCGTGGATACACGGACGGAAAAAGGGTTGTTTAAACGGATGGCAGAGTGGTTTCAGAAGAATTTCTAAGTAGTTTTTATTGCAAGGCCCAAACGCGGCAACGGTTCATAGAAGGCTGGTCCGCACGAGAACGTAACACTTAATTTAATCAGATCAGGAGAACTTACAATGTTTGAACTTGTTGACTCAATAAACGACTCACCCGTTATCAAATTGATTGGTGTTGGTGGTGGTGGTAGTAACGCCGTACAGCATATGGTGCAGTCCGGTATTGAAGGTGTTGATTTCATCTGTGCAAATACCGATGCACAGGCACTTAAAAGTATGGATGCCCAGACCGTGCTGCACATTGGCCAGAGTATTACCAAAGGACTGGGTGCAGGTGCCAATCCTGAGATCGGGCGTCAGGCTGCGATGGAAGATCGTGATCGTATTCAGGATCTTATCGAAGGTACTGACATGTTGTTTATCACAGCGGGTATGGGTGGTGGAACGGGTACTGGTGCAATCCCTGTGGTTGCCCAGATTGCTCGTGAGATGGGTGTGCTGACCGTCGCTGTTGTCACCAAGCCGTTTCCTTTTGAGGGAAGCAAGCGTATGCGCATGGCTGAAGCGGGTATCGAAGAGCTGCGTGGCCATGTAGATTCTCTTATCACTATTCCAAACGAGAAACTGTTGTCGGTACTTGGCAAGAACATCAGCTTGCTCGATGCTTTCAAGGCAGCGAACGATGTGCTTCGTGGTGCTGTTCAGGGGATTGCAGAGCTGATCACTAATCCTGGACTGATCAACGTGGATTTTGCTGATGTGCGCACTGTAATGAGCGAAATGGGTCTGGCAATGATGGGTTCCGGCGTTGGTCAAGGTGACGAGAGAGCCACTGAAGCCGCCGAGATGGCCATTTCCAGTCCGCTTCTGGAAGATATTGATCTGGCTGGAGCTCGCGGTATTCTGGTTAACATCACTGCTGGCCTCGATATGGCTATTGGTGAGTTCGAAGAGGTCGGTAATGTGGTTCGTTCTTTCGCAGCCGATGATGCAACTGTCGTGGTTGGTACAGCCATTGACGAGTCTCTTGAAGGTGAGCTGCGTGTCACAGTTGTTGCGACAGGTCTCGGGCAACAGCAACAGGCACAGCAGCTGCGCTCCGTTCAGCGTTCAGTGGTCAATGGCACTCCCACGTACGCCACAGGTGGTGGAAACGGCGGAAATGGTGGCTTGAATCAGGGGCGTCAGGTGCGCGGTAACACACCGTCACCTTATGATAATTACGAGAAGCCCACAGTAGTTCGTAAGACGGCACATGGTGCGTCTCAGGGCACAGGACCTGCGAATGCGGGTCATGACGTGGAATACCTTGATATTCCTGCATTTTTACGCCGTCAGGCAGACTGAAAAATACTGTGACTATCAGGTAAGTCCCTGCGGACAACCGCGAAATACAGTAAAATTCCATTGTTAGGGCCGGATGCCTCAAAAAGGTGTCCGGCCCGTACTTTATGTTGTCTGTCTATTGGACGCTACCCTGCAGTCTGGTAGTACAGGCATATACGTGGGCCACCTTGATTCCATTGTCCGGCTTGTTGCCATCAATAACTAGACAAAGGATCAGGAAGCTGTAAACCCGGCCAAAGCTGCTATATATAAAGCAAGCGAGTTTTGTGACGGGTACGGCGGGAAATTACTGTGATTCGACAACGAACCTTAAAAGATACAATACGTGCTACCGGCGTAGGTCTGCATACGGGCAAGAAAGTGTTCCTGACACTGAGCCCTGCACCTTCCGACACGGGTATTGTTTTTCGTCGCACAGACATCTCTCCCGCTGCCGAGATTCCATGCAGCGCCCTGAGTGTGCGTAACACCCAGCTTGCAACGCGGCTGTACAACGAAAACGACATTCACGTGTCCACCATCGAGCACCTGATGGCTGCCTTTGCCGGTCTGGGAATTGACAACTGTTATGTCGATGTCAGTGCCAACGAAATTCCTATTATGGATGGCAGTGCCGCCCCGTTTGTCTATCTCATCCAGTCCGCTGGTATACAAGAGCAGTCTGCCGCCAAGCAATTTATTCGCATCAAGAAACCCGTTGAAGTTCGCGTGGACGATAAATGGGCCCGATTCGACCCCTACAACGGATTTAAAGTCGATTTCACCATCGATTTCAATCACCCTGTGTTCAAAAAGGATTCGCAGCGACTGTGCGTCGATTTTGCAACCACGTCATTCGTAAAGGAAATAAGCCGCGCGCGTACCTTCGGGTTTATGCGGGATATTGAAGAACTGCGTAAAAATGACCTGGCCCTGGGCGGAAGTGTCGAAAACGCAATTGTTATTGATGACTACCGCGTACTGAATACAGAAGGCTTGCGCTATAAAAACGAATTTGTTCGCCACAAGATCCTCGATGGTATCGGCGATATCTATCTAATGGGCCACAGCATGATCGGTGCGTTTAGTGGCTATAAATCAGGCCATGAATTGAACAATCTGCTGGTGCGCGAGATGTTCAAGCAGGAGCAATGCTGGGAAAAAGTTGTATTCGACAACGAAAACGTCGACACATCCCCCGTCTCTTACGATCAACCCATGGCGCAACCTGTGGAGGCTATGGGCTAGCCTGAAATCGGGCCTGCATCCAGCTTTTATCCGCGAAGCGTCCGCGCCAGTTTCAACAATTCCTGCCTCAGGCTGTCATCAGCCCCCTTTTCAATAGTGCTGTCCGCTAGTGCGGCTGCCGCAGCTTCCACTGCAGCGGCGCTACCATCTGCTTTTTTCGCCACTCTTACGGTTTTTCTGACAACCGGGCGGGTTTCGGGGGACACGTGGTAGCTGATGGTGTGTGAATCATATTTGCACGCCCTAAGAGCGTCAATAATTTGCCGTTCCATGAATCTGATGCGGGAAATCCAGGCGGCACTATCCACAGTGATCCGCATTCGGCCGCCCTCAACGCGACAAAATTCAATATGGGTCATGGTACGCGCTGGCACAATCCGTGAAATCACCCGTTTGATCTGACGATCGTCGGCTATTGCTGCTGTGGTTGTCTTACCGACCAGGGTTTCGAACGATTTCATGACAGCCTCATCGCCTATTATCTCACCAAGGGTCCTGTCCAAGGCATTTTTGCATATGCCTGAAAGCGTGCGTCTGCATTTGGCCAGATTTACATTATGGCGCTTGAGACGCAGGCGCTTATTAAAGACTATCACGCTGGCTCTTTGTTTCCTGGCCTCCACGGGCGTTGTGATTTTTATGCTGACCGAGTCAGCATTTGTTCTGGATGGGGAGCTCCGTCCGTCCTTAGGTTCAGCGCTACCGGATACTGCATTAACTGGCTTTGCCCCACCGACGCGGTTCGAGGCGCGGCAGCTGGGCGAGCTGCAAGCCGAGGTCTTGCGTCTGCGCCTGCTGTTCAGCCGTATAGTGGATTCTGCGGATCTGAACGGGGCGGAATTTGCGCTTTCGGTACAAATGGCTGATAAGCGTTATCTGGATTCTCTGTCGGCCCCAGAGAATAGCCCGGAGGCTGCCTCGCAGCGCTTTGAGCTTGCAAAACGCGCCGTGGACCATATGACTACACAAGCGCAGTTGATGCTCAGCATTACCAGCAAGCGTCAGAAGGTGCGTCGTTTCACTTTGTCAGGCTCGCCTGTAGTGAGAGCGCATATTACCTCCCGCTACGGCTACCGGCTGGACCCGCGCTCAGGAAGAAAGCGTTTCCATCGCGGGCTGGATTATGGCGGTAAAAACGGCAGTAAAGTGTTGGCTCTGGCTGATGGTTTAGTGACACACTCAGGCAGCAACGGTGGATACGGTAACTTGATAGAACTCGAGCACACAGGCGGTTATCGAACGCGTTATGCACACAATGAAGCAAATCTTGTGGATGTGGGTAGTAAAGTTAATAAAGGACAAGTGATTGCCACCATGGGATCGACGGGTCATTCCACCGGCACACATGTTCACGTTGAGGTTCGCTCCCAGGGACGTGCTGTCGATCCACTTCAGTATATCGGCGCAGGGCCCTAGTCAGAAATTTTCAGGAATTCTTCCGATCTTTCTGCAAGCCAGAGGAGCTTTGGGATTTCATTGATCGTCCATGCTTTGGCAGGCGCGCATCATCGTATTCGGTGACATAATATACGCCTCTGTATAGAGGCACCGTCGCAACAGCAGCAGCATGCTGCATCAAGGTTGGTATTCATGTTAGGTAATCTGGTCAAGAAGTTCATCGGCAGCAGCAACGATCGCACAGTCAAGCGCATGACTAGGGAAGTGGATGCGATCAATGCGTTCGAGCCCGCGCTTCAGGCCTTGTCCGATGAGGCGCTGGCCGCCAAGACCGATGAGTTCAAGGAGCGTCTCGCCAAAGGGGCCACCCTGGAATCGCTATTGCCAGAGGCATTTGCCGTGGCCCGGGAAGCCGGCAAGCGCACACTTACCATGCGACATTTTGACGTTCAGATGATAGGCGGCATGGTTCTGAACAACAACAAGATTGCAGAAATGCGCACCGGTGAGGGCAAGACCCTGGTGGCAACTGCAGCGGTGTACCTCAACGCTCTGACTGGCAAAGGTGTGCACGTGGTTACCGTTAACGACTACCTGGCTCAGCGTGATTCGCAATGGATGGCCAAGCTGTATAACTTTCTCGGTATGAGTGTTGGCGTTATTGTCGGCGGGCTGGGCAATGATGAGCGCCGTGCGGCGTACGCCTGCGACATTACCTACGGCACCAACAACGAATTTGGTTTTGACTACCTGCGCGACAACATGGCTCATGGGCCGGATCAGCGAGTGCAGCGTCGACTCAACTACGCCATCATCGATGAAGTGGATTCAATCCTGATCGATGAAGCACGAACGCCTCTGATTATTTCCGGGCCGGCTGACGGCGATAGCGAGCTTTACGGAAAACTGAATGCGGTGGTTCCCAAACTGGCGCGTCAGGAAGAAGAAGAGGGCGAGGGTGATTATTCCGTCGATGAGAAAGCCAAACAGGTTCATCTGACCGAAGTCGGTATGGAAACCGTAGAAGATGTGCTCATAGAGCATGAAATTCTGTCCGAAGGTGGCAGCCTCTATGACTCATCCAATATAGCGGTTCTTCATCATCTGAACGCGGCGCTTCGGGCACACGCCATTTATCAGAAGGACGTTGATTACATTGTCAGCAACGACCAGATCGTTATTGTTGATGAATTCACCGGGCGTACCATGCCGGGTCGGCGTTGGTCCGAGGGTTTGCATCAGGCTATCGAAGCAAAAGAAGGCGTAACGATTCAACGCGAGAATCAGACTCTGGCGTCTATCACTTTTCAGAATTACTTCCGGCTTTACAACAAACTGGCTGGAATGACAGGAACAGCCGACACGGAAGCGTTTGAGTTTCAATCCATTTATGGTCTTGAAGTCGTGGTCATTCCTACCAATCGGCCTATGGCACGTGACGACAAGTCCGATCTCGTCTTCCTGACTCAGCGTGAAAAATATGATGCCATCATCGACGATATCCAGGATTGTGCCGAACGAGAGCAACCCGTTCTGGTGGGCACAACGTCTATCGAAACCTCGGAATATCTGGCTGGCCTGCTCAAGCAGAAAGGCATCAGCCACGAAGTACTCAATGCAAAACAGCATGAGCGCGAAGCCAATATAATCGAGAACGCTGGTCGTCCCGGTGCGGTTACCATTGCGACCAATATGGCGGGTCGTGGTACTGATATCGTGTTGGGGGGGAGTCTCGAGGCAGAGATGTCGGCATTGCTTACCGCGTCAGGTGGGGTGGCGGAAGCCAATATGTCAGAACTCAAATCCAACTGGCAGATGCGCCACGATGCAGTACTGAAGGCGGGTGGTCTGCATATCATCGGTACCGAGCGACATGAGTCACGTCGTATAGATAACCAGCTTCGTGGTCGTTCGGGTCGTCAGGGGGATCCGGGGTCCACACGTTTCTATCTGTCACTTGAAGACAGCCTCATGCGTATTTTTGCCAGCGAGCGCGTCAGCGGACTGATGCAAAAGCTGGGCATGGAGGAGGGTGAGGCCATAGAGCATCCCTGGGTTACCAAGGCGATCGAGAATGCACAGCGTAAAGTCGAAGGTCACAACTTTGATATGCGCAAAAACCTGCTCGAATACGATGATGTGGCAAACGATCAACGTAAGGTTGTGTACGAACAGCGCAATATGCTCATGGAAACTGACGAAATGCGCGAGTTGGTTGACGAATTGAGAGAAGAGATCATTCCGAGCGTTATCGCTCAGTTCATTCCACCGGGCTCTCTGGAGGAGGCCTGGGATCTCGATGGTCTGCAAGCAGAATTGCACAGTATTTCCAATCAGGAAATTAACGTAAAGTCGTGGCTGGAAGAGGATCCCAACCTGCCCGAAGAGGATATCCAGACACGGGTGCTTGATGAGCTGAAACAGGCCTACGATGAGAAAGAGGCGACAGCCGGTGCGGAAGGGCTGCGTAATTTTGAACGCTATGTGTCACTTCAGGCACTCGATGAAAGCTGGAAGGAACATCTGGCAGGTATGGATTATCTGCGCCAGAGCGTGGGCCTGCGTGGCTATGCTCAGAAAAACCCCAAACAGGAATACAAGAAAGAAGCCTTTGAGCTGTTCACCACCATGCTTGCCGAGTACAAAACCCAGGTAGTCACGGTATTAAGTAAGGTGCAGGTACGCAGTGCCGAACAGGTTGAACAGGCAAAGGCTGAAGCCGAGGCCCAGGCTCAAAAACAGCCGGAGATCAGCTATGAACATAAAGAGGTGGCCAGTGCTCTGGCTGATGAGCCATCCTCTGAGGGCGATGCTGCCGTAGCCTCCGCTGAGGCAGCACGTGGTGCCGCTGTTAGGCAGGCTGCAGCAACTGCAACACCCAGCCAGCCGGTTAGACGCAGTATGCCTAAAGTTGGACGTAACGAGCCATGTCCATGCGGATCCGGCAAAAAGTACAAAGCCTGTCATGGAAAGCTTCGATAAGTGCCGGTAAATATCAACCTGCCGCAGGGCGCGCCTGTTGCCGGAATAGAATTGGTAACTCTTTCGGCAGGCATTAAAAACAATGGCACACCGGATATGGTTGTGGCAAGAATTGCCGAAGGTTCCACCTGTGCCGCTGTATTTACTCAAAGTGCTTTTTGTGCAGCACCGGTTACTGTTTGCAAACAACAGCTGCACGAGTGCGCCGGGGCGGTTCGTGCCTTGCTGATAAACTCGGGCAATGCCAATGCAGGTACTGGCGAGCCCGGAATTGTCATGGCGCGTGGTCATTGCGATGCTGTTGCGAACGCATTGTCGATTCCCTCTACAGCGGTATTGCCTTTTTCAACGGGTGTCATTGGTCAGTTGCTACCTGATGACGTCATGCTGCAAGGCATCGCCAAGGCGACTGATAAGCTCGCAACCGAAAATACATCGGATCTTGTTGCGTGGCAGGCTGCCGCCACGGGCATCATGACAACCGATACAGTTCCAAAACTGACATCACAGAGTGTTGAGGTAGCCGGGCAGCTCGTCACCATCAGTGGTATGGCTAAAGGCTCGGGCATGATTCAACCCGATATGGCAACACTACTCAGTTACGTTTTTACCGATGCTGCAATTCGTCAAGATCATCTCGAGGATGCTTTACGAGAAGTTGTGAGCGTGTCATTTAATGCCATTACCGTCGATAGCGATACCTCTACCAATGATTCCTGCGTCTTGATAGCGACCGGCACATCAAACTCCGACCATACACTTCTAAACCCTGAACATGCTGAATGGCCAGTTTTTATGCAGGCTTTGCGTTGTGTATTCACAGATTTGGCACAAGCTATTGTGCGCGACGCGGAGGGTGCCAGTAAATTTATCAGCGTGAATGTGGACGGTGGCAAAAATGCCGACGAATGCAAGCTGGTTGCTTATGCTATTGCTAATTCACCTTTGGTAAAAACGGCGATGTTTGCCAGTGATGCAAATGTAGGTCGATTACTGATGGCTATAGGTAAAGCAGGCGTCGAGAATCTGGATGCATCGGGAGTGACTGTCATGCTCGGGGATGTTATGGCGTTTGAAGCAGGCGGTATTGCCCATGGCTACACCGAAGAGCGTGGTGCTACCGTTATGGCTTGTGAGGAGATTGACGTCTTTGTCAGCCTGGGTCGCGGGGCCGCAAGTGCCACTGTCTATACGAGCGACTTGTCCCATGACTACGTCAGCATTAATGCGGACTATCGTTCCTAGTTGTTAATGGACCTGATTGACTACCTGGTGACATCATGAAGAGAGTTGATGTCGTTGCCGGAATAATATTTGATGCAAGCCGTGAGCGAGTATTACTTGCTCTTCGAAAACCCGACCAGCATCAAGGCAATCGCTGGGAATTTCCGGGTGGGAAAATTGAGTCTGGTGAATCCCAGGCTGATGCGCTAAAGCGCGAATTGTTCGAAGAGATTGGACTATCAGTAGAGCAGAGTAGTCATCGACGTACTCTTGAACACCACTACGTCGACAAGCACGTACGATTGCACTTCTGGGATATCACAGTCTTCACTGGTAAACCCCAGGCTTGTGAAGGACAACAGTTGAAGTGGGTGGTGCTTAGTGATCTTGCGGGTCTTCGTTTTCCGGAAGCCAATCAGGCAATTGTCGACGAGCTGGTTACGATTAGCGATTCCACGGTATAGCACTCGGTAGCGAATTTTTGCAGGGTCAACCGTTTGTTGCGGGCGTTATAAGCGGGCCTGATACTGACTGCTGACGTGCCAAATAGAAAACGGTATGACGGGCTTACATTTTGAACGGTATGTAAAGAGCCAGATCAGGGACCAGAAATAACAGGACGACAGTCATAAGCATCAGGACGAGAAAAGGCAGTACGCCCTTTGACACATCTCCGAGCGGGGCCTTGGCGACAGATTGAATGACATACAGGTTGAGCCCTACTGGGGGTGTAATTAAGGCGCATTCAACCAGTATGACCATATACACACCAAACCAGATCGGATCGAAGCCCAGTCCCATAGCCCCTGGCAGCAAAACGGGTGTCATGATCAGCACCATTGACAAGGCCTCGAATACCAGACCCATTAGCAGTAATACTAGACTGACAATCAGGATGAAGGTTAGTGGTGTGTTTACGTTCTGAGTGATGAAAAGTGATATATCTTGTGGAATTCTGTACAAAGCGATAGCTTTACCAAAGATCTTGGCACCGGCAACGATGAGTAGTATGGCAACGGTAGTAACCATTGAATCCTTTACTGCCGCATGAAAACCCGCCCAGCTTAGACTTCGAAGCACCACTACGCCAATAAACAAGGCGGCGGCAAAGCCAATGGCGGCAGCTTCTGTCGGTGTAAAAGCACCTGAGTAGATTCCACCCATAATCAGAATGGCCAATCCTATCGACGGTAGTGCTCTAATCGATGCTGCGCGTCGTTGCGTCGAGTTTGCTTTTCCCAGATCCTGTGTCGGATTGATGTAGCGGGCATGGATCATGGAGTACAGGACAAAGAGCACAACCAGTGTGAAGCCGGGTCCAATGCCTGCAAGGAATAATGCAATGACAGATTCCTCCGTGACGAAACCATAGACAATCATGGGGATGGATGGTGGTATGAGTATGCCAAGCGTACCGCCGGCAGCTAACAAGCCATAGACAAACCGTTTGTCGTAGCCCCTATTGACCATCTCCGGGATAGCGACCGTACCGATTGTGGCTGCCGTAGCAACAGATGATCCTGATATAGCAGCGAAAAATGCACATGAAAGGATCGTCGCTACGGCCAGTCCGCCGGGCCAGTGGCCCACCCAGGCTTGTACTGCGCTAAACAGATCAGCACCAACTCCCGCTTTTAGAAGAACATTGGACATCAGCAGAAATAAAGGTACTGCCAACAGAATGAATCCGTCCAGCGTGGATAGCATGGACTGCGGTGCCATCAGTGGCGAAAAGCCGCCGACAAGCAACATGGCCAGGCCCAGAAAACCCAAAGCAAAAGCCACTGGCACGCGTGCGAGTAAGAGGGTAAAGAGACAGCCCAGAATAATAACAACTGTCATGGTGTGCTGGCCGCAGATGAGTGTTCATCGTTACTGCGCCATACCTTGCGAATAGCATCTATGGAGCAAAGCAGTGCTTGCACGAATAGCAGTGCGAATCCGAAAGGGACGGCAAACTCCACAATCCAGATAGGAACATTCAGCATGCTGCCTGTGGTGCGTCCACGCTCGAACGAGTCATAAAAGATTTCGTAACCAAAGTAGCAGACCACGGCTGCAAAAATGGCGACGATCATCATGACAATGGCGTTCAGTACCGTTGCCACACGAAAAGGCAAATGCCTGACGATGGCATCAACCTGTATATGTTGGCCTGTTTTCAGTAACTTTGCCATGGCCAGCAAAGTGCCCCATATAAGGCACATCTGGGACAATTCTGCCGCCCATATTGTAGGCTTGGTAAAAAAATAGCGTGCGATGACTTCATAAGTCAGCATCGCACCCGCGAGTACAAACAAGTAGGCAGCAAGCGCGGCACAACTGCTCACGAAGCTCTCAAACAGTTTACGCATTGGTTTTGATGCCGATGCGCGGACGACGGCTATTCGGTTTCATACTGGTGAGCGGGTTTGATAGCGACCTGTTGTGTAGAGGAGGCGTGGAAATCGAACAGGTTCCAAAGTCTCCATGATCACTATCAAACCTGCAATGCTCTAGAGTTCGTTTGCAGCTCCGAGAATCTGTTTACCCAGCTCTCCGGCTGTCTCGGCGAACGAATCATAAACCGGCTGACTAGCCTCTCGCCAGATGGCAATCTCTTCGGCGGTGGGTGTATACACGGTCATGCCGTTAGCTTGAGCGGCTTCATAAGCTGCCGCCTCTATCGCACTCATTCGATCACGAACGTCTGCTTCAGCCTCTTTGGCGGCAGTTTTGATGATGTCACGATGAGAATCAGAGAGACCGTTCCATGTCTCAGTGTTGATTACAACAATAAACTCGATGTCGGCGTGATTAGTTACGGTGATGTGGTCCATTACCTCCCACAATTTGCGTGATTTGACGCCTGATACACCTGTCATGCCGTAATCGACTGTGCCACGCTGGTAAGCAAGGTACTGCTCGGAACCAGAGATCAGTGTTGGGGCACCGCCTGTTGCACTGACAAAGTCCCCTAGCGTTTTCCCGAAAACGCGAACCTTCTTGCCGGTCATGTCGGCGGGTGACTTTACCGGTGCATCGTTCGATAGCATGACCGCGCCTCCGTAGGCCTGCCACCACAGTACCGTTGCTCCAGTGCCGGCTATGGCTTCATCGATAGGTGCTCGAATGGGTGAACCCTCCGCGACAGCAGCTTTGACTTTTTCTTCCGTATCAAACAGAAACGGCTGGTAGAAAATATCCACGGCAGGTACGTCTCCGACATAGCGAGTTAGTGAAGCTACGCCCATTTCAATCGAACCTGAGCCTACGGCTGCCGGTACTTCCTTGTCTTTGTAGAGAGTCGCTGAATCATAAATTTCAATATCTATCTCACCGTTGGATTGCTCTTCCACGGCTGTTTCGAACATCACCAGGTTTTGACCCAGATGGCTGGTCAGGGGTAATTGCAGCGAAATGCGCAGTGTTACATCGGCCGCTTGTGTTGATGTTGATACAGCGGCAGCGACTAACAAAGCCAGTGACAGGCGCGTAAATGAGACCATCATGTTTCTCCAGAGTGGCAAAAGAAAATTCTATGATTCCTGATGAGACAGATCAACTGTTATGATCTGATGCTTGTTATCAGTCAAGAATTTACCACATTAGACTGGGGAGTGTTTCCTGGATCTCCGGCGAGACAACATCCGCAGATACTCGCCACGCAATATCGTCAGGGCTTACAGCCCATTGTTGTGTATATCCATATACTGATTGTGAAGCTTCTCAACCTGTGCCTGGGTATCCTCTTTACTCATTGAGTTGTCGATGACATCGTTAGCCACCGCCAGCCTTTCCTGTCGTGTTGCTTGAGCATCGAGTATGGATTGAGCCTGCCAGGTCGAACTACCGTCTCTAATGGTAAGTCGTTGTATTTGTAGCGCCTCGGGTACATCGACAACGACAATTCGATCAAACCTCTTTTGTTGCGTTGTTTCCACCAGCAATGGCACTGCGTAGATCAGATAGGGATAGGCGAGCTTTGCGGCCGCCTCTATTCGCGATTCGGAGAGCTCCCGTATCAACGGGTGCAGAGTGTTGTCCAGATATTCCCGTTCTTGTGGATTGGCAAAGATGATATCGCGAAGTGCCCGTCTATTCAGCTTGTTGTCAGGGGTGAGAATTGATGCGCTAAAGTGACTCACCAGTTGGCTCAGGCCATCACTTCCGGGCTGGACGACTTCCCTGGCCAATTGATCAGCGTCTATGACCGGTGCGCCGTGCGCTTCGAAACACTCTGATACGAACGTTTTACCACTGGCGATACCGCCCGTGAGGCCAATCAACAACATTCCTGACTCCTGGTTACCTTGACCCGAACAACCGTTAAACGCAGGTGCATTTAACCCAGGCTAGCCGCTATGCAATAAGACTATAGTACCAAGTGGTGAGGTCATCGCCCCATAACATGGCCAGCCACCCGGCTGCCGCCAGGTAAGGTCCGAAGGGTATTGGAATATTTTTATCGCGTCGGGTGATGGCAATAATGGCAAGGCCAACCACAGCACCGACCAGTGAAGATAACAGGATGATGGCGGGTAAGGCCTGCCAGCCAAGCAGTGCACCCAACGCGGCCAGAAGTTTAAAATCTCCATAGCCCATACCTTCCTTGCCCGTAATGAGCTTGAATAGCTGATAGATACTCCAGAGGATGAGATATCCAGCAGCCGCGCCAATAACCGCTGAACGCAGGTCGACGAAGACAGGGAAGAGGGCTGCGATAAGGCCTATCCACATCAGCGGCAGCGTCATGGAATCGGGAAGCAGCTGATGATCGAAATCGATCATCGACATCGATATTAGAAACCAGGTAACAACGATTCCCAATACTGCGGCAGGTGTTGGTCCAAGCTTCCACGCCACCACCAATGACAGCAGCATGGTGACAAATTCGACGATGGGGTATCGGACAGAAATTCCGGTTTTGCATCCAGCGCATTTACCTGCCAGTAACAGATAACTGAGCACCGGTATATTTTGCCAGGCTTTAATGTCACTGGCACAACGTGGGCAACGTGAACGAGGTGTTGCGATATTGAAAGGCTCAGGAGGGAGCTCTGTCCGGAATTCCAGGTCCAGTGCTTGTGTCTTGTCGCTCTGCTGATCGGACAGGTAGTCCACGACACCATCACGCCAGCCGCGTTCCATCATGATAGGCACTCTGTGAATGACGACATTCAGAAAGCTGCCCACCATCAGGCTGATAAATGCAACAACGCCGTAGAAAGCTACGGCGTTGGTTTGTACGAATTCAAAAAAGGACATGCTGCAATTATGCCGGTTATTCTAGAATGCGTCGCCCATTTTGAAAATTGGCAAGTACATACCGACGACAAGGCCGCCAATTACCACACCCAGGAACGCCATAATCATGGGCTCCATCAATGATGTCATTGCATCCACTGCATTATCGACTTCTTCTTCATAGTAGTCGGCAACTTTTGCAAGCATGTCGTCTATGGAGCCTGATTCTTCACCGATAGAGACCATCTGGACAACCATGTTAGAGAACAGGCCAGAGCTCTCGATGGATGTGGTGAGACGCTGGCCAGTGGCCGCTTCGTCTTTCATCTTGTAGATGGCTTTTTCGAAGACCGAGTTGCCCGCAACGCCTGCTACAGATTCCATCGCTTCAACCAGAGGAACACCGGCTTTAGACATCGTGGCCAGGGTTCTGGCAAAACGGGCCGTGGCAGCTTTCACAACGATGTCGCCAAACACCGGGGCTTTCAGAGCTACCCGGTCGAGTAATTCAGCGAAGGGCTTGGAACGTTTCTTTGCTTGTATGAAAACCCATACTGTCAGGCCAACACCACCGAATATGACGTACCACCAGGCTTGCATGAATTCCGATGCGGCTACGATCATTTTGGTGAATGCAGGTAAGTCCCCACCCATGCCCGTAAAGAGTGATTCAAACTGAGGTACAACGAATACCAGAAGGATAGCGGTTACTATAAAGGCAACAATCAATACAGCGACAGGATAAAAAAGTGCCTTTTTGATTTTCTTTTTTAACGATTCGGATTTCTCTTTATACGTGGCAATTTCGTTGAGTAGCGACTCAAGAGTACCCGACTGCTCACCGGCTTCGGTCAAGCTGCAAAAAAGATCATCAAACTGCTCAGGGTACTTACGCAGCGCGTTGGTAAGATTACTGCCTGACTCAACTTCGGTTTTGATGCCATTGATCATGTCACGCATGGCTTTGTTTTCTACACCATTGGCAACAATCTCGAAAGACTGCACCATGGGAACACCAGCGCCCATCATGGTTGTAAGCTGGCGTGCAAACAAGGCTATATCGCCAGGAACTATTTTACCTTTGCCGCCGAGTTCCTTTCGCTTTTTCTTGATCTTTGTAGGGATGATCCCCTGGCGCCGGAGTTTCGCTTTGACCAATTCAGCATTTGGCGCAGATATGTACCCTTTCTGTTTGTGGCCGGTGGAATTCTTTCCCTCCCACTCGAACATCACAGGGACTTTCACTGATGAATTAGCCATGATCTAGTCCTTGGTTACACGGTTGGCTTCTTCAAGGCTCATGACGCCTTGGGCAACCTTTTTCAATGCGGATTCTCGCAAGTCAGGGATTTTTTCTGCCCTGGCTTGAGTCGCGATCTCGATAGCGTTACCACCAGCCATGATAATCTTGCCAATATCTTCACTGATTTTCATGACCTGATAGATACCGACGCGTCCTTTGTAGCCCTTGTTGCACTTCTTGCAACCTACCGCCTTAAACAGATTAAGCTCGCCTCCCTCTACAACCGCCTCAGAGAAGCCTTCTGCCAGGAGAATCTCTTTTGGCAAATCTTCCTCGGGTACCTTGCAAGCCTCACAGAGTCTACGTCCCAGTCTCTGGGCGATGATCAATGATACGGCTGTTGCAATGTTGAACGGGGGGACACCCATATTGATTAGCCGCGAAAGCGTTTGTGGGGCGTCGTTCGTATGCAGTGTTGATAGCACCAGGTGGCCTGTTTGTGCAGCCTTGACAGCAATACTGGCGGTTTCGAGATCTCGAATCTCCCCCACCATGATGACATCCGGATCCTGTCGTAGAAAAGACTTCAATGCCTCGGCGAAGGTCAGTCCGGCTTTCGCGTTTACATTGACCTGATTGATGCCTGCCAGGTTGATTTCAGCGGGATCCTCTGCGGTCGAGATGTTTGTGCCCGGCTCATTAAGAATGTTAAGGCCGGTGTACAAAGACACTGTTTTTCCACTACCCGTTGGACCGGTGACCAGGATCATTCCATAGGGATTGGCCAATGCGTCCATGTACAATTTTTTCTGTTCAGGCTCGTATCCCAATGCATCGATACCGAGCTGTGCACTGCTTGGATCCAGAATACGCAATACCGTTTTCTCGCCAAACAGAGTAGGGCAGGTATTCACTCGAAAATCGATTGCCTTGTTTTTGCTTATCTTGAGTTTTATGCGACCATCTTGTGGTACACGGCGTTCGGAAATATCCATTCTGGACATGACTTTGATACGCGCGGTCAGTCGTCCGGCCATAGCTAACGGCGGGTGAACAACTTCTTCTAGAATGCCATCAACCCGGAACCTTATGCGGAATATTTTTTCGTAGGGTTCCACGTGGATATCGGATGCGCCGCGTTTTATTGCGTCAAGCAGCACCTTGTTGACAAATCGGACGACAGGAGTCTCATCAAGGCCAGAATCGTCATCATCGCCTTCCAGCCCGTCCTGGTTATCCACTTCCAAATCGAAGCTATCGTCAAGATCTTCGGTCAGGGCATTGTCGCCATCCTGAATTTTGGCTCTGAGTTCCGCAAGCTTTGGCTCCTCGACAACAACAGCCTCAACGCTTAATCCGGAGGCGAACTTGTATTTGTCCAGGGGCTCGCTATTTGTTGGATCAGAAATGGCGATAAACAGACGTGAACCACGCTTGGCGATGGGTACCGCGTTCTGTGTAGATAACAGATCTTCCTTGAAATACTCTGTTGGAAGGTTGTCAGCTTGTAAGCAATCGAGGTCAAACAGTGGCAATCCGAAGTCAGAGCTTATGAATTGTGCAATGACTGTTGCGTTGACCTCTTCGCTCTCAACAAGCGTCGAAAGAAAAGGCAGTTTCTTTGATTTTGAGGTCTCTATAGCTTCGTGGGCTATCTCATTCGAAATGAGGCCTTGGCTGACGAGTTGTCGAGCGAGCCCGTTAAGGGAGGTGCTTGCAGTCATTATCAGATCTCAAAGTTTCTGTCTGGTTAAGGCGGATTTACGCCTCACAACCGGTAATCGGCTTAGTCGATGGTTGCTTTAGAGATAATGTGACTACAGTCTGACAGGTTCGACACTTCCATAAGCTTTTGTATATTCAGGGCTGTGTGACAGATTTTGCAGTTTGTGAGCACGACAGGGAGTCGGGCTTCATGCCTTCGGGTTTCGGTGTGAAAATCGACTGACAACGGGTTAGTGACTAGCGCTAATAGTATTGGCCTGCTGTCATATAACGTTTTCTGGTCAAGTCATACTGAATTTGGGTGAGGTGTGTGTACTTCGTACTTCAATCATTAGCGCTGAAGCCTGATAGTAAACACAAAAATTATGCAGCTTAATGTCAATTCCTGTTGTTATAGGGCGGACAGTAATCAGTCAACTTGACTATAACGTGTTAACTCATGCCTGGCTAAGGAACGTACGATGTGGTTACTCGCTATGCGGCTGCCTTGTAAGTTTAGATGATTAGTATCCCGATACAATATGTAGTCACCGCTCACCATACTACAGCTGTTTTCTAAACAAAAAGGGCTACTTAGCTCAATATAAGGAACGTCCAATTCGCGACTCAGGCTCACCAGGGCGTCTTCATAGATTGCCCTCTGTGCTGATACCCTGGCGATATCAATTTCGCAATTATCAGATGGTTTGCCCATGCGTGAAAGATATGTGCAAGTTTGTGGATCGGATGTGAACCGTGGCACGTCGCCAAATAGAACAACCTCGTGGCCCGCCGCTTTCAATGAGCTTATGGTCTTTGACAGGCCGCTGTATAACGTATTGGCATCAGACACTCTGTGCACATAATGCATTGACAACATGATTGTCTGATCAGCTGGGCTTTCTAACAGTTCAGATAATATCGTGGCAAATGAATGATGATCGAGAAATGCCAACCCGCTTTGAATATAATATGCGATATTCTTGTCTTTCAAACTCTCCGCCATTCCGGGAAACAAATGTTCTGCATGTGAGTCTCCAAGCAACACGTATTCTGGTGTGCCAGGTTGAGATTGAAAACATCGCGTAAAGCCCTCTGATACAAGGGCAGTTTCCAGAATAGGTCTGTTTTCGCAAGGGTAATACTTGTTTTCGATGTGCTTGTTGAATGCGGAGTGGCTTACATCACCTAGCAACGTCCGGGTGTATCGCCCCACCGTGCCTTCACTTTCGTAAGCGTAAATCGTGACCGCTGAAACCATTATCAGCGCGTTGAATATCACAACGGTAAATGCTTTTTGTGAAATATATAGTGGCTGACGTTGGATAAACGGGAGTTCGACGTAGCGCCTTGATAAAGCCGCTAAAAAAAATGTAGTTACCGATAAAAATGCCATAACGACGAAATCGGGCTCTGTCGAAAAATAAATTCTCGCATACGCGAACAGTGGTTGATGCCATAGATAAGCGCTGTAGCTAATTAGCCCTACGGCTACGAGAGGCCGGGCGCTCAGCAATTTTGCCACTTGTGAATCTGAGTGAGCAAACAGGACAATCAGTACGGTTCCGAGAACCGGTAACAGGGTGTACACACCCGGATATTGATATGTTTCATCGTAAACAATGAATGATCCGATGACCGCTAACAACCCCAGCAACGCTAATACATCACTTTTTTTACTAATGACACTGCGGCTACAGAACCATGCGATGGAGCCTGCCAGCAGCTCCCAGGCGCGTGTTGGCGCAAGATAGTAGTTTCCTACTGGATAGGTTGGCCCGATAATCAGGCATAGAGCGAAACTTATAAGAGCAAGAACAAAGGTGATTCTTAAAAGGCGCCGTTTCCCTGATCGCCAGCTAAGTATCAGGAAAATGGGAAAAACCAAATAGAATTGTTCCTCAACTGACAGACTCCAGGTATGCAGTAGTGGCTTCAGAGCGGCTTGAGAGTCGAAGTAGCCACTTTCACTAAGAAATAGATGGTTTGAAAAAAAGAAGCTTGTGGCAACGAGACTCTCTACAAAGTCTATGATTTGAAGCGGCAGCATCAGCCACCAGGCCAAGGGCAGACAAAACAGCATGACGACTATCAGGGCTGGAAGAATTCGCCGTGCTCTTCTCTCGTAGAAGTGAGCCAGATCAAACTGGTTGAGTTCCAGATCCCGCGCAATGATACCAGTGATGAGAAATCCGCTAAGAACAAAGAAGACATCAACACCAACAAAGCCGCCCTCAAACTGTCCAAAGCCTGCGTGAAACAACACAACGGGAATGACCGCGATAGCTCTTAATCCATCGATTTCTGGTCGATAATGCATGCGTCTATCGTGTTGATAAAAAGCGGGGTCAGGAACTAATAAATTGAGTGATATATCAGCGTGATAGCGATGCTCTCACTGTTATTCACTTTCCCAATATAACGAAGAGCCTGTTCATGGAAGGCTGAGCCGTAATGTATAAATCGGATGTCAACACTGTGTCAGCTTGCAACGATAAGCTGAACAGGACTCACTTCAAAGCTATCAGCTAACACCAGCCCGTTGTGCAGGCTGATCCACCTTCTATCCAATCGTTGATACGTGCATCAGTGCCGGGAGTTCCCGCTACGACGCCGGTTAGTGTATAAGTTTCGCCGGTAAATCCATGGCCTGTAACGGCAGTAGCCTGAATTAGAGGGATAGCACCTGCCGTTAAGTTCACATCACTAATAAGGTTGCTGGCTTCCGCTCGGACTAACATGGCATCGGTAACCTGGCCAGGTAAGAGTGCAGACACTGAACTGTTTGACTCGTTGCAACCAGCGTCGCCAGCGTTACGCTGATAGCAGTCGATAATGGCATTTTTAATCGGAGACATTGCTACCTTTACTTCGGAGAATGTAGCACGCTTGGTGTATTGAGAATATCTGGGAACAGCGATTGAGGCAAGAATTCCGATGATAGCGATAACTATCATCAACTCTATCAGTGTAAAGCCTGATTCCTTGTCTTCTTTTAGTGATATTGAACGATGCATAAATAGGTTTCCTTGAAATCAGCTTTCCTAAATTTGGTCGAAGCATGACTCATCTAAGGAGGTGTCATGTAACTATGAGTACCTACTGAGGTACAAAATTGCATCCCGTGAACGTAAAAGAGGAGATCAACTCAACTGTTGATCTCCTCCTTTTCTAGCTGTAACTCAAGTACTTACAATTTGAGTCAGGCAGGTATTAGCACCAGCCTTGAGTTACACAAGCTTCACCACCTTCAGTCCAATCAGTGATTGTAGCGTTAGTACCGGCAGTTCCAGCAACTGTACCAGTCAATGTGTACGTGTTAGTGGCTGCGAAACCTTCAGTTGCGCTAGGTATAACGGTGATAAGTGGTGCTGCACCTGCTGTGAGTCTAACTTCTTGTACAAGTGTTGCTGAAGCAGCACGATCAAGCATGGCTTGAGAAACCTGACCACCCAGGAAACCAGTAGCAGGAGGAGTTGTGCCGTTACACAGTGCAACACCTGCATTTCGCTGGTAGCAATCTTCAATTGCAGATTTGATAGGCGATACAGCAATCTTGACTTCAGAGAACTTTGCACGCTTTGTGTACTGGCTGTACTGAGGAACAGCAACAGCTGCCAGAATACCGATGATCGCGATAACGATCATCAGTTCGATCAGTGTAAAACCTTTTTGTAACTTAACCATTTTTGGTTTATCTCCAGAGATTTAAATTTTTATAGGATGGTGTCAAGCCACACCTACGAACGATGTATCGTCCTTGAGGACAAATGGTTAAGTGCATGGGGTATGCCAAACGACGTCTATCGATGCCAGAGCTGATGTGTCTATATAAAACAGTTACTTAGATTGCTCAGAACGCACTCATGAGACGCAGTTCAAACCAGAAAAAGTGACAAAAATGTCAACCTTTGACAATCGCCAAAACCAGTTCGAGGCAATGAATGCCAAACTGAGAAGTATTTAACATGCAAACACGACTGAGCGACTTAGGAGGCGATTAGAAATTTCTTCAGCTGCTTGTTGCCTATAGCATTACTGAGTACTCTGTCATAGAGTTGCCTGCCGGACCTGGCGATGGGTGCCAACTCAGATCTGCGTGTTGAGTAGTAGTTCAAGTATTCGGCCAATTCGCTCGAATCCTTTGTGTTGACGGTTATGAATGGGGTGGAATCAGTGTTATCAGCAATGTCTGTACTGACCGGCGTCCGCGATGTGATTAAGGCTCTTTCGCACGCCATGTATAAATAGTTTTTGAACGGCCATACGCGGGCACTCTTCCCTGTGTGTTTCATTATACCGATACACAGATCAGATTTTCTGATGAGTTCATGCAGCTGCTCCGAACTCTGCCATGTCCGAATCCATTGATATTCAATACTGCTATTGCATCTTTTGTCGGAGGCAAGGAATGTTTCAAGCTTTTTATGATCCTGGCCATCGCCAACAAACGTCATTTTTAGTTTTGTGTTTGACTCGATACGTTCAAGAGCATCCAGGATTGTATCGATTCCGTGTAACGGTACCAGAGTGCCAATGAATATCACCGTAAGTGGTTGATCCGGAGTAGTCTGCGAAGCATGCGCTGTAAATACCTCTTCATTAGTCGCCAGAGGAATTGCCAGAAATCTGTTGATGTCCAGTTGTAGAAGTTCAGCAATATGGCTGGCGGATTCGGCCGTATCAGTTACCAGTCCACTCGCAATGGACAAAGCGCGCTTTTCCAGTCGTCGTAGCAACCTTGAGGGGAGCGAACGCTCTCTAAGCAGTTTCCTGTCGAGCACGATGGTATCGTAGAGCGAGATGAATATGTCTGCGACTATTCGCCGAGGTCGTAAAAACTCTGGTACAAAACTTATGGCAAAGAGAACAGGTGTCGCCGGATACGGAATGTAGACCGCATGAACACTTCTGTAACGAATGACCTGGAACAGGCATTTTAGCAGACTGTGCGTAAATGCCAGTGATATTCTCGAAAGCGACAAGATCTTCGACAGGCCTGATCGGTAGCTTATAGCCAGATTTACACCGTAGTTGATCTGTATGCACTCGATCGAATCATCGCCTACAAGCCCCTCAACTTTGTACTTTACATTAGGATAGGCGTCTGTGGCTTGATAAGTGCCCACGACTAATACCTTGCTGGGCGTTACTTCATCTGACACTTGAATACAAATCCATCGCCGAATGATGAAAAGAAAGGAAGTGATTGGAATAGGGAAAAGAAACGCACGATAAAGTAAACCGTCGGTGTATGAAAGCGCGATGCCAGGCCCCTTGATACTCCGCTTTTCGCAGTTGCTTCCCGTTTGTCCTTGACGTTGCTGGTTCTTAAAAGCGACGAATAGTACAATTTTCTTAATGGATAAAGCAGGTTTATCAAGGGGAACCCGTAGGTAGATATGGATATATTGCTAAATCCCTGTTCCTTTAGCTTATCAATAAGTTCCTGCTTTTCGTAACGCCGGAAGTGGCCAGCGAGAACATCGACATCCTGCCATTTACTCATATAGGCAGGCACTGAACCAATAAACCAGCCATCTCGATCAATACTATTGGCAATCTCAGTGATGAATGAACGATCGTCATCAATGTGTTCGATCACTTCAAAGCAGAGAATTAACTGGTACTGTTTTGGTTTAGTCTCGAACGCTGAGTGCACTGTTATCGCCGGATTCGATCCAAAACGCTTGTTAAGAATGTTCTGCGCAACGGAAGAGTCTTCGTACAAATCGACTGAATTCGGCTCCGCGTGTTCAAGCGTAAGAGACATGGCGTCACCAAGTCCAGGGCCTATTTCTGCAATCGATTGCGGTGCGGCTTCCCGATTTTTTAAGCTAGCTAGTAAACGCTGGACCACAAGTAGTCTGAGAATCATTCTTGGAGCAGGAGCAGAGATATGATCAAGCATTGGTCTGTGCACCTCGAATATCACGAGCGAGAATAAAAAGAGAGATACCGCCGAATACGATGTCAAAAAACGTATAGAGAAACCTGTGAGTTGCTATCCAGAACAGTCCTTGTTGCCAGCTTAGCCACTCAGGTGCGGCTGTCGCAAAAGCTGCTTCACGTATGCCGACCCCACCAGGCGCAAACAGAGCTATCCAGCCGGCGAGCATGGCGCCGGTGAATGCAGTCACTACGTCGATTACCTGAGCAATAGTAAGATCGTGTTGAGAGGCAAGTAGCGTCAGAACAGGCATTGAGGTCAGAATCCAGAGTATCAGGTAGCCAATAACAAGCAGGGTGGCTTTTCCTGCAGAGAATTTTGGAATTAACGTCAATGCGGGCCAGCGGTCTTTGTATTTCCGAAGTAGCGTTGGAGCACAAATGATTGCCATTAATACCGGTAGTAAGATCCAGGCAGATAACAGCGATATCCCTTGAAACAGCATCAAGGAAGCAGCCAGGAAAACGCCCAGCACCAGGATGTATGCCTGTTCGAACGAGGAAACGGCGATGCTGGATTTAGACATTGAGATACCGCCTCTGGAAATAGCTCCTCGTGCAAAAATTCCCCAGATCTTGCCGGGTACGTATTTTCCTATGGCGATTAATCCGGTGTCTAGCACTGCCTCTTTTGCGGTTCGCCGTGCCGCAGATTCAGAAGTAGATGAAAAGAGTTGCCATAGTATTGCTGATGCTGCGTAGATAAGTGCTACAAAGCCATAAAACAGGATTAGTGTTTCTACAGGGAACGATACAATATCCATTTCAGCGCTACCAGAGAGTGCGCTCACAGCAACCATACTGAATACCAGTATTGCAGCGGCTGACAGGAATGCAAAAATATAGCGCTTCTGATTCACGTCAGTCCTGTAGCGGTCCCGTTTATTGCCGGGTGGTTACGATTACGCCCCGGAACATTGAGCTTTGCCGCCCTACTCTTGTGGAGTAGTGAAAGCCGTATAAAACCTTTCTCCATCCGGAATTCAAGCGAAGAAGCTACATTGAGCAACCGGGCAATGTTTGTGAATCTGGTAGAGTATGAATAGAAAAGGGAATTATTCATTGCAAGTTCTCTGCTTGGCTGATGCTATCTATCAAGCTCTGCAATACTCTAATATTGTCGGAATAGAGTTTGTTCTTATCTAGTTCTATCACCGTATTTAATTCAGCCTGGGACTGGCCAAACTGGTTCTGGAAAGCCAGCGTGAAAGCCCGTATCAGACGAGGTTGTACAGCCGTCTCGTTTAGTGCTATCGATTCGTCAGCAGCTTTCAGTGCTTCATCGTATCGGTAAAGCGCTTGCAGCGTTGATGAGTAGTTCTCCAGCAAGGTAGACTCAACTGCGGGTTTCAGACGTTTTACAGTATTTCCAATAGCGCTTTGATAGAGAGAAGCAATCTCCTCCATGCCAAGCCAGGAAAACCCGGTTTTTTCTGCGTGTCTTAGCAATTCAAACAAAGCCACGACATCATCACTTCGCACAGGCTGTTCTGACAAGGATAAACGTGCCCGCTCCAGTATCGATGGGTCCAATCCATTCACAATTCCATTAAACATCAACTCATAAAGAATGAAGTGGCTGTATCCCGGTAAATCAGCTTGATTGATTCTTGTCTGTTTTAAAACCTGCTCCGAAGATTCAGTTATTTCCAGGTGAGAAGTGTATACATTGCGCGCTCTGATCGATTGTGGTTTGTTGGCAACCGCCTGCGTGATTATAGTGTCGAAATCGCTCCACGCATGTGTGCGCGCAAATGTCAGCGATGATAAATAGGTAATGGCGACCAGGGCCAGAAGTACAGCTGGCGGGAAAGCAGTGCGCTTTTTTAACAAGAGTCCCCCATACCAGAATACCGGCATGATTATTCCGAGTAGCGCAAGATAATTGCGATGTTCGAAAACTGGTTCCAATGGCAGCACCGTCGATTCGATCGAGTGTAAAATAAAGAAAAAGCCAACGCCTAGCGAGAAAATCGGGTAGCGTTTCATGCTCGCCAGAGCGCTCATTGCGAGGAATAGAATGAGTGATGTCTCCGCTAATACGCGGCCATCAAACGAACGTGGAACAGAAAATCCGTCGTGATAAAGCGACATCTTGGATAAATCCGGATTCACAATCATTTCCAGATACAGCAATAGCGCTCTTGGCTGCGACGACAGTCGCTCAAGAAGGCCGTGTTCCCTGCTGGCATAGCCCGCCATGACATCATCCCATATATAGTGGGAAATTGCTGTAAGCGCTAATAGTGTCACTCCAGCCGATACAAAAAACGCGACTCTGAATATCCTTAACACCGACCCGTCCGCACGCATGAACTTGAATATGCAGAGCTCGATAAGCCCTATGACTGGTATGACAAGGATTCCGTTTTCTTTTGAAAGCACGGACAGTACAATGAATAGACACACACACACGCCGGCAATCAGTTGCCTTTGAAAGGTACTCTGACTGGCACGTAGTCTGACGTACGTAACAATTGCCAGCAGAGAGAACAGTGTGCTTAAGATAGCCATCCGTTGAACTACATAGAGAACGGTGCTGACTTGAAGTGGATGTAATGTCCAGGCCGCTGTACACATTAGCGCTATGACATTGACAGGTAGCAGGTTTTCTTCAGTGTTGTTTCTTGTGGTCTGAAGAAAGACAGTTTTCAGGAACTGAAAAACAAGGATTGCACAGATAAAATGCAATAAAAGGTTGGTAAGCTTAAAGGCGTAGGCAGAGCCTGGTTCTGAATAGTATTTGTTAAGTACAAATGTCGCTATCGTCAGAGGTCTGCCGAGTGGCCCGGTCGTATTTGAAAGGATAGTATCCTTGAGAGCACCAAATCCCGTATTGTTTATCTGTAGCGGGGCGATGCTAACGTAATCATCAAGCAGAAATGGTCCGCTGAGTCCTTGATAGTAGACGGACATCCCTAGTGCAATGATGAGGACTAAACACGTCAGACATAGTCTGTCCCAGACTGTCGATGGGTTGTAGTCAGTTGTCATTGGTATCGAGCCCGGCCTAGTGGCTTGATGGAGCAAATATGGTACCAATGCCTTCTTTTTTCCTGCCTTGACAGAGGACGTTCTTGCACCCCTGGTCGATCTTGACGATTGTTATAAAGCAGGAGTGATAAAAGCTTTGCCACAACGCTGCTGATACGCAGTAATAGTTGTCTTGCCAGACAGGCTCCATATCGGAATTTGATGGCTCACAACTCAATCCTGAAGCACTGTTTATTCTGTCGGAAATTGATCTGTCGAGCATTTTCAGGACACATATTTGTGGTAGTGATATATGCGATTACGGCTGTTTCTCAGTGAGACTCTTGCGATCAGTTGGCTTACCGGTTCCCCGGTAGTGTAATGAGGAAATTTGTTCGGATAGTATGCCCATAAGAAAGACAAGTAATGAAGCTATGTACAGCAACACACCCATATTGGTGAATCGGCCAGAAGAAGAGAAGGTATAAAGATAGTAGAGGGTAGCAGTGTAGAAAATGAGGACACTGATCGGCAAAAAAAGCCGCATTGGTGAAAACAAGGTTCCTATCTTGAGTATGATTATTAAAAATCGAATGCCATCGTGAAAAACCCTGATGTGGCTTTTTCCTTCACGCTTAAGTGCTTTAATGGGAACGTATCCCACAAAATATCCAGACTTGAAAAAGGCCATTGTGCTGGTCGTGGGATACGAAAACTTGTTAGGGAGCAGATACAGGATTGAGAGAAACTTGTCACGTCTTACTGCCCTGAAGCCTGATGTGAGATCTTGAATTTCGAAGCCGGTCATCCAGGATGCCAGTGTGTTGAAGGTCTTGTTGGCAATTGATCTGCCCCACGAAGCCTGTGATTCTCTGCCGCGCGCGCCCACTACCAGGTCGAAGCCCTGGTTTATTAATGCCAGTAGTCTGGAAATATCCTGTGGCTTGTGTTGGCCATCCGCATCCATGAACACGATGACGTCTCCACTGGCAGCGCGTGCTCCAGACTTTACAGCCCCGCCATTGCCAATACTGACTGGATGCTTGACGACGATGACATCCTTCACAGAGCCGGCAATGGATGCTGTTTCGTCATCTGATCCGTCATCAACAACGATTATTTCCGCCTCAGGGTGCAGCCTTCTTATCTCGGGTAGAGTCACTGATAACCCGGAAGCTTCATTTTTGGCTGGAAGCACAATTGAAAGTGCGTTAATCACAGCGTGTTCTCTGCCTGGCGTGAATTTAATATCTGCTGTTGTAAGTTCTTAACGTAATGGGGGAAAAGTACTTCTCCATCGAGTTTTCGTACTACATCGAGTTCGCGTTGAGATTCACCCAGCTTGCCATCGTCTGCGAGTATATGTGAGCGTGTCAGTCGGGCGTGAACTGATCCCGGGTTAATGATTAGTGATCTGTCGACTGCCGCAAGAGCGCTGTCGAATTCATGAAGCGTTTGCAACACTATCGCATATTGCTCGTACAAAATAGACTCTGTTGTGGGTTTCAGGTGTTTGACAGGATTGTCTATCGCGCGTTTGTACAACATGAGAACCATGCCCATTTCTTCTCTCGAGAGCTGGCTCTTTCGTGCATGAATCAGTAAGTCATATAAAGCTGCGACATCGTTGGCGCGGACAGGCATATTTTCAAGGGATAACAGTGCGCGTGATTGGAGATTTGGTTCATAATCGCCACTGGCCCTTGCAAATAGCATCTCCTGGATGATGAAGTGGCTGTACTCGGGAAGATCCGCCTGATTGCTTTTTAACTGTTCTATCACCTTGGCCAAATCTCCGGATAGCGCCAACTGTGAGGTATATCTGTTGCGCGCCCTGACAGACTTGGGCTTATCTTGTATCGCCTGTTTGAGCACTATGGTGTAATCGCTCCATTCAAACGCACGAACAAAGGTTTGAGACGACAGGAAAGAGACGGCAATAAGTACAACGGCTAGTGTAATGCGAGATGTTGTTGTTCTCTGTAACCAAAGGCCCAGGTACCAGATAATCGGCATTAATATTCCAACAACTGCAAGGTAGTTGCGATGCTCGAATACCGGTTCCAGCGGTAGTGCTGTTGACTCTATCAGGTGCGATGTGAGGAACAACCCGATACCAAAAGCATAGATCGGAAAGCGGGATATGCTAATCACGGCACTCAGTGCTATACACAGCAAGATAAGTACTTTTGAAACTACGCCACTATCTATCGACTCCGGTATCGAAAATCCGTCGTGATAAAGCGACATGTCCGATAAATTCGGTAGCAGGATCATTTTCAGATAAAGTAAAAGAGCGCCCGCTTGTGACAGGAGTCGTTGTACAACTCCATAGCCTCTTTCACTATACCCCGCCATGACGTTATCCCAAACGTAAACCGTTCCTGAAATAAAAATAACGGCCAGTAGAATAGTTGAGGCGATAAATGCGGATCTGAAGCGGCGCATAAGAGATCCATCATGCTGGCGAAACCTGAATAGACAGATTTCCAATAGAGCAATGATGGGGATAACAAGAATGCCGTTCTCTTTTGATAAAACTGCAAGACAGGTAAACACACCAATCAGTAGAGCTGCACCTAGCTGTTTTACTGATGAATATTGACCTAGTCGAAGCTTTGCATACGTGATAAGGGCCAGCAACGAAAAAATAGCGCTGAGAATGACCATCCTTTGTACAACGTAGAGTACGGTGCTTACCTGTATCGGATGCAGCGCCCAGGCGGCAGTACACAGTAAAGCAGCGCAATTGACGATGAGCTGGGCATTCTCGTCCCCGTGCCTGGTGGAATGGGAAAATACAAGTTTCAGAAAATGGAAAATCAGGATTGCGCAGATGATATGGAGAGCGACATTGGTAGCTTTGAACGCGAAGGCGGATCCTGTTTCCGCATAGAGCTTATTCAGGACAAATGTCGATATGGTCAGCGGTCTGCCAAGAGGTCCGGTGTTGTCCGAAAAAATGACATTTTTCAGACTGCTGAAGTCGCGATTTTCTACGCTTAGCGGTATAACGCTCGCATAGTCATCCAGCAGAAACGGACCACTTAAACCCTGGAGATACATCGCAACAACCGTCACTGCCATCAGTAACAGGCCGGCCAAGTGCATATTGTTCGGGGCTATCGAGTCTTGTGAGGTGTTTGCCATTTGTATTTAGCCCAACGTAGGGCTATGCGGGAGCAAATTTGGTACCAAGACGTTAGGTCGGAATTTAGGGCGCTGCGTCGTTATCCAGTCCGTGTTGTTCTATGCGATATCTGAGCTGGCGATAGGTATAGCCCAGCATTTTTGCAGCGTTTTTGCGGTTCCAGCGTGTGGCTATCAAAGCCTCTCTGATACGTTCCCGCTCCACTTGGGATTTTGAGGGTAGCTCACCGCTGAGGTCCTGTTGTACCGGTGTAGGTGGCTCAGAAGGGCCAACATCCAGATCATCGGGTTCAATCACCTGGCTTTCACATAGAGCAACCGCCCTGTGCAGTATGTTTTCAAGCTCACGCACATTGCCGGGAAAGTGAAACTTGCTTAAATGTGCTTTTGCGGATTCAGAGAGAGTGTAGGGAGGATAGCGTTGTTCTTCTGACGAGATGGCTGAAAGAATAGACTGTGATATTTCTGGAATATCGCTCAGTCGTTGTCTAAGGCTAGGTGCTTTTATACAGATGACATTTAGCCGGTAATATAAATCGTGTCTGAACGTGCCTTTCTCTATTTCGTCGTTAAGATCGATGTGGCTTGCACTCAGGATGCGCACGTTAGTAGATATCTCTCTGGACGAGCCTACCGGTCTAATGCTTCTTTCTTGGATGGCTCGCAGTAGCTTGACCTGCATTTGAAGGGGTAACTCGGCTACCTCATCAAGGAACAGTGTGCCATTTTCTGCCTGCGCGAATAGTCCTTCGTGATCGGTATGTGCACCGGTGAAGCTGCCTCGTTTATGACCGAACATCTCGCTTTCCATCAACTGCGACGGAATTGCCCCACAGTTGATCGCCACAAATGGTTCGTTTGCCCGCGAGCTGTTCTCGTGAATAAGCCTTGCGATCAACTCCTTACCGGTACCTGACTCACCTGTAATCCATACGGGTGCATTGGATCGGGCAACTTTAGCAATGAGGGCCTTTAAGGCGCGCATGGATTCTGATTGTCCAATGAGACGTTCTTCGCCGTTCAACAACAGGGGGGGCGTGTTGCTCGCGACGCTATGGTGGGCGACATCAGGCTGTCCCGTGCGCGGAAGTGGCTGTATAGACTCCTTAGTGGGAAATGACATCCTGGCATCAGGTACGGATGGGACGATCAGTTGTTTGTCGTTGGCCGCTGTTCCTGTAGTTTGATCTTTCATGCCAATGGCTTGCAGTACAAGCCTGCGCAGTAGAGTGATGTCAACGGGTTTTGATACGAAATCAAATGCACCGTTTTTCATCGCTTCCACGGCCGCATCCATATTGCCATGGGCTGTAATAACGGCGACGGGTAGATCCGGTTGAATTTTGAGTACATGTTTTACAAAGTCAACACCATTTCCGTCTGGCAGTTTCATGTCTGTCAGACATACTGAAAAATGGTAGGTGTTAAGCAGGTTCCGGGCTTCCGAGAGATTTCCTGCGGCATGCGTGTCTAACCCGATACGATCCAGTGAGATAGCGATCAGCTCGCGGATATCGGCTTCATCGTCGATTATGAGAGCGCAGGGGTTGGACGATTTCATGTTGGTGGTGTCAAGCGGCCAAGTCTTGAGCTGATACCAGGGTCACCCTGAAATGTGCACCCACTGATGAGGGGAGGTGTTCAATACTGGCATGGTTGATTTCACAGAGTTCTCGAATAATAAAAAGTCCCAGACCTGTACCCGCATGATGGGTAGAGTAGAAAGGCTCAAACAGATTGTCTTTGTCGATATCGCTGACACCTTTTCCGTTGTCAATGACTTCAATCGTGGCTGTACCGTGTCCGGAATCCCAACAGGATATTTTGATAGAGAGAGTCTCCACAGTGTTATGCAGGCAGGCATTGGTGCATAGATTCCATAAAATCTGGTCCAGATGTCCTGCATCGACAATGGCAACACAATTTTCGCCAACGACAGAAAGTTGCTCGGGGCCGAGTCCGTTCTCAGCGATGAATCGTTGTGCAAATTGAGTGGCGGCATCATCCAGGGACACATGATCTGACTGCACTTGTTCACGGTTGGACAATTGCAGCACATCCTCGATGATCCTGTTGATACGTTGAGTATGTCGTCTGGCGATGGACAAGAGTTCTGCATCTTTCGGATGCAAAGTCTCGGATTCTTCAATTAGCTGGACCGCATGAGAAATGGCCCCCAGAGGATTCCTGATTTCATGGGCGATGCTGGCGGAAAGTCGTCCCAGCGATGCCAGCTTCAGCTGTTGAAATTGCTGACGTATGTGCGCATGATCATCCAGTCTGATTAGCATGCCACCGGTAGACAGTCGTGTGTACTGAGGCAGTAGCGACAGACCGGTATTGGATACTTCAAAGGGGCAGGTTTGTAACGTGGGAGAACGTTCCGACTCCTGCATGTTCATCATTAGATCAATGGATAGTTTGCGCAGATGAACCGGCATGGTGACGAATTCAACCGCTAGCAATGTACGCGCGGTATCGTTCATCATTTGCACGTTACCGATGCGATCCACCACCAGTACGCCAGAATCCAGTTCTCGAATGATCTCCTCGTTGAGATGGGCTATCTGTCTGACATCCAGGACAACGCGAGATGGACTGGATGTCACCATCTGCCTACTGAGTAACCGTCTGAGCGGGACCGTCATAAGCCATGCGGTCAGAAACAGGAGCGATCCGAGGAGGGCTGTAGCCTGGAATTCGGCTACCTTGGTGTGGGTTAACAAGGTTGCAAGGACTTCTTCACTGATTACCGCAATGCTCGCGATTGCCGCGAACATCAAGGCATCCCTGACACTGGATAGCTGGCTGAGCAGGGCAATGTTGATAAGTAGCAGAGGCCCGAGTCCGCTGCTGACGCCACCGCTGCTGAACATCATTGTGCTGATGAAAATGATGTCGAGGTAGTTCTGAATGAAAAATTGCGTGTTGATCGCAGGTCGTTGTACCCGATTTGCGTAAGCAAATACCAGTGTCACCAGGAAATAGGCAATGTGCGCTGCGACGAATACCTTCGGGTATTCGGAACCCAGCATGCGCTGCCCCTGACCAAGATAGTAAATGGTGGCAAGGGCCATCAGAATCAATAAGCGGTACTGATTCAGCAGACGTAGAGCGGCCCAGTCCGGCTTGTGGACTGTTTCTTCAGCCGGGTTGTTCTTGGACAGTCTGTTTGTGATATGCGCCACCGGGCATGATTTTCATCATCATTTTTCAGACCGATGCAAATTCCACACCACGACATTTTTAAGTTGCCTTACACCAGCCGTGGACAGCGATGCCAGCTAACGCACAAGGCAGCTGGCGGGGGGTTACGTGATCATGCCGTTATAAGTGCCTGTGCTAATACATCCAGCATTATAGTTAGCGTCAATTTGTTATCTAAGACAGTTGGTCGCGAGCCTATGTTCACAATCCATGCGTTGCTCAGGTGGCCTTTATTTCACGAATTGCAGCTGAGGATGCGCGAGTCGTCATGGACAAATAAGGTTGCACAGCTGCGCAGGTAGTCGTCCAGCAGGGTAACGTCTGAGGAAACCGCACTCTGATTGGGCTCGACTTTAAATGCGGGGTTGGATATTACGACGATCGAACGGCCATTTTCCGTCGCATATTGTACAAGCTCATCGATGATTTCAAGCTGTATTGGTGCTGTTGTCTGAACACCCGGATCCATATGCGCCCAAAAGCTAATGGGCAGATGGCCACTGTACGCATAGTAGGCCATGTTGTTGATAAATATCCGGTCGTGGCGCGTATTCGCCGAAAATATTTTTTCGTCGTGTGAGAGTATCTCTTTAAGCTTGGGAAGAACCACACTCATGTTCTCCGGTACCTGCAGGCAGTCTGTCAGAGACTGGGTCATGATCTGAACTTTGCATGCTTGCATAACGGATGGTCGATTGGCGGGTGTGCTCCAGCCAAACATCCATAAACAGATAGCTATGCACAGTGAGGCCAGTGTCAGATTGACAGCGAAAAAACCAGTCCAGACTCTATTTTTAAGACTTTTTTTAATGATTATTGACAGGGTATAACCGATTGTCGCTGAGGAAAGTATGATGGTGGGCAGTAGATGCGGAGCATCCGTTCTAACCATTCCCAGGGTATATAACAGTGAGGATGAGAAAAGTAACCAGAAAAGTGTTCTGCTGTTATTGGCTAAAAGTGCAGTGATACCCAGCAGATGACATAAATAGAGGCAGGCGCCGCACAACATGCCTAACAAGGGAAAGTATGCCGCAAAGAAGACGGCGTACGCTTCGATGGTCTGTGGTCCTGGGTGAATGCCTGGAAATGGCAGACCACGCATGGAGGCATATATCGCTGATTGTAGATTCAGGATGATGTCGAGAACCGCTACCAGGGATCCCTGTGTTTGCTGATTAATCACGATCAATGCAACTACACACATCGCACATGCCGTAATCAGACTCCTCAGTTCTTTTAGCATCCATACCGCCGAGAATTTATTCCTGTTATATGCATCAAAAGGAATTGCACATAAAAGTCCTATGACTAAGACGACCCCCACCGTCGGGCGTAGCAGGAAAACCAGCGATAGTATGATGGACAGGCACACACTGTTTAATATTCGTGTGCGTTCCAGTGTATCGTTAAGCTTCAATAGCAGAAGAAGCACTACTAAAAGTGATAACGAATGGGAAGGGTAGGAGGGTGATGAAAATGCAGTACAGAAAAAAAGCATTCCGCTGATGAATGCATATTTTAGGCTTCGTTCAACTAAAGTCTTTTCTATGAACAGTCTGCTTAATACAACGATAGGGATAGCCAGTATCAGAGAATAGAGTATGCGGGAGAATATGAAATTTCCGTCTCCAAGCTTCAGAAATAAAGAAACGATAAAGAATTGCAGAGGACCATAGACTGTATAAAAGTCAACACCTGGCATATTGCCGTGTATCCAATGCAGTGCACCAGTGAGTATGATGGCCTCATCGTATAAAGAAATTGTGGCAGGCTGAAGCAGCAGCAGAAAAATCGACAGACCCGTCACCCATGCGCAGATCGACAACAGGACGTTAAGTGGTCTGTTGCTGTCTGCGAATGATATCCCGAAATTGCGCGAACCGGTATGCATGCTGTTTTCAGAGATTCAATCTGTTCAACACAGACTGTGGCAACATACGTATTACCCACATAATGATACGCCAGTATCCCGGTGCATAAACTATCCTGCTGCCTTTATCCATTGATGCGGCTATGATCTGTGCAAGCTTATCCGTTGAGGACCATAGCAGGCCATCCTTCGGAAGGTGCGCTGTCATGGGCGAGTCGGTGAGTCCGGCTTTGACTAATATGATGGAGGTTTTACTTCCCGAAAGTCCTGCGTTGTGCATCATTCCTTCAAATAAGGTGCAAATAGCTGACTTGGCGCATCCATAGAGGTAATTACTGGATCGTCCTCGATCACCTGCCACACTGCCGATAGCGAGCAGTACCGGGATATCGTGTTGGCTGTTCTCAAGTACTTGTCGGGCAGCGATAGACAGATGCAGGGTGCTGACAAAATTGCCCGACAGGATTTTATCCAGCTCGGTAGCGTCCGTTAAAGCTAGCGATTGATCGCCAAGGTAGCCATGGAAAATCAATACAGCGTCAAGACCGCCGGTTTCACTGGCTAATGATTTAAAAAATTCTGAAGGATTCCCTACAAGCTCCAGATCCTGTATGCGCGACAGGACATCACCATTGCCACGGATATCAAGATCACTGGCAATGGCACTTAGCCGCTCCTCATTGCGGGCGACCAGCATCAGAGTATTGTGATCTGCTGCCAGTAGCCTGGCAGTTTTCTCAGCCATACCCGATGTTGCACCCAGTATGGCGATCTTGCGCGGTATGTATGGTGACTTCATAGAGACAAGCGGCGTCGCAGATTGGAAGAAATGCCAGGATCTATCTGCTCTCTAAAGCTATTGATTGACTGGTTCAGTCCCTGTGTGAAAAGTGTGTATGTCATGCGCATATCCTTGGCAGCGTAAAGGCGACCTCCGTGATCCAGCACGATTGAATCAAGTTTGTTGAACAGCGTATGCGTGGCCTTTCCCGCGACTGGAAAATCCAAGGCCAGCGTTGTGCCAGGCATAGGGAAGGACAATAAACCCGGGGAACGAATATCACCGAAATTTTTCAGAACTGCAAGAAAGGAGCCTTGCCCTGATGCTGCAATCTGTGCAATAAGTTTCCTGATACCCGTTAAAGCATGCTGTGAGGGGATAACGCATTGATACTGATAAAATCCTCGCTTTCCGTAAAGGCGGTTCCAGTTTGCTATAGCATCCAGTGGATGAAATACATCGCCATAGTGTTGTGTAATCTGTTTGCTTTTTTTAGCGCCGCGTGCGAAGTAAAGCTGATTGAACAATCTTACGGAATGCCTGTTCATGATTCCTGATGGCAGATTGAATGGCATCTTTGAGTTTTGCACATTGGCGTGTGCTTCATACAATCCATCGTTTAACCAGTTACTGGCGTTGAAAAGTCCTCGTTCAGAGCCTTCGCCCCTTGAAAGACAGTCCACCCAGGCGACAGAGTGTTCATGCGTCTGGCTGGTTTGAGTACTGAGTTCAAAGTAATCCTCAAGGCAGTTGAAGGGCTTTACTGATGTGCTGAGATAGGAACTGCCAACACGCAACAGTTGTATTTCAACCCAGAGAATAACGCCTGTCAGCCCAAGCCCGCCAATGGTTGCGGTAAACAGGTCGGGGTTGTGCGATGGGCAGGCTGTTTGAGTGCCAGTGTCTGATCGATGTATGCCTATTTTTTTTATCCAGTTACCAAATGTTCCAACCCGGTGATGATTTTTGCCATGAACATCGTTTGCAGTAGCGCCACCAAGAGTAATGTAGCGTGTGCCGGGGGTGGTAGGAACGAACCATCCCGTTGGCACAATGATTTGTAGCAACTGGTCGATGGTCAGGCCAGCTTCTGCACGAATGACACCGGTCTCTGGATTAAACGACAGCACACGATCGAGGCGTGTCATGTCGATGGTATGGTGATTAGAGTTGTACGCGCTGTCTCCGTAAGAGCGACGCATACCGGTGGCAAGTGTACTTAGGGATAATACCTGGGCATGGCTCCGCGCCGCTGGAACTTCATCGGTAAAGACTGGTGCGGAAACATGCTCGTAACTGGTAGTAACCCGGCCCCATGATTCTGCAAGCTGTGATGATGTTGTGCTCACAATGGAACTGAGAATCTGGCAGCTATAAACGTCATCACGAGGGCAGAGCCCAACAGCAGGCTGATGCTATCCTGAATGGCAAAGGCAACGGGGTCCTGATCCAGCTCACCCCGATTGGCAAGTAACCAGACTCGACCAATCCATAAACCCAGTATCAGCGGAGTTAGCCACAGTACATCGGGGGCTGAGTACAGTTCTGATGGAAATGCATCAGTCATCAGGTATTGAATAATCACCCAGACTGAGGCCACACTAGCGGCAACACCCATCGAGAGTACCAGAGGCGCATCTATCGGTTTGTAGCCGCGACCATGGATGAACTCGTTTTCCGGAACTTTCGCCTCGCAGATTTCTACAAAACGTTTTACAAGAGACATTGAAAAGAAGAGAAATGCGGCAAACGTCAGCAGCCATACCGAGGGCAAGACACCCGCCAGCGCCATACCCATAAGTAGTCTTAAGCAGTAGAGTATGGCCAGTATCATCACATCAAGTATCGGGACACTCTTTAGTTTAAACGAGTAGCCTAAGGTGATAATGAGATAGGCCGTAAGCACCTGCGCAAACGCGGTGTTCAACCAGAACGCCGTACCCAGGCAAAGTACAAGGGCCAATGGTGCTGCCATCATTGCCGATTGCAGAGAAATGGTTCCGCTGGCCAGGGGTCTGAGTTTCTTGACTGGATGCCGTCGGTCAGATTCTATATCTGCCGCGTCATTGATGACATAGGTGGCCGATGCCACCATTCCCATAAGAAGAAAACCGAATAGGCATGTCGCGAATACGCTTACTGTGTGGACATTCGAACTCATCACCAAGGGCACAAACAGCAGTAGATTCTTTGACCATTGATGGAGTCTCAGACTCTTTACCCAGCTTTTTATGCTCGGGTGCCTGGTATCGAACTCGCGTTCGATAGGTATGTTAAGAGTTGCGGCACGCCTGGCAGTTCGCGGGCTGGTGCCAGCCAGAACAGCAGCGCTTGCTCCAGCCCAGACAACGAGATCGGCGTTACTATCGCCAGCATAGACATAGCCTTCGGGAAATTGCTCATCGAGATACTTGCGTTTAGCCCTACCTTTCAGGTTTAGCGTCTCTGAGCTACCTTGTATGGTGTCGAACATGCCCAGAGAATGCCCGTATTGCTGAACGATTTCGTTGTTTGCGGCGCTGACAAGGTGCAAAGAGCGGCCGGCAGCACGTTCTTGCTGTAAGTAGGCTACCAGAGCTTCGCGGCGAGGAAGGTTTATCAGATCGATGCAGCTATGCTGTGCGACGGCCTGTTTGAATTCTGCGCGTCCCTTGCGCAGTGAGGCAAGGCACTGTAGTGCCTTTAGCGGAGAGTTGAAGAATATGGCCGCAAATTGTTCTATCAGGGTGTCAGTTCTGATTAGAGTCCCGTCCAGATCGACGACCAGAGGGTCCTTGCTGCACTCGTTTTGCTCCGGTGACGGATAGATTCTTAACGGATGAGCGCTCATGTCAGTTTGTGTTCTTCCCTGCAAGTGGCCGCTGCAGCAATCGCGCCAACAAAAATGAACTGCCCAATGTGGCTCATGCCGGTGAATTAGCGAGTGTGTCGATGGTCTGTCTGGCAAAACGGATACTCTCTGAAACTCCACGATCCTCCGGGTAGTAATATGAGGTATCTGCAATCCATAAACCTGCAACAGGGGTTTTCAGCTCTGGAATGGATTTTTTGAATTCCGTATGGCAGACAGGTTGTGCATGCCGTAGCCTGGCGACATGGCTGTCCAACCTGTCCTCCGGGCTTAAGTCCGGATTGATTCGCATCAGATAACCAAAGCTCTCTTCCAGCAGTGCCTCGTCTGACCATTTGAATTTTGGATTTGAAGAAGGCATGTAGTACGGGACATACACGATGGACTTATCCATTGGACGCAAGTTGGAGAATTCTACAAAGCCTGGAATCTTCATTGAGTCGTCAGAGACGTTAACCCAGAAGTAGTTACTCACGGGTCGGGCAAGTTTGTGAATCACGCAAATGACACCCACATTGTTCATTGCCTGATACCCAGACTGCAATTGCGGCATGTCGCGTGCGACCATCGAGGAGACGTAAGGAAGCGGGGCGGTAGAGAAAACCAGGTCGGCCCGAATCAGTTCGCCATCGTTTGTTTCTACTCCGGTTACTTGCTGGCCATTTGCCACAATGTGTTTTACGGGTGCTTTATAGCGTATGACACCACCCTTGTTCAGTATGGATTCTGTGAGCTTGTCAACGAGTGTCTGGGTGCCACCTTCCAGGTACCCGAGTTCCTCCGAAAACAGCGAACGTCGTGAACGCCCCAGTCTGTTGATTCTTTGCCACATCCAGGCGGCCGATATGTCATCCGTAAATTCATAAAACTTCAGGTGCAGTAATGGCTTCCACAGTTTTTCGTACGCACGTTGCCCGCACCAGCGCGTTATCCATGTGCGAGCTGTTATTTTATCCAGCTTTGACCAGTTGGTTCGCCGGGTGGATGTAAACACCATCAGCCCGTAGCGAATTTTTTCTATCAACGATAGTGGTGTGAACTTTAATAGCGATAGGGGATCTCCAAACTGATAGAGTTTTCCATCGACAAAGTAGCCCATTTTAGTGCTTACCCATTGCATGGACTGTTCAATATCAAGCTCCTTGAGTAATCCCAGTGTGTCGATATCGCTGCGGCAACAGAAATGGTAAAAACGTTCTAACGAAAGGCCACCGAAATCGAAATGAGCTGCCATGCCACCGGGTCTGTCATCTGACTCAACGACAGTCACATCGAGTCCAGCCTGGCAGGCATAATGGGCAGCTGCTAAACCCATGGGGCCAGCTCCGATGATTACTATCGACGTCATTGCCTAGTATTCCAGCACTATTTCTGAATACACCGGATCCTTGAACGTCAATTCGAGTGCGCGTTGCAAAGGTGTTGCCTGGACATTAAACCGCGATGGCCAGTCGATGGTTTCGAATGTTTCGGGGATGACCAATGCTTTTAGCTGGTTTGTCGTGAACGGAGGGTTTTTGTCAAACAGTGCGTATATCGATAGCAGCCCATAAAACAGTTTGAAAGGAATGGATACGATCAGGGCTCTTGCAGAAGTGACCTGTTTGATTTTTCTGACAAGATCTATGTAGTAAGTTTTTTCAAGTCCGGAGATGTTGTAGCTGCCTTCGGGCCTGTTGCTTATGCACGCTTTGATGATGGCGCTGAAGTCGCCGGCGTACAACGGCTGTCGTAAGTAACGACCGTGACCGGGAATTGGAAAGATGGGTGCTGCATGCATGAAACGTTTAAGCCAACCGAAATGCTTTCGATCAAACCATCCGAACATAAGCGTAGGGCGCAGAATTATCTGCGGGATACCACACTGGGTCACGAGTAGTTCCTGCGCTTTCTTACTGCGGGTGTAGTAGTCATCGGCCTTGGAAAAGACCACCGACGAGCTCACATGTACGATGTATTGCACACCGGCTGCTTTCGCTGCATCCAGAATGTTACGGGTCGCTTCCACGTTGTTTGCTTCAAACGCATGTTCATCCAGTCCGCCAATCTGAGCATGCAGGATAACCAGCACATCGATGTGTCCCAGGGAGTTCTCCCAGGCACCGCATTGCGATAAATCCGACTGGATGACCTCAACGTCAGGGTGAAGCTTTTTCAGTATTTTTGTATTGGCGGGATGCTTGTCAACGGCCAGAAGTTCAAGTTCCGGATCATCCGCCAGTTTCGGGATCAGATTCTGTCCGACAAGACCTGCTGCACCCGTTATCAGTACTCGTTGTCGGTTGCTTGTCGAGTTCATGTTCTAGTCTTTGGTGTTCTTCGAGCGCTACAACGACAATGTGCCTGTCGAGACGGCTGCCGATCTTTCAAAGTCGCTAAGAATTGTGTCGTCAAGACGTGCAGGCCAGGGATATTCAGCAATCCGAAGCTGGTTACACGGTAGCGAAAATCGAGCCAACAGCCTTAATTGGCCAGAAGCACTCGGGTGGCCGTCGCGCCAAACAAGAATGAATCGACGGTAAATCACTGGGAGGGTTATTGATCGCGTGCCAAAATTCGCGATAGTCAATTTCGATCGAATCAGGTGCTTTTAGAGCATTGCGCAAAGACGGGCAGCCGTTTGCTGGCCGTTTTTACGTTTGTCCGGGCTATTTACCGAAGTGGAGTATTTGATTGTGGGGATTGAATCGGCAAGGAGCTCATTATCCGGTTTCTGCGCCTTTGCCTACGCGCAGAGGGGCTGGCACCGCCGGTGTGACGGCCATGAATGCTCAGAGTAGCCGACTCAGGACCCGGAAGACGCCTTTGCCGCAGGATGCTCGGGGTCAGTCAGCGCCAATACCCGTAAAGTGTCAGCCTGCAGATCGGTTTGACCCAGCGACTTGTAAGCCGCCGCCATGAGTGCAAGGGCATTGGGCACATGTTTTGAACCGTCAAAATGCTCCAGCAGGTAGTTCACCCGGTTTACCGCAGCCACCATGGCACCGCGATCATAGTAAAATCGCGCCGTGATAAGCTCGTGGCGTGCCATTTCGTCTTTAAGATAGGCCATTCGATCGAGCGCGTCCGGCGTATATTGGCTTTCTGGAAACCGCCTCGCCAAGGTGTCGAATTCGGCAAATGCTGACCTTAGCCAGTTCTGGTTAACCTTGGCCAAATCACGCGGAAAAATTCGTTCCATGGCTGACCCACCCCGGGAAAAATGGCTAACACCCTTGATGTAGTAGGCGTAATCAATGTTTTCACTGCGTGGATACAGCTTGATGAAGCGGTCCGCTGCATCGATAGCGCCGTCAAAATCGTCCTGTTTCAGGTAGGCGTAAGCGACATCGAGCTGAGCCTGCTGTGTGTAGGTGCCAAACGGATACCGGGCGCCCAGAGTTTCAAATGTATCGATGGCGGTCAGAAAATCACCCTGGTTCAGAGCGCGTTTGGCCAGATTGTAAATATCTTCAGCGCTTTGGAGTTCTTCGGGGGCGTCCGGGGCCGGCGTAGCACAGCCTGTCAGAACGACAATAGAAAGCGCAACAATAGCGAGGGCACGGTTGAATTTCGATATCATGACAGAAGTATAGCTTAGCCAGACAGAGCTCAGTATCCTGAAATCTCTGGCTTCTGAATAGGCTGTGAGTTCCCCTCTACCCAGTCAGGGGTGCACATCATCAATTCTGCAGTGGCCATAGGCTGCTGCTGAGATCTTCGTTTGGAGTAATGTCAATCAGTAACCCTACAAATCCGTCAGAGGCATCAGATACCGATGGTCAAGACGCCAGAACGGAATATCACGTGGATGCCGCACTCGCTGGCAAGCGGCTAGACGCGGTAGCAGCGCACGCTTTCGATGCCTACTCCCGTAACCGCCTGCAAAGCTGGATAAACGAAGGTTATCTAACGGTCGACGGTGTGCAGCGTCGCACCCGGGACAAACTGGTAGGTGGTGAGCTGCTCAGCTTGCAGTTACCGCTGGATGAGCTGGCCGACGACAGCGTGGATTGTTTTGATCCCGAAGCAATGGATCTACCCATTGTTTACGAGGATGAGCACATCATTGTCATCAACAAACCTGCCGGTCTTGTCATGCATCCCGCTCCCGGTAACAGGCGTGGAACCCTGCTAAACGGCTTGCTCTTTCATGACAGCTCGCAGGCGAATGTCCCCAGAGCAGGGATCGTACATCGTCTGGATAAAGAGACCAGCGGACTTTGCGTGGTAGCCCGGTCCCTTGAGTCGCATACAGCGCTTGTCCGTCAGCTACAGGCGCGTGAGATGGGACGAAACTACACGGCGGTGGTGATTGGCGATGTGCCAATAAACGGAACTGTCGATGCGCCAATCGGCCGCCATCCGCGCGATCGTAAACGAATGGCTGTCAACGAAAAGGGCAAGAATGCCGTGACACACTATCAATGTGAGGAACGTTATCTGGGTTGCGCAAGGGTCGGCGTTAAGCTGGAAACGGGTCGTACACACCAGATACGAGTGCACATGACCCACGTTGGTCATGCTTTGCTGGGTGATCCGGTGTATGGGCGCAGACTTGCCGTGCTACCCAGGCAAGTATCTCTTGTACCAGAGGTTGCAGCATTTAAACGTCAGGCTCTACATGCATCCAGGCTAAGCCTGGTGCACCCGGGCTCTGGCGATCTTGTCAGTTTCGATGCACCGCTGCCTGATGACATGCTGCGTTTGTGTGCCGCGCTGAAACTTGTGGCTAATGAACAACTTCGTAAAGATAATCAATCGTGATGACATTCGCCAGTTTAAGCTGTGTAGTGCCAGATTGGCCAGTCAGTGCAAAAGTGACGGTAATGACAACCACTCGTCATGGAGGTGTCAGCGAAGCGCCATTCGATGCCTTGAATCTGGGTTTGCATGTTGGCGATAAGCTCGATGCTGTTCTGGAGAATCGACGTAGATTGCTACAGAGTTTTTCGTTACCGGCAGAGCCAATCTGGTTAAATCAGACACACAGCACAGACATTCTGGATGTAGTGCAGTCACGCTGTAAGAATGTAGATGCAGACGGTGCATTCACGCGTTTGTCCAATACAGTGCTGGCGGTATTAACGGCCGATTGTCTACCGATAGTGATGAGTGATACAGCCGGTGCGCAGCTGGCTGTTGTGCATGCCGGTTGGCGAGGCCTCGCGGGTGGAATCGTGAGTCAGGCTATAAGCCGATTCGATAAAGGTGCAGAGATTTGCGCCTGGCTTGGCCCCGCCATTGGTCCTGCAAGGTTTGAGGTCGGGGACGATGTACGAGACGCATTTGTACAGCGCCTTGAGATCAATGCGACGCATTTCAAGCAGGCTGACAAGGCAGGCAAATACTGGGCTGATCTCTACGGGCTTGCGCGCACAGAGTTAACGCAGGCAGGCTGCCATAGTGTTGGAGGGGAATACTGCACCCACTCACAGTCGGACATGTTTCATTCACACCGGCGCGATGGCACGGCCAGTGGTCGAATGGCAACGCTTGCCTGGATTTCCGCAGATTGAATGTGAACTAACGTTAAAAGAATTCCTGCCTGTAAGCCAGCCGCCTGGTGCCTTGCGCATACGATCAAGCGCTGAACCCAACTTGAATTGATCCACGACAGCACCACAATATAACCATTATCGTAATTTGCGCGAATCACTTAACAGGAGATTCCCATGAGAATGGAAAAACTGACCAGCAAGTTCCAGCTGGCATTGCAAGACGCTCAGTCATCAGCGCTTGGGCGAGATCATCAATTCATAGAACCTGCACACCTTCTGATTGCCATGCTCGATCAGGACGGTAGTGGCGTGCGCCCTTTGCTGGCCCAATCTGGCGTGAACGTCAATGGCCTGCGTAACGGGCTCGACAAACTGCTGGATCGTATGGCAAAAGTGGAAGGTGGCGGCGGGCAGCTGCACGTGTCCAACGAGCTGGGACGGTTGCTTAACCTGACCGACAAGGCTGCCCAAAAGCGAGAAGACCAGTACATCTCCTCTGAGCTTTTCGTGCTGGCTTCACTTGAAGAAAAAAAGAATTCCATTGCCGAGCTTCTGATTGCCAATGGTGCGAATGTGGAAGCTGTAAAGAAAACCATTGAAGACATCCAGGGTGGACCGGTTACTGACCAGAATGCAGAAGAGAATCGAAAAGCACTTGAGCGCTACACCATTGATCTGACCGAACGTGCAGAACAAGGCAAGATTGACCCCGTTATCGGGCGTGATGATGAAATCCGTCGTGCCATCCAGGTGTTGCAACGACGAACCAAAAACAACCCCGTTATCATCGGCGAACCTGGAGTAGGAAAGACAGCACTTGTAGAAGGCCTTGCCCAACGAATTATCGATGGCCAGGTTCCTGACGGTATAAAAAATAAACGGGTACTGTCGCTGGACATGGGCGCGCTGATTGCTGGTGCCAAATTTCGTGGAGAATTTGAAGAGCGCTTGAAATCTGTATTAAGTGATCTTGCTAAACAGGAAGGGCAGGTCATACTTTTTATAGACGAAATTCATACCATGGTGGGTGCCGGGAAGGCTGAAGGGGCGATGGATGCCGGTAACATGCTTAAACCTGCACTTGCACGTGGAGAGTTGCATTGCATTGGCGCAACTACATTGAGCGAATATCGTCAGTATGTTGAAAAGGATGCAGCACTGGAAAGGCGATTTCAGAAAATCATCGTGGACGAGCCGAGTGTGGAAGACACTATCGCTATTCTGCGGGGATTAAAGGAGCGCTACGAGGTACATCATGGTGTCGATGTTACCGATCCTGCCATTGTTGCTGCGGCAACGCTTTCGCATCGATACATCAGTGATCGTCAGTTACCCGATAAGGCTATTGATCTGATTGATGAGGCCGCATCGCACATTCGCATGGAGATCGACTCGAAACCTGAGGAGCTGGACAAACTTGAGCGTCGTATCATCCAGCTCAAGATCGAACGCGAGGCGCTGGTTAAAGAATCTGATGAAGCGTCTATCCAGCGGCTAGCGGATCTCGATGCAGACGTCGATGTGCTGGAAAAGCAATTTGCCGATCTTGAAGAGATATGGAATGCCGAGAAAGCTTCCGTACAAAATGCTGCAGGCATAAAAGAAGAGCTTGAACGTGTTCGACTGGAGCTGGAAACTGCGCGTCGTGCAGGTGATCTTACCCGCATGTCAGAGTTGCAGTATGGGCAAATTCCGGCGCTGGAGAAAACTCTGGCAGAAGCCATTGCCAACAGTGATGATCAGGAGATGACATTGTTGCGCACCAATGTCACCGCTGAAGAAATTGCCGACGTTGTTGCCAAGTGGACTGGTATCCCCGTTAGTAAAATGATGGAAGGTGAAAAAGACAAACTACTGCGTATGGAAGGCGAACTGAGCCAGCGTGTCGTTGGGCAGTTGGAGGCCGTGGAAGCCGTATCCGACGCCATTCGTCGGTCACGAGCAGGTTTGTCCGATCCTAACCGCCCGATTGGTTCATTTCTGTTTCTGGGCCCGACGGGTGTGGGTAAGACTGAACTGACCAAGGCCTTGGCCAGCTTCATGTTCGATACTGAAGATGCCATGGTGCGCATCGATATGTCTGAGTTCATGGAGAAGCACTCTGTTGCACGTCTTATAGGCGCGCCTCCTGGTTATGTGGGATACGAAGAAGGTGGTTATCTGACAGAGGCAATAAGACGTAAGCCTTACTCGGTGATCCTGCTTGATGAGGTAGAGAAAGCACATGCCGATGTATTCAATATTCTGTTGCAGGTACTCGACGATGGAAGATTGACCGATGGTCAAGGACGTACCGTTGATTTTCGCAACACAGTTATCGTCATGACATCGAATCTGGGTAGTCATGTTATTCAAGAGCTGTCCGGGCGAGAGAATTATGATTCGATGAAAACAGCTGTTATGGAAATCGTAGGTCAACACTTTCGTCCAGAGTTCATCAACCGGGTTGATGAGTCGGTCGTTTTCCAGCCCTTGTCTGCTGAAAATATTCGTATGATTGCCAGTATCCAGGTGTCGCATCTTGCTGAGCGTCTGGGTGAGCGTAATTTGAGTCTGGTGATGACGGACGCAGCATTGGATCGTCTGGGAGAGGCGGGTTTTGATCCGGTGTACGGTGCCCGTCCACTACGTCGGCAAATCCAGCAGCAGGTAGAGAATCCACTTGCGCAGAAAATTCTGGCCGGTGAGTTTATCGCAGGAGATACGATCTTCGTCGATGCTAAAGGTCAAGCGCTGGTGTTTTCTAACGAAGAGCAGGCACCCAACGTAGCGCTTGTTCATTAACTACAGGTTAGAAGTGTGAGCCCGGGCGTGATTATCGGGTTCCATCTTTTTGGCAAAACCCGTATCCGTTCATGGCTGGACTAACCGGCGTGAACGGGTCGGGTGTTTCAAGCGCTGGTTATGTTTTGCCTGTCAGGCTAGTTTGTGGGGGTCTGCACCACTATGGCTGTCACATTGTCGGTGCCACCGCGCCGCAGTGCCAGCTTTACCAATTGATCCAATGCCTGGCGAGGCGAGGGTAATGCCAGATTGTCGTTAACTTCTTGTGGTTTTACATCTTTAAACAAACCGTCGCTGCACAGTAAAAACCGGTCACCTGCCTGCATATCGACCTGGCGTACTTGAATTTCAATCTCGTCAGCCACTCCGATTGCCCGGGTAATAACATTCGCAGACGGATGGTTTTCTGCCTCATCGGCTGTTAGTTCGCCCAGGCGGTGTAGTTCCTGAACCAGGCTGTGATCATCGGTTAGCTGAGTGAACTCACTGTTACGTAGTCGGTAGATGCGGCTATCGCCTGCCCAGAGAACAAAAGCTGAGTTTGCATGGATATACAGGGCCGCCACGGTACTGCCCATGACCTTGCCCTCGGCAAGTCGTCGACAGGCCGAATTGGCTTCACTTAACCTGTTCAGTAAGTCCTCAACGCTGTCCAGGGCGGTATTGCCTGCCTTGAAACTTTGTAGAGCTTCTACAATCGATTGGCTTGCACGATCTCCACGACTGTGCCCCCCCATGCCGTCGGCAACAACCCAGAGGCTCTGTTCACGTGCATCAAGAAAGGAATCTTCATTGACCTTGCGAACATGACCCAGATTGGTTTCCGCACATGAGAACCAATGCGGAGCCAGATCGGTTTTAGTTGTAGAGGGTGAAGCGGTTGGCTCAAGTTGTGACATCTTTGCTTGATTCGGCGGTAGCTGGGTATAGTATAGCGGTGCGCCGGGCAAACTGCCTCCGGTCTGAATACCGAAATTATTTGAATTTCCTCATCGATTACGCTCAATAGCGCAAATCCTGCGCGGAATCTTCCGAAAGCATCGGGTGTACCGCACATTGGCCTTTGGTACACTTCCACCTCCTCGATATCTAGCAGTTTTCTCATGAAGGTTCGTACCCGCTTCGCTCCCAGTCCCACTGGTTATCTCCATATTGGTGGAGCCCGAACAGCGCTGTTCTGTTATCTGTTTGCACGAAAACACGGTGGAGAGTTCGTGCTGCGAATCGAAGATACCGATCGGGCTCGCTCAACACAGGAATCGGTTCAGGCCATTCTGGATGGTATGGCCTGGCTGGGACTGGAATACGATGAAGGACCGTTTTACCAGACACAACGTTTTGAGCGTTATCGTGAGGTCGTGAAACAACTTCTGGACACCGGTCATGCCTATTATTGCTATTGCACACCGGAGGAGCTGACGGCCATGCGGGAGGAGGCCACGGCCAGAAAGGAGAAGCCGCGTTACAACGGCTATTGGCGTGATCGATCAGAATCGCCACCTGAAGGTATTGAGCCAGTCGTGCGTTTTAAAAACCCCTTGTCTGGCAATGTGACCATCGATGATGCCGTTAAAGGGCCTATTGTTATCGGCAATGAAGAACTGGATGATCTGGTCATCATGCGTTCCGATGGCACACCCACTTACAATCTGACCGTCGTGGTGGATGATATTGATATGCAAATCACACACGTTATTCGCGGTGATGACCATGTCAACAATACTCCGCGTCAAATCAACATATTCGACGCTCTGGGGGCTGAGCGGCCGGTTTTTGCTCACTTACCCATGATCCTTGGCGAAGATGGCAAACGCATGTCCAAGCGCCATGGTGCGGTCAGTGTCATGCAGTACGCTGAAGACGGGTACCTTCCTGAGGCCTTGCTTAACTATCTGGTAAGACTTGGATGGTCACATCAGGACCAGGAGCTGTTTACTGCCGATGAAATGCGCGAGCTGTTTACGCTTGAGGCCGTCAATCGCTCAGGGTCTGTGTTCGATGACAAGAAGCTGGATTGGGTCAATCAACAGTATTTTCAACAATCAAATGCTGAACATCTGGGTAGCGCTTTATTGCCTTACATGCAAAAACTGGCCATCGATACCGAGAATGGCTACCCATTGGGTGATGTTGCCATGTTGTTACGTGATCGCGTGAAAACATTGCTGGAGATGGCAGAGGCGGCGCGCTACTTCTACGAAGCCCCGCAAAGTTATGATGAAAAGGCACGCAAAAAGCAGTTCAAACCTGATACTGCCAATGTGCTTAGTGAGGCGCTCGGTCGATTAAAAGCACTGGACAGTTGGGATGCCGTCGGAATCCAGGCCGCACTCGATGCCTGTGTCGAAGCCTTGGGCATCGGCTTTGGAAAACTGGGACAACCATTGCGTCTTGCCGTAACTGGTGGTACTCAATCGCCGTCTATGGGCGATACCATCGCATTGATTGATAAAGGCGATGTGATAGCCAGGCTGGACAAGGCTATCGAGGTTTGTCAGCAAAGCTAGCGTCAACCATCCCGGGCGGTGCATGCAATAGTCTTACTTTGCATCGCGCTCGGACTGGGTTTGCAGGGGCTGTGCTTTTTTCGTCCACAATACCCTGCAAACGAGTTTGTAGAAGGTTTAACCGTGTGGTTAAGCTCTGTACTTATGACGACTATTAAGCGCTATCATTGTTAAGCCCTATAGGTGAGTGCCATCGGGTTATATTAATCCTGCTCTTTGCCGGCCCTCATCGGTTTTAATCGAAAAATCCGTGCCAGAGAACTCAGCAGCATCGCTTGTACAGAGGTATGTGATGGCCTTTGCCGGCCATTGTGGTGGAATATGGTCAGAGAATTCCATCTGGCTGACCGGACCCACTCCGGATTTCTTAATGGATACCTGCATGTCGGTTGCAACCGTCCCAGGACTCATGCCTATACAACGCACGCCATGGTCTGCATATTCCTTGTGCACGCATTGGGTCAACGCTAAAACGCCCGCTTTGGTAGCACAGTAATGGCTCCAGCCTGCCAGGGCGTTAGTGGCAGCCCCCGAGCTGATGTTTACGATCACACCACTGTTCTGGTCTTTCATAATGGGCAACACGGCTCTAATTCCGAAATAGACACCTTTCAGATTGATATCCACGACGTTAGCCCAGCCTTCGGGGTCGGAGTCTGCCAGGTAGGCAATAGGGTCAATGGTACCGGCGTTATTTACCAGCACATCGAGACGACCAAAATGGCTGATGGCATGCGCTACCGCTTTTTGTAAGTGGTCGTAGCGAGAGACGTCACAGGCCACGCTTGTTGCCTTGCCGCCGTTACTGTTTATTTCGTCTGCCACACGCTCACAGTCATTGATTGACCGAGCAGCCAGGACGACATGCATACCGTTGGCGGCCATCTCTATAGCGGTAGCTGCACCGATGCCACGGCTGGCTCCTGTAATAATGGCGCATTGTCCTTTGAGTTCTTGCATGGGCAGATTATTCCTCATCGTCGTGAAAATGGTTTTGAAATTGCGTAACGCACAGGGTTGACTGTGGCCTACCCGTTATCCCGTATTTGACTCAGTTTCAGCACTCACGTCCATGTGCCTCGTTAAAGTCAATGGCAGGACCAACCGGAACGATTCTATGGGGGTTGATGGTGTCGTGACTTTCAAGGTAGTGGCGCTTTGCATGCTCGAAGTTGCAGGTCTTGGCTACCCCAGGCCATTGGTACAGGTCACGTGTGTAGGCCCACAAATGCGGATAGTCCTGCAAGCGTTTCAAATTGCACTTGAAGTGTCCGTGGTAGACCAGATCGAAACGTAATAAGGTTGGCAGCAGTCGCCAGTCCGCTTCCAGGGGTTGTGATCCGCACAGGAATCGTTTGTCTTTGAGCTTGCTTTCCAGCCATTCCATGGTATCAAACAACGGTATGACCGCTTCATCATAGGCAGATTGCGTTGTTGCGAAACCGCTCTTGTACACGCCATTGTTCAGTGTGTTGTAAATTCGATCATTGATCGAATCAATATGATCGCGCAGGGGTTCCGGGTAGTAGTCCCCGGGGGCTGCGCCAATTTCATCAAATGCGCTATTTAGCATTCGGATGATTTCCGAGGATTCATTGGACACGATGGTCTGTTTTTTTTTGTCCCAGACTACGGGCACCGTCACTCTGCCAGAGTATTGCGGGTCTGCCAGCGTATAGATCTGATGCATAAGCTCTTTGTTATGCAAACGGTCACCCACGATGTCAGCATCATCGGCATTAAACGTCCAGCCGTGATCAGCCATGTACCAATGCACGAACGAGACATCGATCATCGACTCGAGTCCTTTAAGAGAGCGGTAGATCAGCACCCGATGTACCCATGGACAGGCATAACTTGCATACAGGTGATAACGCCCGGCTTCGGCCTTGAAGCCAGCCGAGCCTGAGGGGCCGGCAGAGCCATCAGCAGTTATCCAGTTTCTGAACCCTGCCTCTGAGCGTTGGAATTTACCACCTGTAGATTGAGTGTCGTACCATGTGTCGTGCCATTGACCATCGACAAGCAGTCCCATCTATGTGCTCCTTTTGAAGTAGTGTTTGAAAGTTAGGGGCGATAGCAAATGCTACAACACCCAAAGGCGAATCAGGCCGAAGCCTGCGAGCGACATCAGCATGAACAGGCAAAACCGCTTGTAGAACGGCTCCAGGGATGGGCGAAATATCCAGGTGCCTAAAAGCACACCCAGCACGACAAGCGGTGCTAAAAACAATCCTCGCTTAAAAGCCAGCGTATCAAGTGTACCGGTGCTGAGTAGCCAGAATGCGGAGACTGCCATACTGACAAACAGGTAGAGTATTACCGATGCTCTGACTTCTCGAGCCGATGTGTTTATCGACAGGGCATACAAGGCGACGACCATTCCGCCGATGCTGGCAAGCCCGGTAACAGCACCTGCGCAAACGCCCGCAAGATACAGCCCTTTTTTTGTGCGTAGAAACGCAGGTGAGACGTTGAAAAGTTGCAGGGCGGCAAGAGTCAGGATCAGCAACAGGGCGACTATGCGCGAGATTTCTGGCGGTAGGCTATGGGTGGCGGCCAAGCCGATCGGCATGCCGATCGCGGTGCCAATAACCAGACCTTGGACCAGTGACCGATTGGCATGGATCAGACCGCCTCTGAACATGATGGCGCTGGACACTAATTCCAGCAGGAAACACACTGGAATTAATCCGATGGGTGGAATTAACAAGGCAAGACCCGCCATGACCAGAGCTGAAAGACCAAATCCGGAAAAACCGCGAACCATGCTGGCTACCAGCACCACGATTGCCGCTACTGCCAGCGAACTTGCCGGTAGCTGAAGATGAGACTGCAAAGTGTCGAGCATTGCGGTTCGCTCTGGTAACCTGTGCGCCTGAATAGAAAAAGCGTCCCGTCAGCGCAGGGCTATACCGGCTGGACTCTACAGATGGAAACTCCACGAAAATGCCTGTCGATGCGGTAATTTTATGGGGTGCACAAGTTTAAGTCATCATCGACACTAATAGGAGTAGCAATATGCAAAGCGTATGGTCAGTTTACCTTTCTGGCGAGATTCATACTGATTGGCGAGAGCGCATCATGCAAGCGTCCGCAAGCGCCGGGTTGCCGCTTACGTTTACATCGGCTATTACCAACCATGATGCGAGCGATGCCGCCGGCGATCTTCTGGGGCAAGCAAAAGAGGGCTTCTGGCGCGACCATCAATCCTCAAAGGTCAACGCGATTCGCACTCGAACGCAAATTCAACAATGTGATGTCGCCATCATCCGTTTTGGCAGCCAGTACAAGCAGTGGAATGCCGCTTTTGATGCGGGTTACTGTGCAGCCCTTGGCAAACCGTATATCACTCTGCATGATGCTGACATCATCCATCCCTTGAAAGAGGTGGATGCTGCGGCTATGGGCTGGGCTCAAACACCCGAGCAAGTGGTTGAAATACTGCGCTATGTCTCCGGAACACCGGATGCAGCCGGTTGTGTGGCTGCGAAAGGCGTAGATAGCGCAGCTTAAGATTTGCAGCCCGGATGCGTCTTTGTATTAAGGGCTTTGTTGTGACTAGTGGGTGCAGACCTTGCCTCATTAAACCTGATACACGAACTTGTTGGAGAGATAAAACAGATGAGTAGCCTGGAATGCTTTCAGTTCCCGTATGGATCAGATAATTACGGGGTGCTTGTGCACGATAGTGATAGCGGTAAGACGGCTTGTATCGATGCAGGGGATGCGGCGGCGGCACTGGGTGCGCTGAATGAGAAGGGCTGGACACTTTCGCATTTACTGATTACTCACCACCATGGTGATCACACGACAGGGCTGCAGGAAATCAAGCAGGCAACGTCTTGTCACGTTGTAGGACCCGTAGAGCGTTCACGGCCAATTCCAGGTATTGATGAGCATGTGGACGATGGCGATACATTCGATTTTGCCGGAAAAGCGGTAAGTGCCATTCATACACCCGGACATACCACCGATATGATCAATTATTATTTTGCAGAGGATAAGCTGGTGTTTACGGGTGACACTCTTTTCAGCATGGGCTGTGGACGTTTATTTGAGGGTGATGCCAGCATGATGTTAGCTAGTCTCAATAAACTGAATGCCTTGCCTGAGGATACGCTCGTTTATTGCGCGCATGAATACACCGCAACGAATGCACGATTTGCACGGGATGTAGATCCTGATAATCAGGCACTTGAAAAGCGCGTTACAGAAGTTGAATTGCTACGGAACCAGGGGAAGGCGACAGTGCCTGTCTTATTGTCAGTAGAGAAACAGACGAATCCTTTTTTGCGCACCGATGATGCGGCAATTCGCAGCACGATTGGTTTGATAGATGCGGATGATGTTGCCGTCATGGCGGAGCTGCGAGAAAGACGAAACGGGTATTAGCTGGACAGGTACAAGCTGCCTGTAAATGCTGATTATCTGCTGTGTAAAACCCTGACTCGCGCACACATAATCAGCGCGGTTGGTCTGTCATCAGAAGCCCTGGTATGCAGACTTTATCTACGGCATTCCGGCTGGACGCAGGGTTTACAGCTTATAGATTGTCCAGGCGTAGTAGGCGGCGAAGGCTGCCAGAAGCATAATCATGGGGTGGCGTGCCTTTTCCAGTTGAGAGGGGGCACTTTCTGGTGGCAGGATAAGTAGCGTGCTTAAAGCACACAGCAACAGTCCGGACCCAAGCGCCATCTGTCCCCAGAACTCTGTGATGTGTCTGGATGCGTACCACAGAATGTTCCAAAGGCCTGCGAGAGCGCAAACGATGCCGATAATGCGCAATATAAACCGGGGAGTCCGGGAATTGAGAGCGCCTGCTGGCAGCTGGTTGGCGAACGCCACACAGATCACCATGCATACCGTGACAACCGTACCCATCGGGATAAACATCGAGAGCCCCTGTTACTGAGAATTGGTGGCCGCGCGAAGCAGGGAGTCGTATGTGCGAACTCCCATCTCACGCAATGCCTCTGCACCAAAGTGTATACAGGAGCTAGCCCCACAAGGGAAGCCATTGTCAGGCGTCAGGTCATCGTTGTTCGTGAAAGCGCTGTACCTTATCGCAGAGCCGATATTACGGTGCGTACTGTCGACAAGTCGTTTGCTGGCTGAAAACACGGATAAATCACCACGCTCATCACGCCCTCTCGACATGGTTCCGGCAACAAAGGGAATATCGGCAAATGAGCCACGTGCTCCAATGCCACGTGCATCTACCTGTATGCGAGTACGCAGTGTCTTTATCAGGTTGGTGAGGTTGTTTTCGTAGCTGCCTGCACATTGTGCGTTGCTGTCACTCTCTCCCTGATGCCAGAGTATTCCGCGCAGAATCCCACCAGTTTCTGACAGAGTTTCATTAGTCAGCTGCAGTGCCCGATCAAACAGTAAGGTATTACCCAGAGCCGGATTGCCGGTGTCGGTGGCGTTCCAGTGCGCTGCCGGAGTAGCGATGTTGCAGAAGGCTGATCCGGACCAGGCCGCAGGTACCAGGATAATGTTGCGCGTCGTGTGGGGCAGGGCAGTTTTTGCAAAGCTCAATCCCATGCCGATGCGACTACCGCCTTTGAGACCCGACGACTCATCATACGGTGAGTGCAATGGATCTTCGGCTTGAGTAAATTGTGGCGTCTCGAAGTTGAACTGAGCGTCAGTAAACAGGCTGCTGTCATTGATCAAGCGGTTATCGTTCGCGCTGATGTTTGCCTGAATGATGCGTGGGTTCGGCTCATCCGCCTGTCCCGGTTCCGAGAGTTTGGCGTTGTTCTCACTAAGACCAATCATGTTGCTCTGGCCGATAAGCAGGTAGACATCGTCTTGTGGTACGGGTGTTACGGCCAGTGTAATGCTTGCCTGTTGCGTAAATCCTCCAGAGCGTGCCGTGATAACAAGACGTCTCTGTTCTGGCAGCAACGGTAATGTATCGATGCCCAGTCGCACTGTCAGTAAGCTGTTGAACTGTGCGGCACCGAGCGTTGTACTACTGAATCGGGTGTTGAGGCGCCTGGCATCGGCGGCCGACTCTGTGCTGACTTCCAGGCTGACGACTCCGGCATAGTTATTCTCGCGGTTAATGCCGACGGGTATGCGAACGCCCTGCAAATCGCCCTCTATGAGGTTGTATGCTTCGTTAGCAATCTGCAGGCTGAATGGTGGTTCGATCGTTGAGGCGTTGGATACAACCGTGATCTGGATGTTCTGGTTGCTGCGCAGTGATGTGTCATTCAGGTCAAATGCCGTAATCGCAATCGTATAGACACCAATATCGCCTCTGTTGGGTTGCCAGACCAGGGAGCGGGTGCCGTCGCTGTTGTCAACGAATTGCATGCCGCGCGGAGGGTTACTGATTAATATACCGGTTGCATCGCCGTCGACATCGACAGGCGCGAGTACCAATTCCCAGGGTACGCCTGTGCGAAGAAGCTGATCATCGAGTCGTGCAAAGAATGGAGCCTGGTTGATACTTCCGACAATGCTCAGTTGTTCTGAGCGTGAAGAGTAGTTGTCGTAGTAATCAAAAGCCACGACTTCGTAGGTTGCAGCTGTTCCGGTGCGCAGTGTATCGGTAAACGTGTTCGCGCTGACTGTATTCAGGTAACGATTGTTACGATAAATGTCATAGCCTTTTACCACTGATGGTCCTGTGGAGGGTTGCCAGGTCAACGTTACGCGTGTAACGCCGGATTCGCTGGTGCTTCGACTTGTTAGCCCTGTGGGTACGGATGGTGGCCTGCCGGGGTCGGCGGATGAACTGCCAAGAGGTAAGGTAAGAACTTGCGAGTTGGTCGAATAATTTTTATCGAAATCGAATGCTGTTACCTGAAAGGCATAGCTGCTGGCCGTGGGAAACGTGCCTTCGTATTGGGTACCAAAACGTGTGGCGACATAGTCACCGTTGACATAAATATTGTAACCGGCAACCAACTGGTTATCGGTGGATGCCTGCCAGGTCAGCGATATGGTGTCGGTGTCTGTTCCACGGGTAATAGTCCCCTGCAAACCGGTGGGAGTCGATGGAGGTTGCGATAAATCGACAGGCCCTGTGTCTGGCAGCCGGATTATTTCTGATCGGGATGAGAAGTTTTTGCGGACGTCAAAAGCCACCACATACCAGGAACCAGGCTCACCCGCGGCGTTAGGGCCCGAATACTGGTTGCTCGATACCGTAGTGAGGTAGCGATTGTCACGAAATACGTTATAACCCAGCACTGCTTCATCATCAGTTGATGGGCTCCATCGTAGATTCACTTGTCCACCAGAGAGGGTGCCTGTCAGGTTGCCCGGTGCCGAGGGTGGGATGGTGAGATCGCCTGTCGTCACGCGTTCAGGCAAAACCAGTGGGTCTGAAGGATCAGAGAATCGACGAGGCAGGGCGTCAAATGCAACGACGTGAAAGCTGTACAAGCGGCCAGCGGTTACCGGACCAGAATAGGCATTAACTGCCACTGTGCTGGTGTACTGATTGTTCACATAGACGTTGTAGCCCTGTACTCCATCGTCGTCCGTCGCCTCGTCCCAGGTCAGCAGTACCCGATTGTTGGTAATGGTTCCCTGCAGGTTTTCAGGTGCGTCGGGTGGATCTCCCGCCGCATAGGCCAGGCTGGGCGCCAGAGCCATAAGCAGGAGCGCGCGGAACAACTGATGACAGTTGAGATGGCGAATCATTGAACGTCCTTTTTCAGAGCCGGAACTGGCGGTAGGATATCCAAATTGTTTTGTCGGTAAGGTGGACCACCTCTGATTGCAGGCTGGAAATAGTCAAAGTGTGTGCTGTCTCTCGCTATCCAGGCCGAATACGAGCGTGGTTTAACGCCCGGTCTTCTGGACCTCAGAACAAAATACTTCTGCCGTTGGACATATATTGCGGTTCGACGCTTGACAGCCGTGCACTTCGGTCTTATTCTTCGCGCTCCGATGTGGGGCTATAGCTCAGCTGGGAGAGCGCTTGCATGGCATGCAAGAGGTCCGCGGTTCGATCCCGCGTAGCTCCACCACTATCGGGTTTAGGCGTGTGTACCGCCGTCTCATCCTCCCAGCAGCATCAGTTCTCCTAGATGGCCAGATCGTCGAGCGCCCATCGACGGGGTATCAGACCAATAGCCAATTCAAGGCGTAACTCGTCGGTCGACTTATCTTCAGCGGACGTTTGGGCCTAATGCATAATTTGCGATTGAGCCGGGCTCGCGGCAACTCAAGCTCGCATCATCTAATTTGTGATTAGACAGCTCGAGGGGGGACTGCTTGTCAAGCCTCTGCGATCGAAGGTTGTCAAATTCAAGGGCTGTTAAATAGCTCTGAACTTTCGACAAGTAAATTTACAGGATACGTTGGTGAATCCTGAACGCATTTTATTGTGCAGCACTCACACCGTTTTTAATACGCCATCGTTATCGTGACAACTAGTTTGCTCTCCGTGCGACACCTAATAGGAATGCCACCCCAAATTGACAAGGGACATTTCTAATACGACGCAAATTATTTGAACAAAAAAAATTTCACTAACGTGGCCCCGCGATAGAAACACAACGCCACATTTGAAAAAGTGCGCAAACCTTACCGGCCAGATTTTGTTGTTGTTTTGTTGTTATTGAGTAAGCTAAAAACTGACTTGATACCACCACAACAAACACAGATGTAACCTCTATAAACGAGTCCGTCCAGCCATCAAATGGGAAAAATAAAACATAAACACCAAGGGTTTAATGAGGTTTGCGAATTTGCATCTGTAAATGTAACAGTAACAAGCTTGGCGGTGCGTATCTATATGTAACATATATGCGTAAACATGCGTTGTCGCGTATCCCTTAAAGGGTGGCCGTCAGACGCGGTTGACAGTGTATCCGTCAAGGAAGTTAAGTCAAATATCTGACTGCATTGTTCCACTGTTGCCCCTTAGCATGCTGTACGTACGCTGTGGGTGCTGGGTACAATGTAAAACGTTATTCTGACTAACGTCCCTCTGGTTGCTATCCGATGGGTCTGCTTGTGTCTGTGCAGGCTTGGATGCTAACTGCCACATTTTGCCCGGTTGGACCTATCAGTGAACTCAGAAATTAAAGTTCTCGTTGTTGAAGATAATTCGGACGATTTCGAGATGCTACGGCGCTCGATAAGAAGAGCTCAGTTGTTTGATTTGACATGGGTTCGCTCAGCAACGGAGGGCTTGACGGAGCTGCGCGCCAATCACTACTCGGTCGTATTACTGGATTTATCGTTGCCCGACAGCCATGGCCTTGAGTCTGTTGTTGCTTTCACTGAGCTGGCAACGACGCCTGTCGTTGTTCTCTCGGGAAATGATGACGAGTCAACGGCACTCGAGTCGGTGCAGCACGGCGCTCATGATTACCTGGTCAAAGGAAAGTTTGATACTCCTTTAATTAGCAGAACACTTCGTTATGCGATAGAACGTTATCGTCTGGTCGAAGAATTACGTCAGACTCAACTGCAAGTTCGCAGAGAGCGAGAGATGAGGCGACTGGAATCCGAGGTATTGTCGTCGTCTCAAGGTGGCATGACCATTTCGGGTGATACTAATCCACTCAAAACCGTTCAAGCGGATGTGTTCGTAGAAGCTGTCGCCCGGTATGGTGAGCTTATCGATAAGGCATTGGAGCTACGCAACTATAAGGTTAATTACAACCTGTCTGCAAAACTGCGATTGCTGGCCGACACCTTGGGTGCGAGCCGGGCTGCGCCAAGAGATATCGTGCACATACACACGGCTGCATTGGGTGAAAAGCTTGGCGAGATGACAGCAAGGAGAAGGGCCGCTTGCAATGAAGAGGCACGTTATCTACTAACCGGTTTGCTGGGACATTTATGTTTGTTTTATCAGCGCGCCTGCCTCGTACAGAGAGGCTCAGACCCGGAAAGAAATTCGGACCCACTGACTGATCTCGCCTCGCTGGGTGAACAAGTATGAGCAAGCTGACCATGAAGTTGTTCGTTGCCGGTCAGTCGGTGCGATCCGACACGGCTGTGAAGAACTTGCGCCGTACGCTTGAACAACTGGCTGCTGATGATTTTGAGTTGAAGGTTATTGATGTTCTGGAAAATCCGCAACTTGCTGAAGATGACTTTGTACTTGCCACTCCGACATTAATCAAGACCAACCCGTTGCCCATCAGACGGACCATTGGCGACTTGTCGGACAAACAGTCTTTACGTCGTGGACTGGACCTGTAACACTTTGGTTTCTGGAGAAAAACGAGCACTATGAATTCTGACACTCGCTGCGGTGTAACGAAACTTGAAACCGGTATTAGCGGTTTTGATGCGATTTCCAATGGTGGTATTCCAAAAGGCAGAACTACCCTGCTGTCAGGCACAGCTGGCAGCTCCAAGACTGTTTTTGCAGTCCAGTATCTTGCCTGTGGAATCAATTTGACCGACGAGTGCTGCGTATTCGTAACGTTTGAAGAGACGCCTGAGGACATCCGCCAGAACATGCTGAGTTTCGGTTGGAATATAGCGGAGTGGGAGAGCGCAGGTCAGTGGGCCTTTGTCGATGTGTCACCCAAACCTGAGGAGCAGTATATTCTTAGTGGAGGTTTTGATCTTGCGGCGCTATTAGCTCGGATAGAACATGCGATCAATAAGGTTGGAGCCACTCGGCTTTCAATCGATTCCCTGGGCGCTGTTTTTAGCAAATTCGAAGACCAGCACATCATAAGAAGCGAATTGTTACGTATCGCTGTTGCTCTTAAAAAGACGGGTGTTACTGCCCTGATAACAGCGGAAAGAGCCCGGGAATATGGTGACATAGCGCGTCATGGTATCGAGGAGTTTGTTGCAGATAATGTGATCATCCTTAGAAATGTACTGGAGGCAGAAAGTCGACGACGTACGATGGAGATCTTGAAATTTCGTGGAACCGATCACCAGAAAGGGGAGCACCCGTTTACTATCGTCGCTGACGGAGGCATTGTCGGAGTACCGTTATCTACCGTTCAGCTGAATCACAGATCTTCGCGCGTTCGCATTAGTTCAGGCACGGACAGATTGGATACCATGTGTGGCGGAGGCTTCTTCCGTGACTCCATTGTGTTGATTTCCGGTGCAACAGGCACCGGAAAAACGCTGATGGCCACCACATTTATTGGTGGTGCCAAAGACGATGAGCGCAGTCTGTTTTTCGCTTTCGAGGAAAGTCGCGATCAACTGTTTCGCAATGCAGAAGGTTGGGGGGTTGACTTTGAAAAAATGGAGCGGGAAGGCCGCTTAAAGGTTGTATGTATTTATCCTGAGACCACTGGTCTTGAGGAGCACCTGATACAGATGAAAAGAATAATCGGGGAATTCAAACCGACGAGAATCGCTGTTGATAGTTTATCTGCATTGGAACGAGGTGCGACGGTCAAGAGTTTTCGCGAGTTTGCTATCGGTCTTACCTCTTATGTGAAACAGCAGGAGATAGTCGGCGTATTTACGTCCGTTACGCCATCTCTGATGGGCGGATCGTCAGTTACCGATGCGCATATTTCAACGATTACTGACACGATCATTCTACTTCGTTATGTGGAATTGTTTGGAGAAATCAGTCGCGGCATCGCGGTACTAAAAATGCGCGGGTCGGTGCATGAGAAAGAAATACGTGAATTCAGTATCGACCTGTCAGGCATGAATGTGGGCAAGCCCTTCCGAAATATCACCGGGATTCTTACAGGCAATCCGCAATACCATCAAACGCCGGAGTCTGAGCGGTTACGGGAAATGTTCGAAGATGTGTAGTCATCTCTCTACTTCCCATACCGGTGGCGGTTTAATTCCTGTTGTTTTAACTGTCGTGAGTGACCGGTTGTTTTAAAAATGGATGAGGTGAAGGAAAAAGCAGGCGAGAGTTGCATCATCGAGGAAGATCTCGGTGAGTTACGCTTTGACAGCGTGGTGAAAAACTCGCCCGATGGCATTGTCGTGATGGATTATGAGGGCGTCATTCAGTATGTGAATCGTGCATCTGAGCTTATGTTTGGTCGCAGCAAGGAAGAGCTGATTGGCAAAGAACTGGGTTATCCGGTGATGTCCGGAGAAACTGTAGAAATTGAAGTTCTCCATCACGGCAGGCCGCCGTGTGTCGCGGAAATGCGCGTTGTTAGTATCGATTGGCGGGGACAATCAAGCTTGCTGGCCACATTGCGAGATATATCAAAGCGAATTAAATTGACCAATGAATTGTTGCGATCAAATAAAGAGCTTGAAAAATTTGCATCGGTAGTGTCGCATGAAATTCGAGCTCCCTTAAGAAATCTGCACTTGCTTAGCGGGTGGCTGCTTGAAGATCATTCCAGTGATCTGAACGCCGATGCGATGGAAGATGTTGAGTTGATGCGTAAAACAACGGCAAGTATGCAGCGTATGGTGGAAGATTTACTGCATTACTGCCGCGCGGGATTAAGACACAAGCTTTCATCTGACGTTAAATTGGAAGAGGTACTGCTTGACGCACTGGATAGTTTGCAGGAAGAAATATTCAGCTCGGATGCTCAAGTTATCAAGGACCCGTTGCCCACAATTGATTGCAATGTACAAGCGATGGTAACCCTGTTTCGCCACATCATTTCCAATGCAATTACTTATTGTTCACAGAAACCCAGAATAATGGTTAAAAGCAGTCGCGTTGATGGCATGTGGAAGATTAGCTTTACCGATAATGGCGTGGGTGTAGAAAAAAAATACTGGGAAAAAATATTCATCCCGTTTAATCATTTACAAACCAGCGACACCTATGCCGGATCAGGTATAGGCCTGGCCACCTGTAAAAAAATAGCGGAGTTGCATCATGGAAAGATCTGGCTTGAATCAGATCCTGGTGGGGGTAGCGTGGTTCATGTCTGTTTGCCAGAAAAAGGGCAAAGCTATGAATTTGATGAGACGGATACCTGACAGGTGTTTGCATTAAATCGGAAAACAATGTTTAGAACACGTTGTTTCCGGTATTGTTTTTTTGTTTGACAACTACTGAGCTTACTCCATGATAGCAATTGCTTATGCCAGTAAAGAGACAGTGCCGTTCGATCAAGAGATGCTTCAGAATCTTGTTGACCTTGCAATCAAAAAGAACCGGCAGCTGGGTTTGACCGGTTATTTGAACTGGAAAAACGGAAATTTCTTCCAGTACCTGGAAGGACCTGAAAACGCTGTTGAAGAAATTCTTCGATCAATTAACAATGATTCCCGTCACACGATAGTACGAACACTGCGGTTAGGTTCGATTGAGAAGCGACGGTTTTCCCATTGGGACATGATGCGTAGTATTGGCTTAGGCGAACCGGATATTCGTATTCAGGATCTTATAGAGGACGTGCTTAACGCTGCATCCAGTGATAGATTTGCCGAGCAGGAATCTCAGCGTATCCTGCTGGAAATGCTGGATAAACAGTCCGAGTTGTCTATGGGCAACCATAAGAAAGATCAACTTAACAATATTGTCGGCACGGATATCGGCGAGAAGCCCCCGTTTGTCGTCGTATTTGGTGCTTCTGCGGGCGGCTTGTATCCGCTTCAATCCATTATTCGCAGTCTTAAACCGAATCTGGATGCCGCATTCATCATAATTCAGCATTTCTCACCAGAAACGGAAACCCTGATGGATATGATTCTGCAAAGAGACACATCCATGAAGGTATGCGCTGCGGCGAAAGATATGAAAATTTTAGCCGGCAGAGTGTATGTCATACCCCCGGGAGAGAATCTTGAGGTATCAAATGGGAAATTTGACCTCAGTAAGCAACGACGATCCTCCAATGGGGCTCAGTTTCCGATCGACATCTGCTTTCGATCCGTTGCACGTGAGTATGGAGATCGTGCCATTGCTGTCGTTTTGTCTGGTACCGGAACTGATGGGTCACGAGGTGCAAAAATTCTGAATGAGGCCGGGGGTGTCGTGTTGGCTCAAACACCAGATTCTGCGGAATTTGATGGAATGCCTAACGTGAGTATCGAGTCAGGCATGGTGCACCAGATTCTGGCACCACCCGAAATCGCCGAGTTTATCAATAACCTGAGTGGTGACTACGTACACGACTCACTGGCATTGTGGCCTGCTCGTCGAGCGGCATACGTCAGTGAGGTTGTCGCCTTGCTTAAGAACAACGACGTGGATTTTTCCCAGTACAAAAGTGAAACCCTGTTTCGTCGTATAGAGCGCCGTCGTGTACTGGCTAGTATTTCAACCAGTGATGACTACGTGGAATTCATTCGATCATCGGAGAAAGAGCGTGAGGAGTTGCGTGAAGACATTCTTATAACCGTCACTAGTTTTTTCCGTGACCCTGTTGCCTGGGATAAGTTAAAAGAATCCATTGTTCCGGTGATTGTGTCTGAATGGAAGCAAGGAGAGACCTTTAGAGTCTGGGTGTCAGCATGCTCAACCGGAGAGGAGGCCTACACGGTCGGAATAATACTGACAGAATTGCTGGAGAAACTTGACAAGAAAATCACCTTCAAGATCTACGCTACCGATATTGAACGCAAAGCCTTGGAGCGCGCCAGTGCAGGTGTCTATTCTGAACGAGCGGTAGCGCAAGTCAGTCCGGAGCGCAGGCAAAGATTCTTTACACAAAAGGCTGAAGGCTACATGATTGCTCGCGAAATTCGCGAGAACGTTATCTTTGCTCCACACAATTTTATCAAGAATGCACCATTTACACGAATGCATCTGGTGACGTGTCGCAATGTACTCATCTACATGCAGCCGGAATTGCAACAGATTGCAATCAAGATGTTGCACTTTTCGTTAAATGTTAATGGAATTCTGTTTCTCGGCCCGTCGGAAACACTGGGCAATCTCCAGAGTGAGTTTTATCCGGTCCAACGCGAATGGAACCAGTATAAAAAATTACGAAACCTGCGATTACCTCTGCACCTTTCTTCAGCACGATTCAGTGAATCCGCGGCAAATACTCCGGCTGTTGTTGCCCCTCTGCAATTGAAGAATGAGGCAAATACCAGTGGATTGGTGGGTGTATCACTTGATGTAATCTCACAGCATTCGGGTAACACAAATGTGCTGGTCGACAAAACACGAAGTGTCGTAATGGTCATTTCAGACCCCAGCGGCCTGTTGCAGGTTCACACCGGTGAGCCCACTCTGGATCTTGCCAAGATGGTGCCGGAAGGTCTACGGCCGTCGCTTACTTTTGCTATCACAAGGGCGTTCAAGGATCACACGCTTGTCTCACATCGGCAACTATCGTGTCAGCCGATTGGGCAGCATGAGCGGATTGTCGATATAGAAGTGGTGCCGCACGTGATATCAGGGCAAAGCGAGGCTCGATATTCTCTCGTTGTATTTTCGTCTGTAGAGTCTGGTCCTGGTGCTGAGGCTGCAAATGACAATAAAAACCGTACTGAGGTTCAACAACTAAGAGCTGAACTGGATGAGACGAAGAGTGCCCTTCAGCTCGCTATCAATGATCTGGAGAATTCAGGAAATGAACAGCGCTCAATCAACGAGCAATTGTCCGCTGCCAATGAGGAGCTACAGAGCACTAACGAGGAACTACAATCGGTTAATGAGGAGTTGTACACCGTTAACTTCGAGTATCAGACCAAGATTCACGAATTGTCGGATCTCAACCAGGATCTGGATAACCTGTTGGATAGCACGCACTTGGGGGTAATCTTTCTGGATTCTGATTTGTGTATTCGCAGATTCACCGATGTCGCTACCCAGACGGTGAACCTGTTGCCTTCAGATATTGGTCGTCCCTTTGTCGATCTGGCGCACAATCTCAACTACAAGGATCTGGTTGACGATATGCGTCGTGTACTGTCTATCGGTAAATCGATCAACAAGGAAATTTCCCGTAATGATGTTGACCTGCTTCAAGTCGGAATACATCCGTATCGTGCTGGAAACGGATTAGCTCAAGGTGTACTGATCATGTTTCGCGATGTCAAGAAGACATCTTCTCCAGTCCCAGCTCTGGAAGATCTAGACACAGCCCATTGAGTTTCTCACGATCCAGGCGAAGCAGCCTGGTAATGTCCTCGGGCAACTTGGCTCTGGACATCATGAAGCCTTGAACAGCATCGCATTTTGCTTTGCTGAGAAAGTTCAGTTGCGAGGCAAGCTCGATTCCTTCCGATACAACGCCTAATCCGAGTTCGTGTGCCATGCTGATCACTGATTTTATAACTGATCGCATCTGCTCGGAGTGATCTATATCGCAGGTGAACATCCGATCGATTTTCAATCGTGAGACTGGAAGGTGTACGAGTCGAGCCAGTGAGGAATGTCCAGTACCAAAATCATCAATCGTGACCACATGCCCAGCAGCCTGAAGTTTCTGCAGAGTTTCACGGCTTCGATGATGATCAATCATGATCGCTGATTCAGTAATTTCGATTTCCAGTGATCGAGGATTCAGCTGATATTGATTCAGAATCCGGCTGACCAGTTCAGAGAATTCGTGTTCCAAGAGTTGCCTTGTAGATACATTGATGGCAATAGGAATGTTGTATCCCTGATCCTGCCATGTGCGAGCTTGCTTGCAGGCAGTTTGTAAAACCCATTTACCGATCTCGACGATACAATCTGTTTTCTCTGCCAGTGGAATGAATTCACCCGGTGAAATTGTTCCCAGTGTTGGGTGCTTCCAGCGAATCAGGGCTTCCAACGATACAATGGTGAGAGTCGCTGTGTTATAAATGGGCTGGAACTGCAATTCGAGCTGATTTTCGCGAACGGCCCCGGGCAGGCTGGTCTCCAGTTGAGACAAGCGACTGACAATATCTATGGATTTCTTCGAAAACAGACGAACCTGATCGCGGCCGGCTTTTTTAGCCTGGTACATGGCAGCATCTGCCCCTTTTACCAAGTCATCTATTTTTCTGGCGTGATCTGGGTACAAACTCAAACCCATACTACAGCTGACGTTGACCGTACCTTCCGGGGTCTGGATGGGTTGCCGGACAATATCGCCGATTCGACGAGCTTGAGCAATTGCCTCTTCCGCAGTGCCTGGGTTGTCAAGGATTACAGTGAATTCATCGCCACCGATTCGTGCAATCGTATCAGCTGAATTAAGTTGCGCACTAAGTCTATCTGCAATTGTGCGCAATACGGAGTCACCAACATGATGTCCAAGCGTATCGTTGATGGGTTTGAATCCATCCAGGTCGAAGTAGATAATGCCGAGTTTTTCGTTGTCAGGTGTTCGCTCAGCCATCATGGACTGAAGTTGATCATTGAACATTGTACGATTGGGTAAACGAGTGAGCGGGTCGTGATGAGCTAACTCTTCAAGATAGTCATTGGCATTGCGCAACAGCTTCTCGGTTTTCAGTTGCTGGGTGATGTCAATGATCATCACCTGATATCTCATTTTTGTAGAATTCTTTGCACGAATGGCGCTGGTTGCCAGCATGACAGGCCGCGCGGTACCATCGTGCAATTGCAGGGTGACTTGCCACTTTAACGACAAGTGTGATCTCGCCACTGACGTTAAATGATCGTGCAGTAGCCCGCGATCCTCCTCGCAAAGGTAATCAGAAAACGATGTGTTGACTAGATAGACACTGGGAAGATGCAGGAAGCAAGTACCAGCCAGATTGATCTTGTCTATAATTCCCTTGTCATCCATCGACAGATAGCCGACAGGGGCGAGATCGAACAATTGTCGGTATTGACTCTCGTTATGTTTCCTATCGTCGATCAGTGCCTGAAGCTCATTGCTTCGTCCTTCCAGTTCTGCAATTGATAGTCGTTGTTGTACTATCTGATGATTCAGCTCGTGCTCTTGTAACTCAAGTTCAGTATTGTGAGTCTCTAGATTTTGTAGTCGGATTTTCAATGAATCTATATCAATGTCTCCTTCAGCACAGGATGAATTAGCTGCTGAGGACATGTCGTAACGCATTGATGCACGTTCAGTTCTGTTCGTAGAAGTCATCGAATCGTTATTGTGTGCAGTGGCAAATGTAATTGCCGGGTTGCTGCAAAATTTATGCGATTATTTCTTTGAGGTCATGGATTTGAAGTGAATATGGGCATTTGGTACGTAATATCAGGTTATATATGCCTTAAGATTTATAATTTGGGGTAAAAGAACATCTAACACTAGAAATGCATCCTGTAACCTAACCGCACTCTATTCTGGTTGACATATTCATCCAATGAGCGAATGTCCAACTGTAGAAATGCACTTTGGGAGTGTGCGAATACAACGGTTGAACCGATGCTTATTAATAGTGCACTGCTATCTCTCTTTGTACCTTGTATCTGCATCTGGTTATTATCGCCATCCTGACTGAACGATGCCGTTATTACACCCTTGTCAGTATCAGATTCGTTTTCCAACTCCAGTCTCAGCAATGGTACAAAAACAGCTTTTGATGTGCTGACGACTCGTTTGATCTCACCCCCTACTGAGAAACGGCCTGATGTTACAGAGTGAGAGTTAACATCCAGGGCCGTTCCAGCGCCAGCACCGATAAGTGATGAAGTTTCGCTGAATGCATCGATGGCCGCACGTGTAATGGTAACGCCTGCGAACGGCCCGAATTCCGTAGCGCCGCGTTGAAACGTTCTGCCTGTTCTGATTGACAAGGACAGGCGAGTTGCATTGGTTGAGCTACTGGCAAACTCGGTGTTCTGACCAACCAGATTGATACGGCGCATTAAGTCAACAGCGTTCTCACTGACTTCCGCGATTACATCGGCATAGCCTTTATCTTTTTCATACCAGGTACCGAAGGCATTAAGGCTGACACCTTGCATGTCCATGTGGCCGTCATCAGCTGTGAAGTCAGATTTGTCGTTAGTGATACCTAACGCTACCCCTACGACCTTGTCGCTATCGATACGGTAGTCAGCACCTAAAGTCAGGCTGTTAGTACTTATATCAGCATTCCTCTGGGTCCCTTTTCCGTCGACGTTGCCGACCGAAATGTTGCCGTTGGCAAAGAAGCCCAGAGGGCTGTCGCTGAAGGTGTCTTGCGCAGCGCTTCCTCCCGTCAACGGCCATAGCGCGTCTTTGCTTGCCGAGATAACGGATCCATGTATCGTCTGATCCCATAACGTGACATCAAGAGAACCAACATCAAATCCATTGCGTTGTCCAGCGCGAACCGTGTTGATACGCGACATGATATTTTTAGCCTGATGGTCAGCGCCGGCAGCCAAAGCATCGCCAATGGCAAAAAATTCCTCCGGTAACAGTCTGTCAAGACTTGCTGCGGGATCATCTTGCAGGGAAAGAGTGTTGCAGCTTTCGCTTAGCGAATCTGATGCGTTGGTTCCACTGCAAGCCAGGTTAAGTGTTGTCAGCGCGGTACGCGCATTCTGGCTCAAGGGCTGTGTCTCCGGCGAGTTCTCTTCTTCTGAAGCTTGCCCGCTTTGTGCCGACGATACGACATTAAACGTGAACACTGCAGTATTGAAACCCGGCTCGTTCGATTCCGGACCAGCATCTTCATTGTCAAAGCCGAACGCGGTAAGCGTAACAGTGCCGGCCTCAAGAAATTCCACCGAAACATCCCGGGTTAGCGGCGCTACTGGCATCGGCGTAATTATTCGAGCAATACCAGCGGGTTCCAGCCGCCATAGGGCATACGAGGTGTCCGGACGATCAGGATTATCAAATCCATCGCCGTTCAGTCGCTCAACTCTTATGCCTTCGATAATGCTGCCTGCCTGCACGGTCATGGTCGCACCTGGAGCCGTTCGCTGAATAAAGATCTTTCTGCCCGGATCAAGTTCAGGGTTGACTTCCTGAGCAGTTGCTTCGCCCGTTGAGAATCCAATGGGTAAGAGGCTTGCCAGCAGTAACCGTGCGATCGCGTGATTGCCTCGTGCCGAGAGATGGCTTGCGATTGATCTGCCGCTTCCTGAGCTCAGTCTGCACACTAATGTGCGTGATAGGTGTATGAATCCATCTTTGATCATAGTGGTGGCGTGTTTGCGCAAAAGGACATGACAGTGCAATCCGGCAGCCACAATCGAACTGATGACCTTATTTAACATTGCAGGACACATTAGTTTTGCAAACCGATAGGCAGGCGCACGCGATGGATGCCACAAACGGCACAGAGGCGCTAGACCACACAATCGGGCAATCCCTGGAGTAAGGGCTTGAAATTCTGGCTCTCGACTCTAGTTTGTTTCTGTCGGCAAGGTCTCAGAGAGAGTTGCCGGCAAGACCCTTATATTGCTTCTATTGGAGAATATTGAAATGAAAATTGATCTCGCACCCCTTTACGCAAATACCGTAGGATTTGACCGATTCGGATCGCTGCTCGACGCCGCTTTAAGCGCAGATCGACAATCCGCTGGTTATCCTCCTTATGACATCGAGCTCGTCGGTGAAAATAAATATTCCATAACTCTGGCTGTCGCAGGATTTCAGGATAGTGAAATTGATGTACAGGTGGAGAAAGGGGTACTCACCGTGAGAGGTAAAAAGGAAGAAGCCAAGACCGATTCCAGGTATTTGCACCGCGGTATAGCGACTCGCTCTTTCGAACGTAAATTCAATCTGGCTGATCATGTTGAAGTTGTCAGTGCACAGCTTGACAATGGACTTCTGAAAGTAGCTCTGCTCAGGGAAATCCCTGAAGCCATGAAACCCCGGAAAATACCGGTTGGCAACGCGAGCGCGGTACTGGAGAACAGTACTGTCGCCTGAGCAACCGGGAAGTGAGGCGCGGATACTGTTTGTTTAAACACCTCCAGAGGTGGCGTGACGTAAACTTATCCGGGTAACTGGACAATCATGCACGGGGATTTCCCCGTGCGTGATTGTGCTGTATATACTGCCAGTCTATATGGCAGTCAATGAAGAACAGCAACGATTTCTGGAGCAGCTCGCACAGCGCATTCCACGCCTGTTCGACGCCATTCGCGCGGGTAATATCAAGAGCGAGTACATTCTGGGAGTCCGGCTTATCGGGCAACGGCAAGTGCGGCTTAAGCTGGTCGCAGAAATAGTCGACCCCGGTGTAAACCCGCTCAGGACGCACGGAACGCTGACGCCTATCAAGGCCTCAGTTCAGGCAGAAGCGGTACCAGGGGCTGTAGTCGACCCTACAAGAGGCACAACGGTTGTGGTCACCGCGCCTGATGACGAATCATCTGGCTAGTCTGCCATGCGCTAAATTTGTGCATAGCGCTCGTCATCACTCCAGCCCCGGTTGATCACGACAAGAACCAGACCGAGTATGAGTATTGATGTTGCCGCATAAAATAGACTGCCACCGTCGCTTTCACCGTTGTGTAACACCTTTATTCCCAAGGGTGAGAAGAGATGGAAAAATACTGCTCCGGCCATAACCACTGACGCCATAAGACCACCGATGACGTGAAATCTGCGGCGAGTAATGCCAAAAAACGACTTCGTCATTTTCGACACTATCCATAGCAGAGCTGGCAGCAGCAAAATAATGCATGTCAGCAGCTCAACCCCACCGGTGGCAAAAGCGCCAAATTCCTTGAACAGATTGCCCGGGCCAGCTCCCGCAAAAGTACCTATCCAGTCGCCAATCGTGCCGAAGATATGCTGGGTATCAGGGTGACTGGTGAATTTGTAGGGCAGTGAGCCAAGGAATATGTAACATATCCACAAAACGATTGGCCATGAAATGATAGCTCGTAGTTGCTTCATTGCTGAGTCCTTGGCATTGTAACGGTAATAGACGAAATGGTAGCACGCTAGGCCACTGGATACCGAGTCAGATAGCCACTTGGACGCTGGCGCCATGAGCCTCTATCCGCCGGACGCCTTCATTGGCGAATGTGGTGGCCTCAGGCACGAATCAAGTGTCCCGTGTTCCATTCTCCAGCGTTTTTTCGTTCGCTGCCAGGCACATATTGCGCTGCATAATTGCACACGCCAATGTGCGAGCCTGGTCGTCCGTTAACATTCGGGACAATCTGCCGTGCGGTTCACAGGGCAAACTGTCCCGAACGTCTCAATTATGTCGCTCGTGCTCTATGAACATGTCCGCAACGCGCAACGAATCAATCTGGTATTCGCCGCGAGCGAGCTGTGCCTTGATTTTTTCGACCTTTTCTCGATCAAAGCGTCGACCTGAGGTGCGACTCTCCATGACAGGGCGAACATTGGGCTTGTTCTGCAGATCTTCCAGTCTGGCGCTCAGGTTCGGACCTGCCGAGTCGTCACTTTGCCGTCTACCGTAGGGTATCGAACTCTTGTCCAGTCGCTCCCTTCGGGCATCAGCGATGTTGGTGACGTTGGTATCCGAGCTGTCGCTCTTGTCTACAGACATGTGCTTACTTCCTCATCGTGATCCTTTGACGCCTTCCTGATCGGAATTTGTCGGATCATTCTTGTTTTATGTTTTCCTGCCGGTGACGTGTCAAAAAACTGCAATATTACCGGTTTGCCAATGCTTGAAAAATCGGGATTGACCGTCACCTAGCAAGTAATGAGGGGATCGGCGCGATCGGGGGTTAGTGTAATGCGAATTAACGGGAGAGATGGTCAAGTCACAAAGCGCTTTTACATAATCGGCGGGCGAGCACATGACGGGTGATAGGCCAAATCCAGCCGAATACTGATCTGAAAGTAAAGAAATAACCTAATATTGCTGGATTAACATGCTATTTTTGTGTTTCAGTCGTCAATTCTTTGTCTTATTCGTACCTTCTTCTATCATCTATTGATCTTTCCATTCCTCGACCGGGTCGCATTGCGAAGAGCGTCATAATGTCTAATAGAAAAGAAGCCAGAAAGATTCTGATTGTTGATCAGGATTCCGACAGTGCGCAGCGACTGTGCCATCAACTTGAGTTCATCGACTATGAGCCTAAGGTGTTGAGCTCCCCGGAGTTACTTGACAGCCTGGGCGAGCTCACTGATTACGCCAGCATCCTGATCGCAAATTTCCATGGGATTGTGCCCTGGGCCGAAAACCTTCGGGCAAAACACGAGAAATGCCCACCGTTGGTGCTGCTGCTGGGCCCGCGCCCGGCGGATATCTCGCAAACTGAGATTGATGCAAATTTTGTGGGCTGTCTCAAAGAAAACATCCGCTATGCTGCGTTGTCTGATCTCCTGCACAAGTCGGAGGTTCGCGGCTCGGCCAACACAGCGCCCAGTAAGGAGGCCACTCAGAATCCCGAATTGTTTCGCTCGCTTGTGGGCAATAGCAGGTCTGTCCAGCGCGTGAGAAAAATGGTGGATCAAGTGGCTCCTACGGAAGCGACTGTGCTGATTCTGGGTGAATCCGGGACAGGGAAGGAGGTTGTGGCTCGCAATATCCACTACTACTCCAACCGACGCAACAAACCGTTTGTGCCGATAAATTGCGGAGCGATTCCTGGCGAGCTGCTGGAGTCAGAGCTGTTCGGTCATGAGAAAGGCTCGTTCACGGGCGCTGTGGGTGCGCGTCAGGGCCGGTTCGAATTAGCCGAAGGTGGCACGATATTCCTCGATGAGATTGGCGATATGCCTTTGACTATGCAAGTCAAGTTGCTGAGGGTGATTCAGGAGCGTTCGTTTGAGCGGGTGGGGAGCAATAAAAGTATTAAAAGTGATGTGAGAATTGTCGCAGCCACTCACCGTAATCTGGAACAGCTAATCGAGGAAAACCGTTTTCGCGAAGATCTCTATTACCGACTGAATGTTTTCCCTATCGAAATGCCACCGCTGAGCAGCCGGGCAGAAGATCTTCCTTTATTAGTGAATGAGCTTATTACGCGGCTTGAGCATGAAAAGAAGTCTTCGGTACGACTTACGCCAGCTGCCATGATGGCTCTGTGCAACTACGACTGGCCGGGTAATGTGCGCGAACTAGCCAATTTGATGGAACGCATGACGATTCTGCATCCTTATGGTGTTGTCGATGCAGGAGATCTCCCACCGAAAATGGCACCTCATGGCACATCTCTCAATCAGGAGCGTGAAGAGGGCGAGAGCAATGATGTTCTGCCCATGGTGCAGGGGATGCCAGCCGTTTCACTGAACAATAAGCCAAGGCTTCCGCGTGAAGGTATCGATCTGAAGCAGCACCTGACGGACATCGAGATCAGTCTTATCGAGCAGGCCCTTGATGAGTGCTCTGGAGTGGTGGCGCATGCTGCTAACCGGCTAAGGATTCGTCGCACCACGCTTGTGGAAAAAATGCGGAAGTACAATATCCAGCGCCCTGAAGAGGTGTCTTGATACCTGTGTTTACTGACCAGTTGTCACAGGCGGGGTTAGAGCCTGTGACTCCGTCGGTTATTTCGTTTCACAGCCAGCGCCCCCTCGGAACGATCACCTAAGAGGTGTCAGTCGCTGTTATCGCGTGCTGTCCAGGCTGGCATGGGGAGTATTCATCCAGCGCCAGTTCTCTGTCATCGATGTGTGTATCCCGGAGGCAAACAAGCTTCTTGCAGGTCTTGCACGGATTCATAGTGCCAGCGGGCCGAGGTTAGAGTGACCTCAGGACGAGCCTGATCCTGCGTCAAGTGTAAAACTTTGTTTTACAGTCGCCTCGAGTGTGAGGTAGTTGAGGTTGTTGATTACCCTAACGTCTAGGTTTTTGCGGCATACCCCACAAATTTTGTCATTGCTCCTTGCGCCCGCGTTATAAGCGTGGCGGGGCGCTGTCCGGTGGTTCGAGACTTGCTCCAACTCGGGTGTACCAGTGTTTCAATCCAGTGGCCTCATTGTGAAGCTGCGATTTCACGCACTTGAGGGCCAATCGTTGCAGTTAGTCGTTTCCATAGTCCGAGTATTGCCTGTATGAGAATACGTGATCTGTCCAGAGAGACGAGGCAATTTCAGCCTGTTCAGACTATCGCGGTATCCGGTGGTAAGGGCGGTGTTGGAAAGTCTGTTGTTTCCGTGAATCTGGCTGCGGCGATGGGAATCAAGGGGCACGATGTGTTGCTTGTTGACGGTGATTTGCAAATGGGTAACGTGGATCAGCTGCTGCGACTGCGACCGACGTTCACTCTGACGGACGTGTTCAGTGGGAGTGCCGGACTGGCTGAAATTCTGATGCAAGGACCTAAGGGAGTCACTGTTGCACCCAGTGCCAGCGGCGCTTCCGGATTGGGACAGTTGTCACAATTTGAGCACGCGTCACTGGTTGGACTCTTCAGTGATCTACGTACCTCTGCCGATACGATGATTGTAGATATAGCAACTGGGCTTTCCAGTAGCGTTCTGAGTTTTTGCCGGGCGGTCCGGGAAGTAATGATAGTAGTGGTGGATGAGCCTACGGCTATGCGCGATGCGTTTGCCACCATTCAGGTTTTGCACGAAAAATGTAGGGTAAGACGATTTCGGGTTGTTGCAAATAAAACGGAGTCGACGAGCCATGGGTTGGATGTATACGCAGCGCTAACGCATATGACAGATCAAAGCATGGATGTGTTGCTTGACTATTGTGGGTCTATTCCGTTTGACCCGCAATTGAAATTGGCAGTGTGTCAACAGCAGTCAGTAGTTGAAGCCTTTCCACGATCACCGAGTGCGCTTGCATTCCGGAAACTTGGTGCGCGAGTTGCACGATGGCCTCAGCCGCAGACTCCTTGTGGGCACATTGAATTTTTTGTAGAGCGGTTGATAAAGACCGCCGACAGTACACGGTGGGAATAACGTCCGTATGAATGCACACGCGATGTACAACGAAGTAACCACAGTCGACCCGGATGGGTTGGTTGCGGCGAATGCAAATCTGGTGAAACGTATTGCGTTTCATCTACTTAACAGGCTTCCGCCTAGTGTCCAGGCAGAAGATCTTATTCAGGCTGGAATGATTGGCTTACTAGAGGCTGCTCGTCATTATGATCCTTCTCAGGGCGCAAGCTTTGAGACCTACGCTGGTATCCGCGTAAGGGGGGCAATGCTCGATGAAATTCGGCGCTCTGACTGGACTCCGCGTTCGGTGCATAGAAAGTCAAGAGAGGCTGCCGAGGTGCTGCGTAACCTCGAACAGGAAGGCCTTCGAGAAGCAAAGCACGGTGATGTTGCTGAAAAGCTGGGTATTGAGCTTTCTGCTTATCATCTTATTCTGACCGAAAGCTCCGCCGCTCACGTGTTCAGTTTTGATCAGCCCGATGAACACACCGGAGAGACAATCAGTCTTCCTCAAAGCGCGGAAGTCAGTCCCGGCGAGCAGGTCGAGTATCAGTCATTCAGGCAGGCTCTGGCTGAGAATATTAAAAATTTGCCAGAGCGTGAAGCCCTGGTTATGTCGTTGTACTACGACGACGATCTGAACCTGCGGGAAATAGGGGACATACTGGGTGTCAGTGAGTCACGGGTCTGTCAGATACATGGTCAAGCGTTGACCCGGCTTAAGACACGCATGACTGAATGGACGCAGAGGTAGGTTATGGTTGCGGACGAATCACAGTGGTATGTGCAGAAGGGCTCGCGAGTCCAGGGGCCGTTCTCTACGAATGAAGTCGGTCGTTTCCTGCTACTGGGACGCGTGCGTAATACTGACCGGGTTAGCCGCGATGGTGAGCTATGGGAGCCGGTAACACAGGTGCCGGAACTTATTCCCGAAGAGCTGCTCGACCTGCAGTCCGATGATGGCTGGAACCAGTTTCTCACTGCGCGCTCGGCAACGGATGAAAGGGTCAGCGCAAGCCCTGTGCAAGTGGAGAGACGCGCACGCGCTGATACCGCGCCTTCGCAACTACGTGACGAGTGGCAAACTGTTGCGTCCACTGAAACCTCAAACAGCGTGTTGCCGTGGTCGCTACTAGGAATAACAGTGGCAGCGCTCGGTGTCGTCCTTTATCTGAATGTTACTAGCGGTGTTGTTGGTTAGGTCTAAGGCCTGATAGACGACATGGTGGTTCCCTGAGCCCGACTACGCCATTGCATTGTGTGCCATGCAGATTGGTCTGCGGCTTGCAAGAGTGCTCTCAACGAATAGTGGAGTGGGTTTGATGTCCGTTCTCAGTGCCAGCCAAAATGCGGTAACGTCGCATTCGGCGTTGCGTCAGCAGCGACTGGATGTGCAGCTGAAGCAGCTGGAATTTCATGCGTTGTTACATCGCAAGCTGGATCTGGAGCGCCTGTTTGAGTGTCTGCTTACCGAGGGGCAGGCTTTTGTACAATTCGACGGCGTTCAGTTTCTTGCGGATGCGGCCGGTACCGACATCATGCTGGGCTTTGTCAGAACTCACAGACAACGGTTCGAACTCCGACTGGGTGAGCGTATGCTGGGCGAGATAATTCTGATGCGTGCTCGCAAATTTACTGCACGTGATGAAAGAGAAGCCGAGCGCTTGGTGGAAAGTCTGATCTATCCACTGGACAACGCGCTTCAGCACCACTCAGTGCTCATGAAAGCGATGACGGATGATGCTACCGGACTTCGTAACCAAAGAGCATTGGATGAGCAACTTCCACGGGAAATTCGTCTGGTGCAGCGTGTTGAACAACCGTTGTCGCTGATTTTGATTTCGGTAGATCATCTGGAATCCATTAGTGAGCATCACGGTGCACAGGTAGGCGAACAGGCGTGGCATTCAGTGGCGAAAACTCTGGCTGCCCGACTCAGGCAAAGTGACCTGATTTTCCGTACTGACGAGGATGCTTTTTGCATAGTTCTGAATCAAACAGCATTGCATGGAGCGACCATACTCGCCGAGCGCCTACTCTCGGATGTTGATCGTTGTGTCAGCTACGACAATGTGCAGTTTGTGCTGACCGCCAGTGCAGGACTGGCCGAGTTGACCGGTGATGAGGATGCAGCCACGCTGATGGCTCGTGCACAGCACGCTCTTGGCAAAGCCTGCGAATCAGGTCGCAACCAGGTCATGGTCATTGAGCCAGATCCTGTGAACGGCCCGGATGATCCCAGCGCGGCTTGAATCCGTGGCAGCTGGAATGACTCTGCGATCACCAATTGCCTGGTAACTGAATCAGGCCTCATAAGCTGTGGAAATATTCTTGCAATAAATGCCACAGTGAATTTATTTCCGGTATACTGCGCAGCTCGAAGGCGTTGAAGTTTTCAACAAATCAAAGTCCCCTTCGTCTAGTGGCCTAGGACACCGCCCTTTCACGGCGGTAACAGGGGTTCGAGTCCCCTAGGGGACGCCACCTTCCCTTTTCAGTGAGTAACCCTGGAAAAGGCGAGTGCAAGATGAGTTAACTCTTGCACTCCGGCGTCTTCGGCGAGCACATGGCTCGCTCAAATCAGCCGCTCTCCCCAGCAAGCGATGATGAGCCACGATTAAGAACCGATGAGTCTTTATTTTTTGATCTGAAGCGCTCGGTGGCTCGCACTCCAAGCACTAAAAGACAGGGTGTCAAAAATAACGTCAGTAGCGTCGTAAAAGCCAATCCGCCTGCTATGGCACTCGACAATTGAGTCCACCATTGTGTTGAGGGTGCGCCAAACGAGATGGACCGATCAAGCAGATTGATATTCATGGCAAACACCATGGGAACCAGCCCCAGAATGGTGGTTATGGCCGTAAGCAACACCGGACGTGCTCTTACAGAACCCGTCAGCAGTGCTGCATCGATAGCGGCTGCGCCCTGAGAACGATAACGGTTGTAAGTGTCGATAAGCACGATGTTGTTGTTTACAACAATTCCGGCCAGTGCAATGATGCCGATGCCGACCATGACAATGCCAAATGGCTGCCCGGTTATCATCAAGCCAATAAGAACGCCTGATGTAGAGAACAGTATCGCGCTCAGTACCAATAGCGCTTGATACAAACTATTGAACTGCGTCACCAGAAACAATGTCATGAGAAAAATAGCGCCTACGAAGGCCGAGAGAAGAAACACCATGGTCTCCTGCTGCTCTTCCGCCTCACCTTTAAACTCAACATTGATTTCAGGATCATTTGCCTGTTTTAGCAGTGTTGCCTGAAGGGTTTTCAATTCGGTATCGGCAAGCTTGTCTTCGGCAACGTCCGCCTCTACGGTGACAACTCGCTTGGAACCTACACGTTTTATTACACCGGTTTTTGGCGCGGGGCTAAGGGATACAAAATTGGAAATCGGAACCATGCCGTTTCGAGTGGGGACTCGGATATGGCTGATCTGATCCAGATTTCGTTGTTCCAGCGGGTAACGTACCCGGATGTCTAGTTCATCGGTTGCATCATCCGGGCGGTAACCTGCAACACGAATGCCTGAGGTTGTTAGCTGTATGGCATTGCCGATTAGGGCCACATTGGCTCCAAACCGGGCAGCCTCTTCACGATCAACACTTAAGCGCCACTCAATGCCAGGGAGTGCTCTGTCATCACTGATCTCTGTAAAACCACCTTGTGCTTCCATAATGCTGCGTAGTTGGTCAACCGCGGAATCAAGTTTTGCAATTGGTGCGCTTACCTGAATGTTGATGGGTTTGCCGCCTCCGTCAGGGCCGCCTTCATTGGCCACGAATTCCACCTTGATACCTGCAATTACGCTGAGCTCCTGACGCAGTTGCGTTGTGATTTCTGCAGCTTTGCGGCGTTTGTCCCAGTCGATAAGCTCTAGCTGGATACTACCGATAACATCGTTACTACTATTATTGTTGTTTTGATTGTCGCCGCCACCGGTGCGTGCATACACTGATTCGATCTCTTCATGATCAAACAGATGTTGCTCCACGCGTTTCAGAATTTTATTTTTTTCATAAATTGACAGGTCACCTCGCGCGTGAACCTGCACAGCCATTGACTCAGGCTCTACGCTTGGGAAGAATTCAACGCCTTTGCCGAGCACGCTGTACATCAGGTAGCTTCCTATCGTAAACAGCAGGACACCGGCAAGTGTTTTCATAGGATGAGAGAGAAGGGTATACAAGGTGCTCAGATAGCGAGCCTTGATACCCAGGGCGTTATCCCGGATCCTGACAGCATCGTGTATGGCAGGGTCAAAGACATCTTCGTTTTGCACAGTTGCACCATCATTGGATGGTGCCTTTCGTCCGATCAACTTTCCCATAACCGGAATGAAAACCAGCGCCATAGCGAGAGATGCCAATAGGCAACTGATGACGGTGATCGGCATATAGCGCATGAACTGACCGATTAGTCCGGGCCAGAACAATAGTGGGAAAAATACTGCCAATGTGGTGAAAGTTGATGCTATGACCGGCCACGCCATGCGTTTGCTGGCTAATGAGTATGCGTGCGATGTCTGCATTCCGGAGTCAATATTGCGATCAGCGAGCTCGGAGACAATAATGGCGCCATCAACGAGCATGCCGACAACCAGAATAAGGCTGAACAACACGACCACATTCATCGTGAAGCCCAAAGAGTGAATGACGAGAATACCGGTCAGGAACGAGCCGGGAATAGCAAGCCCGACAAGAACGGAAGACCTTACGCCCAGGGTGGCCATGATCACGATCATCACCAGAACAACGCCGGATATAACGTTGTTCTGCAAGTCTGTCAGCATGGTTTTCGTTTCTGAGGATTTATCCTGATGAAAGCCAATGATCAGGTTTGAAGGAAGCTTGTCTCGTTCAGCATCAACGGCAGCTCTGACAGATTCGATCGTTTCGATAATATTCGCGCCCAGTCGTTTGGAGATCTCCAGGACAAGCGTGGGTTGGCCATTGAGCCTGGCAAAGCTTGAAGGATCCTTGTAAGTGCGTCGTATACTTGCAACATCGCCAAACGTCACTACGGAGTTGCCGGTAACCTTCACTGGAAGCCGCATGACATCCGCGATGTTTTCGATAACGCCGGGTACCTTAACAACCATGCGTCCAGCACCGGTATCTATTGCGCCAGCTGCAACCAACAGGTTGTTGTTCCGGACAATCCCGAAAATGGCATCAAAATCCAGCTGGTAGGTTTCCATGACCATGGGATCAACAACGATCTCCATGAATTCTTCGCGCTCCCCGGCAATGTCTGCTTCCAGCACACCCGGAAGCGCTTCCAGTTTATCCTTGAATTCGCGGGCAATCTGAGTGAGAGTTCTTTCGGGAAGTGGGCCTGAAAGACTAATGTTTAGTACGGGAAAAAGCGCAATATTAACTTCGTTGACTGAGGGCTCGTCAGTTGCTGCTGGCAATTGCGACTTTGCCTTGTCAACACGTTCCCGCACATCAGCCAATGCGGTGTCGCCATCGAAGCCTGCGTCAAATTCGAGCAGAACGGATGCAAAGCCTTCGCCCGCGGTACCACTCATTTGTTTCAGGCCACTGATACTTTGCAGTTCTTTCTCCATTGGCCGTACCAATAGCCGCTCGGCATCATCGGGTGAAATGCCATCGTGTGTCATCGAGATATAAAGGATGGGAATAGGGACGTCGGGCTCTGATTCCTTGGGAATGTTTATGTACGCGACGATACCGCTGACAATGAGGAACAACAGCAGCATGATCACCGTGCGATGACGACTGAACGCAGCTTCGATAATTTGGTGAACCACTAGTTTATCTCTGCTGCCTGGGCTCGCACTTGCTCGCCACTGTTAACAAAGCCCTGACCCAGTGTGATTACGCGGGTATCTGGTTCTATACCAGTCACCCAGGCGCCATCGAGCGTCGTACTGACAAGTTCAATAGGCAGAAAAATGACGCGATCCTGGTCATCCAGCGCTTTGACGCCAATCTCGCCGTTGTCCCCGAGAGATAGTGCGGAGGGCGTGATGAATGTGGCCTGGACCTCTTGAACCGGTATGCTTAGCGTTGCGCTGACACCGGCAGCGATTGTGTTCGACGTATTCTGCACCAGGGCCTCGACGTCGAAGCTGCGGGTTTGTGGGTCGGCAACCGATCCTATGAAGCTTAACGCCCCGCTTAGAGTTTCTCCTGTTATCAGGTCGACGGTGACTGACTGGCCGGGCGTCAGTTGTGACAATGCCTGCTGGGCGACCTGTGCGCTGACCTTGAAAGCGCTGTCGTCTACCAATTCGGCGATTAAATCTCCGCGTTCAACCAATGCGCCGCGTTCTATGGGAAGTTGGTTGATTACCCCTGCAAATGGTGCTTTTATGATGGTGTATTCGATATCAAGTTCGACCATGGCCAATCGGGCACGAGCCGCTTCCAGTACAGCATTAGCTTGTTCCAGTTGCAACTGCGACTGTAATCGTTGGCGTTGCATTGACTGTGCGGCGCGCTGTTCACTTTCGGCTGTTTTTACCGCTGCTTGAGCCTCCGCTTGTAAATTTCCGCGGCCGCCTTCATCGAGTTTAACCAGCGCATCGTTTACACCGACACGTACACCTTTGCGTTTTATGATCTCCTGAACTTCACCGCTTGTCTGCGCTTTGACGAGTACTTGTCGAATGGGATTGAGTTGCCCTTGAAGATTCAGCTCGCGCGCCATGAGTGTGGACTGCGCGACAGTAACCTCAACCGTCATGGGTAGGTTTGCTGATGCTTCTTCGTTACTCTCGTTAGCGGAGTCTTCTGTGGTGAACAGCCCACTGAGCATCCACACTGCAAGGACGAAAACGACAACGCCTGCAGCTTTCCATGATGAATTAATGATGCGGTTCATTTGAGCCAGCCTGAATTTAGCAAACGATACGGAAGATCTGCACAGCGAGCACTTGCAAGCATTGCCTGTTCAATCGTGCAGTTCTGGCAGGCAACACAATAAAGCCTGGGTGGCCTGTAGACTGCATGAGGATTTCACGGTACGTACAAATGTCGTGTAATTATAAGGCCAAATTGGCAATAACCAGAGCGATAAAGAGTGACTCTTGTGTGGATCAAGTCTAGACAACATGAGGTGAGCCGGTGGCCGAGCATGGAATGCATCGCGAAAACGGTGCGCTACCTGTCCAGCTTGCAAAGTTGGCGGTATACGCTGATGGTGTTTTGCGTGTTTTTACAGGCTTGTGCCACGCCAACGGGTGATCTGACACGCTTTGCCACTCAAAACGGTCTCAAGCGCAGCGAAGTCAGGGCCGGTGGCTTCAATCTGCTGGTTTTTGACAACGAGACTAAAAATCGTGATTACGCTTCGGAAAGCCAAGGCGTGCTGCATGTCTATCTGGAAGGCGATGGCTCTCCCTGGAAGTACCGGACCATAGTCATGCCAGATCCGACACCTCGAAATCCACTTATGCTCAGGCTGCTTGGTTATGACAGAAGCCCCGCAGTCTATTTGGGAAGGCCCTGTTACAACGGCTTTTTCAACGACCCCGGATGCGATGACAGCCTATGGACATCGGGACGCTACTCACGCAAGGTGGTGCTGAGTATGGCGTCTGCTATCAGGGCACTCAGCAAACGACACAACGCTCGGCAGCTCTGGCTCATCGGGCATAGCGGTGGTGGGACTTTGGCCATGTTGTTAGCTAAAGAACTCCCAAAAGTGACGCGAATAGTCACTCTTGCGGGTAATCTGGATACCGATGCATGGACAAGTCATCACCGATACACACCTTTGTTCAGCTCGATTAACCCCGCTTCTGCACCCAGCCTCAATCCCAACATATGGCAATGGCATCTTATCGGTGGGCGCGATACCGTCATTCCCACCCAGTTGATAAAACCGGTGATCATGCGCCAGGCGTCAGCCAGCGGTTTTGAATTTCCCGGTTTTAATCACGGTTGTTGCTGGGAACGAATCTGGCCGGATGTTTTACAGGCGCTGTCGCTTGACATGCCATCCAGGATACCGGGTGAGCAATTCAAGTTTCGTAGAAGGCCAATCGATTCCTGATGTGGTAATGGTCAAACCTTGATTACACCGGGGTAGTCAGTAAAGATTCCATGGACCCCCCAGTCGAGTAGCGTTTTCGCTCTTTCAGCATCATTGACGGTGTAGCAATACAGGCCAAAGCCTGCCTCGATAACCGGTTTTGCCTTTTCCGCTGTCAATGAATCTTCAGCACAGTGCAGATTTTGAGCATCGTAGCGTCGCATTAGAGTTTCCCAGTCGTCTGGTATAGCTCCAACCAGTGGCGCTCTGGCCACGTTTGGCATGCGATCTTTGGCTATTTCAATACTTTTGTGACTGAAACTGGACAACACCAAGGGAAGTGTCGCTGGCCAGTTCGCTTCCAGTTCTTTGCCGATAGCTTCTACCGTACGATGCTCCAGGCCCTCTTGAGGCTTGATTTCCAGGTTCAGGCCCAGCTTGTTCTGAATAAGCAAGGCGATGACCGCGCTAAGCCTCGGTAGCGGCTCGTTCTCGAAGCCCGCCATATCTTTGCCGGCATGGAGCTGATCAAGTTGTGCTGCACTGTGCTCGCATAACAAGCCATGGCCATTGGTACAGCGTTGTAATTGCGCATCATGGTGGACAAAGGGAACATCATCGGCGCTTATGGATACATCGATCTCGACACAGCTGGCACCTTGATTGGCGGCAAGTTGCAGAGCGCTGAGGGTGTTCTCAGGCGCATCAGCTGAAGCGCCCCGATGGGCAATGATTCTGGCTAGCGATGCGTGTGACATGCGATTAAAAGATGTTAAGGGCTTGCTGTAAGGGTAACTCATCAGATTGGCGACGCTGCTCTGCCTGCTGTTGATGTCGAAGAAAATCCCTTCTCAGTTTTACGTAGTCGTAGTAATCGCTGGCGTAGGTGCGGGCGCAGAAATCCTCTAGCTGATTGCGCCGGCAATCGTCAGCTCTGAGTAGTTCGTACGTGATTTGCGCGACATTGACGTGTTGGCAGCTGCTCAATATCAAGACACCTCCAATGAGTGTCAGCAGTCGCCCATAAGTCAGACAGGAATATTTCATGAACAGTAGCGTTACGACAAAGGGTAAATATCGCCCGTTGTCGTGCGGGTTGCTAAAAGGACAAGGTTTATAGTCAGCGTTAGTAAGCAATACAAGAAAAAACAGCCATAAATTCACGTTGATTTAAGCTTTGCTCGGTTATGACGCAGTGGCCGTATTTTGAATGGCGTAGTCTGCGCATAAGTGACGTCAGATAATTTCTGACGTATGCGCATCGGCTGGCATGTCGTAGAATGACAAATCGTTTTTAAGGCGCACTGTGCAATGTCATTACCTCGTTACTCTCCCGTGTTACCGGACACAGACCAGTTAGAGCATTTGTTGCAGGTGGCTGGAGAGGCAGCGGATGCGGCGGCGCGTGTAACGGGGCAGTATTTTCGCAGCGACTTTGCCGTAGAAAACAAGGCAGGGGTAGGCAGCTTTGATCCGGTTACGGCGGCCGACCGCGAAGCTGAACTGGCTATCCGCAAGGTGCTGCGGAACCGGTGTCCTGATATTGGTATCTATGGTGAGGAGCACGAAACCATTGCCAGCGACAATGGTTTGATGTGGGTAGTTGACCCAATTGATGGCACGCGGGCATTCATGAGTGGTATGCCTTTGTGGGGGACGCTTATCGGTCTTTACAATGGCCGGGACGCTATTCTCGGGTTAATGGATCAACCGTTCTTTCAAGAGCGCTATATAGCCCATAGTGATAAATCACTAATTGTGACTGCCAACGCCACCAGACCACTAAGCACTCGGCTGGTTCCTGAATTATCGGATGCGGTCGCCTATTGCACAACGCCGGATATGTTTACAGAGGCGTCTGCCATGGCGTGTTTTCAGACGATTAAAAACGAAGTGCAACTCATGCGCTATGGCGGCGACTGCTATGCCTATGCCTTGCTTGCCGCTGGGTATGTGGACATTGTGCTTGACTGTGATTTGAAGCCTTACGATATACAGGCGCTTATTCCCATTGTGAATGCTGCTGGCGGAGTAGTCTCAAATTGGGAAGGTGATAGCGCTGTCGATGGAGGCTACGTAGTGGCCTGCGGATCCAGGGAACTGCATGACAAACTCATGCCGCTGCTGGCGATGTAAAATCGCGTTATGGTCAGTCGCCGATAGAATCCACCCAGCTGCTGCCTTGCGAGGCCGCAGCTCTACTGATTATCAAGACTGTGTTTGTTAAGACATCTTGAGTGATGCCATATCGCTATATAAGTGCCAGCGGTGGAATTGCCAATATTCCGGCCAGTTGAGCCTTTTTTGCCCTCCACCATTGCGTGAATTATTAACCTGTTTTTTATTGTCGGGCGTGTAGCAGTGTCGTTTTTACTGTTTTTTTTTCGCTTGTTCGGGCGAGAAATTGACTACGATGTCTCAGTTGTCACCAGCACTTAGTTGTCAGGTTGTTAATAAACCCTCAAACTGCCATCAGCAGTAAAATTTACTACTATTTACGGTAGATTACTGTCTGTCATGAGAACAAGAAAAATCTGTTGATGGATACGTCTAATGCCAATTCGTTTACTCGCACGGGCCGCACCTGGTTGGTGCTTGGGATAGCCGCCTGTGCCTGGGTAGTGGCTAGTGTCTGGGCTTATCGAGTTGCAGTGGGTCATGAAGAGGGTGGCAGCAGTAAGGTCTCAAACGGTTTTCAGGAGCAGGGAGAACGTCCGCAAGCAGAGCCTGAGGTACAAGCGGCGGTTGGTGAACTCCAGATCGGGGCGAATGATCAATTGGCGGAGGAAGTGAGTGACATCAATGAGGCCAAAAACTTTGCCGGGCAGGAGGCACTAGAAAAAGCTCGCTTAGCCGCGGAAGAAAAAGCCGCGGAGGAAGCACGAATACTTGCCGAGGAGCAGGCGGCCGAAGAAGAGCGAATTCTGGCCAAGGAGCAGGCAGCCGAAGAAGCACGCATAGCCGCGGAGGAAAGAGCCGCGGAGGAAGCACGAATTCTCGCCGAAGAAAAGGCGGCCGAAGAAGCACGCATAGCCGCGGAGGAAAAAGCCGCGGAGGAAGCACGAATACTCGCCGAAGAAAAGGCGGCCGAAGAAGCACGCATAGCCGCGGAGGAAAGAGCCGCGGAGGAAGCACGAATACTCGCCGAGGAGAAGGCAGCCGAGGAAGCGCGCCTGGCTGCAGAAGAAAAAGCTGCGGAAGAAGCACGAATACTCGCCGAAGAGAGGGCGGCCGAGGAAGCACGCATAGCCGCGGAGGAAAAAGCAGCGGAAGAAGCACGAATTCTCGCCGAAGAGAAGGCAGCCGAAGAAGCGCGCTTGGCTGCTGAGGAAAAAGTCGCGGAAGAGGCGCGAATACTTGCCGAAGAGAAGGCGGCAGAGCAGAAGGCTGCTCAGGTGCTTCGACTCCTTGCCGAGCAAGAGGCAGCAAAGGAGGTCGAATTAGCGGCACAGGATAAAGCCGCCGAGGAAGCAAGAATCCTTGCAGAAGAGAAGGCAGCGGAAGAAGCCCGAATAGCAGCCGAGGAAAAAGCTGCGGAAGAGGCGCGAACAGTTGCAAAAGAGAAGGTGGCTATTCGTGACCCAGAAGCTGACAGGATTGCCGCTGCTGCAGCGAGAAAGGTCCGTTATGAAAGACTTCGAAAAGAGGAGCTTATGGTACTGGCAGGGCTGTCGGCCAGACTGCGATTCGAAAATCGTAGCGAAGTCGTCAATCGCGATGTAAGGCGAAACCTGGATCGAATCTTCGATCCTCTTTTCCTGTATTCGGAAATGCCTGTCCTGATAACGGTTGCTACCAATGAGTTTCGTGGTGCCGGAGATAACAATAGATTAAGTCTTGAGCGTGGCCGGTCTCTGGCGTCATATCTGAGTCGCCGTGGTCTTGAAGAAGGCAGATTTAACATACAGGTAGAGTCGGGTCAGGGATTGCCGTACGGGTCGCACCGTGTCAAAGTAGCTGCACAGGAGCCTATTCAATGATCACCGAATCGCCTAACACGCTCTTTACTCTCCTCGCAGTGCTAACGTTGCTGGGTTGTGTCATGGGCTATTGCGTCGCTTTGATATTTGCCAAGCGGCAGGCCAGAAAAGCTATAGAGTTAGCCAGGCTTGAACTGGATCAGAAACAGCCGTTGGCCGAACCGCATCAGCAAGCTGACAAAAGTAGTGTTGGTGAGCTTCACTCTTCCGCAATCAATCAGGAAAATACAAGTGCTGATGAGCCTCGTATTCAGCAACAGGCGATCCGCATACAGGATCTCGAAGCAGAGGTAGCGTCGCTTGAAGAGAAACAACGTCGTCTTAGTCAGGATTTCGCAAGCTATAAATCCAGGAAGAACAAAGAACTGGAGCGTGCCACAGGTTATAGCGGCCAATGGGCGGCTTCGGCAGAGCTACCGGTGCTAACGCAGAAAGCGGATAGTAACGCTGAGAGAGGAAGTTCTGGTGCTGCGTTGCCGCGATCATCCGTTGCACAAAATGAAACGCTAAATCACCCATTGACTCAAGAAATTGATATCCCAACGCTAGCTGAGTCCGAGTTGTCCGATTCACTCGATGAGTTGGATTTCGATATGTTCGGTGAATCAGGTAGTGGAGCTAGAGGACGTGGGTAGAGCCCATGAAAAACCGATGTGGCATCAGCTGTTTAGACTGGATCCGGGCGGTGATCAAAGTCTTCAGGCCCAGTTACGGCAAGCGCTGGTAAAGGCGATTCTTGATGGAAGGATCCCGGTTGAGGTACCACTGCCATCATCAAGAGAGCTGTCTCGCCAGCTAAATGTCGCGCGTAATACAGTGGTGTTGGCATATCAGCATCTGATAGACGAAAACTATCTGGTATCCCATGAGCGGCGCGGATACTTTGTTAATCCAGAGATATTGGAAGGTCGGGTTGAAATATCCAGACCCGAGAGAAGTGAGTCGTCAGTTACGAGCGATGATGCGTCCTACCACCAGGGACCGGAAACTGTTGTCGATCTGCTTGGGCAGAGAAATATCGTGCGGCCGATTAACTGGAGGCGGTTTGATTACCCGTTCATTTACGGGCAAGCTGATTCCTCTCTGTTTCCTGTTAATGACTGGCGTGAGGCTTGCCGGCTTTCTCTGCGTGTTGACGCTATCAGTCGCTGGACACAGGATCGAGTAGATCACGATGATGATTTGCTGGTAGAGCAGATTCACACCCGCGTTCTACCACGACGAGGGGTCTGGGCGGAAAAAGATGAAATTCTTATCACGACCGGTGCGCAGAATGCTTTGTACCTGATCGGCCAGCTGCTCCTGGACAGACAATCTGTTGTCGGTATTGAAGACCCCTGCTATGTCGATGCAAGAAATATATTTGGCCTGTTTTCAGGAGAAAGAGTTGTATTTCCCGTTGGGGAGTCTGGCGTACAAACGGATGACAAACTCAAACGTTGCAAACTCATGTACGTAACGCCCAGTCATCAGTGTCCGACAGCCACAACAATGCCACTCGAGGCACGAAAACAGCTACTTGAGCGCGCGACAGAGCATGACGTGACAATCGTCGAGGATGACTACGAAAGCGAATTGAATTTTATTGGAAAGCCAACTCCGGCACTTAAAAGTCTGGACACCGAACACAGGGTCATCTATGTCGGCAGTTTGTCGAAAACGCTGGCTCCCGGTTTAAGATTAGGGTTTATGGTGGGGCCAAAAAAGTTTATTGCTCAGGCACGAGCGCTACGTCGCTTAATGTATAGACACCCCCCGACAAACAACCAGCGTACCGTGGCACATTTTTTGTCGCTTGGCCATCATGATTCCGCCTTGCTTCGTTTGGCTCAGTCGTTTAAGCAACGCTGGCAAGTGATGGATGAAGAACTGAAATCACACAGTGTGTTTTCCGCCACAGCGCCAAGTTTTGGAGGATCCTCTTTCTGGGTGCGTTTGCCTGATTCGGTCAAAGCAACTGAACTTGAAATGCTTGCGGCTGAGCACAGCATTATTATCAACGCAGGTGATCACTATTTCGCCGACCGGGAAGGACCTCACAATTTCTGTCGATTAGGATTTTCATCCATACAGGCGGAGAAAATTCCAGATGGTATTGCGAAGCTTGCCAAGCTCACATCAACGTTAAAGGCACGAAGCTAATCAGTAGTGAGTAGTGTGCAGTAGTCGCTGGTCCGATATGTGCTCGTTGGCAGCGAATACCAGAAATTTCGAATTCTATGCGCCACCTGCATTTTTTAGCCGGTCTTCCATTTGTTGCTCTGCTGTGTCTGGGGCAGCTCAACGCCGATAGTGTGGATTCTCAAACGCCATGGCAAAGCCTGAGTAGTGCTGACGGCAGTATGGCGACAGCACGTCATGAGGCCAGCGCTGTTGCGGTTGGTGATCGTCTGTATCTCATGGGAGGTCGAGGTAATCGGCCTGTTGAGTCATTCGATACGGTAACGCGAAAGTGGCAAAACTGGGGTCAGGCACCAGTTGATCTACATCACTTTCAGCCAGTGGTCATTGGCACCGACATCTACGCTTTGGGTGCAATGTTTGCCGGCGGTTTTCCTAGAGAATTGAGTGCGCCTGATATCCATGTACTGGACACCCTGACAAACACCTGGTCTATCGCGGGACAAGTACCCGAAAACCGGCGGCGCGGGTCGGCGGCTGCGGTCGTCAGGGACGGTAAAATCTACTTGCTTGGCGGCAATACCCTGGGACATGATGGTGGTGCGGTTGCCTGGTTTGATAGATATGATCCCACTACCAATGAGTGGGACGTGTTGGATGATGCCCCTAATGCCCGGGATCATTTTGCTGCCGCTATTGTGAACGATAAACTGGTCGCGGCTGGTGGCCGACAATCATCCAATGCCCAGGGTGATGTATTCGCTAATACTGTTTCAGAAACTGACGTTTACAATTTTTCGACCAATACGTGGACGCAAGGTGCGGACATCCCAACGGAAAGAGCAGGCACTGTGGTTGCTTCCGCCGACAATGAGGTGTTAGTTGCAGGTGGTGAAGTGTCTGGATTGGCTAATGCACTTGCCACTGTTGAGGCTTATAACGTGGAAGATAATAGCTGGCGTTCGCTACAGGACATGATTGATGAGCGACATAGCGGGGGAGCAGCCGTTATCAGATCCACATGGCATATCGTTGCAGGAAGTGTAAGGCGTGGTGGCGGATCCACGAACGAAACCAGTAATCACGAAACGCTAAATCTCAATGTTGAGCTGGATAGTGACAACGACGGTCTTACTGATAGTGTGGAGTTATCGGTGGAATCCACTGACCCGAATGATCCGGATACGGATGATGATCAATTAATTGACGGTCTGGAGGTATCTATTGGAACCGATCCACTAGACAGCGATACCGATGATGACGGATTGCTGGATGGAGATGAGAGAAATAATCATATGTCCAGTCCGCTCCTGACAGACACTGATGACGATAAATTGACTGATGATGTTGAAGTGCTTGTTTGGGAATCTGATCCAAGCCTTGCGGATACGGATAGTGACGGTCTCGATGATGCTGATGAAGTTGATCGCGGTCTATCGCCAACGCGTGCCGACACCGATAATGATGGACTTGACGATGGGGATGAAATTACAGCGGGTACTAATCCCTTGTTAACTGATACTGATGATGACGGGTTGTTGGATGGTGAAGACCCTGATCCTCTGGTTCCTGCAACTGATCCAGGTACTGATCCAGGTACCGATCCAGGTACTGATCCAGGTACTGATCCAGGTACCGATCCAGGTACCGATCCAGGTACCGATCCAGGTACCGATCCAGGTACCGATCCAGGTACTGATCCGGGTACTGATCCAGGCACTGATCCAGGCACTGATCCAGGTACTGATCCAGGCACTGATCCAGGTACTGATCCAGGTACTGATCCGGGTACCTCTAAAGATGCAAACAAGAAAAGCGGAAAGGTGGCATTGTGGTTGCTTCTTGCTATGACCGGTGTATTGGCTTACCGTTTTTTTGTATCGTTCGCCAATAAAATGACGAGAAAAAAATCACGCTTGTTTGTCGAAGTTTAAGCATCGTTGCGTTCCTTGTCCTACCATTAGACAATACGATAACTGCAAGCAGTTATCGCTAAGGCTGTAGGCATTTAATCCAAACTCTGGAGTTACTCATTGTGCGCAAAATTACTTTGCCCCTACTTGGCTTTCTATCTGTCGGGGCATCCATATTACCGGCTACCGCTCAGCAGATAGATAACACGCTGATCCTTCCCGACGCTAAGCCGGGTGAGTGTTATACCAAGGTGATTACGCCACCGGTATTCGAAATAACGACTGATGAAGTTGTTATTCAAGAAGCCTCTGAGCGAATCGAAACCGTCGAAGCGGTTTACAACACTGTTGAGAAAAAACTGGTCATCAAAGAATCAACCGAAGGGTTGACAGTTACTGATGCAGAATTCGAAACAAAAGTAGATCGACTCGCCGTACGCCCAGCAGAAAAAAGATGGACCAGTACCGTTGGTGACAAGGCTACACCCGCCAGCCCTGATGCTGTGGACCAAATTGCCCGGTCCGGTATTGATCTGGATGCTGTAGCAACGGGTTCGTGTTTCACTGAGTACTTTGTCGACTCGGAATATGAAACTCGTACCAGACAGGTTCTGTTGAAAGAGGCAACCGAAAAAATAACGATCGTACCGGCGGTTTACAAAACCGTTAAGGAACGTGTAGAAATCAAGGAAGCATCTACCGAGGTGGTGGATGTGCCTGCGGTCTACCGCACTGAAAGCGAGTCAGTGTTGGTCGAGCCCTCTCGAAATGTCTGGCAGCATTGTGGCCTGGTTGAAAGAACAGATACAACGGCTGGCGAAATCATGTGTCTTGTAAAAGTGCCTGAAAGATATGAAACATTGACCAAGACGGTTCTCGACAAGCCAGCAACCACAAAGACCATTACCATTCCAGCTGTATATAGAACGATAGATGTGCAGAAGTTGGTAACCCCCGCCAAGGAAGTGAGAGAAGATGTACCTGCGGAATATCAAACGGTCAGTAGACGTGTGAAAGTCTCCGATCCGGAGTTTTTCTGGCTTGCCAGCGATGCTGAACCAGATGCTAACGCCCAGCCAACCGGGAGAGTAATCTGTCTCGAGGATAACCCTGCTGAGTATGTCTCTGTCGAGAGTCAGGTTGTCGTAAAGACTGCGTCGGTTGCCTCCGCAGTCATACCACCTGTCTATGAGACTCTCGCAGCACAGGAATTGGTCTCCGCAGCTTCCGAACGCCGTATTGTTATTCCCGCCAGAACACGCACTGTGACCAGTCGCGTGGAGACATCGCCTGGTCAGTTGGAATGGAGGCAAGTGTTGTGTGAGGTCGATATGACGCCCAGCATGATTGTGTCGGTTCAAAGAGCACTTTTACGCGAAGGATTTAACCCGGGACCTATCGATGGTATCGTAGGTCGTGCCACTCTCGACGCCATGGAGCGATATCAGTCTGAGAAAGGTCTGGGACGAGGCGGAATTACCTATGAGTCGCTTGAACAACTGGAAATAAAAACGGCTTCAAGGTAATCGTATGGGCTGAGACCTCTCAGTCGAACTAAAGAAGTCAAACATCGCAAGAGGGTCGTCATGATATGACGGCCCTCTTGCGTTCTGTACTAGTCATATTCAGACAACTACAACCATGATGGGATAAGGAGTTGTTGCCAGCTCTTATGCTTTTCAATAAGCTCTTTTAGTGCTTCCGAGTAGGGAGCACTCCAGAAGCAGGCGGCCAGTGTTATGGATACAACAACAAAGCTGGCCGGTAGTCGTTGCATATCCAGTGGTTTGACGGCGGTTCCAAATGAGCGTCTTATCCGGCCGCCAGTAAAATCGACACTGTATATTTCGTCAAGTATCAGGTGAACAAGATAGCCACTGGTTAATGCCAAGCCTATCAGCCAGCACTGCAAGGCGCTGGTTTGTGTATATTGCCAGGCAATGGCACAAGACAGAACTCCAACCATGATGGCTGCCGCCAACGAATGAAAAACGCCCCGGTGCGTGGTAAATCGATGGAACGCATAAGCCACTGGAAACCTGATCAGTAGAAAAACGGCAATGGTTCCAAGCCATAGTTCAAGCCCTGTAAAGTCCGGCATATTTGCAAAAAGCCAGGCAAGCCCTGCAAACACGCCTAACACTGAAAACAGTGCCTGCGATGCACGTGAGTTTTTCAGATCCATATCGGGCAGCACGCCGCCAATCACGCCCATGATCATTAGCGTCAAGCCCTCTTGCATGGTAAGAGACAATACTTTTGTAGCACAGGTTGCCTGGAAACTGATAACAGCCGCCGCACCAAAAACGTGTGTGTTAAAGTCAGCCAAGTCGTATACCCCGGATAGATACCATCATGTTAGTTACCTTTAAAACCAACGCCTATTCTGACATCACCATGTTCGGAACTGCAGCTGTGGCATTGTTAAAAATAATGGGGCAGAGCGGCAATGTGCCTGGAGCAATCATGGCCGATGATGTTCCGCGGGCTCTTGCGCAACTGAAGCAGGGGCTGGCTGAGCTTGCAGCTGCTAGCGAACCTGCCGAGCCCAATACGTCAGACGCATCAAATGCGTTCGATGATGAGCAAGAGGAGCCTATTACTCTGGATAAGCGTGCGGGTCCCCTTGTTAGTTTGTTGGAGGCCGCTACAGCGGCAAATGAAAACGTACTATGGGATTCGTAGCCTGATTTTGCAAATAGCCATTTTCTATCCCCGGTTTGCCACATCGAGTTGACACTTGATGTTCTTGATAGGGTTTTATCCTGGAATAAAGGCTTTACAACAGGTGGATTCCGTATGCAGTTATTGGTTTACGCTTTCATGAATCCGAGGTCTTTTTCGGTGAAATTCTGAAGATCAGGCAGCGCTGATTCAAGATCTGCCTCGGAGACTCCCATCCAGCGTGATAGCGTGGCAGCGTACTGATTGACAGAGATTTTCGGAATGATTCTTCCGGCAAAACTTCCATCTTCCTCACCCGCATCATCCGGGTTATTGTTTACCGCATAGTTTGGTGTTTCACCATAGATGCGACCACCATCTACTGCATCTCCAAATACAAAATTGTGTCCTCCCCAGCCGTGATCAGTTCCATTACCATTGCTCCCCAGTGTGCGACCAAAATCTGATGCAGTGAAAGAGGTAACGCTTTGTGCTAGTCCAAGTCCATCGATAGTCTGTTGGAAGGTTCCTATTGCCTCATTGAATTCGCCCATTAACCGCGGTAGGCGGTCGAGTTGATCGGAGTGTGTGTCCCATCCCCCCATAAGTACAAAGAACACCTGCTTCTGCATGCCCAACTGCTCGCGTGAGGCGATGAGCCGTGCCACCAGATGCAGTTGCTTAGCCAGTTTGTTGAGACCGTTATAACGCATCTGAGGCAGTGCGTTTGCTTGAAGGGCTGCGTGCAGGGCCGAAGTGGCATCAGATGCCCGCCCGACGGAATTCGCTATGGCACGACTTAACAGAGTATTGCCACTGGCCTGACCCTGGGCTATCAGTTGCTCCAGAGTGCGACCCACCTGGCTTAAGCGTGTGGCAGGAATCCAGTCGCTGATGTTGTCATATCCATACATTCTCTCCACGGCGACATCAGCGTTCAGGCTGACATAATTGGAATTGGTTGATGCCAGCCAGTCAGTGCTTCCACCCATTGAAAATGACGGTGCAACCGGAATATTGCCATTGCAGTTTTTCGCGTGATCACTGATGGCACCTCCCCAGCCAAAAGCGGTACTTCCGTTAACAATGCCTGCCCCGGTTTGCCAAAGCTTTTGCTGTGTATTGTGGGCAAACAAGGCTTGCGGTAATGCCACTGTTCCCAGGTAATCCGATTTGCTGGTGGGTTGTATTAATGTCCCTGTGTTGCTGATTACTGCCAGGCGTTGCTCTGAATACAAAGCCTCGAAGCTGGGTAGCAGCTTGTGAAACGCAAAGCTTCCCTGCGCGCTGTCTGTTACTTCCAGAAGATCGGATTCTGGCGCTGCAAGCTCATTGCGAGAATTGCGGTAATCGTTATATCGGCTGCCGCCGGGTACAAACATATTGAATGAATCAGCGCCGCCCGCTAGGAATATGCAGACGAGCGACCTGGCATTGTCGCAGCCTATGGCATGGGCGCGACCATTGCCCGCTAGCATCGATACACCAGAGCTCAATGGCAGGCAAGCGAGGGCTTTCAGTAAGCGGCGTTTTTCTTTGTCAACTGGACGGCGCATGGCATTAATTGATTTGTGTTTGTTTCCAGACTGAGCCGGTAAGAGAACAACTTGTCTTCGCTGTTTTCATGCGGTGTCGAATTAATTGCACTCAGCGTTGCATGTGGAACTGTGGGGCGACCATTATCATGAAAAGGGTATCCTGCACCTTTGCAAATCTACCTGCGTCATCATCCGGTAATGAACGCAGGTAATCAAAAAGTGTCTGTCTCATGTCATCCGGCATACCGCCAGCAAACAAGACCAGGTTGTACCAGTCGAGCAGTTCGTCCGGATCGACTGCCAGCTCCACTAGAGGTTCAAGGTTAACTATCGTAACGCGAGGGTTGTCACCAATGCTGGGAATATCGGCACGATTATTAAAACGGTAGATCTGGTGATGGTAGTTATTGTGCGTAGAGGCCAGGTTGGCTTCCGACATTATTTCCATCTCTGGTGAGAGCGTTCTACCCCCCGGTACAACGGTATGGTCGGGTTTGTAGAAGTTGAACACCGAGGGAGAGCTCATGACAGCCTGGCCTGTCATTTCATCCACGCGCTGCAATGTGAAGTCGGCAGTGTTGTGAACGCCGTTGGCCGCAAGTCCGGGGGTTGCGTCCAATGCGCGCCAGAGATGTGCAAGTCGAACGATCGGCTCGCGTAGTTTGCCAAAATCCGGGTTTACTAGATGGCCTTCCCGCGCTTCCGTATCAAGCAGAATGGCTTTGACCACTGCAGCAAGATCTCCACGTTCGCCATTACCGTTGTTGTTAAACACCGTGGCTATACGCTCTATGTATTCAGGTGATGGATTGCTGGTGATCAGTCTTTGAATAAGGTGACGTGAGACCACCACGCCGACATTGGGGTGCTGGAAAATGTTGTCCAGTGCAAATGCCATGTCTTCTCGGGCACTTAGGCCAGCTGGTACGACAGCGCCATTGAGCAAGGTTTTTGATCCTTTATCGTGAAACCGTTCATCGGGGACCATCGGGTTCGTGAACACCCCGTCACTGCCAAGATTATTGGTTTCCCAAGTGGTTACGTTACTGTAGTTCCATCCGGTAAACACCCGCGCAAATTCTTCTACTTGCTGTTGGCTATAAGCGGGGCGCGGGTTGTCCGCAGGTAGTGCTTCTCCACGAATATTCAGTTCGAATAAACCAATGGAAAAGAGTTGTAAGACCTCGCGTGCATAGTTTTCGTCAGGTCTGACATTGTTGACAGGATCCGCTTTTTCATTTCGAACCATACTTAAATAGACACCCATGACCGGATGCAGCGTAACTTCCTCCAGTAACGTCCGGTAGTTGCCAAAGGCATTACGACTCAGCATGTCGTAGTAGTTGGTTATGCCGTATTGATTGTTCGCCAGAAGATAGTCAAGATCCGAGACGACAAATAGCTGGCTGAGAGCAAACGCGACGCGTTGGCGCAGTTGATCTGGCTGGTCCAGGACATTGTTCCACCAGATTTCGTGACGGGAGCCGGTGCCGCTGCCGTTGCTGTTGGCGCGGGTGTAGGGTTCAGTGAGAGAAATCGGCAGTACCATCTGCTCGTCTATCCACTGGGACAGACTGGCCTCGCTGCGAAACTGCGCAATGCTGTCGAGTGTTGCTCCGAACGTCGATTGCGCGAGAAAACGCGACGCTGCTACATCAGCGGGGTCCAGATTGGATACGCTGTTGGCGGTGGGAGCCTGGCCTGTTGGATCATTGACCTCATCGGGTTCTACTAGTTCTTCCCCTCCCAAGGGAGCATCATTGACGCTAACTGGCTCATTTACGGCCCCCGGCCCTCCATTGGTACCGAGTGTCACGCCTGAATCGCTGCAAGCCTGGCTCAGCAGAACAGCCAATACGCATGCTGAAAGCGCCAGCAGGTGATTGTATCTAGTCATATTGTTCTGGTATTGGGCACTTCCGAGATGCCTGTGTGTTGTGCCTGCTTAACGTAACAGAACCCTTTGGTCAGTGTGTTATAAATTGATACGTGCGCATTACCAGGTTTTTTACCCTATTGCGATACACTGCCTGGGTGTGAAGTGGTTCACGGAGACTGGATTTGCGGGCGGATGAGCAACAATAGCGACACAGGCAGAAAGCTGAAAAGCCGGACGACGTCCGCTCAGGTTGCGGAGCTTGCGCAAGTGTCGCAATCGGCAGTCAGCAGGGCGTTCACCCCCGGTGCTAGTGTGGCCCCCAGTACGCGTGAAAAAGTCATGCAGGCGGCACAGGAGCTAGGATACAGACCAAATGCCATCGCGCGCTCACTCATCAGTGGCCGCTCACGAATGATCGGGTTACTGGCTGCCTATCTTGATAATCAGTTCTATCCTATCGTCGTGGAGCGTCTGGGTCGTGCCCTACAAGCTCACGGTTATCACACCCTGCTTTTCATAACTGAAGATGGTGATTCGGATCAACAGCTTGAGAAGCTACTCTCCTACCAAGTGGATGCTGTTGTCATGTTGTCAGCCACATTGTCTTCGGCTCTGGCGCGTGAATGCCGGGATGCCGCTATCCCTGTTGTATTGTTTAATCGTGATGTTCCGGATTCTCTCAGTAGTAGTGTGGTATCAGACAATGAAGCAGGTGGCCGGCTTGTTGGTAATCATTTGCTGGATACGGGTCACAAGCGAATTGCTTACATTGCGGGCGACGAAGATTCTTCTACCAATCGCGATAGAGAAGCAGGATTTACCCAGGCGTTGGCTGATCGAGGTCAACGGGTATATGCCCGCAGGGTGGGCGGTTATAGCTTCGACGGTGCTGTTGTTGCGACAGAGCAACTGATGCAACTTGCTGATCCACCTGATGCAATATTCGTGGCCAACGATTACATGGCATTTGCCGTAATGGATACGCTTAGAATCAAACTGGGAATATCGGTACCTGAACAGGTGGCGGTTGTCGGATTTGATGATGTGCCGCAGGCAGGCTGGGATGCGTATTCCTTAACGACGGTGGTGCAGCCCACTGATCAGCTGATAGAAGCGACGGTTTCTTTGTTGTTGGATCAGCTTAAAACGGGTGAGGCGGTGACACAACGTCACTGCTTGCCGGTGACATTGGTAAAACGCAATTCGACGCAGCCAGGCTAACGGTAGCGAACCCGGTTGTCCGCGCAGTAGTTGGTGTCACGACAAACGGTATACGTGGTTATCCCATTGCAATGAATGCATACCCAGACTGGAGATTCCATTCTCATCCAGACGTACTATTTCACCCGTTCCTGTTGTTACCAGGGCGGCATCACTATCACTTGTCGATGCTGGTTGTGAAAAATCAAAATGGGTCAGCGATGCCACACCACTACAGTCAAAAATGGATACGCTGTCCTCAACCTGTTTTGTCTGACGATTAACCGTAAAGGTCAGCCCTCCTTTGGCAGCGGTATAAATGACGTAGCTGCCAGCAACTGCAACTGACGAAAGATAATTTAGTGTCTTCTTTTGCAGGTTTGCGGGAATATCGATTAACGATAGTCCTATAGATGATGTTTTGTGTTGAAAGCTGTTGATGCTTTGTTCTACATTGATAACTCCTGCCAGACCTTTAACAGTTTGCTTGCCTCCTTCGTATTGAGCGGCAAACCAGACTTCTCCATCCTCAGTACAGGCAAGGTGCCTGATGGACACTTGATGAAGTTCGTCGTCCAGATAGTGCTGACCGACAACTTGCCCATTACGCGAATCGATAATGGATACCGAGGGCAGCATGGACGCTACATTCAGTTTGTCTCTACCAGAGTCTGGGTGTGTCTGAATGCCACCATTGGCGACTACCAGCAGGTGTGATCCTGGCAGGCGAACGATCTCGTGAGGTCCAATGCCCGAAGAGATCATCTCGCCAATTCTCTGGTAGCCCTTTTCGGCATCGTATATACCAACAATGCCACGCACACCGTCAAAATCGTTTTCAGTAGCGAAGAGTAAATGTCCTGAGGTGGAAAATACGCCGTGACCATAGTAATGGCGGTTGGGTTGTGGCCGGATAGTCTGGTGAATTCGAGGTGTGCGTATATCAAACGCGTTGAGGTAGGTTCCGGGACGTCGTGCGAACAGGCAACCGCGGTAGGTCTTGACGTGGGCCGCGGCACCGTGAGCACGGGCTGACAAGGGAACAGAGGTGATTATCTGTCCGCGCTCATCAAACACGACAGCGACATGCTGTTCTGAGGATTGTCTAGCCCCACTGATGAATAGTTTGCCAGCTGGATTTGCTGGTAATACGCTGTTGCCCGTTTCGAGGTCGGCATTGCCTGCCAGAACTTGCGGGCAGGACGAATAGAGAGCGGATAACGCTGTCTTTAGTAATATTCTTCGCGCGTGTCCTGTTTGATTCATCATGTTCAGTCATCTTCCCTGCAGTTGGCTGATCACGACGGCGAGAAAGGGTACAGGGATAATAGATTGTCTTGAAGTTGATGAACAGTGTGCGTTAATTGCGCGAAGTAGTGAGGCTGAGCATAATCAGCTGAAGATCACAATGATTTTAGAAATCGTATCAGAAGAGAGCGTTCTTTTTTGCTCATATTCAGTACTTGATCGACAGAGGCCTGTGCCTCACCACCGTGCCACAGCACGGCATCCATGAGCGTTTTAGCACGACCATCATGCAAGAAACTGGTATTAGGGTTAACCGTCATCGCCAGACCTATCCCCCAAAGTGGTGCGGTTCGCCACTCGGAACCGTTAGCATCTCCTTCGCCAGCGTGGTCAGCCAAACCAGGGCCCATGTCATGGAGTAACAGATCGGTATAGGGCCAGATCAATTGAAATTGCAGCTCATCCTGCCGGGTATCTCTTGACGTGACATGTTTAGGTACATGGCATCCTGCACACCCACTGTTGTAGAACAGTTGCTTGCCTGCGAGGATGTCAGGATCAGAAACGTCACGACGCGCCGGCACCGCCAGGTTCTGGGTATAGAAAGTGATTAAGTCAACGACCTGGTCCGGTGCTTCGCCTTTGTCCAGCCTTGATTGTTCACCATGAGCCAGGCTGTTGCAAA
>JBGCFI010000014.1:0-105307 GCA_045106855.1 Granulosicoccus sp.
GATGCTCATTGGCTGGACCACTGGGATTTTGATCTGGATGGCCCCTTGCTCGATAACAAGCGCTTTTCCATTAGTGATGCAGGTAATCTCAAGACATCGTCGATGGACGGAGATGGCAACAGACAACTCATAGGCGATGCAACCAGGAAAATCGTGAATAGTGGAGCGTTTCCACTCATGATTGGCGGGGATGATTCCACTCCCATTCCATTTATTGAAGCACTAAGTGCTCTTGGGCCGCTGACAATCATTCAAATAGATGCACATATCGATTGGCGAGATGAGCGTTACGGAGAGTCGAACGGATTTTCCAGCACGATGAGACGCGCATCGGAGATGGCGCATGTTGAAAACATCATACAAGTTGGCATTCGAGGACTGGGGTCGGCGCGTCGTGAAGAAGTTGAAACCGCAAAAAGCTGGGGGGCACACATTGTCACAGCCAGAGAACTTCATCGTGATGGACTTGACGCTGTGACAAAGTACCTTGATGGTAATTCCAATTGCATGATCACTCTGGATTGTGACGCACTGGATCCAGGCATCATGCCGGCGGTCATGGCACCGACACCGGGAGGACTATCCTATATCCAGATAATCGATCTGGTCGATGCAGTAATCAATAAATCAAAACTTGTTGCCTTCGATCTGATTGAATTTGTCCCAGAAAAAGATCTGGACGGTACAGCGACGATCACTGCGGCCCGAATTCTTGCCTATGTGACTGCGTGTCTTGCTCGAAAACAACAATCTGAAGCTCTGTAAGGTGTACTGCGAGTAGTCTGTTAAAACAGAATAATTAACTCGTCAACCTCGTCAAACCTGCTCTACGCAAGATGCATTTTGCGCGCAATATGTGTGCACTCGGTACGAGTAGTCACACCAAGATCCTTGAAGAGCGCAGTGATGTGAAACTTGACGGTCGAAGTACTGATACCCAGTACGTTGGCAATCTGCTTGTTGCTCAATCCACGTTCCATCATCTGTAATATCTGACGTTGACGTTCGCTTAACTGTACCGTGGTGCATCCGTTTGAACCGGATTCTGGCGGTACATCAGATTGCTGGTTTTGCGCTGTGGAGTTTTCAGTATCCAACAATAAATCAACGAGGTGTGGGGGCAGATAGGTACGGCCGGACAGCACCTGTTCAATTCCAAAAAGCATCTGCTGTGGTGACAGTGACTTGGGAATAAACCCACGTGCCCCGCTGGAAAGTGCCTGCCTGACAAGGGAATAGTCGGTAGTGGCAGAAATTACGATAATTTTGTGCACTATTTCGCGCTCATTGAGGGCGCTGATAAAGTCAACACCCGAAAGACCGGGCATATCCAGGTCAAGCAATATTAAATCACAGTACTCACCGCCAGCCAGCCTGCTAAGGGCCCGCTGCGGATCAGTCACCTCATCAACAAGGATTGATCGTCCCAGGGTCGCAAGAACAGCCTTCAAGCCCGCAGTAAACAGGCGATGATCGTCAATAACAATAATGCGAAGCCGTTCATCCATTGGAATAGTAAAATATCTGCAGACTCATAGTGATCGAGTATAAGCTGACTAACACGCATAGCCAGCGAAACTGGACTATTGTCCAGTTGTCGCCAAGCCGGATAGCAGATCATTTATCGGGCGTCTTTAAAAAAGGTACGGGTCTTGGGAGCAAAGCCCGACGGCTCCTCGCATCAGAATACAAGCCTGGGATTTGAATAAAAACAAGAAATCGATGAAAACAGAACAAAAAATCGAATCACCGGTGTCAGACAACTCCGCCATCGTACCAGCTCTCAGTTTCAGACAATGGATGTTAATGCCATCGACCGACGAAGAGGTCATGCAGATAGAGGGAATTTTCCGCTACACCAAGTTGATGGGTATCGGGGTATTCGTGTATTTTGCCGCTGGCATTTATGCCGTACTCGAGCACATCGAGATGGCGTATATCGTGGCATTTCTGATTTTATTAGTCATCGAGGTGATTTACAAAATCGCCGTTAGTGAAGGCTTCAAGCGCGCCGATCCGGAGCTGCGAAAACATCGCAGATGGAAAATTGCCTTTAGCATCGGAACGCTCTATTTCAGCATTGTTTATGGCCTGATCGCTTTGATCATCTTCCTGCCGATGCCCAACGAGAGCCGGCTGGTGGTTTTTATCGTGTTCCTGGCGGTAGCCTGTGCGCTCGCGGCTTGTTCTCTATTCCTGCAAAGGGTAACCAGCGCCAGCTTTATCCTGTATGTGACACCCATGTGCATTGCACTCATCATTAAAGGGACGATCTTCGACCTATTGGCAGCTCTGGTCCTGTTTCTTTGTGTAATTAATGTCGTTTTATTCAATCGGCAGATCCAAAAAAAGTACACCGATGTGTTCACTTTATTTGTACGCAACGAGGCATTGTTGCAGCGTCTCAGCGCGGAGCGCGAAGTATCAGATGCGTTGCGGCTGGAGGCAGAAAGAGCGGTTGCAGCGAAGAATCGTTTCATTGCTACGGCGAGTCATGATCTGCGTCAACCCTTACACGCAATCGGGCTATTCAACCATGCGCTTCGGCACACGCATCACTCTGAGTCAAGCCAGGAAGTGTTTGAGTCCATGCAGCGTTCTATTGACTCTTTGAACACCATGTTTGACAGCATGCTGGATATCTCGAGGCTGGATGCAAACGTGATATCTGCTGACAAATGCGCGATAGCCATCGATGAACTGTTCGAATCCATTGCGAACGAGTTTAAGCCTGTATGTAATCAAAAAGGACTGGAATTGATTGTCGAACCCGCCAGGATTTGGGTGCACTCAGATCCAGCATTACTGCGGCGTATCCTCCAGAATGTAATTGCCAACGCCGCCAAGTATTGCCAGAAGGGTCATGTCCGACTTTCTACAAGTGTGCATGAGGATCAGGTAAGCATTGTTGTAGAAGATACTGGAGCGGGCATCGACCAGGAACAACTGGATCTGGTTTTCAACGAGTTTCATCAGCTGGACCGTCCGAATAGTGAGGGTTCCGACTCAGGTGTAGGACTAGGTCTGTCTATTGTCAAACGTCTGTGCAATTTGATGGAAAATCGCTTTGAGTTAGTTTCAGAGGTGGGAGTGGGAACTCGTTTCAGTGTTTCCGTGGATCGAATAGATAGTCAAAGCCGAACCATCGAAATTCGCGAACCGGACGAGTTCGATCTGGCAGGAACCCATGTATTGGTGATTGACGATGATCCCAACATACTGGCAGGCCTGTCGCAAGTGCTAAAGTTCTGGCAATGCACCGCGGATGGCTACGATAGCGCAGAGGCCGTACTGTCAGCAGTTTCACACGAAGAGTTCACGTTGCCAGACGTGATTCTCTGTGACCACCAGTTAGGCCAAGGCTGGAACGGACTGCAGTTGCTCGATGCACTATTACCCAAACTGGGTACGTCGAAGCCGTCAGTTTTTATTATCAGTGGCGAGTCTACGCAGGATGCATTGGCAGTGCTTGATGCTTCAGCTTTTCCAGTCCTGACCAAACCCGTCAGACCAACCGTGTTGCGCAACGCAATTAGACAAGGTGCGCGGGCGCACCCTTAACCATTAGTACAAGTCCGTCTACTGATAAACAGGCAAATAAGCCCTGTTCATAGCCTATTCAGCGATCCTGGCATGGCCCACTGTGGGATCAATAGCCCAGACCGGACCATTGGCCAGTTGTTGCCAACAAAGTGCCTCGAGTAACGTGCACAGAGTCTTCAATGTAACTATCAAATCGGATACATCATCTGGAGACACTAACCGTCGTGCAAATGCATGACGCATTTTTGCACATGGCTTACCTGTTCCTGTTGTTTATCGACTAACCCGACGTGATCTTGCGTTAATGGGAATGTCGCGGATGGAGAGGCAAGCAATCACTCAGATCGAAAAACTTTGAAAGGGAGATTAAATATGTTCAAGTTGTTTCCAGTTGCTTGTGATTATCACACCACATGCGATACCTCAAACTATACAAACCAGCACAATAGAAAAGCTTTGAGTCTCGTCATAGCCCTGCTTGCCTCGCTTGGGCTCGCTGCCTGCAGCGAATCGGATGATCCTGCCGGTGAGACCACTCCTGAAGAGACTGTAGATACTGTGCCGGTAAATACTGATCCTGCCGAAGAGACCACTTCTGAAGAGACTGTAGATACTGTGCCGGTAAATACTGATCCTACCGTGGCATGGAGTGAGGAATTTCCAGGTTCTGTACCAGCGCGTTCAGAGCTGATCGGCACCGATGACATTGCCCTGGTACGCTCCACTGAGCTTGATAATTTTCAATGGCTGACCGCGGTGGTTCCGGACACTGGCCAGGTGCTATGGCGTCAGTCGTTCATGAACAATCAGTGCGGCCCGGCAATTACCGAAGATGGAGACGTCGTTGCTCAGCTCAATGCCGATTTTGAATTAGCCGGCGAGGACAGCAGTGACGATATCGTACTCTTCGATGGCACAACAGGCGAGATACTGGACCAATGGCAGCCGGGCCTGGGCGTACTTGCACCCTGCGCTTCCGGATCACTGTTGATCAATGATGACGGCATCATCATCCACTTTGAAAGGGGTTTGCAGAAAGGCTTTCGTATCACGGCATCCAATGAGCTGGAATTGGCTTGGGAAAAAGATGACCTGGAATTTTTTGATACCGACGAAGAAGTAGCACTGATCGGTAATAACCTGTTTTTGATCCAGCAATTTGAGCGATCAGCCGGAGATGGAGTAGATGTTGTCTATGTTCTGAGAATGGATACCAATTCCGGGGAAATACTCGACACGCTTGAAACCGACATGCGCCGGGCGGAGTCGATCTCAGCCACAGGGCCTGATCATTTGCTGATCAACGGAAAGGATATCAACGATGATGACTATTCTCTTTTATTCACAGGAGTGGGTTCCTCCAGTGATCCCGATGACATCACTATTGCCTGGGATAGGGTATTCGATGATAGTGGTAATGGCGATGGCGTCACGTTCGGAATTTCAGCACAGGTGGCCCTCAGTGATGGAGCCTTTGCCAGTTGGTCCAGAACAGGAAACACATCCACGGTGAGTGAGTTCAGTCTCGAAACCGGACTGGCCAACTGGTCATTTCAAACATCCAGTTTTTCCAATAACGACACCATCGCGACTCTCCCAGCTGGCGGGTACGCAGTAGCTCCTTTCGGAGGAAATTTTCTGGAAGCCACTGACCCGGATGGCGAACTGGCATGGGTACTGGAATCGGTAGAAGGGCTGGGCTTCCCAGCAGGATTTCGCAGTCTGGGTGACAACAAACTGCTTGTTACATCGCCAGTAACCGATGGTGGCTGGGCAATTACCGGCATACAGCTACCCGACCAGTGATGAATGCAATCTAACTATCGGGCGGGTATTTAGATAGCTTGACTCTCAGGCTGATCCGTTTAAAAGGCCAACAACCAGACTGACGACTTCGCTGCCTATCCAGAGTGAAGTTGTCGGTCTGTCGATTCTTGAAATCTCATCTGTCTGAGAAAACATCAGCAGCAGATCGATATTGATAACGGGCAATAAAAATTGGGCTAACTAAAAAGCCTGATCCTAGGCCGATCCGTGTTTGGGTTGAAACAGGCGTCCCTCAGTAACAATCAACACGACAAGGCTAGCAAGGCAAAGCAGTACATACGAAAAAGCGAATGGCACAGCCGTACCATCGAATGCCTGACCGACCAAGTAACCCAGAATTGCCCCTCCTACCGTAGTAATGCAACCCTGTACTGATGAGGCAGTACCAGCGATATGACCCACGGGTTCCATGGCCATCGCACCAAAATTAGGGCTGGCAAGTCCAAAGAAAAACATACTAAGCGACTGGAATACAACGAATGCGGTTAGCGTTTCGTTACCTGATAACGCCAGAGCCCAATGGAGAAGAGATACGACCAACATAGCGCACATGGCAGTATGAGAAACCAGACGCGTACCCAGACGCTCAACGATGTGTGCATTGAGAAGCGAAGCGAAAGCCATACTCAACGCGGTCATCGCAAAATACACCGTAAATAATTGTGGAGTGTTAAAGGTATCTGCAAATAGCTGCTGAGCTGAATTAATGTAACCGAATATCGTTCCCATCATTAGCATCATGGCCACTGAGTATCCGAGTGACTGGCGTGTGGTAACCACAAGTAAAAAAGCCGTGTTTACACGAGCCAATGACAATGGCAAACGATGCTCCCCTTGTAGCGTCTCAGGCAAATATCGCCACGCCCAGAACGTCAACCCCATTGCGTAAATCGCCAGCCCCAGGAAAATCCAATGCCAGCTAAAGAACAGCATCACGCCCTGGCCAATGGCAGGTGCCAGAATGGGCACCAAAAGAAAGATGATGAATGACAGTGACATCACCTTGGCCATCTTTCTGCCCGAGTAACAGTCACGTACAATGGCAATAACAAGAACACGAGACGCAGCTGTTCCGGCACCTTGTAAAAAACGCGATAAAACGACCGTCTCGAAACTGCCGGCAAACACGGTTATCAAGCTGAACACAATGTAGATTGACACCCCCAGCAACAGAACTGGCCGACGGCCAAAGCGATCAGAGAGGGGGCCATAAATCAGCTGAAAGATTCCAAAACCCAACAGATAACTGGTAATGACCCACTGGCGACTGTTGGGATTTTCGACTCCAAGATCATCACCGATAGCAGGAAGCGCTGGCAGCATGGTGTCCACAGCCAGACCATTGAGCGCCATAAACCCAGCCATCATCAGTACAAAAGCACCAAAGCTCAAACCGGGATGAGGTGACTCGGCTTTGCCGTTCATCAATTTATGAAGCTCTTTATAAATTGCACAGCATACAGTGCAAAGACATGAAGTAATGACACGACTGTCATTCTGCTACGCAGGAGTAACCGGGCACTTATAGCCATGCACTAGCCTACTCTGGTATCCATGCAGGACCTGGACATCAAACGGCAAGCAAACTCGACGATGTGCCCGTGCGTCAGAATTCTTCCATCGGTTCGCTATTCATAGTGGCGAGCTACATGAACATGGGCTTAAAAATGGCAGGACTTGATATAGTAAACACCGAATAATTTACATGGGAGATCGACACTATGCGATGCCACGAAGTAGACTATGAAATATTCGGCGATGATATGCAAATCGTCGAAGTAGAGCTTGATCCAAAAGAAGTTGTCATCGCTGAAGCGGGCGCCATGAACTATATGGAAGATGGGATCAGTTTCGAGACTCGCATGGGCGACGGCTCTAAACCCGCTGGAGGAATTCTGGATTCCCTGGTAAACATCGGTAAACGCGTTCTAACCGGTGAGTCAATCTTCATGACGCATTTCACCAATTCAGGCACCGGTAAACGGCGAGTTGCATTTGCAGCACCCTACCCTGGTCGTATCATAGCCGTTGACATGGCCGCCGAGGGCGAGGAACTCATTTGTCAGAAAGATGCGTTTCTTTGCGCAGCTTTCGGCACCTCGGTAGATATCGCATTTCAACGTAAGCTGGGTGCCGGTTTTTTCGGTGGTGAGGGGTTCATACTTCAGCGACTGAAGGGTGATGGCAAAGCCTTTATCCATATTGGCGGCACAGTCATCAAACGGGAACTGCGTGGCGAGACACTACGAGTAGATACCGGATGCCTGGCTGCGTTTACTCCTGGTATCGATTACGACATAGAACGTGCTGGTAATTTGAAATCCATGGTATTCGGTGGCGAGGGATTATTTCTCGCAACCCTGCGAGGTACCGGCACGGTGTATTTACAAAGCCTGCCGTTCTCACGCCTGGCTAATAGAGTCATGCAAGCTGCATCCGTTGGCGGCGCGCAAGGCGAAGGCTCCGTTCTTGGTGGATTAGGGGATATGTTTGGAGACCGATAGGCTATCCAGGTCCATTTGCGGCTTTACCCATGGTATTGCATATTATCGCTATATCCGATTAACTGCTCATGCGAACAGCAGTTAACACTTTTTACAGGCGACGAAAAGCAGCCGGAGTGAAGCGATGCGAAATTCAAATGTTATCTGGGAGTATGTCGACAATCATAGTAATGATTTTATCGGGCTATCTGATCGGGTTTTTGATGTTCCCGAAACGCTTTACAACGAATATAAATCCGTTGCAGAACATAAAGCCATGCTGGACAAGCAGGGATTTCGTGTCACCGAAAATGCCGCGGGCATTCCAACGGCTGTGCTGGGTGAAGCCGGTGAAGAAGGCCCGGTGATTGCTATCCTCGGCGAATTTGATGCTCTGCCCTACTTAAGCCAGGAGCCTGGAATCGCTGAACCCAAACCGCTGGAAAGTGGTGGAAATGGTCATGGATGTGGCCACAACTTACTGGGATCAGCGGCGCTGCTTGCAGCCACCGCCGTAAAGGACTGGCTGGCGGAGACCGGCGTCAAGGCACGTGTACGCTACTACGGTTGCCCGGCTGAAGAAGGTGGTGCTGCCAAGGCATTCATGGTCAGAGACGGATTGTTTGATGACGTAGACCTTGCAATATCCTGGCACCCAGCCACCTTCACGTCAGTCAACAAGGCAAATTCACTGGCTAATACCCGTATAGATTTCACGTTTCATGGCAAAGCTGCTCATGCGGCGGGTGCTCCTGAGTTGGGGCGCAGTGCGCTGGATGCAGTCGAGCTGATGAACGTCGGTGTAAATTATATGCGCGAGCACATGCCGGATGATGCGCGCGTGCACTATGCCTACCTGGACGCCGGTGGTGTGGCTCCCAACGTGGTTCAGCATCAGGCCACCGTGAGGCAACTGGTCAGGGCACGTGATCTTCCCGGCATGCGCTCCTTGCTTGAGCGGGTAAAGAAAATCGCTGAAGGCGCCGCACTCATGACTGAAACAACCGTCGAGTCCAGAGTGTTTACCGGAGTCTCGAACCTGCTGGGCAACCGACCTCTGGAAGAGGCCATGCAGGAAGAACTTGAACATCTGGGCCCTGTTGAGTTTGACGATGCCGATCGGACATTTGCTCGGGAAATGCAGAAAACACTCACGGATGAGGACATTGCTGTCTCTTTCAGACGCTGTGGCATGCCACCGCCAGACAAGGGACTAGCACTGTGTGATTTCGTTGCACCACTGGATTTGCCGGGTGATGGTGGTGAGGGATCAACCGACGTTGGTGATACCAGCTGGGCCGTACCGACGGTACAGGCTCGGGTTGCCACCTGCGCTGTAGGTACGCCATTTCATACCTGGCAAACCGTTGCCCAGGGCAAAACACCGGCGGCACACAAAGGGATGATTTATGCCGCGAAGGCCATGGCTGCTACCGCGAAACGCGCGATCGAAGATCAATCGCTGCGCGAAGCTGCCAGGGCTGCACATCGGGCGCATCTACAAAAGACACCCTACGAGTCGCCCTTGCCTGAGGGCGTTAAGCCACCGATTGTTGTGCAAGAGGTCTGACGATCATGTCGCCACCACGCGTTGCGCTGATGGGCATGATTCTCGAGTCCAACCGTTATGCACGCCCGGCCACCCAGGCAGAATTTGACAGCCTAACCTGGCTCAAAGGGGACGACTTACTGGCTGAAGCCCGATCGGAAACACCCTTACTGGCAAAGGAATTTGCAGCGTTTGTGCGTGCGATGGATGCAACTGGCCCCTGGACTCCCGTGCCGATACTACTGGCCGCCTGTCACCCTTATGGACCGGTTGAAGAGACGGTATTCGAACGCTATTCAGATGACATACTTGCCGGTCTGGACGAGCCAGTGGATGCGGTGTACCTGTGCCATCATGGTGCCATGGTAGCCACCCACCTTGACGATCCGGATGGTGAGCTTGCTACCCGTGTACGTGAGAAAGTAGGCCCTGATGTACCTGTTGTTCAGACCCTTGACCTGCATGGAAATATTTCTGACGCGATGACGCAATCGGTCAATCTGATCTGTGGCTATCGAACCAATCCGCATGTCGACATGATTGAGCGTGGAGAAGAAGCGGCTTTCGCACTGCGCTGTATTATTGCCGGACTAGCAAGCCCAAGCGTTGCGCATGTCAAACTGCCACTGGCACCGGCGTCGGTTAATCTGCTGACGGCGGCAGGTCCCTACGGTGAATTAATTGACTATGGTCAGAAGCGACAGGCGGAGCTTGCCGGGGCAATCCTGAATGTTTCCATCTTCGGTAACTTCATTTTCTCAGACGTACCCGAAAACGGCATATCCATAGTCGTAACAGCACGCGATGATCTATCCGTTGCAGAATCACTGGCGACTGATATTGCGACGATGGCCTGGCAGATGCGTGAGCGATTTGTCCGTTCGCTGACCTCGATCAAAGAGGCAGTTACGCTGGCAAAAAATAGAAACAGAAAGCCTGTCATTTTCTCAGACGCCGGTGACAACCCCGGTGGTGGTGGTTCCGGGCGAACAACGGAATTACTCGCAGCACTGGTAGATGCTGGCGCTGATCATATTTTTTATGGTTCATTCTTCGATCCGGAGCTTGCAGCAGAGGCGCAGCAACTTGGTGCGGGTACAGAATTTACAGCCCGATTCAATCGCTCATCAGGTCAACATACCTGGGAGCAATGGGATGTGCCTTACGAGGCAGCGGCAAAAGTGATTGCCCTGCACGACGGTGACGTTACGGGCAGGCTGGGGATTTTTGCGGGGCGACGCTTGAAGCTAGGCGCTTGTGCCCTGTTGGCCATTGGCGGGCTGAAAGTCGTGGTCTTATCCGATCGCGCCCAGACTGCCGACCCGGTTCTTTTTGAGATGTTTGATCTTAATATCGGGGAAGCCCATACCGTCGTTGTGAAATCTCGCGGACATTTCAGGGCAGGCTTTATCCCCTGGTTTCCATCGAAGCAGGTCTATGAGGTTGATACACAGGGATTGACGTCTCCGGTTCTGGAACGCTGGCCGCTGACGAGGGTGCCTCGCCCGAGTTTTCCATTGGATGCAGATGCGCAATGGCCTGTTGGTGCAGACACACTCAACTGATAACTTCTCGAATGGCTCGTTGTTGAGTATAGTGATCAGGACTGAAGCGAGACACGGTTTTTCACTACGGCAATATTCACGGTAAAACAAACGCACCAAGTGACATGGTGGGCGGTAATAACCAAAAGGATCCAAACTATGATCTATAGAAACACTCTGGGGGCACTCCTTGCCTCGGCGATGATGGCTGGAACAGCCTGGTCCGACGAACTGACCATTGGCCTTGCGTCGGAGCCAACGGCAATGGACCCGCATTTTCATAATCTTGGGCCTAACAACGCCATGGCCCGCCACATTTTCGACCGGCTCATCCTGCAAAACGAGCTACAACAACTCGAACCTGGCCTCGCCGTTTCATGGGAACCGCTAAACGATCTGACCTGGGAATTCAAATTGCGCGAAGGCGTAAAGTTCCATGATGGTAGCGACTTTACAGCAGACGATGTCGTTTGCACCTGGGACCGCGCACCCAATGTCCCTAACTCACCGTCTTCCTTTGCGACGTATACGAAAGGCAAGAGCGTCGAAAAAATTGATGACTACACCGTCCACTTCAAAACGGAAGCACCTTATCCGTTGATGGGTAATGATGTTTCAACCGTTACGATCGTGTCGGATGAAGTGGGCTGTGCAGCGACGACCGCTGACTATAATGACGGCAAGGCCGCTATGGGAACCGGACCGTTCAAATTTGTCAGCTATAAACCCGGAGATTCCATTGTCATCGAGCGTAACGATGACTACTGGGGAGAGAAGCCCATCTGGTCAACTGTAACGTTCAAGCCCATTTCGTCAGGTCCTGCACGCGTCGCGGCCTTGCTGGCAGGTGATGTCGATGTTATTGCATCGGTACCAACAACAGATGTGACGACGCTGGAAAAGAACGATGATGTCAGCCTGAGTCAAGGTGTATCCAATCGCGTCATCTACTTGCACCTCGATCATGATCGTACCGATTCGCCATTTGTTAAAGCCAACGGTGGCGGACCCATCGATAATCCACTGCAAAAGCTTGAAGTTCGCAAAGCCATCTCGATGGCCATCAATCGCGATGCTATCGTTGATCGGGTAATGGAAGGTATCGCTATCAAGGCAGGCCAGCTTCTGCCAGACGGTTTTTTTGGTGTCTCAGACAAGCTTGAACCCGTCGAATACGATCCGGAAGGTGCGAAAGCGCTGCTGGCAGCCGCTGGCTATCCTGAGGGGTTCGAATTGACGATTCACGGACCTAATGACCGCTATATCAACGATGCAAAGATAGCTGAGGCCATCGGTCAGATGCTGACTCGCATCGGCATCAAGACGACGGTTGAAACCATGCCTCGTTCGGTCTACTTCGGACGTGCCTCCAAAGGTGGTCCGAACGACACACCAGAATTCAGTTTCATACTGGTGGGCTGGGGTGCCGGTTCTGGTGAAGCTTCATCTCCGTTGAAATCACTGATCGCAACGTTTACACCTGAAAAGGGTTGGGGTTCATCGAACCGGGGGCGTTATTCCAATGCTGACTTTGATACGCTGCTCGACACAGCACTGAGCACAGTGGATGATGTCAAGCGTCAGGATTTACTGGCTGAGGCAACCGAGATGGCGATAGAAGATGTTGCCATCATTCCGACCCATTACCAGGTCAGTACATGGGGTACCCGAAAAGGCCTGACTTACCTGCCTCGAACCGACGAGTACACATTGGCCATCGGCATTGCCAAAGAGTGACGGTTTAAGGACTGATGTTCCGGGGGCTACTATTGCCCCCGACATCATCGTTACCTGACATCGTTCGCCCCACATCATGACAGCCTTCATTATCCGCCGGCTATTGCAGGCTGTGCTGGTCGTCTTTCTGATGTCAATGATCGTTTTCTTTGGCGTTAACGTGATTGGTGATCCGGTTGATATGCTGATCAGTCCGGAAGCTGACCAGGCTGAAATCGCGCGAACCATTCAGGCACTAGGGCTTGATCGTCCCATCGCAGAGCAGTACCTTTATTTTCTGAAGGGTGTTGCGACAGGTGATTTCGGTAAATCGTTTATTTTTGGCGAACCTGCCCTGCAGCTGATCCTTCAGTACATGCCCGCTACCGTCGAGCTGGCTTTGTTATCCCTGTTTATGGCCATCGTTCTGGGTATTCCATTGGGGTTGTATGCCGGGCTGTATCCCGAAAAAACGCTTTCCAAGGGAATTGTTGCAGGTTCCATTCTCGGGTTTTCATTACCGACCTTCTGGGTCGGACTCATGATGATCATGCTGTTTGCCGTGATACTGGGATGGCTGCCATCAACCGGTCGTGGTGATACTGCCGTATTCCTGGGTATTGAATCGAGCTTGTGGACACGCGATGGACTTAGCCATCTTTTTTTGCCTGCGCTTAACCTTGCGTTGACGAACATCAGCCTGGTTATCAGGCTGACGCGAGCCGGTGTGCGTGAGGCTATGCATCAGGACTACATAAAGTTCGCGCGTGCCAAAGGTTTGCCCGAGCATCGGGTGATCAGTGTGCACTTGATGAAAAATATCCTGATACCCATCGTCACGGTACTGGGGCTGGAGTTTGGAGGTCTACTCGCGTTTTCGGTCGTTACGGAATCCATTTTCGCCTGGCCGGGGATGGGCAAACTATTGATAGATTCCCTACTGCAGTTGGACCGACCTGTCGTCGTTGCCTACCTGATGATCATTGTGCTGCTTTTCGTGGTCATTAATCTGGTGGTGGATATTCTTTATTCCGTACTCGATCCGCGGGTACGGCTCAGAGATCAGGGCGTATGAAAACCCGGGCTAACGCGCTAAAGGAGACTCCGCTTCAACGATTCTGGTCAGAATTCTGTGAAAGCCGCATTGCGCTTGGTGCGCTGGTTGTTCTGGTGATCATTGTTATTCTGGCAACGCTTGCCCCATGGATCACGCCGCAGAACCCCTACGATCTCGCACAGGTCGATGTCATGGACGGTAAGTTGCCACCCGGATCCGAAACTTATACTGGCTATACAATGTGGCTGGGATCGGATGGTGCGGGCCGGGATCTGTACTCGGCCATCCTGTATGGCCTTCGCATATCTCTGACAGTGGGTTTGGCGGCAGGGTTCATTGCATTGATCATCGGCACGGTTATCGGACTGACAGCAGCGTATTCCGGTGGACGGATCGATGCATTCATCATGCGTGCTGTGGATATACAGTTGTCTTTCCCGGCGGTGCTGATTGCACTGGTACTGGTCGCGATCCTCGGACGAGGCATAGACAAGATTATCATTGCGCTGGTTGCTGCTCAATGGGCCTACTATGCGCGTACGGTACGAGCGACAGCGTTGGTTGAAAGTTCACGGGAATACGTTGAAGCGGCACGCTGTCTTGCCCTGTCAACGACGAGAATCGTGTTCAGGCATGTGCTGCCGAATTGTCTGGCACCGTTGATTGTGATTGGCACCGTGCAAACAGCGTCGGCCATTGCACTGGAATCGACCTTGAGCTTTCTGGGCGTTGGGCTCCGGCAAACAGAGCCATCACTCGGTGTACTGATTTCAAACGGGTTTGAATACATGATGTCCGGGCGTTACTGGATCAGCTTCTTTCCCGGTCTTGCACTGCTTCTGACCATTGTTTCGATCAATCTGGTTGGCGACCAGTTGCGCGATGTACTAAACCCGAGGCTGAAACGTTGACTGTCATTGCGGTCGAGGGTTTGAAAACCCAGTTCTTTACGCGTGCCGGTGTGGTTCGCGCCGTAGACGACGTTAGTTTCAGTCTGAACCGTGGGGAAGTAATGGGCCTGGTTGGTGAATCGGGTTCGGGCAAATCAGTGACGGGGTTTTCCATCATAGGCCTGGTGGATCCTCCGGGAAGGATTGTAGAGGGTCGTATTCTTTTTCATGGAGATGACCTTGCGACACTGGAACCACGGCACATGCAATCCCTGCGTGGCTCCCGGATCGCCATGATCTTTCAGGATCCGATGATGACACTTAACCCGGTCCTGCGGATCGATACGCAAATGATCGAGGCCATCCTGGCGCATGAAAAGGTTTCACGCAAAGAGGCCTGGACGCGGTCGAGAGATGGCCTGGCTCAGGTTGGTATTGCAAGCCCGGAACAACGATTGCGTGCTTATCCCCATGAGCTCTCAGGTGGCATGCGTCAGCGAGTGGCGATTGCCATCGCGTTTCTTAATAACCCGGACCTTGTGATCGCTGACGAGCCGACCACGGCACTTGATGTGACCATACAGGCGCAAATTGTTCATGTCGCACAGAAGCTCTGCCGTGAACGAGGTACCGCACTGATCTGGATTACCCATGATCTTGCGGTTGTGGCTGGCCTTGCTGACCGAATAGCGGTCATGTACGCGGGACGGGTCGTCGAAGCAGGCCTGACTGACGATGTCATCGATCACCCACGTCATCCATATACTGTGGGTTTACTGGGCTCGGTGCCGTCGGCCAATCGGCGTGGACAGCGTCTGACACAGATACCGGGTATGACGCCAGACATGCTTGCTCTGCCAAGAGGCTGCGCCTTTCGTGATCGCTGCACACACGGCGACAACAAGTGCGGCACGGAACCCGGCATTACAACCGATGCGTCGGGCCATGTCACGCGGTGTTTCTACCCGCAACACACGAAGACGCCAGCATGACAGCAATTATTGAAGTCAGAGGTTTGTCGAAAAAATTCGTCAAACGGCTCGACCTGGCCGGCAGGATTGCGCACCGTCTGGGAGCCGACATGCATGACGAGGTGGTGCATGCAGTTGACAATGTCAACCTAACGATTAATCCCGGCGAAGTGGTCGGACTGGTTGGTGAATCCGGATGTGGCAAATCGACTCTCGGTCGTATGATCGCTGGAATTCTCCCTCAAACAAGCGGTACGGTACTGCTTGATGGAAAAGATACGAAAGACAACCGTGGCACCGAACGCAAAGCCGCAGCGCTTGCCGTGCAAATGATTTTCCAGGATCCTTTTGCCAGCCTGAATCCACGTATGCGTGTTGAGCAGATTATAGGCGAGGCGCCATTCGTTCACGGCCTGACCGACCGTGCCGGGCTTTCAGACTATGTTGACGACGTTATGATGAAAGTCGGGCTTGATCCATTGCTGAAACAACGTTATCCACACCAGTTCTCGGGCGGACAGCGACAGCGGATCGGGATTGGTCGTGCAATCGCGGTCCGACCACGATTTCTGGTCTGCGACGAAGCGATCGCCGCGCTCGATGTGTCGATACAGGCGCAGGTATTGAACCTGTTTATGGATTTACGTGAACAGTTCGAGCTGACGTACTTGTTTATCTCGCACGATCTCAGTGTCGTCGAACATATCGCCGATCGCATTGTGATCATGTACCTCGGCCGCGTCGTCGAATCTGCGCGTACCGAAGCGCTGTTCGACAATCCTCAACACCCCTATACCAGGGCATTGCTGGCTGAAGTGCCACGGCTCGATCAGCGCAAACGCGACTTTACCCCGATCGCTGGTGAAATACCCTCACCTCTCAATCCGCCATCAGGCTGCCATTTCCATCCTCGCTGTCCCCATGTCATGCCGGTTTGCAAAGTCGACATACCAAAGCTGACACAGCGACATGATTTACGTCAGGTGAGTTGTCATCTTGAAGATACTGGCCAACCCGCCAAGATGAAAGCTTGAGAGACTGTCTACGAGCTCAAGCTGAAAAACGACTTGAGCAGAGGGACAGGTTTAGATGAGGCGGCACAACGTCTGCAAAATGAAAGCAGTTATCTTTGGATAGCTTTTGCGGGTGCCTACTATAAATGCGGGTATTGCCCGGACGATGCGGGGCCAGGTTCATTCTAAAAAATGACCGTCCCTGGTCGCCAACTTACTCCATGTCCTAAAACCTATTGGAAGAGAAAATTCGAAAGCTTCTGAACTCCCGAAGCGGTAGTTTATGTAATTCAAGCTTGTCACCCCATAACTCATTTGTACTACACGCCGATTGAAAATCCTGCTACGAAAGTAGAATCAGGGGCATTTGTTCATTAACTTTTCGGGTAGGTTTTCCTAGTCGATGCCAATCAGATCAACTTTCAACAAAATCGCTCTCTCCTCCACAGCGGCGTATTCCAGCAAAGCCCTGTGTCTGCAAACCTGGCAGCGTGTAGATATCTTTAATCTACGTCCGGTCCAACCCGTGTCAGATGGCTGAATAGCATCGATGCTCCTCACAGAAGATGACTTGCATCAGGCAGGTTGAACGCCCAGACATTGAATCGGAATCACGCACTATTATGTGATACGCATCACGCATCGTTTGTTTTTTACATCATCACCTACTACAGAGAATAAAGACCGAATGTCTTCGATGAAGATTGTGACAATGAAAACGGGGATTCAAACCCTGTGCGGCTTAAAGTGCACGGCTACCTTGGCCCCACCAAGATCTTCACTTGATCCTAGCTTCAAACGCGCGTTGAACCATTGAGACAAGCGCTCAACAATCGCAAGCCCTAAACCATAACCTTTACCCGTCATGGGCAAATATCCTGCATCGGTTTCATCGAACGGTTGACGACCACGTTCGAATGGCTTGACAAGCTGCTGCATATTATCCGCATCAAATCCGGCACCATCATCTTCCACACTGAGAACAAGCTCACCGGCTTGTTCAAAAAGACGAATAACGACACCTTTGTCAGCAAATCGAACAGCATTCTCTACAAGATTGCGCAACAGCATGCGTGCATAGCGTTCCTCGCCCAGAACAACATCATTATCCGCCTCCAGTTCAACTCGAATCTTCATCATTCCATGAATCTGACCTGACGACTCTTTACCAATTATGTCGCGTAGCTTAACGGGGGCTAACGGGATGCTATGCAGGTTTTGATCGAGTCTTGCGAATTCCAGCAACGCTGATACCAGACCCTCCATCAACACCAGATCATCACTGATGCGATCCAGGTACCTTCTTGCGTCCCTTCGGTCAGTGAGGCTAAGCTCCTCTTTCACATTAAGCTTCTCATGCAGGGCGTCGATACCGAAACGCAAGCGAGACAGGGGCGTACGCAAATCATGAGACACGGCGCTACACAACAACTTGTTATCTTCAACAAGTTGCTGCAGCCGTTGCGCCATACGATTGAATTGAGACTCAAGATCGTGCAGCCGACTACCGGTACGAGTAGGAATTCGCCGTGATAAATCACCCTTACCTAAAAATTCAGCCGCCGCTCCAAGGCGGCGAAGTTGGCGAACAAGCGGGTAAACCCACGCCAGAATTAGCCCGGCTACGCAAAAATAAAAGAGAAGCGTAAATACTAGCTGTATGGACTGACTTTTTTCCGACACTGAACTGCGGGAAATCGAAAGCACCTCGTTGCCCGAGCCTACACGCTGATACCAATGGAAACTGTCATTGGATTCCAGCATCAACTCCTTACCGGCAAGCAATTGATCCCGTAGACTGACTGGCAAGGGTAAATCATCGATTTCGAAAAGAGAAACCGATTCAGTGTTATCCACACCTTTGAAAGACTTGCCATCATCGACTTGCCGGACGGCGTGCCTGATATTTATGCCCTCATCCTTGAGCTGTTGCAACGCCTCCACGCTCAGCAAACCTTCTTCCAACAGTGTTACAAGTGTTTCACCATGTAATTGCAAAAGCTTATCCGGCTCCATTTCATCGTTAGCCCATCGGCTAAAGAGTCTATCAGCCAGCCACCCGGTACCAATCACAGATACCAGTACTGCAAGAATCAAGGATATTCTTAGCCGATACATTGCCTTTAGCTACCAGGCATCACGAACCAGAACGTAGCCTACACCACGCAAGGTTTTAATACGCCTGGGCGTTTCAGCGACATCATCCAGTTTTTTTCGTAATCGTGAGATACAAATATCCACAGAGCGATCAAAGCCATCATACTCAATGCCTCTTATTTCACTAATGAGTGTTTGACGGTCGAGCGGCTCACCAGCATGCTGGACAAGAAGCCACAACACATTGAACTCATGGCTTGTCAGCTCAACTCTATTTTCGGCAAGGTAAACTGAACGAGAGGCGAAATCGACACGTAAAACACCGATAGTAATAGCAGATTCATAGGCACTACCAGCCTGCCGGCGAATCAGCGCTTTCAATCGAGCAAGCAAGATGGCAGGCCTGACTGGCTTGGTCAAGTAATCATCGGCACCGGTCTCCAGTCCAAGCACCTCATCTGTTTCAGCATCACGAGCAGTCAGCATGATTATAGGCTTGTCGTAAAAGGCTCTGACTTGACGACAGACATCAAGGCCGCTGACAGCAGGCAAATTAAGATCCAGAATCACCGCATCCGGACGATCCTCACGGACGAGGGTAATGGCATCGTCACCTCGAGTTGCCAGCGTTACGCAGTAATCATGCGAAGTAAGATAATCCGCTATCCACTGAGCCAGGGATCGATCGTCTTCTACTACGAGTATGTTGGTTTGTTCCATTGTAGCGCCCCAATCAAAAAAGCCGCCAACCACTGGAGCTTCGACGACCGGTACGGTACACCCATGCCGTACGTACCGTGACTTCAGCCAGTGCTTGAGTTGTATCTTTTTCTTTCAGGCTATAGAGTATCGAGGTTTCGGAAGCGTATTCCACTGTAACTTCACTTGCACCTGCCTGGACGCAAACCATAGGTTCATCATCATTGTTGGCGTGGATACATAGCTCGCTGCCCGCTGCTGCGTTCCATGACAGTTGCACACGCATAAAACATTGCTGTCCTCGATGCAATGCTACGCACGAATCAGGTTTTACGATGAGCTTCATGTCATTCTGCGTAAGTGCTGACAATGGCCAGCCAACACAGAAGATAAAAACACCCGTGATTGATACGCGACGAGCAAGCAGCAAACGTCTGTATTTTAGCTGATAGCAGGCGAACAATCCTGACCGATCAAGAAGACCCCACAGACTAGAAGACATAATAGATGCCTGTGCGTAGAGAAAATGCTTCGTTGCGATTAACTAACGGACTATCAGCAACCGAATCGGGATACTGCGTATAACGTATGCGGGATGTATATACCCAGTTCTCTTTAAGCGGGACACTAAGGCCGAATTCGACCCGCGGAATCCATGCGTTACCGGGGCTATAAGCCGGAAATCGCTCCGACTGCTCATCAACATCAATACCATATTGGTAATCATTGAACTCAGAGGACTGGTATCCCACACTGGCAATTGCCTGCGCATTCCAGTTTCCTAACTGCCATTGCCTTCCAGCACGAAGGCTTCCCAGAACACCACTGCCTTCATACCAATCGCTGCCAAGCACTAGCTGTACGATATTGTCATCAAAATAGCCAGTAACACGCGCGCCAGCGGCAATATAAAGATCATCCCGTTCCACAAGAGCCTTATTACGTTCGCTTTCCGTTACCGGTGCTGGCGGTTCATCCGACTCGACTGTCACATTGCCAGATATAGTTGCAAGCAAAAAATCCAGTTCCCAGTGCTCATTTTCTACGATTGTTATTCCTGCATTCAGGCCACCAAAGGAGCTTTGAGTAGCCTCGACAAACAACGGGCCATAGCGGTACCCAGCACTAAAATCCAGGCCTACTCCCAACGAAATATCATCAGACTCATCGGGATCCAGGCGATGTCGAATAAAACGCCCGCCCTCAACAACGACGCCAAGTTCAAAAAAACCTCCATTCTCGTTTCGAGATTGACTGTCAATATTGAGATCGCTGGAACTGTTTCCGGCTAGCGACACACTGGAAACGAAAATTAAACCTAGCGCACAAGTCAGTCTCACACGCAAGCCGGGTGCACGAAGTCGCAAATATTCACTGGATTTACACATAGACCGATTTTCTCTATTTGGCTTTACGGTGAGCCATTAAGACACGGCCAACGAGAGATTTCTGTAACAGCTCGTAACCAGCGCTTTTTTCAATGCTTAACCCTCGACTCTCTACATTTCGTTACTGAACTATTCGTCGTGACCACATAACGTTTAATTGCTCCGGCCTTGTGCCTTTTCTGGAACGAAATCATGATACACAAAAAATTACTTTACCCCGTTTTCTGTAGCCTCTCGCTGCTTGTTGCCTGTTCATCCGACGACCCGCAACCAGTGGAGCAGACCATCGATTGGCAACCATGCGTCTACGATCAGGATCTCCAATGCGCCACATTGGCAGTACCCATTGATTACGATGCAGTGGATTCTGAGACATTGATGCTATCCATCAACCGTTTACAGTCTTCATCAGCGGACACGACGGAAAGCCTTTTTTTTAATCCAGGCGGCCCGGGCGGATCCGGTACAGAACTGATAAGAGTATTCAAGGAGGCCAGCAACATACCTGATGCTATTCGAGCACGCTATCATCTGGTCGGCTTTGATCCACGCGGAATCGGCGAGAGTCGACCTGTTGACTGTCGTGCCGAAGGCATCGATGATCTGGATGATTATCTCGTTGATGAGTCAGCAATAAGCGCTTACGTAGACCAGTCTCAGGCGGCTTTCGATGCCTGCCTTGCAAAGTATGGTGACTATCTGAAGCAGCTGGGATCCATGAATGTTGTGCGAGACATGGAAGAGATGCGCAAGGCAATGGCTCAACCTGACCTGCATTTCATAGGCTACTCCTATGGCACTCGACTCGCTGCACTCTATCTCCAGATGTTTCCGGAAACCAGTGGACGAATTGTGCTCGATGCCAGTATAAGTCCGGATTCCTCAGCCAACCTGCTCGCTGAAGGCGGGCTTGTTGCCATGCAGACAAACCTTGAAAACATGTTAAGCCAATGTTCTATCTCTGAGCCAGAGTGTACCGGTGAGATTTTGCTCACAAGCTTACTGACTCGTATCAACACGTTACTTCAGAATGAGGACGAGCAGACATTCGAAATTCTTGGGGCACTGTTAGTTGCAGGTGTTCAGGAGCCGGAATTTGCAGACTTTCTCATCGCCCCACTCACTCAGTACCTACTCAACGATGATCGAGATGCTTTATTTGAGTTTGCACAACTGGCGCAGGAGGTATTCGAAGACGATGCTGAAGACAGCTTAACCGCTCAATACGCAGTTATTTGTGAGGATGATCCGCAGCGCCTATCATTGGGTGAGTTAACATCTAACCTGGCTCGCTACAACAACTTATCGGATTTATTTGCCGAAGCGTCCATATCGATAACTGCCTCATGCACAAGCTGGCCAGCCTCCACCAATCCTCTTCCGATTATTACCACCCGCTCGGCACCCCAGTCCCTCGTTATCGGCGGGACATCGGATGCCCAGACCCCCGTGGCGTGGTCAGAGGACATGGCAGCTTCCATTGGCGGTGTATTCATACGCTCCGCTCACGAAGGGCACACCAGCGTTTTCAACGAAAAGAGTGCTTGTATCGATGAGATGGTGAGCAGTTTTCTCCTCGACGGCGAGCTGCCTTCGACCGCAGAGTGCCCATAAAACCATAAAAAAGGTTCAGAAACGTTCCAAAATACCAATCAGGCCCGAAACCTGCTGATACACAATTCCACAGCCAGTGCGTATTGGAATTGTCATGCACTCTCAAGACAGCATCACTGAGTTAAACATGGCACTGCCGCTGCCGCGACGTGCACTTGCGTGGCTAACTGTATCTATTCTTGTTTCGGGCCTGTACATGTTTCGTGTTCTCATCGAAGAAATACCTCCGCAAGATCACGTAGCACTATCGTTTATTGTTTGCTTTTTACTCACCCAGACCGCGCTCCATCTCGAACAGACACGCTTGCGAATCAGCCTGCCGCACAATCGGTGCTGGCTGCGGCACCATCATCTGGGCAAAGTTAGAGAACAATCGCTACCGGTCACCCAAATTCATTCTGCCAGGCTTGAATATAGCGACGGGCAGCAAGATCTGGAGAGTCTCAATGCACGAATTGTCCTTGTTACATCGCTGGGCATGATTCCAGTCAGTCATAAGCATACTCACAAGGCGTGGGTACTTGACCGCACTTGCAATCATATCAACCACTTTCTTGAGTCGAAACAAAAGTACTTTCAGGCCTAGCCCAACCCTGCGAACTCATGTCAACAGGGCTTGCCATAGCCTTGCACTAATTCAGCTTCTCCACCGAAGCAGACGGCGCTCCAGCAAACCGATAAGCCAACTGACCGTGACACCCAGCGCGGACAGAATGAAAACGCCGGTAAACAACCGCTCAAGGTCATAAAGAGATCCAGCCTCCAGTATGTAGGCTCCAATGCCATATTCTGCCCCCAGCATTTCAGCGGCAACCAGCAGGATTATGGCGATCGCAAGACTGACACGTAACCCGGAAAGGATACCTGGCATGGCACCGGGTATGACGATTTTGCGTACGATTGATAACCACGACAAGGAAAAACTTTGCCCCATGCGAATCAGCGAGCGATCCACATTATCAACGGCACCATACGTGGCGACTACTGTAGGGGTAAACGTGCCAAAGGCGATTAATGCATATTTGGACGCCTCATCAATACCAAACCAGATAACGAAAAGTGGTAACAAGGCAATTTTCGGAATGGGGAAAAGCGCTGATACCAAAGGCACCAGGCCTGCCCTGATAAGAGAGAACAGCCCTATCAATACACCGACGCCAACGCCCACTGTAATTCCAAGCATGGCTCCGACAACAAGACGTGATACCGATGGCACCAGGTGCTTCCACAGCAATCCACTTTGCCACAGTTGTACGAACGTCGTGAATACGTCAGAGGGTCGGGGCATAGTCAGGTTGGTGATGGCCCCGGACCGTGTACCAAGCTCCAGAAGTGCGATGAGTAAAACAAAAACAGCAATACCTATACCGCGTACCGGAACCGGTGCAAAACCACCTCCTCGATAAGGGACATCATGTGCCAAGTCTTTGGAAGTACAGGGAGAGCCAATAGCCTCATCACGTTCCGTCAGCCCAGAGTTGGTATCAGGCATCAAGTAGCTCCTGATCTGCAGCAAAAGCTTCTGCACGCATCAAGTCCCACAACTGTTGTCGAACGGCATCAAGTTGCGGATGTCCCAGCCCTCGCTCTGCCAGCGGCAGGTTAATCTCGACAATATCCCGGATGATGCCGGGACGCCTGGACATAACAACAACCCGATGGCCCAGGCGTACCGCCTCAGCCAGATTATGTGTGACATAGACCGATGTAAAATTCTCTTTTTCCCACAAGCTGACAAGATCATCCATCAACAGCTCACGTGTCTGAGAATCCAGCGCCGACAAAGGCTCATCCATCAGTAGCACAGCTGGATTGACGGCCAACGCACGGGCGATAGCCACTCGCTGTTTCATGCCACCGGAGAGTTGCCGAGGCAAGGCGGTTCTGAATTCCAGCAATCGGGTTCGCCTTAGCACATCAACGACTATTGCTTCATGCCGCTGGGTATCCAGGCCTCGCCCTTCCAACGCTAACCGGACATTGCCTTCAACCGTCCTCCACGGCAACAAGGCAAAATCCTGAAATATATACGTTAGCGGATTGAGACAATCCGCCGGCGGATCGCCCAGCGTGCAGACCCGCCCCGTTGCTGGTTTCTCAAGACCACCTAACAGTCTGAGCAGAGTTGATTTACCACAACCGGAAGGGCCTACGATACAGACGATTTTTCCTGACTCAATCAGAAGGTTTATATCGCTGAGTACCTTAGTCTTTCCATAGTTATGCGATAAGCCCTCTATTTGCAGTTGCACAGCTGAATACCGCTACAGGGTCTCCACGTACGATGAATCGACCAGCATCTCCAGGGAGATACTGTCTTTTACCAAGCCCTCAGATTTGAACCAATCCAATTGATTGGCAATAGAATCGATATTCATGGAGGCATTGGCGTTGATTCGCATGGCACCGTTAATAATGCTGGGAGCAGCCTTCTCGTAAGCCCGGTCGGTATATACATACTTGTGTATCAACTTCACCATCTCATCAGCCGCCTCGTCACCAGCTGTTCGGTCAACCAGTGCCGCATTGAAATCCGCAGCACCTTGAGAAAATGCGCTGAGAAATGCCTCTGTTTTGGCTCTTTCATTAGCGGCATTTTCCGCAGAGGTAAAAACAGTAGTGACTTGATAGTTGGGTATGTAAGTGCCCACATCGCCAATGATATGCACCGCACCGCTGGCGGCCAGTGGTTTGGCAATATGCGGCACGATTGTCCAGGCATCAATCTGCCCTGACTTTATTGCACCGATGACCGCTGGCGTTTTCTGTAGCGGCTTATATTTGAGAGCGACGCCCTCCTGAGCCGCTATCTGGGCCCCCATATAATGAAATGAGGAACCAGACTGTGTAATACCAAACGTTTTGCCATCAAGTTGTGAAGGCTCGACAACCCCATCCTGAAATGCCGCATCGGAGACCAGTATTTTCTGCCCATCAATTCCGGAGGATTCTGACAAGGCGCCACCAATGACCTTTGCAGCACCTTTTTCAGCTAACGAGATAAGGCCCCCGGATATGGCAGTGACGGCATAATCCACATCGCCTGAGGCTACGGCGACTGCCATGGGCTGCGCCGCCTGGAAAAATTTAAATTCCACCTCGAGGCCGGCATCAGCGAAATAACCGCGCTCGAACGCAACAAAACTGGCTGCATGGCTGGTAAATCGTAAGGCGCCGACCGTTATTTTCTGATTGGCGGCATATACAGGGAGTCGTAATAGTGGACTGGCGGCCGCAATCCCCATAAACCCAAGTGCTTGACGACGAGTAATTTTCACCATGATTGTGCCTCTGGTTGTGTGAACATACTTCATCAAATCCTGCCTTATATAAGTGATCGTGTCTACAGCAGTCCATGAAGACGACGTAGCCTGTAAGCTTTAAAACACCGCTTGCTGACGGAACGCTGTCGCAGTTTCACTGGCTTATAATAATTCGCTAATGCGCTTCTGCTTGAGCAAGTGACTGTGAAATAACCGCCTCAAGCTTGTCTGATCAACTACCATAACAATACAATGTCGACGTATTGGCTTAGTATGTCAGACCGATTTGCAGCTAGATACGATTACCCAAAGGAATGCATGAAAAAGGAATGCTTGAACAAGCCTGCGAAAAAAGGCCACTCACTTAAACACTCCATTGTCGCAATTACTATTTTTGCGGCTTTCAGCTTCTCGGCCCAATCGCAAGAGGCCCTGCGTGACGGAACAGTCGCCCCGATGGGGCAGTGGCTGGAATACCGGGAAGCAAATTTTCGCGGCGCCCCTATCCTCGTTCATTTGAGAACAGGCTATGAGCGCGCGATTGTGATGCCTGAAGCGGTAGAGTTGAGTAATAACAATCAACAGCGATTGCCAGGCTGCGAAATCATAGTCAATAACAACATCATTGCTTTTTACCCCACAGAAACCTTCACCAGGCGCTCTACAGTATTCGTGGGAAAAGAAACCGGCACTGTCTATGACCTTCGAATTCGGGCCAGCACAAAGGGGATGCGCCAGCCCATGCGGATAAACCGCTGAGCTTGTAATCTGTTGTTGAGTACGAAGCGCATCCAAAGCACAGCGCGCTCCCCGAACGTATGCTTTGCGCCTAACTTATCGGCCGTTTCAAGGTAACGACGACACCACGTCTTGGCATTCGCTCATCAAAAGTCTCTTCCGCCCAACAGCCTTCTGCCAGTATCTGACTTTCAGGAACTCCAGCGTACAGAAGCTCCTCTCTTACCCGCATTGCACGACCACGGGCCAAGCCTTCCTGACCGCCGGTATGATTAGTTGGGCCTAGCGAACATCCAACCACAGACAACACGTCCTTCTCCGGATCGAAACTGCGCAACAGCTCCTGCAAACGCGCCTTGTTGAGGTCTCCCATCCGGGTGGAATCGTTGGCAAACGTCAGTACTTTCTCACCGACAATGCCCATTTCGCTAAAGAGAGATTCGAAGTTGGACTGTTCCAGTTCTCTTACGTTTTTTGTGTACTTGTCAGATAATGCAGCGATTGCATCATGCGATTGAGGTCTGGCGGTAGCCACAGAAGGTGCTACCAGGTCCAGCAAAGGACGAGCCCCATTGACGGGAGCTATCAATGAGGAGGAACCTAGCTGCGATTGAGCAATCGCTTGGGGCTCACTTGCCACTGACGGCTCAGCGAGCGAGGACGCCGGCGCAGGGATTTCAGCTCTGGCAATCTGTTCAACAGGTTTGGTTACGGCCGGTGTACTCTCAGGTACCTTATTCAGCTCACCTTTGCCAGCAGGCTCGGAAAATATCTCGTTATCCAGCTGCAGTCTGCGCGCATCCACCCCACGTACCTGCATACTGCCGACCGGCACGACGTGACCATCAGTGCTGGCAGTGTATGTTCTTCTCACTGCAACATCTCCCACAATCACCGTGACAGTCCGCGAATTTTGAGTCGCGACAGATTCCAGCCCCGCCTCGCTCTGTTCCAGCTTGTAACTCACTGGTATGGTGTCCGGACCTGCCGATATTGTGCGTATGGCGTAACCCGCAGACATAAGTTCATTCTTCAGGGCTTCAGCAAATGCGCCTTGCTGCAAACCTAGCTCAGAGGTACCCAGAGTGGTTGTCGTAGGTGACAGGCGATCCACCTGCATCAGCACAGAGACAACATCTCTGGACACAAGCTGTTCAAACCGGCTTACTTGAGTCACATCGGGTTTTTGTTCTGGTGTCACAGGGGTGAGTGAACAACCCGCCATCAGACAGGCCACAAGGGCTGACACCGTTAAGAATCGGATCTCCGGTAGCGACTTCATGGCTGGCGTTCCTGTCCTGTTGATTCCAAAGTTACTCAAAACTTACAATGACACACAAAAAACAACGACTAGTTGGCATTTTTAGCGTGATAAATCACTAATCGTGAAACATTACCATGCTCCGCTGCAGTTTTCAGCTAAACATCACATCATGCTGTTTCATACCGTTTACCACCTGCGGCATTGCCGATCTGCACAGCCTTATCGACGGATTCACACGCTCCATTGCAAATTGTTTAGCAACACCATCACATTACTTCGTCATATAGGGGTTTCTACCTATATACCAGGCTGGCCAGTTTGGGTAAACTTTGCTGAGATTTCGGAGATTTGACCATGCTAGTCCCGGTAAACAACAACTTACCGTCTCCTTTGGAGCCCATTCAAGAGCCTTCACGGGGACATCACCGCTCCCAGACTGCAAATGCGGGAAACGAGCCTGCCTGGTTTCTGACAGAAGGCTCTATGAGTCTTCACACCATCACAGCTACAGAAGACCCCACCCTACAAGGTGCCAGCACCGAATCTGTAGCCAGTCGAATCCTTTCGCACATTGGTGGCTGAATCCGGCAACCCTTCGTTCGAGCTGCGTTCCGACCCCGACTGGCATTCAGCTGGCCAGGACCTCATTAACGGGCTTTGCGCCCTGCCCGATCCTGAGCAGCAAATAGAACTTCTGGAAACGGTCTGTACACGCTTGGGAGATAGGTTGTACCCGGCATTTCTGCAGATACTCCACGTTATTGACCAACACGCTGACGCAACAGCAAGAGCCGTCATGGCGAGAACCCTCGTCGCTTGTTTACAAACCGGCAGGCTGCCGGCGGGCAAACTTTCTGCCTGGGGCTCAAGTTCACTAACCGGTGACAGTGCATTTGGTCAGAGTCGCAGGTTAGGCCCGATAGAATTCGTGTGCGCATGGTATGCGCAACCCAGTAGCGAATCTCCGATGTCGCAACAACAGTTTTCCACGATCCTGGAGAGTCTGTTGTCGTTGGTGGCGAGTGATGCATCGGCCAAGAACCTTTATTGCTACAAGCTCCTGGCAGACGCCGAAGATCCTCTCGGTGGTTCACTGTCAAGCCAGACACGGGCAGGCTTGATAAACATGACCAATCAATGGCAACAAACAGCACCCGAAGAGCCAAACACCTCTGCAATCGAAGCATTCTTGTCGGCGCTACAGCAAGAGAGCCTGCTAAACCAGATCAGCAACAGACCGTTTATCTAGCTCAATAGCCCAACGTAAATTTACTGACGTAACCGCTCGATGGGCACTCGCCCTAGCGCTGCAGAATCAAGTTCAAGTACCCGGACATGTTTGCTGCCTGTGTCTGCATCTCATTGATTAACACATCGATCAGAAATGGCAGCAAGATGATCAGAAGCACAATCGTCGCGATCGATTTGATCGACATGGATAGGAAAAATACATTGAATTGCTGAGCGAAACGGTTGATAAGGCCCATGGAAATATCAATGATAAATATCACTGCCATTATCGGACCGGCGATACGAATAGTCAGATTCATGAAATTTGACAACTCCGCTTCGAACAGGGCTACCGACGCCATTTTCAAACTCGTGATAGGTGTGACCAAGGGCCAGATAGCAAAACTCTCCAGCAAAACGCCAGTCATTAGCAATAGCCCGCCACTGGCAAGAAATACAAAACTTGCCCATCGACTGAGAAATGCACCAACCAGAGTAACTTCGTTGCCAACAACCGGATCGAAAAACAATGCAAATGAAGCTCCTATCTGCATATCGATAACGACACCTGCGGCTTCGAACGCCCAGAGAAACAAACCAAAGAAAACACCAATGACAACGCCGATCAATGCCTCCTTTGCAAACAGGCCAATCCACATCAGGGTACTGAATTGATCAACCTGAGCACTTGGCTGCATGAGTATGCTCAGTAATGCCAGTGCCAGAAACATTGAGTTTCGCACCATTGCCGGCACGCCCTCTTTGTTAAACAATGGCAAGAGCAGAAAGGCGATGGATATTCGCATAGCGGATAACGACAGGATAATTACATTGTCGCCTAACAGACGAAAGACTTCAGCGGAGTCCATGGCCTGTCATCTGAAATTGGGCATCAATCGGATAGTCCATCTATCCGACCAGCGATGGAAAATCTGAAAATATTCGATCCGAAAAACGAAACAGCGAACTGCCGATAAGACTGGCCGTTAAAAAAATGGTGACCACGATGGCAAAGAATTTTGCCGCATACTGAAAAGTCTGTTCCTGTAACTGTGTGGCAGCCTGAATAAATGCTATAAGAATTCCCACCAGGGCTGCGACGACTACAGGTGGGCCCGCGAGAATAACCACTAACCACAAGGCCTGCTGGGTAATCTGTAGAACCTCTGAACTGATCATGACGAGGTTCGCTCAAACCACTTTCGGGCATCAGCAAGCGTTGCAAACCCCAGGCTACACATATGACAACACCAGCCCATGCGCCAGTTTGGTCCATCCCTCAACCAGCACAAACAACAATAACTTGAAGGGTAGCGAAATAGTGGTTGGCGATAACATCATCATGCCCATCGCCATGAGAATATTTGAAATGACCAGATCAATAACGACAAACGGAAGAAAGATCAGAAATCCAATCTGAAACGCTGTTGTCAACTCGCTAATGGTAAACGCAGGCACAACGACAATAAAATCGGAACTTGTGAGCTTCTCCGCCTGCTCGGTTTCAACCATGCGTTTGGCTGTCGCAAGAAAGAATTCGCGCTCTCGTTCTTTGGAATGCTTGATCATGAACTCACGCAACGGTTCTTTAGCTGAATCCGCTGCCGAAATCAAATCGGCAGTGCTGTTCGTAAAACTACCACGTCCTTCAAGTTCTGCCACCATCGCCTGACCCACAGGATACATGACATACATCGTCAGAATAAGCGCCAAACCGTTCAGCACAACATTGGGTGGAATCTGCTGGGTACCAAGCGCGTTGCGCAACAAGCTCAGAACCACCACTATCTTGGTGAACGAGGTGACCATAACGGCGACAAAGGGCGCAAGGGCCAGAACAATTACCGTTATAAGTGCGGAAGAAGGTGAAAACTGAGTCAGATCCATTGTTGAATCAATCCGAATGAGTGGCAGGCAAATCGGGTAGTGCATCTAGCAGAACACCATAGCCGCGACCGATTGACACCACAGAGCCATAGAGTGTGGGCAGCGTCTCATCAGAGCCAATATACCGAAGAATCTTAACCCTTGCCCCCTGAAGTGGCTCGCCCAATGCCGCCATAACATTCTGCCCTGACTGCCATGCAGAGCTTATATACAAAGAATTGAGCAGGACGGGTATCTGTAATCGTATGCTGATTTCATAGTCATCCGTATTATCTTTATCATTTCTTTCGTTCTGCTCTAACAAACGAACCACATTGTCCTCTACCAGAAGACTGGCTTTTATAGAGCCGAAGAAAGCTTCGTCGGCAATTTCATCCATTGCACAATGAACCTTCACTGGCCAGCGTTCCGAAAAAGATCTCTCCAATAAAACCATAGAACCCGGTTGCAATTTGTCCCACTCATGCGCGTCAAGTTGCATGAGCTGCAAAGCTATTTCGCATTGAAAAGCATGCCGCCTTAAATGAACAAGTGGTTGCCACTGTTCAGGAAATACAGGCATGTCAGCTAGTTCCTTGTCAGGAATAGCAAGGAAAATCGATCGCTTCTGTCCCTCTTGAGAGCTTAAAGAAACAGTCAGGCGAGGTACATGAGTCAGTTTATGCAACGGCCTGGCTGTGCCGGGTGTATCCGCTATAGCCACATCGCCTTCTCCCGGGGTCGGCGCAACGCGAACCGGCGTCCAATCGAACTCATGCCCACTCCAGGCATCCAGACATTGCAACAAAGGATCGTGCCCGGCAAGTAGAACGGCATCCAGCAAATCCTGTACTTCAGCACCGGACGCCGGATCAAGTTCAAGATCCAACAGTGACGTAGTGGATTGCTCTTCAATGGCCATGTACATGCCATCAGATTCAAACCATCGATAGACCGAAACCCTGGGCGTACTCTCTATATTCATCAGGCCGATAAACCGGACTCACACGCAAGGACTCTTCGAATCAATTGCGCTGCATTCTTCGCCTGCAATTTTTGCATGGCTCGCGATCGATGAAGCTCTACGGTCTTGATGCTGATATTCAATTCAGCTGCAATTTCCTTGTTGGACAATTCGTTAACAATACAACGCGTCACATCCAATTCACGTGGAGTCAATGTTTCCATCATTTTCCGTGTCTCATCCACCGCAGCGCGCTCGGCGACAGTGCAGCGTCTACCCTGCACTTCTGCAGACAGGGCCTGATTCAGCGCTCCCTGAAGTTCATCATCATCTAACGGCTTTTCCAGAAACGTTAAAGCACCTTTACGCATAGCGGACACCGCAAGCGGTACATCCCCATGAGCGGTCATGTAAATAACCGGGATATCGATATATTGCTCATGCATCAGATCATGCACGTCGAGACCACTAAGCTGCGGCATACGAATATCCAGGAGCAGACAAACAGGCTGCTCTTCGGGCAAAACATCAATGGCTGCGAATAATTTTTCGTAAACTCCAAAGTGCTCCACCTGGTAGCCCATCGCATCCAGTAAGAATGCCGTTGACTCACGAAATTCGTCGTTGTCATCAAGAATGAATACCAGTTGAGCTGTCATGCCTCGCTCCGATCGTTGGTGTTAGTCCCAATGGCAGAACTCCGCGCTTCCTCAACCAAGGGTAATTCCACATTCGATGTACACCCGCCGTCAGAATTGGGTGATAACCAGAGCCGTCCCTGATGCAATTCCACAAAGGAGCGACAGATATTAAGACCGACTCCCATTCCGCTTGCCTTACTGGTTGAAAAAGGAACAAAGAGTGACTGTTCCTTGCCTTCCAGTCCGTGACCGTTATCTCGAATACTGATTCTCACAGCGGCCGCATTGCGTTTGCATTCTATGATGAGAAGCCGATCAGCTGCACTACGTTCCTGCATGGCCTCTACACCGTTTCTCAACAGATTTATCAATACCTGCTGAAGCATGGTCGGATCCCCCACACACAGCAGTGGCTCATCGTTAAGGGTCAATTTAATTCGACACTGGTTCGCCCTGAGAAGCCAATCCATCAAAGACAGAGCTTCATCCGCGAGTTCAGCGACATTTATGGTTTTCTGTTGAGGCCTTCTCGCCTGGGTAAAATCCCTTATTCTATTAATAACGCTATCGGTGAACTGAGCCTGCTCCAGTGCATTCTCCAATGCCTCTTGCAGCTTTTCCGATTGTTCGCCGCCATCGAATTTACCCAGACGAATACGTACGCCTTTCAGTATATTGGTAATGGTAGCTATGGGCTGTTTGATCTCGTGAGCCAGCGTTGTCGCCATCTCGCTAACCGATATTGTCCGTGAGGTGGTAAACATGGACTCGCGCGCTTCCATGTACAGATGCATATCATCAGTGGCACGTAAATTGTCATGCAAGTGAAGTAAAACCAATCCGGAACTCAAGCTGGATAACGTTAACTCCCGAGCTTGATCAAAATGCTTGCATTGCACCATGCCAGCACAATGGCCATGCTGCTTAAAGTCCTGATAAAGCTGTGCAACTTCAGCCCATGACTCAATCGACTCAGACCAGCACAGACCTTGCGAAAGCTGAGGAAGCTCCCGCTGCCAGGCAGACGAACACCACCGTATGCAATCTGACTCCAGATCAAGCAAAGCAACTGCCTGGCCCATGGTGTTGATCATCTCAGTCAATGCCGAGCCATCGACATCGCTATCGCTCTGCGAGTTGCTCATGCCATTCACCTTGCCATCAGCATACGACGCTTCCCTTGCGCTTTTTGAGTTTACTGCCACGTCCACTCCCGCAATTGCAACGTCCAGCGGCGATATTCGAAGCCACTGTTCTCCAGTCGCACTCTTAATCCATCCATTGCCTCACCATTGGAGAAAGAATCTCCATAACAACATGTCAACTTACTCAACGGCAAACTCGTATCCGCCACACTCATGTGCCAGCTATCGTTAGTCATTACCGTCGTTTCGGTATCTGGCATCCATTGACCTTCGACCTGACCGACACATTGCATCTGTTGATAGACAAACCCCCAAACATGGTGGTCAATTGCAAGACACCCCTCAAATCCAAGACAGAGCACGAGAATATCTGCCCTCTCATCGATACGGCGATCAGTGTCAGCAGGACGCAAGCCTGCCGGTGCATACTGCTCCAGCCATCGTTCAGCGGGCAACGCAATTGCCATTGGCAATCCTGTTAACTCAGCTGCCCTCATGAGTTCAGAAAACCGTTTTAGTGCGTCGCTCAAAGCCTTTGCCAAAGCCTCACTGTCATGGCATGAGGTGAAAGCAAGGCCTGTCTGTGACGTCTTATCCAGTAGTGACTCGTCTGTGCCCTGCTCAATCTGTTCTTCAGAGGTAGTCTCCCCTTGGCTCGGCTCTTCATCTTGCTCAGATGCCTGGTCAGGTTTTTCATCTTCTCTGGAATCTGGCTCGGCATAGGAACGACGAGCTAATTCTGCGTGTACAGCCGTTTGCGTTGTAAGACTGACAAGATGATGGCCCAGCAAAGTGCTTTGCTGCGCACGTAAGCTTTCCGCCTCTGCATGCGTACTCTGCACTGCAATACCGATGGTTGATGCAAACGCCAGATCAGCACGCATACGTGAAAGCTCTGCACCAAGAATATGTGCTAATCGTGGACCTAACTGTTGTACGGATTCCAGAGTGCTCAGACGAATATCAACCGCCATACCTGGCGATGTGATGGGATCAATCATCGGTGGGCGCTATGTGAGAGGCAAGCTTTGAGACCACGACAGAGTCGATATCGTGACCTTCCTTGACCAACGCAGCTTTAAGTTCTTCGGCGTGGCGGTGCTCGTCTATCAGTGAGTTTTCGTTGAATGAGACGTTGACTCGCCAGCCGCCATTCAAACTCCTCTGTAACTGTAACGCCGTTACTCCAGCCTGTTCGTTAAGGACACCGAAACGCCATTGACCATTGTGTGTACCAGGTGATCGCTCAAGCCGTGACATCATCTGGGCTACGGTTTCTACTGTCATGACAGACCCGGTTGAAGCGCGGCTTGCGGCACCAGAGGATGCACCCTGAATCTCCATTGGTATGCCTTCAAGCGTTGCCCCTGCTGAAAGCTCAGAACCCTGCGAGGCCATATCGAGGAAGAACGAATCCGATACATCGGAGAACGCTGTGTGTGTAGACTGGGACAAACCGGACTGAGAATCAGCGACTGTTCCAGCATCAAGCCCGGAGCTGTTAACCTCCGATTGCTCGTCAGCGTCCTCAACTGTTAATTCGTCGATGTACTGATCATCATTTTTAACCGTATCGGCTGCCGCATCTTTACTAACGTTCCTATCACGAATTCGGTTTAAAGCACTTTCAAAAGATGTTTTTTCAGTGGCCTGCCAATTGTTTGCCAAGCCGGACCCAGGGTGCTGCGAAGGTAGGGGCTTATTCGAATGCACCGGAGAGGGAACACAAGGGGCGGTTGTATCGGATTTTTCCATTATCGCTGTACCACAGTTTGTCTATCATCCAGCAAAGCATCATCTTTTCGGCTTTGCGATCGACGTGCCTTACTTCCGTTTTTTTCTTTCACCCTGGACAAGGCCTTTATCTGATCACCAATTCTTGCCCAACGCCTCTTTCTTGATGATAGTTCGATCTGAGCATCACTAACATCCACTTCAAAGCCTGATAGATAAAAAACCTCCATCTCCAGCTCTTGAGTCAATGTATGTCGCCGATCACTTTCCGCGCGCAACGACAAGGCGGTTATGTCCTGTATAGCTGTGGCAGAGCGCATTTCATACAAGGCTGCCAATTCAGTCTTGAGGCTAGTGATGAGGTTTTCCTGCTCTATCAGGCGCGCTTTGACTCGATCCAACTCAATACGTTGTTCTGCGATCGCCTCTAATGCCCGCTTTTCCCGTAGCACATAGAGTTTGTGCAGCTTCTGCAGATCATCCTCTGCACTCAGCGCAGTCATGTCGTCGTACCTTTAGACACGACTGCTGCCTGATTCATGCCCATGGCCGCCATCAGTTGAACAGTACTTTCTTCGTATCCAATACCCTCGTTGGGTTGTTGTTGCAGAAATGCCTGAATGGTCGCATGTTTAGCGATAGCCTCATCGGCGAGTGCATCACTCCCAGCCTTGTATTCGCCAACTTGTAAAAGAAACTCGATGTCGCGATACTTGGACATCAAACTGCGTAAATGACCTGCAACCTCCTGCTCAGCCACGCTTGTTAACTGTCGAGACAATCGACTTAAACTGGCCAGAACATCAATTGCGGGGAAATGATTCTGCTCCGCAATGCTGCGTGACAGCACAATATGGCCATCAAGAATTGAACGTGTCTCCTCGGCAATGGGATCCAGACCATCATCATCATCAGTTAATACGGTATAGAAAGCCGTGATTGACCCTTCCTGATTGTTACCGGTACGCTCGAAAAGTCGAGGTAGCTCAGCAAAAACCGATGGCGTAAAGCCCTGACGAACCGGTGGCTCACCTATCGCCAGACCAACCTCCCGAACGGCACGCGCATAGCGTGTCACTGAGTCCATTAACAGAAGAACCTTTTGTCCCTCGTCGCGAAAGCCCTCAGCAATGGCAGTTGCTGTAGTAGCTGCATTGACCCGCTCCATGGCAGGGCGATCAGAAGTTGCAACAACAAACACAGCGCGCTCTCTTGCCTGCTGGCTCAACGCATCTTCAAGAAATTCGCGTACTTCCCGACCTCGCTCACCGATAAGGCCGACAACAATCACATCTGCCTCCGAATGCATGGCCAACATGCCTAACAAGGTAGATTTGCCCACACCTGCAGGAGCAAAAATACCGAGGCGCTGACCCACACCAACCGTCAGCAGCGTGTCTATCGACTTGACACCGGTGGTAAGACGCTGCCTTACTCGTTGTCGTTGCAAAGGATTAGGGGCTGAAGCACTTAGCGGTACCTGTTTGCAGTTGGTAATGGCCCCCAGCTGATCCAAGGGTTGACCAAATCCATCCACTACCCTTCCAAACAATGCCTCCCCCACAGGAACAGTGACTCTCTCTGAGACGATTCGAACGGTTGAATCTACAGCCACACCCTGTATGCCACCCAAGGGCACCAGTACGGCATCCCCTTTATCTATGCCAACGACATCTGCCAGAACAACAGTATCGGTAACTCGGTCGTGTACTTCACAGCGCTGACCAATGCGAACAGGCAAGCCACTGACACGTAGCGATGTTCCCACCGCATGTACAACGCGCCCTGTATATCTGACCGTACTGCGTCCTTGCAAACGGGATCGCAAATGCTCCGTAAGTTTTGGATCGGAGGCTCTGTTGACGTTAGACACCAGGCGCTCCCGCCGGACCTTGACCGTCGGTAAGTAAATTAAGGATAGAACTCAACTGTGTATCAAGACTTATATCGATCTGTCCATTGCCAGTGTCGAGAATACAGGTCTGATCTGACAGCGAGTCGTCGCCGACAACGCTATGAATCGATGTGCGCGGGGTGTCGGCAAGCAAGCCGCGCACCGCATCTGCGTGAGAGGAATGCACACGAAGTTTTATCGAGGGTTGGTCTACGACATCTTCTGCAGCCTGGCGAGCTTGCGCTGCCAACCATTGCTCGCTGTTGACGTTCCCCGCAATCTTGCGCACGATATCAACAGCAAGTTCTGCGCAGCTGCTTCTGGTTTCTGCCACTGCCTGAACATGTTGCTCATGTAGTTGCCTAACCTCAATTGTCAGTTGCTCGGTAGCGGCAGTACGCCCCTGATTCAATCCCTCGTGATAGCCATTTTCTCTGGCAGCTTCGAATACCGCGGTTTCTCGATCCAGCTGCTCAGACAAATGCTGCTCCAGTAACTGGGCCTGCTCCAGCGAACCAGACAACGGTTTCAACTCTTCGGGGGAGAAAACACGTTGATCGGTTGCAACGAAGCCGTGTTCAGAACTGAATAACGTGATAAAGGTCATTGCGCAGCTGACACCGAAGCGACACTCTCCTGCACAAGCGCTTGTGCAGCATTGAGTAAAACTTCCGCCGACTCTTCAGTGATGTCACCAATCGATGGCCCTAAAGAGGCGGTAAGCATCTCGCGTGGCAAATCAGGATGCACAGTTGCACATAGAACTTTTGAGCCCGCAGCCATAAGCAGCTCCTTTACTGCACCCGCTTCAGCATTCGCAGGGTCAACACCAAAATCCGTGACGATAGCGGACACCGATTCACGAGGTAATTGCATGGTATCTGCCTTGGTCATAATGCGCTCAAACAACATCTCACCGATCAAACTCTGTACTGCGATGAGCGCGGATTTGCTTATCCAGAATCGAATATCCGGACTCAGATACAAGGTTCCACAGGTAAGTTGTAAATGTACACGCTCATCCGCACTTGCCAGACACCAAGCGGGCAATCGATCAACTGCCTCCCAGGACCACATCGAAGGATTCTCAAGATTCCCCTTCGCATGCAGCGCCAGCAGGACGCGCGCCGCCGCAGCGCGCTGATGTCGTTTTTGTACGACCAGACTCATTTGATTTGTCGACTGCGCCAGTAACGGATAGCCGCAAGCACTATCATTACAAGCATGCCCAGCAAGGCTGCTATGCCAGCGCCGTTTTTCGCAAATCCTGTCGGTATAAGCGACATTTGCTGAGTACCGGCAGCAGCCAGACCAGCGGGTACAGCTATTGTGTTGCCCGGAACAGGCTCGCTCTGACCGACCGATTCGAACAATGCCACGGTGACGTTGGCATAGGGTAGGTTTTCTATACCATTGACAACCAGAGCCTTGATTTGAGAAACACTACCTGAGAGGTCTACACCCGATCTATGCTTGATAAACACCGACGCTGATGCCGGAGCGGTTGAATCATCCAGATCATTTTTCGGCGGAACTGCCAAATGCACGCGAGCCAGAATCACGCCGTCAATGCTAGACAAAGTGGATGCTATTTCCTGTGACAACGCATGATTCAAGCGCGCACGTTCCTCCAGGGGAGACGATACGAATCCCTCTTTGGCGAACACTTCGCCCAGAGTATCGTAGCGCTGTCGCGGCAGACCACGGCTCTTCAGAAGTTGTACAGCACTAGCGAACTCATCGGGCGATGTGGAAACACTGAACTGGTTACCCTTGAGTTTCTGCTTACTCGCCGACAGACCTGCCATCGATAGTTCGGCAACCATTTCGTTGGCTTCCTGTTCAGACAGGCCGGAATAGAGTGCTTCTTCGCTGCACCCACTAATCGCAAGTAAAACGAACGCAAGCAGGGAGAGCCTGATCCAGGTGGTCCTGATCAACATCGAATCAACTCTGTTGGCGGAACAATTGCTGTAAGCCGTCTGCGGTACGGTTTGCAACGTTCGACGTCAATTGTGAGTAAAACATGAACTCCTGGCTGCGTGTCGTCAACGTCACGATTTCACTAGGTGTCAGTTCATTACCCGATTCGATTGCGGCTGTAGCGTAATCAGCCAGACTTTTTGCCTCATTGTTAATGAAATCCAACGGGGCAAATAGCGCTTCGGTAACCGCAGAGGGCTGTTCGACCGCCTCGGTTTGCCCGACTCTGTCAAGGCTTTGAGCAAACGCTGCTGCGTCTTCACTTAAGTTCACGCCATAACCGGCTTCAAGTGTTCCGACGTCCGATGATGATGCGGGATCTGCCGTAAGTACAGCAGGTGATACCAATCCAGTTTCCATAATGATGTACCTGGTTGAATAAGAATTATTGCTTACGAGCCATGGTTTCGAGCGAAGATCCAACCGCTGTAATGGCAGTGTGCGAGCTGTTCGACAAGAACTGCATACGTAACGATTCAGCAGTCAGTAAAGATATCTGACGAGGACTATCAATCCCGTCTACCAGGCTATCGGACATATCCGTGATTTTGTTGGCCTGGTTGTCCAAAGCCTTACCCCACGCATCTGCCATGGCTTCAAACCAGCTTGCACCACGCTTACTTGCCGTAGTGGCATTCGGATTTGCAACCATCAGCGTTGCCTGCGTTTGCGTTACTTCACTCATTTGAATCTCCTTGTACGTTTGTAATATCTGTTCAATGACTTCTTGCTGCTAACAGTTTGTCGTCAGCGTGTTGTTTTAAGGTACCGATAATTCGCTTTGGAGCCTGTGATGGGTGATAAATTAAAACTCCAGTGTTGTAACCACGCCTTGCTTTTCCAACGTCACTTTTCCTTCCTTGATATCAGTAATTCGATGCCCGGAAGGCAAGATGGAGCCAATAAAATATCGCGATTGATCTTCAGTGACGACATAAGCCAGTGCGTCGGACACTACCATCGCCACACGCTTTCCAGGGTCTGATCCGTAGTCGTTTTCATCAGCCGACTCAATGACAGGTGGCGTGTTCCTGATCTGAAGTTCCGTCACTCTAGGTACATCAGACATAACCCGCTCTTCAACGGAGGCCAGGTGGTCGATATCACCCTCCATTGTCGTTACGGTGACTATTCCACCTTTTTCGACTTCGACCTCCGCGGTAATGCCATTAACGCGAAATACATCTGCAACTTGTTCACTCAGGGCAGCCCCCACAAGCACATTGTTGTCGATCAGTAATCCGGTCTGATCAAGCCACGCATCCAGTTCAGCAGACTCACTAAACGTATTGACGAAACCACTGACCGTGGCAACGTTGCCATTTTGCACAACGTCAAGTCCTTCGAAGGGCGATGTGCCCATCAAATCCGCAAGAAAAACAGGTTCTTCTTGCGGAGCTTGAAAAAGGCCGCTTTGCCAGACAATGACAGCACCCAGTAATAACATTGCCAGCGTGAACACACCCGGTCTGCTGCCAGACGCAAACCCGCGTGTCGTGTCCACCGATTGATCTTTGCCGGGGCTTGCAGCATCAGACACCTCATCAACGTTCTTCTTGAACGACAGTGTGTCGGCAACAGCTTCTTCCGCATCAGCGGCAAAAGGAGCACTGGTGTTGAATGGTTCACGGCTCCCTGCATCAGCGGATGCTGCAGGAGCGCTTATGATCATTGCGACTGCACCGATCTGTACGAGCACCGATCCAGCAGCCTGTATGTTCTCGCCCTTCGGCAAAGCAATACCATCAACAAGAACACCCTCATGCAGACATTCAATGCTTATGGTCTGCACATCAAGCGTTACCTTCAGGTGCTTGTGTTGAATCGCTTCATCACGCAATACGATGTCATCGCCAGCATTATTTCCAACGGTTATGGGCGTGGACTGCTGAATCCGTGCACTTGCACCCTGCTGTACACCTGAGACCACTTCAAGACGACCTGTTAACAACGGCAGTTGCATACTAACGGGCGTATCCGCCACTTCGCTGCCGTTAGGAAAGTTGTCTGTAACCGCGTTCATTACTTGATTTCCTGCCAACCCGATGTATCCACGTTAGCCGGTGACTCATCGCCTTGACTAGCGGCGTTAGCCAATACGTCTGGGCGTACAACAATTGATATTGGACGCTGCACAGGCATAACTTCCGGTTCCTTAACCTTGGTAGACGTATTCACGGCCGGGCTACTGACCTCTTGCCAGCCACTGAAATCACCAGGCTCCGGAACGGGCAAAGGTACTACTGAAGGCGCGACGGGCTGCTCCACAAGGGGTTGTCCTTGCCGGTTCTCTACTTGCTCAGGCAAACGCGATTGTAAAGCGACTGACACAGCCGGCGAAGCCTCAAGCGCATTCAGTGCCTCGCGGGTGTCAGTCATCCGCGTAGCAGATGATGTGATGATGTCGGTTTGCGTACCCGATTGAATCGGTGCACTGAATCGTTTTCCGGCAATAGCCGTGGAGCTTAGCCTCGGTGTTATCAAGAACATGCGTTCATTGCGACTGCTGGTATCAACCGTTGTCCGAAACAGCGCTCCCAGACCGGGAATACTGCCTAAAACAGGTACCCGCGAAACACCACTTCCCTTGATTTCCCGGACAAGCCCACCGATTAACAGACTTTGACCAACGTCGATAATTGCCTGGGTATTGATCGTGGATTCTTCGACAATAGGAATACTGTCTACGCTTTGATCGGAGGTTGTGCCGTCAACAATATTGACACGCAATTTAATCTGACTTCGCCCACCGTGTTCATAGACATGAGGAGTAACACGCAAGGTTGTACCAACTTTAACGTCAAACAGGTCGACCTCTTCCTGTCCGGCAACACGCACAAAAAACGTGGACGTAGTATCGAGTAAGGCCTCTACATTAGACAAAGTCATGACATGAGGTTTGGATACTATGCGTGCAGCCCCTTGAGTTTCCAGCGCACGAATACGAGCGATAAACTGCTCCTGACTACCAAGCAATAACGATACGACTCCTCCAGTACTGCTTGGCGTCACATCAGCACCGGGGCGGAGAAGCTCATCAGCAACTGTGCCGTTACCTAACAGGGCTTCACCATCATTTCTCTGCAAACGCCAGTTGATTCCCAACTCACGAAGTTTATCGGTGTCCAGATCAATGATGGTTGCCTCAATCTCTATCATCTGTGGCTCTTTGTCCAACGATGCAATCAGAGAGGCGTACGTTGACATCCGATCTGCCCGATCCCTGATAATGACGGAATTACTCAGAGGGTCAGCGACGATACGGGTTTTATCGGTGCTACCACCAGACGATAAGCCGGATAACTGTGCCGGATTCAAACCGACCTGGGGATTGGCTTGCAGTGTTTGCGTTGAAATGGGCTGCAGACCTTGACTACTGAGACCCTTGCCCCGCAAGCCGTCAAGTGACGATGATCCGGGAGTTCGGGAAATACCGGGGACACTGAACGCACCTGGCTCTATTAATGATCTGATGAGGCTGGCAACACCTGGTACGACAACGGTGTCACCACCAAACATCAAAGACACATCATCAGCCCACGCATACTTGAGCTGAAATATCTCATAGGTGTCGGGCGTTGCAACTTTCTTTGTACCCGTTTTTTTACTAACGGCATTTGCCAGCCGATCAACCTGGTCAACGAATCTTCTGGCACCCGTTACAACAAGACCGACATCGGTCACTGACAAGGTATTTCGGCCATCCACCATGCCCAGCTTCTCAGCAGCTCGCTTGACAGAACCCGCTGACTTGTTAGACATATGCAACACGTTGCGGGATATATCGTTGGCAGGGTATACATGAGCCACTGCCCCATCGAAATACACCGCTAGCTGGAACGCGGTAGTGATCTCGTCAACCAACTCACCAGCGGGCTTCCGAAAGTCGCCGTTTACCGACCCAATGATGTTCTGGTCGACCTGTGCGGGTATACCTACCTGACCGAATAACTCTGCAAAAAAAAGATCTACCGGCTGCTCTCGAGCATTGAGCAGCACCATTTTTTCAAGTCCGGGTATGTCCGCTGCCTGTGCTGCTGGCAAACCGATAGACATTATCAGTGCGGTTGCACACACCAGCTTTTTACAGGCGTATCGGAGACAACTTTTTTTATTCATAAGACATCTATTTAACAATATTGATTTCATGTCACCAACATCTCAAACACTGGACAACTGAACGCTTTCGCCTGGCACTACCTGATAAACGACATCAAGCTTCAGTGTGGGAATCAGTTCATTATAAGAAAGCACTGGCACATCAAAACAGCGTTCTGCGATTAAGGCGCGAATATGGCGTCGCAGCTGCACACTGGTCAGGAGCACGGCTGGTTCGAATTGTTCGATAGCGTCGACAAGCGAGTTGCGCAAGCGCTCGCTTAACCGTGGATCGAGTGACAATTGCTGCACGCCTGCGCTGGTCCGTATGGATTTCATCAACTGATCCTCAAGCGGCGCTGACAGCGCAACTGCTTTGAGATTGCCATCCGGGGCGTACCGGTAACAAGTTTGCCGAGACAAGGCCATGCGAGCAAATTCGCTCAGGTTATAAGTATCTTTTTCGTGCTGTGCCGCCTGCACCAATGCTTCAAGAATACCGCGCACATTGCGTATGGAAACCTCTTCATCTACCAGATGACGCAGGATGGCTGCTATGTTCTGCGTCGGGATGCTGCGCAGAACCTCCTTTACGATATCCGGATAATCGATACTGGCAGCCGCCATGAGTTGTCCGGTTTCCTGAATACCCAGAAAAAGCGTGCCGCTCTTGCGCAACGCTTGTTCAATGCTTTCAAGAATGGTGTCAAACGAGACCCCCTCACTCAGCGCACCACTGACAATAGGTACCTCAAAAGCGTGCAGTATCCACTCTTCAGAACTGTCGTGTCGAAAATGGATGCGTACATCCGGCATCGCCACACCAGATCGAAGCTGGTAGTTATTGACACATTCTGTGACCTTGGCCTGAATCATTTCGCCGCCGTCGCTTCCCAACGATTTAGGCAGCTCTAGCAGTAAAGGAACCGCCTGCTGCACCGGGTCTGCATGTGCCGGGGCCACATTTTTGACTTTGGTTTCCTTGCTATCCATCACTGCACCAAACGATGTCTGTTTTATTTTATCCAATCTGCTCTTTAGTGCAGGGACAAGCAGCCCGCCGCTGATCATTAGCAAGAAACCAAGCAGAAAGAAAATTGCTGAGGGAAAACCCGGCACAAGCGCCATGGCAAAGCAGATACCGCCAGCGACTAGCAATACCCTGGGAATTGACGACAACTGCTTCTGGATGGAATCTCCCAGATGTCTATCTGATTGACTATCTGTAGCGCGCGTTACAATTAATCCAGCTGCCATTGCTCCCAATAAAGCAGGAATCTGCGCCACCAGACCGTCACCGATTGTCAGTATGGAGTATTTGGACATCGCCGAGCCTGCGTCCATCCCCAACTGAAAAATACCGATGGTCAGGCCGCCCAGTAAATTGATGATAATAATGATGATGCCGGCGATAGCATCGCCCTTAACGAACTTCATCGCACCATCCATGCTGCCATGCAGTTTGCTTTCGAGCTCCAGCTCGCGTCGCTTTTCTCGCGCCTCGAGCTTGTCGATGAGACCTGAGCGCAAATCTGAGTCAATTGACATCTGTTTGCCCGGCATAGCATCCAGGGTGAACCTTGCTCCCACCTCGGCCACCCGCTCTGCGCCTTTTGCAATGACTAGAAACTGCACGAGAGTGATTATAAGAAAAACCACCAGACCAACAACAAGGTTTCCTCCAGCCACCATATTGCCGAAGGTATCTATGATGTTACCCGCTTCGCCTTCCAGCAGGATCATGCGAGTCGTAGCTACCGACAATGCCAGTCTGAACAAGGTACTGATTAGCAAGACGCTGGGGAATGACGAGAACTGCAATGCCGTGCTGATGTAGATGCCCATCAGAACCAGCATGAGACCTATGCAGATGTTAACCGCGACCAACGCATCGATCAGTAGAGAAGGGAGCGGCAAAATCATCAGCGCGATTATTGCGACAACTAACACAGCGAGAACTACGTCACTAAATCGCGAAAACACGCCCTGACCGACGTCCGTATCTTTCAGATAGGCGTGCAGATTCATGAGATGTACATTCTCACATGAAAAACCCAGACGATTTCAGCGGGTACATCCATAAAAACACGTCCTTTTTCAATACATTACTTCCTTAACGCACAGGATCTCTTTTACTGACACAAAGTGCAATAACATATTGATCGAAACAGGAATCAATTCAGCCAAGCTACAAAATGCTGACAGATTCCCGAATGTTAATTGTGACACATATCACATATTCCAAACTGTGATCTGCATTCAAAATTCGTGAATGCGTGATATTCCCAAACCATTCCATCTGAATCGGTAAAGGGTTTTAACGTGTTGTTCCGTGGTAAGTTTCTTGTCCAACATACCGAATCGGGAAGACGTTTTTTTGGCAGAAGACGATAACAGTGGGGAAAAGACAGAACCGGCTACCCCCAAACGCATTCGCGATGCGCGTAAGCGGGGTGATGTTGCCAAAAGCAAGGACCTCACAGGCACGCTTGGCCTGGCGTTTTCCATGGTTTTGATTACGTTTGCATTGGGCCAGGGAATAGAACGCCTGGCCAACTTGACGATCGATGCCATGACCTTCCAGGACCTACCCTTCAGCGTTATATCCCAACAACTTACAGACAGCGCTATCACCACCTTTCTGTTACTCAGCGCGACTGTGCTGCTACCAGTGGCATTGTTTGGAATGCTGGTCGAATTTCTACAAACCGGGCCAATTTTCGCGTTGGAAAAAATGCAGCCAAAGCTCGAAAACCTGAATCCGGCTGCAGGTATCAAAAAAATGTTCAGCATGGACAATTTTGTCGAACTGCTGAAAACCCTGGCAAAAACAGCGTTGTTAGGCGTCATCGCGTGGCTTGTAATTCGTGGCGCGATCAGCGAGTTGATGAATCTGCCGGCAAACCAACCGATGCTTGTTATTGAAGCGGTCAAGTCTATGGCCATTCGACTTTTCGGATGGACATTGGGTGTATTCCTTATCATCATGGCGATGGATGCGGCATATCAACAACATGCCTATGCCAAAAAGATGCGAATGAGCATTCGCGACATAAAAAAAGAACACAAAGACAATGAAGGTGACCCGATGCTCAAAGGGCAACGTCGGCAGTTGCAACAAGAGTGGTCCCAGGAGAGCTCCACGCAGGCTGCACGTTCCGCATCGGTCATGGTCGTAAACCCCACACATATAGCAATCGCGATTTTATATGACAAGGAAGACATGCCAGTACCCACCGTTACTGCCAAAGGGCAGGATGCGGTAGCGCGTGCAATGCGTGATGCGGCTAACGAGGCACACGTACCTGTATTGAGAAATCAGACGCTTGCCAGGCGTCTGCTTGCAGATGTTGATGAAGGCGATGTTGTTCCCAGAGAACTGTTTGATGTTGTAGCTGAGATTATTCTATGGGCACGGCAAACGCGCGAGAAGCTTGCCCCTCATACGCGCTGGCGAACCGACAACGCAAAAACGCTAGAAAACAGACTTCAAGCACCAGGTGAGGATCTGAGCGTCTATCCACCAGAACTTGATTTGTTTGCCACCAGCAGTGGTACTGAAACCTCAACGGAAAATCCGCAACCGTCATGACTTCTTTTCCGGTTTCATTGTTATTCACTCTCTTGGCACTAGTGCTGGTACTTGTGCTTGCCTGGTTTGCCATTCGATTAATCGCTCAACTGGGTGGCGGAAAACTTAGCAGTAAGCGGGTAAAGGTAACTCATACTGTCCCACTCAGCGCCAGAGAGCGGCTGGTTATCGTTGAGTGCGATGATCAAGAGTATTTTTTGGGTGTTACCGCTAACGGTATAACCGTGATCAACAAAAAACCGGTTTCAGAAAAAAAGGCGCTTCTCACTACTCAGTAAGAGGCACCCGTTGTAATAACGCAACCTGAAATTACCGCTGAACGGATAATGACGGACTCTTTGCAGTCTATGCTGCCGCATTAACCGATGTTTGTGCAGAAGGCTGCGGTAGTTTCCCGTCCAGTAAATTGGCAAGCCTTAAAAAATTTGCCGCTAAATCAGGCTGCCCTGATTGCAAAGAGAGCGATGCTGCCTGTCGGGCTGCAGATGAGTACTTATCACTCAACACGGAATCGCGAATCTGAAATACCGTGTCAAGACGATTCTGGTTGTTCTGACTTAAGGGGATGCCCAACAGAGCTGCAGCATCGCCGATAGCCTGAGAGTAGTTACCATCCTCAACCAGCTCGCGCGTATCGTTAACTTTTTCAATAACACCTGCCCACGTTCTAATCGTTTCCTGACTGGCCTGACCTATTCCTAGATCGTCGCCATAGTTGATTAGAAAGGCATTGGTTGCATCACTATAATCACCCTCTTTAACGGCTTTTACAATGCCGCGAATAGTTGAGACGTTTTCCGAAATTGCCTTGAACGTCTCGTTACCTTTTATGTTGTCGATAAAGCCTTGAAATCCACTGGTACGTGGCGTTGCGCCGGACTGGGCCCCATCAACTTGTCCGCTAGATTCGCTGGTCGCAGCCCCGGAACCTGAAATCCCTTCATAAGCAGCTTGACCACTTTGAATGGCTCCGAGAATATCCCCGCTCTTTGCGCTGTCAACTGCTGTAACCACCTGGCCAGCAGCGCCGAAAGTGCGGCCCAGACTTGTTTCGGATCCACCAAAGTAATTGCTGGCCAGGCCCGCAGCTGCGGCAAAGTCGCCTTTGGCGATTGCCTGATAAGCTGCTCCGGCTGTTCTTGCGGTGGTCGCTATTCTGGTCGCAGTGTCAACAAACCCGGAAGATGCCCCCAACATCTTGCCAACACCACCAACCCCACCAGCGACCCCTGCAACACCACCTAGTATCATGGCTGCGCTGCCATGTTTAACACCTTGATAAACCGAATAGGCCGCCTTGGCAATGTTGATGACTCTGACCGCAATTTGAACTACAGGGATAGGAATAAACTGCGCGATCATCAGAATGGTATTAAAGATCTTACTTTGCATCAGCTTCTTAAAGCCTTTCTTTATACCGTTCCAGGCATCTGATGCTAAATCTGTAATGGCACTGAAACCGCGGGAAATCGCCTTGCCTAAGCTTCTGAAAGGTTTGGTAATTTTCTTGAAGGTTTTTGAAAGCCACCCGAATTCAACTTCAATCTCTTTGCCATCAACTACGATAACACCACTATCGTTTTCGCTTTTCAAAGCGGATAGCTCAGCCTCCGAAATTTCTTCTCCACCCACAAGTCTTGCGAAGATATCGCCTTCATCACCTGCCGCATCTGAGGTATTAAGTCGTGCATCCAGAGCATGACCGACTTCCTCGGTTAAAATCTGAGCAGCCTTGTCCGGATCGGATTGCAGCAGTTGCCTGCTGATATAGATAGTGTCATTGTCCTTGCTGTATGCGCCAAGACCACCACCTGCGCTTTGAGTTCCGGATTGATCTTGTAAGACAGATTCGTCAACAACCTGAATATCAGGCATCCAACTAAAATCGTCGTTCAGAACCTGTTGCCGGATAGCTTCAGCCTTAGTCTGGTCGTAGCTATCCCCAAAGCTCTTTCTCATAGCCTCATGAAAGGCTTTGGGATCTGATGCCAGCTGCTTCAAGTCCTCCTGCATCGCAGCCCTCGCAGCCTCCAGCCCGGAGGTGTCGTTTGCGATAGCAGCATTAGTAGCCTGTATGCCAGAGGAATCAGTCGAGATAGCGGTAGTAACAGCCGCATCAGACTGACTGGCAGCGCCCGGCTGATTACTGTTGTTTACAGCTCCACTTGACGAAGAGCCCGTCACATTCTGTGCAGACTCGCCTTCCTCAGGCAAAACATTGCGCCTTGAATTCGAATCCAGGGAACGAAGTAAACTGCTGTTACCCGAATTTAAAACGCTCGTAGTGAGCGATGTTTCATTGCTTCTGGCATCTGCTGATTCAGCGGATAGAAATGCACGTTCTGTGAGATGGTTATTGCGCACCAAGTGGCGAGAAGGCTGACCTATCTGGCTCATGACTGGATATCCTTTAACAACACCTTGAATACCGCTAGCTGCTCGCACTGCAATGAAATGCACTAGACCCAACGAGTATCGGAAGTTTCTTTACTGAGAATGCAAAAGGTGACGCTCGGGGGCGTTCACCTTTTTGCAAGTGAATCGACTACATGAAAATCATTGAATGACGCTATCTCTTGAGCGAAACCATCCGTTTCTGGTTCGTCCTACGATGTCGTCTCCTTCACCCGTATCAATACGGTCTCTGTGTTTACCACCGTGTATCTCATCATCACCTGCGCCTGCCTTGATATCATCCCGGCCACGGCCGCCCTCAATGTAGTCCATACCATCACCGGTAATGATGACATCGTTACCACGACCTCCGTAAACCTTGTTGTTGCCATTACCGGCGTCAATGGTATCGTTGCCGCGATTGCCGTAGATAGTATCGTTACCATCGCCCGCCTTGATCTTGTCGTCACCATATCCGCCATGAATAGTATTCATACCATTGCCGGCGTCAATATTGTCGTTACCCGCACCTCCGGAAACGGTGTCGTTGCCCTCACCCGTGCTAATGATGTCGTTGCCTGTTTCCCCATCGACGGTGTCATTTCCCTCGCCCGTGGTCAGGTCATCATCACCGCGACCGCCGTATACCGAGTCATTGCCGGTACCGGAATTTACCTGATCGTTGCCGTCTCCGGCATAGACCGAATCGTTTCCTGATCCCGTTTTGATATAGTCATTGCCTTTGCCACCGTACACCTCATCATTGCCACTACCGCCTGAAACGGTATCATTGCCGTCACCAGCAAACACATTGTCATCGCCACCTCGCGCGTCGATGTCATCATTTCCAGAGCCACCGTTGATGGTTTCAGAACCATTTCCGCCGTCTATAGTGTCATTACCAGCACCACCGGTTAAGGTGAGTCCACTAGTGCCCTTTGAGTTTTCCAGTCCGACAGTAATAGTGTCGTTACCATCACCGGCATCGACCTCAAAATTCTTGGCTTGATCTGCAGTGAGCTCAAACTCTTCACCATTAACGTAAACACTGGCAGTGCCATCAGCGTGGTATTTAACGTCAATTGTGTCATCGCCTGACGTGCCTTTTATGACAGTTTTACCATCTGACGATTCGTATCGAGTTCCCTGGGTACCAGAATGAATCAGCTTGAGAGGCGTGCTCTTACTGTACCTGTCCCCGTTTGTGTTGTGAGTGCTAGACCCTTGTACTTGATGATGTTGCCTGTAGGCTTGAAACGAATCTGCAAAAGCTCCCACGAATTTCTCCCTTAAAACACCGGTAACTGTTTAACTGGAAACAAGTTAATCACGTGAATTAAAAAGATGTAATTAGGGGAAACCCCTATAGGGTTTCTATGTACATCGGTATTTTTTTAACTGGGAATATAATTAAGCTTGTAGGCAACTGTTTTTACTTGCAATTAAACTATTACCTCAGCAATTTCAGAATAAGGCCCTGTGAATAAGCTGTTATAAAAAGTAAGATGATCGGCGAAATATGTGAATCAATCGATGTTTTTCACAGGCTATTCATATGTCGGAAAAATCAAGCTCATAGCTTAATGTTCACTACGCTGCCCACGTCGTTGCTTTACCTACCGCACCCAATTCACATAACTTCTATCACCGCGCCAATAGGTTCCGAGCGTCCCGTCGATGTCGCGAAACTGCAAACGAACAGCCGGGGCAGGCAATGTACCACCAAACTGATTAAAAACCAGACGGTTTTGATCCGCTGGTACGACGACCATATCGCGATTTAACCGTTGATCTGTGCCCGGAGCAATAACAACAGCTGCAGAGTCAAGCCCCACCCGGAACACTATGTGCTGCCCATCAGGCGACCATCGAGGCGCATGAAACAAACTACTGAAACCATCACCCATCGGTTGCCTTTGCGCGTCATCTACATGCACTGCAGGAAAGCGTATACCCAGCGTTGTCAAATCCAGAACCATGACAATAGAAGTGAAGGAATCAAAGTCCAAACCTCTCGGACTGTATTCGAAGAGCAACTGGTTTCCATCAGGGTGAAGATCCATATTTGAGATTCGGCCACCATATCGGCTGGGCAGATTCAAGCGACGGGCAACATTCAGGGTTCCAGGCTCTGTGATGTAAACGGTGGGTCGTATATCTGCCGGCAAGGAGAAAATAGCCCGATCATCAGCGCCCCACTCCACGGCGGCTGGCGATATTAAGTTCCCGGTTTCTCTTGAAGGGATGTTGTTGTCAGGTATGTATTGGTGAACAATCTGGCCAGTCGATACATCTGCCATTAAAATCGTTGTCCACTCGCTAGCAAAATCAAATTCACTCACTAGCAAATATTGCCCTGAGCGCGACAACTTGACCGATTCTTTCACTATTCTATCGGGCATTTGAATTATCTTGCGCGGCTGATATTGATCATCGAAAACCGTAACGCAAGTTCCCTCCGTACCATTGAAGCACTCATAGACTGTTTCGACGTATCCCACAGTACCGATGTCACTTGCTGCAAAGGCGTTTCCACTCAGCACCCGTGAGTTACCGATTCCCTGGTCTACGAAATATTTTCTGGTATCCATAGCCGGCAACTCGCCTCGATTACCAGTGGATAAATCAAATTCGACAGGTCGGTGATCCTGTGTAGTTACGAGGCGACCGGTAAGCCCTCCGTTGAACAGACTGGATGGATTGCCTGTTGAGGGTATCTGGGGTTGAGGAGTGTCAGCTGCGGGAATATCGCCTGCCAAAGGTTGTGTATCGCTCCCTCCGCCACAGGAAATGAGCATAATACTCAATGTGGTAATTAGCGTGCTTTTGACCGACATTATGCGTTGAATCTCAACCGTAACGGAATACAGCTTAGCAAATTCGCGTGTTCAAAGCGGCAATCGGAGCACTTTCAATTGCCTGTGGCGCACAATGTCAAAACCGGGGATTTCAGAACCCGGGCTATCGCCGCAAAGCCTAGCCAAAACACACAGAATTTCACATACCGTTTCCGCAGTTAGTATTGAGATGTGGTGATTGTTTCAATTCTGTCATCAATGGCTATCTGCATCCGCTAACGAAAGTACCCGTTGTCGTAAATCGCAGCCGTTGAACCTGATCCAGGCCTGCCCGGATTTATGCATCCGCAATGCAAAATTCAATGCGGCATTAATCCGCACAGTCTTCATGAGTCGCAATAAGTCTCTTGAAAGTTGACCAGAGGCCAAATGAGAAAGGCCGCTTTCGCGGCCTTTCTTGAAACAAAACAGTAGTTAAAACTATTGCTTTCTGGCAATGGCAGCGAGCGCTTCGCCGATAGTTTTAATGCCAGTCGCAACCTGATTGGAATACAAGTTGAACATTTGCATGTAAGCAGAAAATTTCGACTGGGCTGTGGTAAATTTTTGTGCATCTCCTTCGGCGTCACTACCGGCCAGACCTTCCATCTTCTTTTGCTCAGCCAGCGCCATTTCAAGAAACTTACCTTGAGTTTTTCCCATTGCCTCAGCTAACGCAATCAGAAAATTCATTGCACCACCGCCGCGTCTTCTCTTTTCGTCTTCATCACCAACCCCCATCAGGGCGTTGAGAGCAGCATCCGCTTCAGCCTGTGCCGCACTGTCCGACCCTCCAGCAGAACCGGAACCACCGGCAGACCCGGAACCACCGACCGACTCATTTGCCGCTTCCTCAGCGGCCTCAGCCTCAGCCTCTGGACTGGACGCGGCAGTAGCCTCGTCACCAGCCTCGGTGGCAGCGTCTGACGCTGTTTCGGCAATCTGCGCACCTTCATCACTGTTTTCAACGGCTTCGACCACATCGGCAGGCACCGCAAGCTCGTTTTCAACGCTATCAACATGGCCATCAATAAATGCATTGGCCATATCTTTAATATTCTGTGGAAGGCAACTGCAGTTAATGATTTCTTTTAGTTGTTCTGCGAAAGCCCGTAGCCCAACGATTGTCGCCGCGTTGCCGGTAGTTTCAGCGCCGTAAGACTCAAGAATCTGGTCCAGGCTATTAGTCAGGTTCTGAAATGACTGAATCGGAGCAGCAGGGTTAAAAGGTATGGGGGTAAACACGATTGGATCAGACATCATTATCTCCGTTTGACTGGTAACTCAGAATTTCCAGGGTAGCTGACTCCCGTACCACTTTCATTGTTTGTGAACCAGCTGTTCTTTCGTATTTCGACGATTCCACTGTATTAGAACAATACTTTTTAGGCCTGTACATTAGGGGAAACCCTAGGTTTACCGAATTAATTCGACATTTTTTGATAATTCAGGAATTTCCCTGGGGCGGGACACGATTCGTCGGTCACATTCTTCAGCAAAAACGTTTTTAGCGGACAATGACACATCCAACCCAATCTGTCTTTATTAACCCAATGACAGTCGACTTTTTGATTCTGGGCTATGCAGCCACCTGAGCCTCATTCTAATCACGCGCAAGCTGCCAGTCATTACCTCGGCGGCCTCTTGCCCTGCTGGTTCGTGATTAATTGCACCGGAGCTATAGAAGAAAACTCCATTGCCCACGTGAATAGTCTGAACAGAATTCAGGATCAACTTCTCAACAGATTCACTACTAGGGTTTCCCCCTATTGTCATACTCACATCTACAAGCAACACTATTGTCGAATTTAATTTAAAGAACAGGGAGTTCGTTCAGATGGCAGTCATCAACTCCGTTCCCATAAGAACCACTACCCTGGGGGCTATCAAGAGAGCAGGATCCTCTGGTAACAGCGCAGAAGAGGATAACAATCGCGACAAATCCCAGTCGCCCACTGTCATTTCAATGGGTACGCAAACCGTCAACACACAAACAACAGTGACAACTGTGGTACTGACTAATGGCAACTCCAACTTACCTAATCTGAGCCTTGAGGATGTGCTGGAGCGCAGTGGCGTGGAACAGTCATCTCAGATTTCAATCGAAACGATTGACGTCGACACGTTATCCGGGATGAACTACTCCAGTGCAGAACTGATTGACAATGATGCCAATACCCTGAGAACGGTGGTCGACTCCATCGAGACTGCAGATGCCGTAGTCGTTGAGGTAGAAACAACGAACAATGTGCAAACCGTCAAGGTACGAGCCACTGACATCGAAGCTGCCTACACGCACGCATCTGCACAAGCTGCTGGAACTCCAATCAACGGCTTCGCCAATTTCCTTTTACTACGAAACGGCTGGGCTTACACAGCATTGGAATCCTCCCCTCTGGACCTACCTGTAGAGCCCCCCAATCAGCAGGCAGGTGATGATTGGGCACCGTGGCGCATACTTGAAGACGGCGCACATGAGATTCAGGATATCGCCAGTGGCGCCTGGAATCGACTGGTAGGACAATTAGTCGACACCTCACCCAAACCGTTATCCGAATTGGCTGGTGTATTCAAACACTCTTCAACAGACGAACATCTATTGTCAACGGTCACCTCGTCGGATACGCTGGAACTTTCTTCCGATGGTATATTCACCAGTACCCGCAGCATACTTGCAAGTAATGGATTGCTATCAACGGAGGCCGGGTTTGTCAGCCATACGGTGCACTCAGCCAAAGGCAGCAGCACCACTGTCTCCAACGATCAAACAATCAGCAACGCGAGTGCAACCACTGATGAGGTCAGAAATTCGTTAAACGACGTCGCTGACGACATGTTCGGCTCTTATCGCCTGCTCGAAGATGGCATGACACTGGAGCTAAGCTATGCCGATGGTAGCTCGGAGCGCCGGTTGTTCCTTAACACAGTCAGCGGCACCATCACTATAGATGGCAAAGCCTATTATCGCGCTGCTGACGCATCGCCGTACCTGCTGGATAATCTGCTTGCACTACTGATGACCGATGGGGAAACTGATAAACGCGGTGAATGGCTCAAGAGCCTGGCTGATGCCATGAGACAAAGTGCTGACAGTCAATTCAGTAGTAAAACACTAAGCGCACATAGTGAAAGCAATAGCGAATAGCCAGCCTGGAGCAACTACCAGTCTGTTGCCCTCCACTGAGAGCCCTCTTTGGCACCCTGTGGAAATAACCTGACTACCGGCAAAGAACATACTGGTTACCGTAAATCAGTCAACATCCTCAAAAAACTTCAACAGCTTCTTGTCATCGCCGGAAGTAGCAAAACTCTCAACCTGAATAATTGAACCCGTCACCGAGTATCCACCATAGCGAAAGTAAACATCGCGAGGCGGAATAGAATTATTGACGAAGGTTACCACCGATTTTGCCAGCTTGTAGTTGCTGGCACGCAAAGTAGAGACAGGGCCAGTTGTCGCCATGATACCTTTCTTTTTTCCACGCTCCAGATAACTGTTGAGCCACTTGACACCATCAGACACAGAGGCGGGGGTTTTCCAGACGGTGGCCGTGTATGCGCCATCAAGGCTGCGATACTTGATGTGCCCCTCCATCCTCAGTTTCTGCCAACCTACCGGGGTTTGCGCAAAGTATTTTTTGTCATCCAGTGACAACAATCTATAACCGTCTGTCTCGAAAGTATGCGTGTCTTTGCGCCCGTCTGCATGGAGCAATTCGATCTTGTTCCCGCTGATGTAATATGTGCCGTACTTGGCAGGACCCAGGCCTTTTCTCTCTTTAAGATAAACCGAATTTGCACCGGTACCACCTGGGCTGGTACTGCCGTGAACAGCCCCGACCGAACCGGTTTTATCCGAACTGATTATGGTCCCTGAACTATCAAATGCCGATCCGTAAACTGCGAATCGCCCCTTCTCAAATTGGCCATCATTCGTCAGGCTAAGACGCGTCTGACTGGTTTGTGTGAGATCGTCAGATGTTCAGAAATGTGTCGCCTGAATGTGCATTCTGTATCCGGCGGGCAAACGCCCGAGTGATTGGCCGTTGATAGGTACATGTGGACCCGGCATAGCAATCAATAAGGGGGCGACGTTACCAGCGGATGCATATTGAACAACAGATGAGTTCGATGGTTGCAGCGCTGAGGACTGATTCGTTGCTTCAGCAGCAGTCGTTGACCGAGAACCAGACAATGGTTGAACATTTTCTTCGGTATCCACTGAGCCGTCTAAAGCGATCAGACGATTTCCCTCACCGCCAAACCAAACCTCAGCGTCCGGCCCCGCCCGGTAATTAACGGTGTTGCCGTCACCACCCGCCTTCACGCTCACCACACTATCGGCAGTCACCGTATTGGCACTGCCCATGAGGCTCAGCTCACCAATTTCCGATGCCATTATCGTATTGCCACTTCCAGCAATAGCCACGACAGGACAATTTCCGGTGATCTGGACGTGAATTGCGTCATCCGCCACCCACACTTTTCCATCGCTGCAGGATTCTTGTCTCACATCCTGCGAGTAGGCTGCCGGCAAAATAAACATTGATAACACAATAACGGGGAAAACCAGCGTAGGTACTGCCATGAAATAATGTCCTTATTTATCAATCAGGATTGAACCAACCAATCAACTATGCCGAAAATTCCTGAACTGATTCTGAATCAACTCCAGTCATTTATGAAGAGGGCAAAGGGACAATGGGAATGGACTTATAAGTATTTACCCACGGAGTGACAGGCATTGCTGATTTTTCAGTATCTGCACCAGAGTGACTCGCGACATGCGCCGCCTGCAAGTCATGATTTCTTGCTTTTGCGCGATGCACTACCTGCTTAATACCGGGTATTGCCAACAACGTAGGCTTGACGATCTGCTCCATGGATAACAGCGAATAGGGACAATTAGCGCAGCTACCGACAAAACGCACTTGCAATTCACCTGTTTCCTCGTCCAGGCCAAGAATATCGAGTCGCCCTCCATCGTTAACAAGAACCGGCTCGATAATGGTCGTGTAAACCCGGTTGACACGTTCGGCCAAAGTACCCGCATAGAGTTGATCGTGATCAAACACATCGATCACATCGTTAGCAGCGCATTTATTGATGAGGATTTTTTCCAGTGTTTCAGCATCACGAACTGCATCCAGCACGCCCAGCGCAGCTAACGATGTGGCCAGCGCATGAGAGACTCTACGCTCAAGCAGAAAGCGGTGAAATTCACGGCGGTTAGCCGGAGCGAAAGATAGCTTGGAATGATATTCCTGCCAATTAAAAGCCACAGGGCCCGACAATGCAAAATTGCTATCGCCAGTACGGACGTACTCAACGATCAATTCACCTAATCGATCAAAGAAGCGGCGGTGTTCATAGCTACTTGCTGTACGCTTCCGGTTAATGACCTGACCGCGCAACTGACCCAGCTCTTTATCTTTAGGCAGAACTCCAGTGATAACATCAACACGGACAGCCCTGTTATTTTTACGATCGACAATGATCATCGCACCGTTTCCGATCGCACGGGAATGTACAAGTAACGCAGAGTTCAGTGCTGCAGGAGAAATGCCCAGAAAGTGCGCAGGAACATCGCCTGCGCATGGAATAGCGACTCCACTGACAAATGCCAGATCATCACGACACACCTGTGCGCCAGCTCCATACAGCATGTCCAGTCCGCGTTTTATGGCGATGTACAATTGTATAGCGACAATCTCTTCCTTGAATTCGAGAACCGCACTCTTATGTGCGGATAATAAATCAAGCGTCGCTACTCCACCCAGCTCATCACGAACACACACGCCACCAACGATATCTGACAGTACCGGGTGCAGCACGTTCTGATAATCCAGACGGCGAGCTAACGGAAGCAAGACATACAGAAACCGCTCTCTTGCCTTACCACTCAAGGCATGTAATCCAGGAGCCGCCTGTTCGCGGTATTGTGGCCGTGTCGTGTATTGCTGGAAAAACACCGCTAACGCTCCGACAGCCTCGCTCAACTGTTCCCAATATGCATCGGTTGGATTACGCAGTTGCACGGAAGGTAGCCAGGATGGTTCAGTCATACAGTTCCGCTGGCTAGCCAGCCAATCGTCATCGTCCGGGTACCGTGCTCGCCAATCCGCGTAAATAATTTCAACGCAAGCGTTTAATCCGTCCTCAACAGGTGCATCCCAAAGCAAGGTTTCCAAGGGTCGCAAACCACGCAATTCAACCGGTGTACGCTTGATTAGACTTTGCTCTGTAAACTGATCAGCATCAACATAATCAGTCAACCGATTGACCTCACCGGGAACAAAGTCAATAAATGCCGTACCGCAGGCAATACGATCATTGCAGGCAATTTCGGCTACGATCACACCGTGCCCACTGAGGAGGCGCACCGGTGCTTTTTCCACCAGACTTAATTGCCTGGCAACATCCGGGTGAACCTCCACATGATGAACATCATCGTCAAGACCATAAATAGGTAGTGTCTTGATGCCAGAGTTGTAACGGCTACGTCCTTTCAAGGCACGCCTTCCCGGTCTCCCTCGCCCACTGATCAGTGAGAGTGTGCCCGGTGGCAAGGGAGCTTCAAGCTTGTCCATGAATTGATCCGGTGGACGAACCAGTCTGGCTAGCGCTTTTTGATGACCAAGAAGTCCGGGAAATACAGCGTCGTCTGAGTGGCTCGAGTGATAACGCTTGTTTCCACCCCACTGCACGCCAAGCCCGGCTTGTTGGCGTAGCATCTCATGACTTATGGGAGCCCCCGATTCATCCTCAAGCTTTGAATAGAGGTTCAAGCGGCGATTAACCTCAACGATGTGGTCGAAAATGCGCTCTGGGATCGCATTGCCTTCATCATCAAGATAACGTGAGAACGTGCGGTGTACAACGTCTGCATCCAGCTCGTTTAACGCGGCCGTATCAGGATCTTGCAGGCGCTCAGCAATTTTGAGAGCCAACCTGGCCAGTATCTGGCTGTCGGACCAGGCCTGTTCCGGTGGTTCGGTGATCTGTTGCTGCAATTGCAATGTTCGATCGCCACGCTGAATCACACCGGTACGTTCGGTATAGGTATAAGAGGGTAACAACACATCGGCGTGTTCAAGTACACCGTCACCAAGAAAACTATCGATAACAATATTAAAGGATCGCCCCATACGCCTGGACCAGTGACCCAGCCGTGGCATGTTTTTAGTCATCTGAGTGCCGATGAAAAGAAAGCAATACAATCGATCATCATCAGCCATACGCGCTACGGATGTGCCACCGGACGAAGGAATGTTTTTTTCCGGGATATCCAGGGCAGACGCCAGCGCAGCTCGATGAGCCGCGTTTCCCGGATCAAGGTTAAACAACAGCTTACGTGCGTTAAACCCCATCATGAGCTCACTGGTAGCATTGGATTGCCCGGCAATCCGTAGCGAACCAGCCCCTGTTCGACCAACATTTCCGGTTAATAACAAGAGGTTAAGATTGGTTGAAAATCCATAGCTGCCGGTGGACTGGTTCACACCCATACTCGATACAAACGCAACCTTGGGCCGATATCCATCTAATGGTCGGGCTAGCAACTTGGCATAACGCCGCATCATGATAACCAGATCGGCGGGGTTCTGATCAGGCAGCGCGATGCGCCGTGCCGCCTCGTTTGATTCACAGCGTAATGAGAAGCACAATTCACGCAAGGCCACCAGACTGGCCGGATCAACCTGCCGTGCAAGGCTTGCCTTGTCTTCCCATTCGTGCTCGAAGATAATCCGCGACACTGCGAGGTTAAAAAGAACATCACCACCCTGACGGAATCGAATATGCAACGTACGCGGATCACAGTCTTCGAGGTCGCTGACTGTGTCGCTCCGAACAGGGTCGATAATGACTTTTACGGCCGCTTGATTTTTCTTCAGCTTTTCATAAGCTTGAGGGAATGTTACATACGGGTTTGTACCATGTAATACCGCAACATCGCAGTGCACCAGTTCATCGAACTGCTGTGATGTGAAACTTGCTTCATTACCGAAATTCAATACATGAGCACTACCAGCACTCGTCAGGCAATGTTCCGAGTTAGCTCCCATAGTAGGCAGTTTGAAGACCAGCTTGTACAAGCTCGCCATCCAGATGGCTTCCATCGTTTTCTGACCATTGCCGTAAACTGCCACGGCGTCCGGACCTACCCATTCGCGAGCATGTAAAAACAACCATGCGGCACGATCAAGCGCAGCATCCCAGCTAACTTCATGCATCTTTCCATCGTGACCACGCATCATGGGCGTCCGAATTCGGTCATCCGGCAAGCCACGTTTGGTCATACGCTCAGCCCTTTGCTTATCACCACCGGTAATCAGGGAAGTCTTGCCTTTGACACATAATCCCAGCGATGACAAAGGATGCACACGACGATTGCCTCGGCCATCAGTCTCCACAGTGTAAGGACAACCAACGCCACAGTAACTGCAAACACTCGACTGAGCTATCAACTGCTCATTGCGGTATTGAGCTTTTGGAGATTCGAGCAGTGAGGGATCTGCCCTTACCGCACTGACAAAGGGTAAAGGATCAAGCTTTAGTAAGGACGATACTTCGATTTTCTGCGGGGTAACATCACCGATCGAATCAATAGTCATACAGATGCCTTCCTCCAACTGTAAACATGTCAAACTGGATAGATTGCTTTATCCAGGCCCGCCAGGGTGAATCTGCCACGTTGGAATCAGTGCCCTGGAACCACAACCATACAACAGCCATCATACTTCTAATCGGGATTGTGTCACCGGTCATATTAACTAGCGTTCCTCGCAGGAAGATGCATCAGCGTTAGACGCCCCTGCCCGGGTCATTTGTTCTTTGATATTTTTTAATGCATTGTCAATGCGTAGCCGCTGGAGTTACCTGTGGAGATAGCACGTCATGGCAAATTCTTACCCAGCATCTGGTAAAAACAAATTCACTGCAGGCATAACCCATGAACACATGCAACGCGTAATGTTCAGTTAGTCCGATTTCTTGAACAAGTAACCCCAACAGCCCTCAAGATTTACATTTTCCTGTGGTTTACGATAATTTATTAAACGTCTTTACAATGACTTTGACCCACAACTCAATTATTCAAATTGACCCTCTTATCCTTGCTGATCAGTACATAAAATCCCCAGCGCTTGTTTGAACTTTAAATAACGGACGCCGCTACCGAACATAGTCAAAGACAGTAAGAGAGGTTCGACCATCATGTATGGTTTGGTGAACAAGGCAGTAGAGCAACTAGTAAAAAGCCAATTCGGTGACGATAAATGGCGTGAGATTGCAGCAAAAGCAAACGTCGAACATTCATTTGTATCCATGGATACTTATCCGGACAAGGTAACTTATGATCTTGTCGCCGCTGCCAGTGAAATTCTGGACATCCCCCCAGTAAAAATTCTCGAAGCCTTTGGTGAACACTGGATTCAGTATACCGTTGACGAAGGATACGGCCAGACGATTTCCATGTATGGAAAATCAGTGCCTGAATTTCTCAAGAACATGAACAATCTGCATGCACAAATCCGGTTGTCACTCCCGGAATTGAACCCACCCACGATAACCTGCGAAGAGACCTCAGGTGGCGACCTTCTAGTTTGTTATGAATCAGAAAGAGCCGGACTGGCACCCATGCTCGTCGGACTGTTGAGAGGATTAGGCAAACGATTCTCTACACCAGTCAATGTGGAATATGTTCCACCTATTGAGCAAAACCAAACCCAGGAGTATTTTCTGATCAGTTACGCGGTTCAGAAAGCGGCATGAACCCGCAGCCCTTCGTGCTTGAAGGTACTATTTGTCAGTTAATATTAGCGAAGGCATTTCCATTTCATTTTGTTGTTAATAACGACGGTCAAATAGTAGGCAGCGGAGAGTCAATACAGCGAATACTACCCATCGATATAGATGGATCAAAAAACATCTTCGATCATTTCACTGTTAAACACCCTGCCAAGGCAACTACTATCAATGAATTGAGAGATCACACGGAAACTTTCTGTCTTCTCAAATCTGTTGCAAATACAAACCTTGTTCTGCGCGGGCAGATAATTTTTTCCCAGGACGCTGCTCATGTATTTTTCCTGGTTTCACCCTGGGTAACTGATCTCGATATTCTGGAATCACTCGGATTAAGCCTGAACGAATTTCCACCACACAGCCCTTTGTCCGATTTTTTGATTTTATTGCAGGCACAAAAAACATCATTAGGCGAAAGCAAACGACTGTCAGCCGATTTAAGTGTTCTTAACAAAGAACTTGAAGATCGAGTTATCAGGCGTACACAAGCACTTGAAAGAAATGCACAGGAGCTCAGAGAATCCAAGCTGAATCTGGAATTCGAGATGAACGAACGTGCACGAGTGGAGATTGAACTGCGGCACGCGCAGAAACTGGAATCGGTAGGGCAACTAGCTGCAGGGATAGCACACGAGATAAACACACCAATGCAATACATCGGTAACAGTTTGCAATTCATAAAATCAGCACTTGCCGATTTTGATCAAGTGAGTGAAATCGCCAAAGAACTGTTGAACCCCACAAACACCAAACGCGATGAGCAGCGCATGGAACACGAAGCTTCCATTGAAGAAATGGATCTTGACTACATTAGAGACCGGGCGCCAAAAGCACTTGATCGCGCGTTAGAAGGTATCGCCGCTGTTACCAGGATTGTCAGAGCCATGAATGAGTTTACTCATCCTGACGGTGAAGAGAAAAGCAAAGCTGATATTAATCGGGCACTCGATACCGCAGCCACAGTAGCTAAAAACGAATACAAATACATCGCCAAACTGGAAAAGAATTTTCAACCCTTACCACCCGTCGAATGCCATATTGGAGATTTAAATCAGGTATTTCTGAACCTGATTGTCAACGCTGCACATGCAATCTCGGACAACGGCGTTAAAGAAGGAAAAATCATGATAGACACAAGAGCCGAAAAAGATGTTGTTCGTATATCGATTTCGGACAACGGCGGTGGTATTCCTGATGAAATTACCCACCGCGTTTTTGATCCTTTCTTTACGACTAAGGAAGTCGGACGTGGCACAGGACAAGGGCTTACCATCTCGCACAACATCATCGTAAACAAGCATGGAGGGCAGCTAATATTTGCAGGCAACGATTTTAACGGTACAACGTTTCAAATTACGCTTCCGATAACAGCTGGCACATTCAGTGATGACCCACCCCCCTTCCAAAACAATGAGGACTTAGCAGCATGAAGAAAATTCTGTTTGTTGATGACGAACCAGCGATTCTCGAAGGTCTGCAAGATCTACTACGTGGCCATCGACGACGCTGGGATATGACCTTTATTTGTGGAGGTGAAGCGGCCATGACGGCCATGAACGACTCTGTTTACGATGTTGTCGTTTCAGATGTAAGAATGCCCGGAGTCGGCGGTGTGGACGTCCTTGAGTACGCAAAGGACAACCATCCGCAATCACTTCGTATTGCATTAACCGGCTTCTCTGACGAGCAAAGTACGATAAAGCTTACACGCCTGGCACAGCGCTATTTGCGAAAACCGTGCTCACTCGAGGATCTGGATGATGTTATCTCCGGCGATTTCGGTCTAATCAAGGCGTTTGACAACGACATGGTCAAAGAACTGGTTGGCAAAGCCGGAAGGATAACTGCCACTCAGAGTAATCATCAGAAACTGTTAAAACTCCTGGACACCGAAAACAGTTCTATTGATGAAATCATCAGCATTGTGGAACAGGACGTCGCCCTGACGGCCAAGGTACTTCAATTGGTTAATTCCTCGTTCTTCAGACGTCAACGAGAAATTCACTCAGCGCGGGAGGCCGTGGGCTATCTGGGCGCAGACATCCTCAGATCTCTGGCTTTAGCCAATCAGATGTTCGAGATGACAAAAGAATTGCAGACATTCCCAGGCTTCGATCCCAATGCTCTGCAACGACACTGTGCGCTGACGTCAACAATAGCCAGAGAGTTGGTTCCGGATATCGAGTTATCCACAGTCGCATTTACCGCAGGCTTACTTCACGACGTGGGTAAACTCATCATTGCACGCGAAAAACCGGAATTGATTCCGGAATTGGTTGGAGCTTTTGACGGCATGTCTAACTCCTGGGTAGACGCCGATAGTGAAAGAGCCATACTGGGCTGTACACACGCCGAGGTTGGGGGCTGTATTCTGAATTTATGGGGAGTTCCTACGGCCATAGTGGAAGCCGTAACGTTCCATGACCAGCCCGCGAATATTTTCACCCGCGAGTTCGATGCCATAGGTATCGTTCATATCAGCAATTACCTGGCACACTGGGTAAGCGAAGATATTGTGGACGAGCGGATAGAATCCAAACTTGATAGAAACTATCTGGAGGCGCGAAAAGTCTGTGACTTGCTGGACGGTTGGATGGAGCAAGCCATAGATGCCCACAAATTTTCTGATTTCTGAAGGTAGGCCGTATATTGCCGGCTGATTACCGGCAGGCCGAAAGTATGTACGACACGGAATACTCGCTTAGCCACATCAGACTTCACCGAATTGCGCACGCCGCGGAGGCTTTCTTTCGCGCTCCTGTAACCACGCAAAGATACAACCCCCGATCAAACCGGCAGAACTCTGCCCGACGATTCCAGCGATATCGCGCGCCGGAGCAATTGGTGTCATCGGAAATGCCATGGACATCACGCTCATTATCGTGATCATTGCCAACGCACCCGCCAAAGGATAGACAATCCAGCGAGACAAACCGGTCAAACGCCGCACACCCGCCATGACTGTCCATGCCAATGCCAGACCGATGGCGATAACCATGGCATAAACGTAAAGTCCCATCAGGTCCCCCAGTGTCATGTGTAACTGATCGCGTAAAGAAACTGTAACACCCATGCGTTCTACCTGACCCACGATGTAATGACTATGCGCAATACTTGCGAGCGCATAAGTGATACAACTGGCAATACTCACATTGCGTATGCGACCGGTAAAATCTTGCCAATGATTTCGAATATTACTCATCGCACCATATTCATGGCGTTGCTCTATCGCTCTATGGGGGTTGCCCTACTTTGCAGCACCGCCGCCCACACTGCAAGCGCACAGAGCGGCAGTACCGTGACATCGTCTGGAAACTCGGCCAGCATCAACTACAACAGCCGTGTTTTGGCACAAGGACTTTCACATCCCTGGTCCCTGGCGTTTCTACCTGACGGTTCGATGTTAATCACCGAACGTCCGGGCCGACTTCGCCGACTAAGCCAAGGCAAATTGTCAGAGCCCATAACAGGCGTGCCTGCTGTGCTGGCCAAGAGCCAGGGAGGACTCTTTGATGTAGTCCTCCATCCTGACTACGATGTCAATGGCTGGATTTACCTGAGTCTGGCACATGGGCACGCAAGCGCAAATGCGACTCGTCTCGTACGCGCTCGCCTTGATGGTGATCAACTAGTGGAGACGGAAACTCTATTCACCGCCACACCTTTAAAAGACACAACAGTTCACTATGGAGCACGCTTTTCGTTCCTGCCCGATCACACGCTGGTTCTCAGCGTTGGCGATGGTTTTGATTTTCGCGAACAGGCGCAGGCGCTTGACAACCACCTTGGCAAGTTCATTCGTATACGAGATGATGGCTCAATCCCGGAAGACAACCCCTTTACCGACAATCCCGACGCACTATCTGAAATATACAGCTACGGACATCGCAATCAGCAAGCCATTGTCTATGACCATAAACGTCAGGCACTGTGGGCACACGAACATGGACCGGCAGGAGGTGACGAGGTAAATAAGCTCATTGCAGGAACAAACTATGGCTGGCCACTAGCCACTATGGGCAGAGACTACTCCGGAGCTGCTATCAGCCCGTACCAGGAATTGCCGGGGATGGCGTCTCCACAGTGGGATTGGACACCTTCGATCGCCCCGGGTGGAATGACAATAATCGCAGGCGAGCAATTCTCACACTGGCAAGGCGACTTGTTGGTAGCGGCATTAAAATCACGCGATGTCAGACGTATGCGCATTGAGAAGGGCAGGATGCGCGAAGTGGAAACTCTCTTCTCTGAGTTTGGAGCAAGAATCAGGGATATTCGAGAAGCGCCGGACGGGTCTCTGTACTTGCTGACGGACGACTCTGTTAACGGAAAAGTTATCCAGATTGAACCGATACCATAGACCCTCTCTTGAACTGAACAAATAGGGTGGATAAATACAATAACCATACGACCTCACATGAGCCTTGCATGATCAATCTAGTTAGTCGAAGCTTGTAACCCTCGTAAAACGTCTCGCCAACTCACTATACCGACAGGAATATTACTTTCATCGACGATTGGGATGCACGAAAATCGGCGAGTGGTAAAAATGTCCACGGCATCACTGAGGGTCGCTGATTCTGAGAGCGTTACAGGCCCTCTGGTCATTACCTGGTGAATCTTGCGATCAAGGGTCGATCTATCACGCTGAGTTTCCGCTGCTAAGCCAAGGTACGGACTCATGGCTTTCAGCAAGTCCCGGTCTGAAAGCACACCTTCCAGCTTCTCCAACTGCACTACGAGAAGATGATGGAACCTGACATTGTCAAAGATTTCCTTAGCTACCCTCAGCGAATCGTCCATATCCACTGTAACGATTCTTTGAGTCATGACTTCGTTGATCAACATTAAAAACAGAACCCGCCGAATAACAAAGTGAATTTCCAAGCGACAAACGTACCTGTTGTCGCACTCACCATTACCCGTTAGCAGCTCTCAGTGTTATTCGCCAAACTGCGTATCAATCTTCGATCAGCATGCGCAAAGTACCCAGAGCCCGGGGCCCGTGCCTATGTTATCTGCTTATGGCACAAGCTCATTGCCGCAAGATCATAACTGTATCAATCACATCTCCTATGACAAAACCTTACCTTCGCTCTTCGTAAAATTGCGAATCTGGTATACCATACACCATTAGCTACTTGCCGTTGCACTGGATGAGTCTGAAACGCTTCCGATATCGATGGCAAAACCGGTGGTTCACGGATCAACGAATGGATACAAACGATAAGCGGTTTTCAGTAAAGTTAATCTTGTGCTTTGCAACAGGCGAAAGCGTGTCCCAGTTTCGCACCAGGTTGACATCAGAGGCATATGTTACATGCTGATTAGAGCCAGAGACTCGATATTGGTTGTTATCGATATCCAGGAAAAACTCGTGCCCGCCATGCAAGCACCTGCGCGCACAATCAGAAATGCCAGCCTGTTGCTCAATGCAGCCAATGCATGCGCAGTACCCGCTATTCTCACAGAGCAGTACCCTCGCGGACTCGGGCCTACAGTCCCCGAAATCGCAAGACTCGCCGGCGAGAATCCTATCATTGAGAAATTGCACTTCTCTTGCATGGAGGACAGCGGCTTTCGCGGTCGCTTCACAGCGCTGGATCGAAGACAGGCGATTCTTGTCGGCATGGAGGCACATGTCTGCGTCGTGCAGACAGCAGCGAGTCTCATAGAAGCAGACTATGAGGTTTTTGTCGTCTCGGACGCTACCGCATCAAGAACCATCGATAGTGAAGCGGCCTGCATAACGAGACTCAACTCATCGGAGGCAAGTATAGTAACGACTGAAATGGTAGTTTTTGAATGGCTTGGTAAAGCGGGAACACCAGCATTCAAAGAACTACTTCCATTAATCAAGAGTTAGTTTGCCATGAAAAATGTACATGCGGCATCTTGCGCACGTCAATTGACAGGCACCCACAAACGTATACTTAACATTGCAACTAACATCTTCGTTACGTACCTCCAACCGGACTCTGAACCCCCTTACATAAATCCATTCAACTAATAACCTGAACAATATGAACATTCACGAGTATCAGGCGAAACAGCTTCTAAAGAGCTTTGGCGCCCCTGTATCGGCAGGCGTCCCTGTCCTGTCACCCGCCGATATCGATCCGGCAATCGATGCCCTGCCCGGCCCCGTCTACGTCGTTAAAAGCCAGATTCATGCTGGTGGTCGCGGCAAGGGGCGCTTTAAGGAACTGGGTGACGATGCGAAAGGAGGCGTGCGTGTCAGCATGTCCGCAGATGAAGCACGTGCCAATGCTCGGGAGATGCTCGGTAAGACACTAGTAACGGCACAAACCGGCCCGGCTGGCAAACAGGTTAATCGACTCTATGTAGAGGATGGTGCCAGCATCGATAAAGAGCTGTACCTGTCCATTCTTGTGGATAGAGAAACTAGTAAAGTCTCGTTCGTTGCATCCACCGAAGGCGGTATGGATATCGAGGCGGTTGCGCATGATACCCCGGAGAAAATCCACACCATCGCTATCGATCCGCTGGGTGGGATCACCGAGGACGATTGTAACGAGCTCAATTCCGCTTTTGAACTAACCGGTGCGGCGGCCGACGATGGCAAGACCCTGTTCCCGATACTCTACAAGGCCTTTGTTGAATCAGACATGAGCCTTCTGGAAGTCAATCCTCTCGTCGTCCTGGAAGATGGGCACCTGAAAGTACTGGACGCCAAGGTATCGTTCGATGGAAACGCTGATTTTCGTCATGCAGATCTTGCCGAACTACGCGATGAAAGCGAAGAAGACGCCAAGGAAATTGAAGCTTCAAAATATGATTTAGCCTATATCGCGCTGGATGGCGAAATCGGATGCATGGTTAACGGTGCCGGGCTTGCCATGGCCACCATGGATATTATTAAACTCTACGGTGCCACCCCTGCAAATTTTCTGGACGTAGGGGGCGGTGCCACCACTGAGAAAGTAACGGCTGCGTTCAAGATAATCACCTCGGATCCTAACGTTAAAGGCATTCTGGTCAATATCTTTGGTGGCATCATGCGTTGCGATGTTATCGCCGAAGGCGTGGTACAAGCAGTAAAGGATGTCGGCTTGAAAGTACCGTTAGTGGTGCGCCTGGAAGGCACCAAAGTGGAGGAAGGCAAATCCATCATCAACAATAGCGGTCTGGATGTCATTGCAGCTGACGATCTGGACGATGCCGCACAAAAAATCGTAAAAGCGGTTAAGGGATAAACGACATGTCTATACTCATCGATAAGAACACTCGTGTCCTGGTTCAGGGTTTAACAGGCAAGACTGGTACCTTCCATACCGAACAGGCGCTGGCCTACCACGGTACCCAGATGGTTGGGGGTATCCACCCCAAGAAAGGCGGAACAACGTGGACAAGTTCCGCAGAGTCCGGCACGTCAACCGAGCTACCGATTTTTGCGACAGTCAAGGAAGGCAAGGAAGCGACCAATGCAGATGCATCCGTCGTATATGTGCCACCTGCAGGTGCAGCAGCTGCGATCATCGAAGCCATCGATGCACAAATACCTCTAATCATCTGTATTACCGAGGGCGTGCCCGTCCTTGACATGGTAGAGGTCAAGGCACGGCTTGCCGATTCCGATTCTCGATTGGTTGGACCCAACTGCCCGGGTATATTGACGCCTAATGAGTGCAAGATCGGCATTATGCCAGGTAGCATTTTCAAGCAGGGCTCTGTCGGCGTCGTGTCGCGATCCGGAACACTGACCTACGAAGCAGTCTTCCAGACAACATCAGCTGGACTGGGCCAGACAACAGCCGTTGGGATTGGTGGAGATCCTGTCAAGGGCACTGAATTTATCGATGTGCTCGACCTGTTTCTGGATGATGAAGACACCAAATCCATTATTATGATTGGTGAAATTGGTGGTTCCGCTGAGGAGGAGGCTGCCGAGTGGCTGACAGCACAAGCCAAGAACGGTCGACAAAAACCGATGGCAGGCTTCATCGCTGGACGCACGGCACCACCGGGACGAACCATGGGCCACGCTGGCGCGGTTATATCCGGTGGTAAAGGGGGCGCCGAAGACAAAATTGCAGCCATGGAAAGCGCTGGAATTGTGGTGTCGCCCTCTCCCGCCAAACTGGGCGAGACACTACTGAAAGCAATTGGATAGAACTGTTATCTGCATGTCACGATCGGCACCTTGACCCGGCGCTGATCGCCCAACAACACTAACGGATGAAGGGCCCGGATATTCCGGGCCCTTCCAGCTCAGTCTGTTTATACAAAGTTAGCTGCTTTGTTGGTCATGCGAGTGAGCGCCCAAAACACTGACCACAAGAATCTCTCGCATTCACTCAACTAATGCCTTGTAGGATCAGGCAGGTTTAACCTGCGCTACTTGATGCTTGTATGCCGGGTTAGCAGTGCAGCTACACATTAGCTACCGATTCTGTTCAGCTGCCGGTTCAACAATATACGTTCGCGCCACCACCGGACCATGGTCTTTGCCGGAAGCAGCATCGGATGCTTCCAGACTGACCAGAAATTCCGTCGCATCGGTCAGTCTTATGGGTAACGGCATTGTTATGGTTTCACCGGTTCTGGAGGGTAGCAACCCGACAGATTGAACACCTGTACCGTCTGCTAAAACCATCCATAACTGATGACTCTGCAGCGCTGAAAGTTGTGGCTCACCAACAACGGTTATGGATATCAATGCCTGAGCATCAACAATTTCCGGTACATCCGCAAGAGGAAAGTACGACACAACCCATAACGGTTCAAACCGCTCTCCCGATAGAACCGCTACAGTGCGGAACATGTTTGGCGAAGTAAGGCGTTTAGCAAGATAGTCTGGCCCGAAAAAAAGCACGCCTGCTAACAATGCCACAGCGACCAGCGCTGTCAATTGCCAATAGCGTACACGCTCTTTCCATTGTTCCGCAACTAACGGAAAATCCATTGAAGCAGATGCATCGTCTTCGTTAGATTTTCCGTAGTCGAGCGGGGAACTCGTGCCTGATAGCGGAATACCAACTGTTGAGCTTTCGCTAGTGAACGATGTCGTTTTCGACTTTACCGAATAAGAGTGTGGTGTTGAGTCATCGTTAATATTAGAAAGCACCGCACGTAAAACATGCGGTGGTGGTGTGACAGGCCGGGTACTTGTATGCAATCGATTCAATCGATCCTGCCATTCATGCACACGTCGACGCCAGTCACTATCAACCTTATAAAGAGCATCGTAGACCTTACTTTCATCATGGCTTAACGTGCCTAAAACATATTCTGCTGCTTGTAGATCCCAGTTGTTTTCTTCAGTGTTCATTGTCAATGACATTCACGCAGATTCACAAGACCAGATCGAATCCAGCGTTTGATTGTATCTATCGGGATATCAAGAGCCTGACTCATCTCCTCCAGAGTGTATCCGTCACAATAAACACCCACAACGCAAACGCGACTATCGGGACTCATTCCTTCAAGATAACGAATTATCTTTTCTCCATCTGCCGTCGTATCTGAATACTCACCTGCTGTCTTGCGTAAGTAATCGAGATTTAATTCAGGAATTTTGACGCTAATTCCTGAAGATCCACTTAAACCAGGCCGCATGCCCAAGGCATGATGCCTGGCAATACCGTTCAACCAGATCATCGGAGTTATGTGATCAGAGGGATACGTATCTGCAATTTTCCATATCTTGAAAAACGTCTCTTGCAGCGCAATTTCTGCAAGCTCCTGGTTCTTCAAGATACGCAGCTGTAGTCCATACAACCGCGATGAAACAAGCTCATACAGAAGAGTCAGCGCACGCTCATCGCCGTTAGCAATGTTTTTCAGGTAGTGATCAAGTTTAGCTTGCAACGGAGTTGACTCACCTGGTAGCGGCTGGGATATTTAGAATGTACTTTCAACATTAGTCTAACGGAGGGGAAGTTTGGTTCTGGTTCATCCGCAATATTGTGTGTCGGACAATATGAGCTGTCAATCCAGAGTGCCGTACTCCCGTCAGGACCCGCGCGCGGCATCAGAATAATTGCTGTGAGATTCGCAGTTTTTTCAATTCAGCGATATACTGAAATCCGACGCTTTTTTAACCGCGTTGACATCTTGAGCCGCTATTTTTATGGCGCTCTAGAAACACCATTGGCACAGCCGATGGTGCGGTACGAGTGATGTCATCACTCGTACCAGTGCGTTGTTGAGAATTTACTTGAAGTTCTTTTTATTCTCGTCTGGCCCCGGTGGCTTCGGCCCCAGTGTAACCGTTGGCGCATAGTCGAACCAGCCAGTCGCTTTTCCACAAATAAGAGGTAACAACCGTGGCTCGAAAAGACATTATCAACCGTGCGGATATCGGCAACAAAGCAGAGGCCTATGAAGCCTTTGACGACATTCCTACCAATTCACGTCTCGAAAACACCATTGGTGACATTATTAGTCGCCGTTATGGGCGTCGAGACTTCCTCAAAGGCTCTCTGGGTGTTTCTGCGGCAACCGCTCTGTTCGGTCCGGTCGCATTGAGTACAGCGCGTCCTGCAGCGGCAGCCGCAACCGATGCAGCAGCAGCCAAACTGGCAGCCGCTACTTCCGACAGGTACAAATTCACTGAGCTTGTCAGTGGCAATGACGAGACGCATCACATCGCTGAAGGTTACGAAGCCAATGTGCTGTTGCGCTGGGGTGATCCGATAACTGAAGATGCACCCGATTTCGACGTAGAAAACCAGACAGCGGCTGCACAATTGCAGCAATTTGGCTACAACAATGATTATGTGGGTTACACCGAACTGGAACCCGGGCGTGGTTTGCTATGCGTAAACCACGAATACACCAATGAGGAGGTGATGTTTCCCAAGCTGGGGCGCCAGGACGTTGCAGACTTCGAAGGAATGACGCCAGAGCTTGTAGACATCGAGATGGCGGCCCACGGCGGTACGGTTGTGGAAATAGCCCGTCAGAGTAATGGCCAATGGGAGCTGGTAAAAAACAGCCCGTATAACAGACGCATTACTGCCGACGACACAACAATGACCATCGACGGTCCGGCCGCGGGGCACGATCGCATGAAAACTTCTGAACATCCAGAGGGTACCACCGTCGTCGGCACCTTCAACAATTGTGCGGGTGGCATGACACCCTGGGGCACGTACTTGATGGCCGAGGAAAATTTTCATGGCTACTTCTGGACCGATAACAAGGATGCCGAGGGCAACAGAGCCTTAGTGGCGGATCATCCGGCCTATGCATCACACAAACGCTATGGCGTTCCCGGTGCCTGGTACGCCTGGGGCAAGTTTCATGATCGGTTCAACCTGGATAAGGAACCTAACGAATCCAACCGGCATGGCTGGATTGTCGAGGTCGATCCAAGAGACCCCGATGCCATGCCAGTCAAGCACACAGCAATGGGACGTTTTCGTCACGAGGGGGCTGAAACCACCGTATCACCTGATGGACATGTCGTCGTCTATTCCGGAGATGACAACCGCTTTGACTATCTCTACAAATTTGTGTCTGCCGGTAAAGTCAGCGAGGATCTCGAAGCGAACAAAAAGCTTTTATCAGACGGCACGCTGTACGTTGCCAAATTCAATGACGATGCCACCATCGACTGGATGCCGCTGGTTCATGGCGAAGGTCCACTGACGGCCGAAAACGGTTTTGAAAGTCAGGCTGATGTCGTCATTGATGCGCGCATAGCAGGCGACCTACTTGACGCTACTCCGATGGACCGTCCTGAGGATGTGCAACCACGCGGTGACGGCACCACGTATGTCATGCTCACCAACAATACCAGACGAACGGCTGATCAAGTGAACGCTGCCAACCCACGAGCTGAAAGCTCGTTCGGGCACATCATCGAAATAAAGGAATCGGGCGGTGACCCGGTAGCCACAAACGGTACCTGGGATATTCTGGTCAAATGCGGCGATCCATCGATTACCGAGGTTGGCTCTCAGTGGAATCCTGAAACCTCAGAACACGGTTGGTTTGGATCACCCGACAACTGTGCCATCGATGCCGACGGCCGGTTGTGGATTTCTACCGACCAGGGATCCGGCTGGCCGAAGACCGGCAAGTCTGATGGACTGTATTCATTGGAAACCGAAGGGGACCTTCGAGGACATGCGAAGCTTTTCTTCCGCTGTCCGGTAGGAGGTGAATTGTGCGGGCCTTATTTCACCGAAGACACGGAGACCTTGTTCCTCGCGATACAACATCCGGGGACAGACGGTACAACGAGCTATACAGGCTTCGAGCGCAATTCAACCTTTGAAGATCCGGCAACACGCTGGCCGGATTTTGACGACAAGATGCCACCGAGGCCTTCGGTAATGGTCGTGACTCGTACCGGTGGTGGCAAGATCGCAACCTGAAGCCAAGAATACCATGATTGAAACGAGCGCTCAGCACATTCGCTGGGCGCTTCGCTAATCCAGTCAAATCCGGTCTGTCGAAAGGGATATAAATAACAGGTAATGAGTTTGCTTTTGCATCGCCTGATCTACCCCGAACAATTTTTTACTTAAGCAGAACAGGCAAATTCAGAGGACCACGAAAGCCGAACCCGCTCCAAACCACTGCATCCGGATCAGCCAGAGACATGTCGGGAAAGCGATCAAACAAGATAGGTAATGCCACCTCTCCGATCAACCGCTTTGCAACCTGCGTCCCCATGCAGAAATGGGGGCCATTGCCAAATGCCTGATGACGCGTCTCCTTACGGAACATGTTGAAACACTCGCCGTTCTCATAGACATCTTCATCATGATTAGCCGAAGCCTGGATGGTCATGACTACCTCTCCACGGGCAATTTCATAGTCACGTATAACGGTGTCTTCTACCACTCGTCTGGAACTGACCTGTATCGGTGCAACCCAGCGTATGGCTTCTTCGAATGCTTGCGCCCACAGCGACTCTTCCTTACATTGCCGTAATTGTTCCGGATGACTTAATAGTCCGAACAACGCCGTCAGCATGGAATCACGCGGCTCATTCAGACCACCACCAATAGCGATCTTGATATTGGATACGATGTGCTCCCACTCAATCGGATCGGAGGCGTTAATCTGTACGGCTAATGCACTTTGATCTGATCCGCCCGCCAGTTGTTCGGCAGCAGCCAGCAGACAGGCATTGATTTCTTCGTTAGCCAAGTCGCTTTTTTCAAAGGGTTCAGGGCGCCAGCCAAAATTGCCGGCTCCATCTATGAGCGTTTGCGACCAGCGTTGCATCTGCTCGTCACTGGCGTTGTCCATACCCAAAAGCTTCGCCAGACAGCGGGCAGCAACTGGAGCTGCAAAACCTGGAAAGAAATCCACCACCTCACCACGCGGTAGATTATCGACGTAGCGCTCCACAATGTCGATGAACGCTGGCATCCACAAGTTTTTTATGTTCTGCATAGAGAACGCCGGCATCATCGCTAATCGAAGTCGCATGTGATCAGAACCATCACGGCGCATTAGCGTTTTGGACTGAAATGCGCGCTCCATAGGCGTATTCGGATCATCAGAGCTGAACAGGCCAGGCTCTAGTTTGACATAACGCGTATCTGCTGCCTTGGTCAACATGATGCGACCAACGGAAGCCACTTTGAGCACGGGACTATGGGCACGCATATGCTTGTATAAGGGGTACGGGTCCCTTGTCAGCTGATCAATGGAGATATCTGAATTTAATGGAACTTGCACGCAATTACCCCGACAGGACGTACGGCTACCCCGATAATGCGAATGGCAACCAAAGTGTGATAGCAGGAAATGACAGCAATAACAGCACTCTGACAATTTCGGCGAAAAAGAAAGGCATAACACCTATAAAAGTGTCGCGCATCGGCACATCCGGTGCCATGGCAGAAATGACAAAAACATTCATACCGACAGGTGGTGTTATAAGACCAAGCTCAACGACAATGAGTGCCAGGATACCGAACCATATTTTCAGATCCTCCGAGCTCATGCCATACGCCGCCTCTTCGGCCATGACATAGTCCCCACCATTGATGGTGACAAGCACCGGCCAAAAAAATGGAATAGCCAGCAAAATCATTGACAGGCTGTCCATAAGGCAACCTAGTATGATCAACGCGATAAGAAGGATTCCCAGGATTGTCATAGCTGACAGTCCGGAATGAACCATCCATTCTGCAATCGCCTGTGGAACCCCACCACGCGACATAAAAATCTTGACCATCTCCGCACCGAGCAAAATCAGGTAGATCATGCCGGTAGTTTTAGCGGTGTCCAGCAACGCAAGCTTCATCGCCTCCCAGCCTAGCAATCGACGAAAACTGCCGTATACCCAAACCAGGAAAACACCAATGGCTGCGGCTGGCGTGGGATTGAAAAAACCGAAATAAATCCCGCCAATGACCAGTCCGAAAATAACCAACACTGGCATCAACCTTACGGTGGCACTGATAAATTCGCCTCGACTGACCGGCTCTCCACGAGGCCCGGCGTCAGGCTTGAACGCCACAAATATACTGATTGTTATCAGAAAAAACAAAACTGCTATAAGCCCCGGAATAAGCGCGGCAGCAAACATCGTGACAATATTAGCCTCGACGATGATGGCGTAAATCACCAGCACCACCGAGGGTGGAATAAGAATCCCTAACACACCACCCGCTGCAACGGTCCCGGTGGCCAAAGATCCGGAATAGCGATACCTTGCAAGTTCCGGGAGTGCAACCTTACCCATCGTAGAAGCAGTGGCCAACGATGAACCACACACAGAACCGAAGCCTGCACAGGCAGCAATGGTTGCCATGGCGACTCCGCCCCTGAACCTGCCAAGCCAGGCGTTAGCGGCTCTGAAAAGATCGCTGGATAATTCAGCGCGTGTGGCCAGATTGCCCATCAGCACGAACATTGGCACAACCGACAAATCGTAGATCGAGAATTGCCCGTATGCCAGCGTTTTCAACTGACTCATGAGGATGTCCGGACCATTCAGGACGGACACACCGACACCACCTACCAGTATCATTGCGTAGGCTATCGGCATGCGTAATGCGATCAATGCAAACAAACACGCAAGACCAGCAAGACCAACAAACAGTGGGTCAGTCATGAAGAGGTCGCGCCCTTACCTGTCAGAGTCATGAACGATGCCACAACGAGCAACGCCAGCGAGACAAGGATGGGAACAAAAGCCAGCCAGTGTGGAAACTGCAAAATGGCTGTCGTGTATTCATACTTTTTCTGATCGAGCATACCCGCATACATACGCCAAACCAGAACACTACTGAAGAGTAAGGCTACCAGAGATCCGAAGAAGGCAAATACGGAGAGCGTGCGTTGCGAAGCACCCGCAGTGAACAAGTCCGCACTTACATTGCTTCCTGTCAACTGGCAATACGGCAGAAAACAAAAGACAGCAACACAAACGCCGACTTCCGTCATTTCAAAATCACCCGGAAACGGTTTACCCAGCACTGCACTACCCAACACAGAAAACACATTGATGCAGACCACCACCAGCAATAAGAATCCACCGGCGATGGCCCATCCGCTTATAACCGAATGTATAGCTCTTATCCAGCTCATGGCTGGAAAGCCTAGTTGCTGTGATCTTCTATCGCAGCACGCGCATTGTCTACCAGAACCTGTCCATCGATGCCCTTGGCTTTGACCTCCTCTATCCAACGATCAACGACAGGTGCTAAAGCTTCATCAAATAAGGCTGTTTGCTCTTCGCTCAAAGTGACATGGGTGTTGCCAGCCTTTTTCGCCAGATCAATACCAAAGTTATCCGTACCTCTCCAGATTTCGCCTACTTTGGCCCACCAATCCGGCCCTGATGCATTACCAAAAGCCGTTTGAATGTCTTCTGGCAGACTGTTCCATCGATCAGCGTTCATTGACACTTGAAAAGTGGTGTTACCAAAACGTGCCATGTCGTGGCCTTCGATCTGATATTCGGTCTGGTCCTGAATTTTCAGAGGCGGGATAATTTCCCAGGGGATGAACGCGCCGTCTACGACTTTCTTTGCAAGCGCTTGCGGCAACTCAGGAACCGGCATTGCGACGGGTGCCGCTCCAAGCGCTTCAATAATCCAGGCGCCGGTGCGCGTAGGTATTCGCATTTTCTTACCCGCCAGATCAGCCGGTGAGCGGACATCCGAGTCGACCATGTGAATGCCCTGGCCTGCATGGACATGCAGAAACATGACTTCAAGGCCTGTATATTCGCTCGCCAATTGTTCCTTGAACAGGTCGTACATCGCAAGGTTCGTGGCAACCGGATCGTTCACGTAAACCGTGGGTAGTTCGAATACCTCTGTGCGCGGAAACAAGCCGGGAGTATACCCATTGACAGTCCACACCAGATCAACAACACCGTCTCGCGCCTGCTGTACCAATTCTGGGGGTTTACCACCGAGCGACATAGATGGAAAAATCTCGATCTTGACCCGCCCACCGGAATTCTCTTCGACAGCCTTTGCCCACGGCACGAGCATTTGCGTATGCGCCGGCGCTTTTGCAGATAACAGGTGATGGAGCTTGAAAGTAAACTCCTGGGCGAAGAGTGAGCTAGTCAGCAGCGCTGACAGCATGACGCTGACGGTGACGGTATTCTTAATGCAACGGTGGTTCATTATTAATTAGACTCCATTGGGTAGTGAATCTATTGATTATTATATTAAGTTGTACTGGTCGAGAACAACGATGACAAACAATGACACTACACGAGTTAGTCAACGAGGCTGACTACTGCGTCGGTTTTTTACGATACTACCGCATGATCGCCCAGTTCGGCCAGACGAATCAAGGTTGCCAGTGTTGCATTGAGCGGCGTAGGAATACCACGGCGTTTTCCCCGATTTACAATAGCGCCGTTCAAGGCATCTACCTCTGTGCGTTTTCCGGATAGTAAATCCTGCAGCATTGAAGCTTTGTGGCTGCCATGATGCTCACAGGCATAGGCAATCGTATCGAAGACAGCATCAAGGCTAACCAATACACCTTCCGCACTGGCAACGTCAACGACTTCCGTGGCTACTGCACGGGCCAGCGACTGAGCATCAGGCAACTCACCAACTGTACCTGGAGTTCCGTGAGACAATGCACACAGCGCATTCATACCGGAGTTAAAGGCTACTTTTTCCCATATTCGGGATTGCACATCGGGATCATGCAGTATTGTCATTCCAGTTCCTTCAAAGGCGTCTACAATGGCGTCTCCGAAAGGCCGGTGTGTGGCGTGCAGGTGTCCAAAGATCGTCGGTCCCATCCCTCTGGACGCGACTATACCCGGAGCAATTCGGTCTACCGGCATCATGCTCATTCCCATCCAGATATTTTCAGCGTTGACAAAGGCTGCAATGGCTTCCGCATTGCCAAGACCATTCTGTAACGTCAGAACTGCAGTATTTTTGCAAAGAGCGGGGGCAACACTCTGCATCGCTGCCGTCGTCTGGTAACTTTTGGTCAATACAATCATGAGCTCAGCACTGCCATCGTACTCAGCCGGGTCTCGCGCCGTGAGCCGGACTGTGGCTACCGTGCGCTCATCCCCGTGTACTTGCATTTTAAGGCCGTCATCGTTCACCGCGTTAATGTGTGCACGGTTGGTAGTCAGAAGCTGAACCTCTTGCCCCTGTAACGCCAATTGTCCTCCAAACCATGACCCCATGGCCCCAGCGCCCAGAATGGCAACTCGCATTGTGTGTACTCCTGATACTACGCTTGCAGGTTGGGATATCGGTTTGTTCAGAATAACTGCCCGGCACGACAACAAAGAATGGTCTCCGCTTTGCTGAACTTACCTTAAATCGCTACCATAGGTCTACGGGCAGCGAATGCAATGTCTGCCTCCCATTATCGGTGGTGACCTATCAAAACCCTGACAGGCGAAATCCACCCACGGAGACATTCATGGCGACAAATCCACAAGTAGACTCCGGTCACAAGCCTACAATCGAAAACAATCCACGGCCCGTTGGCATGAGTGACATCGAGTGGAGCACCCGCATGGATTTGGCGGCAGCCTACCGGATTGTTCACCACCACGGCTGGACCTCACAAGTTTACAACCACATTACGGCACGTATTCCGGGCACCGAGCACTTACTAATCAATCCCTTCGGGCATGGCTATGATGAGATTAGCCCGCGGAATCTGGTCAAGATCGATATCGATGGCAACAAACTGGATGACAGTCCACATCCTGTCAACATAGCCGGCTATACCATCCACTCGGCAATACACGCGGCCCGGCCGGATTTGCAGTGTATTGCTCACACACATTCGCAAAACGCCACGGCTCTCTGTTGCCTGGAAGAAGGCTTTATTCCGCTGACACAAATGGGCTGCATGTTTCATGAACGTATTGGCACGCATGAATTTGAAGGCATCGCGCTGGATCTTGATGAACGCCAACGCCTGATTGATGATCTTGGCCCGAACAACCACACGTTATTACTCTACAACCACGGACTGATTGTCAGCGGTCCCAGCATTGCTCATGCGATAACCCGCCTTTATCATTTTGAAGACTGCGCAGGTGTACAACTCAAGGCCATGGCCGCTGTCGCTGGTGGAGCTACTTTGAAGCGACCCAGACAAGACATAGTAGAAAAGACCCGCGAGCAATTTGAATCTGGTGCATCGCAAGGCGGCGCTGCCGTATTGCTTCCCGAATGGCCTGCTTACTTGCGATTGCTGGATCGCCTGGACCCAAACTGGCGACTTGCAGAATAAGTTGCCCAGCTGGCCGACTTTTCAAGACATTAATTGGACTGCAGCGGACGTGATAGCCGAGTTCGTCTTACGTACTTGCGCCTGAATTTTTCCTGCCCTCACCTGACAACAGAACACGATGAATGGCATTCTCTGGGGCCTCCTCGGCGCTCTACTAATAGGTGCCTCCGATTGCATTGCGCGAGTCACTGCTCAAAAAGTAGCCATCGGCATTCTCTTTCTGAGCATCATGGGATTGTCATTCACAACCTTGTCCGTCGGGTTGACTCTATCAATGAATTGGCCAATCTGGCATCCAGTAGCGTGGGGTGCATCTGCCATTTCAGGCTCGTTGAATCTTCTCGCCTTGTATTTTCTCTACCGCGCACTGGCGCGCGGGCCGGTAGCCGTTGCATCACCAGCCGCTTCAACGTTTACCGTATTACTGGTGGCGTTGAATATATTCTCGGGCGAGCCTTGGTCCTGGTATCAGGTTCTTGCCATGCTGATTGTATTTACCGGTGTGGCAATGCTGGCCCGACCATCAAATACTGATGTCGATAAAAAACACTATGATTCTGAATGGCTTAAACGCACGGCTCTTTTTGGACTCGCCGCTGCCATGGCTGTGGCAGTTAGAATGTTTTTTGCACAAGAAGCCAGTGCAGCCATTGGCGCGCTGCATGCGCTCTATCTTAATCGCCTGTTCGCTCTGCTCGGCGCCATCGCGCTAGTGCTGTACAAATTACACCAACGAGGTGACTTGACCTGGCCGACCGGTAAAACACGAATCCTTGTCATCGCTCAAGCGGTTCTTGAAACAGCTGCGTTAGGAGCATTTCTCATTGGATCGGCCAACGGCGGACGAGTAGCGGCGACCATCGGTTTCTCAGCCTTTGCCGCAGCAACCGCGTTGTTCGCATGGTGGTGGTTAGGAGAACGTATTGGGTGGCAACGCAGCATCTGGATTGTGGTTACTGCGTTAGGCGTGCTACTAGCTGCAACCTCCAGCCCATGAGTTGTCGCGTGGCGGAATCCCGTGAGTGGGAAAACCGCACAATCTCTGTATCGGCCACAAAGCTACTCAAGCTGATATCCAACGCAACCCAAGGTACCAGTTGCTGATACAGATTCATATTAGGAAAAACCCTAATTGTTAACTTTTTCGATTAAAAACCAGGAGTGTTTTGCAGTTGATGTGAAAAATGAGTCACTTAATGCATCTTTTGAATGACAAAAATCTATTTTAACAGTAGGCATACCTGGAGGGCTCGGATCGGCTGATGAAAAAGACCGAATATGAACCCTTATGCTTGCCATAAAACGGGGTTAGCTATGTGAGAATTATCGTGCTGAGAATGTAACGTATCCAACCTGAGAATTGCCTCTAAGTCCGACGCGTGGAAGATTAATTTCCAATCAATGAAAGTCGCTAACGGAAAACAAGAACTGATCGGCGAACGAGTAGTGTAATCAGCATTTCGACATTAGACATCAGGTATGAATTTAAAAACGACAATCGGGTTTACGTTTAATTCGTTGAGCAATTACTTTCAAAGTGTACGAGCGGGCGCCATTTGAAATACCGGGTAATTGAAAAAAATCAATCGTTATTTACTGAATCAGTTTACGCAAATATCGTTGACGGCGGCCAGCTGTAAAATTTCACTATTAAAATTCAGGATAAGCGAGCAGGACAAATCAATATGAACAACGATCTACACAGAATTGTCTATTTGAGCCGCAATGATATACCGGGTGATGAAGCTACTATGCGTAGCGAGATATCACAAATTCTCAGATCTGCACGAGAAAAAAATAACAAGAACGGCATCACGGGCGCATTGATGTTTAACAAATCGTGTTTTGCACAAGTATTGGAAGGCCCTCAAGACGCGGTGATGGAAACATTCTCTCTTATCGAAGTTGACGAGCGACACTCAGACGTCGTTATACTGGATTCTAATCCTGTCGATAGCAGAGGTTTTCCAGAGTGGTCAATGGCCTATGTCGGGGAAGAGTCATCACTGGAAGATCGCTTCTTTATGATTGCAGAGGAGACTAATTTCGACCCCAGCTGTTTATCCGGAGACGAGGTTTTCGAAGCTTTGTCTGCTGCTTTAAAAAAATCTGATGATCCGTCAACGCTGAAAAATGCAGCTTAGCAGCTAATGACGGGTGAACCCCGAATACAATCAGCGTGGAAGTAATGAATAAAACACCAGATAACCGAGACTGGTTTTCGCCCAAGACGCTCTGACCAAAATTCTAAGGAAGCTGCGATTGAGTGACTGACTCCAATAAGCGAATGCCACCAGAAGACGCATGAAAACCAGCTATAATTTTTACAACGTCTAACACCAGCGTATCGGTGAACACTGGCATAACCTCTAACAAGTCGTGTTCAAGTTGACTGCCCCCTTCTGAGCTAAAGCGACAATTGTTCGCCAGACTGCCAAGTAGAAGACGGATATGGTTTGTAAAGTACCTGTTTACCCGCTATTACACACACACGTTAGAATAATCTGGCTCTATCTGCATTACGCCACAATCCACCAAACTAGCCAAAACCGAAGGTATCTCAACGACCCCAACCGCCCCAAACAGCACGACCAACAACACTGATGAAGCCAACGCGTAACCTGTGTTTGTAGTTATACCGCTAAATAGTGTGTTAAATAATTGCATGTCCCGGTTCCTGTATCTGTGTTTTGGTGTCAACAAATATACGACCGATAGGCTCACATATGCTGTGAATTTTCACATTCCTGTTTAGAAATAAACACCGCGGATGGAAATTAGCGTCTTTGAAGCGCTTTTTTCGGAACTGTTGAAACACACAGGGTGATTTATCAGCCTATTAGCATCATCCTAGAGGATTAGACGTTAAATTTGACGGCCTATGCGATTCATCGCCGGCTAAGGCAAATAGGATTGACACCGGTTTTCAATACTTAAAGACAATGGCTTAAGATCTGTGCGCGGTAAAAATGTAGATAACGACTACTGAGAATCTAATTTTCTCTTGTATATCACCATCGCTGTTTCAATCGGGCTGATCACTATCTGGTTGCTATCGCCTAAATAGGCATAGGTTCTTTGTCGTATCTCTACCAGATTCATAGAACCGAAATAGAGCTCTAGAAATCGTTGTTCATTGTCAGCGAACGCTTGTTCGCTGTCAGTACTCGCTAATAGTGATGTCACACTGATAGCTTCATTGCAGATTTTCTTCATAGCCGTTATACCAGCATCTTGTGATATACCAATACGAATGCGCCTTATCAGATCAACGACGGTATCTTTTTGCTCTCGTGCCAGCATTGCACTTTTCTCAGCTTCATTCTTTTGTAGAATCGCGTCGTTACGTTCTAACGTCACTTCCGCTGTTAAACTCTCTTGTATTTCTGAATTACGCTACTGTTGAACATTGTTGTCTATCTGAACAATACTAACGCCAACGCGTGGAGAGTCGCAAAGGCTGTGGCAAACACGTTAGGAGTAGCGAACTGGTCTGATCTGGGACCGATCCCTTCTGGTAACTGCAATTCCGATCAAGTGTCAGAATAGTTGCTGTACAAAAAACGGCTCAAACGATCCGATTAGTCAAAAATTGACTTATGCAGCGCTCGCCATATTGACAGTTGAAGCACTAACAATATCAGTGTTCTCTGGCGTTACTCCGACTTTCCTGGACAGTGCCTGAATGCTGATATCGTATTTGTTCAGCAACGCTTTTCTGTCTTTCGGTTTGGAAAAATATGCGATTCTGTATAGCTCTAAAAACTGATCTTTGGTATACGTCCATCGCTTAGCATGATCATTACCAATGAACGATTTGCATGGCGGAAATGATGGTGTTAGCGGCATAGTATTACTCTCTAATTTGAGTTAGACAGTGCTTGATTTTGCTGACATGAATCATCATCCAGATTGCACGTCGGATTGTGTAGTGCGTGGTTCACAGATGTTCAGATATTCTTAATTCTGAGACCGATTATGACGTCTTGTGGCTATTCACTGCTGGTAGTAAATACCCATCTAGGTGGTATTAGTACCGCTGTCCGCCGCAAGGCGCGAAATAAATCACGTTTTAAGCTTATATATGAGCGACGGAACACTAAATTCTAGCGTTGATTGTTAATTAATCATTCGCCGGCGAGAGCCTGATACCCGACTCGTTACTTCAACAATATCCCTTAAATCTATTCGTACCGTTACGAATCGAAGCCAACTCCAAATGCATCGAGTGTTTTCAACAGCAAGGCGCGTTGGCCAGTCCGATCTTCATAGGCAAGGCGTTTCTGCACCATGTTTATTAAAATGGAACGCATCGGTTCAGGTGGTAGCGGTGGCGGACGTCGAGTCAGCATCTTAAGATTAGTGCGCTCAGTTTTTTCATTGCCGAGCAAGTCAAGCATAGTCAATGCAGCGAAGCGGCTGGCCGTCACGCCCTGCCCGGTAAATCCCATGGCATAAACTAGCCGACCTTTGCACGCAGTTCCGGTAAAGAATGTTGTACGAGCTGATGTGTCGATGATGCCCCCCCATTTGAAATCAAATCGCACATCGGCAAGCATTGGAAAACTACTGGCAAATTGTTGCGCTAAAAGTTTGAATGATTCGGGACGTTGTAAGTTTGCCGGTTCACGATTACTGCCGTAATGGTAAATTGCATCAAAACCGGCCCAGAGAATACGATTATCCCGGGTTTTTCGGGAATAGTGGAACTGATTTCCGCTATCAGCGACACCATGCACACCGGTCCAGCCAATACTTTGTAATTGCTCATCCGATAGTGGTTCGGTCATTAATGAATAGTCATAGACCGGGATAATCGAAAGACGCAATCGTTTAAGTAACGGCTGGGCTGCATTAGTTGCCATGATCACTTGTTTAGCTGTGATAGTGGCATTTTCCGTTTCCAGTGTGATGCAGTCATTTTCTGAAAATAGCGATGTTACTTTAGTATTCTCGTGCACAGTAACGCCACATGACAGGCATGCTTTTCGTAAACCCCAGACAAGTTTGCCAGGATTGACCAAACCATAGTTCGGTTCGAACAAGCCGGCTGTATAGTTCGGACTATTGAGCTTTTCATGCAGAGCCGTCCCTTCAAGCAACGTGTTTTCGATTCCGAACCGATCGTAATTCTTTGCCATTTGCTGTAAACCCTGAGTCTGCCAGGGTGTTGCGGAAACATTTAGCTTGCCCGAAAGATTGAACTCGGCATCTATCTCATAAGTATCAAGATCGTGCGTAAATGCTGTCAGGTTTTCACGGCCTAGCCGAATCAGGGTATCCGCCTCCCGTGGCCATCGCGACAACGCATTCGAAACACCGTGCGAGATGGAAGGTGCACAAAACCCACCGTTTTGTCCCGATGCAGCAGTTCCGCATAAATTGCCCTCAACCAGGACGATATGCGCATCCGGATAACGTTCGCAGGCCTTAAGGGCACTCCACAAACCCGTAAAGCCTCCACCAATGATAGCAATATCGCAAACAATATCGTTGCGCGCTGGTGCACAGGCATCAGATTCATTTAATGTCGTTGACCAATACGGGACCGAACTTGCATTAGCAAATTTTTCGGAAAATGCCATCTGTCAGTTCTGTACCGTCATGTCAGCTTACGTCCACCGCCATCCAGAAACCAGTCATCAGGATAGGGATACCACCAATCCTGTCGTACCGGTTTATGATCCATGATGACCATTTTCGACCGGCGAAATGCATCGAGACCTTGACGTCCTAACTCCCGCCCTATCCCCGATGCTTTCCACCCACCAAAAGGTAGTGCATCGTTGTCTATCATGGGATTATTTATCCAGACCATACCCGATTCAAGTCTTTCAGCAGCCTCATGCGCCTCTTCTAGTGACGTGGTAAAGATCGACGCACCGAGCCCAAATTCTGATGCGTTGGCGCAATCAATAGCGGCGTCAAAATCGTCTACGCGAACAATAGCGACGACAGGACCAAAACACTCCTGCTGCAAGAGCTCCATCTCAGCGTTGCAATCGGTGAGGATAGTGGGTTCGTAGAACCAACCCGTTTGCAACGTTGGGGGAATACGGCCTCCACAGACAACCTTAGCGCCTTTGGCAAGCGCATCGGCAACCAAATCTTCAATCCTGTCACGAGCTTCCTTACTCACCAACGGACCGATTTCCGACTTTTCTAATCCGTTACCTATTCGAAGTTGTTGAGTTTCCGCCACAAAAGCTGCAACAAATTCATCATGGATACTATCAACGACATATAGCCTTTCAGTCGATGTACACACCTGACCCGATAAATGAAATGCCCCTGTTACCGCACCAGCGGCGGCAACATCAACAGGTGCATGAGCAGTTATTATCATGGGATCAGAGCCTCCCGCTTCGATCACGGCTGGTTTCAGATTGGCCGCTGCTGCAACGGCGACCGCACGCCCAGCGAGAACTGACCCGGTAAATGCAACTGCATGTGTTTTCGGGCTATCAACCAATGCCTTGCCAATTTCCACACCACCTGGCACGCAGGCGATCAGGCCGTCTGGGAGCTCAGAAAAAACCTTCATGAATTCAAGCGTCGAGAGTGTTGTCGCCTCTGCCGGTTTGATTACACACCCGTTTCCAGCCGCCAGCGATGCAGCGACCGTCCAGCACATCAACAAAACCGGAAAATTGAACGGCATGATGTGTACTGACACGCCCAGTGGTTCGTATCTGGCAAACTGAAAGGAGCCGATCTGCGTGGTTCCTGCAACCTTACCTGCTTCATCTCGCGCCATTTCAGCGAAATAGCGAAATATGGGTGCACAGTTGGCTAACTCGCCAATCGCTTCTGGATACGGCTTGCCCATCTCACGACTCATGAGGATGGCGCAATGGGTTAGATCAACGGTTTCTATACGATGTGCTAGCGCATGCAGCTTGCTTGCGCGCGTCTTCGCGTCAACTAGTTTCCAAACGGACTGAGCAGTCGTTACGCGCTCCAGGGCTGTTTCCAATTCCAACGCTGTTACCTCCACCCGCTGACCGACGACCGCCAGTGTTGAAGGGTCGATGACATCGAAAGACTGGCCTGTGCTTGGGAAGATATCCGGTGACACAAAGTAAGCTGCTTTGGTTATATCGGTCATTGGTTTCTTATTCCTTATGACACACTTAACTGACAATCACTACCATGCCAATTCCTATTGGCCGCAGTTGTTGTCATCGGATCATGTAAACTTTTTTAATGGTTTCATGAACAGTGCAGATACCCTTCCAGTCTTCGGGGAAAAACGCCGTTGTATCCGGCGTCACTTCAATCACATCGCCATTATCGTGAACGTACGTACAACGACCTTCCAGAAAATGGCAAAACTCGTCCTTGGTGACATGGCACTTCCACTGACCGGGAGTACATATCCACAATCCACACTCCGACCTCCCATCCGGCCCTTTGTGTAAAACCTTGCCGGACGTATGGGATTCTCCATTGATCATGGTGGGTATAACACCCCAATCGACAAGGTCGTCAATAGCACAGGGTTTGTACATGTGCGGTGCTGAAGAACCGAGATTGGTCATTTCAACAAACCTACTAACAGTCGCGCTGCTTTCTTTGGACCATCGCAACTTTGCATATGTCTGGAGATAGAGGTAAGCTTCGCCAGCATATCTGCATCTGACAGACAATTTTCCAGCTTGGCGATGATATCGTCATCGTTCCAGTCATACCGATCTGAATGGAAACCATAGCCTGTTTCCTGAACACGCATAGCGTTGTCATGTCCATCCCAGACATAGGGCATGATTATCGCAGGTTTGCCGAAGTACAGGCACTCGGTAAATGAGTTGTTACCTCCGTGGTGAATCACGACATCCACTTGTGGAATGACTGACGGTTGTGGATACCAGCTTTCAATAACAACATTAGGGGGAATATCGCTGTACTCATCTTTGTAATCGCCCACATTGACCAGTGCTCGATAACGACTCTTACCCACAAGAGATATTAACCGTTTCAATAGCTCGGTATCACCTGCACCCAGGGACCCGAAGGATATGTACAGAAGCGGCCCGTCGTTATTGGACGCAAACTCCGGTACCTGGTAGGGTTCGTCCTCTCGCACACAACCCTCCAGATATTGAAATCGTGCAGGATCAAGTGGTGTACTGCGCGTGTAGGTCAGCGGTTCTGGATAAAGCATCATGTTCATATATGGCGAAGCCTCAAAAAATTCACCAAGCTTGTAAGCTTCTTCGCCACAGGTCGCCAGAAAGTCATTAAAATCAGCATGAATAGGTGCTATCACTTCTTCAAACTTCGCACGAAAAGCGACATGACCTTCTGTATCGTTCACCGACATACCCGATAGATGCGGTGGGATGGCGGAGTCTTCGATTTCATTCTCGGAACAAGAGATGATACGAACCCACGGTACTCCGTATTGTTTAATGGCAGGAAACAGAATGACGTTGTCTACCGCGATCACATCGGGTTTGATTTTTTCCAGCACTGTGGGTAGATCTTTCTCGGCCCACTTGGCGCTGTCAACAATTGCTTCCCAGCATTCCTTTACATAATTGTCAATCTGATCAATGGGTGCTTTACGAAAATTCGGGATATGACCATTGATAAAGTCTTCCCAGAACTTGGCCATTTGCTCTGGAGGCATGGGCTCTGACAAAGCAACAGGATGCGCCTCAAATCCGTAGCCTTCATATATTTCAACAAATCCCGGATCGGACAGGAAAACCGCCTTGTGACCAAGCTCGGTAACAGCCTGTGCGATTCCTACAGAATTCAATGCGGGGCCGAAGGCCGCTTCCGGGAAGAAGGCAAACGTTTTCTTTTCCATTCTATGTCTCCTATGATTGTGCGTACATCGACGTTCAAGCCGGGAAAATACGGGTGTCTTTGGCTGACCAGCCAACACTGACCTGCTGACCGATGAAAGGGCGCTGAAGATCAGCCTCATCGGCAGTCATACGTGAAATAAGCGGGGAACTGGATAATCCGGTTTTGATATGTAACAGTAGATCTAGTCCATGATAGGCGATGTCAGAGACCTCCCCCAACAATGTGTTGTCTAACCGGGAACCGACATGTAGTCGTTCTGGTCGAAAGGCCGCAACTGCCTTACTGCCTGCAGATGTTTCAAGATGCTGCTTGACGACAATCAAGGTACCGTCCGCCGTTTTCAATCCTGCTTCTGTAACGGTTCCCGGCAGGAAGTTCATCACCCCGATGAAATTCGCGGCAAACCGGGACTCGGGGAATTCGTAAATGTCGTGTGGTGTACCCACCTGTAACAAGCTACCCTCGTGCATGATAGCAACACGATCAGCCATAACCAGCGCTTCTTCCTGATCGTGAGTTACCATTATGAATGTGATCCCAAACTCATGCTGTAAGCGTTTCAACTCTAATTGCATCTCGCTGCGTAATTTTTTGTCCAACGCGCCCAGAGGCTCATCAAGCAACAATACCTTTGGCCGTTTCACCAGTGCACGCGCTAATGCAACTCGTTGTCTTTGGCCGCCAGATAACTGATCGGGCTTCCGTCTTGACAAGTGGGCAAGTTGGACAACCTCCAGAATGTCAGCGACCTTGGTTTTTATCTGCAGGCTAGGTAACTTATCCATTTCCAGGCCATAAGCTATATTCTGGGCCACACTCATATGCGGGAACAAAGCATATGACTGAAACATCAGATTTACCGGTCGTCGGTTCGGTGCCAACTTTGCAACTGACATACCGTCGAGTAGAATATCGCCAGCGGAAAGAGACTCAAAGCCAGCAAGCATTCGCAGCAACGTGGTTTTACCGCTTCCCGACGCACCCAGAAGTGCAAAAAATTCGTTCGTCCGAATATCCAACGTGACATCGTCAACCGCACGGATGTTATCGAAATTCTTTCCGACATTTTTTAACGATAAAAGAGGATGCGTCATTGTCCGGGCAGGCCTCCTCGGTTAAGTCGCTGCGATAGGGCAAGTGCTATCACTGAAACACCCATTACGATGGTAGCCAGTGCATTGATTTCCGGAGTAACACCGAAGCGGATCATGGCATAGATCTGCATAGGCAATGTTATTGATGAGCGACCAGCACCCGCTGTAAAAAATGCAATGATAAATTCATCCACTGACAAGGTAAACGCAAGTAAGCTACCCGCAAGAATAGCTGGCATCAACACGGGAAAGACTACGCGCATCAACGTGGTGAATGTCGACGCACCCAAGTCGGCAGAAGCCTCAACAATAGACCAATCGAAGTTTTTAAGACGCGCGCGCACCACAGCACAGACGAAAGCGAGATTGAACACAACGTGGCTGACAATGATGGTATGCAGACCCATTGCAGTACCCAGCAACGAAAAGAAACTGAGCAGAGCAATTGCCAGTACGATATCGGGAATAATCATTGGCGCGAATATTATAGTCTCCAGCCATTTGCCGTTACGACGACGAATTTCAACACCGATCGCTAACAAGGTACCAAGGATGGTGGACAAAATAGTCGAGAAAACGGCAACCACCAGAGTGTTTCTGGCAGCCTGCAATATGTCTTTGTTCTGCAGTAAAGCGCTGTACCATTTTGTTGAAAATCCAGTCCACGCTGTCGGCAGCCCCCCTTCGTTGAAAGATAAAGCCACCAGCAATGAAATAGGTATGTAGAGAAACGCGAAGACGACACCGAGAATAAACAACATCAAGCGATAATTATTGCGATTAGCCATCGACGTACCTCTTTCCCTCCGAGGCACGCTCAGTCACTATTGCCTGGAGTAACAATAGTCCAAGCATTACCATGATTAACACCATGGATAGTGCCGCTCCAAATGGCCAGTCGTTAGCGGTCAGGAATTGCGCATAAACAAGGTTACCAATCATCTGGAACTGCCCGCCGCCGAGTAAAGCAGGCGTAACGAAATTACCGATAGACAGTACAAAGACAAAGATAAACCCTGTGGCAATGCCAGGTAAGGTCATCGGCAGAGTGATACGCCGAAAGGTTGTCCAGGCAGTGCCACCCAGATCACGCGACGCCTCGGAAATTTCAGGGTTCAACCGGGATAGTGGTGCATAGCAACTCAAAATGACAAAAGGTAGATAGTTATAGACAAGGCCAACCAAAACCGCGGTTTCTGTATAGAGCATTTTGGGCAGCTCACCCTCAAATCCGAACCAACGGGCAAGGTTCACAATCAAACCCTCGCGGTTGAGCAGGACTATCCAGGCGTAAGTACGAACCAGATAGTTTGACCAGAAAGGCAACACAGCAAAGAACAACAACAGGGGTTGGTGGCGACGCGGCATGGATGCAATAGCAAACGCGGCAGCATAGCCCACCACCGATGCGATACCCGCCGCTAGCCCGGCTATACCCGCCGACTTCATGAAGATCCCAAAATATAGCGGATCGAATACCAGTGCAATATTCTCCAGAGTCCAGGTGTATTCTATCCCACCGTATACACCACGGCGAAAGAACGCCAAGGCAAGTATCAATGCACACGGTACTACCATCAAACCGAACAACCATAGTAGCGCGGGGGATATCAGCAGTAGAGGTCGACGATCATTTTTCATCAGTCAGGTCTGCGCCTGAACCCGAAGGCGAGTGTTAAAGTAACGCCTGCACATGGGGATAATAGAATACTATTGGCACCACCCTGGCAGTGAATACCAGGGCGGGAACAATCAGACACTTGTTATTGTTCGAGTAACAAGGTTTAACGTCATTAGTCAGCCGCTTTAATTTGCGATACCAATCGCGAATAGTCGCGCTGCGCAGCGCCTACATCGCGAAGTTGTTCGTATTCCATCATGACGCTGGGCTCCATACCCATGTTTGGAAACGACTCAATCAGCTCGGCGGATACACCGCTCATTGCAGCCTCATTGGGAACTTTATAGAGAATATTTTCGGCAGCCCATCGGTGGTTTTCTGCATCGAGAATATAATTTATGAATGCGTAGGCTGCCTCTTTGTTTTCTGATGCTTTTAAAACCACCATGGTATCTACCCACAGATCTGATCCTTCCTCAGGGATCACATATTTGATGTCTGCATTTTCTCCAATACCGTAATTACACCAGCCGTCCCAGGCATGAACCAACTCTGCTTCACCCGAAACCAGCTTTGCATAGAATGTCGTGTCGTCATACGACAACAGCGTGCCTTTTGTTTCGATCAGCAAATCGCGAACTTCAGCCATTTTTGTTTCATCTGTTTCATTAACAGAATAGCCGAGCGCTAGCTGGCCTGCGGCCAACAACCAACGATCAGTCGCAAGCATGGTCGTTTTTCCGTCAAGATCGGCAGCAGGCTTTAACAAATCATTCCAGGACGCTGGCGTATCGACCAGATCAGATCGATAACACAGACCCGTAGTGCCCCAGGCATAAGGAACAGAGAAAGTATTGCCGGTGTCATGTGGCAGTGTAGTAGCTTCGGCGTAGAGGTTCGCGATATTAGGGATTTTCGCGTGGTCCAGCGATTCCGCAAGGCCCAAATTGTTCAAAACTTCGGCAAACGGTGATGAAACAAAAACCACATCGTAGCCAACGCCTTTCGAGGCAATCAGCTTGCCCATAATTTCCTCATTGGTTGCGTGTAGCACCAACTCAGCTTGATGACCCGAGTCTGCATTGTATTTTTCGATGGCATCAGGGGCCATATAGCCATCCCAATTTGAGACAGTTAGTGTCTCCGCCATGGCAGATACACTAAAAACAGCCCACGTGGCAGCCAGATACGCGCTGGAGCGCACTAAATTTTTCTGCATTTACAAGTACCCCTTAGTCGTCAGGTTGAAATCACGGCTGATTCACAACAGAGCCAGTTGATGGCTACTGGAATGAAGCAGATATAGCGACAGATAAATTTACTAAATAAAATATACGTCAATTCGCCAATTAATGTCATGGCCTTTTCTTTGTGCGCTGCGCGCGGCCCCGGAAGCCCGGCGATGCACCGCGTGATCCGGGTCTCGCGACTGCGCATGCTTTATATTCTGTGCTGCCGAAAATGTGAACTCAGTGTCGATCAGCGCAACTGGCCTGGCTATGCCATTCGCCATGAGATGACGCCAATGCCCACAAGCACTGGGATGACGGGTGCACGGGATTGACCTAAACGCTAGTCTGCGTCCCACTTTCGACGGCATACAACTCATTCAGGCATCCAGGTCGCTCCGCAGCTCAACACTTCATGCCCACTCTCACGAGCAGCGGTAACTTACGCGAGTCCTGGAGTGACAGGCTGGACCTTTCTCATCAATACAGGATAAACACGCGCTATTTGTTATCTGCTTGTCCTCGCGTACAGTAGGAAGCATTAAACGCGAAGCAGAGGAATAAAAACCAGATCAATCAAATGACTGGGGAAATGAAAATAGCATCAAGAATAAACAGGGTTATTTTATTGCTAGCTTTTATTACCGCATGCGATGAGGCTAGTGATGACGAAGCCCTGCCTATTGCATAACAAAATCAACAAGAATAAAACCAGGTTTTTTTCCAAAGCCAAGGATATTTCCTTTTTTACAGCTGCCAGAGAAACAGTACTCATAGATCTGCTGCAGGCATGGTACAACTATGCCTCCTGATGCCAGACAAGACCCATTGAAGAAAGGATCTGTATGGTGCACCAACTTGGTAATCGCGGCCTATCAGTATACCCATGGCACCAGCGCTCTAGTGCGTTTTTTGTAGTCGGAATACTCTCCATAACGTTGTGATAGATAGCGCTCCTCACGCAGCAGCTTGACAATCAGCAAACCGCTCAACAGGGAAAGCTGTAACCAACTAACAATGTCGGCATGACTAATGGATGCTCCCACCCCACCAACCAGAACGGCGCTGTACATGGGGTGGCGTACGTATTGATAAGGACCTGCTTGTGTGAGTGAGGCAGCAGATGTTGGCTCAGGCATTACCGTAAACGTTCCGGAGTGCATACTCAAGAAAGCCCAGACAACAAGCACAAGAGAACATATCACGAGCGATACGCCAAACAAATCCGCCAGAGTACCTTGGTACAACGCTGATACAGGGAAAGCAAGCAAGACTATTAGAATCATTTGTCCAACTACCAGCAACCACGAGATGATCATAAGATGTTGTATGATGTTTAGAGTATGAAACATTAAACACGTATCGCCACCAAACTGCTACGAAAAACAGCAGTCATGGCATCTCATCGGTAAAATTGCTGCTAGATCGTTGTCACCCTCTACTGTTCCCTCTCAGCCAACTCAATGTGTCAACTTTGCATAATAAAATCAAGTAAGGAGATCAAGCATCTTCGCATGTACTATTTTGCAACCAGAAAGTCAATGACTGCCAGCTTCGTCAGCAAACCGAGCAGCTGCTATAGTTCTTCTCACTCTAACGTAGAGTCAATTTATAGATGAAATTTCATTCTTTAAGCGTCTATGTAATGGTGTGTTTTTTTTCAAGTGCTTCAGTAGCACACTCATACCAGTTTGAACTAAGCGGTGCTCTGGCACATACCGAATTGAGCAGCGATAATTTTTCCGGGAACGTTGAAGTTGACTCTACTGCAATTGAGGGCCGCTTCTACCTTCGGCCGGTTAATGAGAGTTCGGGCCCCTTATTTGAACGAGCTTTTCTGGATAAGGCAGCTTCAATCGGTCTGTCTTATGGTCAAGCGGAACCGGAGGATGGTAATAATACAGACACCATTGGTGTTGATGCCAGATTTGTGACTTTATCAAATACAGTTTTTGAGGCAAGGTATTCCACTACAGAGCCACCTGTTGGTGATGAACTGAATGAGTACCGTTTGGGTGCAGGTAAGTACACGGAAGATCGAACTTTAATTCTAGGTACGTTTTCGAGAGTTGAGAGTGGCAGCTTAAATTTGGATACTTTGTCAGTGACTGGGCGAAAACTTAATACTGGTGGTAACGCCGATACGTTTATCGCCTATGAAGGAAACATTGATTTCTTAATAGCGTCAAACGATTTTGACGACGAAAATGGTTTCGGACTTGGCTGGAAATTCACTTACTACCCTTCGTTACAACTAGGACTTGGTGCAGGCTTCTCTTTCCGTGATATTGATGGATTCGATGTTACAACCTTCGGTGTCGATCTGACATATTTTTTAAACGAATCCATCTTTACAACAGCAGGGTTCCAGCGCAGCAATGATTCAGCAGACATAGACACCGATATACTGGCTCTTGGAATTGCGTTTCGCTTCTGAGGGCGGATTGTCCACCGAACCACCGCGACCTGAGCAAACAGCTATTTAAAAAAATTATTGATCGGCACGAAGACTCAAATAAAATAGTTTTCAATCAAGACGAATAGCGCATCGAGCCTGATTAATGCTCCCACGTATTCCAACGCAGAATCAGCAGCATTGGCTCAAGTCAGGATATTCAAACGGCTTTTTCTAAATAGTTGGATATTCGGCGAGCTAATATTAGCGTAGTAACCGACTCATTTAATCCATTAAAAAACCTGACAATCAGTCTTTGCGCGAATGCACTTGATTGATCATCTCGTGTACGACAATCCTCCCCGCGGTTGTCATTATCGATGAAGGATGACACTGTGAAAAGCACTATCACTCAACTCGGCATCTCATCCCACTGCGGCAGTGCATCACTAATTTCGAACCATGGCGCTTTTGAACCAACAAATATGTGGCCTTTAGCATCGACGCCCGGCGATTCGTTCAAACTTCCAGCTGGTATATTGAACATACCGGTAGCGCTCGACTCCCTTGGTACCGACGAACCACACGTACGACAAAACGCATTACCAAATCGTTCGGCCCCTGGCAGATCGAAATTGTTCATATGACCTTCCCCGCGTAGCCAGGTAAGCTGGGCTATCGGTACGAACACATTGGTTGCATGGGCTGCACCTTTCACCTTGCGACAACGACTGCAATGGCAATTCATAGCGAATTTGGGAGTTCCCGTGTACTCGAAAGCGACTTCTCCACATTGGCATCCACCACTTACCACACCCGCTTTAGCATTCACTTTGGTTGACTTTACAACGCGCGACAAATTGCCGTCACCATAATATTCAAGCTGAGGCAGATCATCATATATCGTATACGCGGCTGATTTGGACTCCGTGAAGATGTGTTTGCTAGGCCGAATACCTGGATCATCATCCAGTAAGCCTGCTGGAATATAAGTTAAGCCGTCTTGATCTCTTTCGGGTAAGGTCGACCCACACTCACCACAAAAGACTCTGTTGAAGCCCGGTGATGAAACATAAGTTCGTACCCATTCTATGCCACTTGTTATTTCGTAGTCCACTGTGTCGAGATACGTGGCGAATAACGAACCATGCATCTTTCTGCAAATAGAGCAGTGACAATGGCTCATGTCAGTAAAAGCGTCACGTGCTGCAAAAGTCACTTTGCCGCATAAACAACTGCCATTAACCATAATTTTTCCGCGCTAATATTTAATAGCCTAGTGTAACGTGCATTCAACCGGAGTGAACTTTCCAGTTAGCATGGAGTATATTTTCAATAATGTGTGATTTTCATATTGATTGCCGTGGCGACTATGCCCTATAGAGCCCGGAACACATCAGATTCGGGGTCGGTTTTGCCCATCTCACATTCGGAACCATTTTCATGAGCCAGTTTACTGATTCTGAATTGCAGAAGTTCAAACAACAGATCAACACAAAAATAGTAACGCTCGAATCTCTGGGTGTAGCATCGAAGGAGGCCTCTGATACAGTATCTCTTGATCAATCCAAAGTAGGACGGTTGTCGCGGATGGACGCTCTTCAAGGGCAGGCAATAGCCAAGGCCACAGCCGAACGTCGCAAACAGGAAATCGCAAATTTGAAGCGCGCGTTGGTTCGAATAGACGATGCCAGCTTTGGAGAATGCCGTACGTGTGAGGCAGACATTGACCCCCGCCGAATCAACCATAATCCCGGAGTTTTTCTGTGCTTGTCGTGTGCCGAGGCCCGCGAAACAAAAACCTAAATCGAGATCACTATGGAAACGCCAGTTACGCGGTAACCCTCAGACCTAAAATTGTAAACTACGTGACTTCTGCACCAATAGTTTACTCAGACGCATGGCGTCAGACTTTCTCGATTTTCTCCACAGCAATTTCCAGTTCTTCAATGCTTGCGCCTGTGCTGGCAGTGTCCAACACAAAACCTTTCCAACGACATGGCCAGGCTTCGAAGAAATTGAAACGAGTAATCTCAGACGCATCTTCAGCTAATAATATAATAGAGCCTGATCTGCGTTCTATTTTTCCATCAAGCACACTCTTGATCCATAACCAAAGATCATCGTTAGCCGTGTAGCCTCGTTTTAGTATGATGTTTGAATACCTGACTTGCCCAGGTATCTTGCGTCCGATCAATTCATCATCTTCCTTGAATTCAACGATATCAATTTCTACCTCCAGACCTTCACACTCACGAAAGGCAGAAGTAGTAACTCCCTCTATTTCAACCCTAAATTTTCGGTTTCCGATAGGATCGTTCGCGCGTCTATTGGGCATCGTTCAAGCTCCTAGTTGATATCATTGTCTGAATACGCTCTTTCGAAAAATACTTTCGCAGGTGATTTACAAATGACCGATTTTGCGATGGTCGGGAAGAGTTACGATATGTGGAAAATCTGCGTATGCGCGAAAATCATGTTTCACGGTTGTAGATAGTGCGGTTCGCCCTGATTTCCATCGAATGGTGACTTTCAGTGTCGATCGCTGTCGCTTAAGTTGGAACGATTGCGCTGTATCCAGCAGAATACGTATTCGCTTTCCTGCAGGTAAAAAGGCAAGGTATCTAAAAATATTGAGCTTACTTACATCGACATTATCCATACCGTGTAGTGGCTTGTCGAAAGCAACGCGAACATTGGTCACTGCATGCTGACCTGTATTGCACAATTCGAAAAATATCAGCCCCTCGTCAAACACGACATCTAAATACACACTCTGATCAGCCACAGTTTTGTCAACGACCTTAGTCGGAGGTTTTGGGCCTTTAACTGTCGTTTTTTTACCAGCCATAAGTGCTATGAACCCTGCGATGACACTTGTGCATTACCACCTCTTCCTTGTTGAGATTATCAGCTGCACGGCTGAAACGATGAATTACGACCTATACCTTAGGCTAAGTTATTTTAAAATTAAGACTTATTGTACAAACTTGCATCACATAAGAACGGTGCATCACCAGACCCCCGGTTTAATGCGAATCCTAGTCGCCCGCATAACAATGCGCTTACGAGCTCTGGCGTAGTGATTTTATAACTCGTTTGTACAGCAAGTAGCCCCTAGCGATAACAGAATTCTGCTAGTAACAAAGCGACCTTTAATGAACTAAACCCTAAGAAATTCTTTTGTAATGTATTTCCTATGCACGCAGCGTGCATCTAAAGACTGGCAATTCCATGAGAGGGGTACACCTACTCAATAGAGTAGTGTCGATTTACGACTAACGCTGGCAGGCTTGTTCGCAGCTTTACGCTAACGCCGCTGCAAATTTCTGCACGCGTTCAGCAAGACCCACTGGTTGATCGTTCCGACCAGCATAGCGCAAATTGGTTTGGGTCACAATCCTTTGCATGCCATCGAGAAATCCAGCCTCAATACGTCGGAAGGAATTCATACCTAGCTTGGTTCGCAGCGAGACGCGTTTTCGATTCGGGCAAAGTAGCGTTTCTAGGTCTCGAATAATCGCCTTGGCGAATGCACGCCGAGATCTTCCACTGCATAGCGATTCCCCCAGCCAGTCCTCGTTATAGTTCTGAGCCAAAACTGCAAGAGTAGAATCGAAGTCTCTGTATCCTGAAGCAGGGTCAAAAAAATCATGACCACTAACCGATATATCGAAGTTAGTCGTCTTTCCGATCATAAACAGATTACCGATATTGCAAAGTGTCTCGAATTTGAGATTCTTAGCGCCGTATTGTCGCTGACTTCCGATGTTCTGACCGCCAGGAGGGCAGAATCGGTCGGTGTTGTTAATGAACATATCTGCAGCAATAATACGACCCAGCTGCTCAAGGCCACCATCATTTTTCAGCCCTCTTGTAAGTGCAACGGTTCCACTTTTGTCTACCGCTCCACCAACACCCATTCGGGCATCGAGAATTTTATCTGCCGGCGTCAAGTCGGAAAGTGGCATTTTGTACCATAGGGAATGGCCAACGCCATGGGCGAACAGTTGTCGTATTTCAGTGGCCGCAGTGACCGCCGGGTAGTTAGCAGCATTGTTGGCGAACTGAGCTGTGGCAGATATCATGAAATTTGCCCATTTTAGGAGTTCTGTCTGTTCGGCATTATTCAATGGTTTTACGTTGCCCGCATTGGCATCTACCGTCTTCATTACGCGACGAGCATGTTTAAGTTGAGTTTTGTTAACGTTACCTGCCTCTTTCTTTACGACAATGACGTCGCCTGCATGCCCATGAAGTTTGTAAACAGTTCCAGGCCTTAAAACAGCGACATCTTCAATTTCGACCTCCTTTATCGGGGTGATCATAGACAACATACGGGCTCTCCAATCCTGGTTTCGAATAACTTATGTACTGCCAAATTTTTAGGTGTGCAATCACTAAGCAATTTTCCTGCAGGCTATGTATAAAGGATCGCGTGTTTTAATTCAACTAGCCATGTGGCATTTTCTGTGATCGCGCGGTCGACGTCCATCCCGTTCTGTTGAGGCTTCTTAAGGTTGTGACAATTCAACAGGAATCGTTCTGGCATATGGCGAATTTTACGAAAACGGACATTGCTGGGAAAACATACCAAATCCTTGCTCTCCGACGTGATTGATTACTTATTCGTGGCAATATCAAACACGGTTGCCATTAGATGGCGCACAATTAAAAGCGCACAATAACGGCTGGATAAAACGTTTTTCGATGGTTTTATATTGTCTCCATAAAACTAATCAAATCCAAAGTAATTCTTCTTGATAAGCTAACCCCGATCGAATCAGGTACCGATTATTATGGTTATGAACAAACGATACAATCCAGCGCATCTATCGTCAGTGCTTGGCTGGCTGGTTGAATCTGCTGTTGCGGAAGAAAGCTACGATAGCTTGTTCGACGAACTATGCAATAAATTAAGAGATATTGGCTTGCCATTGCTGCGCGGCAACATGGGCATGAATACCTTGCATCCACTGGTCGAGTCTGTGGGATTGATGTGGATACATGGTAAGGGCTTGACGGTGGATGGCTATGCTCACGGATCCAATGTGGGAGATATCTGGCTTCGCAGCCCCCTTTACTGGATGGTGTCGAACAATCTTGGTGAGTTACGTCAGAACCTCAATGATGCCGCTGCCAGAAGTCGATTTCCGGTATTTGCTGATCTGGTTGAACTGGGAGGAACGGACTATCTGGCCCTGGCAACACGCTTTGGCAAAGAAGAAAGAGTGAACGGAGTTCGAAATGGCATTGTAACTTCCTGGGTTAGTGACAGCCAGAACGGGTTTGATGAAGAACACATTGAGGCACTAAGGCAATTGCAACCCTATCTTGCACTTGTAGCCAAACTGTCTCAGCAACAGAATACTGCAGCTAATGTTGTTTCAGCTTTTCTGGGTAAAGAGGTTGGCAAACGAGTACTCAAAGGCCAGATACAACTGGGTGATGTGGAGTGCATACCTGCTGTAATCTGGCTTTGTGACTTGAGAAATTCCACCGCCATGGCAGAACAGGCGAATGCGACCGACTATCTGAAAACCCTCAATACCTACTTTTCTTGCACCGCTGGTGCAGTCGTTGAGAACGGTGGCCAGATTCTGCATTTTTTAGGTGATGCCGTGCTGGCCATCTTCCCTGTCACCCAGCATATAGCGCCAGCCCAAGCTGCTGAAAAAGCGTTGGAGGCATCAGTTAATGCAAGAAAACGCTTGCGTACGCTAAATCAGCAGAGAATCGAAAATGACCAGAACACGCTCGATTTTGGCCTGGCCTTACATCTAGGGGACGTTCTCTACGGCAACATTGGCATTCCTGATCGGATTGAATTTACCGTTATTGGGCGGGCCGTCAATGAAGTGAGTCGATTGGAGAGCCTGACAAAAGAGGTGGGCGAACCGTTACTGGTATCGAAGGCCTTCAAATCTCTTGTCGATCAACCCTGGCGTAGCCTGGGGACTTACGAGGCAAAAGGCGTGAATGACGGATTAGAGGTTTACGCACCTGGTAAGTCATTGCTGGAGGTCTCGTAAGCATGACGGTCGACCAGAGAAACTGGAATCCGGGCGCGTAGTGGCATGGATACCACAAGGACCGCCAGTTCCCAACCAGCAAGAACGAACAGCGCTGGTTGTACCTTCGTTAACAAGTGACTAACAGAATATTATCTAACTTTAAATAGTTCACTCACTGAGTAAATCGACTACCTTTTGAACATCTTCGTACGATAGCGGCTTAGAGACAAAGTCTTTAACTGCCTCGAAACTGCGCGCCCGATTTTCATCATCGGGATTTAACGAAGTGGTCAACATAACAACAACAACCTTAGCGACATCATGTTCAAGTTGTTTCGATGCCGCTTCAAGAAATTCGAAACCATTCATTCTGGGCATATTGATATCCAGGAAAATGACACTGACTTCAAGCTGCGGGTTCTCAAGCAAATAGTCGAGGGCTTCGTCAGCATAAGCAAAGCCGCGAACCTCTTCGACTAATCCCGACTTATTGAGAACTCGCTTGTACAGTCGCTGATCAATCTCACTGTCGTCTATTAGCAGCGCCAGTTTTATTGGTTTAGACATTCCGTTCTTTTCCAAAGGTTATTTCAATTCTAGTACCACCGTCAGGCCCAGCTTTAGCGCTGATGTCGCCACCATGGTTTAACACCACACGCCTGCAGATTGCCAATCCTAATCCCGTACCCTCGTACTCTGAGTGTACGTATAGTCGGAAAAACATACCAAACACTCGTTCTCGATGCTCACTGGGAATTCCAATACCGTTATCTGAAACTGTGATTCTAGTGCCAAGAGGCAAGGAATCAGCAGTAATTTCAATAACAGGACTGCGGTCTGGTGATCGGAATTTTATAGCATTAGAGATTAGATTTTGAAACAATATACGCAGCTGCATCGTATGCCCTTGCAATGTCGGCAACTGTGTTCTTGTGATCTCTGCATCGGCTTCTAAAACATCCGCTTTCAAGTCCTTGATGATCATGTCAATCATCTCATTGCAATCCACGGTCTCAACTTGCAACTCATTGTGGATAACCCGTGAATAATCGAGAACATCCTTCACCGTCTGCCCCATACGAGAATTGGTGACCTTCATATCACTCAAAACCTGTTGACCATTCTCACCCAGCGAACCCTCCTCATCAAGTTCCGAGATCAACATCCCAATCGTATTGCTTGGAGACTTCAAATCATGCGACACCGCGTAGGTAAATTCTGCTTGCTCCCGGTTCGTAAGTTCAAGATTTTTCACAAGCTCACCAAGCTCAACCGCATAGGCTTTTTCACGCTCAAGGTCTTGCTTTTGGCGCGCAAACATAAGCTGTTGCTGCCGTTGCCGTTGCCATATAAAAGACACCATCAGTAATGTAAACGCCGCTCCTAAGGCGATCAGTAGCACCGTGATACGCTGCGGCGTCCAGAACACAGGCTCACCAAAGTATTTTTCTTTCAGAGCGGCGTATTTGTTGGTCAGTAGAAAACTCGGAAACACCACATTCAATCGCTCTCGTACCACTCCAAGACCAGCGCGTAAGCCGATCGCGATGGCGGCTTCGAATTCAGGCGATCCGATCGAATGAAACTGCTCAGTAGGCAAAGCTTCTTTAAGGCCACCGGCCACCTCCAGAATGGCATCAATTTCGCCAGTTTCTAACGCACTGACAAGTGTTTTGGCATCATCTATCGCTATGATCTCTGCAGCCGGCAATTCATTCTCTTGCGCAAGCAGAACAGTATCGGGAAAGCCACCTACACGTAAATTCGATAAATCTGCAAGCTTATGGAGCTGAGAGTCAGCGTCTCGAACAAACAAGTTCAGAGGGAGAAGTTGTATCGGTAATGTCAGATCCAGAAATTCGCTGATTTTGTTGGTCGTTTGTATAACCGGCAACAAGTCTGCAGTAGCAACGTTTACTGATTCAAAATAGTCCTTCAAAGATACAGGCACGAATTCAATTGCTAAGCCTGATCTGTCGGCAAGTTCCTCAATGAGCTCCACCGAAAAACCTGTAACGGTATTGTTCTCCAACTTCATCCATGGTGGCATATGGGCTACAGGAATCTGCAACACCTCCGGCGCAACCGATGGTACTCGAGCACGAAAGCGCCTGACTAGTGCATCGATTCGGCCGTTAGCTTTCATTTTTGCTATCGCATCATTGATTGGGTCAAGTAGTTCTGCGCGAGACTTATGCACAACCACTACGCGTTCCGCCACTTCTATGGGCGGCCCGACAAAAGCAATCCTGTGGTCTAGACGCGCGGCCTGCGCCTCGGCAAAGGTAAACCCGGATTCGGTTGCTATTGCATCAATCTCGCCCGACAAAAGTGAGATCAATGCAGCCCGGGTATTGGAAAATGACAGCATCACCGCACTTGGGTAAAGCGCTGGGTCAGAACCCGCACCCGGTGTTAACACGCCGATACGCACACCCGCAATATTGTTGTAATCGAACGTATCACTGTCTTCGATACGAACAGCGAAGCGTACTTCGGAGGTAAAAACGACATCCGAAAAAAGATTATTTTCCACTAGAGCCGGTAGTTTCGCAGCCATCGGTAAAATTTCGGAATCACCGGAATTCTGATCACGACCCCAGGTAGCAAAATCTGGTATGCGGTAAGGTTTAATATCAAACCCCACTTCTCGCCCAAGCTCGTACGCAAGCTCTACTGCAAGTCCCGTCGCGGCTCCTGCATCATCGCTAAAGTACAACGGTCGAGCATCGCTCCAGGCCATTTGCACCGAGCCGAAAGCAGAATCTGGCGAACTAATCCGGGAATTATCATCCCCGTCAGCGAGGACTGGCCCGGCACTGAGAAATAGTAATTTCGAACAAACAATGGCTATACCTATGACTGCAGCGCGGACGCTCGCATACGAATGTCTGAAATTCATAGCTGTTGAATTTGGCGTGTAGTTATCTGTCACAGCTAATCAGACTTTCGACATTCCTTTACTGGAGCAACCAAATATTGGAATTAGTCTCTATCAGCGCTAACTGATGGCTTAGTGGCCGCAAAAGTAAAAAACAAGTCTAGCGGGTATAGCGAGCACCTAGGATAATGAGAGTGTTACATTGATATTGTCCAACAACAAACCGAGTCATTCCCGTATTGCCGTCATTCCCGCGGATGCGGGAATCCATGCCAGTGCGAAGTAGATTCCCGCATTACCGTCATTCCCGCGAAAGCGGGAATCCATGCCAGTGCGAAGTAGATTCACACATTACCGTCATTCCCGCGAAAGCGGGAGTCCATGCCAGTGCGGAGTAGATTCCCGCATTACCGTCATTCCCGCGAAAGCGGGAATCCATGCCAGTGCGGAGTAGATTCCCGCATTCGCGGGAATGACTGCGGTGTGCGGGAGTCCATGCTAGTGCGGAGTAGATTCCCGCATCCGCGGGAATGACGGGGGTGTAGAGAAGGATGGCCTGATGGGGTCAGTCCACTGAGCACAGATCGCGTTGACCCAATGCAAAAAGGCCGTCCTGTGAGGGACGGCCTTGATGGACGTAAATAAAACCCGGCGATGACCTACTTTCACATGGGGAAGCCCCACACTATCATTGGCGCTGAACTGTTTCACTTCCGAGTTCGAGATGGGATCGG
>JBGCFI010000015.1:0-13954 GCA_045106855.1 Granulosicoccus sp.
TCTAGTGGATTCTGGATTATCAGCCACCTTGGCAGGCCTCGATGCAGATAGCTGGCGCGACGATCGAAGTCGTATGGGGCATTTACTTGAAAGCTTCGTTGTACAACAAGTTATCTCGCAAGTTGGCTGGACAAATGAAGATCTGCAGTACCAGCATTATCGAGACAAAGACCAATTGGAAGTTGACCTGGTCATCACTCAAGGAAAGAAAACTGAGGTATAGAAGTAAAAACCTCTAGCAGTGTTTCCACTCGCGATACCAAAGGACTAAAAAGGCTGGCAGATATCTGTGGTAAACACTTCAAAGGTGGCGTGGTGCTGTACAACGGTGAGGACACGTTGCCATTGGGTGATAGAAAGCTGCTTGCTGTACCCATTAGTAAGCTATGGAATTGCTGACTGCGAATAGTAGGTTTCAATAACTGGGCAGTTCAGCAAGGCCAATGCAAAACCTTTTAGTGATGGATATTAGAATCTGCCACACAAGTTAATTGGCCCACCAGGTTCCAGCTAATGGCTGGCCGCGGACAAATGCCTTTGTACCCAGTACCTCCTGTATTCTCAGGCATTCATTCCATTTCGCCATCCGTTCAGAGCGGGTGAATGAACCGACTTTCAGTTGTCCGCTACCTAGTCCGACAGCCAAATGACTGATTGACACATCTTCCGTTTCCCCGGAGCGTGCGGAAACGACAGCACCCCACTGTGCCTGTTGTGCAGCTTTAAACGTATTGATTGATTCTGTCACAGTGCCGGCTTGATTGACCTTGATCAGAACAGCATTGCATGCTCGTTGTGTAGCCGCCTCATTCACCAAGTTGGCATTGGTCACCAGATAATCATCGCCGATAATTTGCACACGATCACCGAATCTTCGGGTGAACTCTTGCATCCCGTCGATGTCATCTTCTCCCAGTGGATCTTCTATAGACGCTATTGGATAATTATCCAGCCAGTTTCCGAGCAACTCTATTAGTTCAGTGCTGTTGAGTTCCCGATCTTCCAATGCCAAACGATATTGCCCGTTTTTACCAAATTCAGAAGCGGCAATATCCAGAGAAATTACGACGCGCTCGCCAGGTTTTTCTCCAGCCAGTTCAATAGCTGAGACCAGGGTTTCCAATGCTTCTTCGTTGCTGTTAAATGACGGCCACCAGCCCCCTTCATCTGCCACTCCGGCAAGCTTGACATTTTTTTTCATAATGTCACCAGCTGCGAAATACACTTCGCTAGTGACTTCCATCACTTCATCGAAGGTAGCAGCTCCAGGCACCATGATCATGAAATCCTGTATGTCGACTCGCCGACCAGCATGCGCTCCACCGCCGAATATTTGGATTTCTGGTAATGGGATGCTGGGTTCAAAATTATAATGATCTGACACGTGCTGCCATAGCGGTTTACCTGCATTCGCAGCGGCTGCATGTAAAACCGCCAATGACGTCGCTACCGTTGCATTGCCGCCCAATGTTGCTTTGTAAGGTGAATCGTCGAGTGCCAGAATGGCATTGTCGACCCCGGCTTGGTCAGATGAATCTAAGCCGGTTAAGCGTGGAGCTATGACTGCGCTTACGTTATGCACGGCTTGCATGACATTTTTCCCGCGCAGGCTACTGTCTGTATCGCGCAAATCGATCGCCTCTCGTGATCCGCGCGAGGCTCCTGCCGGGGCAATGGCGCGTCCTGTTGCACCATTGTCTAGTATCACGTCGACTTCCACTGTGGGGTTACCACGTGAATCCCAAACTCGACGGCTATTAATAGATTTGATAGTACTGATGAGTTACCACCTCCAGTAGGTATATTTTTTATTTAAAGCTGTGATTCAATGTCGGTTATGAGATTTTGCAACGAATGATATGGCGATTTCAATAGGGATGTTGCGATTGTTCTGACGAAAGACTGATTGGTAGCACTGAGATACTCAACCGGCGATTTGCCATCAACTCGTGCGAGCATCAAGGCGGGCAAAAGCTGGCACACTCGTGCTTCTAATGTGTCTTCTTGTTCCCAGTCTATATGTAACCGATAAGCGCGCCAGAGTAGCAGCGCAGACTCGAGATATCGTCCGTGGGAGGCTCTCAGGTGTATCGCTTTGAGAACAAGATGGTTGAGACAAAATGCCATGTCGAAACTGGCATCTCCCATAGTCGCGCATTCGGCGTCGAGTATGATAGGTGTATTGTTGCGAAATAAAATATTTTTAGGACTGATGTCGCCATGCACTAATACCTGATTGGCTTTACAATGCTCGTCAGCCAGCGCTGTGAGTCGACTGGCCACAATAGGGTGTTTAGTGGCTGTAAACACAAGGTAGGGTTCCAATCGTAAAGAGTAGAAATCATCTCTGTTCTGAAACTGACTAGTGTCAAAACCGGATTTTGTTGAAGCAGCGTGAATACGTCCTATCAAATGACCCACGCGGCGCGCTTCATCACGCATTGCTTGTCCTGAGAGTAGCGCTGTTTTCCAGAGATAAACGCTATTGCCATCCAGATACTCCATTGCAAATCCGTGGAGCTCATCCGAACGCCCGTACAGCTTGACTGCACTCGCCGGTGCAATGCTTGCGGCAAACTGTAACCATTCATACTCTGCTTTATTTCGGTGTAGCGGAGCTCGCCAGTCAGCGGCAACTTTAAGCTTTGCTAGTGCAAATTTTACGCATAGCCTGTGACTGCCCAGAGCAACGCAGGCGATATCTGATGAGACGCCGCCTGTTAACGATGTGACTCCAGTAATGCTACTGGCAGCACCGATACCGAGCGCTTCGATAAGATCGCTACATTTTTGATTTAGGTCCTTGGTCACGCTCTTTCGGCTCACGGTCCAGTCATTAAATAATAACTCAGGTTTCGGAATTCAAATTTGGGCTCCGGAACTTGTGTTAGTAAGCTCCAGATTAATTCGCGCAACCGTATGTTTTTTAGTCCGCGACCTGCATTCAACAGTATTTTTAAATTCGCACTCGTATGCTGCCTAATTTTCTATATCGAATGTTTCAGGGGTATCATCTACCGATCCGCAAGCTGATACCGTAGCGTTGACGCGCCAACTATGAATTCCTGTCCCTAGCAAAAACACTATCCGGGTGTCCCAAAGCACAACTACACCGATCAAACTATTATTCTGCCCAGTATTATGCTGCGTGTCTGTACTCATGATGGAGTCCACCGACATGGGGACGCGCAACAATGCGCCCTTTCTCAAACAAATCAACCGTTCTCGAGTTCGGACATTGTTTTGCCAGCCAGAGATGTGTTCGCGCATCGTATTATAGGTAAAATAAGAGCGAAGTTGCCGCCGCAGGTGACGCTCGTTTAGAACGATTATATGATTTAAGCACTCGCGACGGATTGAGCCACAACGTGGTTGGCAATCAATCGTTCCACATACGGTGATTGCCAAGGCGATCTCGGGGCTGTAAGTACCTCCCGCTATTCCCAGAATCTTTACACGTCTACTAAATTGTTCTCCATAAATGCTGTCCCGATCTCGCAATAGATAACGAGGTGCCGTGTCGAAGGGAAAGGCCTCAACAACTTGTTGTGCAGTCCATTGAGCAGTCGGATTCTGTGTAACGTTGAAATGGGCAACCTCGCGCTGATCATATCTTAGTACAACAAACACGTACAAGATCCGAAGTGTGGCTGTAGGCACAGTGAAAAAATCAATAGAGACCAGGTACGACACATGATTATCCAGAAATGTTCACCAGGTTTGAGATGGAGGTTTCCGGTGTCGAATCATGTTTTTCGCTACGGTGGCTTGCGAAACCTCGATCCCCAGCATTCTCAACTCACCGTGTATTGAAGATGCACCCCAACCGATGTTCTCTCGTGACATCGTCCTGATCAGCTCCCGGACTTCAGAGTCACATCGGTCGCCCGCCTCTGCCACGACGAGATTTCCAATGCCAGTAAAATCGAAACCCTTAACGGTGCCAGCGCACCAACGTATCAGGTTGGAATACTTGCAGCGTTTGCATGCAACCAGGCCAACATCTGTAAAGCAATACCCAAAACAAGCGCTCTGTTCGGCGAAACTGTATCCGCTTTCGTTTTCGAACTGAAACCATAGCTAGCTGCTGGCGAAGTGCCAGATTTTCCAAAGAGAGCGTTGCCCTACTTCGAAGAAGTCCAATCAGTGTGACGAGCAATGGATCGAGTACAGTATTCACGCTCTAAACGTTACCGGCGGGATCGATGAATTGTCAAGCATATCAATCAGTACCGAGTATTTGGTAGGGACAGCTACCCATTTGCCGCAACCTACTGTTTGACGCACCGGCTGCGACCCGTCAGCCCACGCCATCACACATCTGGCACCTGTTCAATATCCACCACGCAGCCATTGCCCTGGCCGAGCGCTCACAACCACTGCAGACTAGGTGCCCTCCGGGGTATACGCAGGATTCATCCAGCTGGTCGCTGGTCAGTAAATCGTGTGGTGAATTGTTTTCCAGCCAGCGAAACAACTCGTATTCGTTTAACACAGTACCTGGCCTTAAGCGTATACCCTGAACATTGCCACGCTTTTCAGAGGGCACTTCCAGCGTTGTAGTCTGTAGAGTGGAGGTATGAAAAGAGTCGCGATTATCACTGTCTACTCTGAAAATAAGATCGCGACAACCATCCGATGGAATGCGGGAAGTATTCGAGTACAATGCGTGATAACTCCAGACAACTAACGCGTTCTGACACATCGCAGGTTGCTCTACGTATTCTCCTGTTCTCATGACAGCGCTAATCAAACCCTAATGATAATTTCCAAGTGGAACTGAATTAATCAATGCAACCTGAATTGTCATTCCCGCGAATGCGGGAATCCAACAGCCTGCATAGCACGGATTCCTGAAACCAATGGATACGCCGGCTAAAGTCAATACAAATCGCACCAAACGCCTCTAAACCGCAACAAACTCTACCTTGATTCTATCCGGATCTTCAACATACAAGGCATAGTAGTCACTGCCACCATTGGCAAACGGATACTTATCATCATAGAGGCAAGGAATGTTTGCTTCACGGCATTTTTGCCGAAGTTGATCAACAGCTTCCTTACCGAATACCTTAAGCGCTAAATGATTGAGCCCCACAGCACAGCGATGGTAAGCCTTGTTTTCATGTTTTTCAGAGACCTGCACGAACGTCAGATAAGCACCATCCTCCTTTGCCAAGGTAAAACCATCTTCCCAGTCGTCACTGACTACGTAATCCAGATCTGCAAGGATATACGACCAGAATGCTCGTGATGCTCTTAGATCGGAAACATAGATTTCAATGTGATGCAGCATCAAAGCTCCATAGCCATAAATTTAGTCAATTGAGCAACCGGTTCATATAGATATTCCAAACTAATGTTTTTCAGCTAGCTCCCTGCAAACGCACCCACAATCCCGGGCCCCCAGTAATCCCGCACAAAGAAAAAGCTGGCGAACAGTATCAAGACATTCGCGATGAGCAAGGCCGTGCCACTTGTCAGGCGTGCCCACGGGCGCCGAAATATGCTGTATTGCGCCAATATGATTTCCACAACGACAAGGTTGGGTAAGTAAAACCAGAAGTTCATCAGATAATCAAACCAGCCTCGAAAATCACCAGTATGGCCAGATTCACCGCCAAATCCAATATAAAAGCCATAATACATCCGGTAAAGCCACGACCCGACGGCCAGCGCAAATAAGCGAAGTGCCCACGCACGGTGCCGTTTGAATTCCCGACGGCGAGCGAACCTTATCGTCTGTACCGCAGCCAACAACATTAACAAACCATAGCCTGCGAATCCGATGTCCATCATGAGCCCACCAATGGTGCCCTTTAGCATGATGAACACCAGCCCTCCTACTGCCGCTAATACGCAAGCCAGGACATAGACACGCCCCGAGCAGCGGTGAAGCGCCGGAAAGCGACGGCGAACTCCTTCCAGTAGTTGCAGGCAACCTAATACGAGGATTACGCCGCCGGCAAGGAAGTGGACTGCAATTCCAGCAGTAGAGCCGGCGTTTTCGGCATCGTAGAGCCCGGGTAACACCTGATTCCACTGTTCGGCACCATCCCCTAAAGAGGCTAACGCATAGAAAACGAGGATATAGCAACCGAAAATAAGTGCACTACACCACACGGTAGCACCCAGCAGGTTACGGCTAATTTCAAAGAAACGGGTACTGCTATTGTTAGCGCGAAGAGCATTCATGACTTGGTCAAAATACCTACTATCGAAACCCAGAAATCAATCTACGGATTATGTAACTGAATCCTAATGAATCAGAATTATATACCACCGGACTGAGCGTTTTTTTTTGCAGGACACTGGATAGTTACGGCATGTATTTATCGTACAGCGAGTTAAATCCAGTGGGATTGCCAAAGAAACGAACTTTAGCCTAACAACCCTTACAATAACGAATCACACCAATGTCTTGTATCAGCTTGCAGATCTTAAGCAGAATTTCTGACCTTCCAATCCACTGTAGGTGTCACGCAATAGCAGTTTACTACCGACCATTTGTATGACAAATAAATTCAAATACGTATCGTTGCTACGCGCTCCCGCTTTCTACTCAAATTATTATGAATACTATAGTCAGCACTAATTAATCGATATCAAGTAGCCCTTTATCTCATCTCTATCCATGGTTGGCGCCATGTACCAACGACGCACATCCTCATACTCGAATTCGATATCAACTTTCTGAGTCAGCGCTGATATTTTTACAGGCATGCAGCCATTCTTTGCCGCCCTCTTCTTTCATAAGATCTCGAAGCTCACTGGCTCTATAACTTAAATCTAAACCCATTGGATGTTTTTTAAAGCACTCATCTCCAAAATAAACAACACCACCTTTCCAGATGCTTGGAAGCTCAAACCTTATTGTCACACTAATGGATTCCCACTCCATGTCAAGATAATTTCTGTTGCTGATAATTTCGGAAGTAATTGCTTTGGTAAGTTTTTATCGAGTTTTCATTCTATCTACGACTGCTTTTGAATAAATGGTTTATCGATTTCTTCCACGGGTGTTCTTTGAAAAAACTGCTCTGTCTTTTTCAAAAAATCTTGACTCCCAGGTTCAAACACGAGCACGCCATTTTCCTCAAATACTCAATACGTTATTTCATAACCATCAGGCGCCTTACTCGTCCCAGAATAGGCCAACTCCACCTCAAACTCAACACGTCCACCGCGCTTCACCCATTCACTAACCTCGTTCTCGAACTGCGAGTATGCACCCTGATTAAAATTACTAAGATCCTGAGCACTCATCGGGTCACGTCGGCCATTCCGGGGAACGATATAAAACAGGCCTGTATCTTCACCGGTAAAACGATGCGCCGGCATGTGCCCTCCTACGGTGTATGAATTCCCGTCTGACGAGTTGCCCACCATGCTAGTTGTTGACAATTCCGATGATGAACACCGGTTGGTGAAAATTTCGCTGATGTCACCCTGAAACGATGCGGTTCTTCCCTACGTATCGAAATTCTACGTCGGAGAATTGTCTGGGAACACTGGATTTTATTCGCGCAGGCAACGTCGAGCTATCCAGCTTTAACGTACTGTTCTTATCGAGTATGCCGTTAAGATGATCCTGACATCGCGTTGTCAAACTGGTCCGATTCATTTGGGCTGAGCGATTAGGCGAACGATATACCGGGCGTCAAGCACAGTTGTCGGTTACTATGCGCACCGCATCGTTTTTAGTCATAAACGGCCGAAGATCTTTGTACCCACGGAACGAATACTCGTAGTTAAATGGAAAGCGACACAGCTTGGCGCGAGATGCGCCTTCCTTCCTCTAAACACGTAAAATGAAAAATAACTGATTCAACATTAAACATAGGCCGACAACTGATTGACGAGTTAAGCCCCGGAATGTAAGAAACACTGGAATCCAGGTACGGGAGTCTTGTTCCCGGCATTGGCGAGTCAGCCGTTGATTTCGCGTACGGTCAACAATACGCTCGACCGGGCCTGGACTTGAAATCCCGCGACATAGCAACTATAGCTGCACTTACGACATTAGGAGGACAAACCGGACCACAATTGAAAGTCAATATCGAAGGTGGTTTAAAGGCCGGCTTAACACCTCAGGTAATCGGGGGAGTCATCTGGCAGATGTCACTCTATGGTGGATTTCCGGCGGCTATCAATACACTGAATTCAGCGCTCGAAGTGTTTAATGAGTGAATCAGTTTTCTAGCGAGGTCAAATACGATGTCTATTCAATGTCTCGATGCATTACAGGTTGTAAGCAAATCCGAGCTACCCGTTAGCAGTCGACTTCATGATCGTTTTACACCGGGAGATTTTCTGGATTGTTACAGCGTGGCATCAGAACTATCGCCCCGACGTGCAGCTGAAATCATCACGAATTTTCCGGACTGGGCCCGCGCTTTACTGATTATACGCCGCGTGGTCACGACACCGTTCGGGCTATCTAACGACGGGCCCGAAGCTGATGACAAAGTGGGTATATTTCCCGTTGAGTCTGCCGATGAACATGAACTCATTGCCGGGTTCAATGACAAGCACCTCGATTTTCGCGTAGCCGTAGTATCAGAGCAAGGAAGAGTCTTTCTAGCAACATGGGTTCACCGTCATAATCTGGGTGGTCGGCTTTATCTTAATGCCATCATGCCGTTCCACATCCTGATCGTGCGCCATGCGCTGGCCCGTGTTGTTGCCATTAGTCATTAACTATCAGCCAGTACACTCCGCCACCATGCATTGAACGCAGGCGGTTCGTCGACAGTAAAAATCTCTCCCACTATCGGTGTTGTTATCTCAACATTCCGCTTCTGCGCTTCTTGTGTGACACGTTCAAGTGGCTCTTCCCAGGGATGGAATGATAAGTCGAAGGTACCGTTGTGGATTGGTATCATGGTGATGCCTTTCAGATCGAGGTGTGCCTGCACAGACTGCTCTGGAAACAGATGCACGTCAGGCCATTCTTTTGCGTACGCCCCGGTTTCTATAAACGTCATATCAAAAGGACCGTACTGTTCACCGATGGTTTTCAAACCATCGAAGTAACCGGTATCACCACTAAAGAACAGCCGCCTGTTTCCAATTGCGACAACCCATGAACCCCACAGCGTTTTATCACGATCGTTAAAACTGCGGCTAGAGAAGTGTTTTGACGGTGTGAACGCTACCATGGTATTGCCAGTTATCTGCTCTTGCCACCATTGAAACGAGGAAATTGCCTCTGCAGGTACGCCCCACTCCTCCAGATATACCTCGACACCCAGCGGCACCAGAAACTGTCGGCTCTTGGGGGCTAATACCTCTATCGTGTATTTATCCAGGTGATCATAATGATTATGCGATATCAACACGCGATCGATTGGCGGTAGCTCATCTACCGGGATTGGCACGGGATGAAAACGCCTGGGACCGGCAAAGCTTACTGGCGACACACGATCGGCAAATACAGGATCAATTAGCCAGTACTCACCGAAAACCTTAAGGAGAACGGACGAATGCCCAAGCTTTACGATATGCAGCTCGTCGTTACTCAGCGCCTGCAAGGTCTCTGCATTGATATACGACACAGGCAACGCCTGACCAGGGACACTGCGCGATCGATCCTTGGTGGCCATCAAGGCGAATATTCTGAGAAAATTACCTATCGTCGGTGTCTGAGTAGGTTCATCATTAACAAACTTTGAACCATTATGGTTTGCCGCGACAGCAATCCTGCTCGTAATGTCAGGTGAAAAACGATCATTGAACGCGCAAGCGCTTACCATTAGCACCAGTAGTATTCCGATAGACACACTTTTTGTATTGAGCATTGCTGGCACGATTTCTCCTAATAGTGATTATTATTTTTAGCGGCAAGCTGATCTGAGCAGTGCCAGAGCATGCAGCACGCGATCGACCCCGCACAGAATACAGGTATCGTAATCAGATACCCGCGTGCGGCAGTATCCTAGACGTACCGGCCGAGCATCCGCTTGAACCATGACTACAGATACGCCTACTGATCCAGAAACCTCGTTTGACGATGAGTTTTCACCACCCACCCGACAGCAATGCGTAGAGATGACCGTTGCCGGTTTAAAGAGCGGAGTATACGGAAAATAAACCGGCTATTACCTCTGAGCCGCCATACAAAGAAATACCGACAATCACGATACGCTAACAGTGAGAGGGCTACCCATTTGCCGCAACCTACTGTTTGACGCACCAGCTGCGACCCGTCAGCCCACGCCATCACACATCTGGCACCTGATTAATATCCACCGCGCAGCCATTGCCCTGGCCGGGCGCCCCTAGCCGGGCACCCACAACCACTGCAGACTAGGTGCCCTCCAGGGTATACCCAGCTGATTTCGTATAGGGGTAACGCCAGCAGTGCTACAACGCGGGGGTGTGTCGATTTTAGGTATTTTTTTGCCATAGAAAACATACACCTCAATCAAAACAGTAAGACAATGCAGGATATCTTATTGCATGTTCAGGTATCTGTACCGTCTTGATCGAGTGACTTACTTCGACTATTGAGAAGCCAAGCATCGATAGATCCGTTCACATAGGCGAAGAGAAGCAAACCGATTTTGTTTAGTTAGACGGTTGCCAATACCCCGCCTGCTGACACCGGCAATTGGAATCCTCCTTTTACGTTCATAATCGACAGAAACGACAGAAACGACAGAAACGACAGAAACGACAGAAACGACCACCATAATGCGTCACTACTAGTCGTCAGCGGTGACTCATGACCGCGTTCAAACGCTAGAATCAGACCAGCTGCTACTGAAAACGAGACAAACACTACAATAAAATTCATCACTGACAGTGTTTCGAAAGGGCTCGCTTTGACCGATGACCCGATGACTCTGAGTGACTTGACGGCCCGCAGAATATTATTATTCGAACGATCCTGGCGAGTCGTCCTGAGGTCCGCAAATATTGTGAGCGCATAGGTTTTACTGTATTTCTTGAGGATCTTCATAGCATCAGTTAAGTTGAAATGATGCGCCCCAATTGCTTACTTATCATTGTTAGAGTCATCTCTGACTTAGTGAGTTTCATGTGGCTTTGCGCAAAGCCATCGAGGAATTTGGCAGCCGAGAATTTGTTTCTAAGAAAACAGCTCGCGCTATACAAAGAGGGACAAATCAAGCCGAAATCAACCGACCCTGCAACGCGATTTACCTTGGCTATCTTGTCTCAGCGTTTCGATTAGCGCAATGCGTTAGTGATCGTTCAGCCACGAACTCTCATTCGCTGGCATCGACAGAGTTTTCGAACGCTCTGGCGAACTAAGTCGCAGGGCGATAGATCCGCAATACCGCCGGAAATACAGAGACGTATTCGTCGCATCCTCTGCTGCCTGTTCTTCAGCCACGTTAAACAGATTGAATTGGTCCGGGTTAAAGCGCTCGGAGCTCTTGCCAAAGCGTTTGATGAAAACTCTCGTGGCCGCTCTTCAAGAATCTGGATATGCCCTTACTTGGAGGCCAGTCGCTTACGGAATCTCTCTACGCAGGCATCGCTACGTTCGGCTTTCTTCTGCGAACGTTCCAGCGTCTTCTGTTGTTTCTCGATCGTGCGCTGCTTTTTTTTCAACAAAGCGATTAGCGCATTGAGATCTGTTGGAGGTGTTGTCGGTAGCCCGTCCATGGGCTAACAGTATAGCGATGATTTTCCCTTATCCAAAGTGGGTAAACGACAATGAACGATGCGGTCTCATGCCATTGAGGTTAAACCCATCGAGCAGTTGATCCAGCTGCTCTTGTGTCAGCGTTACGCTCTCATCAGCAAACCAGTCAGGCCAGTGAAAGCACTACTTTTCCAGTCGTTTGTACAGCAACCAGTAACCGTTCATATGCCAAATCAGCATCTTGAGTTTATTGCGTCCTTTATTGGAGAATACATACAGGGAACGATCTGCCGGATCACGCCCTAAGGGTGTTTATATACGAAGATTTGCTCCGGTATCTAACGCTCATGACTCACGACAACGGCTCTCCAGAGCGAATCGTTAGAACGATATCAGTTCCAATTTGTAAGCTGGTTACCGAGCCCGGTGGTGCAGGTACTTGCGCCAATATGGGTTTGGACACCTCGACTTGTTTGAACGTATTGGTTGCTGGCGCTATGCCTATTTAATAAATGCGGTGCCACTTGCTGAATATTGACAAGGCAACGTCGCGTTGCTTACAAAACTCTGCAATCGACATTCCGGAGGTGTCTTGCTGTTCAATGAGATTTTCTCATTGCTTGGCAGTTTTTCTAGGGCGGCGTGCGCTCATTTTCTGATCTCTACGTAATGGTGAAGATCATAGCCTCAGGGAATCCCTGAAAACTGTATCGGTGAACGTGAAATGTAAATCAATCATCACTCACCCTTGAATTTTTTATAGGTGTTTTACTGATTTTGTAGAGACCAAAGAAAACAGTGAATAAAACGAATACAATGACTGCTAGTATGAGTAAGTGATTTCTGATGACGGTTGATTTTGCGTTTTCACTGGACCTAAGCACTTTATTGTTAACCTTTACGCCAAGCGATTGTAGCGTATGCTTTTGGATATACTTTCTACGGAGTATGTTGTTAGGCAACTGATAGACTTCAACCTCGATCTTATTATTTTTCACAAAATACGTAGATTCTTCCTCATTTTTTACTTTACCAATCAATACCCATTTTTTTAGGCCTGACACTCGTAATTTCAGGGCTTCACCAGAACGACCGCCGTGGTAATACTTAACTGTCTGAATATGGCCGCTTACATTTCTAACCATACGATCATTAGTGAACTTATCTTTTAAAAAAAAGTAGTCATTTATCACCAATGTGAACAGCACCAAGAATAAACAAATGACGCTTAAAAATAACGCAATTAACCACAGCTTCTTACTTCTAGATAGACTGGCATCTCTTTCTTTCGGTAGTCGCATCGTTAAATACCTGCTTGATACTGATAAACTGCTAAAATTGAACGGTTTAATCTTATCAAGACAATAAAATGTACACAATCATAGCGATATCAGTTCTTTTAGCGCAACAATAAGCCTCATTTAAATTTAATCGTACAGCTTGCGTCTGATGCGGCAGATTTGCCCGACCAAAAACAACTCCGCATGTGAGTTAAAGCAACCTTACGTGTTGATACAGAAGTGACGATTCGTATTGTGAATGAAGAAGAGGGGCGCGTACTGAACCGTGACTACCGTGGCAAAGATTATGCGACGAATGTACTGACGTTTCCATTGACGGAAGAGCCGTAATTAATGGGCGATATTGTGATTTGCGCGCCAGTTGTCGTGAAGGAGGCACAAGCATAAAATAAACAGACGAATCGAATTACATTTAACTGCGCATGGTGTGTGGCGTTTGCATGGACATGATCACTTAATCGAAGAACAAGCGGCATTAATGTAGTCTATTGAGGTAACAACTTTGCAAGAATCAGGATACGATAACCCCTATGATATAACAAAGGAAAAGGCCTAAATGACCTCCGAGTCGGAAGCATCGCGCTGACAACCATTCGCCAAGCTGTAAAACAGAAAATCAATTCTTCTATAGAACTGATTGTGGCTATGAACCCGAGCGATACCCGGAAGCGCGATTGTTCCCTGCAACAGTGGTAGAGCGACGTACTCTCAGGGATAGGTTGTAATAAACGGCACCTCAAAGCAGCTTTATTTAATGCTTACCTCTCTTAGATCAATAGGATCAGCATCCAACGGACGAGAGTGATTCAACGTGAGTAAATAGCTCTTTTCGGCTGATTCGGCATAGATGGTCAAGCTGGTCTGTATGATTTCCTGACCACCCACCGTACGTTCGAATGAAACCATCCGGCGGCCTTGTGTTTTTTCTACACTCGATACGGTGGAAGGTTCAACGCCTTGGACCATTGCGGTGATCATTCGATCGAGTAACTTGTCTGAATTTGCTACTTTACTACCATCTCGTATCGTTAATGTTACG
>JBGCFI010000016.1:0-7436 GCA_045106855.1 Granulosicoccus sp.
ATGTCCGCGGCATGGCGATTACTTTTCAGCATACTCGCCGTTGCTGCCATCACATCAGCGCCGCGCGCCTTGCCTTGCATCAGTCCGGCAAAAAGGGTTCCGACCCCAAGTGCTTTTGTAAGGACAAGCGCATCACCTGCATTGACTTGCAAACTCTCTCGTTCAGTATCGGTTCGCGAACTGTCAAGTGTGGCGTTAATGGCAAGGCCGATCGACATATCGGGACCTTGAGTGGTGTGTCCGCCGATCAATGCACAGGACTCCTCTGTTAATGCGCAAAGAATTCCGCTCATCATCAATCTGAGATCCCGTTGGGTAATCGCGGCGCTGGCTTCAGGCAAGGTCAATAGAACCTGTGCAGAATGCAAGCTGGCATTCAGGGTTATGACATCACTGATAGCGTGTAACGCCGCTATTCTTCCCAATAGATAGGGGTCATCTATGATAGCGTTGATTTGATCAACTGACTGCACAAGTCGCTTCGAAGGAAGATCAACCACCGCGGTATCGCCTGCTGGAGACCAGTGCGAAAGTCTATCACCAGCATTGTTTTCAGGCATTAATTCTTCAAGGACTCGCTGCAGTATCTGACCACTTACTTTCGCACCGCATCCACGACAACGCATAGTCGACACTATCGCCTCTGCCGGCATGCCCGAACTACCCGGAACGTCTCCGGAGAGCTCTTCATTAAGTGCATTCGGCAGTTTCTGAAGCGATGCATTCATGAGTAATTTCGGCAAATGACGAAAACGTTGCATGAATCGCCGATCGATACGATCTTTCCAACGCCACACCCAGCCACCCTGGAGAGTTATCGATCCCCTGCTGGCAATACCGTGCTCAGGTCCCGTGGCCATCAAACTGAGAAAATGTTTCTGTGGCTTGAATGGCTTTAGATCATCACCTGACAAAAAACTTCGAATGTTGTGGTGCAGAACGGGAGCCTGTCTGACAGCAAAGACTCCTGCCTTTCTACTAGGCGTCTGTATTTGCGTTCCTATATCACCACTGGCGAATACAAACGGATGCGAAGTGCTCTGCAAGTAGGCATTGGTTGAAACAAAACCACGTTTATCAATATCAAGGCCAGCTGATGCGGGCCAGGAAGGTCCAGTGGCGGCTGTACACCAGACGATTTCGTCCAGCTCAAAACAGCGGCCATCTGCCGCATGCAACATACCCGGCTCGACAGCGACAACATCAAACTGACGAACTACCTCTATGCCTGCAGTAGTTGCCGCCGATTCAGCGAACTGTCCGACTTTTTCAGCACGACCACCTATTGATTTTTCACCTCTTAGAAACCAATAGCATTTTGCTGCGCTCTTCGGCAGCTGGTGTCGCATGGCTGCGACCAGCTCGAAGCCACCGGCACCAGACCCCACAACACCGATAGATACCTGCTCGCTCCCCATTGTATCCAGCCTTCTCAGCAGTTGCTGCCAACGTGCATGAAAATTACTTACCGGCTTAACCGGCGTAACATGTTCGGACGATCCGGGGACCGACAAGTCAGGTGTTGAACCAGTATCAAGAGACAACACATCAAACTCCAGAGCCGGTCGATCATCAAACATGACACGACGCTGTTCCAGGTCAATGGATGTCATCGTGTCCTCTATGAAGCGCACATTCGCCCAACTGCACAACCTCAGCAGATCAATATGAATATCGTCATGGGTGTAATGACCGGCTATCAGACCCGGTAACATGCCCGAGTATGGGGTGAGTACTGCACTGGAAACCAGCGTTAGTCTGACACCGGGAATTGGTTGCATGGCCCAACGCCGCAAGAGCAATGCATGACTATGCCCACCACCCACCAGACAGACATCTCTGACGGTTGATACCGTATTCATGAAGCTTCTTTGGCAACCTTTTCCAGAATCTGCTCACAAGTACCTTTGAACTGTACACGTTCGGATTTCTGGCTTAGCTGATAGTCGTACATGGGATCATAATAATCCCGCAACAACATTTCGATAAAACGACTGTATCGGGAGGTATCGTTATTTTGTTTATGTATGACGAGCGCATCTTCAAGCAATGCTCTTGCGCGATTATAGTTGTCGCCACCAAAGCGTTTGCGGATCCGCGACAAGCTTCCTCTGTGATGCTCTGCATAGGCTTCAAATCCGTCCTGCGCTCCATACTTTGTCAGGTAACGACGCAGCAAATCCGTCACATAGTCGTCAAAGCAATTTGCGATACGCTCAGGCATATCACATTCCAGAATGTAAATGGGCGCCTCGAGCATGGCCTGCCGAAGTCTATCCGGAATACAGACTCTACCTATTAATCGAGCCTCATCTTCTAGGTAAATATCGGCCTTGCCTTGCGACTCCAGCTGCATTAGCGCCACCGTTAGCGCATTTTCAAAATCAATGTTACGCGGCTGTGCCTGTGGTATTGCACCAAAACTGGACCCACGGTGATTGGCCAGCGCTTCAAGGTCTACTGTGGAATGTAGTCGGCGTAACAGTAAGGTCTTGCCGTTGCCAGTGCGTCCACCGATCAGTGTGAAAGTTTGCGCCGAACATAAACGATCAAGCTCAGTAATGAGAAACGAACGCAGTGCTTTGTAACCACCGGAAATGAGAGGTATACGTATACCGGCTTCGGCCAGCCACTGTTGTGAAATACGCGAACGAAGTCCGCCACGAAAACAATAAAGGCAGGCATCCGGATGGGCGCTCACATACGCCTTCCATTCATTAACACGTTGTGTCTGTAGCTCTTGCGTAACCAATTCGGCACCCAGCGCAATTGCGGATTCCTGGCCTTCTTCCTTATAGCGGATTCCTATCAGTTGGCGCTCTTCGTCGGTCATCAACGGTAGATTGACAGCGGACGGAAAAGCGCCCTTCTCGAATTCGGCAGGCGCACGTACATCGATAAGCGGACAGGAAGTTAATAAAAGCTTCCGGTAATCGCTAGTGCTTTCGCCAGGCTTTAACGGGACGCTAAGCAATCTCTCGTCGACAGATATCATGAGTCAGACGTCCAGGCGGGTTTTTTCGGAACCCACTATAAAATCAGGAGTTGCTAAGAAGTTTCTTCATGGCATCACCCGCCGGCAAGGCACCTTTTTCCGCATACTTATGTAATTTTTCCCGCGAGTCATTGATATCCAGATTTCGTAATGACAACTGACCGATTCGATCAAGCGGGCTGAACGCTTCATCTTCTACCACTTCCATGGATAAACTTTCTGGCGCATAGGTGAGATGGTCACTTTCAGTATTGAGCACCGAATAATCATCACCTCTGCGCAATTCTAGCGTAACGGTGCCGTTTACACTTTGGCCTATCCATTTTTGCAAGGTATCGCGCAGCATGAGTGATTGGGGATCAAACCAGCGCCCCTGATAAAGAAGCTTGCCCAATCGTCTGCCCAGAGCATGATAGTTATCCAGAGTGTCTTCATTATGAATACCGTTTAGAAGCCGTTCGTAAGCGATATGTAATAGAGCCATGCCGGGTGCTTCGTAGATTCCACGACTTTTAGCTTCGATAATGCGGTTCTCGATCTGGTCACACATACCCAGACCATGTCGACCGCCAATAGCATTGGCTTCCCTGAACAAAGCGACGTTGGAATCAAATCGTTGATTGTTTAACGCCACTGGCATACCGTCTTCAAACGTCACACTGATTTGCTCAGGTGCAATATCCACTGACATGTCCCAGAACTTAACACCCATGATGGGTTCCACGATATGCATGCCGCGATCGAGATATTCCAGATCTTTGGCCTCGTGGGTTGCACCCAGGATATTGGCATCGGTTGAATAGGCTTTCTCTTTGCTGGCACGATACTCGAACCCGTGCGCGTTAAGAAATTCGCTCATTTCTGCGCGTCCTCCCAGCTCTGCCACAAAGGTAGCATCCAGCCACGGTTTGTAGATGCGTAAATCGGGGTTGGTCATCAGCCCATAGCGGTAAAACCTCTCTATATCGTTACCTTTATAAGTCGAGCCGTCTCCCCAGATGTGCACATCATCTTCCAGCATCGCGCGAACCAGTATCGTTCCGGTAACAGCACGCCCGAGCGGTGTTGTATTGAAATACTTCTTGCCACCACTGGAGATATGAAAAGCCCCACACATGATCGCCACCAGGCCTTCGTTGACGAGCACTTCAGAGCAATCGACAGTCCGCGCTTTCTCGGCACCATATTCCCGGGCGCGATTGGCTATATCTTCAAAGTCATCCTCATCCGGCTGTCCCAGGTCTGCGGTGTAGGCGTAGGGTAGCGCGCCATTCTGCTTCATCCAGGCGATGGCAGCCGAGGTATCAAGCCCTCCAGAAAAGGCGATACCCACTTTCTGGTCAACTGGCAGCGACAACAGAATCTTGTTCATCAGGCAATACTTCTAAGGTGTGGAATCGGGGCCGGTAGTTTAACAGACAGCAAGTGCGGGGCTATTTATGAAACACTTTAATCGCTCACCAACACTCTATTTTGGTTGCGAATTTCCTGAAGTAGCCAAATATGGTCTGCATTTGTTGAGTGCGCAGGTTTCGACATGGTGAACAATGCTGACCGAGAGTGTGGGCTCTGATACGCCCGGACTCCATTTAACGTTCTTTGACGAACGGAACGCCCACCGCTTTGGGTGCAGTCGCGCGCCCGATAAAACCTGCCAGAAGTATGACTGTCAGAACGTATGGCAGCGCCTGTATCGCCTGCACTGGAACCTCGCCAATCAGAGGCAACACGACACCTTGCAATCGAATAGCGATTGCATCCAGAAAGCCAAACATCAGGCAGGCCAGCATGGCTGGCAGAGGCCGCCATTTACCGAAAATGAGAGCAGCTAGAGCGATATATCCTTGCCCGGCAGTCATTTCTCGCACAAAAGAGGCGTTCTGGGCAGTTGACAGATAAGCACCTGCTACGCCAGACAAAGCCCCACAGATTGCGACAGCCGAAAATCGCAAACCACTGACGGATAACCCACCAGTATCAACGGCAAGCGGGTTCTCACCCACCGCTCTAAGTCTTAATCCGAAGCGTGTTCTATACACGACCCACCAGGTGCTGAAAACAGCGAGCCAGGCGACATATACGAGCACGTTGTGCCCGCTGATGACATCAGCATACAACTGACCAATGACGGGGACCGATGCCATGGCCTGCGCAAAAGGAAGCTCCACAGGCATAAATCGCGCATCGCTGGCTAACGCAGGTGTTTGCCCCCCTTGACTGAACCACGCAATTCCGAGCACCACGGTGAGTCCTGATGCAAGAATATTAATGGCAAGCCCACTGACCACCTGATTGCCTCGATGCGTAATGCAAGCAAAACCATGCACCAGGCCAAGGGTAATGCCCACAGCGATACCACCCAGCAGGCCCAGCCAGGCGCTGCCGCTTACTGCTGCTAAAGCGCCGGCAGCGAAAGCTGCGGCGAGCATTTTACCTTCCAGACTGATATCCACAATGCCTGAGCGCTCTGAAAACAGGCCTGCCATGGCGGCCAGAATCAGAGGGGTAGAAACTCGCAATGTTGCGTCGAGAATGGCAAAGAACGCTGACAGGGTATCCATCAGGCAGGCACCACGTCATCGCCGGACTTGAATTTCAGATACACACGAACAACCCAGGGGCGTAGCATCAGGGCAAGTGCACCTGAAAACAGGATAATGAGTCCCTGAATAGCAACGACCATTTCACGTGTGATCTTGGGGATTTCGAATGCCAGTTCAGCACCTCCCTGATAAAGCACACCAAACAGCAAACTGGCCAGAATTATCCCGACAGGATGATTTCGTCCCATCAACGATACCGCAATACCGGTAAATCCATATCCGGCCGTGAAGTTCAGCAGTAACCTGTGATGAACTCCCATGATCTCGTTAACGGCAACAAAACCCGCCAAGGCACCTGACACACACATCGCGCTGATTATGACCGTCTTGGGTTTGATTCCTGCGTATCGCGCTGCATGTTCACTGTGACCTGCTGTGCGTAATTCGTATCCCCAACGTGTCCGCCAGATATAGATCCAGACAAACACGCAACAGGCCAGAGCAAAAAATAATGAAACATTAAGTGGCGATCGAGTCACCTGCATACCAAAGGCAGCAAGAAACTCATGCATGAAAGGTAACCATGCTGACTCATCGAATATGCGGGACTCCGGTGACATTTGTCCCGGCTTGATGAGTACGTTCACAAGCAGGTAAACCATGATTGATGCGGCGATGAAATTGAACATGATGGTGGTAATCACAATATGACTACCGCGATGTGCCTGAAGCCACGCAGGTATAAACGCCCAGGCTGCGCCAAATAAACCGGCAGCAGCAATGCCGATGGGTATCAGTAAAATGGCAGGCAAGTAGCTATCGAGCGTAAGAAATACAAGCCCGACACCCAGACCGCCAATATATGCCTGACCCTCACCTCCGATATTAAACAGATTGGCGTGGAAAGCGACGGCCACTGCCAGACCTGTAAAGATGAAATTGGTGGTGTAGTACAAGGTATAACCAATAGCCTCATCATACCCAAAAGCTCCGTTGATCATGATGCCCACCGCCTCAATGGGATTCACACCTATGGCCAGCATGATAAGCCCGGAAAAAATCAGGGCCATGAAGATATTGAGAATGGGAATGACACCAATCTCAAGCCAGGCGGGTAACGGAATGCCACTGGTATTCATGCAGCCACTTCTGTATGAGCGTTTGCCATCATTAATCCGAGCTGGGTTTTGTTCGCCTCGCTACCTGCGACTTCAGCAACAATACGACCTTCGAACATAACGATGATGCGATCAGCCAGGGCCATGATCTCGTCCAGCTCGACAGACACCAGAAGAACGGCACAACCGGAGTCTCTCATTTCCACGATTTTTTCGTGGATAAGTTCAATAGCGCCAATATCTACTCCCCTGGTAGGTTGTCCCACTAGAAGAACTTCGGGCGATTTTTCAAGTTCGCGTGCCAGAATCAGCTTTTGCTGGTTACCACCTGAAAATGTTGCGGACTTCAAGACCGGACTACCGGGACGTACATCAAAACCTTGCATTAGCCGCTGACAGGCTGATTTGATGAAGTCAAGACGCAAAAAACCGCGCACACTGAATCTACTGGAACGCTGATATCCCAGCACCGAACTTTCGGCAGCACTAAAGGCTTTAACCAGACCTAACTTGAGCCGGTCTTCAGGTACGTGTTGCACTTTATACTCACGCATCTGGGACGGATTGACCAACAAATCCGCGCTGACGGTGTGCCCGTTAATGGTGAACGAGCCGGTTGTAGGTGCAGTAATTCCGGAAAGGACTTCAAGCAACATACTCTGCCCGTTACCCGCGACACCTGCCACGCCCACAATTTCGCCACGCCTGACGTTGAAAGAAATGTCTCTTATTCGGGTTTTACCCGTGAAGTCGATAACACTCAAATGGTTGATATCAAGC
>JBGCFI010000017.1:0-82133 GCA_045106855.1 Granulosicoccus sp.
GGGGGGGGGGGGCGGGGGGGGGGCGCGGGGGGGGGCTGGGGTGCGGGCGCGGGGGCGGGCTCGGGGGCAGGCTCGGGTGCAGGCTCGGGTGCAGGCTCGGGTGCAGGCTCTGACAACAATTGAGATCCATCAGGCAGGTTATCCAGGCCGATAGGGGTTAAGTTGACAACTAACTTACCTTGTAGCGCCCGTTCTGGCTGATCCGATTCAAAGTGCGACAACCACCAGACACCAACGCCATGCAGGATTAGTGACACCGTAATCGCGGATTTGAACATGGCGCTAGAGGGCATGGCTATCCACTGTTAATCTGTGAATGAAAAGATCAACACTTTAGCTGCCAGGCCTTGGCAGTATTCTGTGTACGCGGTTGTGGATTGCTCGTTCAATAGCTTCTCTGACACTCTAAGCGCTTGCGAAACAACGATTACTCGGGCACGCGATGCGCGTCATTGTAAGGATATCAATTATGGTTCATCGTGATTGTTGAATAACAGAAATTGTCTAGTGCAACACCCTCTTACGTACAAACGGTCATGCAATGGCAATCACATCCCCGGAGTCATTGATTGTTGTGACGACCGAAAGCCATTAATATGAACTTTAACTCTCGCACTGGTTCTCAGTGCCTAGACATACCTTCATGAACAAGAATGAATTGACCGATCGTTCCTCGCAGATAGGATCAACGTTCAATGCACTATCCGATACCCGGAGTATTGACGTATCCGTCGCAAAGCAGGGACCAATCGGCTACATCGCACTTCTTTGGGGCCTGAGTGGAGTCATAGCCTTGCTGTCACTGGCTATCACACGTCTGCTCTCTATCAGTATTGATGCTTTCGAATTCTCGCTCTCGTGGGCGCATTGGGTAGTGTTTGTTACCAGCGTCGTTGTCATGGCTTATGCTGAAGGCTACAAGACATTTCAAAAAACGTGGGCACCTCGGGTTGTAAAGCGTGCCTTCGAGCTACAACATCAATGGACGCCCGTTAGATTGCTATTTGCCCCTTTTTATTGCATGAGTTTTTTTCACGCAACCAGAAAAAGATATCTCACTGCATGGATAACCACTATCTGTATAGTGTTGCTTATCGTTCTGATGAATCGAATTGCGCAGCCGTGGCGAGGCCTGATTGATGCGGGAGTGGTTGTGGGCCTAAGCTGGGGTGTTGCCTGTATTCTATTTGAGTTCTTATCCCGGTTATCAACAGATTCGGTTATAGACAAACACGAAGTTCAATAAAAGACCTTTGTAACTGTACAAACATAATTAAAAGCGTCCTTTATAAAAATTTTATCCTAATGACTCATCAAACAACTGAACAATCGTCACTTCCCTACAATGCACTTGTTAAAGCAAGCCAGGAACAAGAGCAAGTGCTCTCCGTTCATCATTGGACCGACAAGTATTTTAGTTTTCGTACGACTCGTCACGATGGCTTACGCTTCGAGAACGGACAATTTGTTATGGTAGGAATGGAGATCGACGGCAAGCTCGTTCGCAGGGCGTATTCTGTAGCAAGCGCCAACTGGGAGGAAGAGCTGGAATTCTTCAGTATCAAAGTCGATGACGGTAAGCTGACATCGCAACTGCAGCATATAAAGACCGGTGATTTTATTCACATCGGACGTAAGCCTGTCGGCACCTTGCTGCTGGATGACCTGCATCCGGGAACCACGCTATGGATGCTCGCAACCGGTACCGGGCTGGCACCTTTTCTGGCCATCATGAAAGATCCGGATGTGTATGAGCGATTCGACAACATCGTACTGCTGCATGGTGTGAGACACATAGAAGACCTTGCCTATCAGGACATCATTGAAAAACAGCTACCAGAACATCCGTATCTGGGAGAAGCCATTGCCAACCAGTTCCACTATGCACCTGTCGTATCACGCGAGCCCTTTCCTCGACACGGACGAATTACCGATCTGCTCAGATCAGGCGAGATGGAAAAAAGCCTTGGCCTGCCCACTATCGATCCAGCCAACGATCGTCTTATGATCTGCGGTGGTACTGCAATGCTTGCCGATCTGAGAACCTTACTCGACGAAAGAGGATTCAAGGCAGCACCTTCGATCGGCGAACCGGGAGATTATGTTTACGAACGTGCGTTTGTCAGCCGCTAGGCAAACCCCGGTTTTACTACCGACGCCCGTCAAAAAAAGCGCGTAACAGGACGGCGCTCGGATTGGCGCATATCCCCTCTGTTATAGCAACATGATGGTCAACGCCAGGCAAACGCAGCGATTCATGCACGCTAACCACGCCACCGGTGCGTGGCTCGCGCGCCCCGTACACAAGTCTCTTTATACGAGCTTGTAGCACTGCACCACAACACATGAGACAAGGCTCGAGCGTTACATACAATGTCGCGCCATCAAGCCTGAAATTCTTGTGGGCCGCTGCCGCATGACGCAAAGCAACGACTTCCGCATGTGCCGAAGGGTCGGTGTCTATTACACAGCGATTAAACCCCTCACCCAGAATCTGTCCTTCATGTACCAGCACCGCGCCCACCGGGATTTCGCCAAGAGCAAACGCCTCATGTGCGAGTTGTAGCGCTCTTTGCATGAAACCTTCATCGATACCTTGCTGGATACTCGGTGTGCTCATACGAACTGCCTAGTGGCGATACAACAATAATATTCCATGAAAAAAGGGAGCGCATGGCTCCCTTTTTTTACCGCAAGTAGTCGAAAAGGTTTAGCTGGATACAGCCTCACCTTCCTCAACGGCCTTCATGCTCAGGCGAATACGGCCTTGCTTGTCAACTTCCAGTACCTTGACCTTTACCATCTGGCCTTCGGACAACTCGTCAGCAACGTTTTGCACTCGATTCTCAGAAATCTGGGAGATATGTACAAGACCATCCTTACCTGGCAGGATATTAACAAAAGCACCGAAGTCCATTAGCTTCTGGACACGACCTTCGTAGATCGTACCTACCTCGATATCTGCGGTAATCAGTTCGATACGCTTGCGCGCCTCTTCACCTGCCATACGATCACTTGATGCGATCTTGATCATGCCATCGTCGCCAATATCGATTGTAGCGCCAGTCTCTTCCGTCAGTGCCCGGATAACTGCACCACCTTTGCCGATAACTGCTGCAATTTTCTCGGGGTTGATCTTGATGGTAATAAAACGCGGTGCATGTTCGGATAGATCGTCACGAGCCTCACCCAGAACTTTGGCCATCTCGCCCAATATCCAGATTCGGCCGCCCTTGGCCTGCTCCAGCGCTTTTTCCATAATCTCGCGTGTAATACCCTGGATTTTGATGTCCATCTGCAACGCAGTAACACCATCGGCAGAACCCGCCACCTTGAAGTCCATGTCACCCAGATGATCTTCGTCACCGAGGATATCGGACAGCACGGCATAACCATCATCTTCTTTGATAAGACCCATGGCAATACCAGCAACCGGCGATTTCAACGGAACACCTGCATCCATCAGGGCAAGGCTGGTTCCACACACTGAAGCCATGGAGCTTGAACCGTTGGATTCAGTGATCTCCGAAACAACACGAATGGTGTAAGGAAATTCCTCTTCATCGGGCATGACTGCCTGTATGCCACGCTTAGCAAGCTTGCCATGTCCAATCTCACGCCGTTTAGGTGAACCGACGAAACCGGTTTCGCCCACTGAGTATGGAGGAAAGTTGTAGTGGAGCATGAAAGCCATGCGAGTCTCACCACTGAGCGCGTCAATGATTTGCGCGTCACGGGTTGTTCCCAGCGTAGCGGCCACAATGGCCTGCGTTTCTCCACGAGTGAACACTGCAGATCCGTGAGTTCTTGGCAGTACGCCGGTGTGAACCGTGATAGGACGAACAGTGTCGGTGGCTCTGCCATCGATACGTGGCTCGCCATCAATGATACGGCGACGCACAATGGATTTCTCCAGCTTGCTGAAAGCCGCTTTGACATCATCTTTCGAGTAGCCTTCTTCGCCCTCTTCGGCAGCAAGAGCGGCAACCACACTCTGCTTGGCAGCAGCGGCAGCATCCTGACGATCCATCTTGTCAGCGATCTGATAGGCCGCTGTTAAATCAGCGCGGGCTGCATCATCAACTTTCTGTGCCAGCGACGCGTCGGCCTCTGGTGCACTCCAGTCCCATTCAGCAGCACCAACATCGGCTTTAAGCTCGTTTATGGCTGTGATAGCTACCTGCATTTGATCATGTCCGAACATGACCGCATCAAGCATGGTGTCTTCAGAGAGTTGATCGGCTTCCGATTCCACCATTAAGACTGCAGAGTCGGTTCCGGCAACCACGAGATCAAGTTTTGATTCTGCCATTTGGGATACGGACGGGTTAAGCACGTATTCACCGTCGATGTAACCTACTTTTGCAGCTCCAATAGGACCTGCGAAAGGCATTCCTGAACATGCCAGCGCTGCAGATGCGCCGATCAGCGCCGGGATATCTGCGCTGATTTCAGGATCCAGCGACATGACAGTGGCAATGACTTGTACTTCGTTCATGAATCCCTTGGGAAACAATGGACGAAGCGGACGATCGATGAGACGTGAAATCAGGGTTTCCGATTCGCTCGGGCGTCCTTCACGCTTGAAAAAACCACCGGGGATCTTGCCCGCAGCGTAAGTCTTTTCCTGGTAATTGATGGTCAGGGGAAAGAAATTCTGACCCGGTTTGGCCTCTTTCCTGCCCACGGCGGTAACGAGCACGACGGTATCGCCCATGCTGGCGACAATCGCACAACTTGCCTGACGGGCAATCTCGCCCGTTTGTAAGGTAACGGTCTCGCTACCGAACTGAAATGTTTTTGAATGTATGGTCACAAAGTGTTCCTGAGAAGGTAAGCGGCCCTGGGTAGATTTGCGTGCGTAACGCTAACCTGCGGCAAAGCCTCGATACACTGACAAAAGACAGCTGCATGCAATATCAATAGGTATGATGATCGAGAGCAGCGGCGATGGACACGCGTTGTTAGCGACGCAATCCCAGACGCTTAATCAGGTTCTGATAGCGTGCGGCGTCCTTACGGTGCAGGTAATCGAGCAGCTTGCGGCGCTGATTAACCATTCTCAGCAGACCACGACGAGAGTGATGATCGTGCTTATGTTCTTTGAAGTGCTCAGTCAGATGAGATATTCGCGCAGACAACAATGCTACTTGTACTTCTGGTGACCCCGTGTCTGTAGAGTCGGTCTGGTGTTCTTTGACGATTTCCGCCTTTCGTTCAGCGCTTAAGCAGGACATTAGGAATAATACCTATTAGGTTGATAAGAATGTGTGTAATAGTGAGTGACAGCAGAACGGCTGCCGGTAAAACGATGAAAAGACTAATGCTGCCGCATATGGCCAGCAGTTAACCGGCAATTATATCAGGTTTAGGGCAGTGTCAGCCCCATTGCAGTACACGCCGAGGTGACACTGTTCCCGTATCTCCAAGCTCGCCCAGCCCCAATAGCTGACCGTCAGTGTCATAGACCCGGCAAAGGGCCCCTTCTGTGTATTCAGTCGAGGCATTGGTCAAGTACGCACCAGCATTTCCGTGCATGAATGCGCCTTTTCCCGACTCATCGACTGTGACCAGAGGCAAATGACCCAGTCCAGCATCCGGGGCGAGTAACAATGCATCCAGCGCCGGCCATAATTCGGCAGCTTGCGCCGGGTTCTCAGGTTCATGCTGCAAACCGGCCATCATCTGCTCAAGTGTATCCAGGGTGATCATCGGACACTGGCCAAAGGGCGACACAAAGGTACGGCGTAGAGCGGTGACATGGGCCCCGCATCCGATGGCCTCACCGATATCGGTTACCAGTGAACGAATGTAAGTCCCTTTCGAACAGCGAACTGCGAGGCGAGCGCTATCGCCGGAGAACGACAATACTTCCAGCTCATGAATGACAACTGGCCGAGGTGGTCGTTCAACCTCCTTGCCTTCTCGAGCAAGCTTATACAATCGCTTGCCATCAATCTTGATGGCCGACACCATTGGCGGAACCTGCAAAAGGGATCCGACAAAACGATCGCAAATTTCCTTGAACCGGGCAAGATCGAGACCGGCTGGAATCTCTCTGGTTTCCAGCACGGCACCATCTGCATCGGCAGAATTGGTCGTTACACCCAGTTTTAGTGTTGTCTCGTATCCCTTGTCGGCATCGAGTAAAAAACCTGCGAGTTTGGTTGCCTCGCCGAAACAGATGGGCAGCATCCCGGTGGCCAGTGGATCCAGACTGCCAGTATGTCCGGCTTTTGCAGCACCGTATAACCGTTTGGCTTTCTGCAAGGCATGGTTGGAACTGCCGCCTGAGGGCTTGTCCAATAGCAGGATGCCATGGACCGGCCTACCCCGTCGATGTCGTCGAGCCATGAATACTAGGTATTAGGTGCCGGCTGGTCCGGGTCTTCTGCGTCCTGCGACGTATCGTCGTCAGTCGTGTTGGTGGCAACGGCATCGGCAATAAGTGCTGACATATGTGCACCGTGTTCGGCAGAGTCGTCGTAGTAAAAGCGCAATTGCGGCACAGAGCGGGTTTTCATTCGGCGAGCAAGTTGCTTGCGCAGAAAACCTGAAGCGCTGTTAAGCGCTTCGTGCGATGGCTCTCGCTCCGTCGGATCAAACACGGAGAAAAAGATCTTGGCCACAGCCAGATCCCGCGACACCTCCACCGAGGCTATTGTCAGCATCGGAGAGAGCCGCGGGTCTTTCAACTCGCTTCTGATCAGGCCGGACAACTCACGCTGAATGAAATCAGCCACCCGATGGCTGCGGGGATAATCGCTAGGCACAGGTGGTCCAGTTCATCAAGGCCATCAAAGTGTTCGAGCTACTTCGGTGCGTTCGAAGACTTCGATGACATCACCGGCTTTGACATCAGTGTAGTTCTTCACGCCGATACCACACTCGGTACCCATGCGAACTTCCTTGACGTCATCCTTAAAGCGTCGTAGGGACTCAAGCTCACCCTCGTATATGACCACGTTGTCGCGCAGCACCCGGATGGGTTCGTCTTTTCTGACGACACCATCCACAACCATACAACCGGCAATCAGGCCAAACTTGGGAGATGTAAATACCTCGCCAACTTCGGCGTTACCAATAATGCGCTCACGAACCTCAGGTGCCAGCAGGCCACCCGCCAATTGCTTGGCAAGATCGATCAGCTCATAGATGACACTGTAGTATCGAAGATCGGTTTCCTGCTCCTGAACCAGGCGTCTGGCCGAAGCATCTGCGCGGACGTTGAAACCCACCAGGATTGCGCCGGAGGCCGAGGCAAGGTTGGCATCAGACTCGTTGATCCCACCAACGCCACCACCCACAATACGCACTTCCACCTCATCGGTGCTGAGCTTCTGCAGAGTATCCCGGATAGCCTCGTAGCTGCCTTTTACATCCGCCTTGACGACGAAGTTAACCGTAGGTACGGATCCTTTTATTTGTGAAAATACATCTTCCATTCTGGCTGGACGACGTTCGGCCAATCGCGCATCACGCGTTTTTCCGTAACGAAGTTCTGCCAGCTCGCGGGCGCTTTTCTCATCGGCGGCAACCAGCATTTCATCACCAGCGTTTGGTGTCGCGGAAAGTCCAAGTACCTGAACAGGGGTAGACGGACCTGCTTCGTCCACCGCCTCTCCGTTTTCGTTGAACATGGCTCGAACACGGCCCGTCACCTGTCCACAAATGAAACTGTCGCCACGTTTGAGTGTGCCTTCCTGGACGAGGATGGTCGCAACGGGCCCTTTGCCTTTATCCAGCGATGCTTCGACAACCGTGCCCGCCGCGTTTCCTTCACTAACGGCGGTTAGCTCCAGAACCTCAGCTTGAAGGATCAAGGCTTCCAGCAGGTTCTCGACACCATCGCCTGTTAGTGCTGACAGTGGTACGAACTGAGTATCTCCACCCCATTCTTCCGAGATCACATCATGTTGGGAGAGCTCGTTTCGCACGCGTTCGGGATCGGCGCTTTCCTTATCCATCTTGTTCACGGCGATAATCATGGGTACGCCGGCTGCACGAGCATGCTGAATACCTTCAACGGTCTGCGGCATCACACCGTCATCCGCAGCAACCACCAATACAACGATGTCTGTAGCCTGCGCACCGCGTGCACGCATGGAAGTAAACGCCGCGTGTCCGGGAGTATCGAGAAAGGTAATGGTGCCGTTAGGTGTTTCAGTCTGGTAGGCACCAATGTGCTGCGTAATACCACCAGCTTCGCCGGATGCAACCCGCGACGTACGGATATAGTCGAGTAAGGATGTTTTACCGTGATCGACGTGCCCCATGATGGTGACAACGGGTGGTCGCGTCTGTGCATCACCTTCACGCTCACCTGCAACGAGAGCCGCAAGCGCAGCTTCAACGTCATCGGCACTCATCGGATTGGCTTTATGGCCCATCTCTTCGACCACCAGAATGGCCGTGTCCTGATCCAGCAACTGGTTGATGGTGGCCATGACCCCCATACTCATCATCGCCTTGATGACTTCAGCTGCTTTCACAGCCATCTTGTTGGCTAGCTCTGCAACGGTAATGGTCTCTGGGACATCAACGTCACGCACAACGGGTGTTGTCGGTCTCTCAAAGCCGTGCTTGGCTTCGAAATTTGCAGGCATGGCACGTTTCGCCTTGCCTTTTCTACGACCCGACTTGCCTTTGGCCACGTGAAGCTGATTACGACCATAGCGCGTATCGCCACCACCAGAGCCGCCACCGCCGCCCTTGCCACGACCTTTACTCTTCGCTTTATCCGGTCCACGCGCATTGCCACGATCATTACTGCTAGCAGCTTGTTGCGCTTCCATGGCAGCACGTCGCTGCAACTCGGCAGCAACTCGCTCTTGTTCGCGTCGTTCTGAATCGCGTTTGGATGTTTCATCGCTCTCACGACGTTTCTCGGCAGCAACCTGTTTTTCTGCCATTCGCTCAGCAGCGGCTCGTGCCTGCGTCTCCATTTCAAGGCGCTTCTCGGCTTCCCTGGCCAGACGTGCTTTTTCTGCTGCGGATAATTCAGGCGCAGGAGCAGAAGGCGCTGCACTACCTGCCGCTTTTTCAACTTCGGCGGCTACTGCTGCGGCAGCGGCTGCGGCAGCCTGCTTTTCCAGCGCGGCTGCGACATCATCGGCGGAAGTCGGCGGAGCGGATACCGGCGACTCTTCAGCGGCAGGCTCTGTACTCGTTGTCTCTTCCGCTTTGGCAGCGGCTTCAGTAGCCGCTTGATCTGCAGATTGAGTAGCCGCTTCGCTGGCGGCCTGCGCTGCAACCTGGTTGGCAACCTCTGCAGCTGCTGCATCCGCAGCACCGGAATCTTCGGGGGCACTCACTGCCTCGGCCGCAGTCTCGGCAGGCTTTGGTGCTTCAGGGGCGACCGGTGCCGCAGGCGCCGGCTCTTCATCGCCAGGGCGTGTATAGGTTCTTCGGCCACGCACTTCCACGTTGACTTTCTTTCGCCCGGAAGCGTCAGTCTTCAACTCGCTGACGCGCTTTCGCTTGAGCGTGATTTTTTTGGCAGCGCCGGAAGCACCAGACTGCCCTCGTGACTCGCGCAGATGGGTCAGCAACGTCAGTTTCTCCGAATCGGAGATCATGTCGTCTTCACCCGTCTTGGGGATTCCCGCATCTCCAAGTTGCACAAGCAACTTGTCAATCGGAGTCCCAACGACTTGCGCGAGCTGTTTTACAGTTACTTCAGCCATAGCTTCTCTTGTGTTTTCCCGTACAACCGGCCTTTGCCGGAAGGTACTAACTACTTACTTGTACAACGCTCATTTGCTTTGAACCGCAGGCTCGGCATTTGCCTCTGCCTCTTCTTCGGTAAACCAGCTTTCGCGGGCTTTCATAATAAGTGTTGCAGCCAGCTCTTCATCCATACCCTGAACGACCATCAGATCATCGACAGACTGGTCGGCCAGATCGTCGACGGTCAGTATTTCATGGGCTGCCATTTCCAGTGCAAGATCTTCATTCATTCCTTCCATCGCAATGAGTTCGGCAGTCGGCGTGTTACCGCCGAGTTTCTCTTCGGTTGCGATTGCTTTTGTCAGCAAGGCATCCTGCGCCCGGCTGCGAAGCTCATCGACGATTTCCTCTTCGAATTCGTCAATGCCAAGTAGCTCTTCGCGCGGAACGTAAGCGACCTCTTCTACGGTTGTGAAACCTTCCTGAACCAGGATAAGCGCAACCTCTTCATCAACATCCAGTTGATCCACGAAGACCTGCACAGTCACTTTGGATTCTTCTTCGCTCTTTTCTTCCGCAGCAGATTCGTCCATGACATTTAGCGTCCAGCCTGTTAGTTCAGACGCCAGGCGTACATTCTGACCACCGCGGCCAATAGCCAGCGACAGTTTTTCGTTCTCCACCGCGATATCCATACTGCCTTTGTCTTCGTCGACCACAATCCCTTTTACCTCTGCCGGGGCCATGGCGTTGATAACAAACTGCGCAGGATTATCGTTATGCAAAATGATGTCGATGCGCTCACCAGCCAGTTCATTGGACACAGTTTGGACGCGTGAACCACGCATACCTACGCAAGCGCCTACTGGATCCAGCCTGGGGTCAATCGAAGACACCGCAATTTTGGCTCTGGCACTCGGATCTCGCGCAGCACCATTGATGACAATAATACCCTGACCAACCTCAGGTACTTCCAGCTTGAACAGCTCGATAAGAAATTCCGGGGCAGTCCGGGTAACAAACAGCTGAGGCCCACGCGGCTCGCTACGAACCTCGCGCAGATAACCACGTAATCTGTCTCCCGGACGAACCGCCTCGCGCGGAATCATGTCTTCACGTGAAATATAGGCTTCAGCATTGCTGCCCAGATCCAGATAGACGCCCCCGCGTTCCAGCCGCTTGACGATACCCATAACAAGTTCGCCGACACGTTCACGATAGGCCTCAACGACTCTCTCGCGTTCGGCTTCTCGCACTTTCTGCACAATGACCTGCTTGGCCGTCTGTGCAGCGATTCGTCCGAAATCGACCGACTCGATTTCCTCCTCGACAAAACCACCGAGCTCCAGAGTCGGGTCATCGTATTGAGCAGCAGACAAGGTGATCTGACGCAGCGGGAATTCCATCTCTGAATCATCGGGCACCACTTCCCAGCAGCGGTACGTGAGGTAATCGCCTGTGGTTCTGTCAATGGCGACACGCACCTCGATGTCTCCACCGTGGCGTTTGCGTGTAGCCGATGCCAGCGCCGCTTCCAGCGCTTCGAAAATGATGCCCTCGTCGACGCCTTTCTCATTAGAGACAGCGTCAACCACCAGCAGTATATCTTTACTCATTTATCGTGAGCCTCTGTACGAAGTGCGCAAACCGCACTTGCAAGGTTACCTTTATTGTTATCTCGACCCGCATTCTACCGGTGCGATCAGGATAGCCGACCAATTATATGCGCCTGTTCGACGTCGCTCACCGGTAGTTCGTAATCGATACCGTCCACCTCAACCACTGCGCAGGCGTTTTCTACAGCCACAAGCTTTCCTTTGAAATTACGTCTTCCGTTCACTGCATCTGCCATTCTCACACGGACCTGTTCTCCCACCTGCTCCGCGAATTGCGGCTCGGTGAACAACGGGCGATCGACTCCTGGCGATGATACTTCCAATAAATAAGCACTCTTTATAGTGTCTTCAACGTCTAATACAGCATTAAGTTGCCGACTAACCGCTGCGCAGTCTTCCATGACAATGCCCTCGGGCTTGTCAATATAGACGCGCAACGTCTGGCCGTTCTCAGCCTGCCCGAATTCCGCCCCCACAAGCGTGTAGCCCAGACCGATAACAACCGGTTCGACAACGCTGACTACCTGGGGACTTGCTCTTTGCATCGTGCAGACACTCAATAAAAAACAGTAAAAAAACCACTAAAACAACCAAAGAAAAAGGCTCCCTCAGGAGCCCATGTAACATCTTATGACTGACTGGCCCGCCCTATCGTCGGGAGACCACCTGATACAACGTTACTGTCAGCCATACCCTGCTGAGGGAGTTCATTGCACTAATTACGGCGAGTATAACAGTCCTGCCCGTATCTGACTACTCAGTGTAACCGTCGATCGACCGTTTAAGCTCTGTAGCAAAGGCAATGCCTGACTGGTCATTTACCGAAGACACGGTTTCGCCATGCCGGACGTTCAGGTAACCTATGTTGAAAACGATCAACAACCAACCAAAAGGAACTTCCATGGCACTAAGCGACAACGTGTGCAGTCTCGTCCCCTACTTCACGGTACAAGAGGGCAAGCTGGATGAATTCAAGGCCCTCGGTGAGCAGATGGTCGAAAAAACAAGCTCCGAATCAGAGGTGGTTAACTACGGTTTCAGTTTCGCTGGTCAACGGGCACATTGTCGAGAGGCCTACACTAGCGCTCAGGGCATCCTGGCCCATCTGGAAAACGTCGATGGCCTGTTGAAGCAAGCGCTGGCTATCGCCAGCCTGGATCTCCTTGAGATACATGGCCCTGCAGAGGAACTGGAAAAGCTCAAAGAGCCTCTTGCGGGTCTGAACCCCACTTACTTCACAATGGAAACCGGTTTTCGGCGTTAACTGATAGTCCCTTATCAGGATTTTGAGCAGACACCCAGTCACTGGGTGTCATGTTCATTAAACGATTAAATTCACGATTGACGTAAAATCTTGTGATCAGCAGCCCTTAGGCTGCGAAAAGAGCCAGAACAATAATACCTTGTAATGCAGGTAACAGCCCTGCCGCTGAGCGCGTCAACCACGGCGCTAATAGGTGCTAACCGCCAGGTGCTGAACGTCAGATGATCCATGAGCAAATTATTGATGCCGTGACAACAGCTTTTAACCTGTAGCATAAGTGGCATGATTTTTTCAACACATTGGGTAATCCTATCCTTGGCTCGCTGTAAAAAATCATGCCCAGCTCTCTCGCTCAACGCTCTCTGCAGCCAATACGATCGCCTGAACAAGCTGTAAAACCGGTCATCCATCAGGCCAGTTTCAGTGTCAGCTTCAATTATCCTGTGGTATTTACCAGCCAGGTGTTCGATACGAACAATCCTGTACTGGTACAGACTCTCGGATTACTGGAACCCGAAAAACGCCACCGGGTACTGGTGCTGATTGACGAGGGAGTTGCAGCACATACACCACAGCTTGCCGAAAGCTGGCTGGCGTATGCAGAACACTATTCAGCCTCTATTGCATCTGTTGGTACACCCATCATTGTACCAGGTGGGGAAAGCGCCAAAGACGATATCGAGTTGCAAGACCGCCTCTCACAGTACATCGAGTTCAATGGTATCGATAGACATTCGTACATCATTGCTATTGGTGGTGGAGCGATGCTGGATGCAGTCGGGCTTGCATCGGCTACTGCGCATCGCGGTGTCAGACTTATCCGTATGCCCACCACAGTACTGGCACAGAATGATGCCGGGATCGGTGTGAAAAACGGCATTAACCGTTTCGGGCAGAAAAACTGGTACGGCACATTTTCACCACCGTTTGCCGTTATCAATGATGACCAATTTCTGCAAACACTGGGCGCGGTTGATCAACGGGCCGGTATGGCAGAAGCTGTAAAAGTGGCACTGATAAAAGATGCCGAATTCTTCGACTGGATAGAATCCAATACGCAAGCACTCGCACGTTTTGAAAACGAAGCGGTGACCTACCTTATAGAGCGCTGCGCACAACTTCATCTGCAACAGATTACCAAAGCGGGAGACCCGTTTGAAAAGGGTACGGCAAGACCTCTGGACTTCGGCCACTGGGCCGCACATCGACTGGAGAAGATGACACACAATCGTCTTAGTCATGGAGACGCCGTGGCTATCGGCATGATACTGGACAGTCGTTATGCTCAACTCACAGGCTTGCTGGGTGCCAACTCACTGGATCGTATCATCAGAGTATTGCAAGCGCTCGGTTTCCCACTATATGACCCTGCGTTGAATCAGCGCAATGAAAAGGGTGATCGTATGGTGATAGCCGGACTGACAGATTTTCAGCGACACCTCGGCGGTCAGCTGAGTATTACACTACTTAGACAAATTGGTGTAGGCCACGAAGTACACACAATGAACGCCGATCTGCTTGAACAGGCACTGACACACATGGAGGCAAGTGTAAACTCATGCGCCTGAGCAGTTCCGACAAGCACGCAACGCACCTGGGATATTGCACCAATATTCACGCCGGTGAACAATGGAGCGACCTGTTTCCACTCCTGCAAAAACATGTGCCGCTGGTTAAACAGCATGTCAGTCCAGACCATGCATTTGGACTTGGCTTACGTGCTTCTATGGCCAGTATCAGTGCCTTGCAAAACCCGGAAACTCTGGCAGACTTCAAACAATGGCTGAGTGAGAATGACAGTTATGTATTTACTGTCAACGGCTTTCCCTATGGTGCATTTCACGGAACCCAGGTAAAAGCCGATGTATATCGCCCCGACTGGAGCTGCCAGCATCGTCGGGACTATACCTGTGCCATAGCAGATGTGCTTGCGCAGCTAGACCCACCCGATAACTTCGGCAGTATAAGCTCAGTGCCGGGCACCTTCAGGGAATGGGCAAACCCCGATACGCGATCAGCAATTATCCACAACCTTCTAAGCTGTGTCGCACATTGCATGAACGTGCAACGGAATACAGGTGTGACCATAGCAGTAGCTCTGGAACCTGAACCCGCCTGTATGCTGGAGACAGTGGATGATGTCTTGACGTTTTTTCAGGATGAGCTGTATTCAAAAGCTGCCATCACCTTACTGGCAAGGCTGAGTGACTCAAGCGAGAGTGAAGCACAACTTGCCATGCATACACACCTCGGCGTCTGTTACGACATCTGCCATGCAGCGGTTGAATTCGAAGATCCTTTAACGGGTATCCAGAGAATGCAATCAGCGGGTATTCCCATTATCAAGCTGCAGCTCAGTTCTGCGCTACGACTCCCTGTGGTTAACGAGCAAACACTGGCTGCATTGCAGAACTTTGATGAACCGGTCTACCTGCATCAAGTGGTCGAGCGTTATCAGGATACGCTAACGCGCTTTCATGATCTTCCCGTTGCCTTGCAAGCGCATGAACTGGCTTGCCCGCAGACCTCGACTGACAAAGAATGGCGCGTGCATTTTCACGTCCCGGTTTTCCTGTCGACACTGGAACACTTCGGTACCACCCAGCACGACCTGACACGCGTACTACAGGAGCAAGCGCGGTCACCAATTGCCCCTCACCTTGAAGTGGAAACCTATACCTGGGATGTACTTCCTGATGCCTATCGTAACGTGCCCGTTGATCAGGCCATTGCCCGCGAACTCGACTGGGTAGTCGATAGTCTTGGCATCGATAAATCCGTTACTGAAGTCGCCTGATTTTTAGTCAGTCCGGATCAGATTCATGCCGCTAAAAACCCATCTGACATTGGGCAGAGTCTCCAACCTGCCCACTGTGTGGACTAATGTACTGGCCGCAGGATTGTTGGCTGGTGCAACCCTGCCATCAAACAGCGGAACATTGCTGCTAGTTGCCATGTCGCTTTTTTATATTGCCGGTATGTACTACAACGACGCCTGTGATGCAGACTTCGATGCCAGACATCAACCCCACCGCCCTATTCCATCGGGACTTATCAGTCGCCATCAGGTTGAGGGGTTTGCATTGGTCTATGCGGTGGTTGCCATTGTGCTGGTTTATGCGGCAAGTACCTCATCACCCTCGACCAGTGGGAATGCCAGTATTGGCGGACTTTTGGGCGCCTTGTGTCTAATAGCCTGTATCGTCACTTACAACCGCCATCACAAAAACAACCCATTCAGCCCCTTACTAATGGCGGGTTGTCGTGTCGCGGTGCTGGTCACGTCAAGCTACACTCTGATGGCTCACTTCCCGCCTGACGTTTTTCTTGCTGTCGTGGCAATACTTGCCTGGCTTACCGGCCTTACGTTTCTAGCCAAGCATGAACAAACCCTAAATGCTCCGGTGAGTAAACTGATTGACCATTGGCCACTATTGGTGCTTTGTATACCCGTATTGATAGGCGCAGTGCTCAGCCTGTCGTCGCCAGCCATCGCTCTACCTGTGTTACTGATTGTAGTCGTCATCGGGATTGCAAAAACACGCCTGCATGGAGGGCCCGCTCACCTCAAGGGCGGCGCCATTGCTCTGATGATTGCCGGTATCTGCCTTGTTGACGGAATTTTCCTGGCCTGGATCTGGGGTTTGCAGGGGGTTGTGGTTTCAGTTGCAGCGTTTGGCATGACACTCGCCCTCCAGCGCTGGGTGGCAGGAACGTAACAGTTGTACTTTACGCTGTTGACTTAACGCCGCTACCAAAAACTACTCTCTATGCAGCGCTACTTGTCAAACTGATGTGCAAGCACCAGCGCTTTGAAGTCAGTTGCATGCACACTGCCTTCTGGTAGTACATCGGCATTACCGCTGATCACCAGCGGCCCATCTGCTTCATCATCGGTAGGTCTGCCATGTGAACCCTTCACCAGAGTGGTTGCCGATGGGGAGATCACATCCATCAAGCGGTTAAAACCCAGTTTTCGCGCCCCTAGTATCGAGCCGACTTTAAGCAGCGGCCAGCGTATTTCGGGGTCAAGGAATAGTTCTACAGGATCATAACCAGGCTTTCGGTGGATATCCACACATCTTGCATAATCGGGTGTTTTCGCATCATCAAGCCAGTAATAATAACTGAACCAACGATCGGCTCGGCTAATAGCGACAATGTCTCCGCTTCTTTCATGATTCAAACCGAGCAGGGCAATATCATCGCCAGCTACAACCGACTCGACACCGTCCATTGATAACAACAGTTTGCGTACTTCCTCGATACGATCCTGCTGATTAACATAAACATGCGCCAACTGATGATCCGCGACCGCGAATGCCACTGATGCACCTGCGTCCAGCTGCTCCATACCTGACTCCAGGCGTACAGCCAGAAGATCCGCCTTGCGCAATTGTCGATTGATATCAATAGCATCTGTGACATCGGTAATACCGTACTCGGATACGACGATGGTATCTGCACCTTGTGCATCTGCTGCTTCTATCAATTCACCGCATAGCTGATCAAGCTGTTGCAGATCCTGTTGCAGCCGCGGATGCGCCAGATCAGGACCAAGGCGCTGCAGGTTATAGTCCAGGTGCGGCAAATAGGTAAGTGTAAGGTTCGGGTTTCGCGTTTGCATTACATGAATCGTTGCGTCACTTATCCAGCGACTGGAGACGATGTCAGCTTTTGGACCCCAGAATCTGAATAACGGAAACTGCCCAAACCTGGCATCCAGCTCATCGTGCAGATCAGCAGGAGATGTATAGTGATCGGGGATCTTTCGACCGTCTGCCGGGTACTGCGGCCTTGGAGTTGCACTCCAGTCAGCCGTGGAATACATGTTGTACCACCAGAACATCTTGGCACAGGTGTAGTCCGGATTCCGGCGCTGCGCCGCCTCCCAGATCTTTTCCCCCGATATAAGGTGATTTGACTGCTTCCAGAATCCAACCTCTGCGCGCTCTCGGTCATACCAGCCGTTTGCCACTGCACCGTGCACCGATGGCACCTCACCGGTTAGCAACGTACTCTGCACCGAGCATGTGACAGCGGGATTGACAGTTTTTAAAGAGCGCAACCCGCCTCTGGCAACTAATTTGCGTAGATTTGGGGTGTAGTCCCCGACCATCGATGGGCTGAGTCCGACGGCGAGTATGACCAGTACCGGTTTCATGCAAGAGCCATTGTTGATTGAACGAACTCAAGGTAAGCAAATGTCACTCCACAGCAGTCCGCCAAATGAAAACGAGCGTCAGCGCGCGCGATTGGTTCTTCAAACGGCCCTGATGTCGCAATTGCCTATCGACAAACAACAATGGCTCAGTGATCAGCTGGCACTTGTCGCCATCGAAAAAAGTAATCGCAGTGTGGATTTAGCCTTCGGTCTGTGTCCCAGACGCCTCGGCAAGGAAGCACTTGTATTGAACAATATGCAGAAAGGTGAACTACATCAGTGTATGCCCGGATGGCAGCTGGATGGAATATCCGTGGATGCCGTTGCACGCATGCTGGTTATAACCTCTTTCGACGATGCCAGACAACTCGCAGAACAACTGACACGACTGCTCCGCCATGCTGAGCTTAGTGAGCAGCTGGCGCTGTATCGTAGTTTGCCCTTGTATCCCGCCTCGGCAACCGTCAACGACCGTCTTGCTGATGGTCTGCGCAGCAATATAAGCGAAGTGTTTGAAGCTATCGCACACAACAATCCCTATGCAGCCTGGCATCTAGATACACACCGATTCAACCACATGGTGCTCAAAGCCCTGTTTATTGACGCAAAGCTTGCCCCTATTATCCAGCTTGAAAAACGTAACAACGCAGAGCTTGCTCAAATGCTGCTCGATACCGCGCGCGAACGTCGTGCAGCGTCTCGCCCCGTTTCGGAAGAACTCTGGGCTCTGGCCATGCCATTCATGACGCAGGATGAAAAAACCGAATTTAATCTGGAGTACGCCGCATGATGTTCATCGATCCCCATGCGCATATGATCTCGCGTACCACTGACGACTACGAAGCCATGGCCGCCGCAGGTGTGGTAGCGCTGATTGAACCTGCTTTCTGGCAAGGTCAACCACGCACTCATGTAGCCACGTACGAGGACTACCTATCTTCCATCATCGGCTTTGAACGCTTTCGTGCCAGTCAGTTTGGTATCAGCCATTATTGCACCATCGGACTTAACTCCAAGGAAGCTAATAACGAATCGCTCGCTGAGGACGTCATGCAGATTCTGCCGCGATTTGCACTAAAGGAACGAGTGGTTGCGATCGGTGAAATCGGCTATGACGAACAAACCGCGCTGGAAGATAAATATTTTCGCGCTCAGCTGGAGTTGTCCAAAGAACTTGGATTACCCGTTTTGGTCCATACACCACATCGAGATAAAAAGGCGGGCACTTTGGCGTCAATGGATGTATGTGAAGAGCACGGTATCGATCCGAGCTGGGTCATTGTTGATCACAACAACGAGGAAACCATTGACGAGGTACTGGATCGTGGCTACTGGGCTGCGTTTTCAGTCTATCCATCGACAAAGATGGGCAGCGAGCGCATGGTCGCTCTGCTTCAGCAATATGGTGGCGAACGCATTATCGTCAATTCTGCCTGCGACTGGGGAATCTCGGAACCGCTAGCAGTAGCAAAGACAGCAACGCTTGCGTTATCAAGAGGTGTTAGCCGCGAAGCAGTAGAGCTGGCTTGTTACGCCAATGCACTTGAAGCCTATGGTAAAAGCGGACAGATAAACGAATCCGACTGGCTGGATGCAGCACCAGTTGACCAGCGCGATACCTTTGAAGGCAATTCTATACTGCGCGGCGGGCGGGAGCCTGTTATCCAGACGCCAAAAGTGCAACGACAAGCGGGCAACCTGATAATCAAGTAGCCACTACACTGATGGGCATCTACTCAAACTACCCCTGTATGTATTCAGTCAGTTGACTGATTACCTCTTCCTGGTCAGCTATTCGGCTGCGTACCAGGTCGCCAATTGATATCACACCCATCAGTTTTTCGGCATCTAGTACAGGCAGGTGTCTTATGCGATGTTCGGTCATCAGCGCCATGCATTCATCGACGGTATGATCTGGCGAAACACATACCACTGATGAGGACATAACCTCACTGACAGGTGTAGTGTCGGAACGCAAACCAGCAAGAATGACGTTACGTGCATAATGCCTTTCGGTCAGGATTCCGGCCAGACGGTCATCTTTGACTATGACCACAGATCCGATATCACGTTCTGCCATTAGGCGAACAGCATCAAGAACGGTACTTTCAGGCGCCATCGTAATGATTTTATCGTTCTTGCTTTCAAGCAGCTGCCCCGCAGTATTCATAGGCGATCTCCAGTTGGTGTGTGCATCAGTATCTCACTGAGTCCCTACTCACAGCAATCAGACTACTACTTCGGAGAGTTAGTTTGCAATGACACTTGCAGACATTACACCGACAAATAAGCCTCTCGAATCTCGGGCTGGGCGTCTAGATCGGCGAATGTACCATCGTACTTCTTAAGTCCGCCTTCTATAATGACCGCCCTGTCCGATACCATTCTGGCAAAGTGCAGATTTTGTTCGGACAACAAAACCGGCAGACCTTCCGCTTTCAGTTTGATAATAGTGTGAGCCATCTGTTCCACGATAACAGGCGCTATTCCTTCACTGGGCTCATCGAGTAACAGAAGACGAGGGTTACCCATCAAGGTACGGGCAATAGACAACATCTGCTGCTCACCACCCGACAGCGCCTTGCCGCGGTTGTTACGCCGCTCGGCCAGGTTGGGAAACAGTTCAAACAGGATTTCAGTGGTCCACTCGAATACACCCTCTCTGGGAGCCTGTCGCCCGACTTCCAGATTCTCGCTGATGGTCAGATCGGTGAAGATTCTGCGCTCTTCCGGAACATAGCCAATGCCCAGTTGTGCCACGCGATGTGTGGGCATCCCAATAAGTTCATGACCTTCAAAACGAACTGAACCGTTGCCGGGCTTGACCAGTTGCATGATCGATTTAACGGTGGTGGTTTTACCGGCACCATTTCTACCCAGTAGTGACACCACCTCGCCGGCTCCAACTTTGAAACCAAGATCGCGCAATATGTGCGCACGGCCATAAAAGCTGTTTACCGCTTCTAACTCAAGCATGGTCCCGACTACCTTGCGGCTCATTGTTAAAGACACTACCACCGCCGAGATAAACTGCTTGTACCATGGGGTCATTGCGAATAGTGTCGGCCGTGCCTTCGGCGATCAGTTCCCCCCGGTTAAGCACCATGATGCGATGTGCGTGTGCAAATACTACGTCCATGTCGTGCTCGGTGAACAACACGCTGATATTACGCTCCTCCACTATCTGCGCTGTTAAAGCCATTAGCGCGATACGCTCACTGGGCGCCATGCCCGCTGTAGGTTCGTCCATCAACAGCAACGAAGGATCGTGGCACATGGCGATCGCAAGCTCCAGCCGCTTAAGATCACCATAAGCAAGAATCGAACAGGCGCGCTCGGACTGCTCTGGCATTCCTACCAGCTCCAGCAAGCTCATGGCCTCGTCACGATAAAGCCGAGTGGCATACGGGAGCACGGAAAACAATCGTTTGTGATGTGAAATCAGTGCCATTTGCACGTTTTCTATCACCGTCATGGATTGATAGGTACCGGTTATCTGAAACGTACGCCCGACACCTTTGCGCCAGACTTTGCGCGGCTTCATACCGGTGATGCGCTGATTGTGCAGGAATACATCCCCGCTGCTGGGTTTCAGCTGCCCCATCAACATGTTGAAACAGGTTGTTTTGCCAGCGCCATTGGGGCCGATTAGTGCAAGCAACTCGCCTTTGTCTACTTGAAAATTGACATCGGTTACGGCGTGAATCCCACCAAACGATTTGCTCAGATTGCTTACCTTGAGTACAGCCGTCATGAGCGGCCTCCCTTGCCGCGCTCTGCCAGGGAGCGCAGTGAGCCCACGATGCCTGTCGGTGCAAGCACCACCACCACAATGATCAGTAATCCCAGTGCAAGGCGCCAGTATTCAAGGCGCGTCAGATAATCCTTGACCAGCTCTAATGAAGCCGCGCCAACAACGCCACCGGAGAGCGTTTTCACACCGCCAAGAAAAACCACAATCAGCCCATCGAACGACTTGGCAATTTCAAGCTCATTCGGGAAGATACTGCCCTTGGAGAATACGAACAATCCCCCCGCTACACCTGCAAGAATACCGGCAACGGTAAATGCCATCCATTGAACACGTTTGGTATCGATACCGGTGGCTTCTGCCTGACGTTGGGAATCGCGTGCTGCACGTAGTGCATAACCGAACGGTGAGTGGGCCATATGCCTTAGCAGAATGATACCGCCAACACCCACAATAACCGTGAAATAGAAATAGCTGTTTGCCTCTGACAACCATTGCGCAGGCCAGATGTTCACCAACCCGTCATCACCGCCAGTAAACTCGTCCCACTGAAACACCAGCGACCACAAGAGCTGTGCCAGCGCCAGCGTGAGCATGGCGAAGTACACGCCGGTTAGTCGTAAACATAGCCAACCGATAATCAATGCCGCCATGCCGGCACCAATTGGCGCTAGCAAAAAAGCAAGTTCCATGGGTGTATTGGCGTGAGTAACGAGCAAGGCTGCAACGTAAGCACCGCCACCGAAGAAAGCGGCATGCCCAAAAGAGACGAGACCGCCTATCCCAAGCAGAAAATGCAGACTGGCAGCAAACAGGCAGAAAATAATGATGTCAGTTGTCAGAATGATCAGGAAATGAGAGCCGGCAAACGGTAAGGCCACCAGCGCGCAAAGTAGAACAGCAACGAGGATCCGGGCACGACTTCCGGCAGGCTTGATAGGTCTGTCTGGCTCGCCAACCTGACCATGTTCTCCAGCGACCTCTTCACGTCCGAGAAGCCCATACGGGCGAATGGTCAATACCACAGCCATTACCACGAACATGAGCACCAGCGTACTTTGCGGTAGATACGACACGCCGAACACGTTGAGTACAGAGATGAGCACTGCGGCAATGTATGCACCCGGCAACGATCCCATTCCGCCAATGACGACTACGACAAAAATAGCCGCCAGGATGTTGAAGTCCATTAATAGATCAGCACCACCCTTGGGTAACTGAATAGCGCCTCCAAGACCTGCCAACGCCGCACCAAGAAAAAACACACCGGTAAACAGCCAGGACTGGTTGACACCTAGCGCCGCTACCATTTCACGATCCTGGGTTGCAGCTCTTACCAGTACGCCTACTCGTGTCCTGGCGATCAGATACCAGAGTCCGAACAACACAAAAGGCGTCAGCGCGATCATGGCCAGATCGTATTTAGGGACAGGCTCACCCAGGATTCGAATAACGCCTTTGAGTCCCGGAGCTCGCGGCCCCAGCAAGTCCGTCGCTCCCCAGATCATCAAGGCAAGATCCTGGATAACCAGTATCACCCCAAAGGTGGCTACCAACTGAAATAACTCGGGTGCTTTATAGACTGGTCTGAGCACCAGTATTTCCACAATCACGCCGACGATACCAACCACAAGGCCAGATAGTAAAACCGCCGCCCAGAATCCTATCGCGCCGGGTAAAACCTGCATGAGCGAGTAACCGACAAACGCGCCCAGCATATAGAACGAGCCGTGGGCAAAGTTGACAATCCTTGTGACACCGAATATCAACGATAAACCGGATGCCACAAGGAAGAGCGTTGCTGCATTGGCAAGGCCAGTCAGCAACTGAGCGATGAACAATCCCACAGTAAGAGTATCGCTGGCTATCTATTTACTGGCTGGGCGCATACTGGCGACTTCTTCATCGCTTGGTAAATAGTCTGCACCGGCTTTGTAAGTCCAGTCGGTCATGACACCACCACCGTCACGCAGCACTGTAGTGCCCACAAAGGCGCCCATGGTTGATTGATGATCCTGTGATCGATAGAGAATATTGCCAACCGGTGTGTCCACCTCGAGTCCTATGAAAGCTTCGCGTATCGCTTCCATCTCTGTTGAACCGGCTTTTGTGATAGCTGCGGCGATGGATTGAGCTGTCATGTAACCCACCAGTGAACCGATTTTCGGATTGGCGTCATACTTCGCCATGTAGGCGTCAACAAACACCTTATTAGGTCCGTCTTCAAAGTCATACCAGGGGTAACCGGTAACGGTCCAGCCTTCGGGTGCCTCATCGGCCAGAGGCTCGAGATACTCAGGCTCGCCGGTTAGCAGGCCGTATACGTTGCGTCCATCGAATAAGCCGCGTGTGCTTCCTTCACGCACAAACTTCGCAAGGTCACCACCAAACGTCACGTTGTAGATTGCGTCAGGCTTGGCGCGTTCGATCGCCTGTACCTCGGCTCCCGCATCGATCTTGAATAGTGCCGGCCATTGCTCGGTAACGAATTCCACATCCGGACGTAAAGCTGTCAGGGCTTTCTTGAATGCCGCAACGGCATCTTTACCATAGGCATAGTTGGGGGCGATGGTGGCGTATTTCACAGCATCAGTCTTTGCTGCTTCTTCTGCCAGCATGGCCGCCTGCATGTAGGTGGAGGTGCGCAGACGGAATGTGTAGTCGTTACCTGCTTCCCACACCAGCGCATCGGCCAATGGTTCCGAAGCAAGATAGACCACTTTTTTCTCTGCAGCAAACGATGACAATGCCAGTCCGATGTTACTCAGAATGGTACCGGTCAGCATCGTTACGTTTTCACGACTGACCAGCTCTTCAGCGATTTTAATCGCCTCTCCCGGTTTACCTTGATCATCCCGGTAGATGAATTCCAAAGGTCGTCCAATAACCCCACCGGCCGCATTTATCTCTTCAAGACCCAGCTCGATACCGTTTTTGTAGGGTTCGGCGAACGCTGCCATTCGCTTGTAGTGGTTTATTTCGCCAATAACTATGGGATCGGCTGCATTTGCCGCCGCGCTGACGCCCGTCAGCAAGCCCACCGACAATGCTGCCACGACCGTTAAATTTTTCAAACGTTTCATTCTGCTTTCCCTCATGTGCCTTAGATAGGTGCCTGCGATGGCTAGGTTACTGGATCACTCTGGTTTTGCTCTGATTCTATCAACGATTCAATTCGACGCCGGTAGACAATGGGTCCTTTGTCTATCGCAAGGCGAATCGGTTTACGTGCCTGCGGTAAACGCTCGGATTTGTCAATGGCTTCGAGAATTTCCTTGTCTTCATCGAACGCTACACGAAACATAGCATCCATTTGCTCTGAGGCTTTCTCATCACCTACAGCAGCATTGCGTAAGTGCATCCAGCGATCAATGGTGTAGTGCTGATTTACTGGTGTCAGAAAATGTATGGCAAAAATCCGCACGCCTTTATCACGTTCTGATTCTTCAAGCCTGGCACTGACATCGGCGCTGCCGAAATCGATGACAGCCGTACAGGGCATGTGCAGATAATAGTAATGCCAGCGATCTACATGACCATTGAAACCGCCAAACTTCTGAAAGAAACCAACGGGTGGTGCATCTCGAATCCATCGCCACGCTACGAGAACATCGCTGTCAACGTCAACATGTACTGGCACATCTTCGCTGGCTGCATTCCCAAGTGTTGTCGGGTGCACGAAGCTGACATGCGCCGGGTCAACCAGATTTTCGGCTACATTGAGATAATGTGCCTGCAAGTGCAGAGCGTCGCCCTGATGAGCATGCCATTGATCGTTGCTGAACTGGGGCAGATCAAAAACATCATCGGTATTAGCCTTGGCAGGATCACCCATCCAGATGAATACAATATTGTTTTTTTCACACACCGGATAGGCGCGTACAAATGCCGTTGCCGGAATGTTGTCCTGTCCGGGAATGCGCACACAACGACCGTCGCCATCGAAAGTCATACCATGGTAACCACAGCGAATACTGTCACTGACAAGCTGGCCTCTGGACAAGGGCAGTTGACGATGCGGACAACGGTCTTCCAATGCTACCACCGAGCCATCGGCCCGACGATAGGCAACCAGTGCCTGTTCCAGCATGATCAGAGGCTTGAGGCTTTGTGTAAATTCGGATGACCAGCCAGCGACGTACCAGGCGTCGTTTACATAGGCCATACCAGTGCTGTCATGCATGAGCTATCACCCTTGAATGGTGTGTTGCGCTGTTGCGCCTGTTCATGGAATATACTGTTCGTACACGAACAGTTATACCTAATCGCGGCAGAAGGTCAAGTCTGCCGAGTTTTCCCGTGCTGAGAACCGACTGGCAGATGAACGATAAACGTATGGACAACGGCGATTATGTGCTTGCGGACCAAATCGGCCACCTGCTCCGATTGGCAAACCAGCGGCATCTGGAGATCTTTGTGCGGCTCATGCCCGATCTAACACCCACGCAATTCGCACTTTTAGTGGCCCTGCGCGATCTTGGTGATACATCGCAAAACGAGCTGGGGAGGCATATCGGCATCGACGCAGCTACGACTAACGGCGTGGTTGAACGTTTGTTGAAAAAACAGTACATCCACTCGAGCACCGATCCGAACGACAAGCGTCGCCTGCGGCTGTCTCTGACCGCCACCGGCCTGCATATCGTAGAGCAGAGTATTCCTCTGGCGCAGACCATAACTCGCGATACGCTTGACGGCCTGACGCAACGCGAATCATCAAGACTGTTGCAGCTGTTGAAAAAACTGCAGCCACCCGCCTGAATGGTTTGCACGCCCCTTAGCGCAAGTGCTTGCACCGTTTTCCTGTTTTATAGCATCATGAATTTTATCTTGTTGTCGCAACCTCGGATCGATCATGGCAGACACTGCTCATAAACTCGTTATTCGTCACATTGGACGAATTTTGTCTGGCAAGCTCGAAGCACCGCTTCTGGATGGCAACTGCGTAGTCGCCATTAATGGCCGTGTCACCGATATCGGCTACGAGTCAGAGCTTGATACTGACAATGCCGATGTACTGGTTGATGCCGCCGATACCTGGTTGGCTCCAGGGCTCATTGATAGCCATGTTCATCCGGTAATAGGGGATTACACGCCACGCCAGCAACAGATCCACTGGATTGACTCCTGCCTTCACGGTGGAGTTACCACGATGATCTCTGCAGGAGAGGTGCATCTGCCCGGCAGGCCCAAGGATATCGTTGGTCTGAAAGCCATGGCTATAGCCTCTCAGCGCTGGTACGAAAACTTTCGACCCTCTGGCGTCAAAATGCATGCTGGCGCACCCGTACTTGAAGAAGGTATGGAAGAGAACGACTTCAAGGAGCTCTCCGAAGCTGGCGTTAAGCTACTGGGTGAAGTGGGTCTGGGCACTGTAAAGGCAGGCGAAACTGCCGCACAGATGGTCAAGTGGGCACGTAAGTACGGTATTCAGTCCACCATACACACAGGGGGGCCTTCTATTCCGGGTTCAGGGCTAATAGACAAAGATATCGTCCTGGAAGCGGATGCAGACATTATCGGTCATATCAACGGCGGGCATACCGCCCTTCCCGATGATCAGATTATTTGCCTGTGTGAGGGCTGCAAACGCGGCATCGAAATTGTCCACAACGGCAATGAACGAGCCGGCCTGTTAGCCATGCGCACAGCGTTTGAAATTGAACAATCGGAACGCGTTATTCTTGGTACCGATTCGCCGGCAGGCTCTGGTGTTCAACCACTGGGCATTTTGCGCATGATTGCCATGTTGTCCAGCCTGGGGAACGTCCCCGCCGAGATAGCCTTCTGCTTTGCTACTGGCAACACTGCCCGTATGCGTGAGCTTGACACAGGCATCATAGAATCCGGCAAGTCGGCGGACTTTATCATTCTGGATCAGGCCCAGCACTCACCCGGCAAAGACATGCTGGAAAGTATCCAGCAAGGCAACTTACCGGGTATTGGCATGACAATTATCGATGGCAAGGTAACCTCGACGCGTAGTCGCAATACGCCACCTGCTGCGCGTCTGCCATCAGTCGTCACTCCGTAAAACTACCTCAGGCCATCTTCACCGACAGCATCGCCAGCGCTCAGGCCGCCCACGCGCGGTAGTGGCCTGCCACTATCAGTAACCGCGACTGCCACCATGATTTCATTGGCGCGTGGTGCATCGTTGATGCGTACTTCCATGCCATCGAAATGCGAACGTACATACGCTGCATCTTTATGCCCGAGCGGTACATCGAGCACCTGCCCCATCGACCCCATTTTTTTGCTCGAAGCAACCAGCGCCGCACCTTTTTCAACGGCAGCGCGCAATGGCTTGCCCAACCTGGGATGCAAAATGGCAGCGGCATGTTCCAGCTCACCGTTTTCACCCACCATGGCAGATTTTCCATAGCTCTCAGCTTGCGAAGGTTCTATACCTAACGCTTCGACGCACTTGCGCCCTAACAGATCACCCAGCTCCTCGCCAATGATCATCAGGGCTTCCAGATCTTCCTGGTACTCACCGGCAAACGGGTTTTCAATGACAGCAACACTTGCCGCCCGACGCGTTGGCGGATTGATGCTCTGGCCCATTTCCAGGTAAGTGTTCTCAACAGTAGTAACAATTTTTCTGATTTTTGCTGTGCTCATTTCAATCCATCCTCACCGATTATGTCCGCTGCAGCCAGTCCGCCTGCACGATTATGTATGCGTGCCCCCGTGGTCATGACCAGGATCACGAGCATCTCGTTTGCTCTTGGTGCATCACTGATACCGACCTCTATAGCATCGAAGTGCGAACGCACATAGGACGCATTGGAATGTGTTACTGGCACATCCAGCAATGTTCCGGGCCCACCTACTTTTTTGGTAGATGGAACAATGGCTTTGGATGCCGGTAATAGCTCACGCATGGAATAGCCACCCGGTGCATGCCATAAAGCGCCATGTTCAAGCTCACCGCCTTCGCCGACAATCGCCCCCTTGCCATAGCCCTGTACTACGGAGGCATCGTTGCCCAGAGCTGCCAGTAAATCCTTGGCCATCTGCAAACCCAGCGGGCGTAAGTCATCAATGAAATCCATGATGTTGTCAACATAGCGCCCCGCATAGGGATTGGCGATAACCGAGGCGATAGCACCACGACGCAAAGGTGTGCTTACCGGTGGTCCACCCTCATGAAATATCTCATCGATCGTAATGAATGATTTTCTGACGATCACTTCAGGCATGCATGGCTCCTGCACGTAGTGTCTGTTTTGTTGAGTTGCGTTCGCACACAATAGTACTACCCATCAAACTAATATACGCAGCCGATAAACCTTGCATCGAAATCAACCGCTCTGCCACTGACCGCCCACCATCCAAAGCGTGTGCCACATCACTGGCTGCCAGTGTATCAACGGCTACCGTAACCAGCCTGTCACCAAGGTCACTTTCAGGGGATAAATTACAGGCGGGCTCACGATGAATCAGTGGCGAACCGGGAACATCAACCGCATTGGCAATCAGTGTAGCGGCGGTGTCGGCATCAGCGGCGCTGGCTGCCAGCACGGTAACAGCATCGGCAATGCCCAGAGAATGACTTCTACCTCGCCATCCACTGGTTGCAATCCCACGCACCTCATCTTGCGCGTTTATGCAAACGTGTGCGCCCATATGACCGGTATCCGGGTTCTCACAGACGCCTACCGTAAACGATTCGTCCGGTGCCAGCCACAAAGCTATATCACCTCCATTGTTAACATATGCGCGCACCAGAGAGCTGGATCTCAGCATGGCCTGCAACACATGATCCGCTACTGATCCTGCAACGGCAACCATAGGGGTTATCCTGTCCAGGCGCATATACTTTAACGCGGCATGATACATTCGTCTTGCGACAAGTCCTTCGGGTGCCATTGAATTTTCTGTCAGTGGGCATCTCAGATAGTCAAGTTCGGCCACAAGTCCCGTTAATACCGCTTGAAACGTCTCGTGCGCCTGCTTGTAAGCCTTTGCCATTTCCTCGGGCTCACCGACGGCTTCAATGACCAGATCTATAGGCCCATGCTGTAGGTGTAGTCGCCTGCCACCGTCCAGCCATTGGTATTGTGGACCTTTATCGATGAGACTTATCGTCCATGGGCCAGCGATTTTCATGATGCTGTACAACGGTACGTTGTCCGGTCATGACGTGATCGTTCTGCTCACCCGTAGTACCTCCTAGCGCATCATTCAAAGACATGATATGCCCCATATGACCGCCCATAGCTTCATAGTCAGACCGGCTAACGGTAAATTCAATCGGTGCAACCAATGCCGGTGTAGGCACATATCCAAATGCATTGGATGGCATAACCGACACATCACTCATCACGGTAATGCCGCCACCTGGCCAGATATAAGTAGGCGCTCCTCCACAGGTAACCTGCGTGAGCGCTTGCTTTACCGAGCGCGTCAGCTGGACCGGGTTGGCGGTGACTCCTGCTCGTAACGATCCACCAGCTCCGCCCATAAACACAACGCTGCACAACGCAGGCTCGCAATTCTCTTCAATGCGTTCAATGCTGGGCTGCAACCGTTCAGGCATAGGTAGCATCACAGGCTGAAGATCGGCATCCAGTTCGTAATAGGCGAACTGTTCACCAGTAGTCGACACCATCAACATGGATTGCCCGGCTCTGGCTATAGCCGACTTGAACTCACCCACGATGGCCAAGGGATCGGTAAGGTCGGTTCCACCCCAGCCAGTACCGGGCTCTGCCACTTGAAAATATCGCCCCGGAGTGGACTTGCGGCCGTTGATACGGATACCGCTTGCGGGCCAATCCAGAACCTTTCCAGCCTGATGTTCAGAGACGACACCCGTGATGTGATCATCGACCACCACCACCTCATCCACCAGTCCTTGCCACTGTGAAGCAAACATGCCGACGGTAGCCGAGCCGCAACCGACGCGCATGCGTTCCTCGATGACGCCATCTATAACAGGTGCCTTGCCTGCCTGTGCGACAAGCGTAGAGCCCCCATCGATGGCAAGCTCAACCGCTTCGCCATTACACAGGGCAAGTAACGTCTCGCAAGTGATGCGCCCCTCCTTTTTGGTACCACCGGTCAGGTGATGTACGCCACCCAATGACAACATCTGCGATCCATATTCACCGGTTGTCACATGCCCGACAGCTTCACCACCAGCACGAACAGTGCTGCATTCAGCACCAAGATGTCGGTCCGTATCAATCTTCAACTTCGCACCGCAATAACTGAATATACCTTCGGTAACCACCGTTACCATATCCACACCATCAACCACACTGCCAACGATAAAGGGGGCAGGCTTGTAATCCGGATACGTAGTGCCTGCACCAATGGCGGTTACGAAGGCCTCTTCGGAGTGTACGATTTTACCGTCCCATTGATTCGACGAATCAGTTTCACTATCCAGAAACGGAACAAGCTCCCCGCCCTCTTCCTTGCGCCGTTGCAAAATGGTCAAGGGATCCAGCCTGACGAGTTGCCCACCATGGTTGGCATAGCGATCACAGGCACCCGAACGACCATCGGCGATGTAGCACATCACCGGACAGGCATCACAGCGGATTTTTTCTCGCTGAATACGTTGACGTCTGGTTGATTCGCTCATGCGCCCTCCTGCATTGCCTGGATTGCGGCTAATACTTTGTCCGGCGTTGCTGGCAAGTTACGCACCACGGCACCAGTTGCATCCCTGATCGCATTCACAATTGCAGGCGCTGTTGGTATCAACACATGCTCACCCAGCCCTTTGGCGCCAAAAGGCCCGACAGGGTCTTCAACCTCTACGATGATATGCGTGAACTGCGGCATGTCGCCAAACGTTGGCATAAGATAGTCGTGCAGGTTTTCAGTGCGCCCGGGTTGGTAGTCTTCCATAACGGCCATGCCTATCCCTTGTGCAACACCGCCTTCTATCTGCCCTTCAACCAACATCGGATTTATCGCCCTACCCACATCATGTGCTGTGGTGATGTGATCAAGCTTTATCGTACCTAGCCTGACATCGACAGTAAGCTCGATAAGTTGTGCACCGTAGCCATAGAGTGCATAGGGGATTCCCTGTCCTTTCTCATCCAGCGCCCGGGTCACTGGATCGTATGTTTCCTCTGCCATGAAGACATAACCCAATTCATTGCCCTGCATGGCACACAGATCAAGTCTTACGTGGGCACCATCACCTTGCAACTCAACACACCCCTGTGAAAAGGATAGCTGTGCATCAGGGCCGACATTGGCTTGCCTGAGTAGTTGAGTGCGCAACGATTCACCCGACAGTTTGGCGGCTGCACCTGTGATAAAGGTTTGTCTGGATGCCGAGGTTTTGCCGCAATCAGGCGTCAGATCGGTATCACCATCAACCATCGATATATCATGAACCGAGACGCCTAATGCATCAGCGGCAATCTGTGTAATGACGGTGTTTGAGCCTTGCCCGATATCCATCGCACCTTGATGCAATACTATTTCACCACTTGGCTTGATCCCGATGCGAATGGTAGACGGATTAGGCAGTGAGGTATTACCACATCCATACCAGCAAGTTGCCAATCCAACGCCCTTCCTCATCGCGGACCCGTTAGCCACAGCATTGAATTCAGCCGCTTTTTGTTGCGCGGTATTCCAGGCAGGTTTCAAGGCTTCCAGACATTCAACGATTCCAACACCTGATTCGAATACCTGTCCTGTCACAGTTGGCTCGCCATTACGCAAGGCATTGAGCAATCGAAAGTCCAGCCTGTCCATACCCAATTGATCAGCCAATTCATCAAAGGCACATTCCTGTGCAATGGCCGACTGAGGAACACCGAATCCACGGAATGCTCCTGCAGGTGGTGTATTGGTATGCACCGCCAGAGAGCGAGCGCTGTAATGAGGTATGAAGTAAGGACCGGAGGCATGCACTGGCACTCGGTTAGCTACCGTCGGCCCCCAGCTTGCATAGGCACCGGTATTAAACGTGGCCTCAAAATCAAAGGCCATGACTTTGCCGTTCTTGTCGCAACCGACTCTCAAGTGAATATCAGAAGGATGACGCTTGGTCGTCGAACGCATGGATTCGGGTCGTGTATAGCAAACAGTAACCGGCTTGTTGGTTACCCATGCCGCTAATGCAATGTAAGGCTGAAACGAGACGTCGATCTTGGATCCGAATCCGCCACCACAAGCCGACGGTATAACCCGGACATCATCCAGCCCAAGGCCCATGATGTCTGCCAAAGCTTCGCGATCCATTTGTGTTGCTTGCGTACAACCATGGATTTCCAGTCGATTGCCATTCCTCCGTGCATAACCGGCTTCCGGCTCAATGTAACCGTGCTCAATAAACGGCGTTGATGAGCTGACCTTGGCCGTATAGGCACAGTGATCGAGTGCCTGCTGCGCATTACCCCGTTCAACCAGTCCACGCACCAGAATGTTCTGTTCACGCTGCTCGTGCAATGTTGAGGTGTTTGCACTTAGAGCATCATCTGGAGTCATTACCGCATCAAGCGCCTGCCATTCTATAGGGAATGCGGATAAATCGAATCCGGCAATCGTGTCCGGGTGTCCAACGACTGCCGCTACAGCCTCACCACGAAACAAAACACGGCCTTCTGCAAAAACGGGTTGATCAGCAAACGGGGGTATTACACCAAAACAATTACGGCCTTTTATATCGCGAGCCGTAAGCACACACTCGATACCATCGTGTGCATCAACAAATGCCTGCGTATCACCCAGGACAAACCTGGCCGCGTGATACTCGCTGCGGATAACTCGTAACGCCAGCGCATCAACAGGCACTGTATCAGCGCCAAAGCGCAAGGATCCCGTCACCTTTGGCTCACCATCAAGATGCCGGATCACTGCGCCGACATTGTGCCCTATCGCAGGCGTTACATCCTGCCCGATGAAGTCCGTAGCGTGCATAACCGCCTGAATGATTTTGTTATAGCCAGTGCACCGGCAAAGCACCCCTCCCAAGGCGTCCTCAACCTGCTGCCGGTCTGGCCTGGGTGTTACTGCCAATAAGGATTTTGCCGACATCAACATGCCTGGCGTGCAGATACCACATTGCGCTGCGCCAAAGTGCAAAAAACTCTGTTGTAACTGACTCAGCAAACCATCACTGTCCAGACCCTCTACGGTATCCACCGTACAACCTTGCGCTTGAGCCACGGCGGTAATACAACTGCACACCGGTTTACCATCCAGAAGAACCGTGCAGGCACCGCAATCACCAGTATTGCAGCCCACCTTTGTTCCCGTTAATCCCAGTGGACCGCGCAGCACGTCCGACAAACGCGTCATCGGGTGCGTCTCCACTTTTATAGTGTCGCCGTTAACGATGATATCTGTCATGTCTTTTTACTCGTCAGGCAAGTCAAGGTGCGTCTCACCAATTCCAGTGATGCATCCAGGCGATAACGACTGGAGCTACGCACATCTTCGATAGGCGACAACGATGTCAGATGTTCTGGCGTAACAAGATCAACCAGATCTGTCGTTATAGTCTGCCCCTGCAATGCTGCCTCCAAGCTGGTCAAACGCTGTGCAACCAAAGAACACGATCCGACGCTGACTGCCGCCTCTGATATCAGCCCTCTATCATCACATGCCAATCGAGCGGCAACCATGGAAATGGAAATCACCAGATACTTGCGCGCGCCCAGTTTCAGGAATGCAGAACGCCCGGTGGCAGCCTCTGCCGGTATGACAATGGCTGTCACCATCTCGTCAGATTTGCTGGCTGTTTGCCGGTTACCGAGAATGAAGTCCTGCAACGGGATTTGTCGAATGCCGGCAAGTGATCTCAGTTCTACCGATGCATTCAGAATCAGTAAAGGCGGGACGCCATCAGCCGCCGGCGAGGCATTACAAAGATTGCCGACCACGGTTGCCTTGTTCTGAATCTGGACAGAACCAAGCTCTCGAGCCGCCAGTTTCAAGGCGTTGAATGCCGGTGGGACCTCAGCGTCGATTACATCACTCCAGGTGACTCCTGCACCGATGCGCACAGTCGATGCGTCAAACGAGATGGATTTGAGCTCGCTAAGCGCATGAATGTCCAAAACACGATTGACCAACGGCCGTTCCAGCGACCCCGGATATAAATCGGTACCGCCGGATAATATCGCCCACCGTTCAGTGTGAGTCGATGTCACACCACTGCTACGGCCATCTGGAGCGTCGCTTGCCAGAAGCCTGAGAGCTTCATCAAGATTCTTTGGTTGAGCGTAATCCACATAACCTCACAAAACCTGCTTTACGGCACCGGGCGCCTAGCGGGCAATTAGTTTGTACACGAACAATTATTATCACTGTGAGCGCGTCACGTCAAAGGGTTTCGTGTAAACGTCAAAGTGTTTCGTGTAAAAGTGTTTCGTGTAAACCTGAGTCTCCTCTGCTCTTTGACCTGGCCGACAACTTTGCCTGCTTTCGAGCGTGTTTGAGGACAGTTACGTCGGATGCGTCACATCAGCGACGACATTTCGCCCTGAAATTCCTAAATTTCACAACAATTAGGAATAGATGAAAGTAATATTCTTTCAGTGGAACTTAATCAGTGGAACTTAATTCCAAAAGAGGTTATTGTTCGATCCGCCGGGAGGCGTCAGATAGTCGCCGATGGCGTCGCCTACCCCACTCGGGATGCACGATTACTGTGCCCTCTGATAGCCACTGTCCCGAAGAATGGGTGAGGGTATCCGACAGGGCTCTTTACTGTGTATCCTGACGCTGTACCAACTCATCATCTTGAAGGAGATAAACGTGAAATTTCGTCCGACTCATGCGCTGGTAGCCAGCGCTCTGGCTGTAATGTCTTTTCATCAAACCGCAGTTGCCCAGGATCTGGAAGAACTAACGGTAGGCTACTTTCTTGAGTGGCCAATGCCTATGCTGGCAGCCAAAGCATCTGGAGCCTACGATGAAGCTCTGGGAATGCCAGTTAAGTGGGTTTCCTTTGAAACCGGTACTGCCATGAGTGCCGCCATGGCATCAGGTGACGTACATTTGTCAGTCTCTCAGGGTGTACCACCATTCGTTGTTGCTGCATCTGGTGGTCAGGACATACAAGTTGTCGATGTCGCCGTTAGTTATTCAGACAACGACAACTGCGTTGTATCAGCCGGTCTGGAAATTGACAAAGACAGCGCAGGCGAATTAGCCGGCAAGAAGGTCGCTGTGCCATTAGGAACCGCTGCACATTATGGTTTCCTGCGACAGATGGATCACTTCGGTATCGACGTTGCCGGCCTGCAGGTTGTTGACATGGCGCCACCTGAAGGTGCAGCTGCTCTGGGCCAGGGCGCGGTCGACTTTGCCTGTGGCTACGGTGGAGGCTTAACCAGCATGAAAGAACACGGCAACATTCTCCTGACAGGCGACGAAAAGCAAGAGCTGGGCATTCTGGTATTCGATGTCACATCAGCCCCTGCGCCATTCATCGCTGAAAACGGCGATATCGTGTCTACTTTTCTAGGTGTCACAGCCGCTGCAAACACTGAATGGAACAGCAACCCCAACGATGAGATGCTTGCCGTTATCGCTGAGAATGCTGGTATGGATCTAGAAGCTGCTCGTGGTGCAATTGCCACGATGAAGTTTCCATCCGTTGAAGAACAGCTGTCAGAAACATGGTTGGGCGGAAACGCTGCAACATTCATGAAAGGCGTAGCTGATGTATTCGTTGAAGCTGGTTCAATTGATTCAGCGCTTGATGATTACAGCGATTCAGTCAACACCGGACCTTTGCAAGCTGCCTCTAAGTAAGCTATTCATGTAGTCTGGGGCCAGCGTTGCTTTGCAATGCTGGCCTTTTTTTTTATAAAAATTCAAGCTCATCGTTAACGAAGGTTAATCACAGGAGAACTATGTGGGCACGCTGTCTCTAAATGAACTCTCAATGCGCTTCGATCTACCTAACGGTGACGCAGTGCAGGCCTTGGAAAAGGTCTCGCTTACTTTGGAGGCGGGAGAACTGCTCAGTGTTCTGGGCCCTTCCGGGTGTGGCAAAACCACTCTGCTGAATATAGTCGCGGGGTTTCTAGCCCCCACCGACGGACAACTGGTCCTGAACGGCCACGACATTGTCGGACCCGATGCCGAACGCGGCATGGTATTTCAACAAGGCGCGTTGTTCGAATGGATGTCTGTTAGAGAAAACGTAGGCTTCGGACTATTAATGAAAAAAACCCCTGAAGCCGAAAAAAGCAAGGTGGTTAACCACTTGCTCGATGTCGTTGGCCTGGGTGATTTTAAAGATAAAGCTGTTTACGAACTCTCGGGCGGTATGCAGCAACGAGTGGCCCTGGCCCGTTGCCTTGCAAACGACCCCGACGTTATTCTTATGGACGAGCCGCTAGGGGCGCTTGATGCTCTGACGCGTGAAAAAATGCAAAGCCTGGTACTCAAATTGTGGAAAGAGACAGGCAAAACCATCATTCTCATTACCCACTCGGTAGAAGAAGCGTTGTTACTTGGCGAGCGTCTTATCGTGATGGCACCACGCCCCGGTCGTATCCATAAAGAGTATCGCCTGCCCTTTGCAGAACTGGGCGTGACCGCTGATCTGCGGGAAGTGAAAAAGCATCCTGACTTTGCCATACGACGCGAGGAGATACTGAATATGATCTGGGATATGGAAGAAGAAATCATGGGTACAGCGGGAGAGTCCGAATGATTCCACTATTCATCTATATACTGATTTTTGTCGTGGCATATACGATCGTCACCAAAGTTATCAAGACCGCTGGTGAACGTGGCTACTCATCCAGAAAGACGGTCACGTTTGGCGATGAGAGCGCTGTTCGTCCCAACCGGATAGCCAGCGTGGTATCGATTGCAACCATCTTTCTTCTTTGGGGCATGTTCACAGGCTCCAAACTCATACCGGGTTTCCTGCATGTACCGGGCCCTTTCGAAGGAACCATTTCATTCACCTATACCGCACAAGATAGCGCACAGGCTACCGATGACGGTACGGTAACCGCGGTGGTTCATAAACGTGGCGTAAAACCTGAACTCCCGGAGCTTGAGCCAGGCGATGGTTTTGCCAAGAACGATGTCACAAGCGTTGCGCAATGGCGAACCAAACTGGTCAACGTTGCCAAGAACGATGAACCGACAGATGGTGCAAAAGTTAAGGTTATCGCGATCAACGGCACGAGTATTCAGCCTGGCGGCAGCGTTAAGGTTGATGGTGGAAAAGTCACGTTGTCAGACAAGGGTACTCCCAATCTGGAGCCAACCCGTGGATGGCAAATGGAATCGCTTTATCTACCTGCCCCCGAGGCTGTCTGGACCCGAACCCTTAAAATCGTAGATGAAGGATTCCGCAACTTCACGCTTGCAGAGCACTTAGGTTATTCGCTTTTCCGCGTTATTGTCGGCTTCCTGCTTGGCGCTCTAATCGGCATCCCGTTGGGCTACGCCATGGGGCTTAGTAACTGGTTTCGCGGCTGGTTCGATCCCATTGTAGAATTCATGCGTCCGGTTCCACCGCTGGCCTTGATTCCACTCGTTATTATCTGGGCGGGGATTGGAGAGACCGGTAAAATCATCCTCCTGTTTCTGGCCGCTTTGTGGATCATGGCTATCGCGGCACGTGCCGGTGTCTCAGGTGTCAAGATTTCCAAAGTGCATGCTGCCTACTCACTGGGTGCCGGTCCCAAACAAATCATGCGCTATGTCATTGTGCCAAATTCATTGCCAGAGATATTTACTGGGGCACGTGTAGCGATGGGTGTCTGCTGGGGCACGGTTGTAGCAGCCGAGCTTGTCGCAGCGGAACAGGGCGCCGGTATGATGATCATGACCGCATCGAAATTCCAGAATACCGATATCGTCATTATGGGTATCATTCTTATCGGTGTCATTGGATTTGGCATCGACCTGCTCATGCGCTGGGCCGAAAAACTCCTGGTTCCCTGGAAAGGCAAAGGCTGATACCCGAAATCCTGCCAGTACCTTTTAAGGGTCAGTCAGCATCTGTCTGACTGACCCTGCAGGCGGACAGATGTGTCGTTGCCATTACGGTCGCCCGATAACCTCAATCCCTTTTATTGACGGGTTTTCTATCATGTGGCTAAAGTCAATGTTGATAACGCCGTCCGTATTTTCCACTGAGAATGTTTTTACCAGTGAGGCGTCTGCTCCTGCTTCAGCAAAGACATCCAGTGCAGATAGCGTCTGGCCCTCCACGGCTACTGTAAACACCCGCTTTCCGTTGCCCTTCGCGCCAGAATAAATCTCTGAAAAATATAGATTAACGTCATAGCTTCCTGGAGCGACGGGTAATTTCCAGGTCATCTCTGCGCCACTTTTCGCATCCCAGCGTTCGGATTGAAATAGTTTTTCCGGGATACCTGGCGTACGCGAGGTATCGATGGCTACGCCTAGCGAATACGCTCGACCGGTGTTAACCAACGGCGATGCCCCCAAGTCAGCAGCCCAGTTCCCGTTACTGTCTACAAGCAATGGACCACCCGTATTGATCCTGTAAAACACAGTGGGTAACACCGGCTCATCTTCAATGGTGATGGTCAGTTCATCATAGCCAGTTAGATCAGTATCGTTAGCACTCAAGCGCAACACATAGTCGCCGGCTTGCGAAAAGCTGGCGGTGGTTGACATCAAGTCAGAACGATCAAACAGTACCGCTGCGGGACCACTTTGCATAGACCATTCAACGCTGATCTGGTTTTCCGGCAATCCGTCATCACTCACGGTACCTGACAAGCTAACCGACCCTGTGCTAACGCTGGTGTTAGTTATCGCCGTCACCACCGGTGCCTGGTTGATCACAGGGTCAATGGCTGAAACATCAATCTGCACATCGTCATACGCGATCAACGCCCCATCATTGGCAGATAGCCTGAGCAGGTAAAGCCCGGGTACCGGGAACGTAACTTCTGTAACGGCACTGTCAAACGCGGAAAATTGCGGGCTGGCAGGACCACTTATCAAAGACCAGCTGTTTGCTACAGCACCAGCGGGCAAGCCGTCATCAAAGACCTCACCTGACAGCACAACAACCGACGATACCTTGGCTGTCTTATCGCTGCCAGCGTTAACCAACGGCGGGAGGTTTTCCGGTGGCGTTATCGGATCATCTTGAAGAACGGGTGCTGCGGCTTTCAGAACCTCAATACCTTTGATTGCCGGGTTTTGCACAACACGACTTAACCCGATGTTCAGCATATCGTCAGCTTGCACAGTATACGACTTCATCATCGCCGTGTTTGCACCCACACTTGCGAAGACATCCAGACCCGTCTCTACCTGACCTTCAACTGAAACATCAAAGACCCTGCCGCCTGCCTTCATAGCGCCGAAGTAGATTTCAGAAAAATAAAGCCTGACCACATATTCACCCGGTGTTACCGGTAGTGCCCATTCCAGTTCAGGACCTCCCGCCCGATCGTAGCGTTCAGAGCCGAAGAGCTGAGCAGGTGCCGAGCCATTGATGCCGCTGATGTCGATCGTTGCATTGCTACTCCATGTATACCCCGTATTGGCATATTGCGCGCTGGCAGAATCACTTTGCCAGTCACCATCCGTTGCTGAAATAAGCGGACCGCCGGCATTGATTCGATAAACAACATTTTCATCAGAAGCCGCATCAGCAATCACCTTGATGGTCACCGTATCTATCGTAGTGAATTCACCGTCTTCCGCTTCCAGCTGCAGCTCATACACTCCCTCCTTACTGAAGGTCATAGCAGTTAACACATGGGTACTATCGTCGATAGTCACTGCAGCAGGCCCGGACAGCAGACTCCATTGCGTGGTGACTGTATCAGCAGGTAATCCATCGTCAGATACGATGGCACTTAACGGGGTTTTGGCACCCACCGTGATATCACCCACCGCTGGAATCTCAACGGTTGGAGCTTGATTGGCCACAACGGTTTCAAGCGGCTTTACCGTCAGGAAATCCCATGTTGCCGGGAAAGTTTGCGCCTTGGTCGACGTCGATAATATTCCTACCGCTAATTTAGTCGAACCACTTAACCAGGTTGCCGGGAAATCAACTGACGCCATCTGTACTTCTTGCTCGGACTGATCGTCCCTGGTGATTTGAAAGTACGCAGTAGCAATTGCTGATGTCGGGTCCACCTCGATAGTAAGATCGACATAATCGGCATCGGCAATACCAGCGGCATCTGACTGTTCAAAGTAAAGCTCGCCTCCAACTTCGGTGAGCAATTGAACAACGTTGTGCTTAACAATCAATTTTAGATAGTTATCCTGATCACCGTTGCCAATAAAGATTCCCATCGATTGATGTAGCTTGGGTACAAAGCCTGAAAACGGGGCCAGGATTCGTGTCTGCACACGAAACGGTTCACTGGAGGGACCAACATCAATACCGAACTGAAACCCGAATTGTTGTGAGTTCTTCCCTCTGAGCGGATCTCCATCGGGAACATTGTCCACAGTTAACACGCCCGCTGCACCAATGATCGTCATCTCATTCAGATCAAACTGTTCCTGGTAATTATCAATACCGTTGTTCATCAAACCGGTAAAGCCAAGGCTTGCGATAAAACCGGGATCATCACTATCGTTTTCCCATTGATAATCTACCGGCAACGGCGTGCTCGCGCCATTGGTGGAATCTATCGCAAATGGATCATCAACATCGAGAATGTTGTCGTTGTCATCATCAGGATCCACTAAATCCGAGATTTGATCACCGTCTACGTCAGCGGGAACATCTGCGGCTGAACAGGCATCAGTGCCATTGGCAATTTCATCAGCATCCGTGAATCCATCATTGTCGCCATCACTATTGCCGCCGTTGACAATACAGCCGCCAATACCGGAACCACCACCTTCATAGTCGTCTGGCTCGTAAACAATGATCTTCTGACTTTGAAGATCGGCCACCCAGATAGTACCCGGAAACACATTATTATCTGACTGTGCCGTGATATCAAGCGGACTAATACCGACATTAGAGAATAAGACATTGATATCCTCCAACGCCCCCGATGCTTTAAATGATACCCGGTAGACTTTGTTGTTCCAGGAAACGGCCAATAGATTTCCAGTCATAGCACCAGAAAGATTGCTAGCCGTATATTCGGCCAAGCCATTAGTAGAACGAGGCAATGAAACCAGAGCATGGTTACTATGATGTTTGCCATTGCCATTGGTGCCCGGGCCGTAATAGTTACACTCTATCGGGTTGGCAAAGGGCACCGGAGACTGCGGATTCTTTTTATTGAATTTATTTTTTTGACTACCTCTAGTGGGGTTAGGATGCCCGGCGTAATATCCAGGTCCTGTTATGAGGTGCAATGCATCATGCTGTGTACTCCCGGGTTCCTTACGCGCATTGAAACAACCACCCGGAGAACCTCCCCAGCCAGAATTCGGCCCATTGTCCCAGGAATACAATTTGCCATTTTTCATCGCTACAACATCGTAGGGATTCCTGAAGCCAGGCGCATAAACCTGAACTGGCCCATCCGCGACCAGCATCGCCTGGTTCTTACCACCATTGCCGCCAAAAGGATCGTTCTCATCGACGGGACCACTGCGATCTTCATCATCCAGGGTTGGCAGGTCGTAGGTGTTTTCGCCGATCTGGTCAAGGTCAATCGACAGGATTGCGGCGCTCAAAGCATACTCGGGAAGCATGGCAAAGTTATTGGACATCGCACCCATATTGGTATGACCTCCAGAAGCAACGTAGAGCGTTGAACCCACCAGTGCCATTCCATTACTGTGATGGTTCTCTTCAGACCTTGGAAGGCCACGTACCAAATCCAGTTTTTTCCAACCGTTTGATGTTTTCGTCAATCGGGATAAAACACCAGAGTTCGTGTCCAGCCCCGTGGTATTGCCACTTTTGCCACCGCCAATACGTGGATCGCTGGAAAGTACATAGATGACCGGCTTGCTTGCTGTGCCCGAAACCAGCAATCCGGTTACCAGGCGCTTGTTCAATCCTGTTTTTACAGTACCGTCATCGTTATGGTTGGTGATGCCCTTAACCAGCGTTATGGCATCAGTATCTGTTACTGCGTATTCATTCGACCCCTTGCGTTCGACATCCAGGACATGAATATCACCATCCATAAACGCAACGTACAATCTGCCATCAGGACCAAACTGCAGCGAAGTAGGTTTGCCGCCGTTGAACCCTGTCAAACTGCTTTTTCCAAAGGGAAGAGATATCGGATTAGCAGCACTGATTATAGGCAAGTCAACACCCTCGCCGTTAAGATCAATAACATCGACTCCCGACTTACCCGAGTGACTAACTGTTAACCGCCCCGGCAACGGACCCAATTTATCGGGTTCAAAACCGATAAGCAGATCAATGCTCTCGGACGGTTCAAGGGTTATTGGAGCACTGGTGCTCAGTGTATAAAATTGAGAATCCCATTCATCAAGAAATAAATTATCGATGACAACAGGACCAGACTCAGGTGTTCCGTTATTGGTAAATACAACGATGGCTGATTCGGCTTCACCAGGTGTCACACCACCAAAATCAACTTGACGTGTACTTATGACAAGATCGGACACGTTGACCGACTCTGACCCTGACGGTGCATTGTCGAGTTCACTTTCGGCAGCCACTACCGACTTGAACACCAGTGTTGCAGCAACCAGAAAGGCGGCAACACGCAACACGCTGAAATTACGCTGACTGTTACTTGACATCTTATCTATCCACGCCCGGAAGTTAACGGGATCCAGTTCAACGCGTGGATCGTTCAGCCAACCTGATTGGCAGTCGCCTGTCGTTCCAGGGACAGCGTCGCCATTCAGGCAATCAGCCAGATAAAGGTTTGCGAACAGACTTCACGGGAAAAAGGATTGCCCACCGTAAGAGGCTATCGGCAGATATCAATGTTCTTGAGAACCAGTTTGCAATGCACGTTTTTACAAATCGTTTTAACGAGGCTTAATCTATTGTTTTTATTAATTTTATTAACGACTGGAGGCATTATTTAAATCGTGGTGGAAGTCACGACGATTGCCCTGACAGCGCCCATCAGGAGCGCATTAGCTTGCATGCAGGCTAATGCGCACGCCATAGCCGCATAGCGTATACCGCTGGACGCCCATTGATAAGGGGGAAGACGCTCGCTAATCGCCGACTTATGTAAAGCCACCGGGAATCAAAGCAGCCAGTTGTTTACTATTTCGCTGTGAAGCCGCCATCGACACTAATGACCTGACCCGTGATGTAATCTGATGCATGTGATGCTAGGAATACGGTAATTCCATCGAGATCTTCCAACTTGCCATTTCGTCCGATCGCAGTACTTTCCGCCAGGCGCCGAGCGGTAGCTTCATCTTCGAAAACCTTTGCTGTCAGCTCTGTTGGGAAAAACCCGGGGGCAATAGCATTGCAATTGACACCATCGGCCGACCACGCTTCTGCCATGGCTCGCGTCAGTTGACTTACGCCTCCCTTGGAGGCTCCATACGCAATTCCGTTTTGAAAGGCTCGTGTAGATTGCAACGACGCCATATTGATGATTCGCCCCCAGCGCCTGGTCCGCATGGAAGGCACCAGATGTTGCGCCAAAGAAAACGGGACGCCCAGGTTGAGATCAAGGGTCTGTCTCCACGACTCCTCGGAAACGTCATCCGCATGCTGCCGCAAATTGACACCCGCAGTGTTAAAAAGGATATCAACAGGACCGAAAAACTCAGCTGCACGCCGAGCCACATCACTAAGACTCCCATCGAGCACAAGGTCGGCCTGCAATGCAGCACCCTGGCCGCCCGACGCTTCTACCGAGGCCACCGTTGCATCGAGACGATCAGCGCGACGACCGAGAGCCACTATTTTTGCACCAGCCTTCGATAAAGCCAACGCCTGTTGCTGTCCGATACCCGATGTTGCGCCTGTGATGAGCGCCACCTTACCTGTGAGGTCAAACATTCTCTTTACCTGGTTAGTGTCAATCTGGACCCGTGCCGTTAGCCGTCGTCTGTTTCCAGAGAAGTGCAGCAGCATCTGATCGGGCCGGCATCGTTTTTAAACCCACTTGCGCCATGGCGATACTGGTTTCGTCAGAAAACACACGCCACATGTTCTCTAGCCCGGCCTCGCCCCCCGCTGCCATTGAATACAACATCGCACGCCCCAGAAAGACATAATCTGCCCCCATTGCGTAAGCCTTCAAAACATCTTCACCCGAGCGTATTCCTGAGTCATAGAACAAGGGAAACTCAGGCCCCACCGCTGCTCGTATGTCTCGCAAAGCAAGGATTGCAGGAGGCGCACTATCCAGTTGTCGCCCACCATGACTGGATATTTGCACAGCATCAACACCTGCATCCTTCATGCGAACTGCATCAGATACATTCAGCACGCCCTTAACAACCAGATTACCCTTCCAGCGTTCCCTGATTCTCTTCAGGTCGCTCCAATCGGCACGTGCCCGAGTCTCCTCTCTGTCGAAAGTACCGTGTTCCCCGCCGAAATTCGCCATCTCAGGTTTGCCTTTAAGCAATGTGGCTAACGACCATTGTGGATGCAGAGCAAAGTCGATGAACTGCGGCACACCAATGCGAAAAGGCATTTTAAATCCACGCCGCAATTCTCTTGGTCTGCGCCCCACTTCAGCGACGTCGACCGTGACAACCAGCGTGCGGTAACCAGACGCTTCAGCCCGATCGAGTAATGAATTAACGGTGCTTCCGTCACCACTGAAGTACAACTGGAACCAGGCGTGCCCTTGTGCAACTTCTATCATCTTCTCCAGCGACGTTGAGGCCACCGTCGACACACCCACCGGCACGCTGTAACGTGCCGCCAATCTAGCCAACATCAAATCAGCACCCGGTGTTGAAAGGTTACACATACCCATCGGGCTTATCCCGAAAGGTCGTGTTCCGGCATGATCAAAAACGTTGACATCGAGAGCACGCTGCTCGACGTTAACGAGCACAGAGGGTTGAAGACGAATATCCTGTAATACTTTTCGATTCAGGGCCTCGCCATAACCCTCGCCTGCAGCACCGTCAATATAATCAAAGACCATCCATGGCAGGCGCCTCTTTGCCAAGAGCCGTGCGTCGGAGTACGCATGAATTTTTCTGGATGGCACCACTACGATATTCCTGTGTATAAACAATGCGACTTAAACCTTCGCCCCTCTGCAAGTGCTAAGCGCTGACAGCCTTCATGAAACGGCTTCTGATTTCGACAGGATCCATCGTGATAACCGGCAATTTGATATTGCCAGATTCACATTTGCACACGATTATCGTCATCTGATCACCATCGAGCGCCTCTTTTAATACTTTTCCGGTATCTTCGGCGCGACACTCAATGACATTTTCACAGCCACACGCTTCGGCAACCGCCGTTAGCGAGGTTTTCTTACCGGCGTATGTAGGCTGATCACCTGTCGAGCCATAGCTACCATTGTCGATAATCAACAATATGAAGTTGTCAGCGACGTTGTTAGCAATGGTTGGCAAGGTACCCAGATTAGTGAGTACGGAACCATCGCCATCGATGGAAATAACTTTCTTTTGTTGCGCCAATGCCAAACCCAGACCAATGGATGACGATAAACCCATTGTTCCCAGCATGTAAAAATTGCTCGGTTGATCATCAATCAGATGAAGCTCCTGGCTGGGCAATCCGATGTTGCAAACGACCAGATGATCCGAAATGATCGGGGCAATTTCACGTAATATTTCTGAACGAATCATGATCAGTACCCCTTCCAGAAAGTTGCATCGGTAAGAACAGCCACGGGCTTGTTACACATGAATGTGTATTTCAATATCTTATCAAGCTCCTCAACGTCATCTTCTTTATGAAAATGATAAGTGGGAATATGCAGCTGGTTTAAAAGTGCTTTTGTATGAACGGCCATTTCCACCTGACACGCAACCGGCTCTCCCAACTCACCCCGATAACTGATCAGCATGGGAAGCGGCATTCGATAGTATTGAGTCAAGGTCACCAGTGTGTTTATGGTTACACCAATAGCTGTGTTCTGCATGATTATGGCCGGACGCTTCCCCCCCATAAATGCACCAGCACACAGGCCCATGCCCTCGTCTTCCTTGTTCGCCGGAATATGATAAATATCTTCACTTGCGTCAATAGCGTCAATAACACCTGCCAGTTGCTTACACGGCACAGTGGTTACAAAGTTGACGTTATTGGCGATAAGATCAGATACGATTTTTTCGCTTACTGACACTTGAACATCTCCTGTTATTATTCAATACGGGCTGGACACAATGGTACTGACGTAAGCTTGGCTATGCGGATACAAGTAAAAATCACGTAGCATCTCATCGCAATGCATGGTGCTTTTCAGCGCTATTATCAGTACAACGAATCAGCACTACCAAACTTCTATTTTTCTAAAGATTTGCACTACCACACTCAGTATGAATTGCGGAGGCAAGCTCTACAACCCTTACTCGATAGCGCCTTGATCATCCTGCTACAGTGTAAGATCGAATTTTTCGTCGGGAAAATACTTTGCCAGACGAACATCCGCCGCGCGCGCATGTCCCTCCATTCCCTCGAGACGGGAAATTCGAGCCGTCGCACCAGCAACCGATTTTGAACCGTCGCGGGTGGCTTGCTGCCAAGTGACAATTTTCATGTATTTATGCACGGACAATCCACCTGTATATTTGGCTGACTGCGACGTAGGTAGTACATGGTTGGTACCTGAGGCTTTATCACCGTATGAGACTGTTGTCTCCTCGCCCAGGAACAAGGAACCGTAACATTCCAGTCTATCCAGCCACCAAGGCAAATCTTCGGCCTGTACCGTCAAGTGTTCCGGTGCGTAGTCATCTGAGGTAGCCGCCATCTCTTCACGATCATCGCAGACAATCACTTCAGCGTAGTCACGCCACGCGGCTTCAGCGTTAACGCGATTGGTTTCCGGCAGATCGGCGATTAGACCAGGCACAATCTCCATCACCCTTTCAGCCAGGGCTTGATCACAGGTCACTAACCAGACCGGAGAGTTGTAACCATGCTCTGCCTGGCTGACCAGGTCGGTCGCCACAATGAAGGGATCCGCGGAGCTATCGGCAAGAATCAGACTGTCCGTAGGACCAGCAATCATATCAATGCCCACCCGACCGAACAGGATGCGTTTCGCCTCGGCCACAAATTGATTACCAGGACCGACCAGAATATCTGCCCTGGGCAGTCCGAACAGGCCAAATGTCATTGCCGCTACCCCTTGCACTCCACCCATTGCCAGAATTTTATCGGCACCGCACAAACTGGCAGCAAACACGATGGCCGGGGCAATGCCTTCACCCACCCTTGGTGGAGAACAGGCAACGATGTGCTTGCAACCAGCAACCTTGGCTGTCGTTACCGTCATGATGGCACTGGCGATGTGGCTATATCTGCCACCCGGCACATAACACCCTACCGCACGACATGGAATGGTTTTCTGGCCCAGTGTAAAACCCGGCACCACTTCCAGTTCTACACTGTCGATGGTCTTTTTCTGTACTTCGGCAAAACGCCTGACATTATCGTGCGCGAAAGCAATGTCATCTTTCAGTTTCTGCGGAACCACTGCACTGGCAGCGGCAATCTCCTCTTCTGTGAGAAGTATTGAACCCTGGTAATTATCAAATTTTTCTGCGTAGCGCAGCGCGGCCTCATCACCCCCAACTTCAATCTCATCCAGTATGTTCTGAACGGTCTGACGCACGTCCGTAGCATCCGTAGCCGCTGTTTTTTCGGCTTTTTTCAGGTATTTTCTAGTCATCTACACGGCCCTGTTGATCATATTATTTAACAGATTATGAAAACTGATGGAACGCAGGCTAAAAACAGAGCCACCAGCAGCAAAAAACTCAGAACACCGCACCAAGTGCGGATTTCAGGTCTGACTCATCGTCGAGACAGACGCCATTTACAGATTCAACCGATGGAGTGGCTAATAGCTGCTTAAAGCACAGTACCGGTTCAATCCGGCATTAGTCACATCGTTATCAGCGTTGCCAGAGGTTGAGCGAACGCGATGAATGCGAAAATCACCGTATTGATTTAAACAGGCCAATCTGCGCAGTAACTCTCCAAAAACTGCCCACCGGATAACTACCCGGGCAGACAACAAAACCACAATTGAGGCTGACACGGACCTGCCCAACGTTGCCGTTGAAGCGAGCCCTACCGAAAACCGCCACGTTCAGCATGTAACAGAACCGCACGCAGTTCCAATGACAAGACACAGTGTAAGCGCTTGCATTTTTTATTTCAAGGTTACACTATGGATTCGACACTTTTGTCATATCTGAGCCGATGCCGACTCAGTTGCGGTGTTAACAGCAGCAACTGAGCCGGCAAGACCCTACGATGAAGAGATTGATCAATCCGACACTTGCCGATGTCGCACGAGCCGCCAACGTCTCTACGGCAACCATATCCCGCTCCATAAACACCCCGGATAAGGTCGCCAACACCACCCGGGACAGAATCCAGAACGTCATCCGGGAACTGGGATACACTCCAAATTCAGGCGGCAGGATGCTGGCGTCAAATCGCAGCAACACCGTTGGCGCCATCATTCCGACCATGGCCAATGCGATGTTCGCCAGCGGGTTGCAATCGTTTCAGGAGGAACTCTCCGATTACGGCATCACTCTGCTCGTAGCCAGTTCAGGCTACAACAGCCAACACGAACTTCAGCAGATACGATCCCTGTTATCTCGTGGCGCAGACGGACTCCTGCTCATAGGTGCGTCTCGCCCACCAGAATCCAGCAGATTCCTTGCTCTGCGGCAAGTACCCTACGTAGTTTCCTGGTGTTTCAAGCCCGACTCCGAACTGCTGTATGCAGGCTTTGACAATCACAAGGCGGCATACCAGATTACGATGGAAGCCCTGAAATTCGGTCATCAACGTATCGCCATGATAGCGGGGGTGTCAGAAGGTAATGATCGAGCAAGCAGCCGGATTGAAGGAGTCAGGCAAGCCGTCCTGGATTACGGGAATGATGCAACGCTTACCAGAGTCATCGAAACAAACTACTCTCAACACAACGGTGGCCAGGCATTCGAGCAACTCATGAATGCCCTGGACAAACCAACCGTTATTGTCTGTGGTAACGATGTATTGGCAGCGGGCGCTATTGTGCGTGCACGAGAACTCGGCATAGAGGTGCCACGACAGGTCTCCATTACAGGCTTTGATGATATTGGAATAGCCAGCGCTGTATATCCCCCTCTAACGACAGTCCGGGTTCCGCAACAAGCAATGGGGCGCTCTGCCGCCCAACTTTTAATGGACTTGCTTTTCAAGGAAGGAACCCCGTCCAGCGTAGAATTCGATACAGAAATCGTTCATCGGGAATCATTGGCGCCACCGCTCTGCAACTAACTTGCTTCAGCGAAGTGCTCTCAATTGGCCACCACGGTTTTTTTTCATCCAGCGTAATGTGGATCGAACAACGGAACGGTATCCAGCGTTCTCGATTCGGAGCAACACGCGGCCTTAATCCGGAGGATGGCGCTTAACGGCAACCGTTTAGAGCAGGATCCAGTCAACGGGTAACACATTGCCCTGCAAAGTCAGCGCTTATAGTGGTTTCAAGCGCAAAGTTTCCGGGCACAGCGTCGATACGATTAATTGAGAACCTGATAGTCCCAGTTGCATGGTTCTATCCAGATTCCAGTCAGACCAATCCGTAAAAAAACAGCGCCTACCATGCTCAATCGATTCAAAAATAATCTTTCCAACGAAACGAATCAGCTATGCGAAGCTCAGTTAGTCGAAATGACGAACGTTATGGCCGCACTGAATCTGTCACAAGCTGTTATTGAATTCGAGCTCGATGGCACGGTTATATCTGCCAACGAAAATTTTCTGACAACGATGGGCTACGAGCTATCCGAGCTCATAGGCAAGAATCACCGAATATTCATGCGTAACGCTGATGCCACAAGCCAGGACTATCAGCAGTTGTGGGAAACCATAAGAAGCGGAAAAAGCACAAGTACCAGATGTCGAAGTGTCACCAAACGTGGAGACGTGATCTGGTTACAGGCCAACTACAATCCTATTTTGAACACGCAGGGCTTACCTTATAAGGTTATGAAAATTGCCACTGAGGTAACAGATCAGCAGCTTGAGAAAGCCGCTTACGAAAGTCAGATAACCGCTATCCAACGGGCACAAGCGGTTATTGAGTTCGACCTTGATGGCACTATTCTGTGGGCAAACGAAAATTTTACGCGTGCTGTTGGATACGAGCTGCCAGAAATAGTCGGGAAACACCACCGGATTTTCGTCAATCCGCAGGAACATCAAACAGCAGAATATATCGCATTCTGGAAAGCGTTGAATCGCGGAGAATTTGTCGCGGATCAATTTAAACGCATCGGAAAAGATGGAAGTGAACTCTGGCTCCAAGCTACGTATAACCCGATACTGAACCCCAGTGGTGACCCCGTTAAAGTCATCAAGTACGCCATTGATATTACAGAACAAAAAGCACATCAACAAAACTTGAGTAAAATGTTGACTGAGGCCACACAGGTAATGGGGGCGATCGCTCGCGGCGATCTTACTATCGACATGCAGGGTGAGTACGACAACTCTCTAAAACCGTTATCAACATCCATAAACCAGACCATCTCACAACTAGACGTTACCATTGGTCGTCTGATCGATTCCACATCAAGCTTGCAGGACGGATCTCAGGCACTCATGGTACTCAACGAAGATGCCTATAATGCTGCAAACAACAGCGCCCAGCAAACGGATCGAGCCTCCTCCACTGCACTGCAGGTGGCGACCACCGTTGATGAGGTAGCAACCGCCCTGACCGAGATGGTAACGGCGATCCGCGAGATCGCTGAAAATTCTGCTGACGCTGTATCTATCGCAGAAAAAGCGGTTGAGCTATCTGGAGATGCCAAGCTGAATGTGGGTCAACTGGCCGATTCGTCCAACGATATCGGAGCTGTTATCAAAGTGATCAACTCTATCGCCGACCAGACCAACCTTTTGGCATTGAACGCTACCATCGAAGCTGCACGAGCCGGTGATGCCGGTAAGGGTTTTGCCGTGGTTGCCAATGAAGTCAAGGAACTTGCGAAAGAGACAGCACGCGCCACTGAAGAAGTCAGCGAGAAAATTTCAAAGATTCAAAGCGACAGTCAATCGGCAACACGTATTATCAATGAGATCAGCGATACCATCGTCGCTATTTCCAGCACACAGAGCTCCATTGCTTCGACAGTTGAAGAACAAAGGGCCGTGTCGGCCGATATCAGCCGCTCCATCAATGAGACCGCCACTGGCACAACTCAGATTGCGACCGATGTCGGGAACATCGCAGATGTGGCAAAAGAAAGCCTCAGTCATGCCAAGCAATCCCAGATAACCGCTTGTGAACTTTCAAATTTATCGGATAGTCTCACCGAACTGGCTTCTCACTTCACATTAATGAACACGTCTGACATCAATAGGAAAGCCGCTTGAAGTAGCGTAGCGATAGATTACTCTTGAGGGTACACCACAGCCTTTATAAATCCAGGATCCTCATCCGCCTGCTGTTTAAATGCATCCGGGGTTCCATCTAGCTTGAAATGATGTGATACCAGCGAATCTACATCGACTTTATTCTGTTCTACCAGATCAATGGCGCGTGGATATACATTACCCATCCTTCGAGAAAATTTCAGCGTTAATCCACGGCGGCGGGCTTCAGAGGCCTGTATGTTCGTGTATGTATCGCCATCGGGTATTCCAACCATAACAAGTCGCCCACCGATTCTGCTGGTTTTAATCGCGTGGGACAAACCATCAGGTGAGTTGGTCGCCTCAATAACAAGATGGCAACCAAGACCGGATGTATGATCCAGAACCGCCTGAGCAGTATTACCGACATGGCTTGCACCGAGTTGTTTTGCCAGGGCTGTACGATGCGGCTGCGGATCGATAGCGATGATTTCACCAACTCCGCTGAGTCGGAGTAACTGTAGAATGCCAAGTCCTATAGGCCCGCACCCGATCAACGACACCGTTTCTAACAAACGGGGTCTGGCAAGGTCCATTGCATGAATACAAACACCTAAGGGTTCCAGCATGGCACCCTGATCGGGCGTCATGCCTTCAGGTAGGACAAACAGGCTCTCATGGGATACTGCAACTTGATGAGTTAAGGCACCGTTGTAGGGTGGTGCGCCCAAGAACACCACATGGGGACACAAGTTGTGATAACCCTGTGCACACCACTCACAGTCATGACAGGCAGTCGCCGGATCAACAGCAACCAATTGTCCACGAGTTAACCCCAGTGCCTCTACATCGTTGCGCAAACGACCACAGAACTCGTGTCCGGGAACAAAGGGTTGGCGAATAACAGCGCCACCGATACCGCCATCTTTATAATAGTGAAGATCACTGCCACAGATACCCACGGCAAGCACATCAACCAACACTGAACCTTGCGATACTGTCGGTATTGAAATATCCCCTACCCGGACATCTCGTACACCGTGAATGTAGGCAGCCATATTCATCTGGGGAATTTCCGGGGAGTTATCAAGTTCAATAGCATCATATAAGAGAGACTGCTATACGGCGGAAAATCCGCCATCGAGCAACAACGTTTCTCCGTTAACCAACGCAGAAGCATCAGAAGCCAGATACAACGCCATATCGGCAACTTCTACCTGCTCACCGAAGCGCCCGGAAGGCGTTTTCGCCAACATTGGTTCACTCTTTTCCTTTGCCCCCCAGACCTCCTTGCCCATATCAGTCAGGATCACAGTGGGGCAAATAGAATTGACCTGAACATTATAGCGTGCCCATTCACTCATAAGGCCTCGGGTCATGGCATTCATCGCAGCCTTTGATGCCGAGTAAGCCGTGTGCTCTTCCAAACCGATAACGCCTGCCTGCGAAGACACATTGACGATTTTCCCCCAACGCCGCTCTATCATTCCCGGTGCCAGCAACTGAGCTAACTGGAAGGGCGCCCTGACATTAATCGCCATGGTCATATCCCAATCGGCAAGCGTTGCATCAAGTGCCTTATCCACTAGTGCCACCCCTGCATTATTAATCAGAATATCCACCTGAACATCCTCTAGCAGGGAGCTACATAGTCTGTCTATGGCAGCAGGCTCGGATAAATCACACGGCTTGACAAGACAATGACGCCCGAGTTTGCGAACCTGTGCTGCCACCTTTTCAAGTTCATGCTCATCTCGGGCAACTGCCACTATATCCGCACCGGCATCTGCAAAAACACGGCAAATTTCCGCGCCAATTCCTCGCGATGCGCCGGTGACCAGGGCTGTTTTTCCTGACAATGAAAACCGATCAACCCAACGACTCATATATCCTCCAGTACCTTGTGTCACGTGATTGAAGCGATAGCAAACCCACCGCCCCGCCTGTCAATCACCATCTAGTTATACTGCCGGACTATCTGATCATTGGCATCAAACAAATGCTGACGATCCGACGGTAACTCCAGTCCTACCGTATCCCCAGCCTGAATGCTATCCTCGCCATCCGTCTTGATGACAAAATCTGTTAAAGAACTCTCGTGACGGGCATAAACGTAAGCCTCCCCGCCCAGAGTCTCTTTAACTCGCACAACAGCATTGATCAATCCAGCACCTGGCGCAGTTACTCGAATATGTTCTGGACGAATGCCCACAGTCGTTACCGAGCGCCCCTGAGAGGATCCGTCTACTGGTTGAGGATGGTCACGCAGACGCGCATCAGATAGATACAATCCGCCTTCACGGGTAACAACTGGCATAAAATTCATACCAGGAGAACCAATAAAGTCTGCAACAAATCGTGTTTTGGGATGATGATAAAGCTCCATCGGGGGTCCCATCTGTTCAACTACTCCTTGATTAAGCACGACAATTTTATCCGCCATCGTCATAGCTTCCACCTGATCGTGCGTCACATAGATCATGGTTGATCCCAGCTCCCTGTGTAATGCCTCGAGTTCTATACGCATCTGTATTCTCAGCTTTGCATCGAGGTTGGACAAAGGTTCATCAAACAGAAACACTTTGGGATCCTTCACTATTGCCCGGCCGATAGCCACACGTTGTCTCTGCCCACCGGAGAGCTGCCCGGGTTTGCGGTCCATGTAATCCTCAAGCTGCAATATGCGGGCGGCTTCAGCAACGCGACGCCTTCTTTCATCCGCCGCAATGCCGTTGACTTTCATGCCAAACTCCATGTTGGCCTGAACACTCATGTGCGGGTACAGCGCATACGATTGGAATACCATGGCAACGTCCCGCTCTGAGGGGGCCGCAGACGAGACATCCTTGCCGTCTATCTCAATGCTTCCAGCGCTTATGGATTCCAGCCCTGCAATCGAGCGCAACAACGTGGACTTACCACATCCGGATGGCCCCACGAAAACAGCAAACTCTCCATGTTCGATATCCAGAGAAACCTGTGACAAGGCTTCCGTCTTGCCATACCTCTTGTCTACGTTATTCAGCGATACGTTTGCCAAAAGAGTTGCTCCGGTTTGTGCTCAAGCACAAATTTACTGTTGACTTTGACGCTAATTTACATAAGTATCGACAGCGATACAATAGTATCTCTCATAAATTTCTCATAACCTGGAGGTTTAAAATGAGTTTTACCACACAGCTGCGTACCACCGCAGTCGCGGCGGCATGCGCCCTTGCCAGCGTTGGTAGCGCTAACGCATGGACATTGGAAGAGGCAGCAAAACCCTATGCAGGTACGACAGTCGACGTCGTTTTTCTGCTTCGCCCGGGCTACGAGGCAGCAGAAGCGATGTTGCCCGAGTTTGAACAGGCAACGGGGATCAACGTCAATATTATCAAGCACCCTTACGAAAATGCCCTTGGCGAACAGGTCCGGGATTTTGTCGCCGGCGGTGATCTCGATGTTGCTCTGATCGATCTGGTCTGGATCGGCAATTTTGCAGAAAACGGATGGATAGAGCCTGTCAGCAAATTCACCTCCAATGCAGCTATCACTGACCCGGAGCTGGATATCGATGACTTCTTTCCACTGGTACTCAATGCCTTTGGCGGATGGAACGATACTGTGTACGGTTTACCGTTTGATAACTATTCCGGTTTGTTGTTTTATAACGAGTGCATGCTGAAGGATGCTGGCTTCGATGGTCCGCCGGAGACCTGGAGCGAACTGAAAGATACCTATGGGCCTGCTTTGACAAAAGATGGAAAGTACGCCTTTGCGCTGCAATCAAAGCGTAACGAGACTCAATCAGCCGACAGCTTCGCTCGCATGCTTTGGCCCTTCGGGGGATCGTTCCTGGATGCAGACTTCCGCTCCAACCTGCTCTCAGAAGAGAGCCAGGCCGGTCTGCAATTTCGTCAGGAACTGATGCAGTATATGCCTGAGGGCATCGTCGCTTACGATCATGCCGAAGCGGTAAACGGTCTCGCACAAGGCGACGTCGCCATGCTGACCGAGTGGTCTGCCTTCTACTCCAGCCTGAAAAACCCGGAAACGTCCAAGGTGGCCGATTGCCTCAAAATTGCTCCTGAACCCAAAGGGCCTGCAGGGCGAAAACCGGCACTGGGCGGCTTCTCTCTAGCTGTTGCATCGCAGGCTGATGACAATGAGCAGGCAGCGGCATGGCTATTCATTCAGTGGATCACATCCAAAGCCAATGCAATGGAATATCTGGAAAGAGGTGGTGTACCTGCTCGCCAGTCGGTCTATGCCGCTGACGGAGTTGCCGAGAAATATGACTTTGTACCTGCTCTGGTCGAAAGCTGGCAGGATGGCGTGCCAGAATTCCGGCCGCGTTTCGCAGAATGGCCTGAGATTACTGAGATTGTCCAGGAATGGGGAACGCGTATGATGCTGGGCGAAGTCAGCACAAAAGAAGGTGCGATGGAAATGGGCAATCGTATGGAAGCCGTGCTTGAAAAAGCAGGTTACTACGATGGATCCAAACCACTTGCTCAATAGGTAAACGGCTGCTCTGGCTCGTCGATACCCGACACAAGGCCATTGGCCATTGTCGGGTTATCGACGAACTGGCAATCGTCAGTCATATTAGTCATCGGCACCACCGTTGCCCATCGGGCTTACCAAGACATCTATGTCAGCAACCACACGTCGTTCTACCATCCTGGCGTTTCTGGGTCCATCCGTCATAACACTGCTCGTCATCGGGATCGGGCCACTACTTTATGCCGTGTGGACATCGCTTCACTATTTCAATCTGACAAAGCTCAAACAGGTTGAATTTATCGGCGCCGAAAATTATGTCACCGTTTTAACAGATTCAGCGTTCTGGGACGCCATAGGCAGAACCTTTCTGCTGCTAGGAATTTCATTGCCCATTCAGCTTGCCCTGGGTCTGGGCATTGCCCTGCTCCTGCATCAACCAGGCCTGACATTTCTTAAAACACTCACCCGCCTCTCACTGGTATTGCCAATGGCAACCACCTATGCCGTCGTTGGCCTGCTCGGTCAGGTTATGTTCAATATCAAGTACGGCGTTGTTAACCAATTGATAGGCTTTCTGGGCTTTGACGCGGTCAACTGGATTGGTGATCCCACCAACGCATTCATCACCATTATCTTCTGGGATATCTGGCAATGGACGCCGTTTGTAACTCTGGTACTGCTTGCCGGTCTGACTACCGTACCCTCGGAAATAGAAGAAGCCGCGAAGCTTGAGACAAAACGCTGGACAACTATCCTGCGGTATATACAACTCCCGTATCTGATCCCGGCATTAACGGCTGTTCTCATACTACGTACGGCTGATACTCTGAAATTGTTTGACATGGTATTCACATTGACACGCGGCGGCCCGGGTGCATCGACCGAATTAATATCACTGTTAATTCAGCGGGTGGGATTTCGTGCATTCGACCAGGGCCTTGCCTCAGCTCAGGCCATTATCCTGTTACTGGTCACTATTGTCCTTAGCCAACTCTATATCCGACTGTTCTACAAGGAGGTGCGCTGATGTCAACCGCTCAACAGGGTGGAACCGGTCATCGCCTGGGCGCCCAGCTTTTGTTGTTATTGCTGATCATTTTGTTCTGTGTATTTCCTTTCTACTGGATGGTCACCACCAGCTTGAAAACACAAGTACTGGCGCTGGAGTCCCCCCCGGTTTGGGTATTCGAACCAACGTTTGCAAACTATTCAGAGGTACTTGGCAAGGATGGTGTCGGCAAAACGCTCATCAACTCACTCATCGTCGCTGTCAGTACCACTATTCTTGCCGTCCTGCTGGGTTGTCCGGCCGCCTATGCGCTCGCGCGCTTCGAATTCCGAGGCAAGCGGGATCTCTGGTTCTGGTTCATTACCAATCGCATGGTGTCACCGATCGTGCTGGCATTGCCGTTCTTTCTCCTCGTAAGGCAGATTGGTCTTCTCGATACACACCTTGTGCTCATCCTGATATACCTTACGTTCAACTTACCTATCGTAATCTGGATATGTACAGATCAGTTCCGGGCGGTACCTTTTGATCTTAATGAAGCGGCGATGCTTGAAGGCGCTTCGCAGTGGCGCATCTTTCGCTCCATATGCCTGCCATTAGCCATGCCGGGTGTTGCCGTCAGCGCTATTTTTTCGTTTATCTTCTCCTGGAACGAATTGATGTATGCACTGGTTCTGACTCGCAATGAGGCAAAAACGGCACCAGCTATGGCCGTCAGCTTCATGGAGGGATACAATCTGCCGTATGGCAAGATAATGGCCACCTCAACTCTCATTGTCATTCCCGTCGTCGTGTTCGCACTAATCGCTTCAAAACATCTCGTGCGAGGATTGACAATGGGCGCTGTAAAATGACACAACACCGGATTCCCAGTTGTCTACTATCAGCACTCATGTTGCCCAGGATAATGAGCGGATGCTTGTCCGCATTGCCTGGGCCTGCGAAATTGAAGGCCTGACTCAGGCAGAAGCCGCCGAGCGTTTTGGTATTACACGCTTGCGCGTTAATAAAGCGCTGTCCGAGGCTCGCAGCAAAGGAATTGTGCGTATCTACATTGATTCGGACTACGCACCCTGCGCCCGGACCGAATACGATCTCAAAGAAAAATATGACCTTGACGATGCGCATGTGGCACCTGTGTTTGATCCACACAGCGACATCAAGAATCTTATCGGAAGTTATCTTGGTCAATATCTATCCACCCTACTGACCGACACGGGAGTCAGGACATTCGGCATTGCCTGGGGTAGTACGCTCAATGTTGCCATGGAGTATCTTCGCCCCATGAATCGTCCCGATCTGGAAGTCATGTCAGTAATGGGCTGCGTTTCGCGAGCCTCAGATGTCAACATTATCGAAAGCGCTCGAGTTCTTGCGAACCTGTGCAATGCACAGAAACGCTACTTCACAGCGCCGCTGTATGCTGACAGCACCAAAAGTCGCAACACCTTGCTCAAGCAAACTGTTTTCCACGATATGCTTGAACGTATTCGTGCGGTAGACGCTCTCACAATGACGGTAGGCGATGCTTCAGGCCTATCCAGCATGATCAGAGACGGTCTGCCCAGATCGGTAACGGTGAATGAGCTTGTCGAGGCGGGTGCCGTGGGCGATGTACTGGGTTACTACCTTAACGACAAAGGTCACCGTATCAGGCATGCGATCAACGGTTGTGTTGTCGGTATGGAGCTTGAAGATTTACAACATATTCCAAACGTTATTCTTGCCGCTGGTGGAAAGCACAAAGAAAAAATCATCAATGCATTGCTTAGGCGCAAAGTCGTTAACACGCTTGTCACAGATCAGATTACGGCCAACGCTCTACTCAAACAACACTAATAAAAGCCCAGCCTTAAAATTAATATGAACCGAGTTATTTCCACCGCCAGGGCGCGTCACGATAAAACAGCGATACTCGCTCTTGTCAGCGAATCATTGCAGCAAAAACTCGAAGGCCACTGCGACTTCAGCGATGCCGGCGTGGCTCTCTATACCAGCGATGCTTCCAACTACCGGCAAATACCATTGGGCGTGGTGTTTCCAAAATCCATTGACGATGTTGTTCTCACGGCCAACGTCTGTCGCCAACACAAGTTACCTTTGCTCATGCGAGGCGGCGGTACTTCACAAAACGGACAATGCGTCAACGAAGCTATTGTTCTTGACTGCTCACGCCACCTGGACAACGTCGTCGATATAAACCAGGGCAATCGTACGGCTTTAATCCAGCCAGGAATGGTATGCGACAGCCTGAAGGCTGCGGCTGAACATCACAATCTGACCTTCGGCCCGGACCCGGCCACGCACAGTCGATGCACCCTGGGTGGCATGATCGGCAATAATTCCTGCGGACCGCACTCCATGCTAGCTGGCAAGACAGTCGAAAACGTCATCGAGCTGGAAATACTCACAAGCGACGGTGCGCGTTTCTGGGTAGGCCCCACTTCGGAGCAGGAGCTACAAAAAATCACGGCTGGCAATGATCGCCGTGCACAGATATATTCCGCGCTGCTGGCTTTAAGAGATCAGTACGCCGATCAGATCCGTGCCCGTTATCCAACGATCAAACGTCGGGTATCAGGTTACAACCTGGACCAGTTATTACCCGAGAACGGCTTCAACGTTGCACGTGCACTAGTTGGTTCTGAGGGCACTTGTGTATCGATACTGCAAGCTCGAGTTCGTTTGATCGAAAAACCAGCGTACACACGGCTGGTAGTGCTTGGCTTTGACGATATCTTCGAAGCTGGCGACTCTGTAGTCGATATCATGCCCTTCACACCTATCGCGATGGAAGGACTGGACTGGGGTATTGTCGGTGGTCTGAACGATAGAAATCTAAGGCAGAGCGAAGTTGCCTTGTTGCCAGAGGGTCGCGCCTGGATTCTGGTAGAGCTTGCTGCCAGTACTGAGCAGGACATGAAAGAAAAGGCAGAACAGTTTGTCCATGCCATGCAATCTGTCAAACGCGCAGTCTCTGTCAAGCCTGTCGCACTGCAAGATGAACCAGCCATATGGAGTATTCGCGAACAAGGCGCGTCAGCCACATCCATGAGTCTGGATCCGAATGATCCCGATCCTATTGTCGGCTGGGAGGACACCGCCGTCGATCCGATGCAGCTTGGCGAATACCTGCGTGAGTTTCAGGCCCTTATTGACCGGTACGATTACACAACAAGCCTTTATGGACATTTTGGCGATGGCTGCATTCATGCACGCATAACCTTTGATACACGTAGCGAGGCTGGCGTTGCCAAGTGGCGCAAGTTCAGCCAGGAAATCGCGCAGCTTGTTGTACGGTTCGGCGGCTCACTTTCCGGTGAACATGGCGATGGACAAGCCAAGGCCGAGTTTCTGCCCATCATGTACGGCGAGGAGCTTATGCAGGCCTTTCGCCAGTTCAAGAATATCTGGGATCCGGAATCCAGAATGAATCCGGGCAAGCTTATCGATGCCTATCGCATGGATGACAATCTACGTTTCGGACCAGAATACGAAACACCGTCAGTAGAGACGCAATTGCACTTTACCGAAGACCCACAAGGCTTTGGTCGATCAACCGAACGATGTATCGGTATGGGAAAATGCAGAGCACACAAAGGTGCCATGTGTCCCAGCTACCAGGCAACACGTGAAGAACGCTACTCCACCCGAGGACGTGCCCACCTGCTGCATGAGCTGGCGCGAGGTCATGTGTTAAGCCAAGGCTGGCAAGATGAGGCGGTTGCAGATTCCATGGAACACTGCCTTTCGTGCAAAGCCTGCAAGAGCGAATGTCCAACGCAAGTGGATATAGCCGGCTACAAGGCCGAGTTCATGCACAAGCACTTCGAAAACAAACGTCGCCCTTTGGCTCACCATGTGTTCGGTCAACTGGGACGCTGGCTACCACACTTATCCAAAGCACCCCGATTCGTCAATATCCTGCAAAACTCCCTGCCCGGTCGGGTTGCCGCTAGCGCTTTAGGTATCAGTCCTGAGAAAAGCCTGCCTACATTTGCCCATCAAACATTTTCCCGGTGGGCGAAAACTCATGCAAGCGATAGAGACGAGCACTTCTACTGGTTTGGCGATATTGATAAACCGTTGGTCGTTTTATGGAACGATTCAATCAATAACCATTACCGACCAGCCGTTGTACGCAGCGCTGTGCGCGTTCTGCTCAAATCAGGACATCGCGTCGGTGTTGCCAGAACACACTTTTGCTGTGGCAGACCGCTTTATGAATATGGTTTGCTGGAACAGGCCAAGGCTTCGATACAACATATTCTTGATGGATTTCAAAAGCACCTGCCCTCTGGGGCACCCGTGATTGTTCTCGAACCCTCCTGTTTGTCCGTTTTCAAAGACGAACTGTTGAGGTTGTTCCCGATCGACTCACGTGCAAAGTTACTATCAACGCAGTGCTCTACGCTAAGTGCATTCCTCAGCGGTAGAAACACGCCAGTAAAACAACGTCTGTCTGCGGGCATACTTCACTTGCATTGCCACGACAAATCTCTCGGCTTGGCCGCGACAGACAGGCAATGGATGAACGCCTGTTTCGAAAAACTGACCGAAGTCGAGAGCGGTTGCTGTGGCATGGCAGGCACTTACGGAATGCGCAAAGAAACTCGCTGGATTGGACAAAAACTCTTCGATCGCGCACTAAAACCTGCTTTGGAGAAAGCCAATCCACAGGTAGTTGTCATTGCCAACGGATTTAGCTGCCATGAACAAATCACGGACAATACCGGCCGTAGAGTCATGCACCCTGTTGAAATACTTGAAGCTTGTTTGTAGTCCAGTTCTCTTGGCGTAGCAGGTATGATGACTTATGAATAGTCACTATCTGAACGACGCTTGCGCGAACCGGTTTTAGCCGCGTACATCTTTAAATCAGCACGCTTAATCAATGTTTCCAGATCCTTGCCATCATCTGGAAACAAGGCATAGCCGATGGATGCGCCCTGTGCATATGAGCTCGCCGTATGGCTCAACGCCTGAATACAAGTGTAGGGAGGTTGCAGTGCTTCCTTCAAGTTATCACACACAAGAAGCACAGCGGCACGGCTTTCTACATTATCCAACAACACAATAAATTCATCGCCACCGAAGCGTGCTGCCATATCATTAGCACGCAAATTTTCGGTAAGACGTCTGGACACTTCAATCAGGACCTGATCTCCAACATCATGCCCAAGTTCATCATTTATTTGTTTGAAGCTGTTCAGATCGATAAACAGCAAGGCAAACGGTTGCCGATCGTTCTGGCGCCGATGCCGGATAATTCGATCTTCCAGATGACGAACAACCGCCTCACGGTTAGCAATTCCCGTGAGCCGATCAGTCAGCAGACGCTCCTGTAGATCAGAAAAGGCCTTAGCCAGCTCCCCGAGCTCGTCATCCCGATCAACAGGAACCGACGCTGTCAGATCACCCTCGCCCATCGCGCGCGCAGCGGTTGCCAGTTGGCGTAAATCCCGCGTAATCTTGTTCAGAATCAGCATGCCGATCAGGACGATCAGTCCGCAGCCGACAACCGCCATGCCAACGGTTCTCCGCACGTTGCGCGTCACAGTGTGCATAAAATCGTCTCGCGGTACGGCAACAGCCACAATCCAATCGAGACCAGCGCTGTCCTGCAATCTCAAATAGCCCGCCTGAACGATGTCCCCACCCGGCCCCTTAAATGTCGTGGTATGAGCACCGGGTTTGGCGTCCGGTTGTTCAGTCAGGTCACTGACAAAACGATAGGTACTGGCAATTAACGGGTCATCACTATCGCCCGCGTTCAAGCGGGCACTCTTGCCATCTTCCAGACTCTTGGCCAGATGCGGCCCCCGCGACGTTGCGAGCAGTTTTCCATCCTGCTCGACAATGAAGGCCACACCATTATCGCTCAATGACAGTGTTTTCAGAAAGCGATTGAGATGTTCAAGCGACAGATCGGTCGCTACCACCCCTTGAAATTGCCCGTCAAGATTATCCACACGGCGCGCTCGCGTTGCCACCAGTTCGAGCGTCTTGAAATCAATATAAACTGAGGTCCAGGTCTGGGCGTCTTCACTTTTCCCGGCTATGAACCAGGGACGCTCACGCGGATCAAAAACGCGGGGTTCAATCACTGGATCATGAAGCGTTCCGTTGATGCGTGAAAAGCGATAAATCGATCTGTGCGATATACCATCGGAGCGTAGTCGCAGCTCGGCTTCAGTGTCGGAGAATCGCCAGAGTCCAATGAATTGTCCGCGCCGGTCCCCATAATAGGCGTAGTTGTTGGGGTCGCGATGTATGGTGGTTGCCAGCCAGAGCCGCTCTCGCAAACTCTCAATTTCGCTTGCAATGGATGATGGCGCATCCATGTCGGCCGGGAATGCAGTCTCCAGAACCGCTTCCGAACCCGATACATGGCGATCAATAGCCTGGGTAATACGATTGACAGTCTCGTTCAAGACCAGATCGGAGAGCGTATTGACCGCATCGCGACCTGCCTGAAAAGACAGGACCCCGATGATCATGGCTGTCAAAAGAACCAGCAGGACATAAGGCACCGTCAGAAGTTGCCGGAGTGTGGTTCGTTGAAGCAACGTCGTGTAGCCTTGATCAGCTTAAAGCATCTTTATAGCCGCTATTGAGTTGTTTGTCAGTAATAAAACGAATTTGTCACTAATTGCGCATCGTTGTAACAAATTGTAAATTCTGCCGTATCCTGTATGCACGGTCAACGATCAAGATCAAGCCCACTATTTAATCTGAATAATCAGGTGCCTGGCGGCAACGCTTTATCACCGCGCAGTGCACCTGACCGTTATAACCTATCTATTAAACAAGTGTCTTTCTATGATAGCGCGCAACGTGGTAAACGCTGTTTCGTTATACGTGGCTACCCGATCTATAAAGGATTCGGCCATGCGCACCCCCTGTCGCACATAACCATTGTGCTCAGCCAACAGCAACGCACCGTTTGAGGCATCATCGTCGAAGCGAAACATGGTCGGTAGCTGTATTTCGATAAGCTCTACCCCGTCAACCTCAACAAGTTTCCAGCGGCTGAGAACCGGCTTTTCATCCATAGTGGGCTGATCGACTGGTTGGTAAGGTTCAAGGTAATCATATTCACCGGCCTGCGAAGCAAGATCAGCACATCCGTCAATAGCTGGAAGCGGGTAGAGCTCGGGAGGAATTTCGTTGAATATTTCTTCGTCATACTCCTCTTTGTACGTGAGCGTACCATCCGGATTGAGTACTTCCAAGGGACGCAAATCGTCAGGATCAACCGGGAATTCCAGCCCTTCGGTTACTGGAATATCCACATCGCCTTCCGGCAACACAAATGGATCCAGTACTGATGGATCATAGTCGCCTTCCTGACTACCCGGCATATAGCATTCATCGATAGGCATACTGTCGATAGGCATAGCAGGGGCAGGATACGTCTCACCCGTGCTCGGATCCACATATTCACCAGCGGGTACGTGGTGTGGAGCTTCGTGATGGTAGCTATAGCCGAAAGACCATTCAACCGAGCCAGAGCTTGGCAGGGTGCCGTCAAACTCGCCATCCATGATGATCTTCATGTTAGCGCCATATCCCATGCCCGGGTGCATCGATACCAGTTCCATACCTTGAATCGCGCCCTCTCTAACCTCATTCAACGTCTGCAAGGCATAGAACGGCTCACTGGAGGCATCGCCAATAACATTACAGTTATCATAGTACTCGGCACACATCGAGCCGCCCATATCAGCATAGGGTTTTTCATTGAACAGCACATAAGGATGCAAGGTCTGCTTGACACTGATCATGTGTGCCAGAGAATCCGCTGAAAAAATATCCGATGACTCAACCAGATCAAGCCAGGCAGGATCTACAGCTTCGCTCAGTACATGCTTCTTGACTTCAACGGCGTCAAGCCCTTGTGTGACTGCCTTTAATTGCATGGTGCCTTCTGCGCTCGTGATAATCGCAGAACCGTCAGCCATGAACTCGACCTTGCCTTCAGGGCCGGAATCAGATGATGCCAACTCCTGCCACTGCCCATCGATCAGAACAAACTCTGAATGCGTGTCTTCCTCATCAAACTCCTCAACCCAGGATCCTGATTCGACATCAAATCCATAGCCTTTGGAGGTGACTTCATCACCCGCAGCGTTTAGCTGCACTTTCCCGTAGAACGGCGCGCAGTTGGGCATCATGTCACCCTCAAAACGTACCTCTTCTTCCATATCGACATCATCTTCGAAGGTTGCAGGAACGGGCAGCGGCTCAGCGTCAACCGGATAATCGACAGGCTCTTCGTAATAACAGTCAAACTCCATCCAGTAAACGCCATCAGTTAACGCTTGCTTCAAATCAGCCGCCACCGGTTCAATACGGTCAACCACGGCATCAATGCGTTCCTGTACATCTTTCCTGACATCATCAGGCCTTAGCGCCAATGCGATCTTGTCCGGATCAAATTCTGTGTCTACGTCAGCGCTAGCATTCGGTTCAGCGCTGTCACTCTCTTCTGCAACTGCACCCACCAAGTCAGCTACCTGCCGTGCAATAGCAGGCAATAGCTCCCGAACCTCACGCCTGACGATGTCCCGAATGGCACGTTGGGTATCGGTATTACCCAGTACATCGATACCGTTCGACTGAGCTGCCGACTCAACCTCTGATTCGATATCCTTCATCATGCTGGTAACAACACGCGCTGTATCGTGAAGATACCGGAAATTATTCTGCCTCTCGGCATCACCTTCGACATTATCGTCACGGCCACCAGCAACATAGTCAGTAAACAGACTGACGTCCTGTTCACCCACACCCAACAGCGCCTTTACCGCAATCTCTGCATCTTTGATGTTGAGGGTCGGGTCACTTTGTAATTCCTGATGAACCAATGTGGTTATCGGGCTGATAAATTCCGGCTCGTCAGCTGGTGCAATAAAGACCAGCGACTTCCCAATGGCTTCGCCGGTATCCTCATCAATGGCCTCTGCCGGTATGTCAGCAACAATCGGCTTGTCCTCCGCACCCGCAGGAATTTCCAGATCATACGACCCTCCAGGTCCAGTCAACGCTGATGGCTCGTTGTCATCGCATGAATCGCTGTTATTCAGATCCACACAGACGGTTGCTCCCTGTATATACCCGTCAGCTACGCGTCCGCTAATCGTAGTGCCGGTACCCGAATTTCCAGCAGTCGGGTCAATGACTTCATTAGCCGCGCCCGCCTCTGGTTCAACGCCAGCGCCTGACCCGCTGTCTGTTGTTCCTGCACCACACGACGCAAGCAGTATTGCCATCGCCACGGGTGAAGTTGCCTTAAACACTTTATTTACACTCACTCATCTACTCCTTTGCCTCATCAAATAACGATATAAAGTAGTGAAACGCGAGTACCTGAATCAGCCAGCATGAGTCGACATATGAGACCCGCTATTTACACCTAACCACTATGTCGACCGCTTCACGAATCTACTGAGCGAAAAATGAACACCGGCGAACACGTTGCCCGCCATCCTCATAGAAATTTTCATTGACGCGTTGCAAGAAAATGGTAAAAGTATCGCCAACAAGACGCCAACAGATTGAAAACACAATGAAAAGCCAGACTCGGGTCGTCGTCATCGGTGGCGGCATTGCCGGCTGTTCCACCCTGTATCATCTGGTTGCGGAAGGCTGGACCGATGTCGTCCTGGTAGAGCGCAATGAACTAACATCGGGCACTACCTGGCACTCAGCAGCCCAGGTGACCAATTTCGGCATGAACCAGACCATGGTCGCGCTGAAGAGCCATTCCATCGAGTTGTACCGAAAACTTGCTGCAGACCCCGAACATCCCATCAATTATCACTACGCCGATGGCGGCATCAGGCTTGCCAACGATCCCCGGCAAATGGATGGGTATCACCATTTCGCCAGCATGGCCAAGGGTATGGGCGTAGAGTTCGAGGTCATTGATGCCGAAGAATGCGCACGCAGGCACCCGCTCATTTCAACCACCGGTCTTCTGGGTGGTCTATGGGATCCTCTGGACGGCGATATTGATCCGGCACAGCTTTGTCAGGCATTGGCTCGTCATGCACGCAAGGCAGGTGCGGAGATCTACCGTAATACGCCGGTTAACGCGTTGACGCAAAAACCTGATGATAGTTGGATTGTTCACACGGACAAAGGTGACATTGCCTGTGAAATCGTAGTCAATGCGTGTGGCTACCGGGTTAACGAAGTGGGTTCGATGATGGGTGTACATCATCCTGTCATGTCCATGGAACATCAGTACTTTCTGACAGATCCCATTGACTCACTCCAGCAAAGTGATCAGCGTGTGCCGCTACTTCGCTGTCCCATAACCGACTTCTATTCGCGACAGGAAAAAGACGGATTGTTAATCGGCTTCTATGAGCAGTCATGTAAAACCTGGGGCATGGACGGCATCGACCCTGATTTTGTCAACGCGCTTTGCCCTGATGACATTGAACGTGTCAGTGATGTGCTGGAAGGTGTTTTCGATCGCATGCCCGTGCTTCAGGATGTCGGTATCCGTGCAATCGTCAACGGACCTATCACCTATTCCATTGACGGCGCGCCACTAGTCGGCCCCATACCCGGAAAACGCAATGCGTTCTGTATCATTGGTCTGCGTGCAGGCCTGGGTGAAGGCGGAGGCCTGGGCTGGCTTCTTGCGCAACAAATCGTACATGGCGAAGCCTCTCTTGATACCTGGGTGTTAGATCCGCGTCGCTTTGCGGGACATGCCAATACAGAGCTTTGTGCACTTAAGGCCATAGAGGAATACCAGAACGAATTCAGATTCCACTACCCGCATGAACACAGACCCGCAGGCCGTCCTATCAAAAGCACACCGGTTACTCCGATACTGGATGCCGCCGGTGCCACGTTTGATGTGGTCAACGGTTGGGAGCGCCTGGCTTATGTAAAACCACATCCGGATTTTCATGAAACTCACAGCTTTCGTTTTAATGAAACCTTTGACGTTGTGGCTGCGGAAGTCGAGGCTGTGCAGACAAGCGTTGGTCTGACTGAAGTCAACGGTTTCAATCGTATTAAAATTAGCGGTACCGGAGTACACGAATGGCTCGACACACTGACCTGCAGTGCGGTATCGAGAAAAAGCGGTAGCATCGGACTCTGTTATCTGTTAAATCATCACGGCAATATCAAAGCAGAAGCAACACTCGCCAACGTCGATGACACGACCGTATGGTACGGTTCCGCGGCAGCGGCTGAATTCCATGATTTCGAATGGCTACAAGCCCATGCACCGAACGATGGCTCTATCAAGATTGAATCACTCACTAACGATTGGACCATTCTGCTGCTTGCCGGACCCAGGTCGCGAGACGTGTTGTCATCTGTATCGCGCGAAGACTGGAGTCACAAGGCATTTCCCTGGCTTCGTGTAAGGAACGCCTTCATCGGTATCGCACCCGCTATCGTCATGTCGGTCAGTTTTTCCGGTGAGCTCGCCTACGAAATTCACGTACCCAACAATCAACTGCTGGCAGCGTGGAACGCCTTGCAGCAAGCAGGCAGTGAACATGGACTGCGCCTGTTCGGCAGTTATGCTATTGAATCGATGCGCTTAGAAAAAGGCTATCGTCACTGGAAGTCAGATCTGTTGACCGAATTTAACCCGGTCGAATCCGCACTTGAACGATTTGTCTGCATGGACAAAGCCGAATTTATCGGCAAACAAGCCTTGCAGAAGATGCTCGCCAATGGTCACCGGAGATTGTTTGTTTCACTGTCTATAGACTGCACCCACGCACCGACACACGCTGGTGCGAGCATCTATTGTGATGGACGCGTTGTAGGCTCTGTTACATCGGCCGCCTGGGGATATCGTACCGGCAAGAATTTATGCATGGGCTTCGTCTTGCCGGAATTTGCAGACATCGGCACACCGCTTAGTGTTGATGTTGTGGGCGTTGCCACCCCGGCCAACGTTGTTGAGAGCTGTCAGTATGATCCTGATAACCTGCGGGTTCGGCAGTGAGCACAACAGCCCGCTAATTATCGACGTTGCTTTGATTCACCGCTGAACGGACTCTCCTGCTGCGTTACTTACGCAGCAACCAGGGAGATGCGACTGCCAGAGCGATAGAAAACAGTATGGTGATGGCAAGTTCAAAGGCTGAGGGTAAAAGACCGATAGCGCTGTTTGTGCCTATGGCCAATGTCCACGTCCCGTTAGGAACACGAATATCCATTTTGTCTGACCGGGATTCTGTCAGCTTGCCGCTTTCTGCAAAGCTGACATTGATGTTTCTGCCAGAATCAAAGCGACTGAACTGGTAGCTGTAACCATTGCCGGACAATGCCATCAACGTCGGGGTGTCAATAAGATCTTCCAACATGATCAACGCCGAGACAAAACCCCAGAACGGAGCTCTTTCACTGTTCGCCTGGACCGACTTGACCTTGCGAGCGCCCTCTTCCCAAAGATAAACAGGCTTACGGGCGATCACTGCAACTCCACCTTGAACAAGGGTTAATGGGCCGGCAAGTGTTAACTTGCCACTATCCACGGCAGCGAACGCATCAGTATTACGCCTTTTATCACCCAGAATGTCATGCCCGAGAGCCTCAAGATGACCTTTCAGCGGATGAATTTTGCTGACTTTTCCATCGGGTGCTAATTGCAGATTCGTGATGCCACCTGTCTGCTCAAGAATACCTTGTGCGATACTTTCGAAATTCTGGATTTTCCCTTGCGAACGCACGACGTCGTGGGCCAGAATTTCGGTGGCGGTCAGCGCCACCATGAGCTCATGCTCCAATTCAGAGCGAATATCAGTGAGTAGCCGCTGCCGCTCCAAATGGCTTTCGTTAATACGATTTGTCTGACTCATGCCCATGAACGACAGTCCTGTGCCAAAGCTGACGGTGAAAACGACAACAGGGAGCAGATAACGGTTCAAACTTGGCGTCGCTGGCATGTCTATGTTTCGATGGCAAATAAAAGCATCCGGGAATCTATCGCACCCCGGATTAGCCGTTCGAGTTCTGTGGGAGTGTGTGCTGGAAGCGGCACAGCGAGGCAGTTCATTAGGCTTGTTGAGTTAGCAGAAGCCAGCGTCGAGGCAGTTCAGCTTTTGCAGCACCCACCAAAAAATCCTTATTTAGCCGACGTAATCATTTATTGCGGCCAACACAAATAACGCTTGGTATCGGGCGTGGCTAACGCAGTGTCGCTCAAGAGTTACTCACCATTTCCGGACAGGCACTAGTTAGTAACCTTGCTCCCGGGACTATAGTCCCGTTAATGATGCGATCGACAGTTGGGTTTTGTGGATTCGTCGAGAAAATCAAACATAATTCGATTGTAATTTGAAAAACGGAAAATATTCCGATACCGTGAAGACACGACAACCCATCGCGTTGTTGCAACTTAGGTAAACATTTGAACACTCTCTTGGCAAAAAATGTGAGCGCGACGCTTACAGCACCAGGAATACTGCGCGGGCTATCACATAAATGGTCGGCAATGAGCCTGGTGCGCCGGTTTACTTTCGCCAGCTTTCTGATCTTGCTCATTGGCATGGTCAGCACGGCAGCGTGGGTTTCAAATCGAATAGAAAAAGGGGTTGTAAGCAATTCCGCTTTGTCAGCCGCTCTCTTTATGGACAGCTTCATCGCACCCTTGTTACAGGGAATTGATAAGAGTCAAAAAATATCCGACAACAGTCGAGAAGTATTGAGTCAACTGATCGACCATTCGCCACTCGGCGAGCAGGTGTTGTCATACAAAATCTGGGGAAAGGATGGGATAGTTCTCCACGGCAGCAACGTGGCTTTAATTGGTGAAAGGTTCCCTGTAACCACTACGCTGAGCAACGCCTGGGCTGGCGCTATTCAAGCTGAGTTTGATAAGTTACACGATGCGGAGGATGTTCTCGAAAGAGCCTTTAACGTGCCACTGCTTGAAATTTATAGCCCTATACGCAATAACGCAGGCAAAGTCATTGCCGTATCTGAGTTTTATGCTAACGCCGAACAACTTGAAAAAGATCTTTTTTTAACTGGGCTTCAAAGCTGGATGTTGTTCGGAGTTGCCGGACTAACTATGTTTGCAGCGTTGTCGGGCATTGCTCTTCAAGGCAGCCGAACGATCGAAAGACAACAAAATGCTTTGAAAAAACGAGTTGCTGAACTGTCCGATCTGCGCAAGCGATTGCAACATGCGTCAAGGCGATCGACTGAGTTAAATGAAATATTTTTACGTAAAGTCGGTGCTGATCTGCATGACGGGCCGGCTCAACTAATAGCATTTGCATTGTTAAAAATTGAGGAATTGACGTCAGAATCGAAATCTGCTGCAGATAAATCAGCGGTGGGAAGAAGTATAAAAGAGCCGCTGCAGGATGCGCTTAGCGAAATTCGAAACCTTTCCGGTGGATTGATGTTGCCAGGGTTTGATGGATTAACGACTCGAGCGGTTCTGGAAAAAGCAGCTGATAGTCATGCGCGTAGAACAAGCGTTCATGTTCACAGAAATATTGACCAGGCGATTGACGAAGTCAAATTTCCGCAATCTATTTTGATCTGCATGTATCGATTTGTACAGGAAACGCTTAACAACTCGTTCCGGCATGGTGGAACCGATGAGGTGTTTTTGTCTGCAAAACTGTGCCGAGACTGTTTCACCGCTACCGTGGCTGACAATGGCCTTGGGTTTATCCATGCGATTATCGAGCGAGATAATAACGGCCTGGGCTTGCAAGGACTTAGAGAGCGGATCGAAAGTGTGGGAGGTACGTTTATCGTTAAAAGCAATCCGGGGGAAGGAACAAGTGTTTGTGTTTCGTTCACTGTAGACACACATCAGGAGGCTGTTAAGTGAGCCTGTTACCCCATGAACGACCGAATACGTGGATAAAGGAAAAATGCGCAAGGTAGCTGATAGTAAACGTATTGTCGTTGTCGATGATCACCCGCTTTTTCTAGAGGGTGTGGTACAGACCCTCGATGCGGAAACTGATATATCAATAGTGGGTAAAGGCGGCAATGCTACAGATGCACTAAACCTGGCTGTAGAAAACTTACCGGATGTTATTCTCCTTGACGTCAGTATGCCCGGCGGGGGAATCGCAGCCGCCAAAAGCATTGCATTGGCTTGTCCAGTTATTCGCATTGGCATGTTGACCGTCTCGGAAAGTGATGACGATGTCATACAATCCTTACAGGCAGGTGCTCATGGATATATTCTCAAGGGCATCGGTGGTGGAGAGCTGGTTGATGTAGTCAGAGCTCTTTACGCGGGTGACTTGTACGTATCACCAAGCCTGGCCGCACAACTGTTGACTGATTCCAAAAACGCGGAGCAAAAAAATCATCGAAACAACAGTCAGACACTTAAGCAATTAACACCTAGAGAGGAGCAGATTCTTGAGCGCATTGCTCAAGGACTCAGTAACCGTGAAATTGGAGAGAAACTGAATATCTCCGAAAAAACAGTTAAAAACTATGTCACTAATGTACTTCAGAAACTGCATGTGCGAAACCGGGTTGAGGCAGCCATGTTTGCTCAACAACATGCAATAGGCTAGTGCTGACTGCCAGTAACAATTTGAGGTACACGTGAGTACGCAGAAGGTCATTCAGCAAGCTTTCTACCGCATTCTGCTAGCAATGGCGAAAGTAGCGCTACGTTATGGGGTGTCTGCAGGTTTAATGACCGAACTGCTAAGAAGAGCGTATGTAGAGGCCGCGGAGAATTCGTTAGTCGAAGAAGGTAAAAAGCCGCTGACGACTCGCCTTTGCGCGCTCACTGGATTTTACAGAAAAGAGGTCGTCCGGATAAAAGAGTTACCTCCCATAGGCGATAATTCTGCTGATGAACGATATAACCGCTCCACCCGGGTGATTACAGGATGGTTGCGTGATAAAGATTTCCGTACCAAGGCAGGCCATCCGTCAGTCTTGAAACTAGAAGGTGCTTTGGGCTTTGACGAGCTGGTCAAGCGCTATAGTGGGGATATGACGCCCAATGCAATGCTCGAAGAGTTACTGCGTTTGCAAGTGGTTGAATTAACCAACAGCAAGGCTGTTCGGGTGAGAACGCGTGCTTACGTACCACAAGCCAGTGAGCTGGATATATTGCAGATCCTTGGCACTGATACAGCTGACCTGATCGATACGATTCACTATAACATTCGCATTAGAGATTCTGATCCACGTTTTCAGCGAAAGGTCAGCTACGTCCACATACCACAACATCATGTCCAGAAATTCAAACAATATGCAGCCAAAGAAAGTCAGAAATTATTAGAAAAACTAGACCGATGGCTCGCGGAAAAAGATACCAAAGCACAATTACCGGGTGCGCCGGGGTCCCGACTGGGTTTGGGCATCTATATAGTAGAAGCAGATAATGCGTGTTCAAGCGCTAAACCAGAAGATGAAAACAACGTGTCGCACACAGAGCGCAACGATGGGTAGACAAATTGGAATAATTCTGTGGACGCTATTGGTACTCGCGGGCTGCAATTCAGACGACCCTGGTTCGGGAGGAGGTATCGGTGGCAGTGGTATAAGACCGGTAATAGTCACTGGAGCGACGTCGGGTTCGATATCGGGATTCGGCAGTATTTTCGTGAATGGTGGTCGCTTTGATACAGATAATGCCATTTTTCTCATTAATGACAATCCCGTTTCACAAGGTGATTTAAGGATTGGCATGAATGTTCTGGCTGCCGTGGATTTTTCTTCAAACGTGGCTAGCCAGGTAGATTATGTCGCTTCACTGATTGGGCCAGTTGACATGGTAAACGTAGTCGATAACGCCTTTCAATCAATGGGTCAGACTGTAAAATTGGGTGGAGGTACCCGGTATGAAAATATCTCGTTAGCTGAAATTTCGCCGGGCATGGTGTTAGAAGTCAGTGGTTTGCGTGATGCGACAGGCAGAATTTTTGCCACATTCATACGCCCGGCGCCAGACACAACGCGCTTTCAACTGGTCGGTACAGTGTTGAGTGATTTAGATGAACGTCAAATGCTCACAATCAGTGGTCTTACGGTAAATATCACTCAAGCCGACCTATCTCAAATATCTACAGACGAGCTTGAATTTGGAGACAAGGTTTATGTAACCGCCGATTCTACAACCTATGATTCTACTGGACCCTCGTTGCTTGTAGACTCGGTGCGAGTCGCTCTGGAGCCTATGGTGGCAGCAGGAGACCGGGTGGAATACGAAGGCATGGTCTCGACGTTTACCTCACCATTTGACTTTGATATCTACTGGCAGCCGGTGTCCGCTACCGATCAGACTCGCGTTGAATTTCAAGACGGCACCTTAGCTGATCTGTCAATGATCATGCTGAATACTCGACTGGAGGTAGAAGCCATTGTGCAGGAAAACGGAGCGTATCAAGCATCCAAAATCATATTAATTGAAACGGAGAATTCGACAATTACCGGCGCTATTGAACAAATTACACCAGACACAGCATCGTTCACAGTACTTGGGCTGGACATACAGGTAACTGACAGAACGCGCTACGATGGATCTTCGGATGACGATGCAGATCAGGACATTGGCTCGTTCGGCGAATTAGCAGTGGGAGACTATGTAGAAATTGATGCCTCCTTCCTCGGAAACCGGTTAATAGCGAATGCTGTAGAAGTTGATGATCCGAACGACAGGGCTATTCTGGAAGGACCCGTTACAGCACTTGATATAACGCCTGAAAAAATTGATGTCATGAATATCCCCATCTCCCTGGATGCACAGACAAGTTACGAAAATCGCGATGATGAACAAATCAGCAAAGAAGAGTTTTTTGAACAACTTCGGGTCGGTGTTGTCGTCAAGGTGAGATGGGATGAATTTCAATCAGAGTCTATTGCAGCTGATAAGCTTGCCATAGAGTAACAATAAATAGTCACAGGTCCCTGGGCCCCGGTACTTTCGACTATTCAAATTAGGGACGTTTGCCACCCTGACTCATCGACCTTCGACTCTGTTTTCCGCTTTGTGAAAAAGGCAGTATTCCTATTACGGGATCTGACACAGCACACCGGCGGAGAATACATGACGACAATTGTTTCAGACGTTAAAGACAAGGTCCAAGCAAATGGTTCTACTTACGGTTCCAAATCTGAGTTGGTACTGCCGAAATTTACGATCGCTGGAATTTTTCTTGCGGTTGTGGGCATGTATGCCTTAGTCACTTTTGGTTTTAGTCAAATTGCACTGATTGTAGGAATTGCCTCAGTTGCTGGAGGTTATATGGCGATCAACATCGGTGCTAATGATGTAGCCAATAATGTTGGACCCGCCGTGGGGTCAGGCGCTTTGAGCCTGGGTGGGGCGATCGCCATTGCGATAGTTTTCGAAAGTGCGGGAGCACTGCTGGCGGGTGGCGATGTTGTGTCAACTATCTCTAAAGGTATTGTTGACGCATCGCTCATACCAGACTCGACCACTTTCATGCTGGCGATGGGGTCTGCTTTACTAGCTGGTGCGCTCTGGCTAAATCTAGCTACGTGGGTTGGCGCTCCAGTATCAACCACTCACTCGATTGTTGGTGGTGTAATGGGCGGTGGTGTTGCGGCGGCCGGAATTAACGTTATCGACTGGAATGTCATGTCGATGATTGCGGCTAGTTGGGTGATTTCGCCTCTTCTGGGCGGCTTGATAGCGGCCGCTTTTCTTGCCGGTATCGAAAAATCCGTTTTTTCCAGACACGACATGATTGCTGCCAGTCGTCGATGGGTACCAGTTTTTCTCGGCATCATGATCGCAGCGTTTACCATGTACTTGATGATGAAAGGACTTAAAAAAATCTGGAAACCTGGAGCATGGATAATTGTGGGTACAGGATTTTTCAGTTTTCTATTAGCGCAAGTTGTGCTTCGTCCAGTCGTATCAAAAGCATCTCTATCGATCGAGAATCGCCGCGCGGGTGTTAATCAGTTGTTTAACGTTCCGCTGATATTCTCAGCCTGCCTACTATCGTTTTCTCACGGTGCGAACGATGTGGCCAACGCAGTTGGACCATTGTCCGCAATTGTAAGTGCAGCCAGTTCATCAAACATCGAAGCTAAAGTGGGTATTCCTCTGTGGGTTATGGTGATTGGCACCATAGGTATCTCGCTGGGATTGTTTTTGTTTGGCGCAAAATTAATCCGTACGGTCGGAAAACAACTGACCTCACTTGACCAATCACGAGCATTCTGTGTTTGCCTATCAGCTGCCATTACGGTCATCGGCGCATCCGCCTTAGGTCTTCCGGTTAGCTCCACACACATCGCAATCGGTGCGGTATTTGGTATCGGCTTTTATCGGGAGATGCGCTGTAATGCAGCGCATCGGTCCAGAACCGGCCTGCCGGATTTTGCCTATCGAATGATAAAACGCGCATTACCTGACAAGAGCTCCAGTGGATTAAGGAATAGTCAGCGTAAACCCAGAAAACTTGTCAGGCGACGCCACCTTCTGACTATTCTGGGAGCATGGTTTATTACGGTGCCATCGGCAGCCATGATTTCTGCTGGCTTGTTTCACCTGATACAAAGCATCTCAAACTGATGGAGTAAACAGCACCGTAAACGATGCAATTTCAAAGGTATCGCTGTGATCTGTTTGATGTTTTACCGAGACTCATTTCATGAAACTACGAAGCCCAGTAGCGGCAAGCACTGTGATGAAAAACGAACGAACCAACGCAAAGTTTTCCGCAAAACTAGCAACGGGAGTAGCTTTGAATGATGCCAGTCTGGAAAATTATTTAGCGACTAATGCTACGTTTGACCGATCATCGATATTTCAACCGGATAGCTATCTTAACCGAGAGTTAAGCTGGCTGAAATTCAATCGAAGAGTGTTATATCAGGCAGGTGACACACGTACACCGTTATTGGAAAGGGTCAAGTTTCTGGCCATTATCAGTGCCAACATAGATGAGTTTTATATGAAACGCATCGGTGGATTAAAGCAGCAGATTGGTTCAGGTAGTAAAAAGACAACAATCGATGGGCGCACCCCTGCATTACAACTTGAACAATGCCGATCATTACTTTTCTCATTGCAAAAAGAAAAGGAAGCAATATTCAATACCGTGCTCAATGAACTGACTGAGCATGGTATTTATTTGTGTTCCTGCTCTACGTTGGCGACTAGCGAACAATTAGCACTTCACGATTATTACCAGTCAAACATACGCCCCCTCCTCACTCCAATCGTCATTGATCGGTATCGCCCTTTTCCTTTTATCTCCAATTTATCACTTAATCTTTTCGTACAAATGAGGCGTCCAGACTATCCCGGCATGTTGCATGCTCGCGTAAAAATCCCCATAGGAAATGGTGTGCCTAGATTCGTAAAAGTTGGCGAAGGGACCAAATTTGTTCGACTTGAAGAACTTATTATTCAACACATCGACGGTTTGTTTCCTGGTGCTGAAGTAATCGCTTGCGAAGTATTTAGAATTACCCGTAATGCTGTCACTGAAAACGACCACTCTGAGACTCAAGACTTACTGGAGATAATCACCAGTGAGTTGCGTGATCGCCGTTTTGCACCCGTTGTCAGGCTGCAGACAAGTGATTCAATGGCGTCGCCGCTGAAACGGACACTAACTAATCATCTTGGACTTGACCGAGATAAAGATGTCTTCCAAAGCGCTGCAATGGTATGCATGTCTGATCTGATGGAAATTGCATCGATTGACATTCCTGCACTCCATGATGCTCCCTATCGCCCAATTGACAATGTCAAAACCGAACAATATACGTCGATATTTAAGGCTATTAGAGTTACAGGATCGATCCTGCTTCAACATCCCTACGAATCGTTCACCACCTCAGTTGAGCGTCTGGTACTTGAAGCTAGTCAAGATCCTAAAGTAGCCGCAATTAAAATGACACTTTATCGAACATCCGCAGATACGAAAATTCTGGACTACCTGACTGCAGCCGCCAGGAATGGAAAACAAGTGGCGGTGGTCGTTGAACTCAAAGCACGTTTTGATGAGGAAGCAAATATTCGTTGGGCCACACACCTGGAGTTAGCAGGGGTCCATGTCAGTTATGGTGTGGCGGGTCTCAAGACGCATTGTAAAACCATACTTGTTATTCGAAAAGAACAGAATGGTTTGCGTCGATATGCGCATATTGGTACAGGCAACTATCATGCTGGAACTGCAAAGCAGTATTCTGATATTGGGCTTTTAACTTGTGATGATCAGTTAACTGCAGATCTGTCAGAGCTATTTAATTATTTGACTACAGGTTGCCATCCACAACACAGTTATAGGCAAATTATGGCAGCGCCACTTGTCACTAAATTTACATTGCTCGAGAAGATCAAACGTGAGATAGCGAGGCATTCAGAAGATTCACCAGGACTGATTCGACTGAAAACCAATGCGTTAGAAGATTCAAGTATCACTGCAGCCTTGTATGCGGCTTCCTGCGCTGGTGTCAAGGTTGAGCTTATCGTTCGCGATATATGTCGGCTAAGGCCGGGGGTTGCGGGTTTATCTGAAAACATTCGCGTTGTCAGTGTTGTCGGACGCTACCTGGAACACAGCCGGATATATCATTTTCGTAACGGTGGTGATGAGGAGTACTACATCGGCTCCGCAGATTTGATGACAAGGAATCTAGAGCGACGTATCGAACTACTTGTTCCCGTAAGTAATACCGATGCAAGGTATGCACTCAATCAAGTATTGGAATCGCAGTTTAGCGATACCTACTCGGCCTGGGACATGCAAACAGACGGTAACTACTTGCCACGGCGATCGCTTGAGTCTTCGGCATCGCTTAGTTGTCAGGAAATTGCCATTCAGTACGCAAGAGAGCGTCATGATAATTGGCAAAAAAAACAGGCGCTCGAGTCTAGCGAGTTAAACAGGCAGTGGTTGCGCCTGTGTTTCTAATGTTGCTCATCAACATCAGTATTGATTTTGTAGTTTTTCCACCAGGCATTATTGATGTCTAACCAAATTTGTTGAGGGTATAAGGTACACGGCATGTCAAAAACATCAAAGTCGTCAAAGAAAATAGCGCTCGTAAAAGAGGATGCAAAGTCAGCTGATGTAACTCCGTCTAAGATTGGTAGCGCTCGCGGTATCGAGTCTATGTTTAGAAATAGCTATCGGGCACAATTGGATATGATCGCATTGGCTGCGATGAAGGCCAATATAATGATTTCCTTAAACGGACTGCTGGTTTCCATGTTACTGCTTTCAGGAGCTTACTTTCTTGGGGCAGATCGCTTGCTACTAATACCGGTGACACTTTTTCTGCTCACTTGCACTACCGCTATTGTTTTTGCGGTACTTGCAGCTAGACCCGATATTGATAGAAAAAAAAGAACCATAGAAGATTTTAGAACTGACAAGGGAATACTCTTGTTGTTCGATCAGTTTTCTGCATTATCTTCAGATGATTACAACGATGCCATGCGTGAAATGATGCAGAACAATACACGCATTTATTCCAACATGACGACTCATATCTACACACTTGGATGCATTGCCGATAAGAAATTTACCCGCCTTTATATCTCTTATAACGCGTTCATTATAGGTTTGGTTATCAGTGTGTTGAGTTTGATAGCCGTGATTATTTTTCGCGCCACCGTCATTTAGTAAAAAACTTAGCCAAGAATACGAATGATGAGAGTACCTATTGTGGCAACCAACAACTATCGCTGTGTTTTGGGGATATTGGCTCTCCTGTTTCTTCCCGCTGAATCGGTGGTTGCGCAGGATGTATCGAGCGCTAGAAAGGCGAATAGAAATACGCTATTTTCCAGCTTTAGCTTCGAAGGAGAAATCGTACAAAAAGCCGGCGCAGACTGGAATGTCAAACTCGATAACAACAATAAAGAAAGGAGCTTTAATCTGGAACCCGCCATTGAGCTTGCGTTGTCTTTTGCATTACGGGGAAAGTCGCAGGCTTACCTGAATCTCCAATATGGACGCGAAATGGAAATTGAGGACGAGGATGACGAACGTGAAAGAAGCTATAAATCCTCACTCGAGGTCGACGAAGGATTTTTACAGTTTACTGATCATTTTGATAAAGAAAGTATCACGAAAAAAACCTCACTTACCATTGGCAGATTCAGTTTAAGCGATAAGCGTGAATGGTTTTTCGACAAAAGCCTGGACGGTGTACTGATATCGTTTGAACTTGAACCAATCGATACCCGGTTTAGTCTGTCGCTCAATCGAGAGGAGCTATTTGGCTCGGACCTGCTTCGCCACAACGAGGTAGACCCAGTGAACAACTTCATAGTGGTAGCAGAGCATGAACCGTTCAAAAATCTGGACCTTGAACTTTCCGCTTATTCCATCATTCGGCATGACCGTTCTGCAGATAATGAAAGCCCAAGATTCTACGGTGTTACCTCAAACGGTAAACTTGTGGATGAGAGAATCAGCTGGTGGGCTGGTCTGGCATGGGCGCGAGGTGAGGAAGATGAGGAGAACATCAAGGGGTTTGGTTTTGATATAGGAGCAACGATATTTTTGCGCTCACGTTTTCGTCCTTATATCATCCTCGCCTATGCTTTCGGTAGCGGAGATGGAGACACCGACTCGGATTTCAGACAGACTGACCTGCAAGGTAATTCAGACAAATTCGGTGGTGTAACGTCATTTAAATATTACGGTGAATTGGTAGACCCTGAACTGAGTAATTTGCAGGTTGTTACAACAGGCATGGGATTCCGATATCGTCCAGCAGCATCTATTGATATTGTATTGCATCGCTTCAGGCAGGATGTACCACTTGATGAGCTTCGCAGCTCTGATCTTAAGGAGGACCCGAACGGTGACAGTAAAAATCTAGGGGTTGAGTTAGACATTGTCTGGGGTACAGAATTAACATCAAATGTTGAATCTGAATTAGTGCTTGGTTATTTTATTCCGGGCTCTGCCTTCGATGACAACACCGACAACGCTTTTTTGGTTAACGCAAAGCTCAGCTATAAGTTTTAAAAGCGGGCCTGACCACCCTTCCCGGTGTGTTGATCATCTGCGCATCAATAGCTAAGGAAAATTCTGACAAAGCTGACCACCCATTCCGGCCAAGGCCTTTGACATCTCGGCCAAGCTACCCAGCCGAACTGGATCAGTGACCGTAGCAAAATGATCATTCTTGTAGGATTTAAACGCACCCAACAAGTTTTAGGCCGGGTCACGCTCTACCCAATCTTTCGCAATGGCAGCCATGCCGGAATATCTGGTCACAAGCATCTGATTTGAGGGATTCTACGGACACCACAGAACCTCAAGGACTTTATGACAGACACAAAAAAGCCCCTACTTACAGGGGCTTAGTTGATCTATTGAGTCCAGCGTGTAAACTAATTGGTAGCGGGGGTAGGATTCGAACCTACGACCTTCGGGTTATGAGCCCGACGAGCTGCCAGACTGCTCCACCCCGCACCTGTGCTGACCAGCGGGATTATAAGCCTGCTTAGTCATGTATACAACCCGTCGGGGCAACTTTATGTAAATAAAATGCTAGCCTGCCCATATGGGACAAATAAAAGACAAAGCAACGCGCGCGCTGGCAAAGGCTCGTGCACTTGGCGACGAATGTGACCGGATTTTCGTCGAATTGAATGAAGCGCAGATTCTGGCGGACGCGGCGGCACTGGATGCCAGCCGGGCCGGTAATCAAAAGCTGCCGCTGTACGGCATGACGGTATCGCTGAAGGACCTTTTCGATGAAGCAGGCAAGCGCACGACAGCAGGCTCCAAAGTATTACAAGGAGCTGAGCCCGCTC